>NZ_CP108100.1:4166555-5555407 GCF_036195045.1 Streptomyces sp. NBC_00236 | reverse complement strand
CATCAACTCCTGCCGGGTGGAGGTCAACACCGCGGGAAAGATCACCGTCTTCGGCGCCACGGCCTCGAACGACATCACCTGGGTCACCCTGGACAGCTACTCGGTCGTCATGGCCTGAGGCCTCTCGGCGCCGCCCGTCCGGTGACGGCGGGCGGCATGCCGGAACCGGCCGGGTCGCCGGCGCCGAAAGGCAGGCGCACCCGGCTGGGCGATCTCTCGATCTCCTGAAGGCAACCGCACTCCTAACTGAGCGCAGAACGGGCCAATTGCCGTTCTGTTGGCGTTAATTGTTGCGCCTGGAGGGGTTGGATGAGGCTTCTGTTGCACACCTCTTGACGTTTCCCAGGTGGCGGCGGAAGCATCAACTCTCGTCAGAGAGCGCTCTCAGAGGCTTTCCGAAGAGCCCGTCGTGTCACCCGTACCACGACTCAGGAGACCTACCCCCCATGCATGTTCCCCCCACGGAACCCCCCACCACTCCCCCCACGGGAGCCCCCGCCTCCCGCCGCAGGCGCCGGACCCGTACGTTCGGGTTCGCCGCGTTCGCCGTTTCCCTACTGATGGCCGTCCCCACGGCGCAGACCGCCTTCGGCGAGGACGCGCAGGCCGTCGAGGGCGGCGGTGACCTCGGACCCAACGTGATGGTGTTCGACCCGTCGATGCCCGATATCCAGGCCAAGGTCGACGAGGTGTTCAAGCAGCAGGAGTCGGCGCAGTTCGGCACCGGCCGCTACGCGTTGATGTTCAAGCCGGGCACGTACGACAAGATCAACGCCCAGATCGGCTTCTACACCCAGATCGCCGGCCTCGGACTGAACCCGGACGACACCACGTTCAACGGTGATGTGACCGTCGACGCGGGCTGGTTCAACGGCAACGCCACCCAGAACTTCTGGCGCTCGGCCGAGAACCTCGCCCTCAACCCGGTGAGCGGAACCGACCGTTGGGCGGTCTCCCAGGCCGCCCCCTTCCGCCGCATGCACGTCAAGGGCGGACTCAACCTCGCGCCCGACGGCTACGGCTGGGCGAGTGGCGGGTACATCGCCGACAGCAAGATCGACGGCCAGGTCGGCCCGTACTCGCAGCAGCAGTGGTACACCCGCGACAGCTCGATCGGCGGCTGGGGCAACGGCGTCTGGAACATGACGTTCTCCGGCGTCGAGGGCGCACCCGCCCAGAGCTTCCCCGAACCGCCGTACACCACCCTGGAGAACACCCCGGTCTCCCGCGAGAAGCCGTTCCTCTACCTGGACGGCAACGACTACAAGGTCTTCGTACCCGCCAAGCGCACCAACGCGCACGGTGTCTCATGGGCCAACGGCACACCGCAGGGTGAGTCCATTCCGCTGAGCCAGTTCTACGTGGTCAAGCCCGGCGCGACCGCGGAGACCATCAACGCGGCCGTGGACCAGGGTCTGCACCTGCTGTTCACTCCCGGGATCTACCACGTCGACCAGACGATCAACATCGACCGCGCCGACACCGTCGCACTCGGGCTCGGTCTCGCGACGATCATTCCGGACAACGGTGTCACGGCCATCAAGGTCGGTGACGTGGACGGCGTGAAGCTCGCCGGGCTGCTCGTCGACGCCGGTCCCACCAACTCCGACACGCTGATCGAGGTCGGCCCCGAGGGCGCGTCCGCAAGCCACGCCGACAACCCGACCTCGCTCCAGGACGTGTTCGTCCGGGTCGGTGGCGCCGGAGCCGGCAAGGCCACCACCGGCATGGTCGTCAACAGCAACGACACGATCATCGACCACACCTGGCTGTGGCGCGCCGACCACGGCGAGGGCGTCGGCTGGGAGACCAACCGGGCCGACTACGGCCTCCAGGTCAACGGCGACAACGTGCTCGCGACGGGCCTGTTCGTGGAGCACTTCAACAAGTACGACGTCCGCTGGTCCGGGGAGAACGGGAAGACGATCTTCTTCCAGAACGAGAAGGCGTACGACGCTCCGAACCAGGCAGCCATCCAGAACGGTGACACCAAGGGCTACGCGGCCTACAAGGTCGACGACTCCGTCACCACCCACGAAGGCTGGGGCCTGGGCAGCTACTGCTATTTCAACGTCGACCCCACCATCCGCCAGGACCACGGATTCCAGGCACCGGTGAAACCCGGCGTGAAGTTCCACGACCTGCTCGTCGTCTCCCTCGGCGGACAGGGCCAGTACGAACACGTCATCAACGACACCGGATCACCCACCTCGGGGACGGACACCATTCCGTCGCAGGTGGTGTCGTTCCCCTAGCGAGCCCTCCCCCACACACACGCAAGAGAGTGCGCCCCGCCCTTCCACGGCGGGGCGCACTGCTGTCAGGCCCCTCCATGCATGTCCGCGGCCGCGCGCGCCCGCGTCAGGCCCCGCCGCCCGCCATCATGGCCTTGAGCCCGTCGAGGGCCTCCTCGATGTACGCGCCCATGGGCCGGTCGTCGGCCCCCTCGATCCAGCCCTCGAACGCGACCCTGAAGACGGCGATGCCCGCGTCCCCCGCCAGACTCGCGGCCGGTTCCGAGACGCCGCGGGTCCGCAGGGACTCGGCGAGTGCCGCGGACAGCGAGGCGAGCTTGACCAGCTCACGTTCCCGCAGTTCCGCGTTGGCCGAGACGACCTTCTGGCGACGCTGCGACTGTTCGCGGCGCTCGTCGAACACGGCAGCGGCAGCCCGGAGTGCCGCAGCCACGGCGTCGATCGGTGCCGCCGTCGCGGGCGCCTCGGCCAGGGTGTCCACCAAAAGCTCCTGGAGCAGAGCGGAGCCTCCGAACAGGACCTCGCGCTTGTCGGCGTAGTGCCGGAAGAACGTCCGCTCCGTGAGCCCCGCCCGTGCGGCGATCTCGGTCACGGTCGTCTGCTCGTAACCGCGTTCGCCATAGAGCTCCATGGCCGCCTGCTCCAGGCGGCCCCGCGCGTTCGGCTCCCATCGACCCATGCCGCCGATTCTATGCGATGACAGTGACAGACATCAGGAGTAGGGTGATGTCAGTTGCTGACATCGATGGTTCCTCGTAGCGCACGACCGGAGCCGTCGACCGACCCGGGAGGTCTCCCATGCGTGTGTTCATGACCGGCGCGTCCGGCTGGATCGGTTCCGCCGTCGTTCCCGAGCTCATCGAGGCGGGCCATCAGGTCGTGGGGCTCGCCCGCTCGGACTCCTCGGCCGAGGCGCTCGTCGCCGCGGGAGCCGAGGTGGTGCGCGGGGACCTGGACGACATCAGCACCCTGCGCGACGCGGCTGTCGGCGCGGACGGCGTGATCCACCTCGCGTTCAAGCACGACATCGCCTTCTCGGGGGGCTTCGAGGGCGCCGCCGCCGCGGACCGACTGGCCGTCGAGACGTTCGGCGAGGCGCTCGCGGGTTCCGGCAAGCCGTTCGTCATCGCCTCAGGAACGCTCGGGCTCGCGCCGGGCCGGGTCGCCACCGAGGAGGACGGGCAGAGCCCCGACTGGCCGACACCCTTCGCGGCCGCGCGGGCACGGCTGGCCACGGCCCAACTGACCGTCTCCCTCGCCTCGCGCAACGTCCGCTCGTCCGTCGTACGCCTCCCCCCGACGGTGCACGGCGAAGGGGATCACGGCTTCATGGCGGCGCTGGTCGGCATCGCCCGCGACAAGGGGGTCTCCGGATACGTCGGCGACGGCTCCAACCGCTGGCCGGCCGTGCACCGTGCCGACGCCGCCCACCTCGTCCGCCTCGCGCTGGAGGCCGCCCCCGCGGGGTCGACGCTGCACGCGGTCGGCGAGGAGGGTGTCCCGATCCGCGATGTCGCCGACACCATCGGGCGCCGCCTCGGCCTCCCCGTCACCTCCGTCCCGTCCGAGGACGCGGACGCGCACTTCGGCTGGCTGGGCGGCCTCGTGGGGGTGGACGGCCCGGCCTCCAGCGCCCTGACCCGCGCCTCCTTCGGATGGCAGCCCGAACAGCCGGGGCTGATCGAGGACCTCGACAAGGGGCACTATTTCGACGCCCCGTCCGCGTGACGCCCCGTCCGCGTGACGGCCGGATCGCCTGACCCGGCTGACCGCCCGGCCGCAAGGCCGCAAGGCCGCAAGGGGAGCGTCTCCGGTACCCCGGAGGCGCTCCCCCGCCGCCCGGATCAGCCGTGCAGCGCCAGCGCGCCCTTCGCCGGAACCGTCGCCGTGACCGTGCCGTCTTCGCCGACCTGCACCGTATTGCCGTCGCAGGCATCCGGGGAGGCCTGCGCCACGTTGCAGTACGTGCCCGCCGGGAGGGACGTGGCGAACGTCTGCTGAAGCTCGCCATCACCGTTGTTGAGGGCCACGAAGCCCTTGTCGCCGCGGCCGAAGGCGATCGCCGACGAGCCGTTGTCCCACCAGTCGGTCAACTCCGCGCCCGCCGTGGCGTTGTGGAAGCCGACCATGCCGGCGATGGCCGTCCGCGCGTGCGTACACGTCCAGCCACCGCTGCCGCACGCAGCCGCGCCGCCGTTCGGCGGGCCCGCGTCCTTGTCCGACCACTCGTAGCCGGAGTAGACGTTCGGGGAGCCGTAGGGCGAGGCCAGCATGAAGACGTTGGCCAGGGTGTAGGTCGCACCGTCCTTGTACGTCAGTGTCGACCCGTTGCGCTCGGTGTCCCAGTTGTCGACGAACGTACGGGCGCTGCCGCTCGCCAGTTTGCCGTCGGCGATGTTCTTCAGACCGGTGATGCCGCCTCCCTGAAAGGCGCTCTTGAGGTGGCCGCCGTACCGGAACTCGTCCACGTCGCCCACGCCGGTGTACTCGTCGGGCTGCACCGCCTCACCACCGCCGTGGATGACCTCGGTGACCCAGAAGCCCGGGTCGGCCATCTTGCCCTTGATCGCGGCGACGTCGTCGGCGGACATGTGCTTGGCGGCGTCGATGCGGAAGCCGTCCACCCCCAGACCGCGCAGGTCCGAGAGGTAGGCGGCGATCGTCGTACGGACGGCGTCGCTGCCGGTGTCGAGGTCGGCCAGGCCGACCAGTTCGCAGGTCTGGACGTCGTTGCGGTCGCCGTAGTTGCTGATGTCCTTGCGGCAGCCGTGGAAGTCCTGGTCCTGGAAGTACCCGGGGTAGCCGTACTTCGTGTACGCGGTGCCGCCCGTCCCGGTACCGGAGCCGGACGACATGTGGTTGATGACGGCGTCGGCGACGACCTTCACCCCGGCGGAGTGACAGCTCTCCACCATCGAGGCGAAGGCGTCGCGGTCACCGAGGCGCCCGGCGATCCTGTAGCTGACCGGCTGGTACGAGGTCCACCACTGGTCACCCTGGATGTGTTCGGAGGCGGGCGAGACCTCCACGTAGCCGTAGCCGGCCGGGCCCAGGGAGTCCGTACAGGCCTGGGCCACCGCGTCGTACTTCCACTCGAACAGCGTGGCGGTGACGGTCTTCTCGCCCGGCGGGGTCGCCTGGGAGGCCCAGGGGGCGAGGACGGTGATACCGGCGGCTGCGAGCAGGCCGGCCAGTGTCGCGCGAGCGACGCGGGAACTCAATTGCGGCTCCTTCGTTCGCGGGTACGGATGTGGGGTCCGCACCCGGCGTGGGTGGCCACGCGCCTGGCCACCGTGGGGGGAGTTCGGAGCCTGCCGCCACGGCGGTGAACACGTCAAGAGGTGTCGCAAAGATTTCCAGAAGGTTTCTGAAATATATTGCGGGGCAGAGGAGTTGGGGACGTCACTGGTCGCGGCGGTCCGCCGCGACCACGGCCACCGCGCACGCCGCCAGCGCCCACAGGGCGTAGACCGCCCAGGCTCCGCCGGCCGTCCACGGGTAGAGCTCGGGCGCTTGCTGGAAGCCCGAGACCGACAGCCGCTGCCACGCGCTGAAGGGCAGCGTGTGCTGGAGCACCGCCGTGAGGTGGCGGCGGTCGCTGAGGACCATCGGGAGCAGGAGCAGCACCACCACGCACCCGACGACGGACCCTCCGGTATGGCGGATCACCGAGCCGATCGCCAGGCCGGCGAGCGCGGCCACCGGGGCGAGCAGTGCGGAGGCCACCACCACGCGCACGGCGCCCGGGTGGTCGAGGGAGACCGAGGCGTCCCGGGCGGACAGGATCGCCTGGGTCGAGGCGAACGAGGCCAGGGCGACCAGGGCGCCGAAGACGGTGGTGACCGCGGCGAGGACGAGCGCCTTGGCCGCCATCACCTGACGGCGGGCCGGCACGGCCGTGAACGTGGTACGGATCAGGCCGCTGCCGTACTCACCGGTGATCGATACGGCGCCGATGGCGGCTAGGGCCAGCACGAGCACCATGGCGGCGTTCCCGGTGAAGGCGTCCATGAGCGGCGAGCCGTTGGCGATGAAGGACTCGCGGCCGTGCTCGTCGTACTGGTACCAGTACTTGTACTGGTCGTACGCCGTACCGGCGTTGAACCCGATGACGGCCAGTGCGGTGATCGCGTACATCCAGGGTGTCGAGCGCAGCGACCACATCTTGAGCCACTCGGCGGCCAGCAGGTCACCGAAGCGGCTGCGGGGTCCGTCGTGCGCCACACGGGCTGCGGGGGCGGTCGTCGCCACGGTCATCGGGGCTCTCCTGAGAGGTATTCGACGCTGTCTGCGGTGAGTTCCATGAACGCTTCCTCCAACGAGGCCCCGATGGTGGTGAGTTCATGGAGAAGGACGCGGTGCTGGAGGGAGAGCTCACCGATCCGGGCGGCGGTCAGGCCGGTGACCGAGAGGCGGTCACCGTCCGGGACCACCTCGGCGCCCTCGGCGGTGAGCAGCGGGGTCAGCGCGACGGCGTCGGGGGTGCGTACGGTCACGCTCAACCGGGTGCCGCGGGCGGCGAAGGTGGTCAGGCTCTCGGCTGCGATGAGTTCACCGCGGCCGATGACCACGAGCCGGTCGGCGGTGCTCTCCATCTCGGTCATCAGATGGCTGGAGACGAACACCGTGCGCCCCTCGGCGGCGAGCCGGCGGAAGAGGCCGCGCACCCACAGCACACCCTCCGGGTCGAGCCCGTTGAGCGGCTCGTCGAAGAGGAGCACCGGCGGGTCGCCGAGCAACGCGGTCGCGATGCCGAGGCGTTGGCGCATCCCGAGCGAGAAGCCACCGATGCGGCGGCGGGCCACGTCGGTCAGGCCCACTTCCGTGAGCACGTCGTCGACCCGGGCGCGCGGGATGCTGTTGCTGCGGGCCAGCATCGCGAGGTGGGCGCGGGCGGTGCGGCCGCCGTGGACGTCGCCCGCGTCGAGGAGAGCGCCGACGTGACGCAGTCCGCGCGGGTGGTCGCGGAACCGTCTGCCCTGGAGGGTGGCCGTTCCGGCGGTCGGCTCGACCAGGCCCAGCAGCATGCGCAACGTGGTGGTCTTGCCGGCCCCGTTGGGTCCGAGGAAGCCGGTGACCTCGCCCGGCCGAACGGTGAACGTGAGGTCCTTGACGGCGGTGGCGGCGCCGTATCGCTTGGTCAGTCCGTTGACTTCGATCACGGTGCCAACGGTGCCGTCCACCGGCCCCGTTCGGCATCGGCCCACCGCTGACACTCGCAGGGGCCGGTGTCGACCCAGGGTGTACAACCGTGGTCCGATGCCTGCTCGCTGGGCGCTGGCTACGATCGGCACATGTCGCCAACACCCTCGCTGCCCCGACTCAAACTCATCCCGCCCGGCTGGTGGGTAGGGGCGGGCTGGTATGCGGGCGTGCTGCTCACCTTCCTCGTGCGGATGCGGCTGCCCGGGGAGTACCAGCCGTCCGTCCGCCCCGGGGTCCTCTTCTACCGGTGGGACGGTCTGCTGACCCAGATGATCGCCGCGGCCCTGGCGGCGGCGGGGTGCGTGACTCTGGAGCGGCGTCCGCTGAAGGCCATGGCGCTGGTGCTGGGCGCCGCCGCGGTCGCCACCGTCTCGCTGAGTGTGGGGGAGATACCGCTCGCCCAATTCCTGGCCGCCGACGTGGCGCTGTACTTCATCGCCGCCACCCGGTCGCGCCGGACCGCCCTCGCCGCCCTCCTGATGGCGTTCGGCACTCTCTTCGGCTTCCTCGGCGTCCGGCTGCTGGCCGGGTGGGACGTCGGCACATCGGCGGAGCTGGTCGTCGCGCTGACCGCGGTCGTCGCCTGGCTGCTGGGCGGCTCGGCGTACGAGTCGCGCCGGCACGGCGAGAACCTGGCCGCGCGGGCCGCCGAGCAGGCGGTCGTCGAGGAGCGGTTGCGGATCGCCCGCGAGATGCACGACATGGTCGCGCACAGCGTCGGCATCATCGCCCTCCAGGCGGGCGCGGCGGCCCGCGTCGTGCACACCCGGCCGGACGCCGCCCGGGAGGCGATGAGCGCGGTGGAGACCGCGGGCCGGGAAACGCTGTCGGGGCTGCGCCGGCTGCTGGGCGCGCTGCGGGAGGCCGAGCCCGGGTACGAGGCGGCGCTGCGTCCCACGGAGGGCCTCGCCGATGTCGAACGGCTGGCGAGGACCACGACCGCGGCCGGCGTCCGGGTCGAGGTGCACTGGGCCGGCGAACGGCGTCCGCTGCCGCCGGACATCGACCTCTCCGCGTTCCGCATCATCCAGGAGTCGGTGACCAACGTGGTCCGCCATGCCGCGGCCGATTCCTGCCGGGTGTCGGTCGTGTACGGCTCGGAGGAGCTCGCCATCGAGGTGACCGACCGCGGCCGGGGCGCGGGCCCCGCCCCCGAAGCGGGGTTCGGCCTCGTCGGCATACGGGAGCGGGTCGCCCTGCTGCACGGCGAGTTCGTCGCGGCCTCGCCCCCGGAGGGCGGCTTCCGGGTGACGGCCCGGCTGCCCGTGCCCGTGCCCGTCGCGGCGTCCGCCGAGGACGCGGCATGAGCGACGCGGCCCCCGGCGCTGCGCCACCGATCCGCGTGGTGCTCGCCGACGACCAGCCACTCGTACGTACCGCGCTGCGCATGGTCATGGCCGAGACCACCGACCTCGACGTCGTGGGCGAGGCCGGAACGGGCGACGAGGCGGTCCGGCTGACCGCCGAACTGGCCCCCGACGTCGTGGTGATGGACATCCGGATGCCGGGCCTCAACGGCATCGAGGCCACCGAGCGGATCGCCGCGAGCCCTGCAACGGCCCATGTGCTGGTCCTGACCACGTTCGACGACGACGACTACGTGTACGGCGCCCTGCGCGCCGGGGCGGCCGGATTCCTGGTCAAGGACATGGCGTTGGAGGACATTCTGGCGGCGGTCCGGGTGGTGGCGGCCGGCGACGCGCTGCTCGCACCGGGCGTGACCCGGCGGCTGATCAAGGAGTTCGCGGGCCGGCCCGCCACCGCCCCGCCGTCCCGTCCGCTCACGGCGATCACCGACCGGGAGCGCGAGGTGCTGGTGCTGGTCGGCAGCGGGCTGTCCAACGCGGAGATCGCCGAGCGGCTCGTCATCAGCATCGCCACGGCCAAGACGTATCTGACCCGGCTGCTGGCCAAGCTCGACGCGAGGGACCGGGTGCAGCTCGTCATCATCGCGTACGAGGCGGGGCTCGTCTCGACGGCCCGGTGAACGGCCCTTACAGCCAGCCCTTCTCCCGTGCCATCCGGACCGCCTCCGCCCGGTTGCGCGCCGCCATCTTCTGGATCGCCATGGAGAGGTAATTGCGCACCGTGCCCTGGGACAGGTGCAGCGCCGCGGCGATCTCCGCGTTGGTCGAGCCGTCCGCGGCGGTGCGCAGCACATCGCGTTCGCGTTCGGTCAGCGGGCTGGCGCCGTCGGCGAGGGCGGCGGCCGCGAGGGTGGGGTCGATGACGCGTTCCCCGGCGAGCACCTTGCGTACGGCTTCGGCGAGTTGGGATGCGGGTGCGTCCTTCACCAGGAAGGCGTCCGCGCCCGACTCCATCGCCCGGCGCAGATATCCGGGGCGGCCGAAGGTGGTGACGACGACGACCTTGACGCCGGGGAGGTCGCGGCGCAGTTCCGCCGTCGCCTCGATGCCCGTCATGCCGGGCATCTCGATGTCGAGCAGGGCCACATCGACGTAGTGTTCCCTGGCCGCGGCCAGTACCTCGTCGCCGCGGGCGACCTGGGCGACCACCTCGATGTCGGGTTCCAGGCCGAGGAGTGCCGCGAGGGCCTCGCGCACCATGGACTGGTCCTCGGCGAGGAGGAGTCTGATCATGCTCATTCCCCGGATCCTAGGCCGGATTCGAGGGGAACGCTGAGGACCGTGGTGAAGCCTTTGCCCGAACGGGGGTCGGTGGCCCGGGTGGTGAGCGTCCCGTCGACCGTGGCGAGGCGCTCGGCCATGCCCGTGAGGCCGTTGCCCCGCGTCGCGCCGGAGGCGCCGCGGCCGTCGTCGGAGACGGTGAGTTCGAGGACGCGTCCGTCGAGGGTCTGGCGCGGGGCGAGGGCGACCGTGCAACGCCCGGCGCCACTGTGGCGCACGACGTTGGTGACGGCTTCCCGCAGCGCCCAGGCGAGCACCTCCTCCGCCTTCTCCGGGAGGTCCTCGGGGAGGTCCTGGGGAGCTTCGGCCGGAATGTCGGCGGTGACCCCGGCGGCGGCGAGGGCGGTCCTGGCCCCGGCCAGTTCGCCGGGGAGCGTCGGCCTGCGGTAGCCGGTGACGGCGCTGCGTACGTCCACGAGGGCCTGGCGGCTGACCTGTTCGATGTCGGCGACCTGCGCGGCCGCCTGTTCCGGATTGTCGGGGAGCATCCGTCCGGCCAGTTCGCTCTTGAGGGTGATCAGGGAGAGGGAGTGGCCGAGGAGGTCGTGCAGATCGCGGGCCAGGCGCAGCCGTTCCTCGTTGGCGGCGAGCTGGGCGACGGTGGCGCGGGCCTCGCGGAGCTGGATCGTGGTGCGGATCATCTGCCGTACGCCGGACATCGCGAAGCCGCCGAGGAGTGCGGGGAAGACCAGGGCGGTGATGATCTCGCGGGGGTGCTCGCCGGTCAGGCCGATCGCCACCAGGACGAGGGTGACGGCGGGGATCAGCCAACGGGCGGTCCGCATCGGCAGGGTGGCGCCGACGGACACCGACACGTACACGAACAGGACGAGCCAGGGCGTGCCGAACGTCAGGGAGAGCAGGACGGCGAGGGCGCCGAGGAAGGCGAGGGCGGCGCGGACCCGGAAGGGGTCCAGCGCCTTCGAGGTGTGGCGGAAGACCAGGACGAGATAGCTGCCGACGAAGACCAGCAGACCGAGGGTGCCGAGCGCGGTCGCCCACGGTGTGTGGTTGCCGTCGGCGAGGTCCTTGACCGGCGCGCTCATGAAGGCCAGCCAGATGCCGATCCACAGGAGCTTGGTCCCGGCCTGCTTGGTGTTCGTGGGCGGGCGCCCGATACCCACGGGCATCTCGTCCTCGTTCATGCCTTCAGGGTGTCCTTCCGGTAGAGCCAGGCGGCACCGCCCGCGAAGAGCAGGAAGTAGGCACAGAGGATGGCGACGTCCTTGGCGTGCGGCGCGCCGCCCATCTCGACGGCCTGGCCGAGTGCAGCGTACGCGTGGGTGGGCAGCCACTCGGAGATGTTCTGGACCCACTGCGGGAAGGTCGCGCTCGGCATCCACAGACCGCCGAGGATGGAGAGGACGAAGTAGATGATCATCGTGACCGGGCGGACCGCGTCGCCGCTGGCGAGGTAGCCGATGGCCACCCCGAGCGCGGCGAAGACCAGCGAGCCGGCCCAGATGACGCCGGTGAGGGCGAACCACTGCCAGAGGTCGAATCGTACGTGCTTGGCACAGGCCGCGACGAGGAAGACGACCACGATGCAGGGCAGGGTGACCATGGCCGCGCCGGCGATCTTCGCCAGGACGTAGCCGCGGCTGGGCAGTGCGGTCAGTCGCAGCTGGCGGACCCAGCCCTTCTCGCGCTCCTTGGCGATGCGTTCGCTGTTGCCCATCAGGACGGCGGTCAGTGCGCCGAAGGAGGCCATGGAGACCATGAAGAAGGACTGCAGCGTCAGATCGGTGTGCGGCACCTTGTCGGTGGTGTTCTGGGTGCCGGAGATCAGCAGGTAGATCACCGACGGGTAGATGATCGAGAAGAACATGAACTTCTTGTTCCGCAGGGTGCGGGTCACTTCGAGCCTGATGAGGGTCTTCACTTGGTCCTGGCCTCCTCGGCCTCGGTGATGGCGACGAAGGCCTGTTCCAGGCCGAGTCCGGCGACTTCGAGTTCGCGCGGGTAGAGGCCGAGCCCGTAGACGGCGTGCACGGTCGCGTCGGCGTTGTGCGACTGGATACGGACGCGGTGGCCGGTGATGTCGAGCGTGGAGAGGAACGGCAGGGAGCGCAGGGCCTCTTCGTCGATCGCGCCCTCGATCTCGAAGGAGATCCGGCGGGCCCCGGCCCGCGCCTTGATCTCGGCGGCGGTGCCGTCGGCGAGGATCCGGCCCTTGTGCAGGACCAGGACACGGTCGGCGATCGCGTCGGCCTCTTCGAGGTAGTGGGTGGCGAACAGGACGGTACGGCCCTGGTCGGCCTGCTCGCGCATGGTGGCCCAGAAGGCCTGGCGTGCGGTGACGTCCATGCCGGTGGTCGGCTCGTCCAGCACGATGAGGTCGTTGGCCCCGGCAGTGGCGAGGGCGAACCGTACGCGCTGTTCCTGGCCGCCGGAGAGCTTGTTGACCAGGCGGCCGGCGATCGGCGCGATGCCGGCCCGGGCCAGCACCTCGCTCACCGGGTAGGGCCTGGGGTGCAGATCGCAGACGAGCCCCACCAGTTCGCCGACGGTGACGTCCTCCATGAGGCCGCCGGACTGCAGCATGGCGCCGACCCGGCCGGTGGCGATGGCCGCCTGCGGGGTCGTACCGAAGAGGCGGACCGTCCCGGAGTCGGCGGTGCGCAGGCCGAGGAGGAGGTCGAGGGTGGAGGACTTGCCGGCACCGTTGGGACCGAGGAGCGCCACGGTCTCACCGGGGTGCAGGTCGAGGGTGAGCCCGTCGACGGCGCGTACGTCTCCGTAGGCCTTGCTGACCTGGTCGAAGCTGACCACGGCGGTCTTGGCCGCGGTGGCTTCGGGGGCTGTCGTTGTCATGCGTCCAGCCTGGCTCAGGCGGGGGTGCGCCCGGCAGGGTCACGGGTCGTGGATCCGGGATGACAGATGTCATGCCGTACGTGTGACGGCGGGGCCGGGCGGATACGCCACCGCCCCCGGCCGGGGCTCCGGTCGGGGGCGGTGGGATGCGCCGGGACAGCGCGGATGCCGGTGTCAGCCGTTGCCGCCGAGGTCGATCGTGACGGTCCGCTCGGCCTCCGTCTTGCCGAGCAGCGCGCCCCTCATCGCGAAGGCCACGTCGTCCGGTCCGACCTGGTGCTTCGTACCGTCACCCTTGGTGACCATGATCCCGTCGAAGGTGCTTCCGCAGAGCTCTTCGATGGCCTTCTTGTCATAGTGGTCGACGAGCTTGCCGTCGACCGCCACCATCGAGAGGATCTTCGGCAGCGACTTGGCCGGGCCGAACGGGATCTCCTTCGATCCCGCCTTGATGTGGATCAGGCCGGACATCGCGGGCTCCGCGAACTCCTTCATCGCTCGGTCGAGTTCGGCCTGGCTGATGGTGGGCTCGCTGGCGGTGACGGGCAGTTGGACGGTGTTCGCCCTGCCCGTCTCGACCTGGGCGCGGTAGGCGTCGCGTACCGAGACCATCGACTGGTTGACGTCGAGCGCCTTGCCCGGCTTGCCCGGGACGGCGACGGCCTTGCCCGGCACGAACTTGATCGTGCCGTCGCTCGCCGAGCCCGAGGCACCGGCCAGGTCCTTCAGCGCGACGCCGAGCTTCTCCTCGTCGACCGGGATCACCGGGTCGACCACGCGCTCGCCGCCGAACAGGGAGCCGATCACGGAGACGGGGTTGTAGTCGCTGCCCGCCGCGGCGCGCACGGTCGCCTGGCTGTCCAGGGACAGTCCGGCCTTGTCCGGGGTGAGCTGCGTCTTCTTGCCGTCCACGGTCAACTGGAGCGGGGCCGTGGACCGCTCACCGAGCGCGGCGTCGAGCTTCTCGACGGCGTCGTCCCTGGTCCCGCCACCGATGTCGACGCCGAGGACGGTGGTGCCCTTGGGTACGTCGGAGTGGTTCATCAGCAGTCCGGCGCCGTAGGCGACCCCGAGCACGCAGACGGCGGCCACACAGAGCATGACCAGCTTGGAGCGGCCCTTCTTCGCCGGGACGCTCGGCGCCGCGGGTTCCGGGGCCGTACGGGCGGCGGGCTTGGGCGCCCGGTCGGCGAACCCGCCCGGCCCGGCCGGTCCGGTGCCCATCGGGCTGTCCGGCATCCGCGGGGTGGAATCGGCGCCGGGGAACGGCGACGGCCCGCCCCGGCGGGGCTCCGAGGGCACGACGGGGATGCCGCTGTTCAGCGTGTCGCCCGAGACGTTGCCCCCCGGGCCGGCGGGGCCAGGCCCGAACTGCGGGGTGAGCACGGCGGTGTCGTCCGACATCCGCGGTGGCACGCCGCCGGGGGTGCCGGGGCCCTGCGCGCCGCCGGGGCCCGCCGCGCCGCCCGGACCGGGACCGAACGGCGCCCGGCCGTCGAGGTCCGGGGTGAGTGCCGAGGCGCCGGTGGCCGGTCCCGTGGTGGGGCCGGACGGTCCGGGCGTACGGACCCCGAGGTTCGGCGTGGAGCGGGGCCCGCCGGCACCGTCACCACCGAAGGCGTCGGGACCGGGCGCGCCCGGGTCACCGGCGCGCTGCGGTCCGTCGGAGAAGTAGGGCAGATCGGCGCGGGGGCCGCCGGGGGGCGGGCCGGAGGGACCGGAACCCGGACCGTCCGGCCGGCTGCCGGAGCCACCGGCCGCGAAGCCGGCGCCATCCGTGCCACCGGGACCCTCCGGGCCGCCGGCCCGGAAACCCGCACCGTCCGTGCCGTCGTTCGGCGGGGTGCCGGAAGGGGCGCTCGCGCCCGCCGGGGCGGCCGACGGGGACTTGCGCGGTGCGAACCAGTCGCTGCCGCTCTTCTCCCTGGCCGGCTTCTCGGCCGCGGGCTCCGCCGCGACAGCGGTGTCCCGGGACTCGGGCCCCGGCACGGCCGGCGCCGCCTGCGCGCCGTTGGACGCGGAGGCGCCCGGGCGCGGGGTGGAGCCGGTGCGCTCGCCACCGGAGCCGTCGACATCGCTCATGGGCGTACGCATGACGACCGGAGGGATGGGGCGCGAGCCCGGAATGTTGATCCGGATACGCGTCGTCAGCGTCGTCTCGGTCCTCGGCTCGTCGGACTGAGGCGGATCCGCAGGCTCCGGGGACTCCTCCGGGGCGTCCTGCGAAGGGTGCAGCGACGGATACTGGCGGGATCCGTACGGCGGCGTACCCGAGGGGTACGCGGCTCCTCCGCGGCCCTGGGGCCCGGAGGACGAACTGTCAGTTTCACGACTCAAAGCAGGTTCTCCCGATTGGCTCCGCCGCCCGTACTTCCCCCATGCCGCAGGCCAGGGGACGGCTCGGCGCGCGAACCACCTTACTGGCCGCGGCCGACAGACACCCCGCGACCGGGGGAAACGACTGCGCACCCCCCGGACGGACAGGGGGCATTACGGGATGGGACGTGGCACATTACTTGCCAGGTCGGCCGCTGTCGGCCCCCAGTTGGGGCGCCCGCGACATGGTGGCACAGATCACAGCGATGGCCATGCCGCCCAGCATGAAGAGGGCGAGGCCGAGTTCGTTCCCGAAGACGTAGTCCCCTTCCGGTCTTCCGCCCAGCAGAAGAATGACCGAAATCAGCCATCCCGCGGCGGGGGCCAGGGCCCCGGGCTGCGTGCCCATGAGGCTGCGGCCCCCGTGGAAGAGGCCCGCGCACGCGAGCAGGGCCAGCAGCAATCCGCCGGGAAACCAGGCGGATTGGACGAGTGTTCCGGCGATGCCGACGAGCACGCCGAGGACCGCCAGGCCCAGCAGGGCGGCGATCCGGCGCGGGTTGAGGGGCGCGGCCAGGCCGGTGGCCGGAATGTCCCTCGGAGGTGCGTTGGTCCGCGTGGCGCGCGGCCTGCTGCCGCTCATCGGTGCGCCTCCGTCAGGCCCGCGAAGAGATCGTGTTCCCGGGTTCCGTCCGCGGCGCCGGGGGCACCGTTCACCAACTCGTAGTACTCGGTGGTGAGGACGGGCTGCCCCAGGTCGTTCGACAGGGCGAAGAAGGGACCGTCGATCGCGATCTGAGTGGCGTGCGCCCGCATCGCCGCGACTTTTGCCGCGCTGTGTCCGGTGCCGTCGATCTCGGTGGTGATCAGGGTGTCGTCCACCACACCCGGCACGTCGTCGATCGCGGCGATGCCCGGGAACGCGTCGGGGGCGGTGGCCCGGAGCCGGGCGAAGCCCTCCTCGGCGACCGGGCGCGGCACCCGGTTCCAGTAGATCTTGGCGATGGTGTGCGCGGGGCCGGAGGCGGCGCGGTACGCGGGGTCGGCGGCCAGTTCCGCGGCGCGCGTCGCGACCCGGTGCGCCTGGATGTGGTCGGGGTGCCCGTAGCCCCCCTCGGGGTCGTACGTCACCAGGACCTGGGGGCGCACCTCACGGATCACCTCCACGAGGTACCCGGCGGCCTCGTCGAGGTCGGCGGACCAGAAGGCGCCCGGGCGGTGGTTCTGCTCGGTGCCCATCATTCCGGAGTCGCGGTACCGGCCGGCGCCGCCGAGGAGCCGGTGGTCGGTGACCCCGAGTTCCTTCATCGCCGCGGCGAGTTCGCCGCGGCGGTGGGGGCCCAGGGAGTCGTCCCGGTCCGCGGCGAGGTGCGCGAGGGCGGGCGGGATGATCTCGCCCTCCTCGCCGAGCGTGCAGGTCACCAGCGTGACCAGGGCGCCGTCGGCCGCGTACCTGGCCATGGTGGCGCCGTTGTTGATCGACTCGTCGTCGGGGTGCGCGTGCACCAGGAGCAGACGCCGGGCGGGAAGGTCCGTCATGGGGACCACCCTACGAGCCGGCAGTCCCCGGCAGCGACGGCGGCCACGCCCCGGCGGGCGAAGAGCCACACGCACACGCGCCGCGGGCACCGGAGCGCACCGCCGGACCACGCACGGTCTCAGGCGTCAGAACTTGATGCCTCCGATCACGCCGGCCAGGTTCGTGGTCAGCTCGGAGATGCTGGGCGCTATGGACGAGCTGGCGAGATAGAAACCGAGCAGCATGCAGACGACCGCGTGTCCGCCCTTCAGTCCGGATTTCCGGATCAGCAGGAAGACGACGATCGCCAGCAGCACCACCGCCGAAATCGAGAGCGCCACGGCGGTTCACCTCCATCTGTACGGTCGGGACGGGCAGCACGCATGGAGCCAGCAGGTTCATACCCACCGAGCGCTACGGATCATAACTATCCGTGGCAAGGCATTGATCGGGGCACAGCAGCACGAGGGGCGCACGGACGGTGGGGCGGGCGGATAGGTTCGGCATATGACTTCGCCAGAGATCACCTTCCCGCTGCAGTTGGCCCGGACGATGCGCTTCACCCTCGGTGCACCGCGCGCGTTCACGGTTTCACCCGATGGTGAACGGGTGGTCTTCGTGCGCTCGGGTTCGGGCACCGACCGCTCGGGCCGGCTGTGGGTGCTGGACCTGAGCGACGGCGCGGCCCCTCGGGAGCGGGTCGTGGCCGATCCGGCGGTGCTGCTGGGCGGTTCGGCGGAGCGGCTCTCGGCCCAGGAGCGGGCCCGTCGCGAACGGAGCCGCGAGGGGTCGTCGGGGATCGTCGGCTACGCGGTGGACGCGGCGGCCGAGTTGGCGGCGTTCGCGCTCTCGGGGAAGGTGTACGTCGCCGGGCTGCGGGCCGGGACGGCACGCGCCCTGCCCGTACCGGGCCCGGTGATCGACCCGCGCCCCTCCCCCGACGGGCGGCACATCGCATACGTGTCCAAGGGCGCGCTGCGCGTCGTGGGCGCCGACGGCGAAGGGGACACGGCGCTCGCGGAGCCGGAGGACGCGGATGTCTCCTACGGGCTCGCGGAGTTCATCGCGGCCGAGGAGATGCAGCGCTCACGGGGCTTCTGGTGGTCGCCGCAGTCGGACCGGCTGCTCGTCGCCCGGGTCGACGACAGCCCCGTGCAGCGGTGGTGGATCGCCGATCCCGCCAACCCGGACCGCAAGCCGGCCGAGGTCGCGTACCCGGCGGCCGGGACGCCCAACGCGGTGGTGCGGCTCTTCGTCGTCGACCTGGCCGGACAGCGCACCGAAGTGGTGTGGGACCGGGCCCGGTTCCCGTATCTGGCGCAGGTGCACTGGTCGTCGGACGGGGCGCCGCTGCTGCTCGTCCAGGCCCGTGACCAGCAGAGTCAGCGCTACCTCGCGGTGGACCCGGAGACCGGCGCGACCCGGACGGTGCACGTGGACGAGGACCCCGTGTGGCTGGACCTGTTCCCCGGAGTGCCCGCGTGGGCGCCGGACGGGCGGCTGGTGCGGATCGCGGACGAGGGCGGCGCGCGGGTCCTCGCGGTCGGGGACCGGCCACTGACCGGGGCCCAGTTGCAGATCCAGGCGGTGCTGGACATCGGGGAGTCGGACATCCTCGTCACGGCGTCGGCGGGTGAGCGGGCTGCCCAGCCGGAGATCGGCGAGAGCCACGTCTACCGGGTCAACGAGCTGGGCGTGGAGCGGGTCTCGGAGGGCGCGGGCGTGCATACGGCGGTCCGGTCCGGCGGGGTGACGGTCATGGTTTCCACCGCGTTGGAGACGCCGGGATCGACGGTCCGGGTGTTCCGGGACGGGAAGCAGATCGCCACGGTTCCCAGTCACGCGGAGCAGCCGGTCCTGTCCGCGCGGCCGCGGCTCACCGAAGGGGGCGCACGGCGGATTCCGTGCGCCGTGCTGCTCCCCACGGGCTACAAGGAATCGGATGGTCCGCTTCCGGTCCTGATGGATCCGTACGGTGGACCGCACGGCCGCCGGGTCCTCGCCGCCCACAATCCGTACCTCACCTCGCAGTGGTTCGCGGACCGGGGCTTCGCCGTGATCGTCGCGGACGGCCGTGGCACCCCCGGCCGCTCGCCCGGCTGGGAGAAGGCCGTCAAGCACGATCTCCCGCTCGCCCTCGACGACCAGGTCGAGGCGCTGCACGCCCTCGCGGAGCGGTTCCCGCTGGACCTCGGCCGGGTGGGCATCCGAGGCTGGTCGTTCGGCGGCTTCCTGGCCGGCATGGCGGCCCTGCGCCGGCCCGACGTCTTCCACGCGGCGGTCGTGGGCGCCCCGGTGACCGACCAGCGGCTGTACGACACCCACTACACGGAGCGCTACCTCGGTGACCCGGCGACGCAGCCGGAGGTGTACGCGTACAACTCGCTGGTCACCGACGAAGGGCTCTCGCACGCCGCCGACCAGGTGCGGCCGATGATGATCATCCATGGGCTGGCGGACGACAACGTGGTGGTCGCGCACACCCTGCGGCTGTCGCAGGCGCTCCTCGCGGCGGGCCGCCCGCACGAGGTGCTGCCGCTGAGCGGGGTGACGCACATGACCCCGCAGGAGAAGGTGGCGGAGAACCTTCTGCTGCTCCAGGTGGACTTCCTGAAGCGCTCACTCAGCAGGTAGACCTACCAGCCCGGCGGCGGCTGCGAGGGCGGCGGGGGCGGTCCGAAGCCGCCGCCCTGCGGGTATCCGTAGCCCGGGGCCGGCGGCTGCTGCCCCGGGTACGGGGTGGGGTGGTGGCCGGGAGGTCCGTACCCGGGTCCCTGCCCCGGCCCGTACGGCCCGGGCACGTCGGCGAAGCCCCTGGGCGCCAGCGCGATCAGCACCACCAGCGCGGCGAGCAGCTCGAAGATCCAGCTCAGGAGCGTGAGCTGGGTCTCCGTCGACAGCGAACCGAAGTGGTCGAGCAGGTCGTAGTGCACGACCCGGGCCACCCCCAGCACCCCGCCGGGCAGCAGCAGCGCGGCGGCCACCAGCCCGAACGGCCGCGCGTGCACGGCGTGGAAGAGGGCGCTCACCCCCGCGACGAGGCAGAGCAGCGCCAGCGCGGCCGTGCCCCAGCCGGGCGGCGGGTCGATCACGCCGTGCGGGACCCGGTCACCGCCCACGTACCACTCGGGATAGATCTCGGGGTACCGCACCATCTGGCGGATCTCCCAGGCGATCAGCACCGCTCCGGCCGCACCCAGCATGAGGAACGCGGCGACGGAGGCGCCCGGCCCGGGCCGGGTCGGAAGCTGTTCGTAGGAGCCGGCGGGCGGACGGCGGCCGGCCCCGGCGGTGATGAACAGCGCGATGCCCGCGGCGAGGGCCGCGAAGGCGCAGATGAGGGCCCGTGAGCGCAGGTCGTCGGAGAAGACCGACTCCATCCGGTGGCTCCCGATGCCCCAGAGCCCGGGCAGCCGTACGGCGAGGGTGATCACTCCGGTGGCGACGAGCACGGTGGCGGCGACCGAGGAGCGCAGCGCGGCGACGGCGGCGGCGACGTACACCACGAGGAGGGCGACATCCAGGGGCGAGGTCGCGGGCATCGCCTGCGGACGCGCTTCGCCGAAACCGGCCCAGTAGCGCCACAGCTGGTCGGCGTCCACGGCCCTGACGTCCCGTACGAGCCAGCTCGCGACGATCAGGGCGAGCACCGCGCAGAGAGCGGCGCCGGTCACTCTTGCTCCACGGGTGAGTATCACCCCAGCGATACTCCCCCGCGCCCGGCCTCCCGACAAGAGGGCCGCCGGAGCGGTCCTTCGGGCGACCGGCCGGAGGGACGTGACGTCCTTCCGGCCGGTCCACGGCACCCGCACGGCCGTACGCAGTCCATGCTGACGGGTCCGTATATCGGACGTGAGACGCCCGAGTTGCCCTCGCGTTAACGGTCCGTCGGCTCAGCCGACCCGGCTGCTGCCGGAGGGCGGCGGGCCGTCGTCCTCGTCCCCCGCCTCCGGCGAGGGCGCCGCTTCGGCCTCGGGCGACGGGCCCGGCTGCGGCTCCGTCCGTGACGGCGGCTCCTGCTGCGGCTCCGACCGCGGGGGCTTCCGGGCCTCCCGGTCCACCTCCTCCACGTCCGGTCCGGGCCCCGCGGCCCCATCGCCGCCGTCGCCCACCTGCTCCAGCGTGCCCTCCGGCGGCACCACCCGCTTCTCCTCCGCGAAGTGACAGGCCGAATCGTGCCTGGCCGGGCTCTCCGTCAGCCGGAAGGCCGCCGGGACCGCCAGCAGCGGCACCTCCAGCTCGCACCGCTCCTGCGCCTTCCAGCAGCGGGTACGGAAGCGGCAGCCGGACGGCGGGTTGGCGGGCGAGGGAACGTCGCCGTGCAGGATGATCCGCTCGCGGTACTCGCGCGCCATCGGGTCCGGCACCGGCACCGCGGAGAGCAGCGCCTGGGTGTACGGATGCGTGGGGTGGTCGTAGATCTCCTCGTCCGTACCGATCTCCGCGAACCGGCCGAGGTACATCACGCCGACCCGGTCGGAGATGTGCCGGACGATGGAGAGGTCGTGGGCGATGAACACGTAGCTGAGGTTGAACTCCGCCTGAAGCCGGTCCAGCAGGTTGACGACCTGGGCCTGGACCGAGACGTCGAGGGCCGAGACGGGTTCGTCGGCGACGATGATCTCGGGGTTGAGCGCGAGGCCGCGGGCGATGCCGATGCGCTGGCGCTGGCCGCCGGAGAACTGGTGCGGATAGCGGTTGATGTACTCCGGGTTGAGGCCGACGACGTCCAGCAGGTCCTGGACCTTGCGCCGCCGGTCGCCCTTGGGGGCGACCTCGGGGTGGATCTCGTACGGCTCCCCGATGATGTCTCCGACCGTCATCCGCGGGTTCAGCGAGGTGTACGGGTCCTGGAACACCATCTGGATGTTGCGGCGCACGGCCTTCAGCGCGCGGCCGGACAGCTTGGTGACGTCCTCGCCCTTGTACCGGATCGCACCGGACGTCGGCTGCTCCAGGTGCACCAGCATCCGCGCGACGGTCGACTTGCCGCAGCCGGACTCACCGACGATGCCGAGGGTCTCGCCGGCCGCCAGGTCGAAGGAGACGCCGTCGACCGCCTTGACGGCACCGATCTGCTTCTTGATCAGGATGCCCTGGGTCAGCGGGTAGTGCTTGACGAGGTCGCGTACCTCCAGGATCGGCTCGCCGCCCGCGTACGCGCTGCCCTCCCGCGACTTGGCCAGGAGGTCGCGTGCCACCTCGCCCTCTTCGCGCGCTCCCTTGCGCCCCGAGTGATCAGCGTGCATCGAGCGTCTCCTTCCAGAAGTAGCAGGCGCTCTGACGGTGCTCCGCCACGTCGAACAACGGCGGCACGTCCTTGCGGCAGACGTCCTGGGCCATCGGACAACGCGGGTTGAAGGCGCAGCCGGGCGGGATGTGCAGCAGGTTGGGCGGCAGGCCCTTGATGGCGTAGAGCTCCTGGCCCTTCTGGTCCAGGCGCGGGATCGAACGGAGCAGGCCCTTGGTGTACGGGTGCGCGGGCGCCTTGTAGATGTCGTGGACCGGTGAGGTCTCCACGATGCGGCCCGCGTACATCACGGCGATCTTGTCGGCGACGTCGGCGACGACGCCCAGGTCGTGGGTGATCAGGATCAGGCCCATGTTGAGCTCGCGCTGGAGCTCCGCGAGCAGGTCCATCACCTGGGCCTGGACCGTGACGTCGAGGGCGGTGGTGGGTTCGTCGGCGATGATCAGCGAGGGTTCCAGGGCCAGCGCCATCGCGATCATGATGCGCTGGCGCATCCCGCCGGAGAACTGGTGCGGGTAGTTGCCGACCCGCTCCTTCGCGGCCGGGATGCGGACCCGGTCCATCAGCTCGACGGCCTTGGCCTTCGCGTCCTTGCGGGACATCCCGCGGTGCACGACGAACATCTCGCCGAGCTGCTGGCCCACGGTCAGCACGGGGTTGAGGGAGGAGAGCGCGTCCTGGAAGATCATGGCCATCTCCTGGCCGCGGATCTTCCGGCGCTCCTCCTTCTTGAGCTTCAGCAGGTCGCGGTCCTTGAAGAGGATCTCGCCGCCGCTGATCTTGCCGGGCGGCATGTCGAGGATGCCCATGATCGCCTGTGCGGTGACCGACTTGCCGGAGCCGGACTCGCCGAGCACGGCGAGCGTCTCGCCCTCGGCCACCGAGTAGTTGACCCCGTTGACGGCCTTGGCGACCCCGTCCCGGGTGTGGAACTCCACGTGCAGATCGCGCACTTCGAGCAACATGGCAGCGGACTCCTCAGCGCAGCTTGGGGTCGAGGGCGTCGCGCACCGCGTCGCCGAGCATGATGAAAGCGAGCACGGTGACCGCCAGGGCCCCGGCGGGCCAGAGGAGCATGTGCGGGGCGTTGCGGATGTACTGGGACGCGGCGGAGATGTCGATGCCCCAGGAGACGGCCGGTGGCTTCAGGCCGACGCCGAGGAACGACAGGGTCGCCTCCAGCGAGATGTACGTGCCCAGCGCGATGGTCGCGACGACGATGACCGGGGCGATGGCGTTGGGTGCGATGTGGCGCAGCATCATCCGCCCGTTGGAGGCGCCGAGTGCCCGGGCCGCCTGGACGTAGTCGTTGTGCTTGGCGGTGATGACGGAGCCGCGGGCGATACGGGCGATCTGCGGCCACCCCAGCAGCACGATGAATCCGATGACCGGCCAGACGGTGGAGCTGGTCACCACGGAGAGGAAGACCAGGCCGCCGAGGACGACGGGGATACCGAAGAAGACGTCGGTGAGGCGGGAGAGGATCGCGTCCCACCAGCCGCCGAAGAATCCGGCCAGACCGCCGAGGACGGAGCCGATCAGGGAGACGCCGATGGTGGAGCAGATACCGACGGTGACGGAGTTGCGGGCACCGTAGACGACACGGGTGTAGACGTCGCAGCCCTGGCCGTCGTACCCGAAGGGGTGGCCGGGCTGGGAGCCCTCCTGGGACTTGTCCAGGTCACAGTCGAGCGGGTCGCCGGAGGCGATGAGCTGCGGCCAGATGGAGATGATCACCAGGAACAGGATAATCAACGCGGAGATGATGAAGACCGGGTTGCGGCGCAGGTCGTGCCAGGCGTCGGTCCACAGGCTCTGCGGCTTGGTGCCGGGGCCCGTCCCCCGGGGGCCGCCGGGAGTCTTCTCGAGGGAGTCGCCCTCGTCGAGCGCGAGGTCCATCGTTCCGCCGGCTCCGGCGGACGAGATCGCCTCGTCCGGTGTCTGCTCAGGCATAGCGGATCCTCGGGTCGAGTACGGCGTACAACAGGTCGACGATCAGGTTCGCCGCCAGGAAGACCAGGACCAGGACGGTGACGAACCCGACGACGGTCTGCGAGTTCTGGCGCAGGATGCCCTGGTAGAGCTGGTAGCCGACGCCATGGATGTTGAAGATCCGCTCCGTGACGATGGCCCCGCCCATCAGGGCGCCCACGTCCGTACCGATGAAGGTGACGACGGGGATCAGCGAGTTGCGCAGCAGGTGGCGGACGACCACACGGCGCCTGGGGAGGCCCTTGGCGGTCGCGGTGCGCACGTAGTCGGCGCGGGCGTTCTCGGCGATCGAGGTACGGGTGAGCCGGGTGACGTAGGCCAGCGAGACGGAGGCGACCACGAGTCCGGGGATGATCAGCTCGTTGAGCGGGGCCTCGCTGGAGACGGAGGGTTTGATGACGCCCCACTCCACACCGAGCAGGAGCTGGAGGAGCAGACCGGTGACGAAGGTCGGGATGGAGATGACGACCAGCGTCAGGATCAGCACCGTGGTGTCGATGGGGCGGCCGCGGCGCAGACCGGTGACGACGCCGAGACTGATGCCGATGACGATCTCGAAGACGATCGCCACGAGGGTGAGGCGGATGGTGATGGGGAAGGCCGTGGCCATCAGCTCGGTGACCTTCTGCCCGTTGAACGCGGTGCCGAAGTCGCCGGTGAAGACGTTCCCCATGTAGGTCAGGTACTGCTGCCAGACCGGCTTGTCGAGGCCGAATTCCGAACGGAGTTGGGCGGCGGTCGCCGGGTCGCACTGGCGGTCGCCGCAGAGACCCGCGATGGGGTCACCCATCACGTTCACCATGAGGAAGATCAACAGCGTGGTGCCGAAGAAGACCGGGATCATCTGCAGCAGCCGCCGGATCACATAACGTCCCATGAAGGGCTCCGGGGGTCGCGGGGTCGGAAGTCTCTGGGCTGAGGAGTCGCGGGACGGGGAAGCCGGGTGGCCGGTGCGTGGCGCACCCGGCCACCCGGCTGCCTATCGGGTCACTTGACCTCGATCTGCTCGTACACCGGGACGCTGAACTGGTTCAGGGAGACGTTGGTGATGTTCTCCGAGTAGCCGGCGCTGCCGTTCTGGTACCAGAGCGGGATGACGGGCATCTGCTGGACCATGACCTTCTCGGCGTCCTGGAAGGTGGAGACGGCCTTGGCCTTGTCCGACTCGGCGTTCGCCTTGTTGATGAGGTCGTCGAACTGCTCGTTGCTCCACTTGCCGTCGTTGGACGAGGCGTTGGTGTAGTACACGGGCTGCAGGAAGTTCTGGATCAGCGGGTAGTCCATCTGCCAGCCCGCGCGCCAGGCACCGCTCAGCTTCTGCTGGGAGACCTGGCTGCGGAAGTCGGCGAAGGTGCCGATCGGGGCGCCCACGCACGCCTTGTTGTTGCCCATGACCTTGTTGATGCTGTTGCAGACGGCGTCGACCCACTCCTTGTGGGAGCCCGTGTCCGCGTTGTACGAGATCTTGAGCTGGCCGCCGGGGATGCCGCCGCCGTCCTCGATCATCTTCTTGGCGTCGGCGGCGTTGTACGTGCACTCCTTGCCGCAGAGGCCCTTCTTGAAGCCGCCGTCCTCGCCGAGGACCGGAGAGGTCCAGTCGGATGCGGGGGTGCGGGTCTTCTGGAAGATCTGGTTGGTGATCTGCTCGCGGTTGATCGCCATGGAGAGGCCCTGGCGGACCTTGATCGCGCCCGGGGTGTTCCACTGCTTGTCGTAGAACGGGAACGCGAGCGTCTGGATGATGCCGGCCGGGGTGTTGATGTAGCGGTCGCCGAGGTCCGCCTTGACGTTCTTGAGCTGCGAGGCGGGCACGTCGTCGACGAGGTCGAGGTTGCCGGCCGTCAGGTCGGTGTAGGCGGTGTTGTTGTCGGTGTAGACCTTGAGGTCGATCCCGCCGTTCTTCGCCTTGTCGTCACCGGGGTAGTCGTCCCACTTGCGCAGGTTCATGGACGAGCCCTTGGTGTACTTGTCGATCGTGTACGGGCCATTGCCGATCGGCTTGGACACCCAGGCGTCGTGGTCCGTGAAGAAGGCCTTGGGCAGCGGCGCGAAGGCGGGGTAGCCGAGGGTGTCGGGCCACAGGGAGAACTTCTGCGTCAGCTTGACCGAGAAGGTCATGTCGTTGACCTGCTTGAGGCCGGAGAGCGTGGTGGCGCTCGCGGTCCCGGTCTCGGGGTGGACCTTGTCGTATCCGTCGATGTAACCGAAGAAGTAGGCGTTCTTCTGGTTGTTCTTCAGCAGGGCGCCGTAGTTCCAGGCGTCCACGAACGACTTGGCGGTGATCTTCTCGCCGTTGCTGAAGGTCCAGCCGTCCTTCACCGTGATCGTGAAGTTCTGGCTGTCCGTGGACTCGATCTTCTCGGCGAGCATGTTCGTCGCCTCGCCGGTCTTGGGGTCGTACTTCTTGAGTCCCCGGAAGATCATGTCGAGGACCTTGCCGCCCTGCACCTCGTTGGTGTTGGCCGGCTCCAGCGGGTTCTGCGGGTCACCCCAGGAGGAGCTCACGATCCCGTCCGCGCCACCGCCACCGCCGCCGCTGTCCCCTCCGCCGCAGGCCGTCGCCGTCAGGGCGACGGCCACCGCACATGCGGCCCACTTGACCTGTGTGGCTCCGCGCATGGAGTGCCTCCTCGTAGTGCTCCGTCTTACGTGAGGTCAAATATCGCCTCATAGCGGACTTCTCGCACATTTACTCCCGCCATCCGAGCTCAGTGGGGCCATGCGGGTGGACGGGGGCCACTGGCGCGCAATCCGGCGTCAGGGTTTGATCTTTCGACACACGCACCTGCCGGCTCACGCACCTGTCGGCTCACGCACACGAAGGAGGGGCGGGAATCATGGACGCCGAGGTACGGACCCGCGTTTCGGCATACGCCATCGCACGAGAGGACGATCGCCTCCTGCTGGCCCGGCTGTCGGACGCCTCACCCGTCTTCGCGCCGGGGCTGTGGCACCTGCCGGGCGGCGGGATCGACCCGGGCGAGCAGCCCGTCGAGGCGCTGGCCCGTGAACTCCTGGAGGAGACCGGACGGGAACTCGCGGGCGCCCGGCTGGCCGACGCGCGGACCTACGCGGCCCGGCGGAACGGGGTGAGCTGGAGCCTCACGGCGTTGTTCTACGTCGTCACACTCAAGGGCGGGGCGCCGACGGTGGCCGAGACGGACGGCTCCACGGACGCGGCGGCATGGGTCCCGCTCGCCGAACTGCGGGACGACGCCGTACTGTCACCGGCCGCGGCCGACGCCCTTCGCATCCTCGAACGGACGGGGGCGGCGGCCACCCTCTCCCTTTGACGCGGTCAGCTCTCACACCGGCCGGCCCCGCCCGCTCCACGGCCCGTCCGGGACCAGTGCGTCGAGCACGGTCAGCAACTGCGGCGGCTCGACCGGGTCCGGCAGCGCGGCCAGATCCGGCCGGGCGAGCCAGGCGTGCGTGTCCAGGCTCGCCTGCTCGTCGGGGAGCAGACCGGTCCGCAGCAGGGACGGCCGCTCGTCGGTGAACCGGGCGAGGTAGAAGCGTTCCGTCCCGGTGTACCGCTTGCCCCGCCACCACAGGTCACGGTCGACGGGCACCCACCGGTCAACGACGGCAGCCGGGTCGAGTCCGGTCTCCTCGGCCAGTTCGCGCCGCGCCGCCACCAGTGGCGTCTCACCCGGCTCGATGCCGCCGCCGGGCGGTTCCCAGAGCCATGATCCGTCGACCGGATCCCGCCAGCGCAGCAGGAGCAGGCGGTCGGCGGCGTCGAGGCAGATGACCCGGGCGGCGGGCCGGAGCGTTTCCACCGCCCGACGGTATGCAGCACCCGGACCCCCGATCAAGACCCGTACCGGCCCACATCGGCCCGCAGCGGCCCACTCCATCGCATTATCCAAGCGCTGTTATATTAGCGCTGTGACATCACCTGATCCCACAGCGTTGCCCGATCCCTGGCACTCCCTGCACGAGCTGCTGGCGGCCATGGACGCCGAGATCGAGCAGGTCTACGTCGAGCGCGGCATCGAGGGCGTACGGCCCCGCTTCGCCTATCCGCTCATCCGGCTCGCCCACACCGGACCCTTGACCATCCGTGAGCTCGCGAAGTCCCTGAACCGCTCGCACTCCGCGATCAGCCAGACCGTCGCCGCCATGCGCAAGGAGGATCTGGTCACCTCCGAACCCGGGCCCGACGCCCGCACCCGGTACATCGGCCTGACCGAGCGCGGCCGGTCGCTGGTGCCGTTCCTGGAGGCGGAGTGGCGCGCCACCCACGCCACGGTCGCCGAGCTGGACCACGAGGTCCCGCACGCCATGACCGGAGTGGTCGAGGAGGTACGGCGAGCGCTGGAACGCCGGTCCATGCGGGAGCGGCTCCTCCACCACCTCGTCGAGCCACCGCGATGAGCGGGCGTTTCCGTCCCCGGTTCCTCGACACCCGCCCGCTGCGCGGGAACCGGCCGTTCCGCGACCTGTGGATCGGCACCTCCGTCTCCCAACTCGGCGGCCAGATAGCCAATGTGGCGGTGCTGGCCCAGGTCTGGGAGCTGACCGGCAGTCCTGTGGGCACCGGTGCCATCGGGCTCGCCACCGGTCTGCCGATCGTCCTGTTCGGGCTGCTCGGCGGCACCCTGGCCGACACCGTCGACCGACGCGCCGTGGTGCGGGCCACCACCGCGGGCCAGCTGCTGGCCGCCGCAGGGCTGTGCGCCCAGGCCCTGGCGGACAACCGCAACGTGCTGCTGCTGCTCGCCCTGGTCGCGGTGGGGACGAGCTGCGGCGCCCTCGGAGCTCCTGCCCGGCGCACCTTCCCGGTCCGGCTGTTGCCGGGCGACCAGGTGGCGGCCGGTCTCGCGCTGACCAACATCTCCTTCCAGGCGGCGATGCTGGCCGGTCCCGCGGTGGCCGGGCTGGTCATCGCCCGCTGGGACTTCCCTGCCGCGTACGCGGCCCAGGCCGTGGCCATGGCGGTCTCGATGCTCGCGGTGATCCGGCTGCCCGCCATGCGGCCCGACGGCGCCGGCGCTCCGGCCGGCCGGCGCCGGCCGGAGCGCGGCGGGTGGCGGGCCGTCCTCGGCCGGCCGACGCTGCGGGGCTCGCTGGCCACCGACCTGGCCGCCACGCTGCTCGCCATGCCCGTCGCGCTCTTCCCGCTGGTCAACGAGATCCGCTTCGAGGGAAACCCGCAGACCCTGGGCCTGTTCCTCTCGGCCGTCGCGGTCGGGGGCATCACGGCCGGTCTGCTCTCCGGCACGGTGACACGGTGGCGCCGCGGCGGACTGGTTCAGCTGTGCGCGGCCGGTGTCTGGGGCCTGGCGCTGGCCTGTTTCGGTCTGGCGGGGCCCTTGTGGCTCGCGCTCGGCTGCCTGGCCGTGGCGGGCGCCGCCGACACCGTGTCCGTCGTCACCCGCAGCGCCCTGGTCCAGCTGGAGACCCCGGACGCGTACCGGGGACGGGTCTCCTCGGTGGAGCACGTCATCGGTGTCGCGGGCCCCGAACTCGGCAACTTCCGCGGTGGCCTGCTGGCATCGGCCACCTCCGCGCCACTCGCCCTGGTCGTCGGCGGGCTGTCCGCCACCCTGGCGATCGCCGCCGTGGCCGCGACCCACGCTCCCCTGCGCGCCTACCGCACACCGTCCGCCCCCGCGAAGCCGGACGGCACTCCCCCACAACCCGCCGCTCCCGAAGCCTCCGTGACAGCGGGATGACCGAGCCGCCCGTTTTCCCTCCGCGAGGCCCCGGAAACGCGAACGGGTGCCGGGACGCTTCCGCGTCCCGGCACCCGAGCTCCCGGCTTCGCCGGAGGGTCCTGCTACTTCGTTTCCGCGTCCTTCTCCAGAGCGATCAGCGCGGGGTCGAGAACGACGTCCGGGCCGGTCTTCTCCGTGGTCGGCTCCTCCGGGAAGTGGCAGGCCGTCAGGTGGCCCTCACGGGCACCCGAGAGCTGCACCAGCGGAGGCTCCTCCGTCGCGCACTTGTCCTGCGCCTTCCAGCAGCGGGTCCGGAAGCGGCAGCCGGACGGCGGCATGATCGGCGACGGCACGTCTCCGAAGAGCCGGATCCGCTCCGTCTTGTCCGCGTCCAGGTCCGCGTTCGGCACCGCCGACAGCAGCGCGTGCGTGTACGGGTGGCGCGGGGCGTTGTACAGGGAGTCGCGGTCGGCGACCTCCACCACCTTGCCCAGGTACATCACCGCGATGCGCTGCGAGAAGTGCCGGACGATCGCGAGGTCGTGCGCGATGAACACGAACGCGATGTTCAGCTCACGCTGAAGCTCCTGGAGCAGGTTGATGACCTGCGCCTGGATCGACACGTCGAGCGCCGAGACCGGCTCGTCCGCGATGATGATCTTGGGGTTGAGCGCGAGCGCGCGGGCAACACCGATGCGCTGACGCTGGCCCCCGGAGAACTCGTGCGGGAAGCGGTTGTAGTGCTCCGGGTTGAGCCCGACCGTCTCCAGCAGCTCCCGCACCCGTGCCTCACGGCCTCCGGGCGGGTTGATCCCGTTGACCTCCATCGGCCCCGAGATGATCGTTCCGACCGTCTGCCGCGGGTTCAGCGAGGCGTACGGGTCCTGGAAGATCATCTGGATCTCGGACCGGATCGGCGCAAGCTGCCTACGGCTGGCGTGGGAGATGTCCTGGCCGTTGTAGGTGATCGTGCCGCGGGTCGGCTCCATCAGCCGGGTCAGCAGCCGGCCCGTGGTCGACTTGCCACAGCCCGATTCACCCACCAGACCGAGGGACTCGCCCGGGTACACGTCCAGCGTCACGCCGTCGACGGCCTGGACCGCACCGACCTGCCGCTTGAAGGGAAATCCGCCGTAGATCGGGAAGTGCTTGGTCAGGCCCTTCACGCTCAGGAGCGGTTCCGAGACATCCGGCTCCCGCTGCGCCTGAGCCGTGTCCGGACCGGCGGTGTTGCTCTTGTTCTCGCTCATGGTCATAGCCCCAGTTGCCGGTACATCAGCCCAGCCGGGGCTGAATCGTCTCGATGAAAACCTGCTGCTTCTGCTCGCCGGTGAGGTGGCAGGCAGAGCCGCGCCCCTCCGGAAGCAGGGGTCGCTCGTTCACGCAGCGGCCGCTCCCGTCGACGATGTCGACGAACGAGCACCTCGGATTGAACGCGCAGCCCGACGGCGGGTTCAGCAGGCTGGGCGGCGACCCCGGGATCGGTGTCAGTTCCGAGCCCACGTCCTGGGAGAGCCGCGGCATCGAGCCGAGCAGGCCCCAGGTGTACGGGTGCTCCGGAGTCTTGAGCACCTCACGCACGGTGCCGCGCTCGACGGCCCGGCCCGCGTACATCACCAGCAGGTCGTCGACGGTGTTCGCGACGACGCCGAGGTCGTGGGTGATCAGGATGATCGCCGAACCGAACTCCTGCTGAAGGTCCTTGAGCAGATCGAGGATCTGCGCCTGGACGGTGACGTCCAGGGCCGTCGTCGGCTCGTCGGCGATCAGCAGTTCGGGGTTGCAGACCAGCGACATCGCGATCATGGCGCGCTGGCGCATACCGCCGGAGAACTGGTGCGGGTAGTCGTCGACCCGGTTCTTCGGGTCGGGGATGCCGACCTTGCCGAGCATCTCGATCGCCCGCGCACGCGCCTCCTTCTTGGAGGCACCCGTGTGCTTGATGTACGGCTCCGCGATCTGCCGGCCCACCGTGTAGTACGGCGAGAGCGCGGTCAGCGCGTCCTGGAAGATCATCGCCATCTTGTTGCCGCGGAGCGTCTGGAGCTGCTTGTCAGAAGCGCCGGTGATCTCCTGGCCGTCCAGCACGATCTCGCCCGAGACCTGGGTGCTGCGCCGGTTGTGCAGCCCCAGGATGCTCAGGTTGGTCACCGACTTGCCGGAACCCGACTCGCCGACGATACCGAGCGTCTGCCCGCGCTCCAGGTCGAACGAAAGCCCGTCCACGGCTTTGACGATGCCGTCCTCGGTGGAGAACTGGACCCTCAGGTCCCGCACCGACAGGAAGGCTCCGGACGAGGAGGGTGCGGGCGAGTCCTCGGTCTTGGTGAGTGTGGTCACGGTCGTACTCCTAGGACAGACGCACGCGCGGATCGATGAACGCGTACGCGGCGTCCACGATGACGTTGAACAACAGGATGAAGGCGGCGCTGAAGATCAGCACGCCCATGGTCAGCGGGAGGTCCTTGAGGACCACGGAGTCGCGGGCGAGGCGGCCGACTCCGGCCAGACCGAAGGTGAGTTCGGTGACCATGGCGCCACCGAAGAGCGCACCCATGTCCATACCGATGATGGTGACGATCGGGATGAGCGAACCGCGCCAGGCGTAGCGGAAGAAGACGAAACGACTCGTCATGCCCTTCGCGCGGGCCGCCTTGACGTGCTCTTCCTGCAACTGCTCGATCATCGACGAGCGCGACATACGCGTGTACTGAGCCGTGAAGATGACCGACATGACGAGCCACGGGATCAGCAGACCCATGAACCAGCCACTGAAACTCTCCGTCAGCGGCACGTACTTGGGCTTGTCCAGCCAACCCGTGCTGTAGACGAAGATCCCGAGGACGACCGGGCCGAGGAAGTAGATCTGCAGGGAGCTCAGCACGAGCGAGGCCGAGCTGACCGTCTTGTCGACCTTCGTGCCCTTCTTCCAGGCAGCGAGCATGCCCAGACCCAGACCCACCACGAGGAAGACGACGAGTCCGCCGGCGGAGAGGGAGAGCGTCAGCGGGAGACGGTCGATGATCGTGTCCCACACCGGCTGCCCGCTGTCGAAGGAGATACCGAAGCAAGGGGCCGCGCACTCACCCACGGGAAGGTCGCGACCGGCGAAGATGCCGACCATGTAGTGCCAGAACTGGACCGCCACGGGCTGGTCCAGGCCGAGGTTCGTGTGAATGACCTTCAGGGCGTCCGGGGTGCAGTTCTTTCCACATGCGAGCAGTGCGGGGTCCTGCGGGATGGCGAAGAACATGAAGTACGTGACGGCACTGATCAGGAAAAGTGTCAGGACTGCGCCGAGCGTCCGGCGAGTGAGGAATCGAAGCATGGCTGGTCGCTGCTCTCAGGACGGCGGCAATGAGGGGGACATCAGGAGAGGGCCTGAGGTCCCGGGGGTGCGCGCTCCGCCGTGTGCGCACCCCCGGGATCGGCCTGTGCGGGTTGCTACTTCTTCAGGAACAGACGCGTGACGTCGACGTAGCTGGCGTCACTGGAGTACCGCAGACCACCGACGTTGGAGCCGAAGATCTGGAACACCTTGGTGAAGTAGATCGGGGCAGCCGGGTTGATGCGCTCCACGATGTCGTGGTGCAGCGCGGTCCAGGCCTTCTGGGCCTCGGCCGGGTCCGTGATCTTCATGATGCGAGCGATCTCGGCGTTGACCTTGGGGTCGTTGATGTGCGAGTAGACGGAGGAACCGTCCTGCAGCTGGGTACCGTCGTAGGACGGCGGGATGACGGTGGAAGCCGCCGGCCAGTCCTGGCCCCAACCGGTCATGTACAGGTCGAGACCGTTCTTGACCTTGCCGACCTGCTCGTACCAGGTGGCGGAGTCGATCTCCTTCTTGACGACCTTGAGACCGATCTCCTCAAGGCGCTTGGAGATCAGGACGGCCTGCTGCTGGCGGACCGGGGTGTTGCCGTAGGCGTAGATGACCTTCTTGCCCTCGGCGCCGGCTTCCTTGATGAGCTCCTTGGCCTTGGCGACGTCACCGTTGGGCTTCTTGAGCTTGCCGAAGGGGTCGTAACCCTTCTCGTAGCCCGGAACCGTCGGGGCCATCAGACCGGTCGCGGTCTCACCGCCGTAGGCGCCACCGTCGAGCTTGTAGAGCTGCGCGTTCGGCATCGCGTAGGTGATCGCGTCACGGACCTTCTTGTCCGTCATGCGGTCGAGGTTGAAGTTGAGCTGCCACACGTACGGGGCGTAGCCCTGGATCGTGCGCTTCATCGCGGCGGCGTCGCCCACGACCTTGCTCACCTGGTTGGTGGCGACCTGACCCGTGAACATCACGGCGTTCTTGGCCTCGCCACGGTCGGCCAGGAGGGTCTTGGTCTGGTCGTCGTCGTCGTGGTTGTACTCGATGTTGAAGCCGTCGACGTACTGGTGACGGACCGAGTCGGTCGCCGGGTCCCAGTTCGTGTTCTTGACGAGCTTCATCGACTTGCCGGGCTTGAACTCGGCGATCTTGTACGGGCCGGTCGCGACCGGGTCCGTGTCGTACTTCTCCTTGGTGTCCGTCTCCTTCGGCACCACGGAGTAGCCGGGCATCGCCAGCGCCTGACCGAGGTCGGGCTGCGCGTCCTTGAACTTGAAGACGACGGTCTTCGCGTCCGGGGTCGCCAGGACCGAGTCCGGCAGGTGCTTGCCCTTGTACGGACCGTCCGGCAGAGCCTTGCGGTACGTGGTGCCCGAGCCGGACAGCCAGTTCTGGATGTAGATCGGGCCGTCGGTGATGAACGACGCGTACAGGCGCTCGATCGTGTGACGGATGTCGGACGAGTCGATCACGTTGCCGTTCTCGTCCTTGAGGTTGTCCTTGAGCGTGTAAGTCCAGGTCTTACCGCCGTCGGTCACCTTGCCGGAGTCGGTGGCGAGGTCACCGACCACGGTGAGCTGGCCGTTGTCGTCCTCCTGGTACTGCGTCAGACCGCGCTGGAGCAGCCGGTCCAGCTGCTTGGCGTCGCTGACGTAGCTCTGGCCCGGGTCCAGGTGCGAGAAGTCCGCCTCCTGGTAGACCGTCATGGTGCCGCCGGGCTTGGCGCCGGGCACCTCGGCCGCAGGACCGGTGGACGCCTTCGCGTCACCCATGATGACGGCGGAGGACTGCTTGGCAGCGTCTTCCTGCGTCTTCGTCTTGGCCTTGCTGTTGTTGTCGTTGTCGCTGCCGCCGCATGCGGTCAGCACCAACGAACCGGCTGCCACCGCGATGACCGCGGCGCGCATCTGGCGCGTACCAAAGATGCTCATGACGATGAGTACCTATCTGTCAGTAGTGATCCAACTGAGCTGCCTGGCGCATCCGGCCCTGGCCGGCGTCCGGGTGACAGCTACCCCATCCGCGGGGGGACGGAAGCTTCAGCGTCCGGACTTGGGGTCGAACGCGTCTCGGACGGAGTCGCCGAGGAGGTTGAACGCCACCACGAAGACGACCATGGCGACACCCGGGAACAGCATGTAGACCGGGTCCTGCTCGTAGATGTCCGCGCCGATGGCGAACATCCGTCCCCAGTCCGGGGTGGGTTCGACGAAGCCGACACCCACGAAGGAGAGGAACGCCACGGAGAGAATCGTGGACGGCAGCAGCAGCGTGGCCTGCACGAGGACAGGCGTGATGATGTTGGGCATCAGTTCCTTGCGGATGATCCGCGCGGGCGATGCGCCCGAGATCCTGGCGGCCTCGATGAACTCCCGCTCGCGCAGGGTCAGCGTTTCCGCACGGATCAGACGGGAGAGGCCCATCCAGCCGAGGAACGACAGCACGATGATGATCGCGATGGCCCGCAGAGTGGTGGGGGTCTCCTCGTCGGGGCGGACGAACGCGGCGACGACGACCGGCATGGAGGCGATGAAGAACAGCTGGCTGGGGAAGCCCAGCAGAAAGTCCGTCAGCCGGCCGACCCAGTAGTCGATCTTGCCGCCGAAGTAGCCGCCCACCAGACCCATGAACACGCCGATCAGCACCATCAGGACGGTGGCTGCGAGGGCGGTGTAGATCGAGGTGCGCATGCCGTAGACGAGCTGCATGAACACATCGCGGCCGAGGTTCGGCTCGATGCCGAACCAGTGGTCGGCCGAGATGCCGCCCGCCCCGCCCGTCGGCATGTTGAACTCGTCGAGGAGGTCGAGGTTGTCCTGCCCGTAGAGGGTGTAGGCATCCTTGCCGTAGAGCATCGAGATCACGGGCGCGAGAATCGCCACCGCGAAGAAGAAGATGACGATGCACGCGGATATGACTCCGGTGCGGTCCCTCTTGAATCGACGCCACATCAGCTGCCCGGGAGAAAGGCCCGCGGCCTGCTTGGCCTCCGGTCCACCGGACTCCGACTCGCTCCCGGACGCCGGGAGGGCTGACACCTCGGCGTCATCAATCTGCACAGGACTTGTCACGGTCGGTCGACCCCCATAGGGATCAGCGTCGCGCACACGACCCAGTTGGCGCTTATGGCACCACGCATGGGTTCCTCCTCAAGAGTCCACTTGTTCACCGCAGGCGAGACACCGACGTCCGCCGTCATCTCTGACGTGCCTGATCGGTACACCCGGCGTGCTCGTGAGTCGGCACCCTGCCAGTGCGCGCCTCATTGACCCGAGCTCAACTGAGCCAACTATTGAGCACAACCGGGCTGTAAACCACACTTAAAGGGTCTCGGTTTGACAACATAGGGAAGCCTTGAATGGCCGAAATTCGGACAAAGGGATCCTAGACAGACACACCCGAAACGGACTGTTAACACGTGGTCCGGTGAACAGCGCCCGATATCCGGACGTCTGACGAAAGAAAACAGGTTGCGCAGAACGGTCGCGCGGCACGCGTTCGGCGCCGTCGCGGGACGCGGGAACGGAGTTGCCGGGCGCGAGGTTCTCCCGCTTCTCCTCGGCCGTCGACGACGAGGGCCCAGAGGTACCCGCAGGGCGCGTTTCGGGTCATTCCCGGCCGGATTCACCGACCCGGGCCTCGGGCCCCGTCGGCGGGCCTCAAGAGCGCCCCGACGGCGCTGTGTACGGCGGGAGCCGCACACGGGGAAGGCCCGGTTCCGCGACAGTCGCGGAACCGGGCCTTCCTCGTACGATCAGCGCTTGGCGCGCGACGCGGAGCGGCCGCGCTCCTTCTGGTCCAGGACGACCTTGCGGATACGCACGGTCTCCGGGGTGACCTCGATGCACTCGTCGTCGCGGCAGAACTCCAGCGACTGCTCGAGCGAGAGCTTGCGGGCGGGCACGACGTTCTCCGTCGTGTCCGCGGAAGCCGCACGCATGTTGGTGAGCTTCTTCTCCTTGGTGATGTTCACGTCCATGTCGTCGGCGCGCGAGTTCTCACCGATGATCATGCCCTCGTAGACCTCGGTGGTGGCCTCCGTGAAGATGACACCCCGCTCCTGGAGGTTGACCATCGCGAACGGCGTCACGACGCCCGCGCGGTCCGCGACCAGCGAGCCGTTGTGACGGGTGCGCAGCTCGCCGAACCACGGCTCGTGGCCCTCGAACAGGGAGTGCGCGATGCCCGTGCCACGGGTCTGGGTCAGGAACTCCGTACGGAAGCCGATGAGGCCGCGGGACGGGACGATCCACTCCATGCGGACCCAGCCCGAACCGTGGTTCGTCATGGTCTCCATGCGGCCCTTGCGGGTCGCCATGAGCTGGGTGATGGCGCCGAGGTGCTCCTCCGGCGAGTCGATCGTCATGCGCTCGATCGGCTCGTGGGTCTTGCCGTCGATCTGCTTGGTGACCACCTGCGGCTTGCCGACGGTGAGCTCGAAGCCCTCCCGGCGCATGGTCTCGATGAGGATCGCCAGCGCGAGCTCACCACGGCCCTGGACCTCCCAGGCGTCGGGGCGCTCGGTGTCCAGGACGCGGAGCGAGACGTTACCGACGAGCTCGCGGTCCAGACGGTCCTTGATCTGGCGGGCGGTGACCTTGTGGCCCTTGCCGCCCTTGCCGACGAGCGGCGAGGTGTTCGCACCGATGGTCATCGAGATGGCCGGCTCGTCGACCGTGATGAGCGGCAGGGCGATCGGGTTCTCGGTGTCGGCCAGGGTCTCGCCGATCATGATGTCCGGGATACCGGCGATCGCGCAGATGTCGCCCGGGCCCGCCTTCTCGGCGGGCTTGCGGGTGAGCGCCTCGGTCATCAGCAGCTCGGTGATGCGGACGTTGGACTGCGTGCCGTCACGCTTGATCCAGGTGACCGTCTGGCCCTTGCGCAGCTCACCCTGCTCGACGCGGCACAGCGCGATACGGCCGAGGAAGTTGTCGGCGTCCAGGTTGGTGACGTGCGCCTGGAGCGGGGCGTCCTCGTCGTACTCCGGGGCCGGGACCGCGGAGAGGATCGTGCTGAAGAACGGCTCCAGGCTGTCGCTGTCCGGCGGGACGGTGCCGTCCTCCGGCTTGGTCAGCGAGGCGACGCCGTCACGGGCACAGGCGTAGACGATCGGGAACTCGATCTGGTCCTCGTCGGCGTCCAGGTCCAGGAAGAGGTCGTACGTCTCGTCGATGACCTCGGCGATCCGGGAGTCCGGCCGGTCCGTCTTGTTGATGCAGAGGATGACCGGCAGCTTGGCCGTCAGCGCCTTGCGGAGCACGAACCGGGTCTGCGGAAGCGGGCCCTCGGAGGCGTCGACCAGCAGCACGACCGCGTCCACCATCGACAGGCCTCGCTCGACCTCACCGCCGAAGTCGGCGTGGCCGGGGGTGTCGATGATGTTGATCGTGATGACGTCGCCGCCATCCTTGGGGTGGTACTTCACGGCCGTGTTCTTGGCCAGGATCGTGATGCCCTTCTCACGCTCCAGGTCGTTCGAGTCCATCATGCGTTCGTCGAGGTTCTCGGCGGCGTGCGCGGCAAAGGCGCCGGCCTGCTTGAGCATGGCGTCGACCAGCGTGGTCTTGCCGTGGTCGACGTGGGCGACGATGGCTACGTTACGGATGTCGTGGCGCGTGGGCATGGGTGGCTTGCGCTTCTCTCGGATCGGGGATTCAGGCGTCTTAGTCGGTCTTGAGTCCTCGTACGCCCGCCGGGCGGACGCGCCACGGCTACTCCCCATGGTACGGGGCGGGCGCGCCTCCGGCTTCCCGGGCAAGTCTTACCGGCCATGAGACGGCGGACGCGCCTCGTCCGGAGTGAAGCGGTGGGCCCGCGTCCGCTTGGTGTTTCCGCCACCGTGATCAGGTCTTCCGCCGGAATTCACCGGTGGTCATGAACACGATCCCCCGGGCGGACGACGCGGACGCGGGGCCGGAACAGCTCGGGAGGTGGGGCTCCGGAGCTGCGGCTCCTCGGCGGGGGGCTCGGAGCGGGCCTCCACGGCGCGGTCTTCGGGTTGGGGCCCTTCGGCCGGCGGTGGAGTGGTCGGGTCACCCGGGTCAACAGGTACGCACAGCCTTGCCCGCCGGCAGGCCGGCGGGCAAGGGAATTGAGCCAGTTCTGAGCTTTGGGTCCGGCGCTGACCTGCTGCTTCGTCGTGTTGGCCGGTCTGGAGGGACCGGCGGCCGGGGGGCGGAAGATGGAGCGGGGCCGGGTGCGTGCAGCCCCGACCGCCGGTCCCTCCTACTTCGTCTTGTTGGCCGGGGCTCCGGCGGACTGCGGCTTCTTGAAACCGATGTCCTGGTAGTGCGGCACCCCGAAGCCGAAGGCGCCGACGTTCACGAGCTTCTTGTCCGTGGCGACCAGCTGCGGGCGCTGGTAGAGGGGAATCGATCCTGCGGCGGCCCAGATCCGGGCGTCCGCCTGCTTCATCAGATCCCGGGACGTCTTCTCGTCGAGCTCCGAGACCGCCTCGTCGAAGAGCTGGTCGATGTGGTCCGTGCCGACGCGGGAGTAGTTCTGCTCGACGAGCAGCGAGCCGTCGGTGGCGGGCACCGGCTTCGCGAAGATCGGGCGGTTGTCCGTGGCCGGGTAGGCGGTGGCGGGCCAGGAGTACAGGGCCAGGTCGTAGTCACCGGAGGCGACGTGGTCCCGGAAGTAGCTGTCGTCGGAGACCTTGGTGATCTCGGTACGGATCCCGATGGTGTCCAGCATCGCCGCGATCTTGTCACCGACGCTGCGCAGGGACTCGGAGCCGGGACCCGACGGCAGGACGAACCGCAGCGACAGCGCCTTGCCGTTCTTACCGAGCGGGCCGCGGGCGGTGTCGGGGGCCTGGACGGGAGCCGCCGTGCCGACCGGGGCGTAGGCACCGGCCGCTCCGCCGGGCTGCCGGTCCTGGGCGGTGATCCGGGCGGGGGCGTCCTCGGAGGTCCCCGTCTCGCCCAGGTGCCCGGCCTGGCGAAGCAGGGCGGCGCTCTGGACGGCGGCGGCGGGGGCGGGGGCGATGACGTGGGTGGCGACGCCCCCGGCCTCGCCGGGCTTGTTGTCGTCGCCGACGATGTACAGGCCGTCGTCCTCGGAGGGCTCGCGCCGGGCGGCGTCGTCGGTCTTGCCGTCGTCCTTCGCGCCGTCCGACTTCTCGGCCTTCTCCTCCTCCTTCTCTGCGGCCTTCTCCTCCTCCTTCTTCCCGGCGTCCTTCTGCTTCTCGCCCTCGCTGCCCGCCTTGGTCCCGTCCGTCTTCTTGAGGGCGCCCTCGCGCGTCCACCCGGCGTCGGCCAGCAGCGCCTGCGCCTCCTTGGCGTCCTGGCTGCCGAGCGCGTCACTGCCGTCCTTGTACGCGGGCTGCCCGGCGAGGGCCAGGTGGCTGCCGAGGGGCTCGGCGGGCAGGCCGAGCGGTTTGAGCACGGTGTCGGCGAGCTCCTGGCGGTCCAGGGCACGGGCCACCGCCCGGCGTACCCGGTCGTCGGCGAGCGGCCCGCTCTCACCGTTCAGCGCGAGCTGGGTGTAGGCGGGCTCCAGGGACTTGCGGACCACGTAGCCGCGCAGGTCGCTCTGCTCGGCCGCGTACGCCTTCGCGGCCCTGGCCTTCTCGTCCCGGGCCTCCTGCGCCTCCTCGGCCACCTCCTCGTCGGAGCCGTGGGCCAGCGCCCAGGACCGCAGCGCCTGGGCCGGGGTGACCTCGGAGCCGGGGCCGTGGGCGGGCGGTGCGCCGTTGCCGCCGGCGTCCCGGGAGGCCTGGACGATGCGGTTGGCGGCCGCCGCGTCGATGTCGGCGACGTCGACCTTCCCCTCGGTCAGCGCCTCCGTGCGGTCCTGCGGCTTCACCGCCTTGAAGACCAGCGAGTCGAGCTTGGCAGGGCTGCCCCACCAGCGCGGGTTGCGGGCCAGCGTGACGGAACCCGTCTCCTTGTCCACCTCGCGCAGCCGGAACGGTCCCGCGGTCGCCTTGAGCGTGGAACGCGCACCGTCGTTGAACGCGTCCGGGGAGCCCGTCACCTGCTTCGGGTAGAGCGGGGAGAAGAGGGAGCGCCAGTCCGCGTACGGCTTGGCGAAGGTGACCTTGACCTCGAGGTCGTCGGCACCGCGCTCGATCTTGTCGATGCGTTCGTACCCGGCGTTGCGGGCCGTCCAGAAGGCGGAGTCCTTGCCGCTCAGCGCGCGCCACTGGGCGACGAAGTCCGGTGCGCCGATCTCCCGGCCGTCGCTCCAGACCGCTTGCTGGTTCAGCCGGTAGAGCACGACCTGCTTGGGCTCGGTCTCGACGACCTTCGCGGATTCCAGGTAGTCCGGATTCAGCTGAGGCCGGCCCTTGGCGTCCAGCGGGAAGAGGGTCGGCAGCAGGGCGCCGGTGATCCGGGTGGTGGCGCTGTCGGCGTCGGCCTGGAAGGCGTTGAGGGTGGCGGGCATCGCGTCGATGGCCCAGTTGACCGTGCCGCCCTCCGCCACCTGGGCGCGGGCCGCGGACGCGATGTCCTGCGGAGTGATGACGGCGCTGGTGGCCTCGTCGCCGCCCGAGCTGCAGCCGGCCAGTACGGGGAGGGTCAGCACTCCCGTGGTGAGCAGGGCGAGCGAGCGGCGCTTTCGGGATGTCCCGCGCGGGACGCCGACGTGGGACATGACTGATACCTCCGGGGACGGCCCGGCCCACCGTTACCCGTATGGGCCGGATTCTGCGTGTTTGGTGGCATTTGCAGTTGATCACACTGGTTCCGCCCGTCCACTGAAAGCGCCCACGCGCGGGAGAGCGCGCAGACACGGCGCAGCGGCCCCGAACCTCACCCGTGCGGCGGAGTGCCGGAACCGTCCGGAATTCCGGCCCCGACGACGCCGCCCCACCCCGCACCGCAAGACAGGGGCGCCCGCTCTCTTCCCAACGGGGGTGTGACGCGCGACACTCGCATGCGCATGAGCATGGCCACCCGCGACTGCGGAAGTGAGATCAAGTCATGTCACTGCAGGACGAATTGACGGCAGTTCAGCACTGTCTCGACGACCTGGTCCGCACCGTCGGACGGCTGGAGCGGAGCCTTGCGCAGCTGCGCGAGGCGGCCACCGCTCCGGACCCGCTCGGCCGCGCCGGCCACGCCGCACCCGTCGACGGCGTCATCACGATCACCGAGGCGCCGTACGACACCACCCTGTGGACGGACTCGGACGACGAGGGTCTGGGCGTCCCCGGCAGGCACGCCCCCTAGCCGGCGCGTCTGACACCTCCTAGGAGAGTTCCTTGGCCACCGGTACGGAAACAGGAACGGATTCAGGCAAGGACCCGGGCAGCTCCCCGGGCACGGGACCCCGCCCGCCGGGCAGTGCCGCCGCCCGGACGACGGGCGTGCACCACCCCACGCGGGCCGCCATCGCCGCCCGGCATCTGCGGACCGACCGCTGGTGGCTGGCGCCCGCGGTGACGGCGGGCGGGCTGCTCGCCTTCATCGTCTACTCGACCTGGCGGGCGTTCGCGAACGCGGACTACTACGCCGCGCCCTACGTCTCGCCGTTCTACTCGCCCTGTCTGGCGGACAACTGCGCCCCCATGCGGGGCGGCCCGAACTGGGAGATCCTCGGCAGCTGGTGGGGGCTGTCCCCCGCCCTGCTGATCCTGATCTTCCCGCTCGGCTTCCGGCTGACCTGCTACTACTACCGCAAGGCCTACTACCGGGGCTTCTGGGCCTCGCCCCCGGCCTGCGCGGTCGCCGAGCCGCACCGGAAGTACAGCGGCGAGACCCGGTTCCCGCTGATCATGCAGAACATCCACCGCTACTTCTTCTACGCGGCTGTGCCGGTCGCCGGGATCCTCACGTACGACACCGTGCTCACCTTCCGCGACGAGCACTACGCCTGGGGCCACATGGGCCTCGGCTCACTGATCTTCCTGGTCAACATCGCCCTGATCTGGGCGTACACCCTGTCCTGCCACTCCTGCCGGCACATCATCGGCGGCCGGCTGCGGCACTTCTCCCAGCACCCCGTGCGCTACCGGCTGTGGGGCTGGGTGGGCCGGCTCAACGCCCGTCACATGCTGCTCGCCTGGGCCTCGCTGATCAGCGTGGCGGCGTGCGACTTCTATGTGTACCTGGTCGCCTCCGGCGCCTTCGACGATCCGAGGTTTTTCTGAATGACTGAGCTCGAACGACAGCAGTGGGACGTCGTCGTGGTCGGTGCCGGAGGCGCCGGGCTGCGCGCCGCGATCGAGGCCCGGGAGCGCGGGGCCCGTACGGCCGTCATCTGCAAATCGCTCTTCGGCAAGGCGCACACGGTCATGGCGGAGGGCGGGATCGCCGCCTCCATGGGCAATGTGAACTCCGGCGACAACTGGCAGGTGCACTTCCGCGACACCATGCGCGGCGGAAAGTTCCTCAACCAGTGGCGGATGGCGGAGCTGCACGCCAAGGAGGCGCCCGACCGGGTGTGGGAACTGGAGACCTGGGGCGCCCTCTTCGACCGCACCCCCGAGGGGAAGATCTCCCAGCGCAACTTCGGCGGCCACGAGTACCCGCGCCTGGCCCATGTCGGGGACCGTACCGGCCTCGAACTGATCCGCACCCTCCAGCAGAAGATCGTCTCCCTCCAGCAGGAGGACGAACGCGAGTTCGGTGATCACGAGGCGCGGTTGAAGGTCTTCCAGGAGTGCACCGTGACCCGCGTCCTGAAGGACGGGGAGAGGGTCTCGGGCACCTTCTGCTACGAGCGCGAGACCGGCCGCTTCTTCGTGCTGGAGGCGCCCGCGGTCGTCCTCGCCACCGGCGGGATCGGCAAGTCCTTCAAGGTGACGTCGAACTCCTGGGAGTACACCGGCGACGGCCACGCGCTGGCTCTGCTGGCCGGCGCTCCCCTGCTGAACATGGAGTTCGTGCAGTTCCACCCCACCGGCATGGTCTGGCCGCCCTCGGTCAAGGGCATCCTCGTCACCGAGTCGGTGCGCGGGGACGGCGGGGTGCTGCGCAACTCCGAGGGCAAGCGGTTCATGTTCGACTACGTCCCCGACGTGTTCAAGGAGAAGTACGCGCAGTCGGAGGAGGAGGGCGACCGCTGGTACGAGGACCCGGACCACAACCGCCGCCCGCCCGAGCTGCTGCCGCGCGACGAGGTCGCCCGCGCCATCAACTCGGAGGTGAAGGCGGGCCGCGGCTCGCCGCACGGCGGGGTGTTCCTGGACGTGTCGACCCGAATGCCCGCGGAACGGATCCGGCGCCGGCTGCCGTCGATGTACCACCAGTTCAAGGAGCTGGCGGACGTCGACATCACGGCCGAGGCGATGGAGGTCGGCCCGACCTGCCACTACGTGATGGGCGGCATAGCCGTCGACTCCGACACCACCGCGGCCCTGGGCGTGCCCGGTCTGTTCGCGGCGGGCGAGGTCGCCGGCGGCATGCACGGCTCCAACCGGCTCGGCGGGAACTCCCTCTCCGACCTGCTGGTCTTCGGCCGGCGGGCGGGGCTGCACGCAGCCGGCCACGCCGCGGCCGCCGACGCCCCGCCGGTCGTCGACGAGGCGCAGATCGACGCCGCAGCCGCGGAGGCCCTGCGTCCGTTCAGCGCGGAGGACCTCGCCGAGGGCGCGCCGACGGAGAATCCGTACACCCTGCACCAGGAACTGCAGCAGACGATGAACGACCTGGTCGGCATCATCCGGCGGGCCCCCGAGATGGAACAGGCCCTGGAGAGGCTGGCCGGACTGCGCGAGCGGGCCGAGCGGGCCGGCGTCGAGGGGCACCGGCAGTTCAACCCCGGCTGGCACCTCTCCCTGGACCTGCGCAACATGCTGCTGGTCAGCGAGTGCATCGCGCGGGCGGCCCTGGAGCGCACCGAGAGCCGCGGCGGCCACACCCGCGAGGACTGCCCGACGATGGAACGGTCCTGGCGCCCGGTCAACCTCCTGTGCCGGCCGGCGGACGAGCAGGGCCCCGCGAGCGGCCGGATCGATCTCGTACGCAAGGTGACCGAACCCATCCGTCCGGATCTGCTCTCCCTCTTCGAGAAGGAGGAGCTGGTCAAGTACCTCGCCGATGAGGAGCTCGAAGAGTGAGCAGCTACGACGCACGGTTCAGGGTGTGGCGCGGGGACACCGAAGGCGGCGGCCTGGAGGACTTCGAGGTCGAGGTCAACGACGGCGAGGTCGTCCTCGACATCATCCACCGCATCCAGGCCACCCAGGCGGGCGATCTGGCGGTGCGGTGGAACTGCAAGGCGGGCAAGTGCGGTTCGTGCAGCGCGGAGATCAACGGACGGCCGCGGCTGCTGTGCATGACGCGGATGTCCGTCTTCGGCCGCGAGGAGACGATCACGGTCACCCCGCTGCGGGCCTTCCCGGTGGTGCGCGACCTGGTGACGGACGTGTCGTTCAACTACACCAAGGCGCGCGAGATCCCCGCCTTCGTCCCCCCGGAGGGCGTGAAGCCGGGCGAGTACCGGATGCAGCAGGTCGATGTGGACCGCTCGCAGGAGTTCCGCAAGTGCATCGAGTGCTTCCTGTGCCAGGACACCTGCCATGTGGTGCGCGACCACGAGGAGAACAAGACGGCCTTCGCCGGGCCGCGCTTCCTGATGCGGGTCGCCGAGCTGGACATGCATCCGCTGGACGCCGCCGCCGAGTCCGGACTCGACCGGAAGGCGACGGCGCAGGAGGAGCACGGACTCGGGCTCTGCAACATCACGAAGTGCTGTACGGAGGTGTGCCCCGAGCACATCAAGATCACCGACAACGCGCTGATCCCGCTGAAGGAGCGGGCCGTGGACCACAAGTACGACCCGCTGGTGTGGCTGGGGAACAAGATCCGGCGGCGGGACGCGACGTGAGGCGGACCGTCAGCCGAGCAGCTTGACGATCGCGTCGGTGGTGTCCGTCTCGCCGAGGCGGGGGAAGATCCGCTCGACGCTGTTGTCGTGGGCCTCGGCGCTCATGTCGGTCACCGCGTCCGTGGCGACGGTGACGTGGTAGCCGTGCTCGTGCGCCGAGCGGGCGGTGGACTCGACGCCGATGCTGGTCGCGATGCCGGCCACCACGACCTGGGTGACGCCGCGGCGGCGCAGCTGCAGGTCGAGGTCGGTGCCGTAGAAGGCGCCCCACTGCTGCTTGGTGACGACGATGTCGCCCTTGGCCGGGCCGAGTTCGGGCACGATCTCGGCCCAGTCGGCGGCCGGCTGCCCGGACCGTGCGGGGCCCTCCGTACGGCCGGGGGCTCCGCCGGTGACGCGGACCAGGACGACCGGGAGGCCCTTGGCGCGGAAGGCGTCGGCAAGGGTCGCGGCGCGGGCGACCACCTCGGCGGCGGGGTGGGCGGTCGGCAGGCCGACGATGCCCTTCTGGAGGTCGACGACGATCAACGCGGTCTTCGGGTCGAGGGTGGTGGCGCTCATGGTGGTGCTCCTTGCCGGGTGGTGCTCGGGAGAGGGGACGGTGGTACGGGGGGGCGGGCGCCGGCGGCCGGGGAGCCGCACCCGCGATCGTCGCGCCCGGTCAGGAACCGACCAGGCGCTCGATGAGGGTCGCGGCCTCGGCGACGGTGCGCCGCTCGGCCCCGTCGAGTTCGGCGGCGACGGCCTCGGCGAGCCAGTTGCGCTTGGCTGCCCGTACCTCGGCGAGGGTGGTGCGGCCGGGGTCCGTCACCGACACGACCGACTTGCGGCCGTCGGCCGGATCGGGCGCCCGCTCGATGAGCCCCTGCTCCTCCAGGGCGCCCAGGGTCAGCCGCATGGACTGGGGGCGTACGAACTCGGCGCGGGCCAGATCGGCCGTGGTGGCCGGGCCCGCGTCCTCCAGCCGGGCCAGCACCGAGCGCTGGGTCGGGGTGAGCAGACTCTCCGACGACGAGGAACGCAGCCGTCGCAGCAGCCTGCCCACGACGGAGGCGAGCTGCTGCGCCACCTCCTCAGCGGTCGGGTCGGCGGGCGTGGTTCCGGACGACGGTTGCCTCATGCCCTCAACGTAAAAGATGCACAGGGCATCTTGCAAGGTTGCCTGTTCATTCCTGGATGGCCTTGCCCGTTTCCGGCCCGCGATCTAGGGTGAATGCGCTTTCAGAACGCGTACGCCGACACCTCTGTCGGCACGCGTCAGCGCAGAGAAGAAGCGGACGGTCGGTCGAGTGAGCGCCCCAACGGTGTACGACGTCGCGGAGCGGTCGGGCGTCTCCATCGCCACGGTTTCGCGGGTCTACCGCACCCCGGAATCCGTGCGCGCCCAGACCCGTGAGCGGGTCCTCGATGCGGCGCGCGAGCTCGGTTACGTACCGAGCGGCAACGCACGAGGACTGGCGAGCCGCACCACCGGAGTGCTCGGCCTGTGCTTCCCCGACTACGCCGACCCGGACGCCGAGGCCGACGCCGAGGCGGACAGCGACGCCGACGACGCGGTGATGCTCTACTCCGACCAGATCATCCGCGGCATGGAGCGCGCGGCCCGGCGGCACGGGTACGCGCTGCTGATCGCCGCGTCACTGGAGGGCGGCCCGGAGAGCCTGGTCGCGAAGGTCGCGGGGCGGGTCGACGGCTTCGCCGTCCTGGCGCAGACCGTGCCGACCGAGGACCTCGAAGTGATATCGCGCCGGCTGCCGGTGGTGATGCTCGCCGGACCTCGCGAGATCGACCACCTCGACCACATCGTCGTCGCCAACGCCGACGGCGAACGTGAGCTGACCCGCCACCTGATCGAGGACCACGGCCTGCGCCGGCTGGTCTTCGTCGGGGGCGACACCGACTCACCGGACGCGGAGGCCCGGTTCCGCGGCTTCCAGGACGCGTGCCGGGACGCCGGGCTGCCGGTGCCGGACGAGCCGGCCCTGCGGACGACGATGATGAAGCAGGCCGAGGGCGCGCTGGCGGCCGAGACGCTGCTGGACCGGGGCGGGGAAAGGCCCGAGGCGATGCTGTTCGCCAACGACCAGATGGCGGTGGGCGCCCTGCGCGCCCTGGCCCGGCGCGGCGTGCGGGTGCCCCAGGACATGGCGGTGACCGGCTTCGACGGGATTCCGCTCGGCCGGATCGTGCAGCCGCCGCTGACGACGGTGCGCCAGCCGATCCGCCGGCTGGGCGAGCAGGCGGTCGAGTTGCTGGTCCAGCGCCTGAGCGACACCGGCCGCGAGCCGGTGTCGCTCACCCTCCCGGTGTCCGTGATCCGCCGGACCAGCTGTGGCTGCGGCTGACCGGCGGGCGGCCCGGCTCCTTCAGTCCCGGCCGTCGGCGCCGCCGCCCGCTTCCGCGGGGGCGGGCCTGCCGACGGCCTCGGGCCACTTCTTGCGGGCACCCTGGCGGGTGATCCCCCAGGCGGCGCCCACCTGCTCGCAGTTCGCCCCGTAGGAGCCCGCGGTCCGTGCCGCGATCGCCGTCAGCCGCTTGACCTCCGCGTCGACGGCCTTCCAGGTGGCCGGCACCCATGCCCCATCCCTTAGCCCAGCCACTTCCCGAAGAAGGCGCTCCGCGCCGCCACCAGCCCTGCCACGTCCCGCTCCAGCCCGTCGTACGTGAAGTGCCCCGCCGGCAGCACCAGCAGTTCCCGCTCCCCCGCCAGCGCGTTGTGCACGGCGAACTGGCCCGGCGGCGGCACGGACGGGTCGAACAGCGCCGCGGCCACCAGCGTGGGCCGCTCCACGAACCCCGCAGCCGTCGCGGCGTCGAAGTAGCGCAGCGTTTCCACCACCTCGGGGTGTTCGCGGTGATACCCGCGCACGGACTCCCCGCTGCCCGCGCACTCCAGCGTGAGCCGCAGCGGGTGGTTCCCGAACGTGGGCACCGTCAGCTGCGCCGCACCGAACCGGTCGTCCCACGGCAGGGCCAGCGCCCCGAGCCCGCCGCCGAAGCTCTCCCCGAGGAGGCCCAGCCGGCCCGCCCCGGTGAGCTCCGGCACCAGCTCCCCGAGCGCGGAGGCCGCGCACCACAGGTCCGCCACGCAGTCGCCGATGACGTAGGTGTCGCGCGACGCGATGCCGTGCAGCACATGCCGCGCCGAGACGTCCGGGATGCCCGGCACGAGGCCACGCGCACCCATCCCCCGTACGCAGGGCAGGATCGCGGCGGACGAGGGCAGCGGCAGCGGCACGTCGGGCCCGGGCGCCTCCCGCCCCCCGTACCCGTGCCCGATGACGAACCCGTGGCGTACCGGCTCCGCCTCCACCGGCAGGGCCAGCCAGCCGCCCAGGCGCACCCCGCCCACCGAGGTGTACGTCACACCGTGGATCCGCACTCCGTCGCGCTCGTCCTCCAGCGGCCCTATCTCCGGGTCCGTGGCGACCTGGCGGGCCGCGTCGTACCGCGCCCGCCAGAAGTCCGCGAAGTCGTCGGGAGCGGGCGGCGCCGGCACGGCCCTGAGCTCGTCGAGGGTGTGCCCGTAGGCCGGATCGAAGGGGAAGTCATGCACGTACGAAGTCATGATCGCGACAATATCGCCGCCCCCGCTCCAGCCTTGGGGCTGCCCGGGCCCGGCCCCCTCGGCCTGGACAGCACTGGTACCAACCCTGCGGAATCAGTCACACCGCCACCTTTTCCGCAAACAGCACGCTTACCGTTCCAAGTTGAACATTCAGATGTCCAGGACGTTGCACGAGTGTGACCCAGCACCCTCTTGCGGATTTCCGAATCTCTGCCGCAGAGTGATGTATGCGCTTACAGGCAGCGCATACATCCGGATTGCTCAAGGAGGAGCCCTCCATGTCCCGCACCGCCAGAACCGCCTCCACCGGCATCGGTATCGCTGTCGTGCTCTCCCTCGGCCTCACCGCGTGCGGCAGCTCCGGGGGCGAGGACGTCGCCGCGGACAGCAAGCAGACGCTCACCGTCTGGGCCATGGGGGCCGAGGGCGAGAAGCTCGCGGACGTGGCCAAGGTGTACGAGAAGGCCAACCCGAACATCACCGTCAAGGTGACCCCGGTCGGCTGGGACGTCGCCCACCAGAAGCTCGTCTCCGCGGCCGCCGCCGGCACCATGCCGGACGTGGCGCAGATGGGCGGAAGCTACATGGGCGAGTTCTCCGAGCTCGGCGTGCTGGAGCCGGTCGACACCAAGATCTTCCAGGAGAAGGACTTCTTCCCGGCCGGCTGGAAGCAGGGCGAGGTCGACGGCCAGGCGTACGGCGTGCCGTGGTACGTCGACACCCGCGTCCTCTACTACCGCACCGACCTGGCAGAGAAGGCCGGCATCACCAAGGCTCCGGCCGACTGGAAGGAGATGCAGGCCCTCGCGACCGCCTACCAGAAGAAGGCGGACACCAAGTGGGGCCTGTCCATCCAGCCCAGCGGCCTGGACACGGTGCAGAACTTCTACTCCTTCCTGTACTCGGCCGGCGGCGAGATCGTCAACGACAAGGGCGAGGCCGTCATCGACAGCCCCGAGGCCGTCCGGGCGCTCAAGGAGTACGGCTCGTACTTCGACAAGGGGCTCTCCAACAAGTCCGTGCAGCCCGGCTACGACGTCGTGAAGGACTTCGGCAACGGCCGCGTCCCGATGTTCTTCGGCGGTCCCTGGCACGTCACCCTGCTGAACGAGGGCCAGCCGCAGCTCAAGGGCAAGTGGGCGGTGGCCAATGTGCCCGCCGACAAGTCCTCCACCTCCATGGCGGGCGGCTCCTCCCTGGTGATCTCCAAGGACAGCGAGCACAAGGCCGCGGCCACCGAGTTCATCAAGTACCTGACCGACACCAAGGGCCAGGCCGACTGGTACGAGCGCACCAAGGACCTGCCGGCCAACACCGCCGCCTGGACCTCCGGCGACCTCGCCGACGACGCCGACCTGCAGATCTTCAAGAAGCAGATGGACACCGCCAAGTCCTCCCCCTCGCTGCCCAACTGGACCGAGATCACCGACAAGGTCGACCAGGCCATCGCGAAGGTGACCCAGGGCAAGGCGTCCGCCGAGGACGCGCTGAAGACCGCGCAGTCCGAGATCGAAGGCCTCGTGAAGTAGGAGCCATGAGCACCACGACCGGAAAGGCCGCACAGCCGGCCAAGGTGCAGGCCGGGCCGGGGACCGCCGCGTCCCCGGCCGCCGGGCCGAAGGGCTCGCGAAGCCGCAGGAAGCCCTCGATGGGCGTGCAGAACATGGCCGGCTGGCTGTTCTCCACTCCCTTCCTGGTGCTCTTCCTCGTCTTCATGGCCGTCCCGATCATCGCCACGCTGGTGATGAGCTTCACGGACTTCGGGCTGCGCAACGTGACGCATCCGCTGGACGCGAACTTCATCGGCTTCGAGAACTACACCAAGCTGTTCAGCGACGAGAAGTTCCTCAAGTCGCTTTTCAACACGGCGTACTTCGTGGTCATCGGCGTGCCGCTGACGATCTTCCTCGGGCTGGTCGTCGCCGTCCTGCTGAACAACGGCATCGACCGGGCCCGGACCTTCTTCCGCGTCGGCTTCTACGCCCCGGTCGTCACCACCATCGTCGCGGTCGCCGTCGTCTGGCGGTTCGTCCTCGATCCGAGCGACGGTCTCGTCGCGGGCCTCTTCTCCGAAGTGGGCCTCACCGCGCCGGACTTCCTCGGCTCCGAGAAGCTGGCCATGCCCTCGATGATCGCGATGGCGGTCTGGCGGAACCTGGGCACGGTCATGGTGCTCTTCATCGCCGGCCTGCAGGCCATCCCCACCGAGGTGCGGGAGGCAGCACGGCTGGACGGCGCGAACATCTGGCAGGAGTTCAAGGGCATCACGGTCCCGCTGCTGCGGCCCACGCTGCTCTACGCCACGGTGATCACCACCATCGGCTACCTCAACGTCTTCGAGGAACCCTTCGTGATGACGCAGGGCGGCCCCTCGGACTCGACGCTCACCGTCTCGCTGAACATGTACCGCGAGGGCTTCAACTTCTTCCACATGGGCTATGCGAGCGCCATGGCGTATGTCCTCTTCGTAGTGATCATGGGCATCACGGTGCTGCAGCTCCGACTGCTGAAGGACAACACGAAATGAGCGCCACCAGTGCACCGGGCGCCGTCTCGACGGCGCCGTCGAAGGAGCCCGGACAGCCGGGCGGGGAGAAGCGACCGCGGTCCCTGAAGCGGGTCCTCGTCTACGTCCTGCTGTCGCTCGGCCTGCTGATCATGTCGGCGCCGTTCCTGTGGATGGCCCTGTCCGCGTTCAAGACCACGAACGAGCTGACCGCGAGCCCGCCGGTCTGGATCCCGACCGAGTGGACCCTGGACAACTTCCGGGACCTGCTCGACAAGCTCGATCTGCCGCTGTACTTCATGAACTCGGTGATCGTCGCGGTGCTGGTCACCGTCTCGAACCTGGTGTTCTGCTCGATGCTCGGGTACGCCCTGGCCAAGCTGAGGTTCGCCGGCCGGAACAAGATCTTCGGCCTGGTGCTCGGCGCCCTCATGGTGCCCGGCAACCTGATGCTGCTGCCGCTGTTCGTGCTGATGAGCAAGATGGGCCTGATCGACTCGTACGCCGGTCTGGTGCTGCCGTTCGCGGCGGGCGCCTTCGGGGTCTTCCTGATGCGGCAGTTCATGCAGTCGATCCCGGACGAGCTGCTGGAAGCGGCCCGGATGGACGGCGCCGGCGAGTGGTACATCTTCTGGCGGATCGTGATGCCGCTGGTGAAGCCCGCCCTGGCGACGCTGTCGATCTTCACGTTCCTGGGCTCCTGGAACAACTTCGTCTGGCCGCTCATCGCGACCAACGACCCCGACAAGTACACCCTCCCGGTCGCCCTGGCGACCTTCGCCACCGACCCGAACAAGGCGGGTGGCTCCAACGGCATGCTGATGGCCGGGTCCTTCCTGATCGTGCTGCCGGTCCTGGTCGTCTTCATCGCGCTCCAGCGGCACTTCACCCAGGGCATCGCCACCGCGGGCATGAAGTAGCCCGCCGGCCCACCGACACGTACAAGGCCCGCGCACCCCACACTCCGCGCCCGGCCACACCCCTTCACGCACCAGAAAGACAGTTTGCGATGACTCACACCCAGGTCCCGTTCCCCGAAGGCTTCCTGTGGGGCGCCTCCACGGCCGCCCACCAGATCGAGGGCAACAACACCAACAGCGACTGGTGGGTCAAGGAGCACACCGCGGGCACCCACATCCAGGAGCCCAGCCTGGACGCCTGCGACAGCTACCACCGCTGGCACGAGGACATGGACGTGCTGGCCGGACTGGGCTTCACCGACTACCGGTTCTCCATCGAGTGGGCCCGCATCGAGCCCGTCGAGGGACGCTTCTCCCGGGCCGAGCTCGCGCACTACCGCCGGATGGTCGAGGGCGCCATCGAGCGCGGACTGCGCCCCATGGTCACCCTGCACCACTTCACCGTGCCCCAGTGGTTCGAGGCCCGCGGCGGCTTCACCTCCGAGGGCGCGACCGAACTGTTCGCCCGTTACGTCGCGGCCTGCGCACCGGTCATCGCCGAAGGCGTCAGCCACGTGTGCACCATCAACGAGCCGAACATGATCGCCGTCATGGCGGGCCAGGCCAAGCGCGGTGACATCGGCTTCCCGCCCGCCGGTCTGCCGACCCCGGACGACGAGACCACCGTGGCCGTGATCGCCGCCCACCACGCGGCCGTCAAGGAGGTCAAGGCGATCAACGCGGACATCCGGGTCGGCTGGACCGTCGCCAACCAGGTCTACCAGGCCCTCCCCGGCGCCGAGGACGTCACCGCGGCCTACCGGTACCCCCGCGAGGACGTCTTCATCGAGGCCGCCCGCGGCGACGACTGGATCGGCGTCCAGTCCTACACCCGTACGAAGATCGGCACGGACGGGCCGATCCCGACCCCGGACGACGTCGAGCGCACCCTCACGCAGTGGGAGTACTACCCCTCCGCCGTCGGATACGCGCTGCGCCACACCGCCGAGGTCGTGGGCCCGGACATGCCGCTGATCGTCACCGAGAACGGCATCGCCACGGACGTGGACAGCCGCCGGATCGACTACTACACCGGCGCGCTCAACGAGGTCGCCTCCGCGCTGGAGGACGGCCTCAACATCCAGGGCTACCTGGCGTGGAGCGCGCTCGACAACTACGAGTGGGGCTCCTACGCGCCCGCCTTCGGCCTCATCGGCTGGGACCCGGAGACGTTCGAGCGGCTGCCGAAGCCGTCCGCCGTCTGGCTGGGGGAGATGGGCCGCACCCGCACCCTGCCGCGCGACGCCGGCTGAGACCGGCTCCTGGACCGGGAGCTCCTGACGGCTCCCGCCCGTACGGGAGCCGGCGGAACCTGACATCCGCCGGTTCCCGTGCGGCATCACCTCCGTGCCGCCCTCCGTACGGCCGATGGGCCCGCTCGCTCCCCCGCCTTCGTATCCGCGCGTCCGCGGGCCTCCTGTGCGCGGGCGTGCCGTGGCAATATGACCGGCATGAAGTCCTCCTGCCGAAAGGCGCATGCCGCGTAAGCGGCCCGGCGCGCTGCGCGCTCCCGAGAACCGCACACCCCTGTGGCTGCGCGAGCCGGGCAGGATCGGCTCGCTCTCGTTCGCCACCAGCACCGCCATCCGGCGTGTGGAGTACGCGTACGAGTTCTACGAGGTCCACCCGGGCGCCACCGAGATCGCTCTGCTCCGCTACCGACGCTTCCTCGCCCGCCCCGGGCGCGTCCTGTATCCGAGCCTTGCCCGGTGCAGCTGCCGAGGCTGCTCGCTCGACGACGTGACACACGTACGGGACCTCCTGGCCGAGGTGCTCGCCCTGCTGCCGGACCGGCCCCGGGCCGAGCTGTCCCGGCTCGTCACCCGGCTGGACCGCACGCTGCGGCGTCGCACGCTCCACTCCCCGCACGCCGCCGGGCATCCGTGGCGGAGCCGGGCCTGGTGGCGGATGCGCCTGTACGACGGGGAGGTGGACCCGCCGTGACGCCGGGTCCGGCCGGTGGCAGGGCCGCCCGGGGCCGAGGTGCGGTCCGGCGGCCGGGTCGCGGGGCCACTGAGGCAGACATAGCCTCGCAAACGTGATGCCGCCCGTGAGCCGAACCCGGATCCTCATACCGGGCCGGGCCCTGCTCGCCGTGCTGTTGACGGTGTGCTGGCTGGCCCTTCCCACCGCGACGGCCGCCCGTGCCGATGACCCCATCACGCTGTCCCGGGACGGGCAGATCACCGACAAGGTCGGTGCGCTCGGGGACCGCAGGGCCCAGGTGGTGACCGCGCTCGACCGGCTCTACGACCAGCGCCGCATCCAGCTCTTCGTGGCCTACGTCCGGGACTTCTCCGGGCGGTCCCCGCAGGACTGGGCCGACGAGACGGCCGGCCGCAACGGGCTCGGCCTCGACGACGTGCTGCTGGCCGTCGCCACCCACGACCGGCAGTACGCCTACTCCGTCGACCAGGGCTCCCGTCTCACCGACGCACAGCTCCAGGACGTGGCGAGCACCGCGATCGAACCGGCGCTCAAGGAAAACGACTGGGCGGGTGCCGCGATCGGGGCCGCCAACGGGTACTCCGCCGTCCTGGCCGGTTCGCCCGTCCCCACCCCGGCGATCACCCCGGGCGCCGACGACCCCGGCACGGGGAGCTCCGGCGGGACGAGTACCGGGGACCTGGTGCTGCCGATCGTGCTCGTCGGCGGCGTCGCGGCGGTCGCCGCGTACGCGTTCACCCGGCGCAAGCGGCGCGCCGCCACCCGTACGACGCCCGGCGCGACCGGCTGGGGGCCGGCCGGAGGCGGGCGCGAGGAACCGCCGCAGCCGCCCACCCCGCTCCCCGAACTCGACGCGCGGACCAAGGAGACGCTCGTCGCCACGGACGACGCGGTCCGCACGAGCGAGGAGGAACTCGGATTCGCCACCGCCCAGTTCGGCGAGGAGGCCGCCGCACCGTTCACGGAGGCGGTCACGTACGCCAAGGGTGAGCTGACGACGGCGTTCCGGTTGCGTCAGCAGCTCGACGACGCCTTCCCCGAGGACGACGCCACGCGCCGGCGGTTGCTGGACGAGATCATCAGCCGGTGCGCGGACGCCAACGGCCGCCTGGACGACGTCTCCGAGGACTTCGACCGGCTGCGGGAACTGGAACGCGACGCCCCGCAGGCACTGGCCGCGGCCGAGACCGCCTTCCGTGCGCTCGCCGGCCGGGTCACCGCCGCCGAAGCCACGCTCACCACCCTGCGCAGCCGCTACGCGGAGTCCGCGTCGGCCCCCGCGGCGGGCGACATCGAGCAGGCCAAGGACCGGCTCGTCTTCGCGACGTCGTCGCTCAACCAGGCCCGCCAGGCCGTGGACGGAGGTGATCGCTCCGCGGCGGCGGTGTACGTACGGGCCACCGAGGGCGCGGTCGGCCAGGCGGCCACGCTCGTCGACGCCGTCGACCGGCGCGCGCGGGAACTGGAGGAGGCCGCGGCCAAGCTGCAGGCGGCGCTCACCGAGACGGAGACGGACCTGGCGGACGCGGGAGGGCTGCTGGAGGGCACGGCGGAGGGCATGTCCACCGCGGACCTGCGCGGCCGGATCGCCCGCGCGCAGACCGTGGCCCGCGATGTGCGGGCGGAGCTGGGCGCGGGCGCGTACGACCCGATCGACGCCCTGCGGCGGGTGGAGGAGGCCGACGCGGTGCTGGACGAGGCGCTGGCCGGGGCGCGCGAGCAGGAGCGGGGCAACCGGCGGGCCCGCTCCCTGCTCGACCAGACGATGCTCACCGCGCGGTCGGCCGTCGGCGGCGCCGCCGACTACGTCACCACGAACCGAGGAGCGGTCGGCAGTCAGGCCAGGACCCGGCTGGCGGAGGCGCAGCGGCGGCTGGAACGGGCCGGCGAGCTGGCCGGGACGGACGATCCGCAGGCCGCGCTGGCCGAGGCGCAACGGGCGGACGCGCTGGCCGGTGAGGCGCGGAGCCTCGCGGAGCAGGACGTGCGCGCGTACGGGGGCCGCGGCGGGCCGGGCGGCGGGATGCCGGGAGGCGGCGGGGACATGGGCGGCGCGGTTCTCGGCGGGATCATCCTCGGCGGGCTCCTGGGCGGCGGAGGCGGCCGAGGGGGCGGATTCGGCGGGGGCGGGTTCGGCGGGGGCTTCGGCGGGGGCGGCGGACCGGGAAGTTTCGGCGGCGGGGGCACCCGCGGCCGGCGGGGCGGTGGCGGCCGCTTCTGAACGAGTGCCCCGCCCGTACCCGTCACGTTGCTCAGCAGGACCGGACCACACAGGAGAGGTGCCATGACCAAGCAGACCATTCTCGGACGCGTCACCCAGCTGGCGAAGGCGAACATCAACGCGCTGCTCGACCAGGCCGAGGACCCGCAGAAGATGCTGGACCAGCTGATCCGCGAGTACACGTCCAACATCTCGGAGGCCGAACAGGCCGTGGCCGCCACCATCGGCAATCTGCGCCTCATGGAGCAGGACCACCGCGAGGACGTGGCGGCGGCCAAGGAGTGGGGCGAGAAGGCACTCGCCGCCAGCCGCAAGGCCGATGAGCTGCGGGCGGGCGGATCGGGCCCGGACGCCGACAAGTTCGACAACCTGGCCAAGGTCGCGCTCGGGCGCCAGCTCCAGTCGGAGAAGGAGGCGAAGACGGCGGAGCCCACGATCGCCTCCCAGTCCGAGGTGGTGGACAAGCTCAAGGCGGGCCTGGACCAGATGAAGACGAAGCTGACGGAGCTCAAGTCCAAGCGTGACGAGCTGGTCGCCCGCGCGAAGTCCGCCCAGGCGCAGAACCAGATGATGGACTCCGTCAAGAACATCAACGTCCTGGACCCGACCAGCGAGATCAGCCGGTTCGAGGACAAGGTGCGGCGCGAGGAGGCGAAGGCGCTGGGCAAGCAGGAGCTCGCCGCATCGTCGCTGGACGCGCAGTTCGAGCAGCTGGACACGCTGGGCGACAGCGCCGAGGTGGAGGCCCGCCTCGCCGCTCTGAAGACCGCTTCGTGAATCCGCCGGGAGCCGGTCTCAGAACATGCTGAGCAGTTCCTCCACCGTGCGCTCGGCGGCCGGCGCGCCGTCGGGCAGCGGGAGTTCGAACCAGACGGTCTTGCCGCGCGGTGTCCGGCGCGACCCCCAGGCCGCGCTCAGCAGCCCGACCAGCTGGAGTCCGCGGCCGCCCTCGTCCGTGTCGCGTGCGCGCCTGCGCCGCGGCTGGACGAGACCCGCGTCCCACACCTCGCACACGAGGGTGCGGTCGCGCAGCAGTCTCAGCCGGATCTCGCCCTCGCCGTACCGCAGGGCGTTGGTGACGAGTTCGCTGACCAGCAGTTCGGTGGTGTCCACCAGGTCTTCGAGGTCCCAGGCGATCAGCCGGCCGCGGGCGAGTTCGCGGGCGCGGCCGACCGAGCGGGGCTCGCGGGGCAGCCGCCAGTCGCCGACGGCGTCGGCCGGCAGCCCCTGGATGCGGGCCATCAGCAGGGCGATGTCGTCCTCGCCGTGCCGGGTGTCGAGCGAGCTCAGTACGTGGTCGCAGACGTCCTCGAGTGGCCGGGCCGGTTCGACGAGGGCTTCGCGCAGCGCTTCGAGTCCCTCGTCCAGCGGATGGTCGCGGGACTCGACGAGGCCGTCGGTGTAGAGGGCGAGGAGGGCGCCCTCCTTGAGCTCCACCTCGACCTCCTCGAAGGGTTCGCCGCCGACGCCGAGCGGCATGCCGGGCGGTACGTCGAGGAGCAGCGCGGCTTCGCCCGGCTCGACGACGACGGGGGGCAGATGACCGGCGTTGGCGAAGGTGCAGCGCCGGGTGACGGGGTCGTAGACGGCGTAGACGCAGGTGGCGAGATAGACCTCGGAGAGGTCCGCCTCGCGTGACTTGTGGGCGGCCCGCGACGGCCACTGAGCGCCGCCGCCCGCGTCGGACGAGGTACCGGCGCCGGGGGTTCCGAGGCCCCGGGCGACCTCGTCGAGCGCGGAGAGGACTTCGGCGGGCTCCAGGTCGAGGAGGGCCAGGGTTCTCACGGCGGTGCGCAGTTCGCCCATGGCCACGGCGGCGCGCAGTCCGCGGCCCATCACGTCACCGACGACGAGGGCGGTGCGGTGGCCGGGGAGCTCGATCACGTCGAACCAGTCGCCGCCCACCTCGGTCGCCGTGTTGCCGGGCAGGTAGCGGCAGGCGATGTCGAGTCCGGCGGCCTCGGGGTCGCCGGGCGGCAGGAGGCTGCGCTGGAGTATCAGCGCGCGTTCGTGCTCGCGGCGGTAGAGGCGGGCGTTGTCGATGCAGACGGCGGCGCGTGCGGCGAGTTCGCCGGCCAGGGCGCGGTCCCGCTCCCCGAAGGGTTCGCTGCCCTTGGTACGGGAGAACCGTGCGAGGCCGACCACGGTGTCGTGGGCGACCAGTGGCACGGCCAGCGTGGACTGGACGAAGCCGCGGTCGTCGCCGGGCACGTCCTCCACATGGCCGGTGCGCAGGGCGATGGCGCAGGGCGAGCCGAAGGGGTAGTGGTGCAGCGCGCCGACGGCGGGCGGGCCCTCGGCCGTGTGGGGTTCGGCGTCGGACGAGGGGTCGGGGATGCCGGGCAGGGCGTCCGACACGGCGCTGGCGAAGGCGACGCGGCGCAGTTCGGCGGAGCCGCCGACCGCTTCCCCCTGCAGGGAGCCGCCGCTGCCGGGCGGCGTCTCCTCGCCCGTGAGCAGGGCCTGGTAGAGGTCGACGGACGCGAGGTCGCAGAAGCCGGGTACGGCGACGTCGAGGAGTTCGCGTGCGGTCGTCTCCAGGTCGAGGGAGTTGCCGATACGGGCGCTCGCCTCGTTGAGGAGGGCGAGGTTGCGCCGGGCGCTGGCGGCCTCCCGGGCGGCGATGTGGCGCCGGGTCACATCGGTGGCCAGTCCGGCGATGCCGATGGGACGGCCCGAGCCGCTGTGCACCCGGTAGAGGTTCATCGACCAGTGGCGGCGCTCGGTGTCGCCGGGGGCGGTACCGACGAGCTGGAGGTCGGTGACGGAGTCGCCGGTGGCCAGGACGCGTTCGAGCGTCGCCGTCAGCCGGTCCGCCTCCGCGGCCCCGAGGTAGTCGTGGACCGTACGGCCGCGGTGGTCGTCGGCCCGGCCGCCGAAGACGGTGGCGAACCGCTGGTTGGCCCGCACCACGGTGAGGTCGGTGCCGAACAGTACGAACCCGAAAGGGGATTGGCCGAAAATCGCCTGCGAGGCCGCGAGGTCCGTCTCGATGCGCCGCAGGGCGCGGACGTCCACCACGATGCAGACCGCGGCCCGTTCACCGGTCGCCGTCTCGCTCGGCATCACATAGATCTCGGCGAGCCCGTGCACCGCGTCCTCGCCCGGCATCCGGAAGGGGACGAGGCCCGTCCACTCCTTGCCGTCGAGCACCTCGCCGATCCGGCGGTGGCCGTCCCGGCGCAGCTCGGCCGGCATGAAGGCCTCGACCGGGTCCCTGCCCATGGCCTCGTGAGCGGCAACGCCGAAGAGACCGGCGGCCCGGCGGCTCCACTGCTCGATCAGGCCATCGGGGCCGATCGAGAAGGAGGCGACCCTGATGTAGTCGTAGATCGAGCCAGGCGGACTGCTCTGCCACACCACGTCGCCCGCTGTCCCAGGTATCTCGCTCACGCGACCGTCCCCTCCAGCTCACACACCGGACCGGTCCTGCCCGCAGTATTCAGCACTACGGCCCCGACCGACACGGCGTTCACGATCACAGCACGGTCTCAGTCCGTTTCGGCCAGATTCCGACCGGCCGATTTCGACCTTCCCACCGTGATCGCTGTTCGTCCCACCTCACTCCTAACCAGGCAGGGCCAGCTCGAACCACACCGTCTTGCCGCTCTTTCCGCGCCGGGTCCCCCAACGGCGGGCCGAACAGGCCACGAGCTGCAGCCCTCTGCCGCCTTCGTCGTCGGGTCCAGCCAAACGTTCGGTGGGCGGATCCGGAAGCGGATCGGAGACCTCCACGAGGAGACCGGGGTGCGCGGCCGGGCCTTCGCCATCAGGACGGGGGCGTACCAGCCGCACCCCGATGGGGCCCGCCGTGTAGCGCATCGAGTTGGTCACCAGCTCGCTGACCAGCAGAACCGTCACATCCCCGACGGCCGCGTCGAGCCCCCAACAGGTCAGCGCCTCGTGGACGGCGTGCCGTGCCGTGCGCACGGCACCGGGAACAGCCGGAAAGCTCCACTCCGCGCTGTCGCCTTCCGTATCGATCACGCCGATCACTTCCCAGGGTCGGCAACGGGAACGTCCTGATTGCGGGGGCTAAACATCACATACCCGAAATTCCAGACGAAATACCGCTGCTGTCGACACGTGGGGCGTACGGGTGTAGGCGCGTGCGCACGAACGGCTGTACGTGGAGGGAGGGGGCGCACGGGGCTCGGCGAAGAGCCCTGACTCAGCGCTGTGCGCCGCCGGGCTGCCGACGTACGGCTTCGGCCACTGCGGGCAGGTCCTGTTCCAGCCAGTCCACCGTGCCGCTCTCGCCCGGTCCGAGCCAGCGCAGCTCGTCGTGGTCCTGGAGCGGCGCGGGCACCCCGGACACCAGCCGGGCCGTCCACACATGGAGCACATAGCCCGGCTTGAGCGGCCACTCACCGGGGATGCGCTCCAGCGGCTCGGCCTCGACGCCCAGCTCCTCGCGGAGCTCGCGGACGAGCGCCTGCTCGCCGCTCTCCCCCGGCTCCACCTTGCCGCCGGGCAGCTCCCAGCGTCCGGCCAGCTCGGGCGGGGCGCTGCGGCGCGCGGCCAGCAGCCGCCCCCGGTCGTAGACGGCTCCGGCCACCACCACGCGATCAGTCATGGTGCGGAGCGTAACGCCCCGTCACGGACGCCCGGACAGACGCCCGCAGGGGGCGCACTACGGGCGGGCGGTCTGCCCTATGCGCTCGACCCAGTAGAGCTGCTTGTGGCCGTGGCTCTCCAGCTTGTCGGCGGTTTTCTGCGCCTCGTCCTGCGTGGCGTACCTGCCCACGCGGTAGCGGTTGCCGTTGTCGTCCTGCCGTATCACCAGCCAAGGGAGCACGGCACCGCTGTCGCTCATCGTGTCCCTCCCGAGCATTGCGCCCCTCCCCTGAACAACGTGCATGTTTCTAAGGATCCCCAGGAAACCGCAGTACGCATATGCCCGAGCCTACGCCTGACCTTTACTCAACGCATGCGTAATTGCACAAAGAGATACCGATCCGGCCAGGAGCGGACCAACGCCCCGGGGGCGCATCCGGCCCGATGCGCCCCCGGGGCGTTCCGCCACGGCTCTGTCGGTCACGGACGGGCCCGCAGGGCCTCGGGGGCCGCCCTCAGGGACGGGCCGCCCCCTCGCGCAGTACCGGCTCCGGCATGAGGACCGGGCCGGCGGCCGGGGCCTTGCGGCAGACGTCTCCGCACTCCGCGTCCAGCGAGCAGCAGAGCGAGCAGATCGGCCCGGACCGCACGGGGCAGTCGGCGATGTCCGGGAGCTCGTAGGCCGTTTCGCAGACCGCGCAGGTGTGGGTGGCGGTGATGTCCGCGACCTCGGCTCCGGGCCCGTTCACGGGATTGGGGCGCGCCAGGTAGTACTTCCCCTTCGTCGCCCAGGCGATCAGCGGACAGAGCGTCAACGAGAGTCCGGCCGCGATGAAGGTCGAGAACGCCTCCGCGTACGTGCCGAACAGCCCGAAGAAGGCGAGGATCGAGACGGTCGAGGCGATCACCATCGCCCCGAACCCGGCCGGATTCACCGCGTACAGATAGGCCCGTTTGAACTCGATGTACGGCGGGCTCAGACCGATCCGCTTGTTGATGACCAGGTCGGCGGCGACCGCGACGATCCAGGCGATGCCCACGTTGGAGTAGAAGCCCAGCAGCTTGTTGAGGGCCGCGAACATGTTCATCTCCATCAGCGTCAGCGCGATGACGAGATTGAGGAAGATGTACCAGACCCGGCCGGGGTGACGGTGGGTGATCCGGGAGAAGAAGTTCGACCAGGACAACGAGCCGCTGTAGGCATTGGTCACGTTGATCTTGATCTGCGACACGATCACGAAGAGCGCGGCCGCAGGCAGCGCGAACGAGCCGAGCCAGGGCTTCAGCGCCTCGATCTGCGGGGCGATCGGCTCCAGCGCGTGTGTCTTGCCGACCGCCTCCAGGGCGACGAAGGCGAGCAGCGCGCCGCCGAGCTGCTTGGCCGCGCCGATGATCACCCAGCCGGGTCCGGCGGCGAGGACGGCGAGGTTCCAGCGCCGCTTGTTGGCCTCCGTCTTCGCCGGCATGAAGCGCAGGTAGTCGGCCTGCTCACCGATCTGCGCGATGAGCGAGAGCGCGACACCGGTGCCGAGCCCGAAGCCGATCCAGGAGAAGCCCGACCCCGCCCCTTCCGTGCCGCCGAAGGAGCCGAACGCACCCCAGGCGTCCGGCGCCTCGAAGGCGAGGACGACGAACGGCAGCACCATGCCGATGATCCAGACGGGCTGGGTCCAGGCCTGCACCTTGGCGAGGGCGCCCATGCCGCGGAAGACGATCGGTATGACGATCAGAGTGGTGATCAGATAGCCCGCCTCGACCGGAAGTCCGAAGGCCTGATGCATGGCCTGGGCCATGATCGAGCCCTCCAGGGCGAAGAAGATGAAGGTGAAGGACGCGTAGATCAGCGAGGTCAGCGTCGAGCCGAAGTAGCCGAATCCGGCGCCCCGGGTGACGAGGTCCATGTCCAGGCCGTACTTCGCGCAGGCGCGGGCGATGGGGATGCCGGTGAGGAAGATGATCGTCGCGGCCGCCATGATCGAGGCGAATCCGCTGGTGAAGCCATAGGTGAAGACGATCGAGGCACCGATCGCGAAGTCGGCCAGGTAGGCGATCCCACCGAGCGCGGTGCCGGCGACCGTGCCGGGCGACCAGCGCCGGAAGGAGTGCGGCGCATAGCGCAGGGAGTAGTCCTCCCGGCTCTCGTCCGCCGCGAGTTTCGCGTAGCTGCGACTGGGGGGCGGGGCGCCGGAGCCGCCTGCGAGGTCTCCCCCGGAGGCGGTCTCCGTCTGCGGTACGACTGTGTCCGTCATCGGTGACTTCCCGTTCGTCAGTCCGGAGTGCGGGTCCGAACGGGAAGGTAGGAGCGGGACATGACAAGCCATCACGGTCGATGATTGCCCGGCCGTTACGGGGTACGGGCCGCCGTTAATTCGTGGTGACGGGCACCGGACGGGCCCCGCCGGATATCGGTCACCCGACAGGAACGCCGCGCCCGCCGCCCCGCCGACCGACCGGAACCGCAGGCCGGAGAGCCCGCCGACCCGCCGGAGCCGCAGGCCGGAGAGCCCGCCAACCGGCCGGAGCCGCAGGACCGGGCGCCCGCCAACCGGCCGGAACCGGAACCGCGGGACCGGCGGCCCGCCGTCCGACCTGAACCGGAACCGCAGGAGCAGCAGCCCGTCACCCGACCGGAACCCGAACCGCAGGACCGGAAACCCGTCGCCCGACCGCGACCGGAACCGCAGGACCGGCAGCCCGCCGTCCGACCCGGACCGCGGGTCAGCAGGTCCCGCCCGGCAGCCGGCCCGGACCGCGCCGCACCCTTCACCGGACCGGCAGGTGGTAGGCGACCCGGTAGCGGTCGGCCGGCACCACCACGTCGGCGGTCTCGACCGGGCGGCCCGACGCGTAGTACGTCCGCTCGATCACCATCACCACATGGCCCGGCACCCCGCCGAGCGCCAGGAGCTCCTCCGCCAGCCCCGGGCGCGCGCCGACCTGCTCGGCCACGTTGTCCACGACGACATCGATCGCGGCCATCCGCTCGACCACCCCGCAGCCGCCCAAGGGGCCCTCCTCCGGCAGCATCACCGGTGTGCGCCCCGTGACCGCGAGGGTCTCCCACGAGGTGGAGAGCATCATCGGCTCGCCGCCGTCCCGGAACACATAGCGCGTACGCATCACCCGGTCGCCCGGCTCGATGCCGAGCCGCTCGGCGATCTCCGGGCTCGCGCCCTCCTGTTCGCTCCGGGACTCCCAGGTCCCCCGCGCACCCTCCGCCGTCTGCTCCTGCCGGAACGGACTGGCTCCCGCCTCCGACCGGAAGCCGGAACGGGCGATCCGGCGCGGGACCGGGCGCTCGCGCACATAGGTTCCGGAGCCGGAACGGCCCTCGACGAGGCCCTCGGCCATCAGCACCTTGCGCGCCTCCAGCGCGACGGTGTCCGAGACCCCGTACTCCTCGCGGATACGCGCCTGCGACGGCAGGCGCGTATGCGGCGGCAGCGAACCGTTGGCGATCTTCTCTCTCAGATCGCTCGCAACGCGCAGATAGGCGGGCTGCTCACCGAAAGTCACAGGCCACTCCCCAAGAGGTTGACAGACTGCAACAGCGTCGCAACGGTCGGTTCCACACCGCAAGCACAGGCCAGAGTTTCACTCGAAGTGATGATTCGCCGTCGGCGTGCGCATATCCCGCCCCAGCCGCCACGCGTCCTCGGGCGTTCCGGTGCACCCCACCCCTTGACCATATTTGGTCCAGACCAATAGCTTCCTCTCCACACAGCACGGTCACGCACCTCCCCGCACATGCCTCGCACACGCACAGGAACGGGCCTCATGCGTCGAAGAACCCTGTCCGGACTGGCCATTGCCGCCTGCGCCTTCTCGCTGGCCGCCACCCTCGCCCCCGCCGCCAACGCCACCGCGGGCCACGGCGACGAGCACCGCACGGACCGCGGGAAGGGAGGCCACCACAGTTCCGCGCCCGCGTACAAGCGCGTCGGCTACTTCACCCAATGGGGTGTCTACGGACGCGACTTCCAGGTCAAGGACCTGGAGACGAGCGGCACGGCGGCCAAGCTCACCCACATCAACTACTCGTTCGGCAACGTGAGTGCCGACGGGAAGTGCTTCACGGGCAACGTCCCCGGCGAGGCAGACGCCTGGGCCGACTACGTACGCCCGCTGGATGCGGCGGGCTCGGTGGACGGCGTCGCCGACACCGACGACCAGGCACTCGCGGGCAACTTCAACCAGCTGCGCGAGCTCAAGGCCAAGCACCCCGGCCTCAAGGTGATGATCTCGCTCGGCGGCTGGAGCTGGTCCACCCACTTCTCGGACGCGGCCCGCACTCCCGCCTCCCGCAAGGCCTTCGTCTCCTCGTGCATCGACCTGTACATCAAGGGCAATCTGCCGGTGGACGGGACGCGCGGCGGCGAGGGCGCGGCAGCCGGTCTCTTCGACGGCGTGGACATCGACTGGGAATGGCCGGGATCCGCCGGTGACACCGACACGGTCCACCGCCCCGAGGACAAGCGGAACTTCACGGCCCTGGTCCATGAATTCCGTACCCAGCTCGACGCCTACGCGAAGAGCGCCGCGGCCCGTAAGGGCGGCCACCACGGAGCGAAGCCCAAGCACTACGACCTCTCGGCGTTCGTGCCCACGTCCCCCGAGAAGATCGACGCCGGCTTCGACGTCCCGCGCATCATGCGGGACTTCGACTTCGTGAACCTTCAGGGCTACGACTTCCATGTCTCGGGCGAGAAGACCACCGCGCAGCAGTCCGCGCTGTACGCGAAGGGCGACTTCAGCGTCGACCAGACCGTGCGCGACTGGCTGAAGCGCGGCGCCCCGGCCCGCAAGCTCGTGATGGGGATGCCGTTCTACGGTCAGGGCTGGACCGGTGTGACCGGCGGCGGTGACGGCCTCGGCCAACCCGCCGCGGCCCCCGCCCCCGCCACCTGGGCGGCCGGTTACGAGGACTACAAGGCCCTCAAGAAGCTGGCCGAATCCGGTACGTACGAGGTCCACCGCAACGTCCGTGACGGCAGCGCCTGGCTGTTCGACGGCACCACACTGTGGACGTACGACGACCCGCAGGTCCTGCGCACCAAGACCGCGTACATCCGCGACCACCGGCTCGGCGGCGCGATGTTCTGGTCCCTGGACGGGGACACGGAGGACGGCGAGCTGATGACCGCCGTCGACCGCGGACTCTCCCGGCGGTAGGAACGGCCCTTCCGGGGCGGCCGCGACACCGCGGCCGCCCCGGACTCCGCCCTGCCGCCCCGGCTGGCATGCTGGCAGCCATGGCCACCACGTACCGCTGCCCGCAGGACGGCACCCGTGCCGACGTCACCTCGCTCACCTGGTGCTGCCCGGTCTGCCGCGGTCCGTGGGACCTGGACTTCGAGAGCGCGGGCCCGCTGCGTCCCGGCGAACTGCCCGGCCGGGTCAACTCCCTGTGGCGCTACGAGGAGGTCCTGCCGCTCTCCTCCCCCGCGACGACCCTCGGCGAGGGCCGCACCCCGCTGGTACCGCTCACCGGCACGGTCTCGGCCAAACTCGACTTCCTCATGCCGACGCTCTCCTTCAAGGACCGCGGCGCGGTGATGCTCGCCGAACTGGCCCGCCGCCTCGCCCCCGAGCGCGTCGTCGCGGACAGCAGCGGCAACGCGGGCACGGCCGTCGCCGCGTACTGTGCCCGCGCCGCGCTGCCCTGCACGGTGTACGTCCCCGAGGGCACGTCCCCGAAGAAGACCGAGCAGATCCGGGCGCACGGCGCCCGGCTGGAAGTCGTCCCCGGGGACCGCGAGGCGACGGCGCGGGCGGCCCGCACCGCCGCCGACGCACCCGGCACCTTCTACGCCTCGCACGTCTTCAACCCGTACTTCCTGCACGGCACGAAGACCTACGTGTACGAGCTCTGGGAGGACCTCGGCGGCCGGCTCCCGGAGGTCATCGCCGTACCGGTCGGCAACGGCACGCTGCTCCTCGGCGCGGCCCTGGCCACCGCGGAACTCCTCGCCCAGGGCCTGATCGACACCCGCCCCGCGCTGGTCGCCGTCCAGGCCGAGGCGGTGTCCCCGCTGGCCGCCGCCTTCCACGCGGGGGCGGACGACCTCCTCGGCACCCCGGCCGGTGCCACCGCCTCCCCCACCCTCGCCGAGGGCATCGCCATCCCGCGCCCGCCGCGTGCCCGCGCGATCCTGGCGGCGGTGCGGGAGTCGGGCGGCACCTTCCTGACGGTGACCGAGGATCAGATCCGCGCGGCACAGCTGGATCTGGCCGCCCGCGGCTTCTACGTGGAGACGACGGGCGTGGCCTGCTGGGCGGCCGTGGGCGGCTGGACGGACCGCAGCGTCGTCGTACCGCTGTGCGGCGCGGGACTCAAGACGGGGCTCGCGGCCTGATCCGACCGCGACGCCCGGCACCGGCGCGCGACCGGTCCTCCAGGACGCCGGCACGCCCCCGCGCCAGCCGTTCACCCGCGCGCCGTGCCGCTCCGCACCGCGCCCGCGTCAGCCGTTCACCCGCGCGCCGTGCCCCGCCGCACCCCGCCCGCTTCCCTACGTTCGTACCGTGAGCCTTTCGCGTACCTCTCTTCTCACCTCCCTCGTCGCCTGCGCCCTGATCGCGCCACTGCCGCCCGTCGCCTCCGCCACCGGTCGGCCGTCACCCGCCGCGCCCGCCGTGGCCTGCGGCCGGGACACGGATCCCGCCTGGGCCCCGACGTCCACGACGTTCGGCGAGGCCGAGGGCTACGACCCCTACGTCGGAAACGGCTATCTGGGGCACCGCGTACCGGCCGCGGGTGCCGGGTACGCCGACCGCGAGGAGAAGACCGGCTGGCCGCTGTTCACCCCGCGCTACGACGGGGCGTTCGTCTCCGGGCTCTTCGGCCGCGAGGAGGATCTGGCGGCGGGCCGCGAGGTGGCCGCCGCGCTGCCGAGCTGGACGAACCTCGATGTACGGGTGGGCGGGGAGACGTACGGCTCCGCCACTCCGGCCGGACGCATCTCCCGGTACCGCCAGACGGTGTTCCTGCGGTGCGGGCTGGTGCGTACGTCGCTCCGCTGGACCACCGCCGACGGGCGCGCGACCGACCTCACGTACGAGGTGCTGGCCGACCGCTCCGATGTGCACACCGGTGCGGTACGGCTGCGGATGACCCCGCACTGGACCGGCACCGCGACGGTCACCGGCCGGCTCGACCCGCGCGGGGCGCGCCGGATCGACCTGGAGGAGGACGGAACCTTCCGCACCCGGGGCACGGGGACGGCGGGCGCGGTCGTGCAGACGGTGCGCCCGGCGGGCATGAGCGGACAGGCGGCCCGGGTGAGCGCCGGGCGCACGTATACGTACGAGAAGTACGTCGGGGTGGACACCGCGCTCACCTCGCGCGCCCCGCGCACCACCGCGCGCGAGGCGTCCCGGCGCGCGGCGCGGCGCGGCTGGTCCGCCGTGCTCGCCGAGAACGCCGCCGTCTGGCGCCGCGACTGGTCCGCCGACGTGTCCGTGCCGGGCAGCCCCGATCTGCAGAAGTGGCTGCGCTCGGCCCAGTACGGACTCCTCGCCTCCACCCGCACCGGCTCCCGCGACAGCATCGCCCCGGCCGGGCTGACCAGTGACAACTACGCGGGCATGGTGTTCTGGGACGCGGAGACCTGGATGTACCCGGGGCTCCTCGCCACCCGTCCCGAACTGGCACGTTCAGTGGTCGAGTACCGCTACCGGACGCGCGACGAAGCCCGTACGAACGCCGAGAAGCTGGGCTACCAGGGCCTGTTCTACCCGTGGACGAGCGCGAGCAAGGGCAGTCTCTGGTCGGAGTGCCAGAGCTGGAACCCGCCGCACTGCGTGACCCAGAACCATCTCCAGGGCGATGTGTCCCTGGCCGTCTGGCAGTACTACCTGGCCACCGGCGACCGCGACTGGCTGGCCGGCCACGGCTGGCAGATGCTCCGGGGCATCGCCGACTTCTGGGCCTCGCGCGCCACCGCGAACGACGACGGCAGCTACTCGGTGAAGGAGGTGGCGGGCCCGGACGAGTACAGCAACGGCGTCACGGACGGGGTGTTCACCAACGCCGTCGCGGCCACCGCCCTGCGCAACGCCACCCGCGCGGCCCAGCTCCTCGGGCACCCGGCCCCGGAGAAGTGGACCGAGGTCGCGGACGGCCTGCGCATCCCGTACGACCCCGAACGGAAGCTCTACCTCCAGTACGCGGGGTACGACGGCTCGACGATCAAACAGGCCGACACGGTCCTGCTGATCTACCCGCTGGAGTGGCCGATGGAGCCGGGTGCGGCCGCCTCGACGCTCGACTACTACGCGGCGCACACCGATCCGGACGGCCCGGCGATGACGGACTCGGTCCACGCGATCGACGCGGCCGCGATCGGGGAGCCGGGCTGCGCCACGTACACGTATCTCCAGCGTGCGGTGCGCCCGTTCATGCGCGGCCCGTACGCCCTCTTCAGCGAGGCGCGGGGCGAGAAGGCGGGTGCGCAGGACCCGCTGTCCGGCTTCCCCGCCGAGGACTTCCTCACCGGCAAGGGCGGCTTCCTCCAGGTGTTCACACACGGGCTGACGGGTCTGCGGCTGCGGGAGGACGGGGTGCGCCTGGACCCGATGCTGCCGCCGCAGCTGAGCGACGGCGTGAACCTGACGGGCCTGCGCTACCGGGGGCGTACGTACGACGTCGCGATCGGCCCCCGGACGACGGAGGTCCGCCTGACGTCGGGCGCCCCCTTCACGCTCCACACCCCGTCCGGTTCCCGTTCCCTGTCCTCCTCCCTCACCCTGCCCACGCGCCGGCCGGACCTGACCCCGACCACCGACGCGGCCCGTTGCCGCCCGGCGACGGCGACGTCCGAGACGCCCGGCCTGTACGCGGCCGCGGCGGTCGACGGCAGTACGGCGACGGCCTGGTCCCCGGACGGGGAGACGGGCTCGCTGACGGTGGATCTGGGGCGGGCGGCCCCGGTGACGGGATTCGCGCCGGAGTGGACGGACGTACCCCCCGCCTCGCACCGCCTGGAGACCTCGGCCGACGGCAGGAACTGGCAGCCGTACCGGGCGGGGGCGGTGGCCCGCCAGGTGCGGGTGACGGTCCGTTCGACGGACGCGGCCGAGCCGACGGGCGTACGGGAACTGAGGGTCACGCAGCCTTAGCGCGCGTGCGGCGGGCCCCGGCCGCCCGGCGGCGCACGGCCGGCCGGCCGAGCAGGATCCCGGCCAGTACGAGGACGAGCCCGCAGATCTGCCGCAGGGTGAGCGGCTCACCGGCGATCATGGTGCCCAGCAGCACTCCGGTCACCGGGTTGAGCAGCCCGACCAGGCCGACGGTCGCGGCGGGCAGATGGCGCAGGCCCGCGAACCAGGCGGCGAAGGCGAGCGCGGTCGCCACCACGGTGACGTAACCGAATCCGAGGACGGCAGGCCCGTCGAGCGCGGGCGGGGCGCCCTCCACAACTGCGGCGAGGGGCAGCAGCAGGAGACCGCCGGCGATCAGCTGCCAGGAGGTCGAGGCGAGGACGTCGGTCCCGGCGCCCCAGCGCTTGGTGAGGACGTAGCCGAGGGACGACATCAGCAGGGCGGCGACCGAGGCCAGTACCCCGCGGATGTCGGCGGAGACGGTTCCGGTCAGCAGCATGAGGCACACCCCGCCGATGCCTGCGGCCGCGCCCAGCAGGGGCAGCGGCCTCGGCCGCTCGGCGACGAGCGCCCAGGCAATCAGCATCATGGCCACCGGCGAGGCCGCCATGATCGTCGAAGCGGTGCTGGTCGGGAGCAGCTGCGCGGCGACGTACACGAGCGCGAAGAACCCGCCCATGTTCAGGACGCCGAGGACGGCGGACTTCCACCACCAGGAGCCGCGGGGCCGTTGCCTCCGGACGGCCAGGAGCAGCAGCCCGGCGGGCAGGGCCCTGACGGCGGCGCCGTACAGCGGGGTCCCGGCAGGCAGAAAGGCGTGGGTGACGTAGTAGTTCGTGCCCCAGGCCACCGGGGCGACCGTCGTGATGAGCACCCATCGCAAGGTAGCTTCCATGGAAGTTATTATACCTTCCAAGGAAGCTACAATCGAGGCATGCCGGATTCCACTGATTCCACCGCCACCCCTCAGCCCCCGGACCACGTGGCCCGCATCCAGGCCGAGTGGGCGCGCGAGCGCCCCGACCTCGACGTGCGCCCGCAGGGCGTGATCGGCCGCCTGCACCGGCTGGCCGCGCTGCTCACGGAGGAACTGTGCGTGGTGTACCGCCGGTTCGGCCTGAGCGAGGGTGAGTTCGACGTGCTGGCCGCGCTGCGCAGGGCCGGGGATCCGTTCGAGCGGGCGCCCGGCGAACTGGCCACGCACACCATGGTCACCACCGGCGCGATGACGAAGCGCATCGACCGCCTGGAACGCGCGGGCCTGGTCACCCGCCGCCGGGCGGCCGTCGACGGCCGCGCCCGCGTGGTCGCCCTCACCCCGGCCGGCCGCGATCTGATCGACCGCGCCTTCACCGAGCACATGCGCAACGAGCGCCGCCTCCTGGACACCCTGAGCGGGGACGAGACGGCGGCGCTGGAGTCGCTGCTGACGGCGTGGCTGGGGCGGACGGAGCCGCCGCAGAGCGGCTGAGGGCTTTCGCTCCCGCTCAGGCCGGGGGGCCCGCCCCCGGTCCCATCGCCGGGCGGGCCGCCTGCCCCCGATGCCGTAGAGGTAGAGGGCGATGCCGGGCATCCGATCCCGTCGAGGACGATGCCGGGCATCCAGCCGGACTCGGCGTCGACGTGATGGCGGGAGCCCCCGACGACGAGCCGCACGATCCGCTCACCACGGACGCCCCGCTGACGCATGCCTTACCACCGCCCGCTCGACGGGCTCCTCACCGGTCCGCGGCGCCCGGGCGGGGAATCAGCCCCGAGACGACAGGGGCGCCCAGGTGTAGCGGACGCGGACGCCCTGGTCGTGCAGCCAGGCGGCCTCGCGGTGCCGGAGTTCGCTGGCGGATTCCGGGGCGATGGCGCTGGGCCAGCGGACGAGTACCGCGGTGACGTCGCCCGTCTGCGCCAGCTGTCTCACCCGCCGCCACCCTCTGCGCCGGGCCGGGTCGGGCTCACCGTACGTATCGGTGACGACCTCGGCGATCGTCAGTCCGCGTTCCCGGGCGAACGCGCGGCCTTCCCTCTGGGCGCGCTGCGTTGCTTCACCGGGCGCGCCCCGGGCCCGGTCGGCGCATACGTACAGCACGACGGGAGAGACGGTTTCCTCGTGGGGGGTCATGGACGCCTTCCGTAGGTGGATCGAAGAGGAGGGGTTCCGCCGCGCGTGGGGACGCGGAGGCACTCGACTCAGCCCGGACGGATGTGCGTTCGGCCCGCACCGGGCGTGCGGAGCGACTGCCGCCCGCTCCGGGCCGGATCCCGTTTCATTGCTGTGACTCGACCGCTCACCCATCCACTATGCGCGTGATAAGGGTCACGCTGCAACCGACTCCCTGATAATTTCAGGAGCACGGGTATCAGCCTGGCGTCAACATCAAATGGCTGTAAGAATGGTCTTGTTGACGGTTTCTCAGGAGGTTGGGCGTGAGTGATGCCCGTTCCGGCACCAGTGCGCCGACAGTCCTGCGCATGATCCTCGGCCGTCGGCTGCAGGAGATGCGGCTCGGCGCCGATGCCTCGCTGGAGGACGCGGCCAAGGCACTGCGCGTGACGACCCTGACGATCCGCCGGCTGGAGAAGGCCGAGGTCGCGCTGAAGCCGCTCTACGCGGAGAAGCTCCTGGAGACCTTCGGCGCGGACCGTCAGGAGATCGACGAGTTCGTCGACCTGGCGGAACAGGCCAACAAGCCCGGCTGGTGGCACTCCTATCGCGACGCCGTCCCCAGCTGGTTCACCGCCTACGTCAGCCTGGAGTCCGGCGCCAAGACCCTCCGTACGTACGAACCCCAGTACGTCACCGGCCTTCTGCAGACCCCCGCCTACGCACACGCCGTGCTGCGCGGCGGCCTGCCGAACGGCAGCGAGGAGGAGCTCGCCCGCCGTGTGGAGCTGCGGCTGCACCGCCAGAAGCTGCTGGAGGGGGAGGACGCGCCCACGTTGTGGGTGGTCATGGAGGAAGCCGTACTGCACCGGGTGGTGGGCGGCGCACACGTGATGCGGGAGCAGTTGGAGCGGCTCCTGGACGTCTCCGAGCTCGCACACGTGAGCATCGACATCGTGCCGTTCACCGCGGGCGCGCATCTCGGAGCGTGTGCCCCGTTCACCTATTTCCGGTTCGAGGAACCGGAACTGCCCGACATCGTCTACAGCGAACTCCTGTCCGCCTCCGTCTACCTGGACCAGCGCGCGGACGTCGTCTCCCATCTCGAAGCACATTCCCGTATGGCGCTGATGACGTCGTCCGAGGACAGCAGGGCGCTCTTGAACCGCATGCGCAAGGAGTACTCATGACGATCACCGACGAGGGCGTCTACAACGGCATGCCGGCCCACAATCTCGGGGAACAGGGCTGGGAACGGCCCTGGAGCGGGCCGAACGGGGGTCAGTGCGTCGAGACGAAGCAACTCGCCGACGGCCGCGTGGCCGTACGCCAGTCCACCGACCCGGCCGGGCCGGCGCTGATCTACACACCGGAGGAGATCGCCGCGTTCGTCCGCGGGGTCAAGGAGGGCCTGGCGGATCACCTGGCCGCGGGGTGAACCGGCGGCGGGCGTGAGGGACGACGGCACCGGGTCCCGTCCCTGGCCTGCGGGCCGACAACACACGTACGAAGGGAAGAACATGAGCACCAGGCAGGCCGGCCAGGATCTCGACACGAGCAAGGCGCACTCGGCCCGGATGTACGACTACTTCCTCGGCGGCAAGGACCACTTCGAGATAGACAAGGAGGCGGCGCTGGTCGCCGCCCAGGCCCACCCGGGCATCTACGTGACCGCGCGCGAGAACCGGGCGTTCATGCACCGGGCCACCCGTGTCCTGGCGCAGGAGCACGGGATCCGCCAGTGGCTCGACATCGGTACGGGCATCCCGACCGAGCCCAACCTGCACCAGGTCGCCCAGTCCGTCGCCCGCGACGCCCACGTCGTGTACGCGGACAACGACCCACTCGTCCTCAAGTACGCCGAACGCCTCATGCGCAGCACCACGCAGGGCCGAACGGCCTACGTCCAGGCCGATGTCACCGACCCCGACGCGCTGATGAGCGCCGTGGAGGACTCGGGGGTCCTGGACTTCGAGCAGCCCATCGCCCTCTCCCTCAACGCGCTCATGCACTTCATCACCGACCCGCACGACCCGTACGCCATCGTCCGCCGGCTCCTCGACCCGCTCCCGGCGGGCAGCGCCCTCGCCATGAACCACTGCACGCCCGACTTCGACCCGGTCACCTGGAACAAGGTCGCGGAGGTCTACACGAAGTCCGGGTCTCCGGTTCAGTTCCGTTCCCACAGCGACGTCCGCCGCTTCTTCGACGGACTCGACCTGGTCGAACCGGGCATCTGCTGCTGCCACCGCTGGCGGCCCGCCGCCTCCGCCGCGGGCGAGCCGGAGATCGAGGACGCCCAGATCAGCCTGCTGGCAGGCGTGGGCATAAAGCGCTAGCCGAGCCGGGGGCCGCACCGGACCGGACCGGTGACCCATCGGGGGCCGCCGCACGGGGCCGGTGGCCGGCACCCGCGCTGGCTGGTGCCCGGGGACCGACCGTGCCCGGAGAGGTGACCGATGCCGTTCCGGCCGAAACGGCGTACCCCGTGATCACGACGAGGCAGGGAAACCGGCAAGGGGCCGGCTCCCGAAGAGCCGGCCCCTTGCCACCTGCGGACTCGACGAAACGCCCGGTCCGCAGCACCGAATCGATCAGACGTTGAAGCGGAACTCCACCACGTCCCCGTCCTGCATGACGTAGTCCTTGCCCTCCATGCGCGCCTTGCCCTTGGCGCGGGCCTCGGCGACCGAGCCCGTTTCGACCAGGTCCTCGAAGGAGATGATCTCCGCCTTGATGAAGCCCTTCTGGAAGTCGGTGTGGATCACACCGGCCGCCTCGGGGGCCGTGGCGCCCTTCTTGATCGTCCAGGCGCGGGTCTCCTTCGGGCCTGCCGTGAGGTAGGTCTGCAGTCCGAGGGTGTCGAAGCCGACGCGGCCGAGGGTGGCCAGGCCGGGCTCTTCCTGGCCCATGGACTGGAGGAGCTCCAGGGCCTCGTCGTCGTCGAGCTCGATCAGCTCGGACTCGATCTTGGCGTTCAGGAAGATGGCCTCGGCGGGGGCGACCAGGGCGCGCTGCTCGTTCTTGAAGTCCTCGTCGACCAGCTCGTCCTCGTCGACGTTGAAGACGTAGAGGAAGGGCTTCGTCGTCAGGAGGTGGAGCTCGTGGAGCAGGCGGCCCTTCTCCGTGCCGGCCGTGATGCCCGCGTGGAAGAGCGTGTCGCCGGCTTCCAGGATCTTCTGGGCCTCGTCGACCGCTGCCAGGACGGCGACCTTCTCCTTCTGGAGGCGGGCCTCCTTCTGCAGGCGGGGGACGGCCTTCTCCACCGACTGGAGGTCCGCGAGGATCAGCTCGGTGTTGATCGTCTCGATGTCGTCCTTGGGCGAGACCTTGCCGTCGACGTGGACGACGTTCTCGTCCTTGAAGGCCCGGATGACCTGGCAGATCGCGTCCGACTCACGGATGTTCGCGAGGAACTTGTTGCCCAGCCCCTCGCCCTCGCTCGCGCCGCGCACGATGCCGGCGATGTCGACGAAGTCGACCGTCGCCGGGAGCAGCTTCTGGGAGCCGAAGATCTCCGCGAGGGTGTTCAGGCGCGGGTCGGGGACGCCGACGACGCCGACGTTCGGCTCGATCGTGGCGAACGGGTAGTTGGCCGCCAGCACGTCGTTCTTGGTCAGGGCGTTGAAAAGGGTCGACTTGCCGACATTCGGCAGACCGACGATTCCGATCGTGAGCGACACGGTGGCGACTTCCCTAGGGGGTGGACGGGCTCGAATGGACGTCGGGCCCGGGTGGGCCGATTCTCCAGTTTACGGGCGGGGGCGGGTGGCCCGTCACGGGTCCGGACGGCGGTGGTGCCCGCACCGGTCCGAGAGGGCTCCGGGGGTGGAATCGAGGGCGGCATCGGGGGCGGAATCGGTTCCCGTTGGGCCGTGTGGCATCGAACTCATCGCCAAGGTCGCCCAAAGCGCGTGTCCCGCACCCGCTTCCGCCCGCCCGGCGACCTACGTTGTCCCGGTGGAGCAGCACAGGACACGTCCCCCGCAGCGCAGGCAGACCCGGCCGGCCCCGCTGTCCCCGCTCGGGACCAAGGGAGCCGAGGGTTCCCTCGGCGAAGGCGCGACCGTCTATCGGGTGATGAGCACCCCGGCCGGCCGGGGTCGCCCGGTGGCGCCTGCCGTGCTCGCCCTGCGGCGGCTGCCCAATCCCCGGCTGACCGGTATCGGTGCCGGGCTCTTCGCCGCCGCCGTCATGTTCGTCCTCGGCTGTGCGGACTGGCTGCTGTTCGACGGCTCGTCCGCCGTGTTCGGCGTGCTGTTCCTGCCGGTCAGCGCCCTGACCGCGCTCTGGGTGCGGCCCGCCGACCTGGTGACCGCGCCGATCAGTGTGCCGATCGCGTTCGCCGTCGGCATCATTCCGATCTCCGGCGGCACCGGCGGCTTCGGCGGGCAGACCATGGCCGTCGTCACCGCCCTCGCCGTTCATGCCGGCTGGCTGTACGGCGGCACGCTCGTCGCCGGGCTCATCGCGACCGTACGCAAGGTCCGCCTGATGCGGGCCCGGCAGCGGCGGATGCTGCTGGCCGCGCAGACCGCACGGCCTGCCGGTCAGCCGTCACCGGCGGCGCGGCCCGCCGGACGGACCCCGCGCCGCCCGTCCCGGCGTTAGGGCGCGCAGGCGCGAGGGGCCTCAGCGGCCCGCCGCCGCCATCGCCGCGCCCACGATGCCCGCGTTGTTCTGGAGCTCCGCGGGCACCATCTCGGCCCGCACATGCTCGATGAGCGGCAGGAACTTGTCCGCCTTGCGGCTGACACCGCCGCCGATGATGAACAGCTCGGGCGAGAACAGCATCTCCACGTGGGCCAGGTACTTCTGCACCCGGTGCGCCCAGTGGTGCCAGCTCAGGTCGCCGTCCTCCTTGGCCTTGGTGGAGGCGTGCTTCTCCGCGTCGTGGCCGTGCAGCTCCAGATGGCCGAGCTCGGTGTTGGGCACGAGCCTGCCGTCGATGAAGAGCGCGCTGCCGATCCCCGTACCGAAGGTCAGCACGATGACCGTGCCCTTGCGGCCCCGGCCCGCGCCGAAGGTCATCTCGGCGACGCCGGCCGCGTCCGCGTCGTTCAGGACGGTGACCGGGAGGCCGAGCCTGTCGCCGAGCAGGGTACGGGCGTCCAGGTCGATCCAGCCCTTGTCGACATTGGCCGCGGTCCGGGTGAGACCGCTGGTGACGACACCCGGGAACGTGATACCCACCGGCCCCTGCCAGTCGAAGTGGCCGACCACCTCGGCCACGCACCCGGCCACGTCCTCGGGAGTGGCCGGGTGCGGGGTGAGCACTTTGTGGCGCTCCTGCGCCAGGTCTCCGCGGTCCAGGTCCACGGGAGCACCCTTGATCCCGGATCCGCCGATGTCCACGCCGAAGATCTCCATGTGATCCACGGTACGGGCACCGGGCCCCGCCCACTTCCTGGAACGGGAAACCGGATGAGAGCGAGCCCGGTCGGTGGGCCGGGTGCTACTGCGCCGACATGGCCGCCGCTTCCGCGCGCAGGTCGCGGCGGAGCTCCTTGGGCAGCGAGAACACAATCGACTCCTCGGCCGCCTTCACGATCTCCACGTCCTCGAAGCCCCGCTCGGACAGCCAGGCCAGAACGCCGTCGACCAGTACCTCGGGCACGGACGCGCCGGAGGTGACCCCGACCGTGGAGACGCCCTCCAGCCAGGCCTCCTCGATCTCGTCGGCGGCGTCGACGAGATACGAGGCACCCGCACCCGCGCCGAGCGCGACCTCGACCAGGCGGACCGAGTTCGAGGAGTTCTTCGAGCCGACGACGATCACCAGGTCGGCGTCCGCGCCCATCTGCTTCACCGCGATCTGGCGGTTCTGCGTGGCGTAGCAGATGTCGTCGCTGGGCGGCGAGATCAGGAGCGGGAACTTCTCCTTGAGCGCGCCGACGGTCTCCATCGTCTCGTCGACCGAGAGAGTGGTCTGGGAGAGCCAGACGACCCGGGACGGGTCGCGGACCTCGACGTTGGCGACGTCCTCGGGGCCGTCGACCAGGGTGATGTGGTCGGGGGCCTCGCCGGAGGTGCCGATGACCTCCTCGTGGCCCTCGTGGCCGATCAGGAGGATGTCGAAGTCGTCCTGCGCGAAGCGGACGGCTTCCTTGTGGACCTTGGTGACGAGCGGGCAGGTCGCGTCGATGGTGGCGAGCTTCCGCTCGGCCGCCTCCTCGTGCACGGTCGGTGCGACACCGTGTGCGGAGAACATGACGATCGAGCCCTCGGGGACCTCCGCGGTCTCCTCGACGAAGATCGCGCCCTTCTTCTCCAGGGTCTGCACGACGTACTTGTTGTGGACGATCTCGTGGCGTACGTAGACCGGGGAGCCGTACTGCTCCAGGGCCTTCTCCACGGCGATCACGGCACGGTCCACGCCGGCGCAGTAGCCACGGGGAGCGGCGAGCAGGACGCGGCGGGGTGTCGGAGCAGTCATGCGTCCCATCGTAACGGCCTCACCCGGAGCGGGGAGCGGACCGCCCGCCGCCCCGGGTGAGGCCGTTAGGCCGTACCGAACAGGCGCGGGGGCTGTGGGGTCGGGAGACTGATCATCACGCGACCGATGACGCGAACGACGGAGGGCTCATGGCCGGCAGCGGCACGGAAACCGGCACCGGCGGCTCCACGGAGCAGGTGCGACTGCGGCGGACGCTGGGCTTCCGGGACCTGGTGGTCTACGGGCTGCTCTTCATCGCCCCGATGGCCCCCGTCGGCGTCTTCGGCACCCTCGACGCGAAATCCGACGGTGCCGTGGCGCTGGTGTACATCGCCGCGACCGTCGTCATGGCGTTCACCGCCTTCAGTTACGCCCAGATGGTGCGGGTCGCCCCCCTGGCGGGTTCCGTCTTCGCGTACGCCCGCAAGGGGCTCGGCGAAGGGCCGGGGTTCATCGCCGGGTGGATGGCGATGCTCGACTACCTGCTGATCCCCGCGGTCGCCTATCTCTTCTCCGGCATCGCGATGAACTCGCTGGTGCCCGAGGTGTCGCGCTGGGTGTGGACGGCCTTGGCGGTGGTCCTCACCACACTGCTCAACCTCTGGGGCGTACGCGCGGCGGCCCGGGTCGGCTTCGCGGTGCTCGCGATGGAGATCGTGGTGCTGCTGGTGTTCCTGGTGTCCGCGGCGGTCGTGCTCGTACGGGACGGGGCGCAGCGCGGCTGGCTGTCGCCGCTCACCGGGGATTCGGGCTTCTCCGCGGCGGCGGTGCTGGGCGCGGTGTCCGTGGCGGTGCTCTCGTATCTGGGCTTCGACGCCATCGCCTCGTTCGCGGAGGAGGTGACGGGCGGATCGGCGAAGGTGGCGCGGGCGGTCCTGTTCTGTCTGGTGCTTGCGGGAGTGCTGTTCGTGGCGCAGGCGTATCTGGCCGCGCTGCTGGAGCCGATGTCGTCGGCGGAGCTGGCCGCCGATCCGGTGGCGCAGGGTTCGGCGTTCTACGACACGGTGGACTCCGCGGTCGGGACCTGGCTGCACGATCTGGTGGCGGTCAGCAAGGCGATCGGGGCTGCGTTCGCGGCGCTGGCCGGGCAGGCGGCGGCTGGGCGGCTGCTGTTCGCGATGGCCCGGGAGCGCCGGCTGCCCGCGCTGCTGTCCAAGGTCGATCCGGGTTCGGGGGTGCCGAGGATCGCGATCCTCATCGCGGCGGTCGTCACGATGGTGGCGGCGGTGTGGGCGGCCCGGCGGGACGACGGCCTGGATCATCTGGTGTCCGTGGTGGACGTCGGGGCGCTGACCGCGTTCGTCCTGCTCCACGCGTCGGTGGTCGGGTGGTTCGCGGTGCGGCGGATGGAGGGGCCGCCGAGCTGGTGGCGCCACGTCCTGGTCCCGGTGGTGGGGGCCGGGGTGCTGATCGCGGTGATCGTGGAGGCGACGACGAGCGCTCAGGTGGTGGGCGCGTGCTGGCTGGCAGTGGGGCTGATGGTGCTCGCGGTGCAGCGGGGACGCCGGGCGGCGGCCTGAGGGCGGCGGAGGAACGGTCCTCGGGGCTGCGAGGAACGGTCCTCGGGGCTGCGCGGGCTACGGGCTACGGGCTACGGGCTACGGGCTGCGGAGGAACGGCTCCCGGGGCCTGAGGGCGGCGAGGAACGGCCCCGGTGTCGGTGCCGGCGGATACGCTCGCCCGCATGGCTCTCCAAACTTCTCCGGAAGCTCCGCTGCCCGTCGGTGACGTGTCGCGGCTGATCGGCGGCTGGATCGACCGGCTCGGCGCGGTCTGGGTCGAGGGGCAGATCACGCAGTTGTCGCGACGGCCGGGTGCCGGAGTGGTGTTCCTGACCCTGCGCGACCCGTCCCACGACATCTCGGTGAGCGTGACGTGCTTCCGACAGGTCTTCGACCGCATCGCGGACGTGGTGACGGAGGGCGCGCGCGTCGTCGTCCTGGCGAAGCCCGAGTGGTATGCGCCCCGCGGCCAGCTCTCGCTGCGGGCCACGGAGATACGGCCGGTCGGCATCGGTGAGCTGCTGGTCCGGCTGGAGCAGCTCAAGAAGTCCCTTGCCTCGGAGGGCCTCTTCGCTCTCGACCGCAAGAAGCCGCTGCCCTTCCTGCCCCAGCTGATCGGGCTCGTCTGCGGACGCGCGTCGGCGGCCGAGCGCGATGTGCTGGAGAACGCGCGCCGCCGGTGGCCCGCCGTCCGCTTCGAGGTGCGCAACACCGCGGTGCAGGGCGTGCACGCGGTGAACCAGGTGGTCCACGCGGTCAAGGAGCTCGACGCCCTCGACGAGGTGGACGTGATCGTCGTGGCGCGCGGCGGGGGCAGCGTGGAGGATCTGCTGCCGTTCTCGGACGAGGAGCTGATCCGTACGGTCGCCGCGTGCCGCACCCCGGTCGTCTCGGCGATCGGCCATGAACCCGACTCCCCGCTGCTCGACCTGGTCGCCGACGTGCGGGCCTCCACGCCCACGGACGCGGCGAAGAAGGTCGTGCCCGATGTGGGCGAGGAGCTGGACCGGGTGCAGCAGCTGCGCGACCGGGCGCTGCGGACGGTACGGGGGCTGCTCGACCGGGAGGAGCGGGGCCTGGCGCATGCGCTGGGACGGCCCTCCATGGAGCACCCGCAGCGGATGGTGGACGAGCGCGCCTCGGAGGTCGACGCGCTGATCGGGCGGGGCCGGCGGGTGCTGGGCCATCTGCTGGACCGCGCGGACTCGGAGCTCGCCCACACCCGCGCCCGCGTCCTCGCGCTGTCACCCGCGGCAACGCTGGAACGTGGCTACGCGGTGCTCCAGCGGGCGGACGGGCACGTGGTCCGGGACCCGGCCGACGCGGGCGCCGCCGGGGACGCGCTGCGGGCCCGGGTGTCGGGGGGCGAGTTCACGGTGCGGGTCGACGGGTGAGCGGCCCCGGCCCCGGGGAACGACCGGAGGCCGCGGCCACAGGGAACGGACATGCCGACGCATAGGGTGGATCACATGACGGACGACGGGACGACGACGGCTGCGGCGACGGGCACGCTCGGTTACGAGCAGGCGCGCGACGAGCTGATCGAGGTGGTGCGCCGGCTGGAGGCGGGCGGAACCTCGCTGGAGGACTCCCTCGCACTGTGGGAACGCGGCGAGGAGCTGGCGAAGGTGTGCCGGCACTGGCTGGAGGGTGCGCGCGCCCGTCTCGACGCGGCGCTGGCGGGACCTGCCGCCCCAGGGGAGGACGCCGGGGACACGGCGGCCGACGCGCGCTGAGGGACCCAGGCCCTGCGGCACGGCGCAAGGTGTCTGCGTTGTGGGGTCGGTCACTCCCCTCCCGTTTTAGTTGAAAGTTAACCTACCTCTCCCGTACCGTGATCAGCGTTGCTTGATCCCCCGTGTACGTCCGGAAGGTAATACGCAAGATGTCCCTCGTTCTTGACCCCGCCGCCCAGGACCTCCTCTTCCGTGAGGCCCGCACCGCCAACACCTTCACCGACGAGCCGGTGACCGACGAGCAGGTCCAGGCGATCTACGACCTGGTCAAGTACGGCCCGACCGCGTTCAACCAGTCGCCGCTGCGCGTCGTCCTGGTGCGTTCGGACGAGGCCCGCGCCCGTCTGGTCCCGCACATGGCCGAGGGCAACCAGCCGAAGACCTCGACCGCCCCGCTGGTCGCGATCCTGGCCACGGACAACGAGTTCCACGAGGAGCTCCCGGCCCTGCTGCCGCACTTCCCGCAGGCGAAGGACGCGTTCTTCTCCGAGCGCCCGGTCCGCGAGTCGGCCGCCGCGCTGAACGGCGCCCTGCAGGCCGCCTACTTCATCATCGGCGTCCGCGCCGCCGGCCTGGCCGCCGGCCCGATGACGGGCTACGACGCCGCCGGGATCGAGAAGGAGTTCCTCGACGGCGACCACAACGTGCTGATGGTCGTCAACATCGGCAAGCCGGGCGAGGACGCCTGGTTCCCGCGCCTGCCGCGCCTCGCGTTCGACGAGGTCGTCCAGACCGTCTGAGCCGCGCGGCCCCCACGGGCACATGAACACGAGGAAGGCCCTGGAGCACCTGCTCCAGGGCCTTCCTCGTACCCGTACGCCGGAATATCCCGTACGCCGGAGCGCAGGCGTCAGGACGTCTTGAGCGCCGCCGCCATCTCCGCCAGCCGCTCCGCCGAGGCGGATCCGGTCACGACCGTGGTCGCGCCCTTGTCCTGGCGCACGAGGGCGTCGTACTTCGGGCCCTCCCAGTGCTGCCAGGTCTCCCCCGCCACCTGCTGCGTGCGGCCGGTGTCCTTCGCCTTCTGGCTGACCTCGGAGACGTACTTCTCCGCAGCGGACGTGGACTGCTCCACCGCGACGTACTTGCCGTCCGGGTCCAGGAAGCCCAGGTGCCAACTGTTGCCCGCCGCACGGTCGTAACCGACCGAGGTGGGCTTCCAGTCCTGCGCCAGACCGCTCGGGGCCACCACCGGGTACGGGGCCGCGCGCCGCGCGGTCAGAAGCTCGACCCGGTAGTCGACGGCCTTGACCGGATCGGCCTTGTCGTCGTGCGGAACGAAGATGTAGGCGACGCCCGCCACCGCGGAGATCACCGCCAACGACAGGAACATGTCCCGCACTGTCTGCTTGCCTCGCTTGCTTGCCACCCGTCCATCGTCGCATCAGCCCCGGCGGCACCGAAGCGCGGGACCGGGTCGGGGGGACCGGACCGGCGGAGCGGGGCGCGGCCGGGCGGCCGCACGGCCACCGGGTCGCGAGGGGCCGCTCATTCGTGACCCGGTCTGCTCATTTTATCGACCTGACGATAGAGTCACATCACCCTCATCCGGTCGTCGTCGTACAGAAAGGTGCGCTCCGATGTCCGAGCATCATCTGCCGTCCCAGCTGGAGGTCTCCCCGGAGGCCCCCGACCGCAACCTCGCCCTGGAGCTCGTCCGGGTCACGGAGGCCGCCGCCATGGCCGCCGGGCGCTGGGTCGGCCGCGGGGACAAGATCGGCGCCGACGGCGCCGCCGTGAAGGCCATGCGGACCCTCGTCTCCACCGTGTCGATGAACGGCATCGTCGTCATCGGTGAGGGCGAGAAGGACGAGGCCCCCATGCTGTTCAACGGCGAGCGCGTCGGCGACGGCACCGGTCCCGAGGTCGACATCGCCGTCGACCCGATCGACGGCACCACCCTGAACGCCAAGGGCATGCCGAACGCGATCGCCGTGCTGGCCGCTGCGGACCGGGGCGCGATGTTCGACCCGTCCGCCGTCTTCTACATGGACAAGCTGGTCACGGGTCCCGAAGCCGCCGACTTCGTCGACATCAACGCCCCCGTCTCGGTGAACATCCGCCGGGTCGCGAAGGCGAAGAACTCCATGCCCGAGGACGTCACCGTCGTCATCCTGGACCGCCCGCGCCACGAGGGCATCGTCAAGGAGATCCGGGAGACCGGCGCCCGGATCAAGTTCATCTCCGACGGCGACGTCGCGGGCTCGATCATGGCCGCCCGCGAGGGCACCGGCGTCGACCTGCTCATGGGCATCGGCGGCACGCCCGAGGGCATCATCTCGGCCTGCGCCATAAAGTGCCTCGGCGGTGTCATCCAGGGCAAGCTCTGGCCGAAGGACGCGGCCGAACGGCAGCGCGCCCTGGACGCCGGACACGACCTGGACCGGGTGCTGTCCACGGACGACCTGGTCAGCGGCGACAACGTGTTCTTCGTGGCCACCGGCATCACGGACGGCGAGCTGATGCGGGGCGTGCGCTACCGCGCGGAGACGGCGACGACCGAGTCGATCGTCATGCGCTCCAAGTCGGGCACCATCCGGAAGATCGACTCCACCCACCGGCTGTCGAAGCTGCGTGCCTACAGCGCGATCGACTTCGACCGCGCGAAGTGATGTAGGTACGTCCCCACGAAGAGGCGCCCCCCATGTGCGGTGGGGGCGCCTCTTCGCGTCGGCGGATACGAAGCGCTGGACGGGTCCGCCACGGGTACGGGGACGGTCCGGCGCTTCCGTCAGCCGGCCGCGGCGATGTGGCCGGTGGCGTCGGACGCCTTGAGCTCCGCCTCGCGCCGCCTGCGGCGGGCGAGCGCCACGCGGCGTTCGGCAGCCGTCAGGCCGCCCCACACCCCGTACGGCTCCGGTTGACCCAAGGCGTGTTCGCGGCATTCGATCATCACGGGGCAACGCGCGCAGACCCGCTTCGCGGACTCCTCGCGCGACAGTCGGGCAGCAGTCGGCTCCTTCGACGGGGCGAAGAACAGCCCGGCTTCATCCCGGCGGCACACCGCCTCCGCATGCCAGGGGCCTGCCTGGTCCTCCCGAGCGGGGGTCCGCTGGGGAGGGACGGCGGCGACCTGCAGGGGCTGATGCGGCAGTTGCAGCACGGTCCACTCCTGACGACGGCTTCGCGAGCAAGAGGCGATGCAGCCTTCCCTACCCGCTGTGCGCGCGCCTATGCACTGAGTGGCACTCAGTTCCGGTCCACGGAATTGCGGTCGAGCATATTTCCGCCCGGAATCCGCCCCCGCGCAACGCCCCGCCCCCACGCGCCCCTTCGCGCCGTCGCGCGTCGCACCCGTGGTCAGTGACCGAGATGTTTACGCAGCCTGTCCTGCAGATCCGCAATGAACTTGCCGCGCTTGGGCTTCGCCTCGACGCTGCCGAACACCGAATATCCGTTGACGGCCACCACGGGAGCCTCGGGGTCCGCCGATTCCAGCGTCGTGACTTCGAAACTGCCGAAAATGCCCGTTCCGCTTCCGCGCAGCGAGATGTTCTCGGGGACCCTGATGTCCACGCTCCCGAAGACGGAAGTCGCATTGATCACCGTGAGCCGCTGTCCGAAAAGGGCCTCGGTCAGATCGATTTCCACACTGCCGAACAGCGAGAACGCGTTCGTGCGCCCGCCGACCCGCCAGCGGCCCTTGCGGCTGGCACTGCTGAAGATCGCGACCAGGTTGTCGGCGGGCCCCGTGGGCACCTCGGGGGTGCGGGCGTACGAGGCGCCGGCGGGCCTGGGGGTGCCGCCCGGCGTCGGCAGGTCCCGTACCAGCGGTTCGAGTTCTCCGACGGTCTTGGCGCGGTAGACGGAGTCGACCCGCTCGGCATGCTCGTCGGCGGTCAGCCGGCCCTCGGCCATCGCCTCCCGCAGGATGTCCGCGATCCGGTCCCGGTCCGCGTCGGAGGCGCGGATGACGTCGGGTTCCGCCCGCACGGTGGGCTGCTGGGGGTGCTTTTCGAGGTCCACCGGCCCAGCGTACCCAAACGCGATAGATCGCGACTAGGGGGCGCGGCGGGCACGTATCGCGATCCGGCCCCGGGTGCGCGACGGGTTCGGGTGAGCCCTACCTCACAGACCCGCCACCCCCGCGGGGTCCTACCCTGGTGGGTGCGCTGCCCAAGGGAGGTCAGCCGCTGTCTGCCGAGTGAGGAATGGCCGTAATGCCAGAGTTTGCGTACTCCGATCTGCTCCCCCTGGGAGAGGACACCACGCCGTACCGTCTGGTCACCGCCGAGGGTGTGTCCACCTTCGAGGCCGACGGACGTACGTTCCTCAAGGTCGAGCCGGAGGCGCTGCGCACCCTGGCCGCCGAGGCCATGCACGACATCTCGCACTATCTGCGCCCCGCCCACCTGGCGCAGCTGCGGCGGATCGTGGACGACCCCGAGGCCTCGTCCAACGACAAGTTCGTCGCGCTCGACCTGCTGAAGAACGCGAACATCGCCGCCGCCGGCGTCCTGCCGATGTGCCAGGACACGGGCACCGCGATCGTCATGGGCAAGCGCGGCCAGAACGTGCTGACGTCGGGCGGTGACGAGGAGGCCCTGTCGCACGGCATCTTCGACGCGTACACGAAACTCAACCTGCGCTACTCGCAGATGGCCCCGCTGAACATGTGGGACGAGAAGAACACCGGCTCGAACCTCCCGGCGCAGATCGAGCTGTACGCGACCGACGGCGGCGCGTACAAGTTCCTCTTCATGGCCAAGGGCGGGGGCTCGGCCAACAAGTCGTTCCTCTTCCAGGAGACCAAGGCGGTCCTCAACGAGGCCTCCATGATGAAGTTCCTGGAGGAGAAGATCCGTTCGCTGGGGACCGCGGCCTGCCCGCCGTACCACCTGGCGATCGTCGTCGGCGGTACGTCGGCCGAGTTCGCGCTCAAGACCGCGAAGTACGCCTCCGCGCACTACCTGGACGAGCTGCCCGCCGAGGGCTCGCCCACCGGTCACGGCTTCCGGGACAAGGAACTGGAGGAGAAGGTCTTCGAGCTGACGCAGAAGATCGGCATCGGGGCGCAGTTCGGCGGAAAGTACTTCTGCCACGACGTGCGCGTGGTCCGTCTCCCCCGGCACGGTGCCTCGCTGCCCGTCGCCATCGCCGTGTCCTGCTCCGCCGACCGCCAGGCGACCGCGAAGATCACCGCCGAGGGCGTCTTCCTCGAGCAGCTGGAGAAGGACCCGGCGCGCTTCCTCCCCGACACCACCGACGAGCACCTCGACGAGGCGGGCGACGTCGTCAAGATCGACCTCAACCGGCCGATGGACGAAATCCTCGCCGAGCTGACGAAGTACCCGGTCAAGACGCGCCTCTCGCTGAGCGGCCCGCTGGTCGTGGCGCGCGACATCGCGCACGCCAAGATCAAGGAGCGGCTGGACGCGGGCGAGGAGATGCCGCAGTACCTGAAGGACCACCCCGTGTACTACGCGGGTCCCGCGAAGACGCCCGAGGGTTACGCCTCCGGGTCCTTCGGTCCGACGACGGCCGGCCGGATGGACAGTTACGTCGCGCAGTTCCAGGCGGCGGGCGGCTCCAAGGTGATGCTGGCCAAGGGGAACCGGTCCAAGCAGGTCACCGACGCGTGCGACGCGCACGGTGGCTTCTACCTCGGCTCGATCGGCGGCCCGGCGGCCCGGCTCGCGCAGGACTGCATCAAGAAGGTCGAGGTCGTCGAGTACGAGGAGCTCGGCATGGAGGCGGTCTGGAGGATCGAGGTCGAGGACTTCCCGGCGTTCGTCGTCGTCGACGACAAGGGCAACGACTTCTTCACCGAGCCGGCCCCCGCCCCGACGTTCACCAGCATTCCGGTGCGCGGTCCAGGCCTCGGCTGACCGACCCCCGCACCCGCGCCTTCGAGGGGCGTCCCGGCCACGGCCGGGGCGCCCCTCGGCCGTTGGCGAGGCGCCGGCGGCAGGTCACGGGCCGCTCGGCCGGCCCGTGCGACCGCTCCGCGCGCGGCAGATCCCCGTAGGACGAAATCCAGCCAATCTCGCGAAGCGCTGTCCGGCGCCGCCCGCTCCTCTCCCGCGTCCGGATCGCGCCCCGGCCACGGCCCCCGCACCCGAAGCGTCTCGCCCCGGACGTGCGGACCGGGCCGAGCACCGCCGCCCCGGGCGGTTCCGGATCACCCGCAGGGACCGCGCCCGCACCACCGCTTTCGCGCAGAGAGCCGTCCGCACGGCTTGCGGGGAGCCGTGCCGATGCGGTGAGTTGTCCGCGTTGGGCCGGAGAACCGTGCTTCTTCCTCCGCCGCCCCGACTCCCGGTCCCCCACACCGGAACACCCCGCCTCCCGGCCCGGACGCCGGGACCGGACACCCGGCTGTCCGAACGCACACCGAACCACCCTCCCCGTCCCGAACCGGAAAGGCGGACACCGCATGACGCCGGTCCCTCACCGCAGCCACGCCGACGACCTGCTCTCCTTCATCAGGGCCAGCCCCTCCCCGTACCACGCCGTGGCGAGCGCGGCCCAGCGCCTGGAGAAGGCCGGTTTCCGTGAGCTGCGGGGCACCGACGACTGGACGGGCACCACGGGCGGCAGCTTCGTCGTCCGCGGCGGAGCCCTGATCGCCTGGTACGCCCCCGAGGGCACGCCCTCCCACACCCCGTTCCGGATCATCGGCACGCACACCGACTCCCCGAACCTGCGGATCAAGCCCACCCCCGACACCGCCTCCGCCGGCTGGCGGCAGATCGCGGTGGAGATCTACGGCGGGGTCCCGCTCAACACCTGGCTCGACCGCGACCTGGGCATCTCGGGCCGGCTGGCCCTGCGGGGGCCGGGCGGCCGGACCGACTCCCGGCTCGTCCAGATCGACGAACCGCTGCTGCGCGTGCCCCAGCTGGCGATCCACCTGGACCGCTCCGTCAACGACGGCCTGGCGCTGGACCGGCAGCGGCACGTCGCCCCGGTCTGGTCGCTCGGCGCCGCGGAGGAGGGGGCGCTGCTGCGCAGGGTCGCGGCGGCGGCCGAGGCCGAGCCGGACGAGGTGCTCGGCTGGGACCTGATGCTCCACGACATCCAGCCCCCCGGGTACCTGGGTGCGGAACGGGAGTTCCTGGTCTCCTCGCGGCTGGACAACCTGGTGTCGGTGCACGCGGGCGTCACGGCGCTGGCCGGTGCGTCGACGGCGTCCGGGGAACCCGCGTACATCCCCGTCCTCGCGGCCTTCGACCACGAGGAGGTCGGCAGCGGTTCGGACACGGGTGCGCAGAGCCCGCTGCTGGAGCGGGTGCTGAGCCGTTCGGTCACCGCCCGCGGCGGCAGCCAGGAGGACTGGTCCCGAGCCCTGTCCGGTGCCTTCTGCGTCTCGGCGGACATGGCGCACGCCGTCCACCCCAACTACGCGGAACGGCACGACCCCGACCACCGTCCGCTGCCCAACAGCGGCCCCACTGTCAAGGTCAACGTCAATCAGCGCTACGCCACCGACTCGACCGGCATCGCGATGTTCGCGTCGGCGTGCGAGCGGGCGGGGGCGCCGTGGCAGCCGTTCGTCTCCAACAACGCGATGCCGTGCGGTACCTCCATCGGCCCGCTCACCGCGGCCCGGCTGGGTGTGCAGACCGTCGACGTGGGGGTGCCGGGCCTGTCGATGCACTCGGCGCGCGAGCTGTGCGGGGCGGACGACCCGGGGTACCTGGCGGCGATCCTCGGCGCGTTCGTGACCTCGGACTGAGCCGGGTGCAGGGGGAGGACCGGCCCTCCCCCTGCACCGGAAGCGAGGGCTACGCGAAGCGCTGCTGTGCGCTTCCGTCGCAGGACTGCAGCCTCAGCGGTTCATGGGCTCCCGCCAGCGTCGCGCAGAGCCCGGTCGAGGCGGCGGGGCGCAGGGTGCCGGACTGCCGGACGAACTGCTGGTTGGCCGCGCCCGAGCAGTTGTAGAGGATGAGGGCCGCGCCCGCCGTGTACTTCGCGCCCGGTACGTCCAGGCAGCGGTCGTGGCTCAGCTCGGTGCGGAGGTTCTTCGTGCCGGAGTCGTACCACCAGCCCTGGTTGCGCCCGCCGTGGCACTCCCAGCCGGTGACGCCGGTGTTGTTACGGGTGACCGAGGCGGGGGCGTCCAGACAGCTGCCCGTGGCCTCGCCGCGCAGGGGCTTGAAGACGTCGTCCCAGGCGGCGGCCTGGAGCACGGGCTTCCCGGTGCTCGCCGGGTCGGCGCAGCTCGCCTCGCGCAGGCCCGAGTTGTAGATCTGGGTCAGGCAGGAGGCGAAGGCGCCGTGGCCGGCCGCGTTCGGGTGGAAGGACTGCCGGAGGGAGTTGGAGTCCGGCGGGAAGTGCGAGAGGTCGATGAACAGGCCGCGGGCCCAGGTGGACTCGCTGCACACCTCGTGGCCGTGGAAGAGCCGGGAGTTGTCGAGGTAGACCGCTCCGGTGTCGGCGGCGACTTTGCGCATGCCCCGTTCGAAGGCGGGAACGGCGACGTTGCGGCCCCAGACGGCGTCGGAGTCGTACCCGGCGCAGCCGCCGGGAAGCTTGCCGGGGAAGTTCGGGTTGTCGTAGAAGTCCGGGCCGATGGGGCTCGGGTATCCCATGACGACGAGCTTGTAGTCGCCGTCGGCGTAACCGGCGCCGGTCATCACCGTCCGCAGGTCGCGCACCGTCTTCTCGACCTTGGGCACGAGGCCGTCGACGCGGGCCTGCCAGCCGCCGTCGTACTTGGGCTGACAGGTTCCCTGGCTGAGGACCCAGCGCGTGACGCAGTCCGTCATGACCGGGCCGAACTGGAGGTCGTCGTTGGCACCCGCCACCAGCACGATCATCTTGATGCGGGTGTTGCGCGCCTTGATGGCGAGGTTGTCGCTCTGCACGAGTTCGTCGGCGTACTGCTTCGAGCCGCCGATGACGATGTTTCCGGTGTACGCGCCGGAGCACGAGACGTTGTACGTGACGTCGGCCGGGATCCCGGTGCGGTGGATGGCGGAGTCGGGTGAGCGGTGGCACCAGTTGTCGGGGCCGTTGGTGCCCGCCTCGTACGTGCCGACGCCCTCACCCGAGATCTCGCTGTCGCCGAGCGAGATGAGCCCGGTCTTGCGCTCGGCGAGCGGGCGCTCGGCCGGGTCGCCGTACAGCCGGGTGGCCTCGGCGGCACGCAGGGCCTCCAGTTCCGGCGGCAGGGCGGTGGATGAGGTACTGCTGGTACCGGCCTGGGCAGCACCCGCCGGGCCGGCGGCGGCGGTCATGCCGCCCAACGCCGCCGCCATGGCCGCGACGGTCGCGACCGTACATCGGATTCGGTGTCCGGTACGTCTCATTGCGCCTCCCGAGGTTGTTGTTACCCCCGGTATTTACTGGCCGGTAGGCGACTTGGGAATACATGGAACAAGACAAGTGCTCATCTTTTTCAGGAGGTTGGATCACCATGGCCGAGGAAACCGGCAAGGACTACCGCATCGAGCACGACTCCATGGGGGAGGTGCGGGTGCCCGCCGACGCCAAATGGCGGGCCCAGACCCAGCGCGCCGTGGAGAACTTCCCGATCTCCGGACAGCGCCTGGAGCGGGCGCACATCGCGGCCCTCGCGCGCGTCAAGGCCGCCGCCGCCAAGGTGAACGCGGAACTGAAGGTGCTCGACCCGGAGATCGCCGGGGCCATCCAGGAGGCCGCGGCCGAGGTCGCCGAGGGGCGCTGGGACGACCACTTCCCGATCGACGTCTTCCAGACGGGCTCCGGTACCTCGTCGAACATGAACACCAACGAGGTCCTGGCGACGCTCGCCACCGAGCGCCTCGGCCGCGAGGTCCACCCCAACGACCACGTCAACGCCTCGCAGTCCTCTAACGACGTCTTCCCGTCCTCCATCCACATCGCCGCGACCGGCGCGGTGACGGAGGAGCTGATCCCGGCCCTCGACCATCTGGCGGCGGCACTGGAGCGCAAGTCCGCCGAGTTCGCGGACGTGGTGAAGTCGGGGCGTACCCATCTGATGGACGCCACCCCCGTCACCCTGGGCCAGGAGTTCGGCGGGTACGCGGCACAGATCCGCTACGGCATCGAGCGGCTGCGCGCCTCGCTCCCCCGCCTCGCCGAGCTGCCGCTGGGCGGCACCGCCGTCGGCACCGGCATCAACACCCCGCCCGGCTTCTCCGCCGCCGTCATCGCCGAGGTCGCCCGCGTCACCGGACTGCCGCTCACTGAGGCCCGGAACCACTTCGAAGCGCAGGGCGCGCGGGACGGCCTCGTCGAGACCTCCGGCCAGCTCCGCACGCTCGCGGTCTCCCTCACCAAGATCTCCAACGATCTGCGCTGGATGGCCTCGGGACCGCGCACCGGGCTGGCCGAGATCAGCCTCCCCGACCTCCAGCCGGGCTCCTCGATCATGCCGGGCAAGGTGAATCCGGTCATTCCCGAGGCCGTTCTGATGGTCGCCGCCCAAGTGACGGGGAACGACACGACGGTGGCCGTCGCGGGCGCCGCCGGCAACTTCGAGCTGAACGTCATGCTCCCGGTCATCGCGAAGAACCTGCTGGAGTCCGTCCGGCTCCTCACCCACGTCTCCCGGCTGCTCGCGGACCGTACGGTCGACGGGATCACGGCGAACGTCGAGCGGGCCAGGGAGTACGCGGAGTCCTCGCCGTCCGTCGTCACCCCGCTGAACAAGTACATCGGCTACGAGGAGGCCGCGAAGGTCGCCAAGAGGTCCCTGGCCGAGCGCCGGACGATCCGTGAGGTGGTGCTGGACTCCGGCTACGTGGAGCGCGGCGACCTCACCGTGGAACAGCTCGACGAGGCCCTGGACGTGCTGCGCATGACGCGTCCGTGACGTGCATCGCTGCGGTACCGGGGCGCGCTCACCAGGAGGGGCCGGCCATCGGGGGGTGGAAGAAGGAGCGGGGCTGGGTGCGTGCAGCTGCAAGGCGGACGATCGAGCCATGGCGGAGCCCTGGCGATTGACGACAACGCGACAGATGCGCGTGCCCAGCCCCGCGACGCCGCCCCCCGATTGCCGGCCCCTCTAAGATCCCTCCATGACAGGTACCGGAGAGACCGAGCGCTGGGCGCCGGGTGATCAGATCCTGTGGCGCTACCGCGGCAACGGACCGCGGCGACGCGGCCCCGCGCCCTCCCGGGTCCCGAACCCCGTGCACATCTGCCGTCCGGTCACCGTCGTCCAGGACACCGACGAACTGCTCGCCGTCTGGGTCGCCCCCGGCACCGAGTGCGTGAAGCCGGTGCTGGCCGACGGCACCGAGGTGCACGCCGAGCCGCTCGCCACCCGGTACACCGCCGCGCGCACCACCGCCCGCTCGCCCTGGCTGGGCAACGGGGTGCTGAAGCTGGCCCGGCCCGGCGAACCGTGGTCCGTGTGGCTGTTCTGGGACCGGGGCTGGCAGTTCCGCAGCTGGTACGTGAACCTGGAGGAGCCGCGCACCCGGTGGGCCGGCGGCATCGACTCCGAGGACCACTTCCTCGACATCTCGGTCTACCCGGACCACAGCTGGCTCTGGCGCGACGAGGACGAGTTCGCGCAGGCCCAGCGGGTCGGCCTGATGAGCCCGGACGCCGCCCGGCAGGTGCTGGCGGCGGGGCGCGCGGCCGTCGGGGTGATCCGTGAGTGGGGGGCGCCGTTCCGGGACGGCTGGGAGGACTGGCGGCCCGATCCGCGCTGGCGGGTGCCCGCGCTGCCTGCCGACTGGGACCGGTTGCCGGATGACTGGGACCGCACCCCCTCCCCCATGCCGTCGTGAGACCCTTGATGCACCCCAGGGGGGCAAACGTAGGATCGTCCCGAGAAGATCAGCTCCGCCCCAACCGACGGGCGCGGCCCACGACCTGACCGTAAGTCACCGAGTCATCGCACACGTGCACACTTCATGAACCGCATCACTGGTACGAGTCGTGCGAGTCGCACGAGTCGTCCGCACCGCATGAGCCACGACGAGGGGGTGGAGACGTGCTCGCTGTCCGCCGCCCCGGCGCCGGAAACGTTGTCACCGACACCGCGTGCCGACATCCGGTTTCGGCCCCGTGTTCCGGGGCACGAGATGTCAGCCGTTGTGATTGCCGCTCATGCCGGGGCAGAGTAGCGCTCCACGAGGTGATTGCCTCATACAACCGGCCCGGACGGACGGAACCCCACGCGTGACGGAGCACCCCACCTCCCACGAAGGCCGGCAGCCTCTCGCCGCCCGGTCGCAGGAACGCACCCGGCCGCGGCAGCGTGACGCCGCGTCGGCGTCGGCCCCTGCCACCGCGGCGATCCCGGCACCGGCCAAGGGCCCGAACCCGGCCGGGGCCGGTACCGGCCCCGCGCCGGCCCCCGACCCGCAGGCAGCATCCCGTCGTGAGGGCGACCGGCTGCGCTTCGTCGGGGCCGCGACCAGGCGGATCGCCCGCGGGATAGACCTGGACGAGATCGTGCTGGGGCTCTGCCGGGCCAGTGTGCCGACGTTCTCCGACGCCATACTCGTCTACCTCCGCGACCCGCTGCCGGTCGGCGACGAGCGGCCCGTCAACCCGTTCGTGCTGCGGCTGCGCCGCTCCGACCGGCTGCGGCTGAGCGACGAGGACACCGAGAACCTGTCGGAGACCGAGCGGCTGCGGCTGCCCGCCGTCGACCCACAGGCCGATCTGACGCCCGCCTCCGAGCTGTGCGAGGTCCTGGCGGGCGGCGCGCTGGCCGAGGTGCTGCGCGGGGTGCGTCCGGTGTTCGGCGACTCCGCCGCGGCCCGGGTCGCGCTGCCCGAGCTGCTCGGCGCGGACCGCGTGGTGCCGTCCGGCCACCGCGCGATCCTGGCGCCTCTGCGCGGCCGACGCCGGGTGATCGGCGCGGCGGTGTTCCTGCGCGGCACCGAGCGCCCGCCCTTCGAGGCCAACGACCTGCTGGTCGCCGCCCAGCTGGCGACGCACACCGCGCTCGGCATCGACAAGGCCGTGCTGTACGGCCGCGAGGCCTACATCGCGGACGAGCTCCAGCGCACCATGCTCCCCGACTCGCTCCCCCAGCCCACCGGCGTCCGGCTCGCCTCCCGCTACCTCCCCGCCGCCGAGACCGCCCGGGTCGGCGGCGACTGGTACGACGCGATCCCGCTGCCCGGCAGCCGGGTCGCCCTGGTCGTCGGCGACGTCATGGGCCACTCCATGACCTCAGCGGCGATCATGGGCCAGCTGCGCACCACCGCCCAGACCCTGGCCGGGCTCGACCTGCCGCCGCAGGAGGTCCTGCACCACCTCGACGAGCAGGCCCAGCGGCTCGGCAGCGACCGCATGGCGACCTGCCTGTACGCGGTGTACGACCCGGTCGCGCATCGCATCACGATCGCCAACGCCGGCCACCCGCCGCCCGTCCTGCTCCACCTCGGCGGGCGGGCCGAGGTGCTGAAGGTGCCGCCGGGCGCCCCGATCGGTGTCGGCGGTGTGGACTTCGAGGCCGTCGAGCTGGACGCACCCGCGGGTGCCACCCTGCTCCTCTACACCGACGGGCTGGTCGAGTCGCGGCTGCGGGACGTCTGGACGGGCATCGAGCAGCTGCGCGAGCGGCTCGCCGCCACGGCCCGGCTGACCGGCCCGGACCACTCGCCGCCGCTGGAGGCCCTCTGCGACGACGTGCTGGACATGCTCGGCCCTGGCGACCGGGACGACGACATCGCGCTGCTCGCCGCCCGCTTCGACGGGATCGCGCCGAGCGATGTGGCGTACTGGCATCTGGAGCCGGAGGACTCCGCCCCGGGCAAGGCCCGCAGGCTGGCCCGCCGCGCGCTCAGCCGGTGGGGGCTCGACGACATCACGGACTCGGTGGAGCTCCTGGTCAGCGAGGTGGTGACGAACGCCGTGCGGTATGCGGAGCGGCCGGTGACCCTGCGGCTGCTGCGGACCGACATCCTGCGGTGCGAGGTCGGCGACGACGCCCCGCAGCTGCCCCGTCAGCGCCGGGCGCGTGACATGGACGAGGGCGGCCGCGGTCTGTTCCTGGTGAACCGGCTGGCCCGGCGGTGGGGCGCGACGCGCCTGTCGACCGGCAAGGTGGTCTGGTTCGAGATGCCCACCCGGGGGCAGTGACCGGGGCGGCCGAAGCCCTGGACACCGAGGGTGTCCGCCATCTGCTGGAGGGCGCGAGCCGCCCGGTCCCGGACCGGGCGCCGCAGTACTGGCGCAAGGTGGACATGGACCTCGGCGACCGGGTGGCGAAGAAGGTCGACGGCGGCCGAATCACGGGCCCCTGCGGTCCCGGAACACGGGAACGGGCGGTGTGCGGAGGATCCCCTTCGCACACCGCCCGTTCCTGCGACCTGCCGCGTCAGCGCGTCACGGCGTTGTCCTTGTCCGGCCGGTTGTCCCCGCCCGGGTCGATCGGGAGTCCGCTGTCCGACGGGCCCGGCTCGGTCGACGGGTCCGTGGGCGGATCCGACGTGGGGTCCCCGGTCGGGCTGGGCGGCGGGGTGGTCTCCGGCGGGTCGGTGGTGGCAGGCGGCGTGGTCGTGGGCGCCTGGGTGGTCGGCTCGTCGGAGGGCGTGGCCTCTTCGGAGGGCGACGTGCTCGTGCTCGGGGAGCTGGTGTCCGGCGGCGGGGCGACCGCGGCGCCCATGTCGGTGTCGAGCACGAACTCGCTCGGTTCACCCATGGCCTTCGCGGTGAAGTCCGCCCAGATCTCGGCCGGGAAGCCGCCGCCGTTGACACGGCCGCCACCGCCGGCGCCCTTCAGGGTCACCTGCGCGCCCTTCTGCACCTTCTTGCCGTCGTCGTCGGTGCGCGGGTAGGCCGCTTCTCCGAACAGGCCGACCGAGGTGACGAGGTCGGGGGTGTAGCCGGTGAACCAGGCCGACTTGTTGTCGTCCGAGGTACCGGTCTTGCCCGCGATGTCCTGGTCGGCCAGCCCGTCGGCGTTACGCACCGAGCCCTGGGCCGTACCGTCGTCGACCACGCCGGTCAGTACGGAGGTCACGGAGTCCGCGGCCTGGCGGCTGATCACCTGGTCGCCGACCGCGTCGGGCATCTGCACCGGGTCCTCGCCCTGGTGCACGGCCGACTTCACGATCTGGGGGGTGACCTTCCTGCCGTGGTTGTCGAGCGTGGCGTAGACGCCGGCCATGGCCATCGGGCTCGCGCCCATGGAGCCGAGCGTCTGCGCCGGCACGGCCTCCAGATCCTCCACGTTCATGCCGAGCTCGCCGGCGGTCTTCAGCACCTGGTCCATGCCGACGTCCACGCCCATCTGCGCGAAGACGGAGTTGATGGACTTGTTCATCGCGGTCTGGACGGTGACGCTGCCGTAGTCCCGGTCGTCCTCGTTCTCCGGCTTGAAGGCGATGTCGCTGCCCTCGACGGGCCGCTTGCTGGTGCCGTCGTAGCGGGTGTTGGCGGTGATCTCCTGACCGTCCTGAGTCACCGACTCCTGGTCGAGGGCCGCGGCGAGGATGACCGGCTTGAAGGTGGAGGCGGGCTGGTAGTCGGCGCGGGTGGCGTTCGACGTCCAGTGCTCGTTCTGGCCGCGTCCGCCGTACAGCGCGAGCACCGCACCGGACTTCGGGTCCACCGAGACGGCACCGGCCTGGATGTCCTGGTCGAGCTTGCGCTTCTTCGTGTCCAGGTTGTCGATCAGCTTGGTCTCGACCGACTTCTCCAGCTCCTGCTGCTTCTTCCTGTCGATGTTGACGGTGATCGTCCAGCCGCCGAGGTCGAACTGGTCGCTGCTGAGGCCGGTCTCCTCCAGCACCGCCTTGCGGGCCGCCTCGACGATGTAGCCCTTCTGTCCCGCGACCCCGTTCAGCGGCTTGGGGTCCTGCGGAATCGGGAACTTGAGGCCCTGGCGCTTGCCCGCGTCCAGCCAGTCCTCCTCGACCATGTTGTTCAGCACGTAGTTCCAGCGCTCCTGGACGAGTGCCTTCCCCTTCGGGCCGGCGACGGCCCAGTCGTACTGGCTGGGTGCCTGGAGCAGGGCGGCGAGGTAGGCGCCCTGGGCGACGTTCAGGTCCTTGGCGTCCTTGCCGTAGTACGCCTGCGCCGCGGCCTGGATGCCGTAGGCGCCCCGGCCGTAGTAGCTGGTGTTGATGTACCCGGCAAGGATCTCCTCCTTGCTCCGCTTCTGGTCCACCTTCAGCGAGATGACCAGTTCCTTGAGCTTGCGGGTGACCGTCTGGTCCTGGTCGAGGTAGTAGTTCTTGACGTACTGCTGGGTGATGGTCGAGCCACCCTGCTTGCCCTTGCCGGAAACGGTGTTCAGCAGACCGCGTGCGGTGCCTTTGAAGTCGACGCCCTTGTCCTGGTAGAAGGACTTGTTCTCGGCGGCGACGAAGGTCATCTGGACCTCCTTGGGCACCTGCGAGAGGTCCACGATCTCTCGGTTGACCTCACCCGTCCTGGCCAGCAGGGTCCCGTCGGAGTACTTGTAGATGTTGCTCTGCAGCTTGGCCCGGGCGTTGCCCTCGGGCACGCTCACCATCATGTAGAGCACGGCGAAGGCGCCCATGCCCAGCAGGCAGATACCGAGGGCCGTGCCCAGGAGTTTCCGCCAGGTGAAGAGTCCGCGTATGCCGCCGCTCTTCCCGGCCCGCCGCGACCCGTGCCGCTGGGCTCGTCGCGCATCCGCTCGACCCATTGCTGTGTTGCTCCCGTTTCTCTGCTCGACCGGATCAGCTCGGACCTGCCAGCTAACACCGTCCACAAGGCCAAAAAGCGAGCGATCCCGCACTTTCCGGACGTGACAATCAGCACCCGTTCCCATGGGAACCGACTCACGAGGGGTGCACAGGGTTGCGAGAACCATTAATGTGTAATCACATTGCTAGCGCATGGCTAGCCAGTCGAAACGGGGGATTCCATGACTGAACCGCTCAACCCGAACGCTTCGGCCGGACCGCGGACCGACCTCACTCCGGACGCGCCGGAGATGCCGGAACCGCAGGTCCGCGAGACGCGGGCGCACAGCATCGCGGGCGGCCTCGGCCTCCTGCTGACCGTGATCGGGGTGATCGTCGGCGTCGGCCTCGCCATCCTCGGCGGCGTCATCGGGTCGAACGGGAACAACGGCCTCGGCGTCCCGCTGTGCATCCTGGGCGTGCTGCTCACCATCGCCTCGTTCTTCTGCATGGGCGGTGTGAAGATGGTCGCACCGGGCGAGGCGCGGGTGATCCAGCTCTTCGGCCGCTACGTGGGCACGATCCGCACCGACGGGCTGCGCTGGATCAACCCGCTGACCTCCAGCCGCAAGATCTCCACCCGGGTCCGCAACCACGAGACCGCGGTCCTCAAGGTCAACGACGCCTACGGCAACCCGATCGAGCTCGCCGCGATCGTCGTCTGGAAGGTCGAGGACACCGCGCAGGCGCTCTTCGAGGTCGACGACTTCCTGGAGTTCGTCGCCACCCAGACCGAGGCGGCCGTCCGGCACATCGCGATCGAGTACCCGTACGACGCCCATGACGAGGGCGGCCTCTCGCTCCGGGGCAACGCCGAGGAGATCACCGAGAAGCTCGCCGTGGAACTCACCGCGCGGGTCCAGGCGGCGGGCGTACGGATCATCGAGTCCCGCTTCAGCCACCTCGCGTACGCCCCCGAGATCGCCTCCGCGATGCTCCAGCGCCAGCAGGCGGGAGCGGTGGTCGCGGCCCGGCAGCTGATCGTCGAGGGAGCGGTCGGCATGGTCGAGATGGCGGTGAACCGGATCACCGAGCAGGACCTCGTCGAGCTCGACCCCGAGCGGAAGGCGGCCATGGTCAGCAATCTGATGGTGGTGCTGTGCGGCGACCGCGCGGTGCAGCCGGTCCTCAACACGGGCACGCTCTACCAGTGACGGATCAGACCCCGCGGCGCCGCGCGCCGCAGTCCGGGCCGCAGCAGCGCAAGCAGATGCTGCTGCGGCTGGACCCGGCCGTGCACGACGCGCTGGCGCGCTGGGCCTCGGACGAGCTGCGCAGCGCGAACGCGCAGATCGAGTTCCTGCTGCGGCGGGCGCTCGCCGAAGCGGGCCGGCTGCCCGGCGGTGCGGCACCGATCCCGCGCCGGGGGCGCCCGCCGAAGGCTCCGGAGACGCCGGACCCGGAGTGATCCGCGCAAGGCCGCCGGCGAGCCGCGCGACCGGATGACCGGACGGCCCGCCGGGGCCGTCGCGGCCCCGACCACTGGCCCGACGCTCCCCGCCGACCGGTATACACGCCAGGTATACACACCGTGTACAGTCCTCGGTATGTCTATCGGCCACACCCTGCTCGGGCTCCTGGAGTCCGGCCCCCGTCACGGCTACGACCTCAAGCGGGCCTTCGACGAGAAGTTCGGGCACGACCGTCCCCTGCACTACGGACAGGTCTACTCGACGATGTCCCGCCTCCTCAAGAACGGCCTCGTCGAGGTCGACGGCGTGGAGACCGACGGCGGCCCGGAACGCAAGCGCTACGCCATCACCGACGCCGGGATCACCGATGTCGCCTCCTGGCTCGCACAGCCCGAGAAGCCGGAGCCGTACCTCCAGTCGACGCTGTACACCAAGGTCGTCCTGGCCATGCTCACCGGCCGCAGCGCCGCCGACGTGCTGGACACCCAGCGCTCCGAGCACCTGCGCATGATGCGTATCCTCACCGACCGCAAGCGGCAGGGCGACCTCGCCGACCAGCTGATCTGCGACCACGCCCTGTTCCATCTCGAAGCCGATCTGCGCTGGCTGGAACTCACCGCCGCGCGACTCGGCCAGCTCGCGAAGGTGGTGGCCCCGTGATTCCCGCCGGCTCCCTGCTCGCCGCCCACGATCTGCACAAGGCCTACGGGCCGACCCCCGCGCTCGACGGCGCCTCGTTCTCCGTCCACCCCGGCGAGGTCGTCGCCGTGATGGGCCCCTCCGGCTCCGGCAAGTCCACCCTGCTGCACTGCCTCGCCGGCATCATCACCCCGGACTCCGGCAGCATCACCTACGCCGGACGCGAGCTCTCCACGATGTCCGACGCCGAGCGCAGCGCCCTGCGCCGCAGCGAGTTCGGCTTCGTGTTCCAGTTCGGCCAGCTCGTCCCGGAGCTGACCTGCGTGGAGAACGTCGCCCTGCCGATGCGGCTGAACGGCACCCGCCGCAAGGCCGCCGAACGCACCGCCCTGGAGTGGATGGAGCGCCTGGAGGTCGACGACATCGGCGCCAAGCGTCCCGGCGAGGTGTCCGGAGGCCAGGGCCAGCGCGTCGCCGTGGCACGCGCCCTGGCCGCGTCGCCGAAGGTGATCTTCGCCGACGAGCCGACCGGCGCCCTGGACTCACTCAACGGCGAACGCGTCATGCGACTGCTCACCGACGCCGCCCGTTCCTCCCACGTCGCCGTGGTGCTCGTGACCCACGAGGCCCGCGTCGCCGCCTACTCCGACCGCGACATCACCGTCCGCGACGGCCGGGCCCGCGACCTGGAGCACGCCGTATGACCCTGCTCGACCAGAAGCGGCCCCCGGCCGGCCCGGCGCGTCCTCCCGAACCCCCGTCACGTGCCGCCGCCTGGCTGCGCGACCTCGGCCTCGGCATCCGGTTCGCCGCCGGCGGCGGCCGCGAGGGCTGGATCCGCACGCTGCTCACCGCGGTCGGCGTGGGCCTGGGCGTGGCACTGCTGCTCACCGCCGCCTCCGTTCCGCACATGCTCGACGCGCGGTCCGCACGTGACCAGGCCCGCTCCGAGACCAAGATCTCGGAGTCCCCCGACGCGCAGGCCAAGAAGTCCGACAGCACGGTCCTGCGCATCGAGGCGAGCACCGAGTACCGCGGCCGCACCATCACAGGCTTCCTGATGCGCGCGGACGGCGGCCACCCGGTCATCCCCCCGGGCATCGGCTCCTTCCCCGCCCCCGGCGAGATGGCGGTCTCGCCCGCCCTCAAGAAGATCCTCGACTCCCCCGAGAACGAGCTGCTCAGGGAGCGCCTGCCCTACAAGGTGGCCGGCACGATCGCGGACGCGGGGCTGCGCTCGCCCGGCGAACTGTGGTTCTACGCGGGCAGTGACACCCTGACCAGCGCGTCGGGCGGCCACCGGATCGCCGGATACGGCGACCCCGGACCCTCCGACCCGATGCCACCGATCCTCCTCGTGCTGATCATCATGGTCTGCGTGGTGCTGCTGGCCCCCGTGGCCATCTTCATCGCCACCGCCGTGCGCTTCGGCGGCGACCGCCGCGACCGCCGGCTCGCCGCCCTGCGCCTGGTCGGTACGGACATCCGGATGACCCGCCGGATCGCGGCCGGTGAGGCACTCTTCGGCGCGGTGCTCGGCCTCGTCATCGGACTGGCCATGTTCCTGACGGGGCGCCAATTCGTCGGCCTCGTCGAGATCTGGGACGTCAGCGCCTTCCCCTCCGACCTGGCCCCCGACGCCCGGCTGTGCGTCCTGATCGCCCTCGCCGTCCCGCTCACCGCGGTGCTCGTCACCCTGACGGCGATGCGCTCCGTGGTCATCGAGCCGCTCGGCGTCGTACGCAACGGCCGCAACCGGGGGCGCCGCCTCTGGTGGCGCCTGCTGCTGCCGGTCGCCGGGCTCGCGGTCTTCGGACTCGGCGGCAGGATCGACGAGTACACCGTCGTCAACCCGTATCCGATCGCCGGAGGCGCGGTGCTGATCCTCGTCGGACTGGCCCTGCTCCTGCCCTGGCTGGTCGAGGCCTGTGTCGGGCGGCTGCGCGGCGGCCCGGTCCCCTGGCAGCTGGCCACCCGCCGGCTCCAGCTGAGCAGCGGTGCGGCCTCCCGCGCGGTCAGCGGCGTCACCGTCGCCGTGGCCGGTGCGGTGGCCCTGCAGATGCTGTTCGCCGCGATGAACGACGACTTCAACCGGATCACCGGCCAGGACCCGTCCCGCGCCCAGTTCTACAGCCACTCCGAGATCGTCAGAGGCGACGCCGCCCTGCACACGATCAAGGAGTTCCGTGCCACCAAGGGCGTCACCCAGGTCATCGGCACCGTAGAGGCGTACGCGACCAAGCCGGGAAAGTACACGGACGACGAGATCCAGCCCACCACCTCGTTCACCGTCGGGGACTGCGCGACCCTGCGCGAGCTCGCCCGGATCACGTCCTGCCGGGACGGCGACACCTTCGTCGCCCACCCCGAGGACAAGGGCCAAGCCGGCTGGGTCGACCAGACCGCCCGCAAGGGCAAGGTCGTGGAGTTCGACTCCTACGGTCCGGGCAAGCCGCTGCACTGGACGCTGCCGGCCGACTCCCGGACGGTCATGGCCCGCACCGATCCGCTCGGCGAGGAGCACTCGGGCATCCTGGTCACGCCCGGGGCGATCGACGCGCGGACCCTGCCGTCGGCCGAGACCGTCGCGCAGATCCGCATCGACGAGACCGTCCCGGACGCCGCCGAGTACGTACGCAACACGGCGGCGCGCATCGATCCGGGCATGCGCCTGGGCACCCTGACCTCGATCGAACGTGACCGGCAGTACGAGAGCGTCCAGACCGGTCTCCAGGTCGGCGCGACCGCCACCCTGCTGCTGATCGCCGTGTCCATGCTGGTCTCCCAGCTGGAGCAGCTGCGCGAACGCAAGCGGCTGCTGTCGGTCCTGGTCGCCTTCGGCACCCGCCGGACCACCCTCGGCTGGTCGGTGCTGTGGCAGGCCGCGATCCCGGTGGTCATCGGGCTCGCGGTGGCGGTGGCCGGCGGCCTCGGGCTCGGCGCCGCCCTGTGCTGGATGGTCGGCAAACAGGTGTCCGACTGGTGGCTGTTCCTGCCGCTGGCGGGGGCGGGCGCCTCGCTCATCCTGCTGGTCACCCTGCTGTCGCTGCCCGTGCTGTGGCGCCTGATGCGTCCCGACGGGCTGCGCAGCGAGTAGGCCGGGCCCGACGGCCGGCCGGACCGTGGTTCAGGTCCGGCCGGCCGTCGCCACGCGTACCGGCAGCGCCTCCATCGCCCCGCGCAGCGCCGCCGCGAACTCCTCGAACTCCTCGTGCCTGGCCGCCCCGGTGCGCATCCCCAGCGCCACCCGCCGCGCGGGGGCCGGTTCCGCGAAGTACCCGGTCGTCAGCGCCTCGTTGCGGGCGGTCTCGACGGTCACCGCGGTCCGCGGCAGCAGCGTCACCCCGAGCCCCCCGGCCACCAGCTGCACCAGCGTGGAGAGCCCGGCCGCGGTCGTGGTGACCGGCGCGCCCTCCGTACGCCCCGCCTCACGGCAGATGTCGAGCGCCTGGTCGCGCAGGCAGTGCCCCTCGTCGAGCAGCAGCAGCGGCAGCTCGCGCAGCGCCTCGCGCGGGATGTCCTGCCGTCCGCCGAGCCAGTGGTCGCGCTCCATGACCAGCACGAAGTCCTCGTCGAAGAGCGGGAGTTCCGTCACACCCGGCACCCCGAGCGGGACGGCGAGCAGCAGCAGGTCCAGTCGCCCCGCGGCCAGTCCGTCCAGCAGCGAGGAGGTCTGCTCCTCGTGCACCTGGAGGTCGAGCTCCGGGTAGCGGTCGTGGACCAGCCGGAGCACGGTCGGCAGCAGATACGGGGCGACGGTCGGGATCACCCCGAGCCGCAGCACCCCGGTGAAGGGCGCGCGGACCGCCTCGGCCTCCTCCATCAGCTCGCCCACGGCATGCAGGACGGCCCGCGCCCGCACCGCGAGCCGCTCCCCCGCGGGCGAGAGCAGCACCTTGCGCGTCGTACGCTCGATGAGCTGGACACCCAGTGCCTCCTCCAGCGCGGACACCGCTCCGGAGAGCGCGGGCTGACTCATCCCGATTGCGGCCGCCGCGTCCCGGAAGTGCAGATACTCCGCCACGGCCGCGAAGGCGCGCAGCTGCGAGAGGCTGGGCTGTTTGGGCCTGATGCCCTGATTACTCTGGGCCACTGATAGGCACCTCCGATCATCACGACCGAGTGTAGCTATTTCCGCGATCAATGCACTCTGTGCCAAGGTGGACATCGTCCAACCCTCAGGAACTCCCCCAAAAAGGGAATTCCTACGCTGCAAGGAGAGCGCGTGCTCACTGTCGGTGACAAGTTCCCCGAGTTCGACCTGACCGCTTGTGTTTCGCTGGAGAGCGGCAAGGAGTTCGAGCAGATCAACCACAAGACCTACGAGGGTCAGTGGAAGGTCATCTTTGCGTGGCCCAAGGACTTCACTTTCGTCTGCCCCACCGAGATCGCCGCGTTCGGCAAGCTGAACGAGGAGTTCGCCGACCGTGACGCCCAGATCCTCGGCTTCTCCGGTGACTCCGAGTTCGTGCACCACGCCTGGCGCAAGGACCACCCGGACCTGACCGACCTGCCCTTCCCGATGCTGGCCGACTCGAAGCACGAGCTCATGCGTGACCTCGGCATCGAGGGCGAGGACGGCTTCGCCCAGCGCGCCGTCTTCATTGTCGACCAGAACAACGAGATCCAGTTCACGATGGTGACCGCCGGTTCCGTGGGCCGTAACCCCAAGGAGGTCCTGCGGGTCCTCGACGCCCTGCAGACCGACGAGCTGTGCCCCTGCAACTGGACCAAGGGCGAGAACACCCTGGACCCGGTCGCGCTCCTCTCGGGCGAGTGAGCTGACAGCGACATGGCACTCGACGAACTGAAGGCCGCCGTTCCGGACTTCGCCAAGGACCTGAAGCTGAACCTCGGCTCGGTCATCGGCAACAGCGAGCTCCCGCAGCAGCAGTTGTGGGGCACCGTCCTCGCCTGCGCGATCGCCTCGCGCTCGCCAAAGGTGCTGCGCGAGCTGGAGCCGGAGGCGAAGGCCAACCTCTCCGCGGAGGCGTACACCGCCGCGAAGTCGGCCGCCGCCATCATGGCGATGAACAACGTGTTCTACCGGACCCGGCACCTGCTGTCGGACCCCGAGTACGGCAACCTCCGGGCCGGGCTGCGGATGAACGTGATCGGCAAGCCGGGCGTGGAGAAGGTCGACTTCGAGCTGTGGTCGCTCGCCGTCTCGGCGATCAACGGCTGCGGTCAGTGCCTGGACTCCCACGAGCAGGTGCTGCGCAAGGCCGGCGTGGACCGTGAGACCATTCAGGAAGCCGTCAAGATCGCCTCGGTGATCCAGGCGGTCGGTGTGACCCTCGAAGCCGAGGCAGTCCTCGCCGAGTAGCACCCGCAGTACCCCTGATACGAGAAGGGCCCCCCGGACGACCGACCGTCCGAGGGGCCCTTCTTCTGTGTCCGTTCAGGCGTTCACGCCTTCTGCGGCTCGTCCGCGGCCGGCTCCTGGTCGCTGCCGTCGTCGAACTCCTCCGGCGGCGAGCCGGGCGCCGGCTTCGGTGCCGCGTCCAGCGAGGTCGAACCGTGCGGCGGTGGCGAGTGACGGCGGGACTCCTCCTGCCCGTACGTCCGCAGATAGCCGACCACCGTGTTGGTCACCGCGACCAGCGGCACCGCGACGACGGCTCCCCCGATGCCGGCGATCATGCCGCCCGCGGCGACCGAGAGCACCACGGCCAGCGGATGCACCCGCACCGCGCGGCCCAGGATGAACGGCTGCAGGATGTGCCCCTCGATCTGCTGCACCGCCAGCACCACGGCCAGCACCAGCAGCGCCGTGAACACACCCTGGGTGACGAGTGCGACGACCACCGCCAGCGCCCCGGACACCACCGCTCCGACGAGTGGGATGAAGGCGAAGAGGAAGATGAAGACGGCCAGCGGCACGGCCATCGGCACATCGAGGAAGAAGATGCCGAGGCCGATGAAGATGGCGTCGATCAGGGCGACTATCACCGTGCCCCGCACATAGGCGGTCAGCGTCCGCCAGGCGCGGGGGCCGGCGCCCGCGACGCCCGGTCGGGCCTGCGCGGGGACGAGCCTGAGCACCCAGTGCCAGATGCGCTTGCCGTCGTACAGCAGGAAGAGCGTGGAGAACATCGCCAGCAGCATTCCGGTGAGCAGCTCCACCATCACGGTGACGCCCTGCAGTCCGGCCGAGGTGATGGCCTCCGTGTTGGTGCCGACGGTGTCGCTGAGGTTCTTCGCTATGTCGTTGATCTGTTTGTCGGTCACATGGAACGGGCTGTCCAGCAGCCAGTTCTTCAGATCGTCGATCCCGGTGGTCACCTTGTCGGAGAGGGTGTCGATGTTGTCCATGACCTGCCAGACCACGAACCAGCCGACCAGGCCCATGATGACGAAGCCCAGGACCGCCGTGACCGCGGTGGCCAGTCCCCGCGGCAGCCCGTACCGCTTCAGCCGGGCGACGGTCGGCTGGAGCATCGCGGTGACGAGCAGCGCGGCGACGAACGCCAGCACCACCAGCTGTACCGCGCTGATGACCCGCATGAGCACCCAGAGGGTCCCGGCGAGCACCAGCAGCCGCCAGCCGGCCTCGGCCGCGACCCGCATCCCCCAGGGGATGGCGGCGACCGGGTCAGGGCGTGCGGAGACGGAGGGAGCGTACGCGGGCGGCGGAGGTACGTGGTCGGTGGCGGCCTCGGAGGGGCGTGCGGCGGTCCTCGCCGGCACCGGCGTCTCGTCGTGCGCCACCACGTCGTCCTCGGCCGCCGATGCGGCCCGCCGTTCGTCCAGGCGCTCACCCAGCCTGGTCAGTTCGCCACCCAGTTGTCCGAGCCACCCCGGCAGTTTCGACATAACGGTTCCTCTACCCCCGTCCGTTCTCCCCACCGCTCCCCCGGGAAACGGTTCCGCCCGACCGTACACGTGCGAAGCCCCCCACCGTAGGACGGCGAGGGGCTTCGTGAGGTTGAGACCTGAACCTCAGAAGGTTCTAGTACCAGTGGTTGGCCTGCCAGAAGGACCAGGCACCGCACGGGCTGCCGTAACGGCCGTCCATGTAGCTCAGGCCCCACTTGATCTGGGTGGCCGGGTTGGTCTGCCAGTCGGCACCGGCGGACGCCATCTTCGACCCGGGCAGCGCCTGGACGAGGCCGTAGGCGCCGGAGGACGGGTTGCTCGCCCGGTAGTTCCAGCTCGACTCGTGGTTCACGATGTTGCTGAAGCACTGGAACTGGTCGCCGGGGATCATCTGACGAGCCATCGCCTGGACGTCGGCCACGCTGTACGAGCCCTGCGTCGCGAACGCCGAGGCGCTGCGGACCTCGGAGCGGCTGGCGCGCTCGGCGGCCTCCGCCTTCTCCTTGCGCTCCTGCTCCAGCCTGTCCTCGGCCGCCGCCTTCTTGGACTTGGCGTCCTTGGCGGCCTGCACACGGGCTGATTCCTCGGCGGACTTCTTCGCCGTCGCGTCGGCCGCGGACGCCTGGGCGTCGGCCTGCTGCGTCAGCGATGCGGTCTGCACCTGGGCCTGCTGGCCCGCGGGGATGTCTGCGAGCAGCGTGGTGTCGGCTGCGGTCGCCTCGAAGTTGTTGTCATCAACAGCGGGAGTGCTGCCTGCTGCAACGCCCACGACGGCGCCAACGGTGGTTACCGCTGTGGCTGATGCCACGGCGAACCCCCGGACCGAGATCCGGCTCACACGGTGTCCTTCCAGCATCGCCCGCTTAGGTGACCTCGCGGGCGCAATCGTGCCCCTGGACACTGGCCTCCCTACTGCTTGGGTCACGGGAGGCACGGGCCCGGTGGGCACTCCCCGGAGGGAGCGCCGCGTGGTGCTCGCGGGCGGCATACGGACGGCGGTTGTTGAGTTGTGTGGTGCGTGGCACCTCTGGAGGTGCCGGTGTGCCGTATGCGGGGCCTGACGGAAGCAAGACTCTGCCGGAACGGGACGCCGGGAAGCAATTCTCTGTTGCGTGTGAAAGCTCACACCCCGTTTGGAGCACGTGAATCACGGAAATGGTGCCGCAACACGATGCCGCCCGGCTAAGCTCCTTCGCTCGCCGGGCGGCATCAACTGTCCCAAGCCGTATCAGATCTGGCCTTCCTCCAGCATTTCGGTCACCAGTGCGGCGATACGGGAACGCTCCGAACGCGTGAGCGTCACATGCGCGAAGAGCGGATGCCCCTTCAGCTTCTCGACCACGGCGACCACGCCGTCGTACCGGCCGACCCGGAGGTTGTCCCGCTGGGCCACGTCATGCGTGAGCACCACCCGGGAATTTGCCCCGATTCTGGACAACACGGTCAGCAGGACGTTCCGTTCGAGCGACTGGGCCTCGTCGACGATCACGAAGGCGTCGTGGAGGGAGCGGCCCCTGATGTGGGTGAGCGGCAGGATCTCCAGCATGCCGCGTCCCAGCACCTCCTCGATCACCTCGCGGCCGGAGACGGCCGACAGGGTGTCGAAGACGGCCTGGGCCCAGGGGCTCATCTTCTCGGCCTCGCTGCCGGGGAGATAGCCGAGCTCCTGCCCGCCGACCGCGTACAGCGGACGGAAGACCATCACCTTCTTGTGCTGGCCGCGCTCCAGCACCGCTTCGAGGCCCGCGCAGAGCGCCAGCGCCGACTTTCCGGTGCCGGCCCTGCCGCCCAGCGACACGATGCCGACGTCCTGGTCCAGGAGCAGCTCCAGGGCGATGCGCTGCTCGGCGCTGCGGCCGTGGATGCCGAAGGCCTCCCGGTCGCCCCGGACGAGCCGGACGTTGCCCTCGGGTGTCACCCGGCCGAGCGCCTTGCCCCGTTCGGACTGGAGGACCAGGCCGGTGTGCACGGGCAGCTCGGCGGCCTCGGGGACGTACAGCGTCTCCTCGGCGAAGAGCAGGTCCACCTGTTCGGCGGGGAGGGACAGTTCGGACATCCCGGTCCAGCCGGAGTCGGTGATGGCGAGTTCCGCCCGGTACTCCTCGGCGAGGAGGCCGACCGACGAGGCCTTGATGCGCAGGGGCAGGTCCTTGGAGACGACCGTGACGTCGTACCCCTCGGCCTGGAGATTGCGTGCGACCGCGAGAATCCGTGAGTCGTTGTCCCCCAACCGGTAGCCGGCGGGAAGGACGCCGGGATCGGAGTGGTTGAGTTCGACGCGCAGCGTCCCGCCCAGATCCCCGAGGGGGATCGGGGCATCCAGCCGGCCGTACCGGACCCGGAAGTCGTCCAGCAGGCGCAGGGCCTGCCGGGCGAAGTACCCGAGTTCGGGGTGGTGCCGTTTGGCCTCCAGTTCCGTGACCACGACGATCGGGAGCACGACTTCGTGCTCGTCGAATCGGGCCATGGCGTTCGGATCGGCCAGCAGGACGCTGGTGTCGAGAACATAGGTGCGCCTGTCGGGCATGCGGCGCTTTGTGCTGGTCACCACGGAAGGACGTACCCCCTCGGACGAGGTTGGGGTGCGACGGCGTCGCGGAGCATCCCAATGGGAGAGGACGGGCCGGGCTCCGGCCACCTTGCGCGGGCCGAGCGCCGGCCCTCCGCGTCGGCCGCACTGTATGTACGGTCCTTCGTGTGCAAAGGGCCTCCCGGGCGAACGGACTCCATGCCGCTCACTTGGACACGACGTCCGCCTGGTTGGTGACCGGACGTCGACCTGTCAGGGGTATGCCCTCGAACACGCCAAGCCATGCCGACCTGGCCACTTCCGGGGGAAGCTTCACAGGCCCGCGGACGGGCCGGGGCCTCTCAGCCGCCGTAGCGGCGGTGACGGGCCGCGTAGTCGCGCAGGGCCCGGAGGAAGTCGACGCGGCGGAACGCCGGCCAGAAGACCTCGCAGAAGTAGTACTCGGAGTGCGCGCTCTGCCAGAGCATGAAGCCCGAGAGACGCTGCTCGCCGCTGGTGCGGATCACCAGGTCGGGGTCCGGCTGTCCCCGGGTGTAGAGGTGCTCGGAGATGAGGTCGGTGGAGACGATCTCCGCCAGGTCCTCGAAGGAGGTGCCCTTCTCGGAGTGGTCCAGCAGCAGGGAGCGCACGGCGTCGGCGATCTCCTGGCGCCCGCCGTAGCCGACGGCGACGTTGACCAGTATCCCGTCGACGCCCACGGTGGCCTGTTCGGCCTCCTTGAGGACCGTCTGGGTGTGCGCGGGCAGCAGGTCGAGCGTGCCGACGTGGTGGACGCGCCAGCGCCCGTCCGCCACCAGGTCCCGCACGGTGTTCTCGATGATGCCGAGGAGCGGGATGAGCTCGGACTCGGGCCGGTCGAAGTTGTCCGTGGAGAGCATCCAGAGCGTGACGACCTCGACGTCCGTCTCACTGCACCAGCCGAGGAGCTCCTTGATCTTGTCCGCACCGGCCTGGTGCCCCTGCGCCGCGGTGCCGCCGGACGCCTTCGCCCAGCGCCGGTTCCCGTCGAGGATGACACCGATGTGCTTGGGCACCTGGGCGTGATCGAGGCGGGCCTCCACCCGGCGTGCGTAGAGCCCGTACACCAGGTCGCGCAAGTTCACTGAGTCCACCTCTCGGTTCCGTGCGGGCACGCCCGCCCCTCGGCCCGGGGTCCGGGGTCGTCCACCTGGGGATCGCCGCACCGGAAGGGGGCGATCGCCCCGCCGTGCCGTGGCAGTCCCGAAGCGGCCACATTACTGCGCAGGCGGCTCGCGGGCCCAACCCGGCCTGTCACAAGTCCGTGATAGCCGGCCTGTCGCACGTCCGTGATAGGAGAGAACGTGACTGATTCCTCTTCCCCCTACCGGGCCGACGCCACGCGCTACGACTCCATGGAGTTCCGGCGCACCGGCCGCAGCGGCCTCAAGCTCCCGGCCGTCTCGCTCGGCCTCTGGCACAACTTCGGCGACGACCGCACGCTCGGCTCGCAGCGCGCCATCCTGCGCCGCGCCTTCGACCTCGGCGTGACCCACTTCGACCTGGCCAACAACTACGGCCCGCCGCCCGGCTCCGCCGAGCTCAACTTCGGGAAGATCTTCGGGCAGGACTTCGCCCCCTACCGCGACGAGCTGATCATCTCCACCAAGGCGGGGTACGACATGCACCCCGGCCCGTACGGGGAGTGGGGCTCGCGCAAGTACCTGCTGTCGTCGCTCGACGCCTCGCTGAAGCGGATGGGGCTGGACTACGTCGACATCTTCTACTCGCACCGCTTCGACCCGGACACTCCGCTGGAGGAGACGATGGGGGCGCTGGCCTCCGCCGTGCAGCAGGGCAAGGCGCTGTACGTGGGGGTGTCCTCGTACAACTCCGAGCAGACCGCCGAGGCGGCCCGGCTGCTCCGGGAGATGGGTGTGCCGGCCCTGATCCACCAGCCGTCCTACTCGATGATCAACCGCTGGACCGAGGACGACGGACTGCTCGACACCCTGGAGGCGGCCGGTATGGGCTGCATCTCCTTCGTGCCGCTCGCCCAGGGTCTGCTGACCGGCAAGTACCTGAAGGGGATCCCGCAGGGCTCGCGTGCCACGCAGGGCAAGTCCCTCGACCCGGACCTGCTCTCGGACGAGGTGGTCCGCCGGCTGAACGGGCTGAACGACATCGCGCGCCGCCGGGACCAGTCGCTCGCCCAGCTGGCCATCCGGTGGGTGCTGCGCGACAGCCGTATGACGTCGGCCCTGATCGGCGCGTCGAGCGTGGCACAGCTGGAGGAGAACGTCGCGGCGCTGGCCGGTCCGCCGCTGTCCGCCGAGGAGTTGAAGGAGATCGACACCTTCGCCGTGGACACCGCGGGCACCAACATCTGGGCCGGACGGGGCTGACGGAACGGCCCGAACGGGCGGCCGGGGCCCTGCACGACCGCGTCTGCGGGACGGGCCCGGCCGTACCGGGGCAGAAAAAACGGGCCGGTCCGTGGGGGGGGGTACGGACCGGCCCGAGGGGGGGTTTCCACCATAACCCTTCGTAAGTGCTGCTGCGTGCCACGCCGCGAAATAATTACTCTCCGAATGTGCGGGACTCCGCTGCGGACGCGGATTGCGGCGCTCCACAGGCCTGTGAGCTGCACGGACGCCCGCAGGCGCCGTGTTGACATCGAACACGCCCGCAGGACGTACACAGGATGTGCACATTCCGGTCGCGCCGGCCGGAGCCCCGCGTCCTCCACGGCCGGCCTTCGGTCTCACGCAGGGTCATAAACGGCTGGGCCATTGGGACAGGACCTGACCTGATGGCCCGATAGTTTTCGGTTCATGACGACGCCGAGCGCAACCGTGACGTGGACCGGAGCGAACGCCCGCCGGCTGGACCGCCAGGGCCTGACGGAACCGCTCGCCGGCCCGCCGTCCGCCGTGGTCGAGTCGATGCCCGCCGCGCACGCACAGGTCCTGTCCGCCGCCGAGCTCTCCGTGGGCCTGCGGAGCCGGGAACTGACCCGCGCCGACGTGCGCAAGGCCCTGTGGACGGACCGGACGCTGATCAAGACGTTCGGGCCGCGCGGCACGGTCCATCTGGTGTCGGCCGCCGAACTCCCGCTGTGGACCGGAGCGTTGTCCGCCCTCCCGGCGGGCCGCACCACCCAGCCGGAAGGGGTGCGGATGACGCCGGAGCAGACCGAGGAGGTGCTGTCCGCGATCGCCGACGCGCTGACCGGGGCGGAACTGACCGTCGACGAACTCACGGAGGCGGTCGTCGCCCGCGCCGGGGCCTGGGCCGGTGAGCCGGTAATGCCCGCCTTCCAGACCCTGTGGCCGCGCTGGCGGCAGGTCACCCATCTGGCGTCGCATCGCGGGGTCCTCTGCTTCGGCCCGGACCGCGGCCGCAAGGTCACCTACACCCGCCCGGACGTCACCCCGCTCGACGGACCACCGGCGCTCGCCGCGCTCGTCGGCCGCTATCTGCACGCGTACGGCCCCGCCACCCCGCAGAACTTCGCCAAATGGCTCGCCGCACCCGGCCGTTGGGCCTCGGACCTGTTCGCCGGACTCGCGGCGGACGGGGAGATCGAGGAGGTGGCGCACGAGGACGGCAGCTCCGCCTGGGTGGTGGCGGGTGACACCGCGTTCCCTTCGCGGCCGGTACGCGGCGTGCGGCTGCTCCCCTACTTCGACGCGTTCGTCATCGCCTCCCAGCCCCGCGAGCGGCTCTTCCCCGGCGCGGCGTACACCCGGGCGCTGGCGGGCGGCCAGGCGGGGAACTTCCCCGTGCTGCTGGTGGACGGCACCGTGGCGGGGGTGTGGCACCAGCGCCGCTCGGGCCGGCGGATCGCGGTGACGGTGGAGCCGCTGTCCCCGCTGACGGCCGGACAGCTCAGGGAACTGGAGCAGCAGGTGGTGCGGGTGGGCGAGGTGATGGAGGGGAAGCCGGAACTGACGGTGGGAAGGGTGACGGTCGGCGGCCACGCGTAGGTCGGCGGCTGACGCGGGCGGGCCCGTACGGACGGTCGGCGGCTGACGCGGGCGGGCCCGTACGGACGCGGCGGGTCCCGTGCGGATACGGCCGGGTCCGGCCGGACCCTCCGCACGGTGCCCGGAGCCCGCACGGCGCGCCGGACGCGACGCCGGACGCCCGTGTCACTCTTGGCCCGTGACGACGCCCGCGCCCCTCACCCCCGACGCTCCGGTTGCCCTGCGCCGCCCCCTCCTCACGCAGCAGTGGCTCGATCTCTGCTTCATCCACTGGGCGGCCGATCCGGCGGAGGTGGCCGGGCTGCTGCCCGAAGGAACCGTTCCCGACACGGTCGACGGGGTCACCTACGTCGGGCTGGTGGCCTTCCGGATGCACCGGGTCGGATGGCTCGGGCTGCCGGGCGTGCCCTATCTCGGTTCGTTTCCCGAAACCAACGTCCGGCTGTACTCGGTCGACGCCCAGGGGCGACGCGGGGTCGTCTTCCGCTCGATGGACGCGTCGCGGCTGCTTCCGGTGGCCATGGGCCGCATCGGTTTCCGGCTGCCGTACGTGTGGTCCCGGATGAGCGTCGAGACGGCCGGCGACACCCTCACCTACACCAGCTCGCGCCGTCTGCCCGGCCCTCGCGGAGCCCACAGCCGCATCACCGTACGCACCGGCGAACGCATCGAGGCCCCCACGGAGTTGGAGTACTTCCTGACAGCCCGCTGGGGCCTGCACAACCCGTTCCTCGGCGGTACCGCCTACCTGCCCAACGACCACCCGCGCTGGCCGCTGCACCGCGCCGAGCTCCTCCGCTGCGAGGAGAACCTGATCGAGGCCGCGGGCCTGACCGCCCCGCGCGGCGCCCCGGTCAGCGTGCTGTACTCCCCCGGCGTACCGGTCCGACTGGGGCGTCCGGTACGCCTCGGCCGCGCACCGGGCTAGAGCGTCGCACGGCGGACGCCAGTTCGACGACAGGCCCGAGGGCTCCGCCGCGGCCCGCAGTCACGTCGTCGCGGCCGCGCCCCGGTGGCCCCGGGTGAAGCGGATGCCCACGGTGTCGCCGCCCGTCACCACGAAGCGGCCGCCCTCGCAGCGGATGACGGCCTCGTCCACCTCGCCGCGCTCGTCCCTGCGCTCCTCGGTGCGCAGCACCGTCCAGCCGCCGTCGGGCGGTTGCGGCAGCCGTGCCATCGCCGCGTACTCCCACTGGGCGGCCGGTACGCACCAGTCGGGAAGGTGCGGCCAGGTTCCGGCGCCCACGTGCAGGCTGCCGTCGGACGCGCAGGTCAGGAGCACGGACTGGCCGTCGTCCAGCAGGAAGGCGACGGCCTCCGGCTCCCCCATACGCCCCTCGGGCCGGTAGAAGATGCCGAGGACGCCGACGATCCGGGCGCCTGCGAGCCATTCGGCGTTCCCCTGCCGCGGGCCGCGCGCCGCCTGCTCCTCGTTGCCGACCCTCATGGCCTGCTCCTTCCCGGTGCGTTCAGCCCCCAGGGTGCCATCCTTCGGGCGCGGGAAGGGTGTTCGGGCTCACCCGGGTTTGCGGGCCTCGATCAGGAAGCGGGTGGTGTGGGCGACGAACGGCCCCTCGGTCTCGATCCGGTGGTGCAGCGCGGCGAGTTGTGTCCGGTACGCGTCGACGGTGAAACCGGGCACCATCCAGATCACCTTGCGCAGGAAGTAGACGACGGCGCCGATGTCGAGGAACTCGGTACGCAGTCGCTCCATCCGCAGGTCGACGACGTCGAGACCGGCCGCCTCGGCCGCTGCACGTGCCTGTTCGGGGTCGCGTCCGGCGCGTACCTCCGGCGGCTGCGGGCCGAGGAAGTACTCGACGAGTTCGAAGACGCTGGCCGGGCCGACCTGCTGCGAGAAGTACGTGCCTCCGGGGGCCAGGACCCGGGCGATCTCCTCCCACCACGTGGTCACCGGATGGCGGCTGACCACCAGGTCGAAGGCCGCGTCGCCGAACGGCAGCGGAGGCTTGTCCTCGTCCGCGACCACCACCGCTCCCCGGGGATGCAGCAGGGCGGTGGCACGGGCGATGTTCGGCGGCCACCCCTCGGTGGCCACGGTCAGCGGCGGCAGTTCCGGCGCGGAGGCGAGCACCTCGCCGCCCCCGGTCTGGATGTCCAGCGCCGCACGCGCCCTGCCGAGGCGCTCCGCCATGGCACGGGCATACCCCCAGGACGGGCGCTCCTCGGTGGCCCGTCCATCGAGCCAGGAGAAGTCCCAGCCGGCCACGGAGACGGCGTCGGCCTCGGCGACCAGGGCCTCGAACCGGTCGTGTTCCGCTGTCGCGGCTGCCTGCGCGTCATCAGGGTGTGCGGTCATCCGGGAATGGTGGCAGCCGGACAGCACCGGCCGCGACCGCATTTCCCGCAGGCCCGGCGAGGACCGGACGACCGGAGGCCTCAGGCGGCCAGTGCGCCGAACAGGATGCCCAGCAGCGCACCGGCGATCATGAACGGGCCGAAGGGGATGCCCGTCTTGCGCCCGGCACGCCGCATCACCACCAGCCCCAGCCCGTACACCGCACCGAACAGGAACCCGGCGAACCCGCCCGCGAAGACGACGGCCCAGCCGTACCAGCCGAGGGCCACGCCGAGGGACAGGGCGAGTTTGACGTCGCCGAAGCCCATCCCGTTCGGGTTGATGAGGAAGAGCAGGAAGTAGAAGGCGCCGAGGACGGCTCCGCCGAGCAGCGCGGACAGCCACGCACCGCCGTGCTCGGGCAGCAGAGCGGCCAGGCCGAGGAGTACGGCGGCTGCCACCGCGGCCGGCAGGGTCAGCTGGTCGGGCAGCCGGTGGACCCGGCGGTCGATGGTCGCGAGGAGTACGCCCACGGGGGTGAGCAGCAGCCAGACGGCGAGCTCGGGCCGTGCGCCGGTGGCCGCCGCGAGGACGGCGCAGGCGAGGGCGGTGACGACGGGCGCGACGATGTGCGGGGCGTAGCGCGGGCCGCTCCGGCGCGGTGCGGTGGGTGGCGCAGGTGTGGCGTCCGGCCCCTGGGCGTCGCCCGCGTCACCCGCCGGCTCCGGCTCGTCGCCTTCCACCGGCTCGGGCCCTCCGTGCCCCGGCCCGGCGGCCGTCCGCACGGCGACGGCGGCGCCCACCTCGGCGCAGGTCGTGCAGCGCGTGGAGCCGAACCAGCCGCGGGCGGGCCCGGTCAGGGGGTGGCCGGCGGGGCAGGCGTCACGCCACGCGTCGTCCGGCTCGACGGAGAACCGGTAGGCGGCGCGCGGCACCAGCAGTCCGGTCGCGGCTCCCCAGAGGGCGGCGACCCCTATCAGGATGGCGTACACATCATCGACCCTAGGCGGCTCGCGGGCACCGGTCATGGGCCCTGGGGCCCACTGCACACCGTTGGGGACCCAGAGCCCGTCACGTGGCGCTACCGTCATGGCCATGGCTCGATGGCGCAATGGAACAGGAACGCTGACGATCACGGACCGGGACGGGGAGGGCGAGACGGAGGTGCCGCTGCGGATCGCGGCCTCGTACCGTCACCGGAGCCGTGGGCTGCTCGGTCAGGACGGGATCGACGGGGCGTTGATGATCACTCCGTGCGGGAGCGTGCACTCCTTCCGGATGCGGTTCACGATCGATGTGGCCTATCTGGACCGGAAGTTCAACGTGGTGGCGGTGCACACGATGAAGCCCGGGCGGCTCGGCCTGCCCCGGCTGCGGGCCCGGCATGTGATCGAGTCGGAGGCCGGCGCGATGGCGAAGTGGGGGCTGCGGCCCGGCATGCAGGTGCGGATCTCCCAGCAGGCCGGCTGAGCGACGGCCCTGCGGCCGTGGCGCAGTCCGGCCGGGTCCGGACGGATGGGGTCCCGGGGCCCACGACGGTGGGCCTCTCGCGCCCCTAGGGTCAAAACCATGTCATCCATGGGGGAGTTGCGTCGTCGAGTGCGCCGATGGTCGCGGGCTTCGGTGCCGCGTACGGGTGTGCGGTTGCCGGTGGTGCGGCGGCGGGGGGACCGGGGTCAGGGTGCGTTGGAGTACCTGGGTCTGACGCTGGTGGTCGTGGCGGTCATCGGTGCCCTGGTGGGTACGGGGATCGGTGCTGATCTGACGGCGAAGATCGGTGTGCAGGTCTGCCGGATCGGTGGCGGCGGCAACTGTGGTGGTGACAGCGGGAGCCAGGCGCAGGGCGGGGACCAGAACGCTCCGGGGCAGGGGGATCCGGCCTCGGACAAGAATCCTGACGGGTCGCCGAAGTCGCCGGAGCAGATCGCGTACGACAAGGCGCTGAAGGATCTCCAGGACGCGCAGAAGGACGAGAAGTCCAACAGCGACAAGGCGATCGACGCGGCGAAGGAACTCGCGAAGATCCTGGCCGACGAGCTCGGGATCACCGACGCACTGGACTGCATCACCAAGGGCGACATGGGCGCCTGCACGGAGACGTTGATCAACGTGCTGTTGAGTCTCGTCGGCGGAGCGGTCGGGAAACTCGCCGCGAAGTACGGGGCGCCCTGGAAGTGGAAGAAGGCCTACAAGCTCATCCAGAGCTTGAAGAAGCACGGCGGCGACCTCTACGACGGGCTCAAGGGACTCATCAAGAGCCGCGGCAAGGTCAAGGACGCCCAGAAAGCCCTCGACGACGCCGCCAAGAAACTCGACGACACCAAGAAGCCCAAGAAGGACGACCCCAAACCCGACGAGAAGAAGCCGCCCACCTGCCCGGTGAGCCACAGCTTCCTGCCCGGGACTCCGGTTCTCCTCGCCGACGGCAGCAGCCGGTCCATCGAGGCGGTCCGCCCCGGTGACCTGGTGACCGCCACCGATCCGGTGACCGGCAGGACCGAGGCCCGCCGCGTCGAGCGCGCCATCACCACCTACGACGACAAGCACTTCACCCGGCTGGTCTTCCGCACCGGCGGCGGCCCCGCGGTGATCACCGCGACCGACACCCACCCGTTCTGGATCACCGGCGAGCGGCGCTGGGCCGACGCGGGCGACATCACTCCCGGAATGAGGCTCCGGTCCTCCGACGGATCCGTGCTCACCGTCGCCGGGGTGTCCCGCCACACCCAGCGCCGGACCACCCATGACCTCACCGTCAACGGCATCCACACGTACTATGTGCTGGCCGAGCGGACTCCGGTCCTCGTTCACAACACCGACTGTCCTGTCGGATCGGTGACCGGGCCCGGTGGAGAATCACTGCCCCTGCCCAAGGGAGCGACCGGCACGCCGGTGGCAACGGGTAAGGGCTGGTCCTACGACATCCCTGCCGGCACCAAGGGTCTCGATCCCCGGGTGACGCAAGTCCGAGTGATGGACCCCGTCACCACCGGTAAATACCAGTACCCCAACGGCTATGTGGTCTACATGAACAAAGCAGGGCAATCGGTCAATCCCCTGACTGGACAGACGGTGAGCAAGGCTGATCCCTACAACCACATCCCGATTCCATGATCTCGATCAATGATCTCGTCACGGCACGGTTTCGTTCGACAGGGCTCGACCCGGCCGAATCGGACCCCCTGTGGGAGGCGGACGCCCTGCAGGAGTCGCAGTTGCTCGACTCCCGGGTGTGCCAGCTGACCTCCACGGCGGCCCTTCTCTTCGAGCTGCGCACTTCCTTGCAGTTCGAAGCAGGGAACGCTGCGCTGCTTGTAGTGCGCGGCCTGCACTCGTTCGGGTGGAACTCGCCCACGGCGCGGGGACCGCTCACGGCGCTGACGGTGGTGTCCAGTGCGCCTGACCGGCTCAACGATTCCTTTCGTGCGAGGTTCGCCTTCTATCCGGACGCGCAGCTGGAGGTGGCGGGTGATCTGGCGGACTTCTACGTACTCGAGGTGGAGGGAATCGGTGACGTGCCACCCGACTACTCGGATGGGGACCTGAAACGTGTCCAAGGGGCCTTGCCCTCCTGGTCGTCCGCGTGCAGCCCGCTTCAGGCGTCACGTTCACGCTGAGGCGGAATCCCCCGTACCCGCCGGCCGGGCCCGGCGGGGCCGCTGGGTCCTGCGGGATCTGAGGTCCGCGCCGGTGCTCGCCGTCACCGGCGCACCGGACGGCTCACGGCTCGATCTCACCCTGGGCGGCGGGACCCGGCTCGTGGTCGTCGGGCCGGTGCGCATCACGCACGGCCCGGCCACCGCTCCCGCGCCCGTCGACCTGCCGGCCGGTGAGACGGACACGCTGGTGGGGGCGACGGTGCTGTCCGCCGTCGCCTTCAGGAGTGGTTCGCTTCGCGTGGTGTTCAGCACCGGCCACCATCTGAACGTCCGGGGCGCCGATCCCGGTGTACGGGTGGAGCTGTGCCGGCCGGGCGAGTTCACCTGGGTGTCGCAGCACGGGGCCGGCCGGTTGACGGAACCCGGTGAGCCCGGCCCCGGTCCCGCGTAACCGAAAGATGCCCTGGCGCCGGCGGACCGCCGGCGTCAGGGCCTCGTCGCTCCGTGCGTCAGGGCAGCTTCGCGGCCTGCGCGGCGACCAGCTCGGCAGGGAGCTGCGGGGTCTTCCCCGTGATGAACTCGGCCACGTAGAAGGTGACGACGGTCGAGCCGGTACGCACCAGCTGGAAGACCAGCGGCACCTTGTCCCCCTCGATGCTCCCCGTCACCTGGTAGGCGATGCTCTCCTGGCCCTGCGGAGGCAGCGGAAGCTGCTTGACCTCGGTGTACGTGGAGGGGCCGTCCTCGCTCGACGTACGGAATCCGCCCGCGCATGCCTGTACGGCGTCCCGGACTCCGCGCATCAGCTGCTGCGCCGCGTCCTTGGGGTGTGAGGTGAGGATCTCGGTGACGACGGTCTGGTCGTCCTTGCCCTCTTCCGACTTGTCCATGACCGTCCGGAAGACGGTGGCGGCCGGGGTCGGCTGGGGCGCGCCGTTGATCACGGCGACGAGCGGTTCGCAGTCCTTGTTCTCGGACCGCTCCGTGCCGCTCTCCTCGCCACCCTGCATCGGCGTGACCTCGTAGCGGGCCACCTCACCGGTGGTCAGTGCGACCTTGGCCAGCCCGGCCTTGTCGAGGACCTCACCGCTGCTGGTGGGGGTCGCGGTGGGAGCCGGGGCGGCGGAGTCGCTCGCGGCAGGGTCGCTCGCGTTCGAGGAGGCCGTTCCGCTCGGCTTCGCGCTCGCGCCCACGGCCTTCCCGCCGTCCTGCTCGGACTTCTCGCCCTCCGGCCCGCAGGCGACGGCCGCCAGGCAGAGCACTGCTGTCGTGGCCGCCATGGCTGCCGTACGTGCCTTCATCACTGACCGCTCCTCACCGGCGAACCACTACCGCCGACGTAGTTCCCGCACGGACTCCGCACGCTAACAACCGGAGGGGTCCGGACGCTTGGGCCCACGGGCCCAACCCGCTCGGTCAGGGCGGGCCGGAGCCGAGCAGCGTCCAGGCCCCGTACGCGGCCGAGGCCGCGGCGAGCACCGCGAGAACCGTCACCGTGCGGGCGGTGGAACGCAGCCGCGCCAGCGCGACGGCGGGCGGCAGCAGAAGCGGGAAGGCGGGCATCATCAGCCGGGGCCGGGACCCGAAGTACCCGGAGCCGATCAGCGAGATGACGACGACGGCGATGCCGTAGACGAGCACGGGAAGCGGCTGGCGCTGCCGCACGCACAGGGACACCAGCCAGCCGAGCGCCACCAGCGCCGCGCACAGCCCGAGCATGCCGGGCAGCGGCAGGCCGAGGATGAAGGCGGCGAGGGCCGCGCCGCCGTCGATGCTGTTGCCCCACTGCGCCTGGACGTCGAAGTAGGCGAACGGGCTGCCTTCGCGCACCGCGACGAACACCACGTACGCGAGCCAGCCCAGCGGCGCGACGACCACGCCGAGGAGCATCCGGCCGTTGCGGCGCAGGATCCCGTCGGCGGCACCGGCCCGCCACTCCCGTACGAGGGTGACGGCGGCGGTGATCGCGAGGGCGGCGATGAGCGCGGCGGCGGAGGGGCGGGTCAGCCCGGCGAGCGCGCACAGTCCGCCGGCCACGATCCATCGCCGGGTCAGCGCGGCGTACAGCGACCAGGCGGCGAGCGCGGTGAACAGGGTCTCCGTGTACGCCATCGACTGGACGAACGCCGTCGGGTACACCCCCCACAGCGTCGCCAGGACCACCCCGGCCCGGCGCCCGTACAGCCGTGCCCCGACGGCGAAGATCCCCCAGGCGGCGAGCAGCCCGGCCATCCAGGCGACCAGCAGTCCGGCGCCCGCGAGGCCGAGCGGGGTCGCCTCCGCGATGCCGCGCTCCAGTGCGGGCAGCAGTGGGAAGAAGGCCAGGTCGGAGTGGATGCCGCCGTCCGGGAGCGTGACCGTGTACCCGTAGCCGTTCTCCGCGACCCGCTGGTACCAGACGGAGTCCCAGCGCTCGGAGAGCAGGTGCAGCGCGTCCTTCCCCGCGGCCGATGCGGCGGCCCAGAAGACGACGAGTCCGACGATCCGTACGGCGGCGTACGCGCCGAGCGCGGGTGCGGCCTCCACGAGGGCGGCAGCGGCGCGTCCACGGACCGGCGGGCGCTCCGGGCGCGGGCGGGCGGGGGTGACCTGGGGGGAAGGGCCGGGGGGCATGGGGCCGATTATCTCCGCCGTCCGGTCCCCGGCCGGGCACGGCCCCTCCTACCCCACATCAGCCCATGTGGCACAGCCGGTCAGGATCCGGGCAACCCGTCCTCCGCGAGGCCCCGCACGTCCGCGTCGACTGCGGGATCGGTGGCGATCCGCTGCAACGCCGCACGGCTTTCCGGTACGGCCACGGTCCAGCGGAGCATCCACACCGCCTGCTCCGCCGCGCAGTGGCGGTCGACGCAGCACAGCGCCAGGTCCATCGCCCACGGCACGAGCCGGTCCTCCTCGTCGACCTGCGCGATCCACCGGAAGGCGGCATCGGCGAACTGCTCGCGCACATACGGAAGCCAGAAGGCGATGAAGGGCTCCACCTCACCCGGCACGCCGGGGATCGCCAGCACCTCGGCCTCCGCGCGCGCTGCCGCCATGCGCTCACGGGTGACCAGCCGGGTCTCCGGCATCAGGCGCCGCAGCACGTCGGGGACCCCGATGCGCCGGATGCCCGTATCGGCGTCCCAGTCGGGCGCGTCCCAGACCGCCCGCACCTCGCGTGGGACGGGTCCGGCCGGCAGGCACGCCTCCAGGACCGTACGCACCTGGGCGATGCTCTCCGCGTCCTCGTCGACGTACCGGTCGGAGGAGGGAAGCGTCCACCCTTCCCAGAGCCAAGGGGTCGGCACGCTCAGGAACACCTCGGGCAGCAGCACCTCGCCACCCTCCGGCGCCGCCCCAGCCCCTCCCCGGTCGCGGCGCAGGTTCCAGAGCCGCTCCCGCACCCGGTCCCGCTCGTCATCGCCGAGCGATGCGCTGCGCACCGTCCGCCGCAACTCAGCCTCGTCCTCCGGCACGGTCAGGTCCTCTCCGTCCGCTCGTTCCGATTCTCTGCACGGGTGCGTACCCGTGCAGAGCACACACCGTTCCGCTCGCGCACGCCATCATCCGGCCCGCGTGTCCGTCCGCCGCCTCACTGCACGCCCAGGAAGCCCATGGCCGCCCGGGGATCGCTCATACGCCCTCCGCTCACGGCCTGCCGCCTTTCCGATTCACTGAGACGACTCCAGGCATCATTCATCTTCTGGAGCTGGGCCGGCGAAACGTCCTGGCCACCGATCCGGGCGCCGACACCCTGCTCGGCCATCCGACCGGCCGGGGTACCGCTCGGTGCCGTACCACTCTTGTCCTTCTCGAAGCCGTCGAAGATCTTCTCCCATCCCTTGTCGGTCGCGATCTCATAGCGGGCCTGCCGCCCGTCGCCGGCCTTCTGCCAGTCACCGAGCCGCTTGATCTGCTCATGGACGCTGGCCTTGCGCGCGGCGTTGCCGGTGTTCTTCACTTCCACGGTGTGCACCTTGCCGTCCAGCCCCTTGTAGACGGCATCCGCCTCCGGCACTCCGCTCATGTCCGCAGTGGTCCCGTCGCCGAGGTCGACCGAGGCGCGGGCCCCCTTGCGATCGCCGATCCCCGCATAGACCTTCGTGCCGGGAGCCGCCTCGTGTTCGGCGATGCGCTGAGCGGCGCGCACCTCGGCCATGGCCTCCGCGAGAGCATGCCGGTTCGTGGCGCGGACGACCGGGCCCCCGAGAGCGCCCCTGCTCTGGCTGTCGATGTTCTTCGTACGCAAGGCCGTACCCAAGTCCTCCAGGGAGTCGGCGAGTTCCTTCTTGCCGATCTCGCCGCGTGACAGGTCCGGGTCGTCCTTGGCCAGCTTCAGCAGTCGGTCGAGACCCTTCTCGTCCAGCTGGAAGCGCTCACTCCTCTCCGTGATCTGCTTGTTCTTGTGATCCTGGATGATCTTGCGTACGACATCGGCACGGGCATCCAACGCCTTCTGCTGCGCCTCCCTGGACGCCTTGACGTCGTCGTCATCCGGGCCGCAGGTAGGTGAACCCACGCGGAGGGCCAGGACCGGGGAACGGCTGCCGTGGTACACAGCAGGGGCTGCCGTGCCGGTGCCGGTGCCGACATGGCTGAAGGTCGCGAAGGGCACCCGGGCCCGGGGCATCGCAATGTTCTTGCAGGCCTTCTTCTGACCCTTCCGGGCCTTCTCCGCGGCCTCGTCAGCGGCCTTCTGCGCCTCGTCGGCATGCTTGGCCGCCGCGTCGAGGTCGCCCTTCTCGGCAGCCTTCCGCGCGTTCTCCGCCGCCTCGGCGGCACGCCCCGCCGGAGTGTCCGGGAAGTGCGGCTTCTTGATCTTGCCGAGCTTGGTGAACTTCTTGAAGGTTTTCGGAGAGAGGATTCCCACCAGCCCGAGGATCGTGTTCCCGCCGGCTGCGCCGTAGTTGCCCTTCTTCCAGTTCTCCTTGTCCACGAACATGTCGATGGCGAGGTCCTTGGTGAAGCTCAGCCCCTTCTTCGTACCCTCCCAGGCGGCACCGAGCTTGTCCCCCTTCTTCCACTTCTCGGAGACGCTGCCGCCCTTCTCCTTCCACCAGTCGGTGGTGTAACCCTTCAGACCGTTCCAGCTGTCCGTCACCACCTTCTTCGGGTTGGTGATCACCGCGAACGTGTCGTTGACCAGCCCGGTGAACGGAGCGACGAAGAAGCCCCGCGTGTGATCCCACCAATTGCGGTCGTGCCGCTCCTCGGGAATCAACGGCTCGTCGGGGTCGTCCTTGAAGTCGTCGTTGTCGACCTCGCGCTCCAGCGGACCCGGCGCGACCGGGCGGGTGGTGTCGTTCCCGCTGACGACCACCACATCGCTCGCGTCACCGGATTCACCACCTGTACCGCCGGCGCTTCCCCCTGTACCGCCGGTGCCTCCCCTGGTGCCGCCGGCGCCTCCCCCGGTGCCTCCGCCCGTATCACCGGTCTCCGAGGGGGCGTTCGCATCCGCATCCGTACCGCCTCCGCCGCCGCAGTCGCCGCCCCCGCCGATGCGGCAGACCTGCGCGCCGATCTTCTGCGTCAGGTCCTGGCCGATCCCCGTCGCCACGAGCCCTCCGATGACCGCCGCGACCACCAGCACCAGACCCAGGTACTCCATCGCCGTCTGCCCGCGGTCCCGTCGCCAGAGAATCATCCGCTCGACACGGAAGGCCCTCGACTGCTCACGCTGCCCGGTCGGCAACGCGAGCCAGTCACGTGCCTCCGTACTGCGCAGCAGCACCAGCGTCGCAACCGGAATGGCCGTCTGGGTGAGTCCGCGGTAGTCCATGTGCAGGAGGGAGACGAACGAGAGCCACAGCAGCCAGCACTGAACTGCCGTCAGCCCACGGGCCACCCACACACCGCCCCGCGCCGCGCGACGCGCCAGCACCACAGCGACCACACTCGGCAGCGAGTCGTACACCAGCACGCCGAGGAGCTCACCGTTGACGTAGGACACCATCGACAGCACGGTCAGCACATAGAGCAGGGACAGTCCGAACTGGATCCACTGCATCCCCTGTATCCACAGCAAGGACCGCGGCGCCGGGGCGCGCCCGGTCTCCCACTGCCCGAAGGCTCCACCACCGCCGACGCCACTGACGCCACCGGCGGTAACCGGCCTCGATCCCCTTTGCACCGCACGCTCGACGGACTCCGCCCAGCCCCCACCCGCACCATTCATACTCGTACACTAATGCGAATCCCTCGGTCGCAGCTTGGGCCCACGGGCCCAACAGCAAGCCCGAGGGGCCCTGTTGACACCACCCCTGCGCGGCGGGGACTCAAGCCCCTCGCCCTCACCATCACCCTTGGGCCCAACTTTGGGGCTATAGGCCCAGGTCAGCCTGGTCGCGCAGTCGTACGCTCGGAATGCGCCCGTTGTTCGGAACATGCCAGGACCGGGCCGGGTGAGTGGACGTCTGAGAGGGAGAACCGTGAACGGTGGCAGCGGCTGGGAGAACGGAAGCGCGGGGCGCCGGCCCCCGGGGTACGGACCCGGCCGTACGGAAAGAGCGGGTGGCGGGCCGCTGTTGGCGCTCGCCCGGTGCTGGGCCGTCGGAGCCGTCGTCCACGTCATCGCCGGATACGCGATCTCCCGGGGGCTCGTCGACCTGCTGGCCACCGACGAACGGCTGGACGTGTTCACGTGGCGGCTGGCGCTCCAGCACGTGCCCGCCGTGCTCACCACCGTGCTGACCGTGCTGGCCGCCGCCCGGGTCCTGCCCGCGGAGCACCGCACCTCACGCCCCCGGTACCTGTCGGCCGTCCTCGCCGTGCCGCTGGCCGCGCTCGGCTACGGGTACGCGGTGCTGTGGCAGCTCTCCGACATGGAGGCGGTCCTGCTGCCCGTCGTCACCCTGGCGACCGGAGCGGCGGTGGCCCTGGCCGTGGACCGGCTGATGGACGACAGCGAGACGGGGGCGCCGCAGGCCGCCCCGTACTACTGGCGTGACGGCGGAGCGACCGCCACGGGCTACGTCGGGGGAATCCTCGTGGCCACCGGCATGGTCGCGGCGCTCGCCACGGCGGGGGTCGTCGGCTAGAACGGCGGCGGGGGCGAGGGCCGGGGCCGGGGCCGGCAGCAGCAGCAGCCCCGGCCCTCGCCGCATGCCCGCCACGCCGCCGCCGCATGCCCGCTGCCGCGCCTACCGGTGGGGCACGTCACTTCCGTACACCACCCAGGGCGACTGCTCGAAGGAGTTCACCCCGCTCAACTGTGGCTGTACGGACGCCACTTCCGGCCGCACCGCAAGCGTGTCCGGCCAGTGGTCGAAGTACACCGTGCCCTTCACGATGAAGCCCCTCCAGTCGGTGGCCGCCGACGCGCCCTCCCGGTCGACCACGAAGCCGACGCACAGCAGCGACGCCCTCCCGATCGCCTCCCGCACCGCGCGGACGACCGTTTCCCGCTCGTCCCGTATCAGGCCCCCGAGAGCGAACTGCAACACCACCGTGCCGTCGTCCGTCCGCCGGACCCGGGCGGGCACCTCGGAGCCACCGGGCAGCCAGAGCAGGAAGTCGACCTGGTCGAGGCGTTGCAGGCCGGCCAGGAGGACGAGTTGATCCCTCGTCACCCAGGACTGGGTGACGGGCGCCCGGGCCCCCGACCCGAGCAGCGTGATGCGCCGGGTGACCGGGTGATCGGGCCGTACGCCCGCCGCTTCCAGGTCGCCGAGCAGCGACTCGGCGTCGGGTCGACTCCAGCCCAGGTGGTACGAGTAGAAGAATCCGTCACTCATCGACACGTCACCTCATGAAGAGAATCCGGGCACCCCGGATTCACCGGCGCATGCCGGATGAGAGGTGGCCGCCCTGCTGGTCAGGTAGAGCGTGGAGATCCCTGCGCACGCGAGCGCACCCGCCGCACCGCCGGTCGGGCGGCGTCGCGAGGGGCTCACGCCTGGTCACCACGAGCGTAATGAGCACCACCGCCCGGTGCGTGGGTCCACGGGCCCACGGCGGACCCCAATGCCGGCCGCCTGATCCGGACGACGGCCTCAGAGCCCGTCCGGTCGCCCGGGCTCATCGGGTGCGCCGCGCCGTGCCCGGTCCAGCTCGACGTTGAACTGGGCGCCGGTCAGCAGCGCCAGGTTGGTGAACCACACCCAGATCAGGAACACCACGAGCCCGGCGAGCGACCCGTACAGCCGGCTGTAGGACCCGATGTACGTCGCGTACAGCGCGAATCCCGCCGAGGCCACCAGCCACAGCAGCGCCGCCAGCACCCCGCCCGGCAGCGCCTGCCGCGTACCGCGCGCGGACGCCGGTCCGGTCCGGAAGAGGACCATGATCAGGCAGGCGACGAGGCAGAGCAGTACGGGCCACTTCAGCACCGCCCACACCGCGTCCCCCAGGTGCGCGAGCCCCATCCGGTGCCCGAGCCAGCGGGCCAGCGGCCCGGACAGCACGAGGGCGAACGCGCTCGTCATCAGGAGCACCAGCAGCCCGATCGCGGAGACCACGATGATGTGGGCCTTCCGCAGGGCGGGCCGGGTGTCGGGCACCCCGTGCATCGCGTGCAGCGCCCGCCGGAACACGGCCAGATAACTGGACGCGGACCAGACCGCGCTGACGGTCCCGGTCGCGACCAGCAGCCAGACCGCGGTGCGCTGCTGGGTGGCCGCCTCCAGCGGCTGACGCAGTGCGGCGCCGGACTCCGCCGGGGCGAAGGCGGTGATGTCGGCGATCAGCGCTTTCGTGGCCCCCGGATCAGTCAGCCCGATGACGGACACCGTCACCAGCAGTGCGGGGAGCAGCGCGAGGATGGCGTAGTACGTGAGGGCCGCCGCCCAGTCGGAGAGGTCGTCGTTCCACAGGGAGACGGGTGTCCGCCGGAGCGCGACGGGCCAGTGCCGTGGCGTTCCGGGCGTCCGGCCGGACGCCCGGTCGGGCGCGCCGGTGAGGGCGCCGTTGAACTTGGTGAACACGGATGGGCTCCGGGGACGTAGGAGGGTCGGCACCGTCGGGTGCCTCACGGGGAACGACAGCGGGAAGGCCCGTCGGGGCCGTGGGGACGCCGTGTGCTGCCCTTCCTCTTCTGCTCCCGTTCGCGCCCGGTACACCCGGTTCCTCCGGATGGCGGACGCGAGCGGCGCCCGGGAACGGATACTGGGCCCCCATATCCACCGGCCGCGCGACGCGCCTTCACCGACTCGTCCGTGGGTTCACCGTACGGCTCGGCCTCGACCACCACCGGCAGCGGGCGGTCGAGGCCGCGTGGACCCGTTCCGCACCCGTGGTCCCGTTCCGCGCGGGCGTGGACGTTCGCGCGGACGGACGGGCCGACCGTCGCGCAGGTACGGGCCGCCGCAGATCCCGGCTGGCGCAGATACGGGCCGGCGCAGATCCCGGCCGGCGCAGATCCCGGCCGGCGCAGATCCCGGCCGGCGCAGATCCCGGCCGGCGCAGGTACGGGCCGGCGCAGGTACCGGCCGGCTCAGATCCCGGCCGGCGTTGTCACACCCGCGTCGTACGCTCCCGTCATGAGCGTCTCCCTCTACTACCACGCGCAGCGCGCGACGCCGCTGACCGAGGCCGAGTCCGCATCCGTCGAGCGCATCGTCGCCGCGCACATGGCGGCCTTCCCGTACGAGGAGGAGGAAAGCCTGTACCTGTACGAAACGCCCGGCGATCCGGAGGAGATCGTCGCCGGGTCCACCAAGATGCCGTTCGATCCCGGTCGTCTGCTGCCCGTGATCGCCCATGTGCTGGATTCCGTGACGGAGTTGCGCCGGGCCCTTCCGGGTGCGGAGTGGCGCGTGCACATGGACGACCTCGACGTCCCGTGGGACGAGGCCGAGGGGTACGTCCTGCCGGGGATGCGGGACGCGGACCTGATCGCGGAACTCGCGTCGGTCCACAACGATGACGCGACGACGGCATGAGCGACGCGCGCACGGGAACCGTCGGTGATGCCGCCCCGCCCACACCCGGGCAGCGACAGCTCATCGAGTTCGGGGAGGCGCTGTACCGCCGCATATCGCCGGACGCCGCTCCTCTCGGCCACGTACTGCTGCCCGAGGACGACGCGGTGGCGGTCGTGCACCGGGTACGCGGCGGCGGAACCGTCATCGTGGCGGCCGACCGGTCGGTGCTCTTCTCCGGATCGGCGCACGACATCGGTGTCGCCCTGGCCGAATTCCGGGTGGGCGCGCGCACGCCCGTGGAGCGGTTCGGTTAGCGGGAGGGCAACCCCGGCCGAGCCGGGCCGACCCGGACCGGACCGAGTGCCGCCACGGCACCCGGCCCGACGCCGTCAGGTCACTCCCCCGTGCCGGCGTCCGCGTTCCCTTCCGCCGCGGCCGGCGGCGCGGGGGGCCAGGGGATGCCGGCCAGCAGGGGCACGATCTCCTTCTCCTCGTAGTCGAAGTGCGTATTCAACTCGGCCGACATCGCCGCGAGTTCGGCGCGGAAGCGCTGGGGCTCGGCGATGCCGACACCGGCCAGCAGGACCGCCAGATCGTTCTGGATGCGGGCCACGGTGCGGTGTTCGTCGCGCAGCCGGTCGAAGACGGCGCCCAGCTCCGGGTGGTACCGCGTGATGCCCGGGAAGAGGTGGTCGTCCTCGCTGGTGTGGTGGAACTCCAGGGCCTGGCAGAACGCCAGGCAGCGCTGCCGGATCTGCAGCCCGAGCCCCGGCGCCGACGGCTCGCCGGAGCCTTGATGGGCCGCGCGGGCGGCGAAGTGCGCCTCGGTCTCCGCCTTCACCTGCCGCAACTGCCCGCGGAGCCAGGTGTGGACCTCCATCACCTTGTCGGCAAGGGTCCTGACCTCGCGGGGCCGGCCCTCCCACACCTCGGGATCGGCCGGCTCCAGCACGACGACCAGCGGAACACGCACGGTCGACGCCGATGGGCCGCCCGTTCCGTGCGCGGCCGGAAGGGCACGGTCGAGAGGTTCGAGCAGTTCCTCGCTGTGCGCACCCGGGTCGGGCACGGCGAGCATGTGCAGGTTCGCGGTGCCGATCTCCACTCCCACCACCGGGTGGGCGAGCACATCGTGGTACCAGCCGGGGTGGTTCGGTGTGCCGGACCCGAACCCGATGATCATGAGCGAGTCACCGCGGCGTACGTAGCCGAGCACGGTGGTCCGCGGGGTCCCGGACGCCGCGGAGGTGGTCGTCAGCAGGGCCAGGTCCCGGCCCTCGAAGGGGCCACCGACCTTCCCCCGGTGGGCGCGGAACTCTGCGATGACCGCGGCGTCCGCCGATGCGTCGAGCGTCTTCTTGTCGTACGTGGGCATACGGATTTCTGTCTCCGGAAGATGAGGGGAATGCGGTGGGGCCGCTGCGGTCGCGGCCATGGCCGGTGAGAACGCGGGCCGCGCACGCGCCGCCACCGGACCCGGCGGACGGACAGCACGCCACCCGCGCAGCAGAGCGGCGGGAAGGACGAGCAGCGACGCGCGGCAGCGCTGCGTCAGATGCTCAGATGCAGAGCGCGGAGTATGAACTCATCACGGGCCCCTCAAAGAAGGATGCTCACCCGACTACCGGCCGGCCCACTGCTCTTTGGCCGGCGTCACGTGGCACCGCGTCCATTACAGGCACGCGTCCGGCGGGCTGTCAACACGGCGGCCCGTGCCCCCGCGTCACGCCGAATCGTCAATGTGAGCCATGCCCCCACGTGCCGCCACAGGCCTCATTACGCTGACGCCGGAACGGACTCGGGCCCCGGACGTGGCGTCCGGAGCGAGTCGAACGTCAGCGAGGGGGACGCCGATGCCGCCCACACCAGAGCCCTGGTACGCACCGCAGCCGCAGCGGCAACCGGTGCCGCACAACCCGTACGCCCAGCAGGGCCGGGGCCAGGATCCGCCCGGTCCGCCCCGGCCGCGGCGCCCGGGCCGGGGCTCCTTGGCCACCGCTGTCGCCGTTCTCCTGCTGGCAGCGGCAGGAGGCGCGTACGTCCTGACAGACGGCGGCGGCAAGGAGCAGCCCGCGGCACCCGTGGCGAAGGGCACGCCGAAGCCATCCGGGGCTTCCGGACCGGAGACCTCGTCCCGTTCGCCGGCTGCCTCCTCACCCGCGCCGGAGCGGATCCCCACGACGGACGAGATCAACGCGGGGCGCAGACCCGGGGATGCGAAGGCGTGGATCGTCGAGGACCCGACCGATCTGCCCCGGGGCAACATCCTGCTCAACGACCTGTGGATCGTCGGCGACACCGTCGTCCAGGCCCTGGACAGGAGGGTCGTCGCCCACCGTCTCTCCGACGGCACCCAGGTGTGGAGCCTGAAGCTGCCCAGCACCGTCTGCGAGACGCCGGTCAATCCCACGCCCGACGGCAGGGTCGTCGTGGTGCACCACAACCGGGCGAAGAGCCGGTGCGACCAGCTCCAGGAGATCGACCTGCGCACCGGAAAGGCCGGCTGGCACAAGGAGCTCACCGAGACCGGCTCCATGGACGGCACGATCATCGTGCACAGCGCCATCAGCGGCGACACCCTCGCGATCGTGCAGAGCATGAAGGCCACGGCCTACCGGGTCGGTGACGGAGCCGAGCTCTACGACATCCCCATGCAGAGGACCGGCGGGTGTTACCCCGACGATGTCGCGGGCGGCCCCCGGCTCCTGGTGAGTTACGGCTGCGCGGCCGGATCGGAGACCCCGTACAGCCGGCTCCGGGGGATCGACCCCGTCACCGGCCGGACGCTGTGGCAGTACCGCACCCGGCCCGGCTGGAAGACCGGAAAGGTGCTCTCCGTGGATCCGGTCGTCCTCACCACCCTCCACGCCGAACGCCGCCAGGACGACTGGCGCGTCGTCGCGCTCGGCCCCGGCGGAAAGGTCGGCCGGACCATCGACGCCAGGCCGAAGGGGTTCGCGTACTGCGGCGACTCCGGCGACGCGGGTCAGGGGATCCAGAACTGCCCGGGCGCCGTCGTCGGCAACGGCCTCGTCGCGCTGGGCGGCACCGACCGGGTCGGTGCGTACGACCTCACCAGCGGAAAGCTCGTCTGGGGTGTGAAGTCCGATGCGGGCCGCAGGCTGCACCCGCTGCGCCCGGAGGCCGACAAGGCAGTCCTCGTGTACGAGGGCGCCAGTTCCAGCAGGCCGGGCAGGGTCCTTCGTTTGGGCCCCGGCGGCGCCGACACGGAGAAGGAGGTCCTGCGCCACCCGGCATCCGCTACGCAGCCGGAGTACGGGATGCTCTCGGGAAACCTGGCTTACAGGGACGGCCGCATCGTCATCACGCCGTCGCTCGTGAACGGTGACGACGCACACCGCAGCGCCCGGATGATCTCCTTCGCCCCCGCCGGGGACTGAGCCGCACGCCGGTCCACCGCATGCGGCACCCGTCCGGCAGCGTGGAATCCCCGTCGGGCGGCGGCCGGGCCGGCACGGGCGCCCGGCACCGGTCGGGGCACTGTCAGACCCTCGTGAGAGGCTTCCGCTCAACGACAGCACGCACCATGTGCTGTTGAGCACGCAGAGCAGATCCCAGGGGGGATTCTCCATGATCAGTAATGGACGCCGCCGTACGGTTCGCGGCGCTCTCGCCGCCGTCGCCGTCACGGTGGCCATGGCCGCCACTGCCGGCACGTCGTTCGCCTCCGGCGACCCCGTCGGTGCGGCCGAGCGGGCACAGGCCGCGGCCGGTGCCGAGCAGCAGACCGGAAAGGCCCGGGGGGCGGCTGCGGCCTCCACCGCGGTCGGCACGGTGGAAACGCCCAGCTTTGCCATGCACGGCGTGACCAAGCAGACCGGCGACCTGTACATGTACTGGACGGACAACCAGGGGGGTTTCCAGCCCCGGGAGTTCGTGACGTCCGGCTTCGACGCGTTCGCCGACTCGATCAGCGTCGACAACGACAAGGACGGGTGGAGCGACCACACCTGGACCGTCTACAAGGACGGGAAGCTGACCTACAGCTGGATCGACGACGACCTCGAGTTCCACAACTCCCAGGTCGGCAAGGGCTGGAACATCTACCCCACGATCCTCTCCCCCGGCAGCATCGGCGGAGCCCAGGAGGCCGACCTCATCGGCCTGGACAAGGCCGGCGTGCTGTGGGGCTACCTCGGCTACGCGGACGGCACCCTCACCCCGCGCATGCGGATCGGCGGCGGCTGGGGCCAGTACACCCAGCTCGCCGGCCAGGGCGACCTGACGGGCGACAACAAGCCCGACATCGTCGCCCGGGACACGTCAGGCGTCCTGTGGCTGTACAAGGGCACCGGCGACTACAAGGTGCCGTTCGCGACCCGCACGCGGATCGGCGCCGGCTGGAACACGTACGACCGTCTGCTGTCGGTCGGCGACCTCAACGCGGACGGCGTGGCGGACCTGATCGCGCGCAAGCCGAACGGTGACCTGTTCCGGTACTCGGGCACGGGCAACGCCGGCAGCGTCTTCGAGAGCCCGGCCAAAATCGGCCACGGCTACCAGATCTACAACCTGCTGTAGGCAGGTCGACGAACAGGACGGATGACGATTCGGGCCGCTCTCCCCGACGGGAGGGCGGCCCGCCCCTGTTCACCAGTCAGCCGTCAGGGCGTACCTTCGCGAACTTCGCCGCCATGACGGGCCCCAGCTCGCCGACGATCTCGTGCCCCGGCTTCCCGGGGAACGGCAGGTACTCCAGGAACGACGTCACCACGACCTCGTCGATCTCGGGCACGTTCCGTGCGCTCTGTTCCTCCAGGAACCGCAGGGTGCGCCGCCAGTCCGGCGCGTCCGCGTCGAGGCCGAGGTACGACTGCACCGTCTCCTGGGTGACGTCCCAGAAGAAGACGTGGGGCAGGATCCCGTCCTGGTTGAACACATGCGTTTCGTAGAGGTCCTCGAAGGCGGGGATCTCGGCCACGAGGTCCTTCACCAGTCGCACGTCCGGGGTCGCGTCCGGGGCCATGTCGGGGGTGGTCATCAGCATTCCTCGAGCCCGGGGTAGTTCTTGTACCCCTTGTACTTGCCCATCTGGGCGTCGTCGATCGCCTGGATGAGCGCCTTCGCGGTCTTGATGTCCTTCTCGCTCCTGACCACGGTCTCCTTCTTGCCGCCCTTGAGCCGGATGACGTCCTTGGTGAGGAAGTTGTTGAGGGCCGCCTTGAGCTGGGCGGTGCTCTTCAGGTGGTTCCTGCCCTCGACCCCGTCGGCTCCGTTGAACTCGGCGCTCGCCGCGGCCATCGCACTTCCGTCACCGACCAGCTTCGCATTGCCGACCCCGTGGTACAGGGCATCGACCGTCTGCTGGAGCCGGGCGTTGTCGACCCTCGGGATGATCGCCGGGTCGTTGTTGTGGACCAGGAGGCCGGTCGAGTCGACGGCCACGTAGTACGTGTGGATGCCCGCGACCGTCAGGTCGTAGGTGGTCTGCCGCCGGTCGTAGCGGGTGATCCCCGCGACCACGGCCGTCCGGCCGTCCAGGGTCTGCAGTCGCGCCCCCGGCACCAGGTCGCCGGCGTTCGTCCAGCGGCGCTGGTCGACGACCCAGAACGGGTGGGTGTCCGTCGCCGTCACCACGCCCGGGCCGGTCGGCGTCCGGAACGTCAGCCTGGTGAAGTGCTTGTCGTCGTAGGTGGTGATCGCCTGCTCGACCTTGCGCACCCGGGTGCGTCCACTGCCCGGATCGGTGGCGAAGACCCTGTCGCCGACCTGGACGCGTTCGATGGGCACACGCCGCCCGTCGGCGAGGAGCACCGGTGTACCGGCGAGGAAGCTGTGCCGGGCGGGGCAGGTCTTCGGCTCGTCGGGCTTCTTCTCGTCGGGTTTGGGGTCGTCCTTCTTGGGTTTCTTGGTGTCGTCGAGTTTCTTTGCGGCGTCGTCGAGGGCTTTCTGGGCGTCCTTGACCTTGCCGCGGCTCTTGATGAGTCCCTTGAGCCCGTCGTAGAGGTCGCCGCCGTGCTTCTTCAAGCTCTGGATGAGCTTGTAGGCCTTCTTCCACTTCCAGGGCGCCCCGTACTTCGCGGCGAGTTTCCCGACCGCTCCGCCGACGAGACTCAACAGCACGTTGATCAACGTCTCCGTGCAGGCGCCCATGTCGCCCTTGGTGATGCAGTCCAGCGCGTCGGTGATCCCGAGCTCGTCGGCCAGGATCTTCGCGAGTTCCTTCGCCGCGTCGATCGCCTTGTCGCTGTTGGACTTCTCGTCCTTCTGCGCGTCCTGGAGATCCTTCAGCGCCTTGTCGTACGCGATCTGCTCCGGCGACTTCGGCGAACCGTCAGGATTCTTGTCCGAAGCCGGATCCCCCTGCCCCGGAGCGTTCTGATCACCGCCCTGCGCCTGGCTCCCGCTGTCACCACCACAGTTGCCGCCGCCACCGATCCGGCAGACCTGCACACCGATCTTCGCCGTCAGATCAGCACCGATCCCCGTACCCACCAGGGCACCGATGACCGCCACGACCACCAGCGTCAGACCCAGGTACTCCAACGCGCCCTGACCCCGGTCCCCCCGCCGCCGCACCACCGGCAACCGCACACCCGTACGCGGCACCGAAGCCCGCGACCATCGGCGCACTCGACGACGCAACTCCCCCATGGATGACATACGTCGACGGTATCGACGGGCGCTTCGGGCGTATTGGGCCCACAGACCCAAATCGCCGTACGGTCGGGCCCGTCCCGGGAGGCTGCGGGCGACGGTCCCGGGCAGCCCCTCGGGAGCGCGTGCCGCACTCGGGGAACAGGTCCACCGACGGGCCGCCGAGCGAAGCGCTCGGACGGAGGCCGAACTCCTGCCGCACCCGGCGGCTCCGCAAGCTGTCCGGGGTGCCGACGACAGCCGGGACGGAGCCGGCCGGATTCGAACCGGCGTCTTCCCACATGCCGTGAAGGCGCGACGACCACTGCGCTACGAGCTCCGTCCCGCTGGTGATCGTACGGACACGGCACCCCCAGCGCTCTCGGTTTTGCCGTGCGAAGGGAGTATCCGGCGGACCACAACGTACTCAGGATGACCGGACTCCGCCTTACCGGACGGGCGGCCGGCCTCGCCGCAGCCACTCCTCGGCTTCCTGTTACGCCCAGTTGCCCAGTTCGGAGTCGATGCGGGGATCCGTGCGGACCCACACCTCGCCGTCGGCGGCTCCCGGAGGAGTGTCGACGCGGACGAGCCCCAACGTCCGGATCAGTTCCAGGAGTTCGCCCCGGTCCTCACTCGTCTCCTCAAGGGTGCAGCCGTCGAACAGGACGTAGTGCACATCCCAGCGGTCGTTGTACCCGGAGTCGGCCCAGATCGCGCAGAAGCGGTCCACGGAATCCCGGTCGAGAGGCGCGGTCACGGACTGCCCCTGTCCCGGCGCGGGAGTCGCGGTAGTCGCGGTAGTCGCGGCGAACCCTCTCGCGACATCCTCGGCGCTCCACCACTCCGCCGCCTCCGCGACCGCGGCGGGAGCGAAGTCCGTCATCACCAGGAACCCGTCCAGCAGTCGGCCGACCCCCGTGTCCTCGATGCCCAACCCGGCCTCCTGCAGGCGGGTCACCAGGCCGTCCGCCATGGCGCAGGGGCCGGAGAAGTGGAAGACGCCGGTGGCGGCCACCAGGGTGCCGCCGTCAGGATGCGGGACATTGAGCGTGGTGTCCGTTTCGGGCACGTCCCTCACCAGGGCAAGGAGGTCCGCCGGTACGCCGTCGTACAGCGCCGCAGCGTGCGCGCCGGCATCGTCGAGCGGGTTCAGCGCGCTGGTGCGGTCGAACGTCACCACCAGGGCTCGGCCGTCGGCTGCCAGCCAGGCGTTCACCGTGTCACCGTTGCCGTTGCCGAAGCCGAGGTGGGTGACCTCGCCGGCCGTTACCGGCTCGCGTCCGTCGGCCCGGGTCAGGACCTCCAGCCGACGCCGCAGCTCGCGCGGATGGGTCCGCCGCAGGACGGATCCGTCGAACGCGTCCTCGAGCCGTGCCCGCGCGAGGGCGGCGGTGTCCGGCAGCCAAGGGCCGTGGCGGTCGAGGGCGCTGAACCCGGCCCGGACGAAGTTGGCGATCTGGTCGCGGTAGCCGCTGTCGTTGGTGACGAGGCGGTACTCGGTCCGCGAATCCTGCGTCCCCTTGACCCGGCACACGGCTCCGTCGTCGAACAGGAGCACCAGCGCTTCTTCGTTCTCCGCGTCCTCGATGCGGACCGACGTGCTGCCGTCACCCCGGCGTTGGTCCATGAAGTCCCGGATCGCGGCGAGGGCGGGCCCAGGGCCGCCCGGGAGCCACTTCTGCTCGTTGCCCTTGTCGTCGCTGAAGGTCAGTGGCCTCATGGTCATCCTCTGTGGTGTGCCGGTCGGGGTTTCGTTCCTGAACATCGCATGCGCGGCTCCCCTTCACGCCGGAGGGCCCTCATCCGGAAGCGGCCACGACCAGACCACATCGGCGGCGTCCCGCTCCTTGAGGATGCGTCGGTGGCGTGATGCTTCGCGCTTTGTACCCGAGTTGATCGGGCGGTACCGGACCCAGTCCTTCGGGACGACATGGAGAGCCAGGGTTTCCCATACGCGTTGCTGATCGACCGAGTGCGCGAGCACCATGGCAAAGCGCTGGATACACCACACACACCGCCAGGGCGGTCCGGAATCGACGGCTCCGGCATCAACGAGCTTGCGGCCGTATCCGTCCTCGGCATCGAGCTCCATCTCCGCATGGAAATCGTCGCCTCCGAAGAAATGGACGCAACTGCGCCGCAGTCTGTGCTTCATGTCCGAAAGACGCTCCGCCGTTCCTGAATCACTCCCCTCATGCACCCGGGCCACCGCGAGCGGAAAGATCGCATACGCGCCCCGGTCGATCACGGGAAAGCCGAGCCCTGTCCACTGCGGAGCCTTCTCGGAGTTTCCGTGGCCGAGAACCCGCTCCAGCGTGCGCATGATCGACAAACCGTCCGAGACCGGTTGCTTCTCCTGCTCGATCCCAGTCACAAGGCTCCCGTCCCGACTGCGTGATGGCGTTGTCGCCGAACGCCTCGATCATGCACCAGGCCACTGACACACGAGTCCCCCGCATGCACGCCGGCCCCCCATTGAAAAGTGCACGTTCGGTCAGTCGGGGCTCTTTTCAATCTTCTGCGGGTCTGAATGAACCTTGTACGGTGATCGCGGTGGCAGGCCGGTTCGATGCCACGGGCCGACGCCCCAACAATGCGTCGCACGGGGAGATGAGGCGCACCCGACGGATTCCGCACGGTCGAAGTCGAGGGCTTTGCACGCTCGCCGGTCGGGATATCGCTGACCGGGCGGCTGAAACACCGGCACACCATTCACGAGCCCAATCATCTGTCCACAGGGGAGAACACCGACATGAGTGGATTCATACGCGCCGCAGCCGTTGCCGGAGTGCTGGGAGCTACGGCCCTGCTCGCGGTGCCGGCCGCCTCGGCCGCGCCGATCGCCTCCGGGACCGGCCAGGCGGCGCCCGAGTGCGTCACCGACAGCCAGACCCACACGTATGGCAAGGGCGAGATCACGGTCTGCGTGGAGAACGGACAGGCCCGGGTGACGGGCTGGCTCGAGGACCTCCTTCCGGGCGGGGGCTGGGGAGCCCCGGACGGCGGCTGCGTGATCTGGTGGGTCACCTTCCGGACCACCTCGGGAACCGAGCTCGAGGGCTCCGCGATGGCCTGCCCGCACTTCGGGGGCGCCGCCTACAAGGAGTTCGACTACGACAGCGACGTACAGAACATCACCGGCATCGAGAAGCTGAATCTGGGGACGGCCTGGGCCTGACCCTCCGATGCGCGGTATGCCCGGGGCGGTGGCGGCGCGTCGCCGCCCCGGGCGTCGCCGGAACAGCAGAACCGCCTGAGGGCGCCGCCTCGGCCGGGAGGTCAGCCCAGGTCGGGCCAGTTCAGGAGGCTCTCCACGACGGCGCGGTCGCCCTGGATCCGCAGGCTGTCCGGGGAGAGGCGGCCATGGAGCGTGAGCAGCAGGTCGCTTGCCGATCCGTACAGGCCGGTGGCTGTCGCGGGCCTGCCGCCGAGGACGTGTGATCCGGACGCTGCCAGGTCGAGCACCCACGACTCGCCTTCGGCGGCGTGCAGGCCGATCCGGGCCGGCTCGTGCGGCCAGGGGCCGGCAGTGCCGTGGCTGATCCCGATGAACTCGGCAATGCCGTCGATTGCCACAACGGTAGGCACGGGTTGGGGAGTTCCGGTGGCCAGCTGGGCGTCGAAGGCGTGGACAGCGGCCTCCTGGACCTGATGGCGGGCCACGGCACCGCTGGTCATCGGTACGTCGGAGCCTCCCCACCAGGCCCAGCAGCCCGTTTCCGGACCTGCGGCTCGAAGGGCGGCAACCAGCTCTCGGGTAGCCGCGGCCGATCGCTCCAGCAGGTCGGCCGACAACGTGTCATCGGCCGGTGCCGGTGCCGGGGGTTTCTCGCTCGGGCCTGCCGCTACCGCCGCCGCCCAGAAGCGCTGCACCTCGGTGAGGTGCTCGACGAGGTCGCGGAGCGACCAGTCGGGGCAGCCGGGGACGCGGACTTCCAGGTCGGCCGAGCTCGCGACCGAGTCACGCAGGGCAGTGGAACGGTCCTCGACCAGGGCCGGCAGGTCTTCGAATGCGGGTGTCCGTGGCATCCCGGCTTCCTATCACCAGGCACTGACATCGTCGGCCCGCGGCTCCACGGGGCATGGAGCCATGGCACCCTCGGCCACGTGGACGAACAGGACTCGGTGCAGCGGGCGGACATCGACCGGATCATCGATCCGCTGAGGACGAACATGCCCGAGGCCGGGGACTTCGGCTTCGAGGCGATCCGGCAGCTGGGGAACCCGGTGCCGCTCCTGGTGCAGAACGACGGCAAGGAGCTTCTGCAACTGTGGCTCGAGCCGTTCGGGCAGGACTACTGGCTGAAGCCCGGGGAAGCCGCGTACGTCACTTCGTACGGGACGTGGAATGACCACCCGTTCGAGACGATCCACGAGCCCGGCTGTCTCACCGTCTGGGCCACGTCCTGGTTCGCGACGGTCTCCGACCTCGACGGCAACGAATTCCCCCCGGGCCGCAGGGAGCCCACCTGAGCCGTCGGCGTCGGCCAGCTCCCCTGCGGCGGCCCGGAGTTGAGAGCGATGTGAGTGCCCTGGCGCCCCGGAAGCGCCCGGGAGCACCCACATCGCTCTCAACTACCGGCTGGCTGTTGTGGCGCGGGTCAGAAGGTGGCGCGGTCGAAGGGTGCGGGCAGCGGTTCGAGGGCTCCGGCGGTGCGCAGCTTCCGGTTCGCCTCGACGATCGACTCGACGGACGGCTGCGCCGTACCGCCCCGCGTAAGATCGATGAGCAGGCCGCCTGTCACGGTGCGTGTGTACGTCCCCGGAAGGTCCTCGGGAGCGAGTGCCGCACGGCCGGACGACAGGTACACGGACCGGCCGCCGCGCGGCTCGCTGGGACGGAGACCGAACGCGTCCGCCACGGCCTCGTGCTCGTCGTCATTGTACGCGTCGCCCCAGTCGGCATCCCAGCTCGCACCGATCGCGGACAGCACCTCCCCGGAGCGCCGCACCAGTTCCACGGACTCGTCCAGCTCCCGCGAGCGGAACGTGACGAGACAGCTGTCGGGAACCCGCTTCGCCGAACCTCCCGCGTTGATCCAAGTCTCCACCCGGGGCCGGCCGAGGACAGTGGCCGCGCTCAGCGACGCCACCCGCCCGATGTAGTCCGCGTCGGAGTCGGGGTTCTGCCGGTCGATGTACTCGGCGATCGCCGGGACGGTGAGCGCGACGGCCGGCGGAGACACGTTGACCTCGGCCGCCTCGTACCAGTGACCGCATGTCTCGCCGTCGATCGCGGCCAGTGCGCGGAGCAGGACGAGCCATCGGTCGGCCAGCTGGTCGGGGCTCTGCTGACGCACGCCCCACAGTCCGCGGACCACCACATCCAGCATTTCGGCCCCCTTCGGCCTCACGGCACCTCTGGCGCATGGATCACCTTAATGTCCATGCCTCGGTCCCTGAACATCTTCTGGGCGGCCTTGGCCACATCAGGATCGGAGAGGTGCCAGACCACCGGCTTGCCCCGCGCCGCGTCCAGTTGTCGGGTCGCCTGGTCGACCCATCGCTTCGTGGCCAGCGTGGTGAGGTTGCCGGTCGCCTCGTCGTAGAACCGCGGGCCGCGACAGCCCCACTTCGTCTCGATGAAGGTCTGCTTCGCGGAGTCCCACCCGTCGAACTCGACCGGTTTGCCGTTCAGCTCGTTGAGCGGGACCTCGTACTCCTTGCCACGCCGCACCCCGGAGACCTGCTCCTGGTAGCGGGCGCCCATCTCCTGCGGATAGGCGTACGTGGCAGGGTTCTTCGCCGACGTGCAGGGCACCCCGCCAGGTTGCCGACGGACTTATCCACAGGCCCGCCCGCCTCCGCGCCGTCTCGACTGGTTGGAGCACACATCGCTCGGCCCCACCGGGTCACGAGACTTCGTCCACGCCATCTCAGGCCAAACGTCAGGACGTTCGGGATGTCAGAGATAGGTTGGGAAGAGGCTTCCTGCGGCGAGAGAAACAACTGCTTCAGGCTGCGAACGGACGCAGACGGCAACGGCTACATCGCCGCCCTCGGCAAGGAGAACCACTACCTCGCCGACAGCCGTGAGTCACTCCCGCAGCTGATCCGCGACATCAAGGCCGGCAAGACCGACCACCTCCTGTGACAGCGCACGCGCCCGGCACCGAGACGCCTGTCGCGGCGCCGAGCGCGTGAGGGACCCACGGGTCGCCCGGCCGACTGGACCGGGTCACGGGGGCACGGGGTCACGGGGGCACGGGGGCACGGGGGCACGGGGGCACGGGGCACGGAGGCACGTGGGCACGGAGTCACGACTTCACCTCGTCGAACGGCTCGTCGTACCAGCGCCAGCCCGCGGTGCCGTCGCCGTGGATGCGCAGCCAGAACTCGGCGACCGGGGTGCCGTCGGGGAACGTCATGGTCAGCGCGCTGCGGATCCGCTCGAAGCAGTCCTCCAGCCGTTCCCAGTCCTCGTCGTCCGCAGCCCGTTCCTGTTCCATGAAGACAGGGCGGAACTCTTCGAAGCCCGGCAGCTCTTCGATGTCTGCGTGCATCCACGGCATGTCCGCTCCGGTCACGTTCAGCCGGGCGATCTCCTGGTCAGCGTGGTGAAGGCGCCAGACCGTGCCGGGGTTCAGGCTCGCGTGGGTCATGGCTCCATGGTGACCGCCACCACTGACAGCGGGGCATTCCGGGCGACCGGGTGAAGCGGTCCGCATGCCGTGCCGTCGGGCGGGTCGGGCCCTGGCGCCTTCACTCCCGCCCACCATCCCGGGGCGCATCACCCGCCCGTGGTGTCCTCGGCCTCCCAGCGCAGCAGGTCGCCCGGCTGGCATTCGAGCACCTCGCAGAGCGCGGCGAGCGTCGCGAAGCGTACGGCCTTGGCGCGGCCGTTCTTGAGTACCGCCAGGTTGGCCGGCGTGATCCCCACGCGGTCCGCGAGCTCGCCCACGGACATCTTCCGCCGTGCCAGCATCACGTCGATGTCGACCGTGATCGGCATCAGATCACCTCGTCCAACTCGGCCTGCATCTGCGCTGCTTCGACGTCACGCGCGAGGGCCTGGGCGAGCAGCATCCGCAGCACGTGGACGATGAGCGCCACCCCCAGGATGGCCACACCGACCCCGCCCATGATGACGGTGACGCCCGGATCGTCCCGCTGGCCCGGCGCATTGACGGCCGTGACCGTGAACCACACGAGGGCAGCCGCCACGATCGCGCCGATCATGACGTCCACGTACCGGAAAGCGGTGTGGGAGAACACGGTGCCGCGTCGCACCATCGTCACCAGCCGCCATACGCAGACCAGAGCGACCTGGACCGCCACCATGCCCAGGATCGTGCACACCCGCAGCGGGGTCAGCGGGAGCGAACCGTCCTCGGGGTCGTTCCCGCCGACCAGCGCCCACACCATCCCGGCCTGCACGAACACGGTGCCGGCCAGCACCACCACGAGCACGACACGCAACGCGCCCACTGTCAGCTTGCCCATGACCCACCCTTCCATCGAATTACGATGGGAATCTATCGAATCTCGATAGATCGAGCAAGGGGTGGTGCTGATGCTGGGCCCGTCGGCCCGATCTGATTCCAGGTAGCGGCGGTCAGTCGTCGTGCTCGCGGTCGTACGCGGCCTGGGCGGCGACTGCCAAGGACCGGGAGACGCTGGGCGCGCTCTTCACGGGCGAAGCCTGCTGGGAGTGCAGCGGTTCGGGGGAACGGCCCTGCGGTCCCGACGCGATCGTTGCCCGATGGCGGGAAGTTCCTTGACGGGGGTCGCTACGACAACCGGCTGCGCCGCACCCGGACGGCCGGCGTTTCACGCACCGCACAATCACCGGCGTCCAGAGGGAGGGAAACCCCGCCGTGATCGCCTCCGGACGTCAATCCGTGATCGGGTGACCGGTTGCGGAAGGCAGGGCCAGCCGGTTGAGGACTTCCTTGGGGGTGAAACTCCAGCCGACCAGGCGCGGCCCGCTCCAGTTGATACCGATCACGAGTCCGTCCCGGGCGGCATCGGGGAGTACCTGATCGCACCAGATGTCCAGGGGCATGGACCCGACGCGGAGCCCACGCCCCCAGATCTTCGCTGCCCTCTGGGCGCGGGTCGAGGTCGACCAGAAGGGATGACTTCGCGTGCCGTCCTCATCGAGGTGAGTGGGGCTCCCCTCGCCATCCCGGACAAACCAGACCACGCTGCTTCGGCTTACGTCCTCGAAGAATGCCGACGCTTGCGAACCGCTCTGACTCATGGCCGCCGCACCTGGCGTGCTCCAGCATTCATTTCGCCAAGGGCCCTACGCCTTGGCCGGTGCAGCCGAACCGGCGGCAGACCTGGCGGCCTGTTCGATCTTCGCGCAGTAGGCTGCGCGGGCCTCCTCGTCGATCCACCCCTCGTGCTCCGCGCGCAACCCGGTCCGTCCGTCGAGGTTCTCACGCAGGATGTCGGCGTGCCCGGCATGCCGGACGGACTCGCTGAGGACATGGGTCATGACGGCGAACAGGTTCGTGTTGAGATAGGGCTCCGGCCACCACGGCACATGGCCGGGTGCGTCGAGGGGGAGCTCGTTGATCGTCGCGTCCGAGTGCTCCCACGTACGCCGGTAGAACCCGATGATCTGATCGCGGGTCTCGTCCTCGGCCGCCCACTGATCGCTGCCGTCGGATTCCTGCCACGGGCACAGCGGTTCCGGGGAAGGGCGGTCGAAGACCTCGCCGAAGTACCTGGCCTCGACGGTGGCCACATGTTTGACCAGGCCGAGGAGGTTGGTCCCGGTCGCCGTCAACGGTCGGCGGGCGTCGTACTCGGACAAGCCGTCGAGTTTCCAGAGCAGCGCCTCGCGATCCCGCCGCAGTCTCCCGTGCAGGTTGTCCTTGGCGAATTCATCGATCATGCGGCATGAGCCTGCCATGGACCGCTTGTGGTCTCAAGGTCCACCCTCCGGCCCCTGATCCGAGCCCTCAGCCGGAGCCGTCGACCAGTGCCTCGCCGAGCGAGGGTGTGCCGGTGGGGCCCCGCCTGGTCGTCACCCGGAGCATTCCGCCGCGCTGGAGCGCCGACCGTCCAGGCCGACTCAGCACGGCCTGGCATGCGTGATCGTCACGCCGCGAGTCGCGCACATCGGACGAACCGGCCGGCAAGTGCCTCTGGATGTGAAGGTGTTCGCGCCTGGCGTTAGCCTCCCGGGCATGACATCTCAAGGACGCAGTGCCGGTGCCGTCTTGTGCGTCGTCGTGGCCATGATCAGCATGATCACGGCAGTGATCCTGTCCGCGATCGCCTTGGACGCCACATCCAAAGTGGCTGGTGGGGCGGACAGTGAGCTGGTGAACGAGTCCGGCAGCAAGGACAGCCCCTTCGACTACTGCGACGCCGAACGCGACGCCACACTCACCGAGCCGTTCATGGAGTGCCTCTTCGACCACCAGTGGACCGGTCAACAGGACGCGGCGCTCCGGGAAAGGGAGGCAGCGGCGCGGCAGGCCGACGTCCAGGCGAAGGGCAACTTGGCGATCATCTTCGGCCTGTTCGGGGTGACCTTCGCGGTCTGCGCGGTGGTGGCCGACAGGGGCCGCCGGCCCGAGCCGCACGCAATCAGGTCCAGCGGCGTCGGCAGTACGCATACGTGAGGATCAGAAGCAGTGCCCCCCACAGGTTCATCAGCCCGCTCATGGCCATCGCGAGGACGCCCCAGCCCTCGTCGTAGGGCCGGGCCGCCGTGCCGACGTCAGTGGCCTCGTGCAGCCGGTGAATGCCGAGCGCGGTGAGGAAGAGGCCGCCCACGGTCGCCGGGACGATCGCAGGGCCGGCGGGACACTTCGCCCGCCCAGCTTCGGCACCCAGCGCGGAACGACCTCGCCCCGGCTGCGGACCAGGCCGAAGCCGAGCAGCGCCGTACGCGTAGCCGATCGGCAGTCGCCAGACCCGACCGCCGGCCATCTCGTCGGCAATGACGCCGTCGGCAGGCCGGACTCGAAGGCGGCCCGGCCGACACCCGAACGTCGATGGCGGCACAGGGAACGGGCCTCCCGGCCGACTCAACGGTCGCGTCGTCCACGTGCTTCTGCACCTCGTCCGCCGTCTTCCTCGCCTCATCGACACCCCGCTTCCCGTCGGCTTCCCGCGCTCATTCGGTGGTGTTGCCTGCCGCTGAGCGCCCGTCGCACGATCCCCCGGGCGTGGGCGGGCCGGTGGTCCGGGCGTGGGCGGACCGGTGGTCTCCCGGCCCGCGTCCACCCACGCCAGGTTGCCCGCGCCGCCTCAGTTGAGCTCGCGGTACGTGTTCCAGCCACCACCGATCAGCGCTCGGGCGCGGAACGACCCGGACCCCGGGGCGGCACCGGTCGAGGAGTAGCGGTAGAGGTGGCCGCCGCGGTCGGCTGCGAGGAGGTCGCCTCTGCCGTCACCGTCCACGTCCCCGATGGCTGCGAGCTTGCTGTAGATCTGCCAGCCGGCGCCCACCTTGACACGGGGCGCGAACGGGGCGGAGGTACTGCCCGTCCCGGCGTACAGGTACAGAACTCCCGCTGTCGTACGGGCCACGATGTCGGACCGCCCGTCACCCGTGTAGTCGCCCGCGCCGACGATCCGGTCGTAGACGCCCCAGCCCCCGCCGACGTCGACCCGGGAGGCGAAGGACGGGACTGACGCGGAGAAAGCGTCGCTGGTGCTTCGGTAGAGGTAGAGACGGCCGGACTTCTCGCGTGCGAGCAGGTCGCCCTTGCCGTCTCCGGTGAGGTCTCCGGGGCCGAGCAGAGCGTTGTAGACACCCCACCCGCCGCCAATGGCCCACTGGCCCTCGGTTCCGCCGGTCAGCCAGCCGTTCCCGCACACTGCGAGCATCTCGGGCCGGTTGTCGAGAGCGGTGTCGGAGGCGAAGGTCATCAGCCTCGTGCCGCCGTACGACGTGCTGCACTTGTAGGGCGAGGGCGCCTGCCGACGCGGCGCCAGCAAGCCGTTACCAAGCGTCTCGTACGTATAGGGCTTGCCGTCGGTGCTGACAGCCTGGATGCTGCGCTTGCCGTAGGCGGGGTTCCCTCCCGCACCGACGATCACGTCCCCCTTCTGCCAGCCACTGGCAAACAGGCTCTGGGTCCGCCGCGCGAAGCTGCCGTCGCCGAGCCCCTTGTAGACGTAGAGGGCCCCGTCGACCGTCCTGCCCGCGAGGTCGCCGTTGCCGTCACCGTCCATGTCGTCGCCGCCGGCGATCTGGTTGTACACGCCCCACCCGACGCCGATCCCGGCCGGCGCCTTGAACGCCGGGGACGCACCTGCGATTCCGGAGTGGAAGAAGAGCTGCCCCGAGGGTGTGCGGGTGACGACGTCGCCGACACCGTCGCCGTCGTTGTCCGTGACACCGACCAACTGGTCGTAGATCTGCCAGCCACTGGCGATCTTGACACGCCGTGCGAACGGCACGTCCTTGCTACCGGTGGCAGCGTAGAAGTACAGGTCGCCGCCCGGGGTTCGGGCCAGAACATCCGCCAGGGCGTCACCGTTGAGGTCGCCCGGCGACAGCACCTTGTTGTAGATCTGCCAGCCGGACCCCACACGGTCCTGCTCTCCCACGTACGCCCAGTTCGAATCCCGGCCGGTGCGCACCAGGCTGAGCGTCCCGTTGGTGGTGAGCACCAGGATCTCGGGTCCACCGTCGCCGTCCTGGTCACCGACCGGGATGTAGTCCTTGAAGGAGACGTCACCCGGAAGGTCCTCCTCGAGGAAGAACTGGTAGGCCAGGTGTCCGCTCACCGGGTTTGCCAGCATGAACGGGCCGGTGAGCGGGCGGTACATGATCTGGCCCAGTCCGTCTCCCAAGTAGTCCGCCCGGGGCAGGGCCCTGGGCGCAGTCGGCGGCACCGAATCGGCAACCGCCGGAGACGACAGCAACATCCCGGCCATGGCCGCCACACCCGCGCAGGCGGCGACGAGTCGGGCGCGCACGGAGTGCGGACGCCGGCGTGAAGAATGCGACATGCTCCCCCCAATGAAGTATGTGGAGGCACATGCTAAGGGCATATACCCGGCCGGCCGGACGTCCCCCGACTCACCCCATTGACCTGGGCACTTATGAGTGTTTCGATCGCGCCGATTCGCCCACGTGGCGGGCCGTCGAACACGGAGGGTTCGAGCCGGGGCAGCGTGAGTGGTCTGACGCCCGTGCGCCTGCGGTCCCGGGTTTCCGGACGCGGGAGTGAAGCATCGAGCATCGGGGATGAGGAACGATCAGGAATCGGCTCCTGACTCTGGCCCAAGATCAACCTCTTCGCTAGCATCCGTTCGCTCCCGATTCACCTGCGGCCGTCGCCGTTGCACTCGCCGGCTGCCGGTATGACACCGTCGATCCGAGGACCACCAGGATGAAGAAGCGCTCCAAGCTCATAGGCACCGCTGCCGCAGGCATGCTGGCCGCACTCGCGGTGGCCGGCCCCGCCTCCGCCTCCACCTACACCGTCACCTATCCCGGCACCCACACCGGCGACCTGTGCACCGATGAGCCGAACTACTGTGACGGGTCAGCGTCGTTCGTCCGTGACGGCGAGCATCTGCTGGTCTGGGACAACAATGCCGATGGCCACTCGATCATGGTCATGTACTACCGGTCCGACAACAGCGGCACACAGCTCAGGGACTGGAACCAGTACGGAAAGGGATCCCGCCTCGACATCAACATGAGCCTCCCGGAGTCGGGTTGGGTCGAGTACCGGGTCTGCGTCGGTGAATACCCGACCCAGACGTACGACATGAACTCGTGTTCGGGCTGGCTGCACGAGAGCGCCGCCTGAACCGTCAGACGGCCGACCGTGACCGGCACCGGCTGCCGGTCCTTGCGACCGGCAGCCGTCACGGACCGAACCTGCACGAGACGCTGCCCACGTGATTGCGCCATCCGCCGCTCGCCGCACGGCGGCGGCACGTGTGCCGCACCGCCGTGAGCCACGCACAGGGCGTGAACACCGAGGCCGGAGCGCCCCTCGCACACGGGCGCGCGCCCGTGTGCGGCCGTAGACGTCCGGACAGTGGCTCCTTCGATTATCAACGGGGCAGTACGACCCAGGACTTGGTACCGCGTTGCGGCTGCTCCGCCTCACACATGCCCCATTCCCCGCCCCAGTCGTCGACGACAGCAGCCAGGAGCCACAGAGCCCGCCGCCGCCACGCCTCGCAGAGTGCGGTGGTATCGGGTTCGGCGTGCTGCGGATGCCGGTCCCAGACCAGGAGGCGGACGGCGTCGTCGCGATGGCGCAGGGACACGTAAAGCTCCCGTCCGGGGCTCATCCTTGCGGTGACCGCGACGAGTTCGGTGACCGCGTACGTCACCGGCCAGACGTACGCGGCAAGGCCGTGCGCCTCCAGAGCGACCGCGGTCGCCGTACGGGCGATGCGGGCGCTGCGCACGTCACCGGGGAGAGTGAAGCTGAGGGAGAGGCGGAGCGCGGACCGCCCGGACGTGCCTTTCGGGCGAAGATGCGGCTGAGGCGGCCGGTGCTGGATCGAGTGTGCGTACGCATCCGGGAAGGGCGTACGCGCCTCGGCGACTGCGGGACAGAGTGCGGCGAGTGGAGATGAGTGCATGACTGACTCCCCTTCGAGGGCGACGAGTTGGCGGTATCTCTCTTCCTCATGGGTGCGCACGAATGGCTCACGCGATACGGACGACGAGCAGTGGCCTGTCCCCCTGGCGTGGCCCCGCCCCTCCCAGGGGAGGAGGTTGCGGGCAGGACCGCGCGATGCACTTCTTGCTTGTCGCTGCGTGAGCGGTGCACTACTGAACGTAGCGCAAGCAGGGTAAAATTACCCTACCCAATGGGTGAATGAACCCTTTCGTGGTCACCTGGCGCGGCCACGCGGCAGACTGCCATTGATCGCCCGCGGAAAGGAACGGCATGGCAGCCAGGCCCTCCCCCACCGAACGTCAGAAACGGCTCGGCTCCGAGCTGCGCCGAATGCGCACGACTGCTGACGTCTCAGCCGAGTTTGCCGCCAACCTGCTCGGCACGGACCGGGGAAAGATCTCGAACATCGAGGCCGGCACACGCCCCATCAGCACAGAGCGCCTACGTAAGCTCGCCCTCCACTGCCGGTGCACGGACGAGAAGTACGTAGACGGCCTTGTCGAGATGGCTCAGACCGGCACTCGCGGCTGGTGGGAGAGATACCGAGGCACGCTGCCTCAGGGCCTGCTCGACATCGCCGAACTGGAGGCCTCCGCCCTCCGCATGCGAGCCGCCTACTCAATGCACATTCCGGGTCTCCTTCAGACGTCCGACCACGCCCTGGCACTCTTCCGGGTAGTGGTTCCCCAACTTCCGGAGCGGGACATCACGCTGCGGCTCGCGCACCGCGTGGAGCGCCAGGAGGTCCTGAATGGGGATTCGCCGCCGCCCTACGTAGGCATCATCCACGAGGCTGCTCTCCGCATGCAGTTCGGTGGACGGACAGTCGCACGGAGCCAACTCGGCCACCTACTGAAGATGTCCGAGCAGCAGAATGTGACGCTCCGTGTCATCCCCTTCGACGCCGGCGCGTTTCCTGGCGCCGGCCAGACCGTGCTGTATGCCGAGGGCGCTGTACCCCAGTTGGACACCGTGCAGATCGACAACTCACACGGCCCCCTCTTCGTCCACTCGGGAACACAGCTAGCGAAGTACCGGGCCCACTTGGACTGGATGGAGGGAATCGCGCTGTCACGAGACAGGTCGCGCGACTTCATCCGCAGCATCGCACGCCAACTGTGAGGAGATAGGCAGATGCCGGACGTGATATGGGAAGACTCATTCTGCGGCGAAGGAAACTCGTGCTACCGCTTCGGGACGGACGGGGAGGGCAAAAGCTACATCGCCGTCGCTGGCGCCGAGGACCGCTACCTCACCGACAGCCGTGAGTCGCTCCAGCAGATGATCCGCGACATCAAGGCCGGCAAGGCCGACCACCTGCTGTGACGACGCACGGGCCCGGCACCGCAGCGAATCGCGGTGCCGGGCCCGTACTGCCGGATCAGGAGTACAACCCGTGCCGGTCAGCTGTCCCCGCGCGGGAAGGAGACCTCCACGCGACGGTTCTTCTTGCGGCCCTCTTCCGTGCTGTTGTCGGCGATCGGGTACTGCTCGCCGTAGCCGCGGATCTCGAAGGTGACATTCGAGCCCGTGGACTTCACCAGCACCGACTGCACCGCGTCGGCACGCTGCTTGGAAAGCACGTCGCCGTGCGCGGAGGAGCCGAGGTTGTCGGTGAAGCCGAAGACGCGCACCTTGGTGGCGTTCTGCTTCTTGATCTCGGCACCGATGGCAGCGATACGGGAGTTGGCAGCGGCGCTCAGCTTCGCGCTGTCCTTGCCGAAGAGCACTTCGGCCTGGAGCGCGAACTTGATGTCCGCGTTCGTGTCCTCGCGTCGCTCCTCGCCGCCCTCGTCCTCGACGACCTGGATGATGTCGAGGACCTTGCCCGGAGCGAGCGTGCCGCCCTCGGGCATCTTGAGGTCGGGGTCGCTGCTGTCGAGCTTGACGGGGGGCTCGGAGGAGGCTTCTGTGCCCGGAGGAACGCTGGGGCCGTCGTCTGCCAGGGCGGTTGACGCACCGAAGACCGTGGTGCCGGCCAGCAGGACCGCTACGGCAAGGGTCCGTCCGGTGTAATGGCCTGGCCGACGCCTTGTGCGAGTGGAGTTCATATCGGCCATCACCCAGAGATCTTCAGCGAAGCGGTGGCGAAGGTGGGCAAGGTGAAGTCGACTTCAGTGCTGGTTTCCGGCGGCGCCGGGAACTGCATGAAGACGGGCGTCTCCTTACCTGGCTGCAGGGGAAGAATCCCCGTCGTGCACAGGCAGTTTGAATCCGTGTCGCGGAGAACGTAGTAGCGCTTCTTGCCTACCTTGTCCACCAGAGTCGCTCCCGCGACAGAGTTCGGGTTCTTAGCCACGACAGCGCTCTCCGAGCCTGCCCAGCCAGCCGTGTTCTTGGACTGGTCGCCCTCGTTCTTGATTTGCCCCTGAACCGTGAGGAAACCGCCGGAGTCACGCTTTACCTGATTGATAACGAGAGTCAGCCCACCTTGACCCTTGACCTCGGCGAGCTTCGCATTCGGGTCCACCTGGTCCCCAGCAGCGGTGTCGCCCCCCGCACCCTTGTCCTCACCAGATGGCTTGGCAGACGACGAAGAGCCGGAATTCTCCGTCTTTCCACCGTCATCGCCACCGCATCCGGTGACAACAAGAGTCAGCACAGCAGCCATTGAGGCAGCCGCCACCGCCCGTCGGGACTTCGTGGTGCGCCGAATACTCATGGGTTCAGGTTCCTTTACTCGTCGTTCGCTGTCAGTCGTCGATCAGATGCACGGCAAAGATCAACTTGCTCAGGCCGGCCAAGGGGTCGCTACTGCCCAGATCGATTGGGACGTCCCGTCCGTCGCAAACGAGGGTGACTACAGGCAGACTAACTTCACCGCCCGTGTCGGACCCGTCACCATCGCCGGGTTCGGGCGCCGGAACATCCTTGACCTTGGAGCCGCACCGAAACTTGATCACTGCGGTAGCCGTGGCCGTGGCCCGCTTGTTCTCCGTGCCAGGGATGACCGAATCCCCCACGGTGTAGCGAGTTTCGATCCTGGCCGTGACCTTGTCCTGCCAATAGCCCGGCCGCCAATAGAAATCAATGACGTCCGAACGGTTGTCGGATGCAAGCTGCATGGCTTTCCCGCGCCCCGCCTGGAAGTACTGGTGCGTAGCCAGAAACTCGTTCAGGCCGTTCGGCTCCCGAAGCGCCGCGAGAAGCGACGGCGTCAACCCGTCCCGAGCATCCTGCGCGGCAGCAAGCGCCGCAGCATCCGCAGCGCCCTGGGCGCCGTTACGCGTGGCGGAGGCCTGACCGACAGCAAAGAACGCGAACGCGAGGAAGAGCAGGCCCGCCACCATCACAATGTAGATGGGGAAGGCCTGCCCTGCGTCGCGGCGTTTACGCAGCTCCATTAGCCGGCGGTGATGGAGCTCACCAGACCGGTGATACGAGTCGTGATCGCGCCGCCGATGCCCGAGGCCACCATGCCACCGATGATCGCGACGACCACCAGGATGATGCCGAGGTACTCGAAGGCCGTCTGGCCGCGGTCCGCGGTCTCGTAGCGCTTCTGGATCTTGGAGACGGCGGTGTTGGCCCAGCCGTTGACGCGGACGGCGGTCTTCAGGGTGATGTTCGACATGGTGTTCCCCTCCAGATTCGGCCGACCGACTGCCGGCCGACTCGCAAGTTCCTTTGTTCTCGCTCCCGTTACCGGCTTCCTCCTGGCCGGTGCCGTTTGCGATACGAGAAACATACGGCGGAACACCATGCCCACCAGAGGGTCCCAGGGCCCATTCCCGGGCCCAATCCAGCAGTTGGGCCCTGCGCGTCCGGGACTGGGCCCCCGGGCCCTGACTCGCCACGTCTCGCTCGATCCCCCGATCAGCCATGACTACCTGTCCCCCCGTGCGGCAGGCCCGGCAGGCGATGCCGTGCCGAGCCAGCGGGCGATCGCCTCGCTGCGGCTGCCGCTGTGCAGTTTGGTGAAGATGCGGTTGATGTGGTTCTTGACCGTCTTCTCGCTGATGAAACAGGTGGCGGCGATCTGCTGATTGCTCATGCCGGACGCAATCAGATCCATGACCTCCACCTCCCTCGAACTCAGCCCGTACTGCTGCCTGTCAGGAGGCACACCCGGCCGCCCAGTTACGGAAGACTGTCCCACATTCGGTTGCAAATGCGAAAGACCTTGCGAGGAAACAGCCAGTCGTGCCCCGGATGCGGCCTGTTGAGGGGGCGCCATAGGCATCGGTGGATGTGCATACGCATCGTGTTGCTGGGGCGAACCAGGAGTGCGGCCGTCATATCCCGGCTGCTGATACGGAACACCTGAGGTCAGCGCCGTGCCCAGACCCTCCGGCAGGACCGACCCCTGCGGTCCGGAACCCTGCCGCATATGAGCCAGGAGCGCGTTCGCCGCCGTGGCGGTGAAGTGGGCCCGGCCACTCTGCGTGTCGCGTACGGCCTGCACCAACTGGTCGGCGGTGAACTCGCCGTGCACCAGGTATCCACCCGCGCCCAGCCGCAGCGCCTCGTGGACGATCTCGCTCTCGCGGCTGTAGGTCAGCATCATCACCGGCGCGACCTGGACCAGGTGCGGCAGCGCGGAGATGCCGTCCACACCGGGCATGCGGACGTCCAGCAGCACGACATCGGGGCGGTGCTGGACTGCCATGTCGTAGGCCTGGCGGCCGTCCGCGGCCTCGGCGACGACTTCGATGTCGTTCCGGCCGGAGAGCAGGGCGCCGAGCCCCGCCCGGACCACGGGGTTGTCGTCGGCGACGACGACTCTCATCGGTCCTGGAGCGGGAAGGCCGGGGGCAGGGGGGAAGGCCGGCATGGTTCCGGATGCCGCTGCCTGCTGAGGAACGGGGAACCCCGGGGAGCTGGATTCGGAAGTGACCGGTGTGCCGTGCGAGGACGTGTGCTGGGAGGCGTGGGGCTGTGCGGCCCAGTTCTGGCCCGAGGCACGGGAGACGTCGTCCGACATTCTGCGACCTCCTCTCATGTATCTGTGGGGACGGGTGGGGAGCGGGTCAATCGAGCGGAGAAGCGGGTGGTGCCTGGGTCAGGGCGGCCATGGGCAGTTCCAGGCGGACTTCCGTGCCGGTGACTGCCTTGCCCTTGCCGATGCGGATGCGGGCGCCGATGGACGCGGCGCGTTCGACCATGCCGACGAGTCCGAAGTGGCCGGCACGTCTGAGGTCGTCGAGCGTGACACCGGCGGGCAGGCCCTTCCCGTCGTCGTACACGCTGATCCTGAGGACGTCGCCCTTCACTCCGGCGAGGACGACGAGATAGGTGGGGTGCGCGTGGCGGTTGGCGTTCTCCATCGCCTCGGAGGCGATGGTGAGCAGTTGCCGGGCCACGACCTGGGGCACGGGCGGGACCGGGATGTCGTTCAGCAGTCGGAAGGTCGCGGTGAGGCCATGGCGGCGGGTGAAGTCGTCGGCACGTGCTTGCAGTTCGCCCACGACATCGATGCCGCCGTCGAGTCCCGACTCGCGGCGCAGGTCCGACAGCAGCTCGCGCGACTCCGCCGCCGCGCGCCGGGCGGACCGGGCGACAAGCTCGGCCTGGTGCTTGACGGTCAGCGGGTCCATCCGGTCGGACGAGCTGGCCAGGCCATCGGCTGCCATCGCCAGTCCATGGAGTGTCTTGGCCACGGAGTCGTGCATCTCCCGGGCCAGACGGGTGCGTTCGCCCTCGATCGCTTCGCTCACGGCCAGTCGCGCGCGGGTCTCGGTGAGGGCCTGACTCGCCGTGCCGAAGCGGAGCAGCAGGTTGCGCAGGGTGACACCGACCGCACCGGCGATCACACAGAAGCCGGGGAGAAGCAGCGCGGTGGCCTCGCTGGCCTCCAGTTTCGCGTCGGTGCCGTACACGCCGAAGATGATCAGCGTTTGGAGGGCGGCGAAGACTGCCGCGCCCCGCCACCCGTAGACGAGTCCGGCGAGCAGCGGTGTGCAGACCGTGACGTACGCCAGGGTGGATTCCGGTGTGGCGGTGATCAGCAGCAAGGCGCCGAAGACCGCGTCGACCCCTAGCAGCCAGGGGTGGCGCAGGAAGAGCGGGCCGAAGCGCTCCCAGTCCCGGAAGAGGACGTAGGAACCCATGAAGGTGACGAGGATGGCCGCGCCGATCAGCCAGGTCGCGAGACCGGGTGCTGTGCGGTCGATGGCGAACGGCGTCGCCATGGCCGTCATGGCCAGGCGGAATCCGAAGACCTGCCGGCACATGGCCTGGAGCGCGTTGAGCTGGATCGCGAAGGCCGGCTGCGCGCCCGGGTTCGCGAGCGCCTGGCGTACCTCACTCGTCAACCCCGGTTGAGAGTCGCTCAGTTGAAATGCCATGCGCCTGTCACCTCCTCGGGCTCATCGTTCTCATCATCCTCGGCATGCGGGGTCATCACTTCATGAACGAGAAGTCGACGTTGGCCCCGTAGACGAATCCGACCGTCAGCATCACCAGCGTTCCCGGGAGCAGGAACGAGGTGACCGCGAAGGTCGCCTTCGGGACGGCCTTGGCCGCCTTCCGTCGTGCGTTCTGTGCGTCGGTGCGGCGCATGTCGTTGGCGATCTGGATCAGCGTCTCGACGATCGGCGCACCCAGCTCCTCGCCCTGCTGGAGCGTGGTCACGAACATGGCGACCTGCTCGGAGTCGTTGCGCTTGCGCAGTTCCTCGAAGGCCTGGCGACGACTGACGCCCATGTCCATCTGGCGCAGTGTGATGCGGAGTTCGTCCGCCCAGGGGCCTTCGTACTTCTCGGCGACGCGCTCCAGCGCCTGGCGGAAGCCGAGGCCTGCCGAGACGACGACCGCGAGCACGTCGAGGAAGTCGGGGAGCGTGCGTTCGATGTGTTCCTTGCGGACGCGGACGGCCGACCAGATGCCGACCTCCACCCAGAAGGCGCCGAACGCGAGGAGCAGGATGGCGACGAAGACCTGGCCGCGCATGAGCATCGACAGAGCGCCGAACCCGCCCAGGGCACCGTAGACCGCACGCCGGGCGGCGTACCGGTCGATGGTGAGGCCGCCGGGGTTACCGGCCATGTCGATCTGGTGGCGCTTCTTGTTGACGGCCTTGGGGCCCATCATCCTGAGCACCGCGGGGGCCCACCGCATGCCCATCCGGTCGATGCCGGAGCCGACCGCGCTGGTACGGCTGGAGCCGACCTCCAGGGCGATGGCCAGGTCCCCGGGCAGCTTGGCGTCGGCACGGTACATCCGGATGCCGGCGATCACTCCGTACACGGCAAGACCTACAACGAGTGCGAGCAACAAGTCCATGTCCGCTCCTCCCCTCAGACGTCGATACGGGACAGGCGGCGGATCACGATGAATCCGATCGCGTACAGGACCAGCGAGACGATGACGGCGACCTGGCCGATGAACGCGCCGGTCATACGGTCGAGTGCGCCCGGCATCACGGCGTTCATCAGGAGCATGGCCCCGATGCCGAAGCCCGGGACCGCGTAGGCCGTGACGGTGACCTGCGACAGCTGCGTCTTGACCTCACGACGGGTCTCCTTGCGCTCCTCCAGCGTCTCGGTGAGGTTGCGCAGGGAGCTGACGACCGTACCGCCGGCCCGGTTGGAGAGAACGAGGGTCGTGACCAGGACGACGAGTTCACGTGACGGCAGGCGCTCGGTCAGCTCGCTCATGGCGTCCTCGAGTGATTCGCCGACGCTGAGGCGACGGGCGACGCGGGCGAGTTCCTCGCCGGCCGGGTCCTCCAGCTCGTCCGCCGCCATGGAGAGCGCGGTACGCAGCGCGAGTCCGGCCTGGGTGGCGTTGGCGAGGATGCGGGAGAGCTCGGGGAGCTGGTTGATGAAGCGCTCGGTGCGCTTGGTCCGCTGGTAGTTCAGGAAGGCGTTGGTGCCCCAGAGCCCGACCAGTGCGGCGACCGGGCCGAAGAAGGAGGCGAGGATCGACGAGGCGGCCATCCAGAGGCCCGCCATGGCGATCAGCGCGTAGACGAAGAACTCGCCGGGCGTGATCTCCATGCCCGTGGCGGCGAGCTTCAGCTCGATCCTGCGGCCCAGTCCGGTCTTGCGCAGCCTGCGGTCGACGCCCTGGAAGCGGCGGTGGCGCCCTGCGGCCTGTATCTGACCGGTGTGCGACAGGCGGTCGACGAGGGCGTCGCGGTCGGCCTTGCCGCCGGCGTACGCGTGCAGACCCATGACGCCGAGCACGCCGCAGACGAGCGTGACGCCGATCGTGAGGAGGGGGAGATTGGTCATGGCGCGGTACCTACTTGGCCTCTCGGGTGGCGAGCTGTTCGTCGGACGAGGCGACACCGAAGGCCTGGGGAATGGGCTGGCTGGCCATGTAGAGGCGTTCGGCGATCTTGCGCGGGAGCGGAAGGTACTGGAACTGGCCGTAGATCCGCCCGTCGGCGGCCATCGGCTGGGGAATGAAGCGGGCGACGCTGACGATGCGGTAGTTGTCGCGGCCGTGCGAGTCGAGGATCGCGATCTCGGTGATCTTTCGACCACCGTCCGCGTGCCGGGTGAGCTGGACGATCACGTCCACAGCGCTGTTGATCTGGTCGTGCAGGGCCTCGAAGGGGATCTTGATCTCCGACATGGAGGCAAGGGTCTGCAGACGCATCAGCGCGTCCTCGGCGTTGTTGGCGTGGACGGTGGCGAGGGAGCCGTCGTGACCGGTGGACATCGCCTGGAGCATGTCGAGCGACTCGCCGCCACGGACCTCACCGACGACGATGCGGTCGGGGCGCATACGCAGGGAGTTGCGGACCAGGTCACGGATCGAGATCTGGCCCTTGCCCTCGACGTTCGCGGGGCGGGACTCCAGCCGGATGACGTGGTTCTGCTGGAGCTGGAGTTCGGCGGAGTCCTCGATGGTGATGATGCGCTCGTTGTTGGGGATCAGCCCGGAGAGCGCGTTGAGCAGGGTCGTCTTGCCGGTGCCGGTGGCGCCGGAGACGATGATGTTGAGCTTGGCCTGGACGAGCCCGGACAGCAGGATCAGCATCTGCTCGTCGAGCGAGCCGAAGTTGATCATCTCCTGGAGGGTGAAGGCCCTCGGGAACCGTCGGATCGTGAGCGTGGCACCGGTCAGCGCGAGCGGCGGGATGATCACGTTGACACGCTCGCCGCTGGGGAGGCGGGCGTCCACCATCGGGTTCGACTCGTCCACGCGCCGGTTGACGGTCGAGACGATGCGCTCGATGGTCTGCATCAGCTGCTCGTGCGAGCCGAAGCGCATCGGGAGCTGTTCGACCTTGCCGCTGCGCTCGACGAAGATCTGGTCGGGGCCGTTCACCATGATTTCGGTGATGGACGCGTCTTCGAGCAGCGGTTCCAGGATGCCGAGGCCGAGGGCCTCGTCGACGACCCGGCGGATCAGCTGCGACCGTTCGACGGTCGAGAGAACCGGGCCTTCGCGGCTGATGATGTGCCCGAGTACGCGCTCCAGGCGGGCCCGCCGGTCGGCAGCGGCCAGCGAGGACATCTCCGCCAGGTCGATCTCCTCAAGCAGCTTGGCCCGGTAGGAGGCGACCATGTGGCCGTCCTCCCGCCCCCCGGCTTGCTCCTCGGGGGCGGTGATGCGTGCCCGCAGACTCATTTCGCTGACTCCTAGATCCGGCTGGCCGGTGTGGTGCGGTGTGGGTGGGGCGGCGGCTGCTCCGCGTCATTCCTTCGGCATGGTGGAACTGCGGGTGGCGGTACCGAAGTCGTCGACCCACGGGATGATCGAGGGGATCTTGACCTTGGCGGTGTACGTCACGGTGTCGGCCCCGTACGAGGGCACGAATTGCGCATTGCCGTTCTTGGAGATCCAGTCGCTCATGGCCCGGTGGCCTGCCAGCGTCGGCGGGGTCTCCGGAAACTCGTGACTGGCCGTACGCGCTGCCGCCCGGGCGCCGGTGCCCGCCTGGTTCACCGCGTACGCGGCGATGCCCAGCTGAATGGCGCAGAGGCCGACCAGCAGCAGCAGCGGGACGAACCCCATGTACTCGAAGGCGACCTGGCCGCGGTCGCGGACAGACCTTCGCTTGTTCCCCGTCATGGATCAGCCCTCCCTCGCGGACGCTGCTTCGCCGGTGACATGCGGGCCCCAGTCGAGTACTCCGGGGACCAGCACGGGGACGGTGAGCGTGACCTTCGCCTTGTACAGAGGTCCCGCCTCGGTGTCACAACCGAAGTCAGCCTTGCCCTGCCAGGCGCTCGGCAGGTCCTCCCTGCCGGCACGCTCGCAGGCCGCGTCCTGGTTCCACTGCGACCCGTTCCCCGCCCGCGCCGCCACATCCGCCGCGTTCCCGGCCAGGATGAACGTGTAGCCGTACAGCGCGCACTGCCAGAGCGCGATGAGCATCAGGATGATCAGTGGCGTAACCCCGACGAACTCGATCGCGGTCTGTCCGCGGTCGCGGTCACGCCTCCTGCCTATCCGGGTTTCCGCCCTCTCGGTGGTCACCATGGATCAACCTGCCCCCTCAGTCGGATTTGCCACGGCCCGCGGAATCGCCCCGCCTGCGCGAGCGCCCGATCGAACCCCGGTCGTTCTTGTACTTGCCACTGCCTTCCGCCCCGGCGGGAACCTTCACCAGACCGAGCTCGCCCGCCAGGGCCCAGAGCGCCTGTTTGACGACGCTCTTCGCGTCGAGTTCGTGCATGCGGCCGGCGTCGACCGCGCCCTGGAGTTCCTTGAAGTTGGCGGGAATCGCCGTGCCCGCGATCCGGGTCCCCGTGATCTTCTGGATCAGCGGGGGCTGGATCTCCGTGTTGCGGCTGTAGCGGTTGACGAGGGTCGTCGTCTCCTCCGCCTTGCGGATCTGGAGGCGGTCCCACATCCGTACGATGCGCTTCGCGCCGCGCACCGCGACCACGTCCGGGGTCGTGACCAGCAGGGCGATGTCGGCCATCTCGATGGCTGCGGCGTTGGCGCCGTTCATCTGGCTGCCGCAGTCGATGACCACGACCTCGTACCGCGAACGCAGTGCGCTGACGATCTGCCGGGCGGACCGGTCGCTGACCTCCTCGCCCCGTTCGCCCTCGCCGGGTGCCAGCAGCAGGGCGAGGCCGCTGCCGTGGCTGAACACGGCGTCGGACAGGACGCGGGGCGAGATGTCGCTGATCGCGGCCAGGTCGACGATGGAACGGCGGAACTGTACGTCCAGGAACGAGGCGATGTCTCCGGACTGCAGGTCCATGTCGACCAGGGCGACCGTGTGGCCGGAGGCCTGGGCCGCCAGGGCCAGCTGTACGGCGGTGACGGTCGCGCCGACGCCGCCCTTCGCACCGCTGACGGTGACGACCGTGCCACCGGGACCGGTGAAGACCTCGGCGCCCGCCCCCAGGTGGCGGCGGACTCCCACGGACCAGCCGGCGGCGGCCTGGACGCGCTGGGCCAGCTCCTCGTACGAGAGGGGCAGGCCGACCAGGCCGCGGGCGCCGGAGTCCATGGCTGCCGAGTAGAGCCCGGGGCTCGCGTCGGCGGTGACGAGCACGACCCCGACCGCCGGAAAGCGCAGGGCCACCTCCCGGATCAGCTCAAGGGCTGGAACCGGACCGATCCGCTCGTGCACCAGCACGACCTCGGGCAGCTCGTCCAGTGACTCGGCGGCGAGCCGGGCCAGGGTGTCGAGCAGCGCGGTGGAGTCACCCAGGGGCCCGGCCGGCTCCGCGTCGGGGAGCTGGCTGAGCAGTGTGGTGATGGATCGGGCGGCGTCGGCATCGCCGACAGCCGGGAGGATTCGTGTGCTCATCCAGTCCTCACTTGTTCTTGTCTTCGTCGAGGTTGTAGCTGCCCTCGCCCGGACGCAGGGTGGTCGGGCTGTCGTTCGGCAGCAGGGCCAGTCGGACGTGCTCGGCGAAGGACTCGGCGTAGGCGACGCGCTGTGCGTCGGTGGTGTCCAGGGCGAAGGTGATCGGCACGGCCTCGGTCGGGCCGCTGCGGTCTTCGTTCCCCGGCTCCAGGGAGGTCAGCTGGCCGACGTCGATGACCTTGGCGTTCGGCACGATGACGCGCGAGGTGGGCTGTTCCTTGTCGTTCTGGCCGCCGAAGGTCGCGTAGATGTTGACCAGGTTGCCCGGCCGGATCTTGCCGGCGACGCCGGTCGCGGCGTCGATCATGATGGCGATCTCCTGCTGCCCGCTCTCCAGCGCCGGGCGCTTGACGAGCATGTCCTCCTGAAGCAGCGAACCCGCGCGGAGGTTGGTCACGGCGATCTTGCCGTCCAGCACCGACAGGTCGGTGACGGCGTTCTTGGACAGCCAGCGCTTCGGCATCGAGACCTTCTCGAACTGCCCCGGGTCCAGCGGACGGTAGGGGGCTATGTTCGATTTGACCTGGTAGGCAGTCACCTCCGGTCCTACCTTCGAGTTCACATCACTGATCACCGAAAGCACACCGGCGAACGCGCCGAAGGCACAGAGGACCGAGAGAAGGAGAAGGATGACGCCGCGGCGTTGCCGTGAGTTCATGAGCGGAGCAACCTCGTTGAGAGACGTGGGCCGATGAGCGGACAGAGGGGCGGAGCGGGGTCGGGCGGACGCGGGTCACGCTGCGGCCTCCGCCCGTACGGAAGCGGGCCGGTGCCGTGCGCGGTTCGCCGGGCTGTGGGTGCAGCAGCGGCACTCCGCCGTCGCGATGGCTCACGACCCGTGGTGCATGGGTGTTCCTTGGTTCAGGACACCGGAACCGTGCGTTTGGTTCTCCGGCGGTTTCAACGGGGCCGAGCACAGTCCGCAGCGGTCGCCGATGAGTTCATTTCCGCACCAGGTACAGACCTCCCTGCGCACCGAAGAAACCAGCTGATAAATCAGTGAGATATCGGGCAGAAAGGCGGCGAATTCGATCATTTTCGGAGTACCCCACCAAGTGGGCGAATCCGCAGGCAAGGCGACTTCCTGTACGGCCTGCACCTGCCAGGCCGGAGCGATCGTGGATGCCACCCAGTCGGACTGCAACTGCCCCTTGGCAACGAGCAGATGGGTGGAGAACTCGGGCCCGGCGAGATCTCCCGAGCCGATCTTGATCAGCTGGGGGTTCGGATTGGCCAGCACACCGAACTGCGAGCCGGGGACCCATGACTTCGCATGGGCCTTCAGGCTGACGGGCACCCGGTCGAGCTTGGTGACCGAGTTCAGCAGCGCCCCGGCGTGGATGTAGTGGGAGAGCAGCCTCGCGGCCGAGGCGACGACCCCGGCACTGAAGTCACAGATGGACAACTGCCGCAATTGGCGCACCAGTACCGCTACACCCAAGGGTGGCAGATCCGCCTTGATCAGGGCAATGCGGTCGCTCTCCAGCACCGAGCGGATCATGTGCAGCCGACGCTCGTGGGCGACCGGGATGCTGGCGGGATAGACCGCGATGACGTAGCCGTGCTGCTCCAGGAGCAGATGCATATCGCTCAGCGCCTGGTCGAGCGGTTGCTCGTCGGGCGCCCTCAGGACCACCGCCGTGGGCGTCTGCTGATCGGTCGGAGGCAGCACGAGGTCAGCACTGGTCACTGCTATTGCTGTCGGCACGCTGTTCCCCGTTCGGCTCCGGCCGCCGCGTACCGCCGGCCGCAATCGCTCCTGCCAGGTGCTCCTTACTCGGGCGCTCCTGCCTCAGCACTTTATCCACGTCCGGGGAGGCAGAGAACACCTTTGGGGGCCCAGTGAGGCAGGGCTCACGAAGTCCGCACAGGGCGTTCGCCTGACAAATCATCTCAAGTGACTGGTAGTTAAATTGCGTACCATTCGGCGACCTAGCCGCGCACGTCGAGACAATTCATGATCCATTTACACTTCTGCGCACGTCAGAGAGCGTGGGAGCGCTTTCACGCGATGGATCGCGATGTTCCTGGTGGGCCCACTGTGAACTCTGGGCCCGAATTGGGGCCCCCGGGCCCACACGGGGTCACGCAGAACCCTCTCACGGACGCCGAAGGCCCCCACCGGTCAACGCAACGGCCGCCGGTCAACGCAACGGCCACCGGTCAACGCAACGGCCGCCGGCAGAAGGCCGGCGGCCGCTCGTCCCGGCGCACGCTCAGTGCGCGGCGTTACTTTCCGAAATCACCCAATTGAGGGAGCAACCGCTCACGCGCCGCCTCCAACTGCTCGTCGTAGTCGGCGGCGAAGATGGCTGGCAAGGACGTCTCAAGGGCTCCGCTGATGACGAACAAAGCGGACCATACCGCCCGGTCGTCGACTTGGGCCGCGAACTCCTTCGTATGCAGCACCCGGTCCATCCAGTCGGAGAGGACCAGCGCCTGGTCCTGCGACAACTCGATCCTCATGCCGCACCTTCCCGGATTCGGGCACTCCCACAGAGATTAACCGGCATTACAGCACTCCGTCCCGCAGCAAATACAGGAGCTGATCGCCGTCAGATCGCCAGCCGCCGAGATACATGCCCACATCCGGCCCGTTCCGGGCGAACGAGACGTGCAGGCCGGTTTCGTCGACGAAGTGGATGGCGGGCTTCTTCCGGTACGTTCCCTCGATCCTGCGGGTACCCGGATTCGTCACCAGGTTCTCGACCGCCTTGACGAACTTCTCCCCGTTCACCTTGTTGAAGTCGCCGTGCACCCCGAAGGCCTCGGCGTGCATGACCCCCTTCGTGTCCTTCCTCATGTAGTGGTGCGCGAGTCTGTCCGAGTCCATCCAGAAGGTGCCGCACCCGGCCGAAGCGGGCGGCGGCAGGTCGAGGACACGGAGCAGACCGAAGCTCACCCTGTCGACGGTCTTGCAGCCACGCTTGAGGTTGCGCAGTGCCTCGTACGACCGGGTCAGCAGTTTCAGCTTGGACTGGACGATGACGTCCGTCGTGAGTTCCGCGCAGGCCCAGAGGTCCTTCTTCATGGCGCAGTTCTCGAGCTGAGTGAGCCCCGTGAGCGTTGCGGTGACCTCCCACAGTTGCTGCATGGCGTCGTTGAAGGCGGGGCCCACGGAGATGATCTGGCACAGAAGTTCGTTCTGCACGCACCACCGGACGGGGTTGTCGGTCATCTCGCAGGTGGGGTCCAGGACGCCGCAGCGGTACTGCTTGCGAGCCTGCGCCCCCGGATCGTTCTCCGCGGCTTCCTTGGCCTTCAGCAGCTCCTCGCGCCGGGCTTCCTCCTCCTCCTTGCGCTTCTGCACGGAGATGGTGAAGGCCTGCGTCGCCGCTTCGAGAGCCGCCGCGGAGTCCTTGCCGGCCGCGATGGCCGAGGCGCGTGCCTGATCGGCGTCGAACCATGCCTGGGTGGCGGATGCCTGGGCGTTCTCGGCGGAGACGGTAGCGGTGGCGGCGGATGCGGCCGCGTTGTCGGCGTCACGGTCGGCACGGTCCGCCGCGGCCCGGGCGGTCTTCGCGGATGCGGCCGCGGCGGCCGCCGATGTCTCTGCGTCCTTGGCGTGCTGCTCGGCCTCGTCGGCGGCTTCCTTGGCGTCGTCGGCCGAATCCTGAGCCTGCTTCGCGTACTTTTCCGCGTCTGCGTCGGCTTTGCGGGCAAGGGCCGCTACCTTCTGCGCGGTGGCCGCGTCCTTCTGCGCGAGCGCGGCGACCTTCACCGCCTCCGAGATCAGTTCCTGCACCAGCGCGAGGTGGGTCGCGGCGAGGAGGTCCTTGCGCTGGGCCATGTACTGGCCCGACTCGATGAACGCGTGCAGCATCTGCGTCGAGCCCTCCAGCGCGATCCGTGCCGCGGACTTCACCTCGGGACCACCGCTGCTGATCAGCTGTGCGGCCCGTACTCGCTCGTCCTCACCGCGCGCTGTGTCCAGCGTGCTCGTCAGGAACGTGCGGTATGCGGCGATCGTCCCGGCCGACAGTGCGGCCCGCCCCGTCCGCTGGACCTCGGGCCCGCCCGCGGAGACGGCCTGGGCGATGGCGACCCGGAAGTCCGACTCACCCGCCTCGTACTGCCCCTGCGTCAGAAACGCCGTGATCTCGGCGGCTCCCCCGTCCAGGGCCACCTCCGCGGCATCCCGTACCGCCTTGACGGAGCTGTCTTCGGCGAGCCGCTCCACATGGGCACGCTCGTCCTGCTCCGCCGCCAGACGCCATCCGTTACGCAGGTACTCGATGACCACCGCGTCCGTGCCGGTGAGAGCGGACTCGGCGGCGGCCCGCCCCCAGGGGGTGCCCCTCGACATCGTCAGCATGGCCAGTTCACGGCCGCCGGCGGCGATGGCCGCGAAGTCGGCCGCGGGCTGGGCAGCCGCGGTGGCCAGGCGTTGGGCCTCGGCCTCGCGGTCCTTGTTCTCCTGGTCCGCACGGGTCTGCTCGGCCCGACGTGCCTCTTCCTCGGCCTTGGCGTCCTTGGCCAGCTCGATACCCGCGTTGGTGCGGCCCAGCAGCTCCTCCGCCTCGACCTCACGGGCCAGCGCGTACACGTCCTCGGCCTTGGCAGCCATGGTGGACGCCACATTCGCGGCCGCGGTGGCCGCGTTCGCGTGCGCGGTCGACTTCGTCGCCGCCGTGGCGGCCTCACCCGCATGGTCGGCGGCGTCATCGGCGGCCTTTGCCGCGTTGTTCGCGTGCGTCGCCGCCGACCTGGCCGCGTCACGTGCCTCCCCGGCCGCCGTCGCGGACTTGCGGGCCAGCGCCTCCGCGGCGCCCGCGGCGCGGTTCGCCTCAGTGGCATGCCGACGTGCGGCCGCTGCCGCGGCTCGCGCTTGCGCGGCCTGCTCGCTGCTCTGACCGGCGTATCCGCTCGCTTCCACCGCGGCGTCCGCGGCAAGGTTGGCGTTCGCCCCGGCACCTGCGGCGGAAGCCGCCGCGTCCCCGGCCGCCGTGGCTGCCACCACCGCCTGATCGGCCGCGTCAGCCGCCAGGTTCGCGCCCTTGGCGGCACCACGCGCGTTCTCCGCCGCCTTACGCGCCGCCGCCGCGTTGCCCGCGTCCACAGCCGCGTCCGCTGCCGCCCCGCGCGCCTTCGCCGCGGCCTGTGCCGCACCGGCGGCGGCTGCCGCCGCCTGCGACGCGGCACTCGCCGCGATCCGCGCCGAATTGCTCGCGGCATTGGCCGCGTTGATGGCCTTCTGCGCGGCGGCCGCGGCCTGGGACGCGGCCTTGGACGCACGCCCGGCGGCCTGCGCGGCCTTCTCGGTGTCGCCCTTGGCCGCCTCCGCCTCCGCAGCGGCCAGCTGAGCCGCTTCCTTTGCCAGCTTGGCCGCCTCGACCGCCTGCGCCGACGCCTCCTTGGCAGCCGCCGTCTCACCGGCTGCCTGCCGCCCGGCCTCCTGGGCCTGCGCCGCCAACTGCGCAACCGTGGAGTGCTCCTGATCCCGGGAGCGAGCCACGAACTGGCCCACTTCCAGGAACTCCGCTATGTCCTGCGCGGTCCCGCTCAGCGCCAGCCGCCCGGCCGCTTGCACGGCAGGCCCGCCCACGCTGATGACCTGCACCAGCTGGACCCGGTTGTCCTGCTCACGCTGGCTGTACTGGCCGGAGTCCAGGAATGCCTTCACATCCTCGGCCGTGCCGTTCAGTGCGGCCCGCCCCGCCTCCTGGACCCCGGGGCCACCCACGCTCATGACCTGCGCCACGAGCACCCGCTGGTCCTGCTCCAGCGGAGACTGCCACCCGTACAGCAGGAAGTCGTCCAGATCCTCGGGCGTCCCGGCGAGCGCCGTGCGGGCGGCAGCCAGGAGCTCGGTACCGCCGACGCCGGCAAGCTGGGCCGTCAGGACCCGGTTGTCCTGGAAGTCCAGGTCCGAGGATGCGTCGAGGAATGCCTGCACATCGGCGTCGGTCCCCGTCAGCGCGGCCTCGGCGGCGGCCTTGACGCCGGGCCCGCCCGACTTCCAGAGCTCCACGACCATGCCCCGGTCGGTGGGGACCACCAGCATGGTGCCCGGGACGATCTCGGGCGGAACGTCCTCGGCAGCGGCCGGTGCGGCCCCGAACAGGCCCGCAACCAGAGCGAGCGGCAACAAGGTGGTGATCAGTGCGCGTATCGCGCGCGGCGCTCTCCCGGCGCCACCCGGCCCATGCAACCGTCGTTTCAATCTCACGCGTTCTGTCTCCACGTCAACTTGTATTGGTGTGTGCTGAATCGATGCGCGCAGATGATAACTGCGGACATTTACAAGAGGGTTACCTTCTCGCCACACGGTGCTTTCTTTGAATAACCTCCGATGGGCGGCTTTTGTTCGCCCTTCGAAGGGCTGACTCCTCGTGCCCAAATGGCACCGAACTGGCTGAAACCAACGGTCAATGCGCGCGAAGGCGAGACAGCTCCCCTGTCACGGACTGCTCTTGACGCCTCGAAAGGTGACGTTTAGCATCCAGCGACATCTTTTCCTGATCATCACATCTCGGCGGGGGCCTCCGGATGCGCAGGCGCCATGCCCGGAAGGACTCCCTGTGGCCCATCGCACCCGTAGAACACTGATTGCCGCAGCCGTGTGCGCACTCGTGGCGGGGGCCGGAATACCCCTGGCCTTTGCCGCCGGTGAGCCCGCCCAGCAAGCCGCTGAGGATATGCCGCCCTCCGCCGTGGAGGACTTCTCGTACCCCGGCGCCGCGAAGATCCTCGCGACCAAGGGAATCGAACTGAAGAAGGGCGACGGACATGTCCTGCTGGCCGATTGCGACCCTGCGGCCGAGCAGATCAGAGTCCTGACCGTCAAGGACGACACGGTGGGCCGCGCCGGCACCTACTGCTTCCGGGCCACGGCCGCGACGGGCTTCATCACCCTCTCGCTTCCCCGGGTGTTCGCTCTGGAAGCTGCGGATCACCCCATAAGCGCCGACCTCACCGCCAATGGCCAGACGGCCACGATCGACCTGCCCGAAGGCGGCTTCGAGTCCGTCGGTGAGGGCACCGTCGGCGGCGCCCAGTCCGTGCTCGTCGAGATCCGCGTCACCGGCTGACCCCGAACGCACCTAGCGATCCCGGGAACGCCGCGCTCCCGACTGCCCGCTTGCCGCACAGGCGCGCACATCTGTCCTGCGCGGCCCCTCGCCTTCTGAATCAGTCAAGGAAAATCGTGCCCAAAAGAAATCCGCGTACCTCGTGGACGATCGGCCTGCTCACGACCTCTGTGGCCGCCTGCCTGCTCTCCTCCGCCCCCGCGGTCGCGATCAGTGGCGACACGGTCAAGACCGGTGACTACGCCTTCACCGTCAAGCTCGACATCGCGAACGGCGAGCGCAGCTGCTCGGGAGCGCTGGTGGACCCGGTGTGGGTCCTGACAGCCGCCAGCTGTTTCGCCGACGGGACCGGCCAGATTCCATCCGGGTACGTGCCGGACGGAATAACGGTCACTGCGGGTGGGCCGTCAACCGTGCCCCTACCGGTCACGGCCGCTTCAGTCGTTCCCCACCCGGACCGTGACCTGGCCATGGTCCGCCTGTACTCGATGACGCCCTTCTCCAACGACCCCGCGTTTCAAGTTGCCCCGATCGCGGTCGCCTCCACCCCTGTGACGGTTGGTGAGGACATCCGGGTCACCGGTTATGGACGTACGAAGACGCAATGGGTGACGGACGCCGCTCACACCGCCACGCCCACCCTCACAGCCGTTGACGAGACCACCCTCTCCCTGAGCGGCACGGCAGCGGACACCGCGGGCATCTGCAAGGGCGACGCCGGTGGCCCCACCTTCCGCATGAAGGCGGACGGAACACCGGAGCTGGTGGGCATTCACTCCCGGTCCTGGGGGGCCGGCTGCTACAACTCCGACGAGACCCGTGACGGTGCCGTAGACACCCGCATCGACAACGTCGACTCCTGGATACGGCAGACCCGCCTGACCAACGTGGCCCACTTGACCACCAAGACCGTCACCTCCGCCGACTTCAACGGTGACGGCCGCACCGATGTCGCCGCAGTGCTGACCGACGGCACCCTGCACGCGTTCTACACCGGACCCGGCGGGGCCCTCGAATACGGTCGGCCCCTGTGGAAGGACGGAACGTGGAAAACCTTCTCCAGGATCATCGGGGGTGACTTCAACGGTGACGGCCGTGGCGATGTGGCCGCAATGTCGAGCGACGGTCAGTTCTATCTCTACCCCGGCTCCGCGAATGGTTACCTCGGTACCCGAATTCCGATGTGGAAGGACACCAGCTGGAAGGCCGTGCGGCACATCGCCCGCTACAAGGCCGACGCCTCCGGGCGCGACGGCCTGATCTCCGTCTGGGAAGACGGCTCGCTGTACGCCTACACCTCCGGCCCCAGCGGCGCTCTCACCGGTGACAAGCGGAACATGTGGCACGACAGCACGTGGGGTGGCAAGACACACTTCGCCACCGCGGACTTCAACGCCGACGGCCGGGACGACATCGCGGCGGTCAATTCCACCGGAAGGCTCGACCTGTATGCCGCCAACACGAGCGGTTCCTTCGCCCCGGCCCGGCAGATGTGGCACGACAACAGCTGGAGTGCCATGGAAGCCATAGCCGGTGGTGACTTCAACGGTGACGGCAAGGGCGACCTGGTCGGCTACTGGTACCTGACGGGTCCGGTCATGTACCCCAAAAACAACTTCAGCCTGTATCGGGGAGACGGCACCGGCGCCCTCGCCCTCGGCACCACTCTGTGGCCCGCAGGGTCCTGAGCCCTCGGCCCCACAGATGATCCGCGTACCGCCCGGACCGGCGACAATCGGTCCGGGCGGTACGGTCGCGTCGGGCTCCGTCCGTCCGGGCGGAACGGTCACCGTCCGGGCCGTACAGTGACGTCGGACCAGACAAGAGCGGTCCTGGGTGACTCGGCGACTGTGTACTCACGCCAGCGATCAGGCGAACACGCCGTCCAGGACCTTCCCCCTATCAAGTCGGCGTGCCACCTGCTGACTCGCTTCGCCCGGCGAGACGGCCGAACGCCTCGGTCCTGAGCCGGCTGCGCGGGCGTCGGCCGATCGCCCCGGCCGTTTCGGTTCACAATCCGCTGACCGTATCGCCGTCGAGCGCACTCGCTCGACGCGCCTTCCCCCTCATCCGCTTCGGGTTCGGCCCGGGCAACGTTCCGGCCCTCGGATGCGCGTAGACCGCCGTGTCCGGGCGCGGCACCGCCCACACAGGCCCCCGCGCCCGGATCGCGCGCCCGCGCCGGTGGATCGCCCCCTCGCGTGAGCGAACGAACCGCGATACGCAACTCCCCTCACCCCTCGCCCGACCGGGCTTCACAGCGGTCTTCGGGGCGTTCTTCCCAGCACTCTTCGCCGCCAGCCCCTGCCAGAGGTCTTGACAACTCGATTGGTCTGGACCAGCTTTATCGCCCAGCGGTGGCCACCGTTCCTCGATTCCACACCCCAGCACCCCTGTGCCGCACCCCCCGGCATCCCCGTGTCGCTTCCCCGCCATCCCCGACTCCCCCCGGAGGCAGCAAGTGGAACGTTCCCCCGCCACGAGCCACAGAAGGCGTCACACCCGCCCGCTCCTCGGCTCCGCCATGGCCGTCGTCGCCGCGGGCGCGCTCACCCTCACCGGTCTCGTCAGCAGCGCCGAGGCCGCCGACGTCAACGTCGCCAAGAACGCCGGGTTCGAGTCCGGCCTCGCCAACTGGACCTGTTCCGGCGGTTCCGGCGCCACCGTCTCTTCCCCCGTGCACGGCGGCACCGCGGCCCTCAAGGCGACGCCCGCCGGCCAGGACAACGCCAAGTGCACGCAGACCGTCGCCGTGAAGCCGAACTCGACGTACGCCCTCAGCTCCTGGGTCCAGGGCGGGTACGCCTACCTGGGCGCGAGCGGAACGGGCACCACCGACGTGTCGACCTGGACCCCCGGCTCCAGCAGCTGGACCCAGCTCTCCACCAGCTTCAAGACCGGCCCCAGCACCACCTCCGTCACCGTGTACACGCACGGCTGGTACGGGCAGGCGGCCTATGTCGTCGACGACGTCTCGGTCAGCGGACCCGACGGCGGCGGTGGCACCGACCCCGGCCCGACGATCCCCGCGGCCCCCGCAGGTCTGGCCGTCGGCACGGCCACGCCCTCCTCCCTCGCCCTGTCCTGGAACGCGGTGTCCGGCGCGACCGGATACACCGTCTACAAGGACGGCGCCAAGGCCACCACCGTCACCGGGACCTCGGCGACGGTCACGGGGCTGGCGGCCGACACGGCGTACCAGTTCTCGGTGACCGCCACCAACGCGGCCGGCGAGTCCGTGAAGTCCGCCACCGTCAGCGGCCGCACGGCCAAGTCCGGGGGCGGCGAGCCCAACCCCGGCACCTCCGTGCCCAAGCACGCGGTCACCGGCTACTGGCAGAACTTCAACAACGGCGCGACCGTGCAGAAGCTCAGCGACGTGCCCGCGAACTACGACATCATCGCGGTCTCCTTCGCCGACGCCACGGCCACGCCCGGTGCCGTCACCTTCAACCTGGACTCGGCGGGCCTGAACGGCTACACCGTCGACCAGTTCAAGGCCGACATCAAGGCGAAGCAGGCGGCAGGCAAGAACGTCATCATCTCGGTCGGCGGTGAGAAGGGGTCCGTCTCGGTCAACAGCGACGCCTCCGCCACCAACTTCGCCAACTCGCTCTACTCCCTCATCCAGGAGTACGGCTTCAACGGCGTCGACATCGACCTGGAGAACGGCCTCAACTCCACCTATATGACGAAGGCGTTGCGCTCGCTGTCGCAGAAGGCGGGCTCCGGCCTCGTCATCACGATGGCTCCGCAGACCATCGACATGCAGTCCACCTCGGGTGAGTACTTCAAGACGGCGCTGAACATCAAGGACATCCTGACCGTCGTCAACATGCAGTACTACAACAGCGGTTCGATGCTCGGCTGCGACGGCAAGGTCTACTCGCAGGGTTCGGTGGACTTCCTCACCGCGCTGGCGTGCATCCAGCTGGAGGGCGGCCTCGACCCGTCACAGGTCGGTCTCGGTGTCCCCGCCTCCACCAGGGGCGCGGGCAGCGGATACGTGGCCCCCTCGGTCGTGAACGCGGCCCTGGACTGCCTCGCGAAGGGCACCGGCTGCGGTTCCTTCAAGCCGTCGAAGACCTACCCGGGCCTGCGCGGCGCGATGACCTGGTCGACCAACTGGGACGCCACGTCGGGCAACGCCTGGTCGAACGCGGTCGGCCCGCACGTCCACGGCCTTCCGTAACCCCCGCTGGACACGACAACTCACGGCTGAGCAAGACCTGTTGCTTCTGACGCATCACTGACCAGCAGCGCCGCCGCTCCCCCGGCGGCGCTGCTGCACGTGCGGGGTCCGACGGGCGTCCCGGGCATGTACCGGCCCCGCAACAGAGTGTCGGGGAGTTGCCGCATTCCATGGCTGTTCGGGCGGCCTCGTGGCACGGTTGGGGGGCTCGGTGGGGGTGCGACAGGGGGAGTGACATGGCCGGGGCGCGGGTTCAGGCGCTGGGCGGGGACGATCCGGCGACGCTCGGACCGTACCGGCTGATCGGACGGCTCGCGTCCGGCGGCATGGGACGGATCTATCTCGCCCGCGGCGGCGATCGCGGCGGGCGGGGACTCGTCGCCGTGAAGACGCTGCTCGCCGAGGGGAACGTCAGCGACGTCGACCGGCGGCGCTTCGCACGCGAGGTGGCGGTCGCGCAACGGGTGGCCAGCGCCTACACGGCGCGGGTGCGGGACGCCGACCCGGCGGCGGAGCGGCCGTGGATGGCCATCGACTACATCGCCGCTCCCCCGCTCTCCGAACTGGTGCGCAGCTGCGGGGTGTTGCCGGCCTCGGCCGTAAGGTGGATAGCCGCCGGCACCGCGGAGGCCCTGGTCACGCTGCACGGAGTGGGCATCGTCCACCGCGATGTGAAGCCGCAGAACGTGCTGCTGCCGCTGGACGGCCCCCGGGTCATCGACTTCGGCATCTCGCACGCCAGCGACCTCACGCTCACCGGTCTCACCCTCGGCACGATCGCCTTCACCTCGCCCGAGCAGGCGCGCGGCGAGGAGTCCACCGCCGCGTCCGACGTCTACTCGCTCGGCGCGACCCTGTTCCTGCTCGCCACCGGGCGGCCGCCCTACGCCGCAGACGGCGACACGCTGCGGCTGCTGGCCCGTGTCCAGCGCGGCGAGCTCGACCTCGGCGGGCTGCCGAAGGAGCTCGTCGCGACGATCCGGCCCTGTCTGTCGGTCGACCCGGAACGACGGCCCGAGCCCGCCGACCTGCTCGCCCGGTTCCGCGCGGCCCAGGCCCATCTGCCGGCGTCCCACAGCGGCACCCGGTGGCTGCCGCCGCGGTGGACGGCGCTGATCGGCGCGTACGCGACCCAGGGCCTGGAACTCGCGAACGAGCGCCGGACGAACAGGACGGGTCAAACGGGCCGGACGGGTCGGCCGGACAGGACGAGCCGGACGAACCGGCCCAGGCCGCCGACGGTGAATCCGGCGGCCCCGACACTCGTCCAGCGCACGAACGCGGTGCCGCCCCCTCCCCCGACACTGATCTACCCGCCGGAGCGCCAGGCCCGCGCGGCCCGCGACCGCGACCGCCGCGAACGGACCCGGCGGGAGATGGCGGCCCTCGCGGAACTGGCGGAGCGGCAGCGCGCGGAGCAGGCCGAGCAGGAGCGCGCCGAACGGGAGCGTGCCGAGGCTGCCCGCCTGGAGGCCGAGCGGCAGGCGGCCCAGCGCGAGGAGGCCGAGCGCGCCCGCCGCGAACGGGAGCGCGCGGCGCAGGAACACGCGCGTGCCGAACAGGAGCGTGCGCGGAGGCGCGCCGAACAGGAACGGATCCAGCGCGAACAGGCGGCGCGGGAGCAGGCCGAGCGTGAGCGCGCCGCAAGGGAAGCGGCCGAGCGCGCGGCGCGGGAGCGGGCCGAGCGCGCGGCGGCACGGCGGGCCGAGCAGGAGGCCGCCCGCCGGGCGGCCCGTGCCGCCCGGGCGCGTACGTCCTCGCCCAGCACCGCCCCGACCGGGCCGACGACGACCCGTCCGACGCCTCCTCGGACCGGCTCCTCGGGGAGCTCCTCGGCACTGGGCTGGCTGGCCGCCGTGGCCGTCGTCGTCGCGCTGCTGGTCTGGCAGCCCTGGGAGACGACGGGCAACAGGGGCGGCATCAGCGGCAGTTCGTCCAGTGCGGGCAGCAGCGACTCGGCATCGTCCGACAACGACAGCGACACCCGCGCGGACGACTCCGGCTCGGACACCGACACCGATTCCCACAGCGACAGCAGCTACGACTCCGACAGCGACAGCGACACCGCGGACGATCCGACGCCCACACCCACTCCCACACCGACCCCCACCCCGGATGCCACCGACCGGGCGTTCGCCGCCGTGCGCGCCGGTGACTGCCTCGACGTGTACAACGACGGGCACGACGACATGAGCGCCAGTCGGCCGATCCGGGTGAGCTGCAGCGCGTCGAACGCGTACATGCACGTCAACCGTGTCAGTACCCGGTCCGGTGGCTCCAGTTCCTGCGATACGGGGGCGGGCTTCACCTGGTGGAGCAGATCGGGTGACGACGGCGTCGACCGGACGCTCTGCCTCGACCGGGTCTACCAGGTGGGCCAGTGCTTCCCCGCGGACGTGAACGGGGCCACCAACGCCGACCTGACCGTGGTCTGGCGCTGCAACGCGTCGACCGTGCCCGTGGCCGGGCAGTCGATCCTGCGCATCACCGGGTTCTACCGGGCCCCGACGGCGGGCCAGAACTGGACCTGCCCGTCGGGGCGCGGTGAGAAGTTCTGGTACTGGCAGGTGAACCAGGGCCGGAGCATCATCTGCGCTTCGGCGGCCTGAGCGCTGCCCGTACCGTGGGGATGTGAGTACGGGCCCTAGATCACCAGGCTCAGCAGCGCCGCCACCACGAAGCCCGCGACCGACAGGACCGTCTCCAGGACCGTCCAGGACTTCAGGGTGTCGCGCTCGGAGATGCCGAAGTACTTCGACACCATCCAGAAGCCGCCGTCGTTGACGTGCGAGGCGATGATCGAACCGGCCGAGATCGCCATGATGATCAGCGCCAGGTGCGGCTGCGAGAAGTCCTGGTCCTCGACGAGCGGGACCACGATGCCGGCGGTGGTGACGATGGCGACCGTCGCCGAGCCCTGGGCGATGCGCAGGACCGCCGAGATGAGCCAGGCGAGCAGGATGACGGGCAGGCCGACGTCGTTGAAGGTGTCGGCGAGCGCGTCCGCGATGCCGCTGCCCTTGAGCACGGCGCCGAAGATGCCTCCCGCGCCGACGACCAGCAGGATGTTGCCGACCGGCTTGAGGGACGAGGTCGACACGGACTCCAGGGACTTGCGGGACCAGCCGCGCCGGATGCCGAGCAGGTAGTACGCGAGCAGCAGCGCGATCGTCAGGGCGACGAACGGGTTGCCGAAGAACTCGATGACCGAGCGGGGCGTCGAGGGGTCGAGCGCGATGGAGGAGAACGTCGCGGCGAGAATCAGCACCAGCGGGGTGCCGATGATCGCGAGGACGGTGGAGAGCGCTACGGGGGCCTCGTGCGGGGTGACCCCGGCGGCCCGCTGTTCGGCGACGACGGCGGCCTTCGCCTCCGCTGCGGCCTCGACCATGTCCTGCGGGACCTCGACGAAGATCCGCCTGCCGATCCAGGCGGCGTAGCCCCAGGCGGCCAGGACGGACGGGATGCCGACGACGGCGCCCATCAGGATGACCCAGCCGAGCGAGACGTGGAAGAGGCCTGCGGCGGCGACCGGGCCGGGGTGCGGCGGAAGGAACGCGTGGGTCATGGACAGGCCCGCGAGCAGCGGCATCGAGTAGAGCAGGATCGACTTGCCGGAGCGCTTGGCTGCCGCGTAGACGATCGGCGCGAGGACGAAGATGCCGACGTCGAAGAAGACCGGGATGCCGAAGATCAGGCCGGTCAGGCCCATGGCGAGCGGGGCGCGCTTCTCGCCGAAGAGGTTCAGCAGGCGGGTGCTCAACACCTCGGCTCCGCCGGAGACTTCGAGGATCGCGCCGAGCATCGTACCGAGGCCGATGATGATCGCGACATGGCCGAGGATGCCGCCCATCCCGGACTCGATGACGGAGACGGCGGCGGACTTCTGCACCGTGCCGAAGAGCTCGGTGACGGAGAGTCCGGCGCCCAGGCCGACGGCTATGGAGACGGCGAGCAGCGCGACGAACGGCTGGAGCCTGACCTTGATGATCAGGAAGAGGAGGAGCGCGATACCGAGGACGGCGACGGTCAGCAGACCGGCCGTCCCGTCTATGAGGAGGAGGAGTCCACCGGTGTGGGGTGGCGTCTCGACCGGTGGGGGGCTGGCGGCGAGCAGCATGGGTAACTCCGTTGTTTTCCATGGGCCTTGGGCAGGGTGGAGCCCGGCACGGCGCCCCGCGGGAGCGAGGCGCCGTGCCGTACGGCGTGGTGGTGCGGTGGTACGGGTGGGGCAACGGGATCAGGCTCAGCCGAGGACCGCGAGGGCGTCGATCTCGATGAGCAGCCCCTTGGGCAGGCCGACGTAGACCGTCGTGCGGGCGGCGGGGGCCTCCTTGAGGTTCTGCTCGCCGAAGTAGGTGTTGTAGATCTCGTTCATCTCCGCGAAGTGGTCAACGTCCGTGAGGTAGACGCGCATCATCATCACGTCGTCCCAGCTCGCGCCGCCCTCCTCCAGGATCGCCTTGACGTTGGCGAAGGTCTGGAGGGTCTGCTCGCGCAGGGTCGGACCGGCCGGGGTGGGGGCCTGGCCCTCGACGGCGGGCAGGAAGCCGACCTGGCCGGCGACCTGGAGGATGTTCCCCTTCCGCACGCCGTGCGAGAACTTCGCGGGCGGGGCGGTGTGGGTGCTCGGGGTGAGCGGGGTCTTCACGGTCTTGTCGGTGCTGTCGGTCATCGCTGATCAGACTTTCTTGGGTCGGTTGGTGCCGGAGTACTCCCGGCTGATGGTGTCGGCGGTGCGACGGACCAGGGGGAGCAGGGTGAGGAGTTCCTCGGCCGTGACGACCACGTTCGGTGCGGAGACCGACATCGCGGCGACGACGCGCCCGTCGGCGCCGCGAATGGGGGCGCCGATGCAGTTGATGGACTCCTCGTGGCCGCCGAGGTCGGTGGCCCATCCCTGTTCGCGCACGGTGGCGAGCTCCTTGAGGAAGGCGCCGGGTCCGGGGGTCGAACGGGACGTGTACATGGGGTAGTCGAGCTTCTCCGCGAGGGAGCGCCGTTCGGTCTCGGAGAGGTCGGCAAGCAGGAGTTTGGCCACGGCGGCGACGGTGATCGCGACGGGCTTGCCGATGCGGGAGTACATCCGGACCGGATAGCGGCTCTCGACCTTGTCGATGTAGAGGACCTCGTTCTCCTCGTACACGGCGAGGTGGACGGTGTGGCCGCAGGTCGCGTTGAGTTCGACGAGGTGCGCGTGGGCGATCTCCCGTACGTCGAGGTTCTCGACGGCCTCCTGGGCGAGGGCGAAGAGCCGCGCGCCGAGGCGGTAGCGCTGGTCCTGCTGGCGGTAGACGAGCCCGTGCTCGTGGAGCGTACGGAGGAGGCGCAGGGCCGTGGACTTGTGGACGCCGAGCCGCTCGGCGACCTGTCCGAGGTCGGCGGGTCCCTGCGCGAGCAGCGGCAGGATGCTCAGCGCCCTGTCGACGGTCTGACTCATGTCGTACGTACCTCCGTGTCGTCCCCCGTCCACCCGGGGCCGAGACGCAGTCTCCCCCAGTCGGTGTCGTCGAGGGCCACGAGGCGGTCGGCCCGGTCGCGGGCGGGCGGGTCGGTGAGGTCGCCGGGGACGGTGAGGACGGCGGCGGCCATCAGGTGCCCGTGCCGGGCCCGGTCGCGGACGGGCAGTCCGCGCAGGGTGGCGGAGAGGAACCCGGCGGCGAAGGCGTCACCGGCCCCGACGGGGGCGACGACGTCGACGCGGAGGGCGGGGACGTCGGTGACCGTGTCCGGGCCGGCCGTGACGGCTCCGGGCCGGTGTCCGCCGCGCGGGGCTTCTCCCCGCCCCGCGGGGCGGGAGAACACCGTCGCCCCCTCCGCGCCCCGCTTCACGACCAGCACCGCCGGTTCCGGCAGGGCCTCGCGGATCGCGGCGGCGCCCTTCACCCCCCACGCCTCCTCCGCCTCGTCCTCGCCGACGAAGACGAGGTCGGCGCGGCGGGCCAGGTCCAGCAGGACGCCGGGGGACGCGTCGGCGTCGCGCCAGAGGCCCGGGCGGTGGTTGACGTCGAAGGAGACGAGCGGGCGCCCGGGGCGCGGGGCCGTCAGCTCGCGCAGCAGGGCCAGGCAGTCGGCGGAGAGCGCTGCCGTGATGCCGGACAGGTGCAGGACCCGGCCGGTGAGCAGCGCCTCGTACGGGACGTTCGCGGGCGACATCGCCGAGGCCGCGGATCCGGCCCGGTAGTACGCCACCTCGTGGACGTCGGTGCCGCGGTCCGTCGCCGTACGGAAGTAGATGCCCGTGGGCCGGGCCGGGTCGCGCCGCACGGCCGATGTGTCGACCCCGTACGCGGCGATCGCTTCGACGAGATGGTCGCCGAAGCCGTCCGCGCCGACCCGGCTCACCCAGGCCGCGCGGTGCCCGGCCGCCGCGAGGGCGCAGGCCACGTTGGACTCCGCGCCGCCGATGCCGCGGCCGAAGGAGGGGACGTCGGCGAGGCGCCCGGGCCGTGAGGGTAGGAACGTCACCATGGACTCGCCGAGGCACACGACATCGATGGCCGTCTCGGCGTCGGTCCTGGCCGGGGTTCCGGACACTCGGGCTCCTCGGGGTCGGGCGGGCGGCGCCGGGTCACACCATTGACCGGGCGTCGGCTCGGATGTTAGACAGCCTTGAGCGATATACGCAATGGGTGTTGCATATGTTGCAACGATGATGGTCACCTACCGCAAGACTTCGATCGAGGAGGCACCCCCATGGCCGACGAACGCCCCGTCGCCGGACTCGCCGACGAGCGGGTCGACCACCGGTTCAAGGCGCTCCCGCCCGACGCGGAGGGCCTGACCGTAGGCGACCTGGCCGCCCAGCGGCGCAACCTCTTCACCGGCGGGTTCACCACCCCCGTGCTCGCCCTGTCGGCCGAGTCCGTCGCACACAACCTCGCACTGCTGGAGACGTACACGCAGCGCCACGGCCTCGCCTTCGCGCCGCACGGCAAGACCTCGATGTCCCCGCAGCTGTTCGCCCGCCAGCTGGAGCACGGCGCGTGGGGCATCACCGCGGCGGTCCCGCACCAGGCACGCGTCTACCGGGCGTTCGGGATCCAGCGGATCTTCCTCGCCAACGAGCTCGTCGACGCGGCAGCGCTGACCTGGCTCGCGGGCGAACTGAACGCCGACCCGGAGTTCCGCTTCATCTGTTACGTCGACTCGGTGCGTGGCGTCGAGCTGATGGACCGGGCCCTGAGCGCGGCCGGCGCCTCCCGCCCGGTGGACGTCGTCGTGGAGCTCGGCGCGGGCGACGGCGCCCGCACCGGTGCCCGTACCGAGGCCGTCTGCGCCGCCGTCGCCGACGCGGTGGCCGCCACCGGGACGCTGCGTCTGGTGGGCGTGGCCGGATACGAGGGCGAGGTGCCGGACGCCACCGGCGAGCGCGTACGGGACTGGCTGCGACGACTCGTCGCGCTCGCCGCGGACTTCGACGCGGCGGGCCGGTTCGCCGCGATGGGCGCCGGTGAGCCGATCGTGATCAGCGCGGGCGGCAGCGCGTGGTTCGACGCGGTCGCGGACGTGTTCGCCGAGATCCCCGCACTCTCCTCCCCCGTACTGAAGCTGCTGCGCTCGGGGGCGTACGTCTCGCACGACGACGGGCACTACCGCCACCTCACCCCCTTCAACCGGGTCCCCGAGGAGGGTGCGCTGGAGCCCGCCTTCCGGCTCTGGGCCCAGGTCGTGTCGCGTCCCACCGGCGAGCACGCGTTCCTGAACGCGGGCAAGCGGGACGCCGCCCACGACCTCGACCTGCCCCAGGCGCAGGTCGTGCGGTCCGGGCGCGACGGCTCGGTGCGGGAGGCGACGGGGATCGAGGTCACCGGCCTGTCGGACCAGCACGCGTGGGTACGGACGGACGGGGCGGCCGAGCTGGAGGTCGGGGACTGGGTGGGGATGGGGCTCTCGCACCCCTGCACGAGCTTCGACAAGTGGCAGCTGATTCCGCTGGTCGCGGCGGACGGGACGGTCACGGACTACATCCGCACGTTCTTCTGATTTCCTGCGGGGTGCGTTTCCCCACCCCACCCCTTCCCGTATCCGGGGCTCCGCCCCGGCCCTCCGCGCCTCAATCGCCGGCGAGGCCAGGTACTGAGCCGGCAAGGCCAGGTATTGAAAGGCCCCCCATGGACCTGGTGATCCGCGACGCCCGCGTCATCGACGGCACCGCCACCCCCTCCTACCGCGCCGACGTGGCACTCGTCGACGGCCGCATCGCGGAGATCCACCGCGAGGACTCCCCCGGCCCCCGCCCCACCGCGGCCCGCACCCTGGACGCCGACGGCCTCGCCCTCTCCCCGGGCTTCGTCGACATGCACGCCCACAGCGACCTCGCCCTGCTGCGCGACCCCGACCACAGTGCGAAGGCGGCCCAGGGCGTCACCCTCGAAGTGCTGGGCCAGGACGGCCTGTCGTACGCCCCCGTCGACGACCGCACCCTCGCCGAGGTCCGCCGCTCCATCACCGGCTGGAACGGCGACGGGAGCGACATCGACTTCGACTGGCGCACCGTCGGCGGCTACCTCGACCGGCTCGACCGCAACTTCGGCGGTCAGGGCATCGCGGTGAACGCCGCCTACCTGATCCCGCAGGGCACCGTCCGGATGTACGCGGTCGGCTGGGACGACCGGCCCGCCACCGAGGCCGAACTGACCCGGATGAAGGAACTCGTCGCGCAGTCCATGACCGAGGGCGCCGTCGGCATGTCCTCGGGACTGACCTACACCCCGGGCATGTACGCGGACGACGCCGAACTCACCGCCCTGTGCCGGGTGGTGGCCGAGCACGGCGGCTACTACTGCCCGCACCACCGCTCGTACGGCGCCGGCGCGCTGGAGGCGTACGAGGAGATGGTGCGGCTCACCCGCACCGCCGGCTGCGCCCTCCATCTCGCCCACGCCACCATGAACTTCGGCGTGAACGAGGGCCGCGCCCCCGAGTTGCTCGCCCTGCTCGACGGCGCGCTCGACGAGGGCGCCGACATCTCCCTCGACACCTACCCGTACACCCCGGGCTGTACGACCCTGGTCGCGATGCTGCCCAGCTGGGCGAGCGAGGGCGGCCCCGGGTCGGTCCTGACGCGCCTGGCCGACGACACCACGGCGGCGAGGATCCGCCACGACCTGGAGGTCGTGGGGTCGGACGGCTGCCACGGGGTGCCGATCGAGTGGGACACCATCGAGATCTCCGGCGTCAGCGTGCCGGACCTCGCCGCCCACGTCGGCCGTACGGTCGCCGAGTCCGCGCGCCTGCGGGGCGAGGAGCCCTGGGTGACCGCGCGGCGGCTGCTGGTGGAGGACCGGCTGGGGACGACGATCCTCCAGCACGTGGGCCACGAGGAGAACGTCCGGCTGATCATGCGCCACCGCGTCCACACCGGCGGCAGCGACGGCATCCTCCAGGGCGACAAGCCGCACCCCCGGGCGTACGGCACGTTTCCTCAGTATCTCGGGCGGTACGTAAGGGAGTTGGGCACCCTCTCGCTGGAGGAGTGCGTCGCCCACCTCACCTCGCGGCCGGCGGCCCGGCTGCGACTGGCCGACCGCGGGTACGTGCGCGAGGGCTACCGCGCCGACCTGGTGCTCTTCGACCCGGCGACGGTGGCGGCGGGCTCGACGTTCGACGAACCCCGCACCCTGCCCGTCGGCATTCCGCATGTGCTGATCGACGGCCGTTTCGTCATCGAGGACGGGAAGCGGACACAGGTGCTGGCGGGCCGCTCGGTACGGTCGGGCGGCACGGGCGCCGCCGGGGCCCGGTAGTTTCCCGCCTCCGGGCCGGGGCAACCGGCTGGACATGAATATCTCTGCGACAGCCCGGAGAAGTCACGGAAAGGCAAGACGGGCGGGTGACAGTTCGGCCGTCGAGGCGGGCGGCCGGGCGGGATTCGTCGCCCGCGGAGTGATCTATGTCCTGGTGGGCGTCCTCGCGCTGCGTATCGCGTTCGGCGACGGCGGGAGCGGCCAGAAGCAGGCGGACCGGGGTGGGGCGCTCGCCGAGATCGCGCAGAAGCCCTTCGGTTCCGTCCTGCTGTGGGTCCTGGGGGTCGCACTGGTGGGGATGACCCTGTGGCGGCTGTCCGAGGCGGCGTTCGGGGCCGCGGGCCCGGACGGGCGCAAGGCGACCAAGCGACTGGCCTCGGCGGCGCGCGCCGTCTTCTACGCCTTCGTGTCGTACTCGGTCCTGATGTTCGCGGCGGGCGACCGGGGCAGCGGCAGCGGTTCCGGCGACTCGCAGTCGAAGGACGTCACTGCGCAGGTGCTCGGCATGTCGGGCGGGCGCTGGCTGGTGGGGGCGGCCGGCGCGGTCATCGCCGGGGCGGGCCTGTGGATCGCGGGCCGGGCGGCGCTGCGGAAGTTCCACAAGCATCTGCGGATGGGCGAGATGTCGCCCGCCGAGCGGCGCGCCGTGGACATCACCGGGGTCTTCGGCGGTGTCTCCCGAGGACTCGTGTTCGCCGTCGCGGGCGGCTTCGCCGTGGCCGCGGCGGTGAAGGCGCGCTCGGGCGAGGCCAAGGGGATGGACGACACCCTGCGCTCCTTCGCCACGACCCCGGCCGGTCCCTGGCTGCTGGCCCTGATCGCCGTGGGCCTGATGGCGTTCGGCCTGTTCTCCTGGGCGAACGCCCGCCGGCGCACGATCTGACCCGGGGGCCGGCGGACGGGGTGGGGCGGCCGAACCGCCCCACCCCTGACTGCGTCACGGCTTGGGCAGCGCACACCCTTCGCGGTCGAGGTCGAAGACGTTGCCGGTGCCGATGCACGGCACGATGCCGTAGGTCTCCTGGGCGTAGTTGATGCCCTCGCGGACCGTCACCTGCCCGTTCTCGTCGACCTCGCACGGGTTGTTGTCCGTGCACTCCTGCCCGTCCTCGTTACCCGTGTTGTTGACGGCGACCACCTTGCCGGTGGCGTTGTCGATCACCGGCGAACCGGACGTACCACCGATGGTCTGGCAGGCGGAGGTGTAGCGGACCGAGTCCTTCCAGGTCCACTCCCCCTCCTTGAGGCGGTAGACGAACCCGTCGATGTTGCAGCTGTACGTGCGCTTCCAGTACCCGGACACGACGGTGATCGCGGTGCCCTGCACCGGGTGGGCCGTGTTGAGCTCCAGCGCCCTGATGCCGTACTTGCTCTCGATCTGGGCGTACGTGGAGGTGAGTTGGTACACCGATATGTCGGTGTCCGTCATCGTCCCGTACGCGATCTTGCTCGCCCGGACGGTTCCGACGCCGCTGCCCGAGGCGTTGAGCAGGGTGAAGCTGCGGGTGGACGGCTGGTTGAACACGACCTCGCCCGGGCCCGGGAATCCGGACTCCATGCAGTGCCCGTTGGAGAGCACGAGCGCGGGGTCGCCCGGCTGGGAGCCGGGCGTGCGGACGACCGATCCCGAACAGTTGCTGAGCGCCACGGTCCCGGCGAAGCCGACCGCCTTGGGCCTGACCTTCGCACGGACGGCCGTGTGGCCGGATGACGCCGCGTCCGCCGCGGTGCGGCTCGCGGCGGCCGCTGCCGCCTTGACCGTGCCGGGCGCTGCCGCGTCGTGGCTTGTGGCCGCTGCCGCGGGCGCGGTGCCGGCTCCGAGGAGCAGCACCGCGAAGAGCGCACCGACGAGAGGCTTTTTCATGTGGGGGTCCCCTCAAGTGACCTGCGCAGAGCGTGGGAAGCCTCTGCGACCGAAGTTCTTCCGGTTTTGACATGCGCATGGTGGCGCACTGTGGGGAGCCCCACAAGGGGCGAATTCAGGTCACCAGGCCCTGGCGGTAGGCGTAGACGACTGCCTGGACGCGATCGCGGAGCCCGAGTTTGGCGAGGATGCGCGACACGAAGGTCTTGACGGTCTCCTGACTGATCAGGAGGGTCACGGCGATCTCGCTGTTGGAGAAGCCGTCCGCGATGAGGCGCAGGACCTCCAGTTCACGCGGGGTCAGCGGGATGTCGTGCGGGGTGGAGCCGGTCGGCCGGATCCGGGCGGCGTACCGGCCCACGAGCCGGCGTGTCACCTCGGGGTCCAGCAGGGCGGCGCCCGTCTGCACGGTCCGGATTCCGTGCAGCAGATGGGCCGGCGGCGCGTCCTTGAGCAGAAAGCCGCTCGCCCCGGCGCGCAGTGCCTCGTAGACGTACTCGTCCAGGTTGAACGTGGTCACCACGAGCACCTTGGCGGGGTGCGTCACCCCGGCACCGGCCAGCAGCCGGGTGGCCTCGATGCCGTCGAGCACGGGCATCCGGATGTCCATCACCACGACGTCCGGGCGCAGCCGGCCGGCCAGCTCGACCGCGGTGCGCCCGTCCCCGCACTCGCCCGCCACTTCGAGGTCGGGCTGGGCGTCGATGATCGTGACCAGCCCGGTACGGACCAGGATCTGGTCGTCGCAGACCAGGACCCGGATCGGCTCGCTCATGCGGAGCTTCCCGCGGGTATGCGGGCCCGTACGACGAAGCCGCCGCCGGACCGCGGGCCGGCGCTGAACTCGCCGCCCAGGACGTCGACCCGCTCGCGCAGACCTGCGAGACCCCGCCCACTGCCGCCCGGGACCCGGGCCCGCGCGCCCGAACCGTCGGTGCTGACCTCCACGGAGATCTCCCTTTCGCTGTGCCGCACATGGACCGAAGTGAGGCTGCCCTGAGCGTACTTGAGGGCGTTCGTCAGTGACTCCTGCACGACGCGGTACGCCACGAGATCGGCGCTTCCGGTCGACTCCGCCGGGGTGCCCTCCTCGGTGAACTCCACGGTCTGCCCGGCCCGGCGGGTCTGTTCCACCAGGGGGAGCAGCCTGCCGACGGTCGGCGTCCGGGCCTCGGCGCTGTGATCGGGGTTGAGGAGGTCGAGCAGATGCCTCAGGTCGGTGATGGCCCGCCGGCCGGTGTCGGTGACCGTGGCCAGGGTCTGGTCGAGCCGGTCCGGTGCGGCGGTCAGATAGCGGGCCGCCTCGGTCTGCACGACCATCGCCGTCACGTGGTGGGTCACGATGTCGTGGAGCTCGCGGGCGATGCGGGTGCGTTCGGCGAGGCGGGTGTCCTCGGCGACGCGGCGGCGCTGTTCGCTCTCCAGGATGCGGGTGCGGCGCAGCCACGACCCGGCGCCCCAGGCGAGGGCCAGGACCAGGTAGAAGGCAATGAATCCGACCAGGCTCTCACCGGGCCCGATCCGCTGGAGCGCGACCGCCAGCGACACGTACGCCACGGAGAGGACGATCACGGTGTCGCGCCGACGCCGTTCCAGATGCGATCCCGCGCTCAACAGGGCGATGGGCAACGCGCTTCCCGCGAGCAGGTGGTAGCCGCTGAGCTGGTCCAGGGCGAAGCCGGCCGCCACCAGGCCGAGAGCGACCGCCGGCAGCCGCCGGCGCACGGCGAGCGGAAGGCTCTGCAGGCAGACGGCCACCACGCCCAGTGCGTCCAGGCTCCGGCCCGGCAGGCCGCCGATCTCCGTACCGCGGTTGTGGAGCGCGGGCATCAGCGACGTGGCGAGAAGGATCAGCCCGAGGGGAAGATCACGAACCGTGACGTCCAACCGGCGCCACAGCTCAGGAAGGCTCCGAAGTCTGGTCACCGGGGAACTCTAGTGGTGGTCCCCGCCTCGGCGACGCGCCTGCTGCGCCGGGGCACCAGGTGGCCGCGCCGGCGGGCCAGCAACATGAACGTCGCCGTCAGCAGCACGCCGAACAGCACCGAGTACACACTGCCCTCAGGTCCGAAGTCGCCGCCGGTCAGCAGGTGCGGGCCCGAGGTCGCGGAGTCGAGTATGCCCTTGGGGGTGTTGTTGCCCGAGACCTCGGTGCTGAAGATGCCGGACGCGGCGTAGTTCCAGCCGAAGTGCACGCCGATGGGCAGCCACAGGCTGCGGGTGGCGGCGTACGCGGCACCGAGCATGCCACCGGCCTCGACCGCGATGGCGATGGCGCCCCACAGGCTGGCGTTCGGGTTCAACAGGTGCATCAGCCCGAACACGATGCCGGTCGACGTCAGCGCGATCCAGGTGCCGCCGCGTTCCTCGATGACCCTGAACAGGATGCCTCGGAACAGCACTTCCTCCGTCACGGCGGCAGCCGCCATGAAGCCGATCAGCCCCGTCGCGCCGGTGACCGAGCCGAGACCGTCGACGTGGTAGTAGCCGGCGAAGGCCAGGTTCACGATGACGGCTCCGAACAGCGCCACGCCGATCAGCACCCCGCGGCCGGTGGCGGACCGGGCGCCGTCCCGCGCCAGCTCGCTGACCGGACGGTGCTCGGTCCGCCCCACCACCCACCGGTAGGCCGCCACCGCGAGCACCGCGGTCAGAAGGCCGAGAACCAGCGTGAGCCAGGGGTTTCCGTCCACCGCGGCAACACACTGACCGCCGATCATCCAGACCGCCACGACGGCCAAAAGCTGCTTGCCGACTCTCATGCGCACTCCTCTGCCGGGCCCGCGGGCATCTCCCCGCGGCTACGCTCCGACGCTACGGATCCGGCAGGCGGGAGTCGTCACCTCACGGTGGACACCTGCGCGTAGCTCGCACGGGGGACGGCCCGCCGCCAACGGGGCGCGGACGGTGAGCCGTTCAGCCGGCTGTGCCGTGCCGTCAGGCAGCGGTCCGTTCCACCGGGATCCACAACTGCGCGTCGGCCCGCGCCCCGTCGGGCGAGACGTGGACACGCAGGATCTCCGGTCCCGGCCGGCTCCGGTACGGATTGGACGGGAACCACTCCGTGAAGACGTCCCGCCACAGGTACTGGAGGGCCTGCGGGAAGGCACCCGAGCTGTCGAAGACGGCCCAGGTGCCCGCCGCCACGGGGAGTGCGTCCATGTCCTCGGGTACGGGCGCCGAGCTCACCACCCCGTGGTAGTAGTCCAGTTCGGTGCCTTCCGCCCGGCTGTCGGCGAGATCGTCGCTCACCTGGACGATGCCCTCCGGCTCCTGGTCGGACAGGCCCTTGATGCGTTCCACAGTCTCCTTGCCGAGGCTCCGGATGAACGTGGCGATGGCCGGGTTCACCCCCTCGTGCACCAGTGGAACGCGCGCCTTCCTGCCCACCACACGGAACTCCTCCTTCTCCACGATCCGGTATCGCATGCTGCCCATCCCTTCGACGACGAGACGGAAGGACATCCGGGGCTGGGACCGCAGCGCGGCACCCGTACGCCTGGCCTCGCCCGGACCGACACCGTGCACGGCCCGGAACGCACGGGCGAACGCCTCACCGGAGGCGTAGCCGTACCGCACCGCGACATCCAGCAGCGTCCGGTCCCCGGCCAGCACCTCGGCGCCCGCGACCGTGAGCCGCCTGCGCCGGATGTACTCCGACAGCGGTATCCCGGCGAGCGCGGAGAACATCCGCCGCAGGTGGTACTCCGAGGTCATCGCGATCCTGGCCGCCTCGGCGACGTCGATGTGGCCGTCGAGGCGGTGCTCGATGTACTCCATGGCCTCGTTCAGCCGCTCCAGCACCCGGGCCTCCTTCCTTTGACGTCCACCACGCTAGGAAGGGACCACCCTGCCCCACCCGACATCCTGTGCCCGGTCCTGTCGGGTGCGCCGGCCGTGATGCGTTCCGGCGGGTGACTGTCAGACCCGGCTGCCAGACTTCCGTCATGACCGATGCAGTGAAGGGCCCGGCAAGCTATTTCCCGTCGATCGAGCAGAAGTACGGCCGTCCGGTCGCGGAGTGGAAGGAGCTCATCCGCGCCTCGCCGCTGACCAAGCACATGGAGATCGTGGGCTGGCTCAAGTCCGAGCACGCGATGGGGCACGGCCATGCCAACGCGCTGGTGGCCCACACCCTGGCCGAGGACAGGACCGCGTAGCGGGCCCTCGGCTCCGCGGAGCGGCCCGGCCGCGGAACCGCCGGCGTCCGCCCGCACTCCGGGCGGGCGACGTCACGGTCAGCCCAGACGCCGGCCGCCGGCCGCCGCCGCATCCCGCGACAACTGCACCGCCTGCCGCAGGCTCAGGCCCGGCTCGGCGGTGCGCAGCATCTTGACCGCCGCCACGGAGTCCAGCGGACCGTCGTGTCCGGCCGCCCTGATCCGGCGCTCCGCCCAGCGGCCGCGCAGTTCCGCGTCCGGTACACCGGCCTCGGCGAGGGCCAGCGCGAGGGCGCGGTCCAGACCGGGGCGCTCCTCGTCGTTCGCGTGTTCCAGCGCCTGCCGGAGCGCGGCGGTGATGGCCTCCGCGTCGCGGATCACGATCACGGCCATGTCCTTCTTCCCGTTTCCGATCATGTGGGCAGCGTCCCCCGTCGCGACCCGGCCCTCACCCGGATTGAGGGGTTTCAGAGGTTCACGCCTCCTCGCATCCTCCGCGGCGCCCTGTCGCGGTGCCGGGTGAGGCGGTGCCCCGTCTCGGACACGTTCGGGATCCGGTCGCCGTACGGTGCCCGGCTGCCGGAGTGACCGGGCGGCGGCGACGGACCGGGGCGCGCCGTGGCGCATGTCACCCGGGCCGCTCCGTCACGTCGCCGTTCCACCCCATTCCAAGCCCCGGTCCGGCCCGCGCCCGGGGTTCCCACGGCCGACGAGCGCGGACGCATGGCGATGGAAGCCGGGGCGGCGGGCGGAGGGACCCGGGTGGGTCAATGGCCGGGGAAAGGCCGGGCAGCGCGCGAAACACAGTCGTAAGCTCGCAGACATGCAGGTCATCCAGTCCACGAAGCTCGCCAACGTCTGTTACGAAATCCGGGGCCCCGTGCTCGAGGAAGCGATGCGGCTGGAAGCAGCAGGTCACCGCATCCTCAAGCTGAACACCGGCAACCCTGCCGCGTTCGGTTTCGAGTGCCCGCCGGAGATCCTCGAAGACATCCTGCGCAACCTGTCCGGGGCGCACGGCTACGGCGACGCGAAGGGACTGCTGTCCGCGCGGCGCGCGGTGATGCAGCACTACCAGACCAAGGGGATCGACCTCGACGTGGAGGACGTCTACCTGGGCAACGGCGTCTCCGAACTGATCCAGATGTCGATGCAGGCGCTGCTCGACGACGGCGACGAGGTGCTCGTACCGGCTCCGGACTATCCGCTGTGGACCGCGTCCGTCTCACTGGCGGGCGGCACGGCCGTGCACTACCGGTGCGACGAGCAGTCGGACTGGATGCCGGACCTGGCCGACATCGAGCGGAAGATCACCGACCGCACCAAGGCGATGGTGATCATCAATCCGAACAACCCGACGGGCGCCGTCTACGACGACGAGATGCTGCGCGGGCTGACGGAGATCGCCCGGCGGCACAACCTGGTGGTCTGCTCCGACGAGATCTACGACCGGATCCTGTACGACGGTGCGACCCACACGCCGACGGCGACGATCGCCCCCGACCTGATGGTGCTCACCTTCAACGGGCTGTCCAAGAACTACCGGGTGGCCGGTTACCGCTCCGGCTGGATGGCGGTCTGCGGGCCGAAGGCGCACGCCTCCTCGTACATCGAGGGGCTGACGATCCTCGCCAACATGCGGCTGTGCGCCAACATGCCCTCGCAGCACGCCGTGGCCACCGCGCTCGGCGGCCGGCAGTCGATCAACGACCTGGTGCTGCCGGGCGGCCGGATCCTGGAACAGCGGGACGTGGCGTACGACCTGCTGACGCAGATTCCGGGCGTGACCTGTGTGAAGCCGAAGGGGGCGCTGTATCTCTTCCCCCGGCTCGACCCCAAGGTCTACAAGATCAAGGACGACCGGCAGATGGTCCTCGACCTGCTGCGGGCCGAGAAGATCATGGTGGTGCAGGGCACGGGGTTCAACTGGCCGGATCCCGATCACTTCCGGGTCGTGACGCTGCCGTCGACGAAGGACCTCACGGACGCGATCGGCCGGATCGCCCGCTTCCTGGACGGGTACGGACAGGTGTGACCCGCGAACAGTCTCTCGAACATGGACAACTTTAGACTGAATCCAAGCTAGGATGGTTGCCACAGCACCACCAGGAGGCCATCCATGTACGAGCCGATCCGCACCAAATCGGTCCACACACCGGCCGACGACGCTGGTGACTTCCCGCACCGCACCCGCGAGGAGGAGCTGGACATCCAGCTCGCCGGACACCTGGCCGCCCTGCTCGCGGTCACCGACGAGCTGGGGCTGGGCGAGGCGGGCGACCGCATCGCCGAACAGGTCGCCCGGTTGCGCGGCGCACCGCCCGCCCGCCACGCCGGCCTGAGCGACGCGTCCCCGGCCACCCTCCACCGCCGCGCCCACGCCCTCGCGGGCCGGGCCCTGGTGGTGGCGGCGTCCCGCGCCGACACCGTGGTCGCGATCCTCTCGGCCGAGCGGATGGACGCCCACACCGCAGCGGTCCGGGCCGCGGCCCCCGCCGAATCCCCCGCCGCCCCGCCGCGGCTGGTCGGCGCCCTCTGACGGCCCCGGCCCACGTGCCGTAGAGGCGCGTGGGCCGGGTGCCACTGCTTCACGGCGTGGCCGTCGCCGCCCGACGGGCCAGGGCGGTCGACAGGAACGTCACGTCGGCGACCACGCACTGCGGCCGTCCCCGGACCGGCACCGGCCCGGCGATCTCCCTGGCCACCGTGGCGCCCACGGGCAGGTCCTTGAGGACCACGGTGCGCCTGCCTGCCGGCTCGCTCCCGCCCTCGCCGCCGCCCTTGCCCCGCAGGTCCCGGAACGAGAGCTGCACCGTGTAGGTCCCGGGCTGCTTCGCCTGACTCGTCACCCGCACCTCGGCCACCGGACCGCCGGTGACCGCGTCCTTCCGGCAGGAGGAGAGGGTCACGTCCTGGGACGGGAAGCGCAGGTCCTCGTGGTTCTTGCCCCAGACGTAGAAGAAACCCACCACGAGGGCGACCGGGGACAGCACCAGCAGCGAGACGATCACCACGATCAGGACCACCACCCAGCGCGGGAACCGCCTGTGCCGGTACGGCATGCCGGTGTGCTGATCCGGATACGGCGGTATGCCGGACAACGTCATGACCCCCCACAGCCCCCGCACCCCCCGGCGCGGCCCGGTCAAACGTAGGCCGGGGCCAACCCCCTCCAACAGCTCGGGCGGGTCACGACGCGGACACGAACAGTGCCGGGCGGGCGGGCGGGCGGTTTCGCGAGCCCCGGGAAAGGGAGCGGCCCCCGGAACCGCTGTCGGTTCCGGGGGCCAGGGCCGTGTTCGTGCACGTCCCTACCGCGGCGAGCCGTTGACCCCACAGGTCAGGGCGGATGTCGGGAGCCCGACGCGGAGTTCGAAGGGGGCGGTCAGCCCAGACGCTGGACCAGGGCCCGGTACTCGTCCCACAGTTCCTTCGGCGTGTGGTCACCGAAGGTGTTGAGGTGCTCGGGGACCAGCGCCGCCTCCTCGCGCCAGACCTCCTTGTCGACGTTGAGCAGGAAGTCCAGGTCGGACTCGGAGAGGTCCAGGCCCTCGGTGTCGATCGAGCCCTTGGCCGGCAGGATGCCGATCGGGGTCTCGACGCCCTCGGCCTTGCCCTCCAGGCGCTCGACGATCCACTTCAGGACGCGGCTGTTCTCGCCGAAGCCGGGCCAGACGAACTTGCCCGCCTCGTTCTTGCGGAACCAGTTCACGTAGTAGATCTTCGGGAGCTTCGACTGGTCCGGCTTGTCCGCGCCGACCTTCAGCCAGTGGTTCATGTAGTCGCCCATGTTGTAGCCGCAGAACGGCAGCATGGCGAACGGGTCGCGGCGCAGCTCGCCGACCTTGCCCTCGGCGGCGGCCGTCTTCTCGGAGGCGACGTTGGCTCCGAGGAAGACGCCGTGCTGCCAGTTGAAGGACTCGGTGACCAGCGGGACGGCCGAGGCGCGGCGGCCGCCGAAGAGGATGGCCGAGATCGGCACACCCTTCGGGTCCTCCCACTCGGGCGCGATGATCGGGCACTGGCCGGCCGGGACGGTGAAGCGGGCGTTGGGGTGGGCGGCGGGCGTGCCGGACTCGGGGGTCCAGTCGTTGCCCTTCCAGTCCGTGAGGTGCTTCGGGAGCTCCTCGGTCATGCCCTCCCACCAGACGTCGCCGTCGTCGGTGAGCGCGACGTTGGTGAAGACGGAGTTGCCCCACATGGTCTTCATCGCGTTGGCGTTGGTGTGTTCGCCGGTGCCGGGCGCGACGCCGAAGAAGCCCGCCTCGGGGTTGATCGCGTAGAGGCGGCCGTCCTCACCGAACCGCATCCAGGCGATGTCGTCACCGATGGTCTCGACGGTCCAGCCGGAGATCGTGGGCTCCAGCATGGCGAGGTTGGTCTTGCCGCAGGCGCTCGGGAAAGCTGCCGCGACGTACTTCGACTCACCGCGCGGCGGCGTGAGCTTGAGGATCAGCATGTGCTCGGCGAGCCAGCCCTCGTCGCGCGCCATGACGGAGGCGATGCGCAGCGCGTAGCACTTCTTGCCGAGCAGGGCGTTGCCGCCGTAGCCGGAGCCGTAGGACCAGATCTCGCGGTCCTCGGGGAAGTGCGAGATGTACTTGGTGGAGTTGCAGGGCCACGGGACGTCCTCCTGGCCCTCCTCCAGGGGTGCGCCGAGCGTGTGGACGGCCTTGACGAAGAAGCCGTCGGAGCCGAGCTCGTCGAGGACGGCCTGGCCCATGCGCGTCATGGTGCGCATCGAGACGGCGACGTACGCGGAGTCGGTGATCTCGACGCCGATGGCGGAGAGCGGCGAGCCGACGGGGCCCATGCAGAAGGGCACGACGTACATGGTGCGGCCACGCATGGAGCCGCGGAAGACACCCTTGTCCCCCACGAAGATCTCCCGCATCTCGGCGGGGTCCTTCCAGTGGTTCGTCGGACCGGCGTCCTCCTCCTTCGCGGAGCAGATGAACGTCCGGGTCTCGACGCGCGCGACATCGCTCGGGTCGGAGGCGGCGTAGTAGGAGTTCGGGCGCTTGATCTCGTCGAGCTTGGTGAACGTGCCCTTGGCGACGAGCTCCCCGCACAGGCGCTCGTACTCGGCCTCGGAACCGTCGCACCACACCACGCGGTCCGGTTCGGTGAGGGCTGCGATCTCGTCGACCCAGGAGACGAGCTCCTGGTGGTTGGTGGGAACAGTGAGGGGAGCCGCGATGTCGCGCGCCACGATCGCTCCTTGATGAGGGTGTCTGTTTGGTAGGCCCCGTGGGGGCTGCGACCCGGATGCTTCTACCCCTTCGAATTCCCTGGCGCTCATCCGGTGCCGACCGCACTCATTTGATCATCCGACCGTTCCGCCCATATGTCCAGAGGGCCGCCCACGTGAGCATCGCCACTCATATCCGATACCTACGGAGGCGTAGGTACGATGCGGGAATGACTGCTGCCACCTCCGCCGCGCCCGAACCCGCCGGACTGGAACCAGCCGGAACCGTCGACGTCGAGCTGAAGCCACGCATGCGCGGCTGGCTGCACGCCGGCATGTTCCCCGCCGTCCTGATCGCGGGCATCGTGCTCATCGCGCTGGCGGACAGCACCCGCGGCCGGATCGCCTGCGGGATCTACATCCTGACGGCGTGCCTGCTCTTCGGCGTGAGCGCGGTCTACCACCGCGGTACGTGGGGGCCGCGCGGCGAGGCCGTCCTGCGCAGGCTCGACCACGCGAACATCTTCCTGATCATCGCGGGCACCTACACCCCGCTGACCCTGCTCCTGCTGCCCGAGTCCACCGGGACCCCGCTCCTGTGGGCGGTCTGGGCGGCGGCGGTCGCCGGCATCGCCTTCCGGGTCTTCTGGGTCGGCGCCCCGCGCTGGCTCTACACGCCCTGCTACATCGCGATGGGATGGGCGGCGGTCTTCTTCCTGCCGGACTTCATGCGGACCGGCGGGATCGCCGTGCTGGTGCTCGTCGTGGTCGGCGGGCTGCTCTACAGCGTCGGCGGTGTCATCTACGGCATCAAGCGGCCGAACCCGTCACCGCGCTTCTTCGGCTTCCACGAGGTCTTCCACTCACTGACCCTCGCGGCCTTCGTCGTCCACTACGTCGGCATCTCCCTGGTGGCCTACAACCACAACTGAGCCCCCTCAGGACAAGGGCCGCGGCTTTCGAGCCGCGGCCCTTTCGCATGTCCGGGCGCGGACAGCGGGGCCACACGTTGACACCCACAATCTTTTGAGAGTTACTGTCACTTGACTGCGACTATCAAAGGAGTCGGACATGAACCGACGCTGGTGGGCCCTGGGGGCCCTGGTGGCGAGCATGCTCGTCCTCGGATTCGACATGACGATCCTCAACGTGGCGCTGCCGACCATGGCCGGTGAGCTCGGCGCCACCACGGGCGAACAGCAGTGGATGGCCGACGGATACGTCGTCGTGTTCGCCGCGCTGATGCTCCCGGCGGGCCTGCTCGGCGACCGCTTCGGGCGCCGTCGGATGCTCATCGCCGGCCTCGCCGTCTTCCTCGTCGGATCGGTCATCGGCACCCTCGCCGACGACGTGCCCACCGTCATCGCCGCCCGCTGCGTGATGGGCGTCGGCGGCGCGCTCGTGATGCCGCTCGCCCTGGCCGTACTGCCCTCGCTGTTCGGTGAGCCCAAGGACAGGATCAGGGCCGTCGGCATCGTGTCGGCCGCCTCCGCGCTCGGCCTGCCGCTCGGCCCGATTCTGGGCGGCTGGCTGCTCGACCACTTCTGGTGGGGCTCGGTCTTCCTCGTCAACATCCCGATGGTCGGCATCGGCATCGCCGCCTGCGTGTTCCTGCTCCCCGAGACCCGTGACCCCGCGGCCCCCACCGTCGACGTGGTCTCCACCGCCCTGTCGGCGACCGGCCTGGGCGCCCTGATCTACGGGGTCATCGAGGCGCCGGGACGCGGCTGGGGCGACCCGCTGGTCCTGGCGGTCCCGGCCGCGGGCGTGATCCTGATCGCCGCGCTCGTGCTGCGCGAGCGCAGGTCCGCCCGCCCGATGCTCGACATGGCCCTGCTGCGGCAGCGGACCTTCCTGCTGAGCACGCTCGCCTCGACGCTCGTCATGTTCGCGCTGGCCGGGCTGATGTTCATCCTGCCCGGATACCTCCAGGCCGTACTGGGCCACGACACCTTCGGCACCGGTGTGCGGATGCTGCCGATGATGGGCGGGCTGATCGTCGCCACCCGGGCGGGCGGCCCGGTCAACGCACGCTTCGGGGCCCGCGCCACGATGTCGGCCGGACTCGTCGTGCTCGCCTTCGCCGCACTGCTCGGCAGCCGTACGACGGTCGACAGCGGCTACGGATTCACCGCCCTCTGGCTCACCATCGCCGGCGCCGGCTTCGGCTTCGCCGTCGTCCCCGCCATGAACGCCGCCCTCGGCGCCCTGCCCCCGGACCGCGCGGGGAGCGGATCGGGGCTGCTGATGACCGTACGACAGACGGGCAGCGCCCTCGGGATCGCCCTGCTGGGCAGCCTGCTCGCCGGGGCCTACAGCGGCCGGCTCGACACCGCGGGCCTGCCGGCCGCCGCCGCGGACACGGCCGGGGACTCCGTCGTCGCCGCCCACACCGTCGCGGCACGGCTCGGGGCGCAGCGGCTCGCGGAGTCCGCCGATGCCGCGTACATCCACGGCATGAGCCTGGTTCTGCTGGTCGTCGGCGCCACCGCGCTGATCAGCGCACTGCTCGTCGGGGCGTTCCTGCCGGCCGCCGAACCGGAGCGGGAGGAACCCGCGGACGTGGCCGCCGCCCCAGTCGATGCCTGACAATGGCAACCATGGCCGCCACCTCCCGTACCCCCTCCTTCACCGCACCCGAGGCGCAGCCCCCGATGGGGCTGCGCGAGCGCAAGAAGCTCAAGACACGGGTCGCGATCCGGCAGGCGACGTACCGCCTCATCCAGGAGCAGGGCTACGAGGCGACGACCATCGAGCAGATCGCGGAGGCGGCCGAGGTGTCGCAGAGCACGGTGTTCCGGTACTTCGCGACCAAGGAGGACATCGTCCTCACCGACGAGTACGACCCGATCATGGAGGCCGTGCTCCGCAGCCGCCCGCTGGACGAACCCCCGCTGGAGTCCCTGCGGCTGATGATGCGCGAGGCGCTGACGTCGTTCGTCACCGCGGAGGACGAGGAACTGCGCCAGCGCACCCGGCTGATGGTGGAGGTCCCCGCCATCCGCTCCCGGATGACGGAGACCATGTCGGACACGGCGAAGGTGCTCTCCCAGGTGCTCGCCGACCGCACCGGCCGCAGCGCGGACGACCTGCGGATCCGGGTCTTCATCGCGGCCGTGCTGGGTGCCCTGCGCGAGGTCACGCTGTACTGGGGCGAGCACGGCCAGGAGGGCGACCTGATCACGATGGTCGACGAGGCGCTGATCGCGCTGGAGGGCGGCCTGCGGCTGTGAGCCTCAGCCGCCGGCACCCTTGAGCGCCCGCGCCAGCTCCTCCGGGTCCGTCGTCGGCACGTCGCAGACGAAGTGCCTGCACACGTACGCCGTCGGCGCACCGCCCAGCATCGGCCGTTCCGCCAGCAGCGGGAACTCCGACCCCGCCGTCTCCCCCGCCGCGACGACCGCGCCCGGCGCCTGCCCCAGCAGGGCCGTACGGTGCAGTGCGCCGCCGACCGGTCCGGCGACCGCCACCTCACGCGGCCCGTCGAGCAGCGCCTCGGCCACCGCGAGCCCCCAGCCGATGAACCGCGGAGCCCGCGGGCCCAGCGCCTTCACGACACCCAACGCGCCTTCCGCGGCGGTGCGGTGGGGCTCCGACCCGGTGTAGGCGGCGTACGAGAGCAGCGCACCGGCCGCCGCGGTCCAGCCTGCCGGGGTCGCGCTGTCGGTGGGGTCCTGCGGGCGCCGGATCAGCTGCTCGGCGTCGTCCGCCGTGTCGTACAACTGCCCGCCCTCGCCGGTGAAGTGCTGGAGCACGATGTCGGTCAGGAAGCCCGCGAACTCCAGCCAGGTCCCCTCGCCGGTGACGGCGGCCAGGGCCAGGAAGCCCTCCGCGACATCGCCGTAGTCCTCCAGCACTCCGGCGTGCGTACCGGCGCGGCCGTCCTTCGAGGTGCGGACCAGCCGGGCGACGGGCCCCATGTGGAGCCGCACCAGCAGGTCCGCCGCCTCGGTGGCGCGCTCGATCAGGTCGGGCCGGCCGAAGTAGGCCCCGGTCTCGGCGAGCGCGGCGATCGCCAGCCCGTTCCACGCCGCGACCACCTTGTCGTCCCGGCCCGGCCGCGCACGCAGCTCCCGGGCGGCGAGCAGCCGGGCCCGCACATCGGCGGCGCGGGCCTGGTCCGTGTCGCCTTCCGCTGGGAGCTGGAGCACCGAGGAGCCCTCCTCGAAGGTGCCCTCCTCGGTCACGCCGAAGAGCTCCGCGGCGAACACGGCGTCCTCCTCGCCCAGCACCTCACGCAGCTGCGCGGGCGTCCAGACGTAGTAGGCGCCCTCGACGTGCTTCCCGTCCGCGTCCTCGCTGTCGGCGTCCAGCGCGGAGGCGAACCCGCCCTCGGCCGTGCGCAGTTCACGGACCATGAAGTCGGCGGTCTCCAGGGCGATCCGGCGGGCGGACTCCGATCCGGTGGAGCGCCACAGGTGGGCGTACACGCGGCAGAGCAGCGCGTTGTCGTAGAGCATTTTTTCGAAGTGCGGTACCAAAGATCCATCGACCTGCTGGCGCAGGACGTACCGGTGGAAGCCCCCGCCCAACTGGTCGTAGAGGCTGGAGCGCAACATGGCTTCACAGATTCCTTCGGCCATCTCCAGCGCTCCCTCGGACTTCGTCCGGGCGTGGTGCCGCAACAGAAATTCAATCACCATGCTCGGCGGAAACTTGGTGTTGCCACCTCCGAGCCAGCCACTCACCGGGTCATACTCCCGAGTAAGCCCCAGCAGTGCCTGGGCAAGCTCTTCCTCGCCCGGCAGCTCGCCGGTCCCGTGCTCCAATTGGCGTGCCGACAGGTCGCGAGTGATCTTCCCCGCGACTTCACCGACTTCTTCACGTCGGCTGCTCCACGCGCTCTGAACCCCCTCCAGCACCTGCCGGAAGGACGGCATGCCATGCCGAGGCTCGGGCGGGAAGTACGTGCCGAAGTAAAAGGGTTCGCCGTCCGGCGTCATGAAGACCGACATGGGCCAGCCGCCCTGCCCCGTCGCCGCCTGCACGGCCTCCATGTACACGGCGTCCACGTCCGGGCGTTCCTCGCGGTCGACCTTGACGTTCACGAAGTGCTCGTTCATGTACGCCGCCGTGGCCTCGTCCTCGAACGATTCGTGTGCCAGAACATGACACCAGTGGCAAGCGCTGTATCCCACACTCAGGAAGACGGGCACGTTGCGCTTGCGGGCCTCCTCGAAGGCGGCCGGCTCCCACTGCCACCAGTCGACGGGGTTGTCCGCGTGCTGCAGGAGATACGGGGACGTGGCGTGTACGAGTCGGTTGGACATACCTCCATCCTTGCGCACGCCCCGAAGCACCGCCTACGCGCCACGGGGACACACACGGACGCGGGCAGGCAACTACGACACCCAGAGGCGTCGGCTGGTGGTATCGGGGCAGCGTTGCGCTTGCCTCTGCGAGCGGCAGCAGACTCTCGAGCCGCCCGGTTGCCACGTCAGCGCGAATCGCTCCCAGCGCAACGCATGTGTGCCCCGAACCAGTCTCCAGCGCGCACCGTGATGCCTGCTTTTCCGATGTACCCGCCCGTAGGACGGCCACGCTCGCGAACTCGATGATCTCGGTTAACCGGCCGCCGGTCTCAAGATCCGATCCCAGCATTGAAGCAGAACGGCCGCCCACCACAGCGCTGATCGGCACCACTCCGCTGACGCTTCCACCTTCACTTCTCGGTGCTTGTGTCCTGCTTCGACAACCAGTCGAACTCAAGCCGTTCCAAGATCGGGGTGTGATCCCCCTGCCGGGCGGCAGGCCTGACTGTGATGCCGTTCCTGCCAAGTGCGCATTTCAGGAGCACCCGCTTGTCCGTCATGTCCGCTGCTTCCCACGCCTCACACAGGGAATCGGCCTGCGTGAGGCGTGAGAGGTCCGCCTCCGCGTCCAACGCCTCAAGCATCGCGGTGGTGCTCTCCATAACGGCGCGCTGCCCGTCACTCAGCTCATCAAAACGCTCTTCATCCATCTTCCCGTACAGATAGAAGTCGTCTTCGAGTTTCTTCACACGCCGCCGGGCCGCCTCAAGGGCCTGCTGTACCTCGTCCTTCTTCGCCTGTGCCTCGGGGTCAGCGAAGGCAAGCCACCGGCGAGCCATCTCGGTGACTACCGGATCGCCGGGCTCAAGGGCCGTAACGTGGTGAATCCAAGCCTGCCCAACCGCCCGGTCGATGCGATCTGCGAGAGTGACCACCCCGGCGCAGATTGACTTGCCCCGCGTCTGTCTGACTTCGCACCGGTAGCGTCCGCCTCGGTGACTCATCGAACCACCGCACGGTTCAAGCACGCCCACGCCCCTCTTGTCGCGCATTCGTCCGCATCGGTAGCTGCCCGTTCCCAAGTACTTGGCTTCCGGCTTCCCTTTTGACCATCGCTCATCAGTCCGTTCGGTGATGAGTGCCTTGATCTGAAACCACTCGCCTGGTGTCACAACCCCCGTTCCGCACATGATGACTTCGCCCATCTCGTTACGCAGTGGCTCGCCGTACCCCTCCCAGATGTCCAACGGGTTGCCGTACTCATCCGTTTTCCGCCGCCGGACCGGGACCATGCCCGAGAAGAGCGGGGATTGAGCCAGCTTGCTCACCGCCGTGGGTGACCAGGTGGCACCGCTCCGGGTTCGGTACCCATCCTCATTGAGTTGGTGGGCCGCTTCCTTCGTCGTCCTTTTGTCGAGCAAGAGTTCCGCCAGCCTGCGAGCCGTGGCGTACTCGCCGGGGTGAGGTTCGACCTTGCCGCTGCCTGGAGGGCTATGGAGGCCGAAGGGGGGCCTACCTGTTCCCCTTCGGCCTTCCGCCTTGTGCGAGTCGTGCCCGATCTTCACTCGCCGCGCTATGTCCTTCGCCTCGTCCCTGGCACGTTCACTCAGGATCGCGAAGACCATTCGGCCGCCCTGCGCCGAGTCGAGCCCTTCAGAAACGGAGACGAGCCGTGCGTGCCGTCGGTCGAACTCGTCGAGCATCCGACCCACCGCGCCCATGCCACGACGGTCGAAACGGTCCGTCTTCCACACGCAGAGCGTTCTTGACTTGCCGTCGATGACCGCTTGCGTGGCCTTCTCGAACTCCCGACGCCTTACGTATGACTTGGAGGCTGAGATTTGTTCGAACCACACGTGTCGGATCTGAAGCCCGTTCGCCTGCGCCCAGAGCACTACGTCTCGCAAGTGCCCTCGCAGCGTGGCCAGATCCTCCTTCTTGTTACTTCGCCGCAGATAGGCGTCCATGAGTCCGGGTGGCTCAGCCGTCGCGGCCCTATCCAGACCCAGAGTCTCCAGTTCTGCGGAACTGAGCCCTAACCCGATCAACGTTGCGTAATCCTCGCGCACCACAACCTCCGCGGTCTCAGGAGAAATAGTACGGAAGCAATGAGATCAGTGCCGATGATTTCCTGAAGTGAGGGACAATCCATTTCCAAGCGAAGGTGTGCCCGAATCGAGCGCGGGGGCTGTCGGCGCAGTCTCGCAGACTCCCTGTCGCGCGCCGGTCCCAGGCGGGAGACTGGTACCTCAGGCGGCCGGGTGCCGGACCGGTCGAAAGGGCAGGGACCGAGGGGGACTCATGCGGATGCGGGACAGCCACCGGGCGGAAGCCGAACGGCTGTTGGCACGGGCCGTGGAGGAAGAGGTGCGCCGCTCCGGCGGCCGGACCGACCCCGGCACGCTGATGGCACGCGGACGCGCCGCGCTCGACTCGCTGGCGGCCGGGGCGGGCGAGGAGTACGTCACGTACACCCAGGCGCTCGACGTCGAGACGGCCGGGCAGCAGCCGCTGGCGCAACGGTTCAGCCGGGCGACGCTCGGAACGCCGTTACTGGTCACGGGAGTTGCCGCCACTGCGGCTTTCGGCGCGGATCTGGCGCTCGGTACGGCGTCGGGCCTGGCGCTCGGCGCGGGCGCCGTCGTCGCGGTCGCCGGCGCCACCGCCACCGTCGCCAAGGTCACCGCCTCGCACTGGCCGGCGGCGCATCGCCGGGCAGGGGCGCTCGGGCAGCCCGGCGGGACGGAACAGCTGCGGCTGCAGTGGCTCACGGCGCTGGAGGTGCGGGGCATCCGCCCGTTCATCGACCAGCAGCGGATGCTGGCCGCCTCGTCCCGCACCCCGGCGAAGAAGAAGGCCGCGGCGGACCGGACCGCGCCCCAGCTGCGCGGCGGGGACCGCAGTGCGGCCGCGCGCATGCGCGCGCTTCTTGAGCAGTCGTTCAGTCATCTGCCCGCCTCCGAGGGCGGGTTCGCCGGCCGCCGGGCCGAACTGGCGCAGATCACCCAGTGGGTGCACGCGGCCCGCGCCTCGACCGAGACGAAGCCGACCGTCGTCGTCCTGCACGGACCGCCGGGCTCCGGGCGCACCACCCTGGCCGTGCGGGCGGCGCACAGCCTCAAGGACCAGTTCCGGGGCGCGTGCGTGGTCGATCTGCGCGGCGGCGCCGACGACGAGCCGCCGCTGCCGACCCGGGACGCGCTCCTGCATCTGCTGAACCGGCTCGGCGCCCCCCGCGAGCAACTGCTGTTCCGCGACAGCTCCTCCGCCGGGCAGCAGGTGCGCAGGCTCAGCGAGCTGTACCACCAGCACCTGACCGGCACCCCGGTGACGGTCGTCCTCGACGACGCGAGCGATGCCGAGCAGGTCCGCACGCTGATACCGGAGCGCTCGGACAGCCTCGTCCTGGTCACCGCCCGGGAACCGCTCGGTCTGCCGGAGTCCCTGCCGGCCCGGGTCCATCAGCTGGAGGTCGGGGCGCTGGACCCGGCGGGTGCGGAGGAGCTGCTGCGGGAGGTGTCCCAGGAGGACGGGGAGGGGCCGTACGACTACCCGGCCGGCGAGGCGATCACCGAGCTGTGCGGCGGGCTGCCGCTGGCGCTGCGGGTCGCGGGCTCCTCACTCGGGGCGCGCACCCCGGGCACGCTGGCGGCCGACCTGGCCGCGTACGGACCGGTCCCGCCGGTCGAGCGGGCCCTGTGGCTGCGCTACACCGACCAGTCCGAGCAGGCGCGGCGGCTGCTGCGCAGGCTCGCGCTGGCCGGTCGGGCCAGCCTCGGCGCCGCGGCGGCCGCCGCGCTGCTGTCGGCCGACGAGCAGGAGGCCGGACGGCTGCTGACCGCCCTGGCGGAGGCCGGTCTGCTGGACCATGTGCGGGGCTCGCGCTACCGGCTGCACGACCTCGTACGGGGCTTCGCCCTGGCCCGGCTGAACGACGAGGAGGAGGCCGCGGACCGCACGGCCGCGCAGGAGCGGCTCATCGCGAACTACGCCGAGCTGGCGGGCGCGGTCATCCGGATGGTCGACGGCAAGATGTCCACCCGGGCCGGGCAGTTCGGACCGCACGGCTTCGGCTCCCTCGACGCGGCACTGCGCTGGCTGGACGACGAGTCGAGCTTCATCACGTCCGCGCTGCGGCACAGCGAGGGCGTCGACCAGGGCGCGGTACTCGACCTCCTGGGCGCGCTGTGCGACTACTGCCTGCTGCGCGGCGACCTCTACCGGCTGGGCGAGATCAGTGAGTTGACGCAGGCCGTCGACCAGGGGCTGCTGGAGCGTTCGGTGCAGTGGCGGACCGGCATCGCGGCCCGTCAGCTCGGCGAGCTGGACAAGGCCCGCACCACGCTGTCGTCCGTCGTCGGCCTGTACCGCGAGGCGCAGAACGACTCGGGTACGGCGCTGGCGCTGTGCTCGCTCGGCATCACCCTGCACCACCAGGGCAACCTGACGGAGGCGGCGGCGCGGCTGCGCGAGGCGATCGAGCTCCAGTCGTCCGCGGCCCAGGCGGAGGACCGTGCCTGGTCGCTGCACGCGCTGGCCGCGGTGGAACGCGACCGGGCCCACCTGGCCGAGGCGCTGGAGCTGCTGGACACGGCGCTGGTCCTGCACCGCGAGGGCGAGTCGCTGCACGGGGAGGCGTGGACGCAGTTCCAGCTGGGTCAGGTGCGCCTGCGGACGGGCGAGGTGGAGCGGGCCGAGGCCGCGCTGCGTACGGCCCTGGATCTGTACGGGCGGACGCGGGACGAGCGGGGCGAGGCGTGGGCGCTGACCCAGCTGGCCCGGGCCCGGCTGATGGACGGCGATCCGGCCCCCGCGGTCGAGCAGCTGAACGCGGCCCTGGCCCGTCACCGCGACAGCGAGGACGCCCGCGGTGAGGCGTGGACGCTCTACTACCTGGGCCAGGCCCTGGAGGAGGCCGGCGACACCGATCAGGCGGTACGGCAGCTGGAGCGGGCCCGCACGATGTTCTCCCGGATGCGCGATGTGTACGGGCTGGCGTGCGCCCGCCACCACTCGGGGCGCGTCACCCGCGACCAGCGGGCCGCCCAGACGGGCAACCTGCGCAATTCGGGGTTCGCGCGCCAGTTGCTGGTCGACGCGCGGGCCGACTTCCGCCGCATCGGGGTCGCCCACGGGGAGGCCTGGACGGCTCTGGAGCTGGCCCTGATCGACGCGGGCAACCAGCGCGCGCCGCAGGCCCTGGAGCTGTGCGGCGAGGCGGCCGAGCTGTTCGACTCGTACGGCGACGCGCGGGGCGCGGACTGGGCCCGCTTCCTGCGCTGCACGCTGCTGCCGTACGCCTCACCCGGCGGGATCGAGGTGGGCACGGTGGTGGCCCAGCAGGAACTGGCCGACCTGACCGAGGCCGGCCATCCCACGAGGGACGCGAAGCTGGAGGACTGCGCGGAGGCGTTCCGGGTGGTCCTGAACCGGGGCGTGGACCTGGAGGACGGCTGGCAGGCCTGGCGCCTGGGCCTGATCCCGACCCGCCATGCCCGCGAAATCATGGGCGTGGCGATCCCGGCGACCCCATGACCAGCCCGCACGGGGCCTGTCCGGCCCTGTCAGGCCTGTCCGGCCCTGTCGGGCCCGCCCGGCGATGGAAGGCGCCTTCCGGCCCACTCCCGCACCATCAAGCCCGCCCGGCGATTGAGGGCGTCTTTTCAGCCCGTCCGGCGTTTGAGGACGAACCCGGCCCGCAGGGGCGGGGAGCCACCGGTCACCCCGGTTCCGCCCCGCCCCGCCACCGCACTACTTCCGCTGCGTGGAACCCGCGGAACCCACCGGCTCCGCCACACCCTCCGTCGCCGCCGGATCCGGCGCTTCCTCGAAGTCGACCTTCCCCATGTGCCGGTTCATGGACTTCATCAGCAGCCACACGCCCACGGCGAGCGCTGCGAAGACGATGAAGCCGAGGACCCCGGGGGTCACCTTGTTCTTGTCCAGTTCCTCGGCGAGCGGGACGAGGTGCGTCAGTGCCTGAGTCGCGTACATATCAGGCATTGTCGCGGATGCCCGCGAAGAGGTCGCTCTCGGGGAGGGAGGTATCGACGAGAGACTTCGCCAGCTCGTACTCCTCGGTCGGCCAGACCTCCCGCTGGATGTCCATCGGAACGCGAAACCAGCCGCCGTCCGGATCGATCTGCGTCGCGTGCGCGATCAGCGCCTTGTCGCGGATCTCGAAGAAGTCCGCGCACGGAACGTGCGTGGTCAGCGTGCGTTCGGCGCGCTCGAACTCCTTCCAGCGCTCCAGCCAGTCCCCGTACGGCGACTCCAGGCCCCGCGCCAGCAGGGCCTCGTGCAGCGCGACCGTGCGCGGCTTGTTGAAGCCCTGGTTGTAGTACAGCTTCTGCGGCGTCCAGGCGGGACCGAACTCCGCCTCGGGGAACTTCTCGGTGTCCGCCGCTCCCTCGAAGGCGATCATCGAGATGGTGTGGGTCATGATGTGGTCGGGGTGCGGGTAGCCCCCGTTCTCGTCGTACGTGGTGATGACCTGCGGCCGGAAGGCGCGGATCTTCGCGACGAGGCGCCCCGCCGCCACGGTCTCGTCCTCCAGCGCGAAGCAGCCGTCGGGCAGCGGCGGCAGCGGGTCGCCCTCGGGCAGGCCCGAGTCGACGAAGCCGAGCCACTCCTGCTTGACGCCCAGGATCTCCCGGGCCTCGTCCATCTCCTTCTTGCGTACCTCGTGGATGTGCTCCTCGATGTACGCGTCCCCCTGGAGTTTCGGGTTGAGGATGGAGCCGCGCTCGCCTCCCGTGCAGGTCACGACCAGCACGTCCACCCCCTCGGACACATACTTGGCCATGGTGGCCGCGCCCTTGCTCGACTCGTCGTCGGGGTGGGCGTGTACGGCCATCAGTCGAAGCTGCTCAGTCAAGACTCGATCCTCAGTGATTGGTCGCGAAGTGCAACTTCTATAGTGACCGAACCGGGGGGTGGAAAATTCCTCGATACCCGGTACGGGAGGAACGATCATGACGGCGGTGCGCGAGGCGCTTCCCGAGAACCGCTACGGCCGCTCCGCGGACCAGGGCGCGGACCGCAAGCTCAAGATCATCGGCTCCGTCCTCGGCGTCGCCCTGCTGGGCGTGGTCGGCTGGATCGGCTACGGCTACGTGAACGGCCAGGGCCTCAGCGCCGAGATGATCAAGTTCAAGGTCGCCTCGGACGACCACGTCGAGGTGCATCTGGAAGTCCGCAAGGACCGGGACGCCAAGGGCTACTGCACGCTCCGCTCGCTGAGCGAGGACGGCATGGAGGTCGCCCGCAAGGACTTCCGCTTCGACGCCGACACCGACCGGATCGACCAGGTCCTCACCCTGCGCACGACGTCCCGGGCGACCGCTGTCGAGCTCCTGGGGTGCACGGATGACGGCGGGGCGTAACGTTGACCGCCGCACGGGTGACCTGAGCGACTCTCAGCACCTCTGACCTGCGGTTCGACACTCTCAGTCGTTTACCTCCTCCCCCTTTCCCCGCCGAATTGTTAGGCTCGTGGTTTCGCCCACCCGTGGAAGCGCATGCTTCGGGGTAGGGCGATGCTTTGTATTCCCAGTACCGACGAGGAGCACCCTGTGACCCAGACCAGCGAAAACGTCACCTGGCTCACGCCGGAGGCGTACAACCAGCTCAAGGCCGAGCTGGAGTACCTGTCTGGTCCCGCGCGCACGGAGATCGCCGTCAAGATCGCGGCGGCCCGTGAGGAGGGCGACCTGCGCGAGAACGGCGGGTACCACGCGGCCAAGGAGGAGCAGGGCAAGATGGAGCTCCGGGTGCGCCAGCTGACCCAGCTCCTGGAGCACGCGAAGGTCGGCGAGGCCCCTGCCGACGACGGCGTGGTCGAGCCCGGCATGGTCGTGACGATCGCCTTCGACGGCGACGAGGACGACACGACGACCTTCCTTCTCGCCTCCCGCGAGTACGCGAGCGCGGACATCGAGACGTACTCCCCGCAGTCCCCGCTCGGCGTGGGCGTGAACGGCAAGAGGATGGGCGAGAGCGCCGAGTACGAGCTGCCGAACGGCAAGACCGCCACGGTGAAGATCCTCTCGGCGAAGCCGTACTCCGGCTGATCCGCACACCTCGCACACAGCAGGAAGCCCCGGCCCGATGAGACGGCCGGGGCTTCCTGCTGTGTGCGGCTCGGACAGCGCTCTGTTCAGACGGCGACCGAGCGGTACTTGCGGACCGACAGCGTCCGGAAGACCACGATGATCACCACGGACCAGATCAGCGAGGCCCACACGGGGTGGACCATCGGCCACGCGTCGGACGGGGAGACGCCCGGGTTCCCGAACAGTTCCCGGCACGCCTGGACGGTCGCGCTGAACGGGTTCCACTCGGCGATCGGCTGGAGCCAGCCGGCCATGTTCTCGGTGGGCACGAACGCGTTCGAGATGAACGTGACCGGGAACAGCCAGATCAGCCCTCCCGAGGTCGCGGCCTCCGGGGTCCGGACGGACAGGCCGATCAGGGCACCGATCCACGAGAAGGCGTAGCCGAGGAGAAGCAGCAGCGCGAAGGCCCCCAGCGCCTTCGGGATGCCCTCGTGGATGCGCCAGCCGACGAGCAGGGCGACGACCGTGAGGACGATGACGGTGAGCGTGGTCTGGACGAGGTCGGCCAGCGTGCGACCGGTGAGGACCGCGCCGCGCGCCATGGGCAGCGACCGGAAACGGTCGATGAGGCCCTTGTGCATGTCGTCGGCGATACCCGCTCCGGCGCCGGCCGTGGCGAAGGTGACCGTCTGGGCGAAGATGCCCGCCATGAGGAACTCGCGGTACTCGGCGGCGCTGGTCGAGCCGCCGATCACCATCGAGCCGCCGAACACGTAGCTGAACAGCACGACGAACATGACCGGCTGGATGAGCCCGAAGAGGATCATCTCCGGGAAGCTAGTCCAGCCATGTCGTCACTCTTGCAGCTCGCCCCATCGCAGTCTTCGCCCAGGTCAGAGGTGGTGAACTCCGGGTCGACCGCACCGGTCACCAGCATGTGAGGGAGCCGATAGGCAGGCGGCACCGGCACAGCCGGGAAGCCCTTCAGCGCCTCCAGAGCGGCCCGGTACTCCCCCGAGCTGTGCCAGTGATGCACGCGCCGGTACAGCGTCGTGTAGCCCCGCCCGTCGATCCTCTCGGACCCGCTGTATTCGTTCCACGGCTTCGCGGTGCGCAGCTTCTCCAGCATCACGTCGAAGGCGCCGCGCACGTCCTGCCACTGTCGAGTGCCCGACAGGATGTTCTTGACCTTGTTCCACATCTCGTCTGTCAGGTCCTCGGGCACCGGGGTACCCGTCTCGCGGTGCCACTCGGTGATCGGGTCGACCAGGCCCTTGTGCCGAGGCACTCCCTTGTCGGTGATGTGCACCTTGATGTCGAGCAGGTCCATCAGGTCCAACTTCTGCGCCATGGTGAAGTCGCGTGCAGTGCTGATGTTCTCCACGGCCTTGAGGAGATCCCTGGCGCGGTCCTCCTGGGCCTCCGCCTCGCCCAGCCACTCGGCGACACGGTCCTTCTCCTCCATCAGCTCGTCTTCCTGGGCCGTCAGCTCCCCCCTCAGCTCCTCGACCAGCTTCGCGTCGTCCTGGTCGACGTCGTCCTCATCCACGGAGGCGAGGAGTAGAGCGATCTTCCTCTTCCGCGCCTTGCGCTTCTTCTCGATCTGGACGTCCAGCTCGGACAGGCGTCGGCGGTAGGACGCGGCACGGTCGGGGACGGCGCCCAGCCACTTCTCTACCAACTCGTGCAGCTTGGCCTTGTTGTTCAGCAGGCCCTCGATCTCGGACCAGACGGCGGCATCGACCTCGCCGACCGGAAGTTCCCAGCAGTCCTCGTGTCGGTCGGTGAGCGGGTTGCCCTTGCTTCCGGCCATGCATCGGTAGTAGCGGCCTGCCGTGTTGACGGCGCGACCTTCCGTGACGGACGCGCCGGTTCGGTAGGCGCCGCACACGGAGATCAGGCGGCTGGACAGCAGGTACTTCGAGGCCGCCACGTTCCTCGTGCGGGACGACCGCTTCAGGTAGGCGAGCACGCCTTCCGCGCGCTCGTCCGTCAGAGCCTTGGGGACGTCGATGCGGAAGCTGGTGGTGACCTCCTCGCCGTCCTCGTTCTGGCCGGCGAAGTTGAACTCGACGTAACCCTTCAGGCTGGCCTGAATCCGGCGGGCGAGGTTGCCGCCCTCCCAGGGCTTGCCCTGCCGGGTGCGGTGGCCCTTCGAGTTCAGGTAGCGGGCCGCGTCCTCGCGAGTCACGGGCTCAGGCGAGTCGAGGTCCGAAAACACGGTGTTCCCACGCGATCACACATCGTTAGCATGCGTGAGGTACAGGCCTCGCTGTGATTCACACACGACAGCGGCTCGTCTCGCAGCCAGCGTTGCAGAGGGCCGCACATGGAGCTGATAAGCGATGAAGGCAAGCATCAAGCTGCTGGGGACAGGATCCGCGGCGTTGGTCCTCGTCATGGCCAGCGCGTTCTCGGCTCAGGCTGGCGAGCAGGCGTCGGGGACGGCCAAGCTTCCTTACTTGTCCGGTGGCAAGGTCTACGCCGAAGCGAACCTGAACGGCCCCAACCCCGTGGGTACGAAGCTCTGCGTCAACCTGAACGCGCTGTACCCGTACGGGCCGGATGTGAACTTGGCATCCAAGTGCGCAACCATCAACGCTGGCACGGTGAAGGTGAGTATCAACAAGCCGAGCTGTGCGGCCCTCACGACATGGGCTGTCGCCACGTACAACGGGAAGAGCATCTGGGAAGGGTCGTCGAAGTACGCAACCTTCTGCTGACGCTCCGCCACAGAGAGGGGCTCGCCGGATTCGGCCTGGCGAGCCCCTTTCCGATATCCGCGGCGTGGGGGACGGGTCAGGCGTCCACTCGGCGGTACTTGCGCACCGCGAGGGAGCGGAACACCACGATGATCAGGACGGACCAGATCAGCGAAGCCCACACCGGATGCTCCATGGGCCACGCGCCGGTCACCGACTTGGGGACACCGGCGATCGTGTTGCCGAACAGCTCGCGTGCCGCCTGCACTGTGGCGCTGAAAGGGTTCCACTCGGCGACGTACTGAAGGAACGTCGGCATGCCGTTGACCGGAACGAACGCGTTCGAGATGAAGGTCAGCGGGAACAGCCAGATCAGCCCGCCCGAGGTTGCCGCCTCCGGGGTCCGGACGGACAGGCCGATCAGGGCACCGATCCAGGTGAACGCGTACCCGAGCAGCAGGAGCAGGGCGAAACCTGCCAGCACCTTGCCGATGTTCTCGTGTGTACGCCAGCCGACGATCAAGGCCACGCCCGCCAGCACGGCAAGCGTCACCGCAGTCTGCACGAGGTCGGCGAGGGTACGACCAGTGAGCACAGCCCCGCGCGCCATCGGCAACGAGCGGAACCGATCGATGAGTCCCTTATGCATGTCGTCCGCGATCCCGGCGCCCGCACCGGCCGTGGCGAAGGTGACCGTCTGCGCGAAGATGCCCGCCATCAGGAATTCCTTGTAGGCGGAGGCGCTGACGCCGGCACCCGGGATGGCGATGGAGCCGCCGAAGACGTACGTGAACAGCACGACGAACATGACTGGCTGGATGACCCCAAAAAGCAACATCTCAGGAATTCGGGACATCCGAATTAGGTTCCTGCGAGCGATGACCAGGCTGTCCACCGTGCTGCTCACTTCACCACCTCCATCCCGGCGCTCATGCGCAGGTCATGACGTCGTGCCGAGTTGAACTGAAATCCACCTGAGCGAACAAGATTCGGAATCCGGCTCATACGGATCAGGTTGCGGCGGGCGATGACCAGCGAGTCACGGACGGACTGGCCGACGCCGCCGCCGGAGCGGGGCGCGCGGCCGGCGGTCGTCTCGGTAACGGCACTCACTTCGTTGCCTCCGTCCGGGCGGCAGGCTGCGCGCCCGTCCCGTTCTCGTCGGTCTTCTCCTGCTCGGCGGCGTGACCGGTGAGGGAGATGAACACGTCGTCGAGGGTGGGGCGGCGCAGCCCGATGTCGTCGATCTCCACGCCGCGCGCGTCGAGGTCGCGGATGACCTCGGCGAGGAGCTTGGCGCCGCCGTCGACCGGGACGGTCAGCTTGCGCATGTGCGGGACGACGGCGACTTCCCCCTTGCCCAGATGGGCGAGGACCTCGCGGGCCGGGTCGATCTGGTCGCGCTGCTGGACGACGACCTCGATGCGCTCGCCGCCGGTGCGGGCCTTGAGCTGGTCGGAGGTGCCGCGGGCGATGACGAGGCCGTGGTCGATCACGCAGATGTCGTGGGCGAGGCGGTCCGCCTCCTCCAGGTACTGCGTGGTCAGCAGCAGCGTCGTACCGCCGGCGACGAGCTCCTCGATGACCTCCCAGAGCTGCTGCCGGTTGCGGGGGTCGAGTCCGGTGGTCGGCTCGTCCATGAACATGACCGGCGGGGAGACGACGAGCGCCGCCGCGAGGTCGAGCCGGCGCCGCATGCCGCCGGAGTAGGTCTTGGCGGTGCGGTCGGCCGCGTCGGCGAGGTTGAAGCGTTCCAGCAGTTCCGCGGCCCGGGTCTTCGCGTCGCGGGAGGACAGCTGGTAGAGCTGGCCGACCATGTGCAGGTTCTCGCGGCCGGTCAGGTACTCGTCGACGGCGGCGAACTGGCCGGAGAGCCCGATCGAGCGCCGCACGTCGTTGGGATTCTTCAGTACGTCGATGCCCGCGACGAAGGCGCTGCCGCTGTCGGGCCTGAGCAGCGTCGTGAGGACACGTACGGCAGTCGTCTTGCCGGCCCCGTTGGGGCCGAGAAGTCCGAGGACGGTGCCTTGCGGCACGTCGAGGTCGACGCCGCCGAGTGCGGTGACGTCGCCGAAGGTCTTCACCAGACCTTCGGCGTAGATCGCGCCTGGCATACGGGATTCCCCCAGTGCGTTCGAGTGACTTCCTCACAGATCCTAGGTTTGCCCGGGTTTCCGTGCCCGGTGAAACACGAGACGAACGCGCGTGTCCCCCGGGCCGGGCGGAGGCACAGTAACGCGATACATCGCGACCGGCAAGAGGTCAGGCCATCACGAGATAGCCCGCCCCGCGCAGTGCCGCCGCGACCTCTTCGCAGTGTTCGGGGCCCTTGGTCTCCAGGTGCAGTTCCACCTCGGCCTCGGTGAGTCCGAGCCGGGGGTCGGTCCGCACATGGCTGACGTCCAGGACGTTGGCGTCGGCCACCGTGAGCACGCCCAGCATGGTCGCCAGCGCGCCGGGGCGGTCCGTCAGACGCAGCCGCAGGCTCAGGTAGCGGCCGGCCGCCGACATGCCGTGGGTCAGGATGCGCTGCATCAGCAGCGGGTCCACGTTGCCGCCGGACAGCAGCGCCACCGCCGGTCCGCGGAACGACTTCGGGTCGCTGAGCAGCGCGGCCACCGGGCTCGCACCGGCCGGTTCCACCACCATCTTCGCCCGTTCCAGGCAGAGCAGCAGGGCGCTGGACAGCTCGTCCTCGGAGACCGTACGGACTTCGTCGACCAGCTCCTGGACCAGGCCGAACGGCACGTCGCCGGGGCGTCCCACCTTGATGCCGTCCGCCATCGTCTGGAGCGAGCCGATCGACACGGGGTGGCCGGCGGCCAGCGACGGCGGGTAGCAGGCCGCCCCGGCCGCCTGCACGCCGATGATCCGCACGTCGGGCCGGATCGCCTTCACCGCCACGGCGATGCCCGCCGCGAGACCGCCGCCGCCGATGCCGACGACGATCGTCCGGACCTCGGGGCACTGCTCCAGGATCTCCAGGCCCACCGTGCCCTGGCCCGCGATGATGTCCGGGTGGTCGAAGGGGTGGATGAAGACCGCGCCGGTCTCCTGCGCGTACTCCTGCGCGGCGGCCAGCGTCTCGTCGACGACATGGCCGTGCAGCCGCACCTCGGCTCCGTACTCACGGGTCGCGGCGATCTTGGGCAGTGGTGCGCCGACCGGCATGAAGACCGTTGACCGTACGCCGAGCAGTGCAGACGCGAGCGCTACACCCTGCGCATGGTTTCCGGCGCTCGCGGCGACGACACCGGCGGCCCGTTCGACGGGGGAAAGGCCGGAGATGCGTACGTACGCGCCCCGCAGTTTGAACGAGCCGGTCCGCTGCAGGTTCTCGCACTTGAACTGGACGGGTGCGCCCACCAGCGCGGACAGATGGCGGCTGCCTTCCAGCGGCGTGACCCGGGAGACGCCGGAGAGCATCTTCTGCGCACCCCGGACGTCATCGAGGATCAGCGGGGGAAATCGGGTGGGCGGCGGGAAGTTCATACCGCAAGTCTTGCAGCTGAAAGGGGTTGCGGCCGCCGCGGACGGACCCGTCCTGCGTCGATGTCCGCAGGTTTGTGCGGCACTGGTACGCGTTGCCCCGGGGCCGCGTACTCTGTCCCCCACCCATCCGACACCGCACGAAGAGAGCCCCCGGCCATGCCCCCTCAGGACATGACGACTGCCGCGTCTCCTTCCGGGGGCGCCGCCCCGGAGAACCCGGGTCACGACCACCTCCTCGACGCTCTGCAGCACCAGGTCGCGGTCTTCGCCCGGCGCGCCGAGCAGACCCGCCTCGGCGGCGTCGGCCAGGTGCGCAACTCCATGGACCGCGCCGCGTATCTGCTGCTCAACCGGCTGGACCGGGAAGGCCCCATGGGCGTCAAGGCGCTGGCCGCCGGGATGGGGATCGATTCGTCGACCGTGACCCGGCAGGTCGCACCGCTCGTGGACACCGGTCTGGTCAAGCGCACCTCGCACCCGGAGGACGGCCGCGCGGTCGTGCTCCAGCTGTCGCCGCGCGGACAGGCCCGGCTGGACGAGGTCCGCTCCTCCCGGCGCGAGCTGATGTCGCAGGTGACGGACGAGTGGTCCGAGGACGAGCGGGACACGTTCTGCGCACTGCTCACCCGGTTCAACGCGGCCCTGGCCGCGCGGCAGGCCTCGCACCAGGCCCCGCCTGCGGGATAGCGCGGGCCGCCGGGCTCCCGGGGGTTGACCCGGGGCCCGCGGAGCGCTCCGATTGACCTCGTGCGAGAGCGTCACGCGAACCGACAGCGGCGCCGCGCCCAGGAGTTCGAGGCCTTCGTGGCGGGCGCGGCGGGCCGGCTGTTGCACGTCGCGACCCTGCTCACGGCCGAACCGGTGGACCCGCCCGGCGCCGGAGAGCGCGCGCAGCGGCTTCTGACGGCCGCGCTGGCCCGGACGTACGCGGACTGGGACCAGCTGCACGGCGAGGATCCGTACGTCCGCACCCGGCAGGATCTGGCCGTCCGGTTCGCCCGTCAGGCGTGGCGGCATCGCCGTCCGCGCGGCGGGCTGCTGGACCGGCTGACCCCGCAGGAGCGGCTGGTTCTCGTGCTGCGTCTGTACGAAGGTGTCCCGGAGGAGCAGGCGTCGGCACTGCTCGGGATGGCGCAGGAGCGGATCCGCACCGTCTGCGACCGCTCGGTGGCCACGATGCGCGGCACCCGGAGCCCGACGGCGCGATGGGGTCGCACCCGGCAGTTGCGGGCCGCGCCGTGAGCGGGGTCCGGCGCAACGAGGACGAGGTCCGGCGGATGCTGGAGACCTCCCGTCCGCACGTGCCCGCGGGACTGCCGGCGCGGGCGGCGCGGCGCGGTGCCCGGCTCTTGCACCGCCGGCGGTGGCTGCGCCGGCTGGGGCTGGCGACGGCGGCAGCGGCGGTCGTGGCGTTCACGGTGTGGGCGGTGATGGCCCAGCCCTGGCAGGCGCCGCCCGCCGGGACGACACCGCCGCTGGACGGCTGGTAGAGCGTCGGACCCGGACATCGCGGGACGGCTCCTCTACGCTCGTCGGCGCAGTCGGAGAACGTCTCGGAAATCATCTCGGGAAAATCCGGGCGGCCGTGTCGAGAACCCGCGACCGGCTCCGTCCCGGGGGTGAACGCGACCACAGAGGGCCGCACGAGCACCAAGGAGAACCGTCATGGCCAAGTACCTGTTGCTGAAGCACTACCGCGGCGCCCCGGCACCGGTCAACGACGTGCGCATGGACCAGTGGACGCCGGAGGAGGTCTCGGCCCACATCCAGTACATGAACGACTTCGCGGCCCGGCTGGAGAAGACCGGTGAGTTCGTCGACGGCCAGGCGCTCGCTCCCGAGGGAGCGTGGGTCCGCTACGACGGAGAGGGTCGGCCGCCGGTCACCGACGGACCCTTCGCCGAGACCAAGGACCTCATCGCCGGCTGGATGATCATCGACGTCGACAGCTACGAGCGCGCCGTCGAGCTGACCGGGGAACTGTCGGCAGCCCCCGGCGCGGGCGGCAGGCCGATCCACGAGTGGCTGGAGCTGCGCCCGTTCCTGACCGAGGCCCCGACCATCACGGAGTGACCTCTCGGATGAACCGGATCGACGAGGTCCTGCTCAGGAGCCTCACCCCGGGCGTGCTCGCCGTCCTCGTCCGCCGCGGAGCTGATTTCGCGGCGGCCGAGGACGCGGTGCAGGACGCCCTGGTCGAGGCGCTCCGGGTCTGGGAGGCCGACCCTCCGCGGGATGCCAAGGGCTGGCTGATCACCGTGGCGTGGCGCAAGTTCCTCGACGCGACGCGCGCCGACACGGCGCGCCGGCGCCGTGAGGACCGGGTCGAGGAGGAGCCGGTGCCCGGGCCGACCCCCGCGGGGGACGACACGCTCCAGCTCTACTTCCTGTGCGCGCACCCGTCGCTGACCCCGGCGTCGGCGGTCGCGCTCACGCTGCGGGCGGTCGGCGGGCTCACCACGCGCCAGATCGCCGCGGCCTACCTGGTGCCCGAGGCGACCATGGCGCAGCGCATCAGCCGGGCCAAGCGCACCGTCTCCGGCGTGCGGTTCGACCGGCCGGGCGATGTCGCCACCGTGCTGCGCGTCCTGTACCTGGTCTTCAACGAGGGCTACTCCGGCGACGTCGACCTGGCCGCCGAGGCCATCCGTCTCACCCGGCAGGTCGCGGCCGCCGTCGACCACCCCGAGGTGGCGGGGCTGCTCGCCCTCATGCTGCTCCACCATGCCCGGCGCGCCGCCCGGACCGCGTCCGACGGCAGCCTGGTCCCGCTGGCCGAGCAGGACCGCGGCAGGTGGGACACCGCGTCGATCGCCGAGGGCGTCGGGATCCTGCAGGCGGCCCTCGCCCGCGACCGGCTCGGCGAGTTCCAGGCGCAGGCCGCCATCGCGGCGCTCCATGCGGACGCGCCCGTTGCCGAGGAGACCGACTGGGTGCAGATCGTCGAGTGGTACGACGAGCTCGCGCGCCTGACCGACAGTCCGGTCGTCCGGCTCAACCGCGCGGTCGCGGTCGGGGAGGCGGACGGGCCGCGCGCGGGCCTGGCGGCGCTCGCGGCGCTGGACGCCTCGCTCCCCCGCCACACCGCGGTGGCGGCGTACCTCCACGAGCGCGACGGCGATCCGGAGAAGGCGGCACGGCTGTACGCGGAGGCGGCCCATCAGGCCCCCAACCTCGCCGAGCGCGCCCATCTGACGCGCCAGGCCGCCCGGATCAATGCCCGCCGAGGTCGCTGACGGGTCGCACGGATCAATGCCCGCCGAGGTCGCTGACGGGTTCGCACGGGGCTGCCCGATCTATCCTGGAGGAGCATCGGCCGAGGAGGCTGTGATGACCAGGAAGATCGCCGACTGCCGCAAGTATCCGAGCGTGTCGAACTGCTCGCTGACCATCTCCGGCGAGGAGGAGGAAGTCGTGCGGGCCGCGACCGAGCACGCGATCTCGGTCCATGAGCACACGGACAGTCCCGAGCTGAGGGAGCAGGTCAGGGCCTCGCTGGAGGACGAGAAGGTCTCGGCCTGAGGGAGACCGCACCGGGGCGGGGCCGGTGGGACCGGCCCCGCCCACGCCTGCACGGTCCTCGGGCCTCTCGTCTGGATCATGCCGGGCGCGCGGGCCCCGGCACGCGCACCGGACCCCGCTCCGTGGTCCGGCCTGATCCGAACGGAAGGTCCTAGCCGAGCGCCTGCGTCAGGTCGGCCAGCAGGTCGTCGCCGTTCTCGATGCCGACGGAGAGCCGCACCAGGTCGGCCGGGACCTCCAGCGGGGAGCCGGCGGCGGAGGCGTGCGTCATCCGGCCCGGGTGCTCCAGCAGCGACTCGACGCCGCCGAGCGACTCACCGAGCGTGAAGAGCTTCGCGCGGTTGCAGACCTCGACGGCCGCTTCCTCGCCGCCCGCGACGCGGAAGGACACCATCCCGCCGAACGCCTTCATCTGCTTGGCGGCGATCTCGTGCCCTTGGTGCTCGGGCAGTCCGGGGTAGAGGACCTGGGTGACCTTGGGGTGGCGGGTCAGCAGGTCGGCGACCTTGGTGGCGTTCTCGCTGTGCCGGTCCATCCGGACGGCGAGGGTCTTGATGCCGCGCAGCACCAGCCAGGCGTCGAACGGCCCGGCGACGGCGCCCATCGCGTTCTGGTGGTACGCCAACTCCTCGGACAGGTCGGGGTCGTTGACGATCAGTGCGCCGCCGACGACGTCCGAGTGGCCGCCCATGTACTTGGTCGTGGAGTGGACCACGACATCGGCGCCGAGGGCGAGGGGCTGCTGGAGGTAGGGGCTGGCGAAGGTGTTGTCGACGACCAGCCGTGCGCCGGCGGCACGGGCGACACCGGCGACGGCCGCGATGTCGGTGATGCCGAGCAGCGGGTTGGACGGGGTCTCCACCCAGATCGCCTTGGTGCGCGGGGTGATCGCGGCCCGGACCGCCGCCACGTCCGAGGTGTCGGCGACGGAGAACTCCACGCCCCAGCGCGAGGCGACCTTCGCGAACAGCCGGAACGTGCCGCCGTAGGCGTCGTTCGGGATGACCACGTGGTCGCCGGGGGTCAGCAGCGTACGGAGCAGGCAGTCCTCGGCGGCGAGGCCGGACGCGAAGGCGAGTCCCCGGCGGCCGCCCTCCAGGGCCGCGAGGTTCTCCTCCAGCGCCGTGCGGGTCGGGTTGGCGCTGCGGCTGTACTCGTAGCCGCCGCGCAGCCCGCCCACGCCGTCCTGCTTGTACGTGGAGACCTGGTAAATGGGCGGTACAACGGCGCCGGTGAGGGGATCGGCGGTGTTTCCCGCGTGGATCGCGAGAGTCTCGAAGCTGTGCTGGTCGCTCATGGGCCCCGAGCGTAGTCCGCCGCCGAGGCCACTCACGGAGCACCGGGCCGTCCGGTGACAATGGGGGCATGGAGATTCTGTGGTTCCTGTTCGCGCTGTGCATGCTCGCCGCGGTCGTCGGCCCCTTCGTGCTGCGGCGTCGCGGTGGTATCCGTCAGGTGGCGCCCGGTTCCCCGGACGCCGCCGACCCGGACACCTACGGCTTCGTGCGTCAGGAGGAGCTGGACATCCGGATGCCGGGCCCCGACCAGGATCTCCTCGACGTGCTCGATGTCGTCCAGCACACCCAGGAGTGGCGGGCGGCGTCCCAGCTGCTGTCCGGTACACCGAAGGACGGCGAGGTGCGCTGGCAGCGGGTGCAGGCCTTCGCCGGGGCCGCTTCGCTTGAGCTGATGCAGCGGCCGGGCGTCGGCGGGGCGTGGCTGCGCAAGTGGCGGGCCGAGGCGCCGAAGGACGCGGGCGGCGCGGCCGTGCACGCGGAGTTCCTGGTGCAGCAGGCGTGGCGTTCGTCGACGGCCGGTACGGACGACTTCCGGATCATCCTGGAGGAGGCCCGTACCGTGGTCGGCGAGGCGGCCCTGCTGGCGCCGGGCGACCCGGTGCCGTACCTCGTGGAGCTGGCCGTGGCCCGCGGACTGGGGTACTCCCACGAGGAGTTCGACCAGCTCTGGGCGAAGATCATCGACCGGGCGCCGGCCCACATGGGCGCGCACATCGCGGCGCTGCACTTCTGGTGCGAGAAGTGGCACGGCTCCCGCGAGGAGGCCGACCGCTTCGCGACCGCCGCGGCCGCCCGCGCCCCGCAGGGCTCGTTGCTGGCCGCACTGCCGCTGTTCGCGGTGTACGAGCACCTGCCCGAGGTCAATCTGGTGCAGGGGTTCTACCGGAGCCAGGTGGTGACCAGGGCAGTCGAGGGTGCGATGTTCGCGGTCCACGCGGCCCGTGCCGACGACCCGATGCTCGCGCACGTCCGTCATCTCCTGGTGCTGTTCCTGGTCCGGATGGAGCGCTGGTCCGAGGCGATGAACCAGCTGGTCCGCATCGACGGGCACGTGGGCGCGCTGCCGTGGACGGAGAACTCCGACCCGGCCGCCGAGTACACCGTGTACCGGGCCCTGGCGGTGGCAGGCTACGAGGCGAACGGCGGCAGCCCGGCGACGCTGTCGCGGTAGCCCTTGTGCGACCGTGGACGTACCGATACCGCGAAGCAGCGGCCGACCCCACGACAAGGACCGGTGTTCCCGTGGCACGACTGATACCCCTGATCCTGATCGGCCTCGGCGTGTACTTCTGGCTCAGGGCCCGCAAGCGGGCCGCCGAGTACGCCGAGACCTTCGAGTCCGGGGACGGCACGCCCCGGCGCTGACCGCGGGGTCCCGGAATCCGCGGGCCTCCCGGGACGTTGTACGGACAGCACACCGATCCAGGAGGAGCCCCCGTATGTTCCTGCACCGCCGCACCCCGCAGCTCCCCACACCGGAGGAGGCCCTGCGCGGCCGCGCCACCCCGGAATTCACCGTCCCGTCCCGGCACACGGTCCTGGGCAACGCCCTGCTGGGCCCGTACCCGGAGGGCCTGGAGGTCGCGGACTTCGCGATGGGCTGTTTCTGGGGCGCCGAGCGGAAGTTCTGGGAGACGGACGGCGTCTGGACGACGCTCGTCGGCTACCAGGGCGGCTACACGGAGAACCCCGCGTACGAGGAGGTCTGCTCCGGCCTGACCGGCCACACGGAGGCGGTCCGCGTCGTGTACGACCCGAAGACCGTCACGTACGCCCAGCTCCTGAAGGTCTTCTGGGAGTCCCACGACCCGACCCAGGGCTTCCGCCAGGGCAACGACGTGGGCACGCAGTACCGCTCCGCGGTCTACACCCACTCCCCCGAGCAGGCGGCGGCCGTGGCGGCCTCCCGCGAGGCGTACCAGAAGGTCCTCACGGGCTCCGGCTACGGCGAGATCAGCACGGAGATCCTGCCCGCCGAGGGCCGGACCTTCTGGCCCGCGGAGCCCGCGCACCAGCAGTACCTCGACAAGAACCCCGCCGGCTACTGCGGGATCGGCGGCACCGGTGTCTCCTGCCCGATCGGTGTGGCCCCGGCCGGTAACTGAGCCGGATACCCTCACCCCGGACGTGAGAGTCGAGGGGTGGGGGCACCATGCATGACAACCGTACGGACGGACCGGCGATCCCTTCGCTGAAGGGCCGCCCGTGGTGGGCGGTCAACGAGTTCCTGGCGTTCGTCCTCGAAGTGGTGGCGCTGGCCTGCCTGTTCTGGTGGGGGCTCACTCTCGGCGAGGGCCTGGCGGTCCAACTCCTGCTGGGAACAGCGCTCCTGGCCCTGGCCATCGCCCTGTGGGCCCTGTTCGCCGCACCCCGTGCCCGGATCCGTCTGCCGCTGCCCGGCGTGCTCGCCGTCAAGGCGGTGGTGCTCGGCGGCGGCGCCTTCGCGCTGTACGAGGTGGGGCACCCGACGGCGGCCCTGGTCATGGCCGTCGCGGTCGTGGTGAACACGGGGCTGGCCGAGACGTTCCGGCGCGGGCCGCAGCCCGCGGAGTAGAGACCGGCCCGGGACGCTTCCGCGTCCCGGGCCGGTCTCGGTGCGCCGGGGATCCGGTCAGATCAGGCCCTGCGCCAGCATCGCGTCCGCCACCAGCTCGAAGCCGGCGATGTTCGCGCCGACCACGTAGTTGCCGGGGCTGCCGTAACGCTCCGCCGTGGCGTAGCAGGAGTCGTGGATGTGGCGCATGATCTCCGCGAGCCGCTCCTCCGTGTGGGCGAAGGTCCAGGAGTCGCGCGAGGCGTTCTGCTGCATCTCCAGGGCGCTGGTGGCCACGCCGCCCGCGTTGGCCGCCTTGCCGGGCGCGAAGGCCACGCCGGCCTCCTGGAACACGCGGACGGCCTCGGGGGTGGTGGGCATGTTGGCGCCCTCGGCGACCGCCTTCACGCCGTTGCGTACGAGGGCCAGCGCGTCGGCCTCGTGGAGTTCGTTCTGCGTGGCGCAGGGCAGCGCCACGTCGCAGGGCACGTTCCAGACGCCGGTGCCGGGCACGAAGACGGCCTCGGGCCGGCGTTCGGCGTACTCGGAGACGCGGCCGCGGCCGGCCTCCTTGATCTCCTTGAGCAGGGCGAGGTCGATGCCCTTCTCGTCCACGACGTAGCCGTCGGAGTCGGAGCAGGTCACCACCGTGGCACCGAGCTGCTGGGCCTTCTCGATGGCGTAGATCGCGACGTTGCCCGAGCCCGAGACGGCGATGCGCTGGCCGTCGAGGGACTCGCCGCGGCTGCGGAGCATTTCGGCGGTGAACATGACACAGCCGTATCCCGTCGCCTCCGTACGCACCAGGGCGCCGCCCCAGCCGAGGCCCTTTCCGGTGAGGACGCCGGACTCGTAGCGGTTGGTGATCCGCTTGTACTGGCCGAAGAGATAGCCGATCTCGCGGCCGCCCACACCGATGTCACCGGCGGGGACGTCGGTGTACTCGCCGAGGTGGCGGTGCAGCTCCGTCATGAACGACTGGCAGAACCGCATGATCTCGGCGTCCGAGCGGCCCTTCGGGTCGAAGTCGGAGCCGCCCTTGCCGCCGCCGATGGGCATGCCGGTCAGGGCGTTCTTGAAGATCTGCTCGAAGCCGAGGAACTTCACGATGCCGAGGTTGACCGAGGGGTGGAAGCGCAGCCCGCCCTTGTACGGGCCCAGCGAGCTGGAGAACTCGACCCGGAATCCGCGGTTGACGTGGATGTCGCCGGAGTCGTCCGACCACGGCACCCGGAAGATGAGCTGGCGCTCCGGCTCGCATATGCGCTCGATGATCCGGGCGTCCACGAACTCCGGCCGCTGGACCAGCACCGGGCCGAGCGTCTCCAGGACCTCCCGTACGGCCTGGTGGAACTCCTTCTCGCCCTGGTTGCGGCGGAGGATCTCCGCGTACAGCGGCTCGATGACGCGGTGGGCGGCGGGCGGCGTTGCGGAGTCAGGGGTGGCCGTCATCTGATCAAGACCTTCCATGGGTCGGCTCATGCGCGAAGGTGCCCCCGTCCCGAGGGGCACCAGGTCCCCCCTCGCCGTTGAGGGCGTCGCCCGACATCACGCATACCGTGCTCACGAAAGCGACGTACAGGACCGTTGTGGCGTATCGAGTGTCCCAGTGGGGCGGCGGGATGCTCCACGGGCATCCACATGATGATCCTGGCGCGCCGTGCACGGGAAGGCCGCCGCCGCCCGGACCCAGGCCGGTTCCGGGGAGAATCTGCCGGGTTGCGGCCGCGGCGCACTCCATCCGAAGTGGTGAACCTCACAACGCCGCACGGGTGACTGTGAGGCCGGCCGTCGGTTCTGCGCGGCCGTGCGGCATCCGTCCGCGTCAGCTCTCGCGCGGGCCGCGCAGCATCCACAGGCCTGCCGCCGACGCGAGCACGACCACGCCCGAGACCACGCTCAGGGCAATGTTCGGTCCTTCCTGTTCCACCAGGAAGTTCAGCGAGACGTTCGCGACGAGTGCGACGAGGAGCACGGTCCGGAGCAGCTGCTTCACGGGTTCCTCCAGGAGAGGTCGGGCGGTCGTGCCGGGCAGCTGCCCGGCCGTGTCCCCCATCTTCGCGACGGACGGACGCCGGTACGAGGGGCCGGACTCCCGGACCGGTGGTGTAGCGGGCTACACCACGCGCCGCCGGCCGCGATGCCCGCAGGTGTGCGGTCCGGGCCCGCGGTGACGGGCTATCAGACATGATTCCGTCATGACGACATCACGGGGGAACCGCAAGGGCCGCGATCCCCATACTCCTTACAGGCAAAGGCCGTTGACCGCAGGACCGCTGCTCGGATACCGGCAGCCGGGGCCTCCGTACGTCCCCGGGGGGTCGGAGCGGCCCGCGCCGGGGACGCCGCCCCGGGCCGGTGAGGTGCGCCGGTATCTCGCCGTGGGGCTCGACTGCTACCTCTGCCTGGTCGCCGGCGGGTTACTCGTCCGGCCGTACGCGGACTCGGCGTCCTTTCCCCAGGTCGTCGGGCTGCTGATCGGGCCGGTGCTGGTCCTCTCGTTCCTCAACCAGGTGGTGCTCACCGCGGTCGCGGGTGCCGGAGCGGGAAAACTGATCATGGGGATACGGGTGGTGAGCCTGCCGGACGTGGGCCGTCCGGGCCCCGTACGCCTGGTGCGGCGCTGGCTGTACGGGCTGTGCTGGCTGCCGCTGCAGCCCTGGTACGGGCTGCGCGCCCGGCTGGCCCGGGGCGGCCCCGGTCCGCGAACGGCCTGCGGGGAGGGCGTCGCGTACAACGACCCGGCCGGCCTGCGCCAGGTCCGCCGCACCGATCTGGTGGCGCACCGCAGGGCCGTGGCCGGGCGGACCGGCTGAGGGCTGCCGGGTGGCCTGCGCGTTGCCGGGCCGGCGGATCGCCGGCCGCCCGGTGGCCCGTGTGCCCACGGGCCGGCGGATCCCGTCGTGCGGGTCGGGTCCGCCGGCCGGGCGGTCGGGTGTCGCCGGGTCAGGCCGCGGCGTTCTCCGTGATGGTGACCCTGCCCTTGCGGATGGTCGCCAGGCGCGGGGCCCTGCGGGCGATCGCGCTGTCGTGGGTGACCATGATGAAGGTGAGCCCGTGCTCCTTCCACAGGGTCTCCAGCACCTCCATGATCTCGTCGCGCATGGACTCGTCGAGGTTGCCGGTGGGCTCGTCGGCGAGCAGCACCTTGGGCTGCTTGACCAGGGCCCTGGCGATCGCGACGCGCTGCTGCTGGCCGCCGGACATCTCGCCGGGGAGATGGGTGAGGCGTTCGCCGAGCCCGAACGAGTCGAGTGCCTCGGCCGCTCTTCTGCGGCGCTCGGACGTCTTGACGCCGAGCGGGACGAGGGCGGTCTCGACGTTCTCCTGGGCGGTGAGCGTGGGGATGAGGTTGAAGCTCTGGAAGACGAAGCCGATGTTCTCGGCGCGCACCTTGGTGAGCTTGGCCTCGCTGAGCTTCGCGAGGTCCACCCCGTCGAGCTCGACGCTGCCGGCGGTGGGGCGGTCCAGGCCGCCGAGCATCTGCAGCAGCGTGGACTTGCCGCCGCCGGTCGGGCCCTGGATGACCAGGCGGCCGCCGTCCTCGATGGTCAGGTCGACGCCGGCGAGCGCGTGGACGGTGGACTTGCCGCGTGTGTACTGCTTGGTGACGCCTTGAAGCGTGTACATGGTTCAGCTCCTGCTGGGCGGTGATCGCGGATCCCGGGCGACCGCCTCGGGGGTCGCCCGTGGACCGGGGATCGCTGGGGACGGGGAACGGGATGCCCGGTCACCGGTCATCCCGTGCGGGCTACTCGACGCGGCGCAGCGCGTCGGCGGGGCGCAGCCGGGAGGCGCGCCAGCCGCCGAAGGCGCCCGCGATCAGCCCGCCCGCCACGGCCAGGCCGACGGCCATCAGGATGACGGAGAGGGAGACGGGCGCGGTCAGCGCGATGTCGAGCGCCTTGGACGCGGTCTGCCGGCCGGGGCCGCCCATGCCGCCGCCGCGTCCCCCGCCGCCGCCGGTGGAGCCGAGCTGGGCGGTGAGGGTGGGGCTGACGGCGGTGACGGCGTAGGCGCCGGCGAGGCCGACCGCGATGCCGAGGACGCCGCCCATCAGGCCGTTGACGAGTGCCTCGCCGATGACCTGGCGGGTGACCCGGCCGCTCCTCCAGCCGAGCGCCTTGAGCGTGCCGAACTCCCGTACGCGGCGGCTGACCGCGGAGGAGGTGAGGAGGCCGGCCACCAGGAAGGCGGCGATGAGCACGGCGATGGAGAGCCACTTGCCGACGCTGGAGGCCAGGTCGGACGCGGTGGACAGGGAACCGGACACGGTGTCCGCGAGGTCGGCGGAGGTGGTGACCGTGGTGCCCGTGATGTTCTTCTGGATGGCGGCCTTGACGCTGTCGATCTGCTGCGAGTCGGCGGCCTTGACGTAGACCGTGGTGACCTTGTCCTTCGAGTCGGCGAGGGTCTGCGCCTGCTGGAGCGGGATGTACAGGTTCGCGGCCGCGTCACCGCTCTCGGCCGTCGAGACGCCGACGATCGAGAACGTGGTCCCGTGGATCGTCACCGTCTTGCCGGTCGAGAGTTCCTTCTCCTTCGCGTACGCGGCGTCGACGACGGCCACCTTCGCGTTGGTCTCGGTCGTCTTGAACGTACGTCCGGTGGTGATCTTCGAGGAGGTGAGCGGGCCGAGGTCCTGCTTGGTGACGTCGGTGCCGTACACGGTGTAGGAGTTGACGTCGAAGGAGGCTCCGCCGCCCTGGACCTCGCCCTGCGGCTGGGTGCTGCCGCCGCGGCCGCCGCCCCCGGCCGTGGCGCTCTCGTCCTGCTTGAACTCGCCGCGCCTGAACTGGCCGTCCACCTTCATGACGGTCAGGCTCAGCCCGCCGACGGCGTCGGCGACGCCGGTCTGCTCGCCCACCTGGCCGACCGTGGTGGCGGCCAGGCTCTGGAAGCCCTGGACCATGACGCGGTCGGTGCTCTGCGTCGCGTCGTCGTCGCCGTCCTTGGCGTCGAACTCGAACTTGGGGCGCTCCGTGCCGGAGCCCGGAGCTGCGGCGGCCTTGGTGACGGTCATGTCCGTGCCGAGGCCGTACAGCGATTCCAGGACCTTGTCCTGGGCCTTGCTCATGCCCGAGGAGACCGAGCTGACGATGATGACGAGCGCAATGCCGAGGGCGAGCCCCGAGGCGACGACGAGCGCCGCCTTTCTGCGGCGGCGCAGCTCGCGCCGGAGGTAGGTGAAGAACATGGCGCGAGGCTAGGGACCGCTTGTGATGGTGGGTTAAGGCCACGATGAGAGCGGGATGAGAACGGCCCGGGAACGCCGCAGGCGGCGGCCCCGGGATCCGTGGGGATCGCGGAGCCGCCGCCTGCGGCGTACGGAGCGGGGTGCGGCCGGCTCAGGCCTGGGAGCCCGCCGTCCACTCGGCCCAGCTGAGGTTCCAGCCGTTGAGGCCGTTGTCGGCCTTGATGGTCGCGTCCGGGGAGTTCTTGACGATGACCACGTCGCCGATCATGGAGTTGTTGTAGAACCAGGCGGCCGGCTCGTTGGGGTCTCCGGCGCCCTTGGTGTCGGAGAGACCGATGCAGCCGTGGCTGGTGTTGGCGCTGCCGAAGATCGACTTGGCGCCCCAGTAGTTGCCGTGGATGAAGGTGCCCGACGTGGACAGCCGCATGGCGTGCGGCACGTCCTTGATGTCGTACTCACCCTTGCCGTCGTCGTCGGTGAAGCCGACCGTCGAACCGTCCATCCGGGTCTCCTTGAACTTCTCGGAGATCACCATCTGACCGTTGTACGTCGGGTTGTCCGACGAACCGGCCGAGATCGGGATGGTCTTGATCGTCTTGCCGTTCTGGGTGACGGTCATCGTGTGCGTCTTGGCGTCCACGGTCGACACCTGGTTGCGGCCGACCTTGAAGGTGACCGTCTTCTGCTGCACGCCGTAGACGCCGTCCGCGCCCTCGACGCCGTCCAGCGCCAGCTTCAGCGTGACGGTGGAGCCGCCCGTCCAGTAGTCCTCGGGGCGCAGGTCCAGGCGCTGGGAGTTGAACCAGTGACCGGCGACCTGCTGGCCGCTGCTGGACGTCACGGTGATGCCGGCCTGGACCGCCTTCTGGTCCGTGATCGGCTTGTTGAAGTTGATCGAGACGGGCATGCCGACGCCGACGGTGGAGCCGTCCTCGGGGGTGAAGTTCCCGATGAAGCTGTTGGCGGGCGACACGGTGGTGAAGGAGGAGTTCTCGTGCGCCTCGCGGCCCTTCGAGTCCTGCGCCGTCGCGTTGATCTTGTACGTGGTCGAACGCTCCAGCTGCGCGTCCGGCTTCCAGCTGGTGCCGTCGGCGGACAGGGTGCCCTTGACGCTCTCGCCGGCCGCCGTGGTCATCGTGACGACGGTCAGCTTGCCCTTGGTGACGGAGACCTTGGCGGCGTTGTTGATGCTCGCGTTGGTCGAACCGTTCTTCGGGGAGATCGCTATCTGCGCCTCGGAGGCCTCCTCGGCCGCCGCCTTGTCGACCTCGGCCGCCTGTGACTTCTTCGAGCTGTCCGGGCTTGCGCCGCTGTCCCCGCCGTCGCTACAGGCAGTAAGCACCAGCACGCCGCCGAGCAGTGCGGACGCGGCCATGAGGCCCTTGCGCCGTTTGCTGTCCGTCATCACACGCTTCTCCATCGTTGCCGAAATCCCCGAAAACCCCGTGCCGACCCGTCGGCCGGCGAAACCCCGTCAATGCTCCAAGAACACCCTGGCCGGGTGTCCCGTTCCATATCTGTCCCAGATGTGGGGAACACCACTCATCGACGCGGTGGTGACAGCCGTGGTTCCCGCTGTTCATCACCTATGTACCAGCCGGTGCACGACCCGGTTGTACCGCACGTCCGCGGTCCGGATCCACCGGCCGCCCACGCGCACCGGCCCCGGTCCGACGAAGCGTGCCGGGGCCGGTGTGTTCCGCCTGCGGGACGGCCCTTAGGCCCGCCGCTCCGTGGTGCCGCGCCGGTCGTCCTTCTCCCCATTGTGCGGGACGCCGGAAGTGCTCCCGTCGCCGTCGCCCCCTTCCTCCTCCTCGTCGACGTAGTCGTCGCCGTCGTCGTCCTGGCCGTCATCGAGGTCCCATCCGTCCGGGTCCTCCGGGTCGTAGTCGATGCTCTCGCTGCTCCAGGAGGCCTGGGTCAGCTCGACCCCGGGAACCTCGCTGACCAGGTCGAACGGATCGATCAGCGAGGCGAGGGCCTCCGCACCGTCTTCCCGTACCGCGGTCTCGGCATGCGTGCGTTCCTCGGCGGACTCCCCGCCGGGCTCGCCGTACTCGGCGGCGAGGCTTTCCAGGGCGGTTCCGCTCAGGGCCTCGGCATCCGTGATCTCCAACACCATTTCGACACGAAGGCGAACGAATCGTGATGACTCAGAAGTACTCATGAAGCGGAGCGTAAGCCGCCTGCCGCGATGGCTTTCCCGCGACCCGCTGCGTTCATTAGCATCGGTGCAACAGGCCTGAGGGAACCCGGCATTCGGGATGCCCTCGCACGTACGGCTGCCCCGAGGGGGATCGATTCCGTGGCCATCACCCGCCGCCCGCTCCTGACCGCCACCGCTGCGGGAACGCTGCTCTGCGCCTTGTGGTTCGTCCCGTCCGCCAACGCGGGCGATGCGGCCACGGCCCCGGGCACGGCCGGCCACAGCGCCGGCGCCACCGGTCCGCAGACGGACACCGGCTCGCTCGCCGATACCGGGACCGGCATCGACACGACGCCGTACCTCATCGGCGGGATGGCGTTCCTGGGCATCGGGGCGGGCTTCGTGACCTACTCGGGCCGTCGCGGAGGTCCGCAGCCGGCCGTGTGACCGGACTGCACGGAAGCGGCCACCGGGTCTGCCCGGTGGCCGCTTCCGTACGGGTCGCACGGTCAGGCCAGCGGCCCCGTGACCGGCTCGACCGCCGCGACGAGCCCGCCCGCCCGGACGAAGGCGTCCGCCGCGGCCAGGTCCGGCGACAGGAAGCGGTCCGGCCCCGGGCCCTCGACGCCCGCCGCCCGCAGCGCCTCGATGGCGGCGAGCGAGGCGGGGGCCGGGGTCAGCCCCTGCGCGACGCGCAGTTCGACGGCGCGGGTCGCCGCGTACAGCTCGACGGCCACGATCCGGGCGAGGTTGTCGACGGCGGTACGGAGCTTGCGCGCGGCCGACCAGCCCATGGAGACGTGATCCTCCTGCATTGCGGAGGACGGGATCGAGTCGGCGGATGCCGGGACGGCGAGCCGCTTCATCTCGCTGACCAGGGCGGCCTGCGTGTACTGGGCGATCATCAGGCCCGAGTCGACACCCGCGTCGTCGGCGAGGAACGGCGGCAGGCCGTGCGAACGGTTCTTGTCCAGCAGCCGGTCGGTGCGGCGCTCGGCGATCGAGCCGAGGTCCGCCGCCACGATCGCCAGAAAGTCCAGGACGTACGCGACCGGCGCCCCGTGGAAGTTGCCGTTGGACTCGACCCGGCCGTCCGGAAGGACGACGGGGTTGTCGACGGACGAGGCCAGTTCGCGCTCGGCGACGGTCGCGGCGTACGCGAGGGTGTCGCGGCCCGCGCCGTTGACCTGGGGCGCACAGCGCACGGAGTAGGCGTCCTGGACGCGCGGCGCGTCGCCTGTGACCTCGGCGTGCCGCCCCGTGAGGCCCGAACCGGCCAGCACCCGCAGCATGTTGTCGGCGCTGGCGCCCTGGCCGGGGTGCGGGCGGATGGCGTGCAGCTCGGGGGCGAGGACCTTGTCCGTGCCGAGCAGCGCCTCCAGGGAGAGGGCCGCGGTGATGTCGGCCGAGGTGTAGAGGCTGCGCAGGTCGGCGAGGGCCATCACGAGCATGCCGAGCATGCCGTCGGTGCCGTTGAGGAGGGCGAGGCCCTCCTTCTCGCGCAGCTCGACCGGGGTGATGCCGTGGGCGGTGAGGAGCTCGCCGGCCGGGCGGACGGTCCCGTCGGGGCCCTCCGCGTCACCCTCACCCATCAGGGTCAGGGCGCAGTGCGAGAGCGGTGCCAGATCGCCGGAGCAGCCGAGGGAACCGTACTCGTGAACGACGGGTGTGATCCCGGCGTTGAGTACGTCGGCCATGGTCTGCGCGACCTCGGGCCGCACGCCCGTGTGGCCGGAGGCGACCGTCTTCAGCCGGAGGAACATCAGTGCCCTGACGACCTCGCGCTCGACCCGCGGGCCCATGCCGGCGGCGTGCGAGCGGACGATGTTGCGCTGGAGCTGGGCGCGGAGCTCCGGGCTGATGTGGCGGCTGGCCAGGGCGCCGAATCCGGTGGAGACGCCGTAGACCGGCTCGGGCTTGGCGGCGAGCGCTTCCACGATCTCGCGGGCGGCGGCCAGGGCACTCACCGCGGCGGCGGAGAGCTCGACACGGGCGTTGCCGCGGGCCACGGCGATGACGTCCTGAGCGGTGGTACCGGACGTCCCCACCACGACTGTATGCATATCCATATTCAGAAGCGTACGGATTGAAACCCTTCATGTCACTAGTGGTCCTCGGGGTGACCCCTTACCTCGTCCGTCGCCCCGGGAGCCGCTCCCCGCAGCCGGCGGCGGTCGTGGGCGGACTTCGGCGGGGAGTCGGCCAGCCGGATGACCTCGCCGTCGCGCCCCGCCACCACGGGCCTCCTGGAGCGGGCCGCCTTCGCCCGGTACTGGGCCGCGTCCGCGAGCCGGAAGAGCCGCCGGGCGGAGACCACCGGGCCGATCGGGTCCCCCGTGGACGCGATCCCGCAGGCGACCCCGTTGCCGAACTCCAGCTCGGCGGCCCGCTCGCAGAGCTCCGTGGCCACCGCGATCACCTCGTCCGCCCCGGGCCCCAGGGACAGCAGACAGAACTCGTCCCCGCCGAGCCGGGCCGCGAGCGCTCCGGGCAGCATGGCCCCGCACCGGGACAGCACGGAGCCGAAACGTTCCAGCAGACGGTCACCGACAGCATGCCCGTGCGTGTCGTTGACCCGCTTGAGACCGTTGAGGTCGCAGACGACCAGGCTCACCACCGAGCCGTCCTCCCGGTGCCGCTCCACCGCCTCGTCCAGCCGCACGTCGACGGCCCGCCGGTTGGCGAGGCCCGTCAGCGGATCGGTGAAGGCGAGCTTGCGCACCTCCTCCAGGCGCTCCGTCTGGGAGATCCCGGCGGCCACGACGGCGGCCAGCACCGTGGCGAAGTCCGCGTCCCGGCGGTCGAACACCGGCTCCCCCGACGGCCGCGCCACATAGAGCTCGCCCCAGGCCCGCCCGTGCAGCACGATCGGCGCGACGACACAGCAGCCACGCCCGCGCCGGCGCAGCGCGGCCACCCGCTGATGGCAGTAGCCGCGCCGGTAGCCGTGCGCACCCGACACCTCGGCGCCCCCCGGCTCGGGCTCCGGCTCCACCGGGCCGTCGGCGGTCTCCACCCAGGCGTCCGGCTCACCGCCCCCGGCCCACCGCTCGTGCAGGAACTCGGTGATCTCGGGGAACTGGTGCACGGGGTACGTCTCCTCGTCGGGGAACTCCTCCTCCCCGTCCGCCCGCTCGCCCGCGTTGACCAGGACCCGCAGCCGCCCGCGCCCGCGCTCCCAGACCGACAACGCGGCGAAACTGCCGCCCAGCGCCTCGCACGCCCCCAGCGCCGCCGCCCGCCAGCACCCCCGAGGGGTGTGCGCCGCCGCCATCGCCTGCGCAAGCGAAACCACGGCCCGCAGCCGCGCATCGTCACCACCCATCGCCCCAGCTTATGTAGGTTTGCGATGATTTGATCAGTTTGCGACCTGAATCATGCACGGTGCGTCGCGACGCGAGCACGTGGAGTCACCGACGGGTCACTCCCCGGGCCAGTTCGGCTTCCGCTTCTCGTTGAACGCGGCCACGCCCTCCGCCCGGTCGCCGGAGAAGGCCACCGAGCGCCAGGCGGAGTCCTCGACCTCCAGACCGGCCCGCAGATCGAGCCCGTGGCCGAGCCGCAGTGCCCGCTTGGCCGCCCGCAGCCCCACCGGGGAGTTCGCCGCGATCCGGCCGGCGAGCGCCAGCGCCTCGGTCCGGTCCTGTCCGTCCGCGACCAGCTCGTCGACCAGCCCCAGCTCCCGCGCCTCGGCCGCCTCCACCCGGCGGGCGGTGAAGACCAGCTCCGCGGCGCGCGCCGCCCCGATCCTGCGCGGCAGCAGCTGGGTGCCGCCGCCGCCCGGGATGACGCCGACCGACACCTCGGGCAGGCCGACCAGGGCGGTCGGGTCGGCGACGATCAGATCGCAGGACAGAGCCAGCTCGAACCCGCCGCCCAGCGCGAAGCCGTGCACCGCGGCGATCGTCGGCATCGGCAGTTCCAGCACCCCGGTGTAGGCGGCGCGTGCGGTGGGCCGCTGACGCACCAGGTCGGCGTCCGTGAAGGAGTTGCGCTCCTTCAGGTCAGCGCCCACGCAGAAGGCCCGCTCGTGGCTGGAGGTGAGGACGGTGACCCGGACGTCCGGGTCGGCGGCGAGCGCGGCACAGGCGGCGGCGATCGAGCGGGCCATGTCCGTGGACACCGCGTTCATGGCCTTGGGCCGGTCGAGGACCAGCTCGGCGACATGTGCCAGCCCCTCGTGGCCCCGTACGACGACGAACTCCCCGAACCGCTGCTCGGACGTGACGGTCATGGCTGCACCCCTGTCGGTCAAGAGGGTCCGGCCATTGGGGGCGGCGCCTCTGACGAGCGTTACCGGAGGGATCCTAGAGCTCCGCCCGGGCGGGGCGTCAGGGGGCGGCCGGGGCTGCCGTCAGGAGGTGCCGCGACGGGCCAGCAGCCACGGTTCGACGATGCCGAGGCCACGCACCGGGCGCTGCCACATCGGCTGCAGCCCGTAGCGGTACTTGGGTACGGGGGCCGGCTCCTCGCCGTCCGCGCTCTCCTTGGCGGCGGCCGCCTCCTCCGCGGCCCGGGCCTCGGAGACGGGGGCGTCGCCGGTCCGGGTCAGCTCCTCGGCGAACGCCCCGTCCACCAGGACGGCGTCCTTCGGCGCTATCGACGTCAGCCGGCTGGCGAGGTTCACCGTGGTGCCGAAGACATCGCCCATCCGGGTGGTGACGGTGCCGAACGCGATGCCGACGCGCAGCGCCGGCATCGTCTCGTCCAGGGTCATCGCCTCGATGAGGCGCAGCGCGATCTCGGACGCGGTGCCCGCGTCGTCGGCGGCGAAGAGCACCTCGTCGCCGAGGGTCTTGATGAGCCGGCCGCCGTGCGCGGCCACGAGGTCGGCACAGGTGGTCTCGAAGGACTCGACGAGTTCGCCGAGCTCCTCCTCCTCCAGCCGACGGGTCAGCCGGGTGAACCCGACGAGGTCGGCGAAGCCGACGGCCAGGCGCCGGTCGACCATCTCCTCGTCGTCCGCCGCCTGCACGACCCGGCCGGTGGCGGCGGCGAGCTGGCGCCGCCACACGTACACCAGGAACTCCTCCAGCTCCGGCAGCAGCAGTTCGATCAGGGGGTACGTGACCTCGGTGCGGGTCATTCCGGGCTCGGGCGGCTCGGTGAGGCCCTCCAGGAACGAATCGATCTGCCATTCCGCCAGCCGGGCGGTGGTCTGCCCGGTGGACCGGGCCACCTGGATCGCCATCGGCTCGCTGAGCAGCCCCGCCTCGACGAGGCCGGAGAGCCGCCGCAGCGCCAGGACGTCGGCCTCGGTCAGCGCCTTGGCCTGGCCGATGTCGGCGAACCCCATGGCCCGCCAGAACCGGGACGCCAGATCCATGGAGACGCCCGCGGTCCGGGCGGCCTGGAACGGGGTGTACCGCCGGTCGGCACCCAGGATCAGCTGTTCCAGCCGGATCGCCAGAGGATCGTCGGTCGGTTCGGCCGTGTGGTCGACGTCGTGATGCGGTGTCGCGTGGACCGAGGAGTCCGACGGGGGCTCCGCGCCCGCGCCGGAGGTCGTGTCGCCGACGGTCACCAGCCGCCTCCTGCCCGTTCCCTGCGCACTGCCCTGCCGATCTGTCGGTGGATCGCCTCAACGATACGGCAGGTGTGCCCTACCTCACGTCGTCGAGGCGTTACCCGACGGGTCGGGGCGTGCGTGCCGCTCACCAGTGCCTCTCCCAGGGCCCGTCGTCACGACAGGCCCTGGGCTGCCTCAGGTCAGTCCACCCTCCGCGCCGCGCAGGTGCACGATGTCGCCCGCCGACACCGGTTCGCGCAGGCCGTCGCCCGAGGACAGGACCAGCCGGCCGTCCCCGTCGATCGCCACCGCCTCACCGGTGAGCGTGCGGTCGCCGGGCAGCTGGGCCCGTACCGTCCGGCCGAGCGTGGCGCAGCCCGCCGCGTAGGCCTCCTGGAGGCCGCTCGCCGCCGCGTCGCCGTCGGCCGCCCGCCACTGGCCGTACCACTCCTCCAGGGAGCGCAGTACGCCCCGCAGCAGGGTCTCCCGGTCGGTGGAGACCGCTCCGGCGAGGGCGAGCGAGGCGGCGGTGGGGGCGGGCAGTTCGTCGGTGCGCAGGGAGACGTTGAGGCCGATGCCGATGACGACGCCGTCACCGGCCCGCTCGGCGAGGATGCCGCCCGTCTTGCGCTCCTCCCCTTCGACGGTGACCAGCAGGTCGTTGGGCCATTTCAGTGCCGTGTCCACGCCGGCCGACCGCGCCAGGCCGGTCGCCGCGGCGACCCCGGCCAGCAGCGGCAGCCAGCCCCAGCGCTGGACGGGGACGGCGCCGGGCGTCAGGTAGACCGAGAAGAACAGGCCGGAGCGGGCCGGGGCGGTCCAGGTGCGGTCCAGACGGCCGCGCCCGGCGGTCTGCTCCTCGGCGACCAGGACGGCACCCTCGGTGAGGGAGGCCGCACGCCCCGCGAGGTCGGAGTTGGTGGAACCGGTGCTGTCGACGACGTCGAGGGAGGTCCACAGCCCGTCCGGCCGCAGCAGTCCGCGGCGCAGCGCGGGAACGTTCAGGGGCGGCCGGTCCAGGTCCGACCAACGGCTCTGTGGCGCATCCGAGGGTGTCATGCAAGCCACCCTAGGTGTGTCAAACGACGCACTGCCGAACGGTATCCGCGCCGATACGCTACGGATCAGTAGCCGTACAGCGCTGCGGGCCGTCAGCCGTCCATCCGCTGATCAGCAGCACAGTCGTCCCCGTGACCAGGCAGGGAGCCGCCACCCGATGTCCGAGCCGGTAGAGATCGACATCCACACCACCGCGGGCAAGCTCGCGGACCTGCAGCGCCGTATCGACGAGGCGACCCACGCGGGTTCCGCGCGCGCGGTGGAAAAGCAGCACGCGAAGGGCAAGTTGACCGCGCGTGAGCGCGTCGACCTCCTGCTCGACGAGGGTTCCTTCGTGGAGCTGGACGAATTCGCCCGGCACCGCTCGACGAACTTCGGCATCGAGAAGAACCGGCCGTACGGGGACGGCGTCGTCACCGGGTACGGCACGGTCGACGGCCGCCCCGTCTGTGTGTACTCGCAGGACTTCACCATCTTCGGCGGCTCGCTCGGCGAGGTCTACGGTGAGAAGATCGTCAAGGTGATGGACTTCGCGCTGAAGACCGGCTGTCCGGTCATCGGCATCAACGACGGCGGCGGCGCCCGCATCCAGGAGGGTGTCGCGGCGCTGGGCCTCTTCGCGGAGATCTTCCGCCGCAACGTGCACGCCTCGGGCGTGGTCCCGCAGATCTCGCTGATCGTCGGACCGTGCGCGGGCGGCGCGGTCTACTCCCCCGCGATCACCGACTTCACGGTCATGGTCGACCAGACCTCGCACATGTTCATCACCGGACCCGACGTCATCAAGACGGTCACCGGCGAGGACGTCGGCTTCGAGGAGCTGGGCGGCGCCCGTACGCACAACACCACCTCGGGTGTGGCGCACCACATGGCGGGCGACGAGAAGGACGCCATCGAGTACGTCAAGTCGCTGCTGTCGTACCTGCCGTCGAACAACCTCTCCGAGGCCCCGGCGTTCCCGGAGGAGGCGGACCTGGCGGTCAGCGACGAGGACCGCGAACTCGACACGCTCATCCCGGACTCGGCGAACCAGCCGTACGACATGCACACCGCGATCGAGCACGTGCTGGACGACGGCGAATTCCTGGAGACCCAGGCCCTGTTCGCGCCGAACATCCTCACCGGCTTCGGCCGGGTGGAGGGTTACCCGGTCGGCATCGTCGCCAATCAGCCGATGCAGTTCGCCGGCTGCCTGGACATCAACGCGAGCGAGAAGGCCGCACGGTTCGTCCGCACGTGTGACGCCTTCAACGTGCCCGTGCTGACCTTCGTCGACGTCCCGGGCTTCCTGCCCGGTGTGGACCAGGAGTACGGCGGCATCATCCGCCGCGGCGCCAAGCTGATCTACGCGTACGCGGAGGCGACCGTCCCGCTGATCACGGTGATCACCCGCAAGGCGTTCGGCGGCGCGTACGACGTCATGGGCTCCAAGCACCTGGGCGCCGACATCAACGTCGCCTGGCCGACCGCGCAGATCGCCGTCATGGGCGCGCAGGGCGCCGTCAACATCCTGCACCGCCGCACGATCGCCGCCGCGGAGGATCAGGACGCGACCCGTGCCGAGCTGATGGCGGACTACGAGGACGCGCTCCTCAACCCGTACGTGGCGGCCGAGCGCGGCTACGTGGACGCGGTGATCATGCCGCACGAGACCCGGGCCCAGGTGGTCAAGGGCCTGCGGCAGCTGCGCACCAAGCGGGAGTCGCTGCCCCCGAAGAAGCACGGCAACATCCCCCTCTAGAAAGGGTCCTGGCCATGATCAAGGTCGTACGGGGCAACCCGACCCCGGAGGAGCTGGCCGCCGCTCTGGCGGTGGTGCAGGCGCGCGCCGCGGCGGCGTCCGCCGTGTCGTCCGGTGCGCCGGAGCTGCCCGCGCAGTGGTCCGACCCGGGCCGGCTGGCCCGGCGCGGCCGTCACCTGCCGGGACCGCGCGCCTGGGCGCGTACGTACTGGCCCGGGTAGTAGTGACGCGTGTGGCGGCGGTTGAGTACGCGTACTCAGGCGCCGCCACGGTCCGCACCGCAGGATCGGATCATGCTGTGGTCCGACCCCGAGAACAAGCCGCCGAAGGAACTGCGCGACGCCCAGGACATGCTCCGGCGCGCGGGCCTCGTGCTCGCGCTGGCCATGGTGATCGCGATGTTCGTCCTGGGCGCCCGCTGACCGGCCTCGGGCCCGTGCGGCCCTTGAAGCCCCTCCGGCGACCGAGGAGCGGAGGTCCGGGGGCAGCGCCCCCGGGAGTGCCCCGCGCACGCGGCCCGTTTGTACGATGGCCGGCATGACTCATCCCGCACCCCGCCGCCTCGTGCTCGCCTCGAAGTCACCCGCCCGTCTGGGGCTGCTGCGGCAGGCCGGGTTCGCGCCCGAGGTGATCGTCAGCGGGGTCGACGAGGACGCGCTGAGCGCCCCGACCCCGGCGGAACTCGCGCTCGTCCTGGCCGAGGCCAAGGCGGGGGTGGTGGCCGGGCTGCCGCAGGCCGCCGGGGCCCTGGTCATCGGGTGCGACTCGGTGCTCGAACTGGACGGGCAGGCCCTCGGCAAGCCGGCCGACGCCGAGGAGGCCACGGCCCGCTGGAAGTCCATGCGGGGGCGCTCCGGGGTCCTGCAGACCGGCCACTGCGTGACCGACACGGCGAGCGGGCGCACCGCCTCCGCGACCGCGTCCACGACGGTCCGCTTCGGTGAGCCCTCGGACGCCGAGATCGCCGCCTACGTGGCCTCCGGCGAACCGCTGCACGTCGCGGGCGCCTTCACTCTCGACGGGCGCTCGGCACCGTTCGTGGACTCGATCGACGGCGACCCGGGCAACGTCATCGGGCTCTCGCTGCCGTTGCTGCGGCGGCTGCTGGGCGAGCTGGGGATCCAGGTCACCGACCTCTGGGTCTGAGCGGCCCGGTTCAGGCGGGGGCCGGTGCCGCCGGCTGCTCGGGCTCGGCACCGGCGGCCGGTTCCCCGTCGGCGGGGCCGTACGCCACCAGGGTCAGCACGATCAGTCCGAGCACCACCATCATGAGGGCGAACGCCGCCCAGCCCACCAGACCGACCGTCAGCGCGCCCAGCACACCGTGGACGACGGCGCAGCCGATGAGCACGATCCGGGCTCCACGGCCCGGGGCCCGGTCACGGATGCCGGCCCCCAGGAGCAACACGCCGCAGAACACCAGGAACACGCCCGAGACGCCTCCCAGCACCCAGGTCCCCTTGGACATGACACCGGGATCGGTGCCGGCCAGGGACATGTCCTGGTTCTTCACGACCGTTCCGAGGACGACGTTGATGATCACGATGCCCACGGCTTCCGCGAACAGCACGAGCGCGGCTATGAAAGCCACCGGCCTGCGCACCATGGCGCTCACCCCCTGTTACCTGCAGTACGTGCGATAGCGCGGACCCTACTAACGGGTAATGCTCCCGACAAGAGGTTCGGCGCCCCCTTCCTGCGCCCGTACGCCCCCGCTTCGCGCCCCCTTGTCCGCGCCCAAGTGCGTCGGGCAAAGAATCACGCGCCGCTTAGTAGGAAGTCCACAAAGAAACACCGGGAGTCGGTGCCCGTGCCGACAGAGACCTGGACCACACCTCGTGGCTACTGTGCGGTCATGGTTCCCGGCGTACCGTGGTGCCACAAGGGATTTCGCGACTCGAGCAAGCCTCGAATCACACTCCGTGTGGGCAAGCTCACCAATGGGGACGGGTCGTAGGACCGTGTCGGTTGTCCCTAAACTCAGCTTGTTTCAAGGAGGGAGCCATCGTGCGCAAGGTGCTCATCGCCAACCGTGGCGAAATTGCTGTCCGTGTTGCCCGAGCCTGCCGGGACGCGGGAATCGGGAGCGTGGCCGTCTACGCAGACCCGGACCGCGACGCTCTGCATGTGCGGGCGGCCGACGAGGCATTCGCTCTGGGCGGTGACACCCCGGCCGCCAGCTACCTGGACATGGCCAAGGTGCTCCAGGCGGCCAAGGACTCCGGGGCGGACGCGATCCACCCGGGCTACGGCTTCCTCTCGGAGAACGCCGAGTTCGCCCAGGCCGTGCTGGACGCCGGTCTCACGTGGATCGGCCCGCCGCCGCAGGCGATCCGGGACCTCGGCGACAAGGTCGCCGCCCGTCACATCGCCCAGCGGGCCGGCGCCCCGCTCGTCGCGGGCACCCCGGACCCGGTCGAGGGTTCCGCCGAGGTCGTCGCCTTCGCCGAGGAGCACGGGCTGCCGATCGCGATCAAGGCCGCGTTCGGCGGTGGCGGGCGCGGGCTGAAGGTCGCGCGCACGCTGGAGGAGATCCCGGAGCTGTACGACTCCGCGGTCCGTGAGGCCGTCGCCGCGTTCGGGCGCGGGGAGTGCTTCGTGGAGCGCTACCTCGACAAGCCGCGGCACGTGGAGACCCAGTGCCTGGCCGACACCCACGGCAACGTGGTCGTCGTCTCCACCCGTGACTGCTCGCTCCAGCGCCGCCACCAGAAGCTGGTCGAGGAGGCCCCGGCCCCCTTCCTCTCCGAGGCGCAGAACGCGGAGCTGTACGCGGCGTCCAAGGCGATCCTGAAGGAGGCCGGCTACGTCGGCGCCGGCACGGTCGAGTTCCTGGTCGGCATGGACGGCACGATCTCCTTCCTGGAGGTCAACACCCGCCTCCAGGTCGAGCACCCGGTCACCGAGGAGGTCACCGGCCTCGACCTCGTACGCGAGATGTTCCGCATCGCCGACGGCGAGGAACTCGGCTACGACGACCCGGAGATGCGCGGTCACTCCTTCGAGTTCCGGATCAACGGCGAGGACCCGGGCCGCGGCTTCCTGCCCGCCCCGGGCACCGTCACCGTCTTCGCGCCGCCGAGCGGTCCCGGTGTCCGCCTCGACGCGGGCGTGGAGTCCGGCTCGGTCATCGGCCCGGCCTGGGACTCCCTGCTCGCCAAGCTGATCGTGACCGGTGCGACCCGTGAGCAGGCGCTCCAGCGCGCGGCCCGCGCGCTGGCCGAGTTCAACGTCGAGGGCATGGCCACCGCCATCCCCTTCCACCGCGCGGTCGTCGCCGATCCGGCGTTCACCTCCGACCCGTTCCGCATCCACACCCGCTGGATCGAGACGGAGTTCGTCAACGAGATCAAGCCGTTCGCGGCTCCGGCCGACACGGAGGCGGACGAGGAGTCCGGCCGCGAGACGGTCGTCGTCGAGGTCGGCGGCAAGCGCCTGGAGGTCTCGCTGCCCTCGTCGCTGGGCATGAGCCTGGCCCGTACGGGACTCGCGGCGGGCGCCAAGCCCAAGCGCCGCGCGGCCAAGAAGTCCGGCTCGGCCGTCTCCGGCGACACCCTGGCCTCCCCCATGCAGGGCACCATCGTGAAGATCGCGGTGGAAGAGGGCCAGGAGGTCAAGGAGGGCGATCTGATCGTCGTCCTGGAGGCCATGAAGATGGAGCAGCCGCTCAACGCGCACCGCGCCGGCACCATCAAGGGCCTGGCCGCCGAGGTCGGCAGCTCGGTCTCCTCCGGTGCCGTCATCTGCGAGATCAAGGACTGACCCTCGCGGCATCCGTTCCCACCTGTTCCACCGGCGCCCCGCTCATGTCATAGGACGTGACCGGGGCGCCGGTCATTGCGGGGAACGGACCGCCCGTTCAACGTTACGGAGGGCACCTCCGGTTAACCGGTGGCATCCTGGACCCCGGGGCGGACACAGGGAGGACTGCGCAATGGCGATCAGTACGGCGGGGACACCGGTCCACACGCCTGACCGGCCCATGCGCGCCGACGCGCGCCGCAACTACGACCGGCTGCTGACCGAGGCGCGCAACTCCTTCGCCGAGCACGGCACGGACGCCTCCCTGGAGGACGTCGCGCGACGGGCGGGCGTGGGCATCGGCACCCTGTACCGGCACTTCCCGACCCGGCACGCGCTGATGAGCGCGGTCTTCCAGGAGGCCGTGGCCTCCCTCATCGCCCGCTCCCGCGAACTGGCCGGGGCGGATCAGCCGTGCACCGGCCTGGTGGAGTGGCTGGGCGCGCTCATCACTCATGCGGGTGAGTACCGAGGGCTGGCCCAGGCACTCATGTCGACGTGCCGTGACGAGACATCGGCCCTGTCACCGTGCAACGTGCCGTTGCGCGAGGCAGGTTCGGTCCTGCTGGCCCGGGCGCAGTCGAGCGGGGCGGTACGGGCCGAGGTGTCCATCGACGACCTGATGCAGCTGACGAACGCGATCGCGCTGGCCGCCGAGCAGTCACCGGACGATCCGGAACTGGCGGAGCGATTGCTGACGCTGACACTGCGGGGGTTGAGCAGCTCCGGCCCCTCCGAGCCTCCCAGCCCCTCCGGCCCCTCTGGCCTTTCCCGCCCCTCCGGCGATTGAGGAGCCGGGGTCCGGGCAGATCAAGCCCCTGAGGGTCCCCCGGACGAAGTCTGGGGGAGATCGAGGAGCGGGGGTCCGGAGGCGGAGCCCCCGAAACCGGCTACCGCCGCCGCAGGTCCGCCACGCGCGCCCGGTCCCCCTGACCACCCTGGTCAGCCAGCACCGCCGCCCCCCGCAACTGCTGCGCATGGGTGCGCCGCTGCCCCGGCAGGGGCATGTCGCGACGGGCGGACCGGCCCGGCGGCCCGGCATCGGCCGAGGCAGGCGCACCCCCGGAACCCGCCACCGCGATCTGCACGCCCTGATCGGCCAGGGCCTGCAACTCCGCGGCTGCCCGGTCGTCGTGCGCGGCCGGCTCGTCCGTCACCAGACGGGTGATGAGATCCGTCGGCACGGTCTGGAACATGGTGTCGGAACCGAGCTTGGTGTGGTCGGCGAGGACCACCACCTCCCCCGCGGCCTGCACCAGCGCCCGGTCCACGCTCGCGGAGAGCATGTTGGACGTGGAGAGTCCGCGTTCGGCGGTGAGCCCGCTCCCGGACAGGAAGGCGCGCGAGACCCGCAGTCCCTGGAGCGACTGCTCGGCCCCACTGCCCACCAGGGCGTAGTTGGAACCGCGCAGGGTGCCCCCGGTCATCACCACTTCCACCCGGTTGGCATGGGCCAACGCCTGGGCGACGAGCAGCGAGTTGGTGACCACGGTCAGACCGGGGACCCGCGCGAGCCGGCGGGCCAGCTCCTGCGTGGTCGTACCGGCGCCGACCACAATGGCCTCGCCCTCTTCGACGAGGCCGGCGGCCAGGTCGGCGATGGCCGTTTTCTCCGCGGTGGCGAGATGGGATTTCTGCGGAAAGCCGGACTCCCGCGTAAAACCGCCCGGCAAAACCGCACCGCCGTGCCGGCGGTCGAGGAGTCCTTCTGCCTCCAGTGCCCGCACGTCCCGCCGTACGGTCACTTCGGAGGTCTGGACGACGCGGGCGAGCTCACGGAGCGATACCGCCCCGTTGGCACGCACCATTTCGAGGATCAACTGACGACGTTCTGCAGCGAACACAAAACTGACAGTAACGTGACCGCCCGAGCGTTTTCAGCTGTTTGCGCCGAATAGCAGAAGTTGTACATACGAGGGGCCGCCAAGTGGTATAGGCGGCCCCGTTGTTGTTCCGTACTGATCGAACGACGGCCCGCGACCGCCTGAGTTGCCGGGGGTTGCCGGGGAATGCCGGTTTCCCCGGGGTCCCCAGGAGGGTGGTTACGCCTCGCCCGCCTGCTTCCGGGTGTGCAACTGCCGGGCCACTTCCGCGATCGATCCCGACAGGGACGGATACACGGTGAAGGCGTTTGCGATCTGTTCCACGGTCAGATTGTTGTCGACCGCGATCGAGATGGGGTGGATCAGCTCGCTCGCCTTCGGCGCGACGACACAGCCGCCGACCACGATGCCGGTGCCCGGGCGGCAGAAGATCTTGACGAAGCCGTCCCGGATGCCCTGCATCTTGGCGCGCGGGTTGCGCAGCAGCGGGAGCTTGACGACGCGCGCGTCGATCTTGCCGCCGTCGACGTCGGCCTGGGTGTAGCCGACCGTGGCGATCTCGGGGTCGGTGAAGACGTTCGAGGAGACCGTCTTCAGGTTCAGCGGCGCCACCGCGTCGCCGAGGAAGTGGTACATCGCGATCCGGCCCTGCATGGCGGCGACCGAGGCGAGCGCGAAGATCCCGGTGACATCACCGGCGGCGTAGACGCCGGGCGCACTGGTGCGGGAGACCTTGTCGGTCCAGATGTGGCCCGAGTCCTTGAGCCGGACCCCGGCGTCCTCCAGGCCCATGCCGGCGCTGTTCGGGATGGCGCCGACCGCCATCAGGCAGTGCGAGCCGGTGATGACCCGGCCGTCGGCGAGGGTCACCTCGACCCGGTCGCCGACCCGCTTGGCGGACTGGGCGCGGGAGCGGGCCATCACGTTCATGCCGCGGCGCCGGAAGACGTCCTCCAGGACGGCCGCCGCGTCCGGGTCCTCGCCCGGCAGCACCCGGTCGCGGGAGGAGACGAGGGTGACGCGGGAACCGAGGGCCTGGTAGGCACCGGCGAACTCGGCGCCGGTGACACCCGAGCCGACGACGATGAGCTCCTCGGGGAGCTCGTCGAGGTCGTAGACCTGGGTCCAGTTCAGGATCCGCTCTCCGTCGGGAAGCGCGTCCGGGATCTCCCGGGGGTGGCCGCCGGTGGCGATCAGTACGGCGTCCGCGGTGAGCGTCTCCTCCGTACCGTCGGCCGCCGTGACGACGACCTGGCGGGAGCCGTCGGCGGCCTGGAGGCCCTCCAGACGGCCGCGCCCGCGCATCACCCGTGCGCCGGCACGGGTGACGGAGGCGGTGATGTCGTGGGACTGGGCGAGCGCGAGGCGCTTCACCCGTCGGTTGACCTTGCCCAGGTCGACGCCGACCACCCGCGCCGCCTGCTCTATGTGCGGCGTGTCGTCCGCGACGATGATGCCGAGCTCCTCGTACGAGGAGTCGAAGGTGGTCATCACCTCTGCCGTCGCGATCAGGGTCTTCGAGGGCACGCAGTCGGTGAGCACGGACGCGCCGCCGAGGCCGTCACAGTCGACGACGGTCACCTCCGCGCCGAGCTGGGCGCCCACCAATGCCGCCTCGTACCCGCCGGGTCCGCCGCCGATGATCACGATCCGGGTCACGAAAAGTCCGCCTCGCGTTTCTCGTCCCGCGGCCGTCTGCTGTCCCGGCCGGGGGTCCGGGGGGCCGCCCCGGGGGAATGCAGTACGTACTTCATTGTCCCGCACGCGCCAAGGTGCTTCGCCCCGGGGCCCTCCATCCGTGCGCCGGGGCGCTCCGGGCGCGGGAAACGGCCGGTCGGACCCGTCGGCGCACAGAGGGCGGCCGGCCCGGATCAGGATCCCCGGGCGGGGTGGTTCCTCCCAGGAATCGACGCTCCCGGCGTCACCTCCCGTACCCTCGATCCCATGTCGCTCTACGCCGCGTACGCCGGCAACCTCGACGCGCGGCTGATGACGCGCCGCGCACCGCACTCCCCGCTGCGCGGCACCGGCTGGCTGAACGGCTGGCGGCTCACGTTCGGCGGCGAGCAGATGGGCTGGGAAGGCGCGCTGGCCACGGTGGTCGAGGCGCCGCGCTCCCAGGTGTTCGTGGCGCTCTACGACCTGGCACCCATGGACGAGGACTCCATGGACCGCTGGGAGGGCGTCGGCCTGGACATCTACCGCCGCATGCGGGTCCGGGTGCACACCCTGGACGGCGAGGAGCCGGCCTGGATGTACGTGCTGAACGGGTACGAGGGCGGGCTGCCGTCCGCCCGCTACCTGGGCGAGGTGGCCGACGCGGCCGATTCCGCGGGCGCGCCGCACGACTATGTGATGGAACTCCGCAAGCGCCCGTGCTGAGCGCCGGCAACCCGCTCTGATCTGGCTTTTCCCCGCCCCACCCGCGGCTCGCTGTGGGAACACACAAACGAACGCGCCAAGACTCTGTACAGGAGCATCTACGCGCGTAGGGATTCAGCGGTTACGCTCATCCGCGTGAACGCATCAGTTATTCCGGACCACATCCAGGGCGACCCGCACGCCGCCGCCGCCGACGCCGCTGCCCGCCTGCGCGAGCTGACCGGTGCCGAGACCCACGACGTCGCCCTCGTGATGGGTTCCGGCTGGGCGCCGGCCGGCGATGCGCTCGGCACTCCGGAGGCCGAGTTCCCGGTGACGGACCTGCCCGGTTTCCCCGCCCCCGCGGTCGAGGGCCACGGCGGCACGATCCGCTCGTACCTCATCGGCGAGAAGCGCGTCCTGGTCTTCCTCGGCCGCACGCACTTCTACGAGGGCCGTGGCGTCGCCGCCGTGTCGCACGGGGTGCGCACCGCCGTCGCCGCGGGCTGCAAGACCATCGTGCTGACGAACGGCTGCGGCGGTCTGCGCGAGGGCATGCGCCCCGGACAGCCGGTCCTGATCAGCGACCACATCAACCTCACGGCGGCGTCGCCGATCATCGGCGCCAACTTCGTCGATCTGACCGACCTGTACTCGCCGCGGCTGCGGGCGCTGTGCAAGGAGATCGACGAGACCCTCGAAGAGGGCGTGTACGTGCAGTTCCCCGGCCCGCACTACGAGACCCCGGCCGAGATCAACATGGTCCGCGTGATGGGCGGCGACCTCGTCGGCATGTCCACCGTGCTGGAGGCCATCGCGGCCCGCGAGGCGGGCGCGGAGGTGCTGGGCATCTCCCTGGTGACGAACCTGGCGGCGGGGCTGAGCGGGGAGCCGCTGAACCACGAAGAGGTGCTGCAGGCGGGGCGCGACTCGGCGACCCGGATGGGGTCGCTGCTGGCGAGGGTCCTGGACCGGATCTGACGGCGGGCGGCGCCTTCTCGGGGGCGCTGCCCCCGTACCCCCGCGCCCCAATCGCCGGAGGGGCTCAGGAGTCAGCCCCGCCGGCGTTCGAGGCGCGGGGTCCGGGGCCGGGCCCCGGGTTCGGGAAGGGGCGGGTAGGGGAACACAGGCGCCGCAGGCCCGACCACCCGCACCGCATCCCCCCACGCACCACGCACCACGCACCCGGAAACGGAAACCGGAAAGGCGGACACCGTGACGACGCAGAACCTCATCGCCCGGGCCAGGACCTGGCTCGCCGAGGACCCCGACCCCGAGACCCGCGACGAGCTCGCGAAGCTCATCGACGCCGAGGACCTCGACGAGCTCGGGGCACGCTTCGCCGGCACGCTCCAGTTCGGCACCGCCGGACTCCGCGGTGAGATCGGCGCCGGGCCCATGCGGATGAACCGCGCCGTCGTCATCCGGGCCGCCGCCGGGCTCGCCGCGTACCTGAAGGACCAGGGGCAGGACGGCGGTCTCGTCGTCATCGGCTACGACGCCCGCTACAAGTCCACCGACTTCGCCCGGGACACCGCGGCCGTGATGACCGGCGCCGGTCTGCGGGCCGCCGTGCTCCCCCGCCCGCTCCCCACCCCCGTCCTGGCCTACGCCATAAGGCATCTGGGGGCCGTCGCGGGCGTCGAGGTGACCGCCAGTCACAACCCGCCGCGCGACAACGGCTACAAGGTCTACCTCGGCGACGGCTCGCAGATCGTGCCGCCGGCCGACGGTGAGATCGCCGCCGCGATCGACGCGGTCGGCCCGCTCGACACCGTGCCCCGCCCCGACAGCGGCTGGGAGACCCTCGGCGACGAGGTCCTGGACGCCTATCTGGCCCGTACGGACGCCGTCCTGGACGCGGGATCGCCGCGCACCGCCCGCGTCGTCTACACCGCCATGCACGGCGTCGGCGCCTCCGTGCTCACCGCCGCCTTCGACCGCGCCGGCTTCCCCGCCCCGGTCCTCGTCGCCGAGCAGGCCGAGCCCGACCCCGCGTTCCCCACCGTCGCGTTCCCCAATCCGGAGGAGCCCGGCGCGATGGACCTCGCGTTCGCCACCGCGCGCCGCTCGGACCCGGACCTCGTCATCGCCAACGACCCGGACGCGGACCGCTGCGCCGTCGCCGTCCCCGACCCGGCCGTGGACGGCGGCTGGCGGATGCTGCGTGGTGACGAGGTCGGCGCGCTGCTCGCCGCCCACCTGGTCCGCCGCGGTGTCAGCGGCGTGTTCGCCGAGTCGATCGTGTCGTCGTCCCTCCTCGGCCGGATCGCGCAGAAGGCGGGCCTCGGTCACGAGGAGACGCTGACCGGCTTCAAGTGGATCGCCCGCGTGGAGGGCCTGCGGTACGGCTACGAGGAGGCGCTCGGCTACTGCGTCGACCCGGACGGCGTCCGCGACAAGGACGGCATAACGGCCGCGCTGCTGGTCGCCGAACTCGCCTCCGTACTCAAGGAGCAGGGCCGCACCCTGCTCGACCTGCTGGACGACCTCGCCCTGGAACACGGGCTGCACGCCACCGACCAGCTGTCGGTCCGGGTCGAGGACCTGTCCGTCATCGCGGACGCCATGCGCCGCCTGCGCGAGCAGCCGCCGGCCGCACTCGCGGGCCTGGCCGTCACGTCGGCCGAGGACCTGTCGCACGGTACGGAGCTGCTGCCGCCGACCGACGGGCTGCGCTATCGGCTGGAGGGCGCCCGGGTGATCGTCCGCCCGAGCGGCACCGAGCCGAAGCTCAAGTGCTACCTGGAGGTCGTGGTGCCGGTCGGCTCGGCCGACGAGCTGCCCGCGGCCCGTGCGAAGGGCGCCGAGCTGCTGGCCGGCATCAAGCGGGACCTGGCGGCCGCGGCCGGGATCTGACCGTTCGCGTTCCGCACACCGGCTTCACGTACGCATCAGGTACGTGAAGCCGGTGTCCGCGGGGACGCTTCTCGCTGTTCGCCCGGCGGTCGGAGTCCCCCTGCGCCGTCCGCGCGGCGACCGCCGGCTGTTGGCCCGTCAGCCGACGATGAGCAGCACCACCAGCAGCACGGCGCCCACGACGGCCGGAGCGATCACCTCGTACGCCCAGCGGACCGACGTGACGGCGCCCTCGGCGGCGGGCTTGTCGCCCGCGTGCTCGGCCAGCTGCCGCAGATCGTGCATCGTCTGGTCGGCGACCGCCTCCCGCGCCTTCGTGTCGCGTACGTCGGCGGTGGCGGACGTCCGGCCGTACGGGTCGTCGACCGCCTGCCGGGACTGGTGGCGGGCGGCCTTCTTGCGCTGCCGCAGCGACACCGGGATCGCGTAGAGCTGGTACTTCGCGCCGCGCTCGGTGAAGATCTCGCTCGAGTACCCGGCCCGGACGTCCTTGACGTCGGTCCACGGCAGCGTGATCGTCCGGAACGGGTTACGGATCCGGATGCGCTGTGCGTTGGCGGACACCACCGGCCGCAGGGTGAAGGCGATCACCAGCGGCACCACGGTCAGCAGCGCGGCCAGCGCCAGCCACGGCACCGTGCCCTCGCCCTGGATGATGGCGTCCACGCCGATCCAGCCGACGAGCACGAGCAGCAGGACGCCTCCGATCAGCCCGGCGGGCGACCGGAACGTCCGGTCGGCGTAGGTGGGCTCGGAGGGCGGTGTGGGGCTCGTCATGAGCCCGATTCTGCCTGACGGGCGCGGCGGACGCGGGGGCGGCCGCCCGGACACGCGTCCGGAGTCCGGCGGGGCGGGCTCCGGACACGCGTACGCCGCCGCCGCGCCGCCGCGCGATACGCGTCCGACCTGGGCCCCTGTACAGGCCGCTACGCGCGTAGATATGCTCATGTGGTGACCATGCCCACCACTGCTCCCGCATTCGCCGACGCGACGGCGTCCGACAGTGCGCTGCGCCGCTTCCTGCACGGGCTGCCCGGCGTCGACGCCGTCGGCCTCGAAGCGCGCGCCGCCTCGCTCGGAACCCGTTCGATCAAGACGACGGCCAAGGCGTACGCCATCGACCTCGCCATTTCGATGATCGACCTGACGACGCTGGAAGGCTCGGACACCCCGGGCAAGGTCCGCGCGCTCGCCGCCAAGGCCGTCCATCCCGATCCCACCGACCGCACGACCCCGCACACCGCGGCGGTCTGCGTCTACCCCGACATGGCGGCGACCGCGGTGGCCGCCCTGGCCGGTTCCGGCGTGAAGGTGGCGTCCGTCGCGACGGCCTTCCCCGCCGGGCGCGCCGCACTCGACGTCAAGCTCGCGGACGTCCGCGACGCCGTGGCGGCCGGGGCCGACGAGATCGACATGGTGATCGACCGCGGCGCCTTCCTCTCCGGCCGCTATCTGAAGGTGTACGAGGAAATCCTCGCCGTGAAGGCCGAGTGCGGCCGGGCCCGGCTGAAGGTGATCTTCGAGACCGGCGAGCTGTCCACGTACGACAACATCCGCCGGGCCTCCTGGCTCGGGATGCTGGCCGGCGCGGACTTCATCAAGACGTCGACCGGCAAGGTCGGCGTCAACGCCACACCCGCGAACACCCTGCTGATGCTGGAGGCGGTGCGCGACTTCCGCGCGCAGACCGGCATCCAGATCGGCGTGAAGCCGGCCGGCGGCATCCGCACCTCCAAGGACGCGATCAAGTTCCTGGTGCTGGTGAACGAGACGGCGGGCGAGGACTGGCTGGACAGCCACTGGTTCCGTTTCGGCGCCTCCAGCCTGCTGAACGACCTGCTGATGCAGCGCCAGAAGCTCAGCACCGGCCGTTACTCCGGCCCCGATTACGTGACGGTGGACTGATTCCCATGGCATCTGCATTCGAGTACGCACCGGCGCCGGAATCCCGTTCCGTCGTCGACATCGCCCCCTCGTACGGCCTGTTCATCGACGGCGAGTTCACCGACGCCGCCGACGGTCAGGTCTTCAAGACGGTCAGCCCGTCGTCGGAGGAGGTGCTCTCCGAGGTCGCGCGGGCAGGCTCCGCGGACGTGGACCGGGCCGTGAAGGCGGCCCGCCGGGCGTTCGAGAAGTGGTCGGCGCTGCCCGGCTCCGAGCGCGCCAAGTACCTGTTCCGGATCGCCAGGATCATCCAGGAGCGCTCGCGCGAACTGGCCGTCCTGGAGACCCTGGACAACGGCAAGCCGATCAAGGAGACCCGCGACGCGGACCTCCCGCTGGTCGCGGCGCACTTCTTCTACTACGCGGGCTGGGCCGACAAGCTGGACCACGCGGGCTACGGCGCGAACCCGCGACCGCTCGGTGTCGCCGGCCAGATCATCCCGTGGAACTTCCCGCTCCTGATGCTCGCGTGGAAGATCGCCCCGGCGCTCGCCACCGGCAACACGGTGGTGCTGAAGCCGGCCGAGACGACCCCGCTCTCCGCGCTCTTCTTCGCGGACATCTGCCGCCAGGCCGGTCTGCCCAAGGGCGTCGTCAACATCCTGACGGGCTACGGGGACGCGGGCTCGGCCCTCGTCGAACACCCCGACGTCAACAAGATCGCCTTCACCGGATCGACCGCGGTCGGCAAGGCCATCGCCCGCCAGATCGCCGGCACGGACAAGAAGGCCACCCTGGAGCTGGGCGGCAAGGGCGCCAACATCGTCTTCGACGACGCCCCCGTCGACCAGGCCGTCGAGGGCATCGTCACCGGCATCTTCTTCAACCAGGGCCAGGTCTGCTGCGCGGGCTCGCGACTCCTCGTACAGGAGTCCGTCGAGGACGAACTGCTGGACTCCCTCAAGCGCCGGCTGTCCACGCTGCGCCTCGGCGACCCGCTGGACAAGAACACCGACATCGGCGCGATCAACTCCGAGGAGCAGCTCTCCCGGATCACCGCGCTCGTCGAGACGGGCGAGGCCGAGGGCGCGAACCGCTGGTCGGCCCCGTGCGAGCTGCCGTCCGCCGGCTACTGGTTCGCGCCGACGCTGTTCACCGGCGTCACCCAGGCGCACACCGTCGCCCGCGACGAGATCTTCGGCCCGGTCCTGTCGGTGCTGACCTTCCGTACGCCGGACGAGGCGGTCGCCAAGGCCAACAACAGCCAGTACGGCCTCTCGGCCGGCATCTGGACGGAGAAGGGCTCCCGCATCCTCGCGGTGGCGAACAAGCTCCGGGCGGGCGTCGTCTGGGCCAACACGTTCAACAAGTTCGACCCGACCTCGCCGTTCGGCGGCTACAAGGAGTCGGGCTTCGGCCGCGAAGGCGGCCGTCACGGTCTGGAGGCCTACCTCGATGTCTGACGGGCGACTGAGCGTCTTCAAGACCTACAAGCTGTACGTCGGGGGCAAGTTCCCCCGCTCCGAGAGCGGCCGGGTGTACGAGGTGACCGACTCCAAGGGCAAGTGGCTGGCGAACGCGCCCCAGTCCTCCCGCAAGGACGCGCGGGACGCCGTCGTGGCCGCCCGCAAGGCGTTCGGCGGCTGGTCGGGCGCGACCGCGTACAACCGCGGCCAGATCCTCTACCGCATCGCGGAGATGCTGGAGGGCCGCCGGGACCAGTTCGTCCGCGAGGTGGCCGAGGCCGAGGGTCTCTCCAAGTCCAAGGCCACGGCCGTCGTGGACGCGGCGGTCGACCGCTGGGTCTGGTACGCGGGCTGGACGGACAAGATCGCCCAGATCGTGGGCGGGGCGAACCCGGTCGCGGGACCGTTCCTCAACCTCTCGACGCCCGAACCGACCGGCGTCGTGACCGTCCTCGCCCCGCAGAAGTCGTCGTTCCTGGGCCTGGTCTCGGTGCTCGCCCCGGTGATCGCGGCCGGCAACACGGCGGTCGTCGTGGCCTCGGAAGGGTCACCGCTGCCCGCGCTGTCGCTGGGCGAGGTGCTGGCCACCTCGGACCTGCCGGGCGGCGTGGTCAACATCCTGTCGGGGAGGACGGCGGAGATCGCCGCGCCGCTCGCCTCCCACCAGGACGTGAACGGCATCGACCTGACGGGGGCGGACGCGGATCTGGCGAAGGAGCTGGAGATCGCGGCGGCCGACAACCTGAAGCGGGTCCGCCGCTCACCCGTCGCCCGCCACGACCCCGAGAAGGAGGCGCACGGCGCCGCTCATCCACAGGCTGTGGACGGCGACGACTGGTCGGCCGATCCGGGCACCCACCGGCTCACCGCCTTCCTGGAGACCAAGACGGTCTGGCACCCGACGGGCGCACTGGGCGTGTCGGGCTCCTCGTACTGACGCACACACGGCAGCGGCCCGCGCCCTGGAAGGAATCCGGGGCGCGGGCCGCTTCGCGTCAGCGGTGCAGCAGGCCCGTGACCTGCCCCACCACGGGCAGGTCCTTCAGCGCGCCGCCACTGGTCACCGGGTCGGTGACCAGCGCGGTGGAGACCGGCTTGAAGTCGGCGACCTGCGTCCCCACCGCGTTGTCCAGCGGGTCGACGCCCGTACCGGCCAGCGGGTCGAGCCGCAGATGCGTCACGGGCGCGATGCCGTTCTCGAGCGAGTGGCCGAGCGCGCCGGTGACCGCACCGCCGGCCGCCTCGCTCGCCTCGCCGAGGCTGGTGTCCGTACCCGACGCCTGCACGAGGGGCAGCGGGGCCGCCTGGGCCGCCGCACCCCCCGCACCGAGCGCGGCACCCACCGCGGTGACGGTCAGACCTGCCCGCAGCAGCGTGCGGCGCCGGGACTTGGAAAGTGCGTGACGTGCCATGAAGTTCCCACCTGATCGGGCCGATTCGAACCATCAATCGAGTAATCGGTTGAGTGCACAGAGTAGTTGAGGTGTGATGCCGGATACCAACAGGACCTCCGGGGATCCCCTGTGCGGGTCAATGCCTCACACTTGTGTTCTGTGAGTTCCCAAGCGATTTCGACCCGCGTCGTCCTGCTGGCGGGCCCCTCCGGCTCCGGCAAGTCATCCCTGGCCGCCCGTACCGGTCTTCCGGTGCTGCGGCTGGACGACTTCTACAAGGAGGCCGGCGACCCCACGCTGCCGCTCGTCACCGGCAGCACGGACATCGACTGGGACTCCGCCCTGTCCTGGGACGCCGACGCGGCGGTCGCCGCGATCACGGAACTGTGCCGCACCGGACGGACCGACGTACCGGTGTACGACATCGCGACCAGCTCCCGTACGGGACACGAGGGCTTCCACATCGAGCGCACGCCGCTCTTCGTGGCCGAGGGGATCTTCGCGGCGGACATCGTGGCGCGGTGCCAGTCCCTGGGCCTCCTCGCGGACGCCCTGTGCCTGCGCGGCCGCCCGTCGACCACGTTCCGCCGCCGGCTGCTGCGGGACCTGCGCGAAGGCCGCAAGTCCGTGCCCTTCCTGCTGCGCCGGGGCTGGCGGCTGATGCGCGCCGAACGCCGCATCGTGGCGCGCCAGGAGGAGCTGGGAGCGTACCCCTGCGGCAAGGCCGAGGCCCTGGGCCGCCTGGCAGCCGCCGCGGCGGGCCGCTGCCGCACACCAGCGCCCGCGCCCGTGAGCCCGTCCGGCGACTGACCGGAACGAACTCGGGCCCCTGCTCACAAACGCCGAAGGGCCGGACAGGACCCCCCGGCCCGTCCGACCCTTCGACTTCCCCGTACCCCGTACCCCCGTGGCACCGCCGCCTCCCCCGAAGCGACGGCCCCGCTTCCCCCGTGACAACGCCGCCTCCCCCGAAGCGGCGCCCCCGTACCCCGTTCCCCCCGTTGCCTCAGGCCACCAGCTCGCCGAAGGACTCCTCCTCGTCACGGCCGAAGCTGAGGACCTCGTCCTCGCGCAGCCGGCGGAGCGACCGCCAGATGCTGGACTTCACCGTGCCGACACTGATGTCGAGGATGGACGCGATCTCCGGGTCCGTACGGCCCTCGTAGTAGCGCAGGACCAGCATCGTGCGCTGCGTCTCGGGCAGTCGCGCCAGCGCCTGCCAGAGCACGGCGCGCAGCTCCGTACCGCGCATCGCGTCCGTGTCGCCCGCCGTCTCCGGCAGCTCCTCGGTCGGGTATTCGTTCAGCTTGCGCCTGCGCCAGGCGCTGATGTGCAGGTTCGTCATGGTGCGGCGCAGATAGCCGCCGACCGCCGCCTTGTCGCTGATCCGGTCCCATGCCCGGTACGTCGAGAAGAGGGCGCTCTGCAGCAGGTCCTCGGCCTCGAACCGGTCACCGGTCAGGTGGTAGGCGGTGGCGTACAGGGAGGCGCGGCGCTCCCGGACGTAGGCCGTGAACGCCGCTTCGGCGTCCTCGGCCCGCTCCGGGGCCTTCCGCTCCCCCGTGACCTCCCCGTACGTGCTTCCCCCGTTGCCCGCCCCCGTGGCGGCAGGCGCGTCGACCACCGTCATGTATGACGGGTGCTGACGCCCGGCGCCTCGAACGCACCCCCGTCCGTTCACTGCGGCGCCGGACTTCTCGGTGCTCCGCCCGACGTCGTGGAGACGCGTGACAACTGCGCTCGTGGTGATGCTGTGCGTTGTGTTCATCTCGCGCCCCCCGTCGGTGGAGTCCGTCCGTTCCTTGTGTCAACGAGCTTGCCGGGGCGATTTCATGGCCCTGTCCGCCGACTGTCACAGACCTGTCACAGGGCCCGGCGCGGACGTGATTCGGGGCCGCCGGATGCATGAGAGGGGACCAACTGTCGAACTAGGGCACCCCCATGGGTCAGAATGACCAACGTGCCTTTCCTGTTGCTGATCGAGGACGACGACGCCATCCGCACGGCCCTCGAACTCTCGCTGTCTCGCCAGGGCCACCGTGTGGCCACCGCGGCGACGGGAGAGGACGGCCTCAACCTGCTGCGCGAGCAGCGACCCGACCTGGTCGTGCTGGATGTGATGCTGCCCGGGATCGACGGTTTCGAGGTGTGCCGGCGCATCCGGCGCACCGACCAACTGCCGATCATCCTGCTGACCGCGCGGAGCGACGACATCGACGTCGTGGTCGGTCTGGAGTCCGGTGCCGACGACTATGTGGTGAAACCCGTGCAGGGCCGGGTGCTCGACGCCCGGATCCGCGCGGTGCTGCGCCGCGGTGAGCGCGAGTCCACGGACTCCGCCACGTTCGGCAGCGTGGTCATCGACCGGTCCGCCATGACCGTGACGAAGAACGGGGAGGACCTGCAGCTCACGCCGACCGAGCTGCGCCTCCTCCTGGAGCTGAGCCGCCGGCCGGGCCAGGCCCTGTCACGGCAGCAGCTGCTGCGCCTCGTGTGGGAGCACGACTACCTCGGCGACTCGCGCCTGGTGGACGCCTGCGTCCAGCGGCTGCGCGCGAAGGTGGAGGACGTACCGTCCTCGCCGACCCTGATCCGTACCGTGCGGGGCGTGGGGTACCGGCTGGACTCGCCGCAGTGAGCACGGCTGTGCGGCGGAGCCTGCTGGCCGGGCTCCGCTGGACCAGCCTGCGGCTGCGGCTCGTCGTCGTGTTCGCCCTGGTCGCGCTGACCGCCGCGGTGTCCGCGTCCGGGATCGCGTACTGGCTGAACCGCGAGGCGGTGCTGACCCGTACACAGGACTCCGCGCTCGGGGACTTCCGGCAGGAGATGCAGGGCCGCGCGGCCTCGCTGCCGCTGAACCCCACCAAGGAGGACCTGCAGACCGCCGCCGTGCAGATGGCGAGCAGCAGCCCCGGCTACAGCGTGCTGCTGATCGACGAGCGCGATCCCGGCAAGCCGATCGTCGGCAACTCCGACCTGGACACCTTCACCCGCGACAACGTGCCGGTGTCGCTCCAGCAGCAGGTCGACAGGAAGCAGCCGGTCAAGGCGGGCAACAAGTACGAGTACCACCTGTTCTGGCAGCGGACCTCGATCCGCGGCACGCCGTATCTCGTCGCCGGTACGAAGATCATCGGCGGCGGCCCGACCGGCTACATGCTCAAGTCGCTCGACCAGGAACGGCAGGACCTCAACTCCCTCGCCTGGTCACTGGGGATCGCCACCGCCCTGGCCCTCGTCGGCTCCGCCCTGCTCGCCCAGGCCGCGGCGACGACGGTGCTGCGTCCCGTGCAACGGCTCGGCGACGCCGCGCGCAAGCTCGGTGAGGGCAAGCTCGACACCCGCCTCACGGTGTCCGGCACCGATGAACTGGCCGATCTCTCCCGGACGTTCAACAGAACGGCGAGCTCCCTGGAGAAGAAGGTCGCGGACATGAGCGCGCGGGAGGAGTCCAGCCGCCGCTTCGTCGCCGACATGTCGCACGAACTGCGCACCCCGCTCACCGCGATCACCGCGGTCGCCGAGGTGCTGGAGGACGAGGCCGACAGCCTCGACCCGATGATCGCGCCCGCCGTGCACCTGGTGGTCAGCGAGACCCGGCGCCTCAACGACCTGGTGGAGAACCTGATGGAGGTCACCCGCTTCGACGCGGGCACGGCCCGTCTCGTCCTCGACACCGTCGACGTCGCCGACCAGGTGACCGCCTGCATCGACGTCCGCGCCTGGCTGGACGCGGTGGACCTGGACGCCGAGCGCGGCATGATGGTCCGCCTCGATCCGCGCCGGCTCGACGTGATCCTGGCCAATCTGATCGGCAACGCGCTGAAGCACGGCGGTTCACCCGTACGGGTCACGGTGCGGACCGAGGGCGACGACCTCGTCATCGAGGTACGCGACCACGGTCCCGGCATCCCCGAGGACGTGCTGCCGCACGTCTTCGACCGCTTCTACAAGGCCAGCGCCTCCCGCCCCCGCTCCGAGGGCAGCGGCCTGGGGCTCTCGATCGCCATGGAGAACGCGCACATCCACGGCGGCGACATCACCGCCGCGAACTCGCCGGACGGCGACGGCGCGATATTCGTCCTGCGCCTGCCGCGTGACGCGGAGGCGCTGAGCCGCACCACCGAGGGTCACGGCGCGGAGATCCCCGACCAGGAGGACGACGCCACGTGACACCCACCGGACGCCGGGGCCGCCGCCCCGCCGCGCCACGCCCGGGCCGCCGCCCCGCCGCGGCCCTCGCCGCCGCCGCGCTCTGCGCGGCACTGGCCACGGGCTGCGGGATCAGGACGACGTCGGTCCCCGTCGACGCGGGACCGGCCCCCTCCCGGGTGCCGTGCGCCATGCCGGCGGAGGACATCACCACCCAGGCCCAGCAGGGCATCCCCGTGCAGATCTATCTGGTCTGCGCCTCGGAGCTGGTCACCGTGGACCGCGCGGTGCAGGTCCGGGAGACGGCGTCGGACCGGCTCCGGATCGCCCGGGCCCTCCTGGACGAACTGCGCCTGGAACCGCCGGACACGGAGAAGCAGGCCGGGTTCTCCACGCACGTCCCCGGGACGCTCCGGGTCGACGGCCCCCACGCGGGCGACCCGAAGGGCACGCTGCGTCTCAGCGTGCAGCCGGAGGACCTGCCGTCCGAGGCACTGGCACAGATCGTCTGCACGTTCGCCGAGAGCGAGTCGCTCGTCCCCGACGAGTCGATGACACTCGGCGGCCCGGGCGACTACGCACCGCGCGCCTACCTGTGCACGACGGAGACGAAGGCCAGCCCGAAGGCCGTTCCTACGGCGGACACGGCCCAGCTGCCCTGACCGGTCCGGCTCACGGGCGGCGCGGGAACCACGTGAGCCAGGTCTCCCCCACCGGAGCGGAACCGATCCTGCCGCCGCCCGCGTCTTGGGTGACGTGCGTCAAGGTTCGGGCGGCCAAGCCGTCATCCGTTTCCGCGCGGTCGGAGTGTCACTGCTCCTCGCGCATCTGCTGTTCGTCGGGTGGCTGACTCTGCGCCCCCTGGACGTGCCGTGGATGACCGCCGCCAACCTCCAGCCGTTCGCCGGAATCAAGGCCGACCTGTCCCTGGGCCCGGTCGCCGCCGCCCGTCACATCGGCAAGCAGCTCCTGCTGCTGGCCCCGCTGGGCGTGCTGCTGCCGCTGGCCGGAGGCCGGCTTCTCGTCTCCCCGTGGGCGTCACTGACCCGTACGGTCGCGGCCGGGGCGCTGATCTCGCTGGCCATCGAACTGGGCCAGACCGGAGTGCCCGGCCAGGTGGTCGACGTCGACTCGCTGCTCCTGAACACGGTCGGCGTGGCTCTCGCGCATGTCCTGGTCGTTCCGGCCTGGCGAGCGCGACAGCGCCGCCGCGAGGTGGAGCGGGGACGCCTGCTGCCCCGGGCGGCGCGCACGGCCCAGCCCTCGTCGCTGTCGGCCTCTCAGGGATCGACCCCGACGATTTCCAGGGTCGGTATCGCCCCGTAGAGCGACGCTTTGCCCCGTTGCCCGGGCCATCCTGGATACACCGGGAGCGCAACGACCCGCTCCCTCCTCGGTAATTCAGCAACGGTTCGCGAAGGAGCCCACCATGGCCGCACTTGCCCGCCCCCGTGACGGACGCATGCTCGGCGGGGTGTGCGCAGCGCTGGCACGGCGCTTCGGCACCTCGGCGAGGACCATGCGCATCATCTTCGTCGTCTCGTGCCTGCTGCCGGGCCCGCAGTTCCTGCTCTACCTGGCGCTGTGGCTGCTGCTCCCCCAGGAGCGGCCGTCGTCCGCCGCGACCGCCTGGTAGTCCCGTACAGACTGGTAGCCCCGTACGCACAACGCCTGTGGGCGGACCCCGGAACCGGGTGTCCGCCCACAGGCGTGTGTGTGACGTGCCTCAGCGGCCGAGGGGCAGCCCGTTGGCCGACAGACCGCTGGTCGTCAGACCACCGGCGGGCATCCCGCCGATGAGCCCCTGGACGGGAGCGGTGGCGTCGCCCAGGACCTTCGTCTGGCTGGTGCCGAGGAGCTCGGTGGCGGTGTCCTGGACCGGCAGGGTCGACGTGGCGTTCGCCAGTGCGCCGGCGACGGGCAGGGCGCTGGTCGCGGCCTCCAGCGGCAGCGCGGAGGCGGACGCCGTACCGGCGGCGGCAGCGGCGAAAGCGGCACCGAGAGCGGCGACGCCGAGAGTCCTGGCAGCAGACTGCTTCATGTGAAATTCATCCTTGGGGAAGGGGATGTGAGCGGCTCTGCAACGTAGTCAGCCTTCTGCCCGTCCCGCAAACATCGGAAAACGCGGAAAACGGCCGGGAAAGTGATTCCCGGCCGTTCCCCGAAGGCGTCCGTTCAGCCGGCGACCGAGGTAGACACGCTGGTCGCAGCGGTCTGCTCGAAGAGCCATTCGGACTTCAGCTCGGCGTATCCGGGCTTGATGACGTCACTGATCATCGCCAGACGTTCATCGAAAGGAATGAATGCTGATTTCATCGCATTGACGGTGAACCACTGCATGTCATCGAGCGTGTATCCGAAGGTCTCGGTCAGCTTCTCGAATTCCCGGCTCATGCTCGTCCCGCTCATCAGCCGGTTGTCCGTGTTCACGGTGGCCCGGAAGTGAAGCCGGCGCAGCAGCCCGATCGGGTGCTCGGCGTACGAGGCCGCGGCACCGGTCTGCAGGTTGGACGTCGGGCAGAGCTCCAGCGGGATGCGCTTGTCCCGTACGTACGAGGCGAGGCGGCCGAGCTTCACACTGCCGTCCTCGGCGACCTCGATGTCGTCGATGATGCGGACGCCGTGGCCGAGCCGGTCGGCGCCGCACCACTGGATGGCCTGCCAGATCGACGGCAGGCCGAAGGCCTCGCCGGCGTGGATGGTGAAGTGGTTGTTCTCGCGCTTGAGGTACTCGAAGGCGTCGAGGTGCCGGGTGGGCGGGAAGCCCGCCTCGGCGCCCGCGATGTCGAAGCCGACGACGCCCTGCTCGCGGTAGCGGTTGGCCAGTTCCGCGATCTCCAGCGACCGTGCGGCGTGCCGCATCGCGGTGAGCAGCGCGCCCACCCTGATCCGGTTCCCGTCCTTCCGCGCCCGGCGCTCTCCCTCGCGGAAGCCCTCGTTGACGGCCTCGACGACCTCTTCGAGGCTCAGACCGGCTTCCAGGTGCTGCTCGGGGGCGTACCGGATCTCGGCATAGACGACACCGTCGGCGGCCAGGTCCTCCGCGCACTCGGCGGCGACCCGGACCAGCGCGTCGCGGGTCTGCATCACGGCACACGTATGGGCGAACGTCTCCAGATAGCGCTCCAGCGACCCGGAGTCGGCGGCGTCCCTGAACCAGATGCCGAGCTTGTCGGCATCGGTCTCCGGGAGGCCGTCGTAGCCGCCCGCCGCCGCGAGTTCGACGATCGTCCCGGGGCGCAGGCCGCCGTCGAGGTGGTCGTGGAGAAGGACCTTGGGGGCACGCCGGATCTGATCCTGGCCGGGCACATTGAGGGTCGGGCTCATCATCCACGCACTCTAACGCCTACGCGCGTAGAGCGCCGCTGGACGCCGCCCGTCGATACGTAACAGAGACCGCGCCCCACCCGCGCGGAGCGCCGCCGGGCGCGGCCCGCCGATACGTAACAGAGACCGCGAATACGGGTGGCGTACACCTGCCCTTCTGACACTGTTACGTCATGGCACAGCGCGCACTCCCCCTGCCTGCTGCAAGGCTGGGACGGGCCGTCAGGACGGCCGGAGAATCCACCACGGTCAGCGGCGTGGTCCTGCTGCTCCCGGACGGCGAGCCCTACTCGCACCGCCGCCCCTCCCCTCTCACGTACGCCCTCCAGCTCCCCCTGGCCCGGTCCCTGGCCCGCGCCGGCGGCACCGACGGCCTCGCCGCCCACGTCGTCCACTACCGATGCCGCGGCTGGAACACGACGGAAGCCCACCACGCGGCGGACGCCGAATGGGCGGTGGACGAGGTCGTACGCCGCTACGGCGACATCCCCGTCTGCCTGGCCGGCCACGGCATGGGCGGCCGCGCCGCCCTCCGCGCGGGCGGCCACTCCGCGGTCACCTCGGTCCTCGCCATGGCCCCCTGGCTCCCCGGCGACCCGGACGCCGAACCGGAACCGGTCAAGCACCTGGTCGGCCGCCAGGTCCTGCTGATCCACGGCACGAACGACGCCCGCTCGGACCCGGAGCTGTCGTTCCGCCTGGCCGAGCGCGCGAAGAAGTCCAACCGCGACACCTGCCGCTTCGAGGTCCACTCGGACGGCCACGCACTGCGCCAGCACCACGCCGAAGTAGCCGCCCTGGCCGCCGACTTCGTCCGCGGCTCGCTCTTCGGCCGCGGCTACGCCCGCCCGGTCGCGGACGCCCTGGCGGCCCCGCCCCCGCTGGGCCTGCGGATGCCGCTGGCCGCGGGGTTCGGGAAGTCGTTGCGGGGGTGAGGCGGAGAGGGGTTCAGTCCCAGTGGAAGAACCATCGGTCCGCGCCCGCCTGGCGCTGCGCGATCGCGACGGGGCCGCCCAGGACCTGCTCCAGATCAGGGCAGTAGGCGAACTGCTCAAGGGCCACGCGTGCGGTCTCCCGCCGGGACACGGGCGGGTGCTTCACGGCGAGCACCAGTGTCCTGCTCCCGATCTGGTAGGGCACGGCGCCGTAACGCACGTTCCATTCACGGAGTACGGCCGAGTGGTCGGCGTATCCGAGGGTCGCGTCGGGCGCGTCCGACGTCCAGTTGACCGTGTCGGGTGCGTCGAGGAGTTCCGGCAGGCCGGACGGGTCCGCGACAGGCGCCAGACAGATCCAGCCGGGCGGCCGGGCGAAGACCTCGTCCGGGTCGAGTCCCCGGGCCGGCGCCGCCCCGTCACCGATGGCGCGGGTCAGTGATTCCACCAGCGCGTCGAGTCCGTCGGCCGGCGGCCCCGCACCGGGAACACCGAGCCTCAGTTGTCCGCTCTGCTCCGCCAGCAGCCTTTCCAGGACGGGGCGGTGACCGGCCGGCTCCGCGACGTGCTGGGCTCCCGACCGCGTCTCGTCCCAGTCCCAGTCCGTCGGCCGCTGATGGCTGACGAAGGGCCAGAGCCCCGTCCTGGAGAACTCCGAGCGAAGCCGCCGCCATGCGTCCGTGCGCGCGTCGGGCGGGCAGGCGAACCCGTGGAGCACGCCTCCCCGGGGCGGTCGAGCGCTCTCGACCGAGGAAACGGCAAGGCCCGTCGTCGCGGCGATGAAAGACGTCAGGTCATCCAGCATGTCGAATGCCCCCTCCTCCGCCATGACGACGGGCCTTGTTCCTAAAGGATTTCCGGTGAAGCACATTCCATGGGCCACGGGCAGACGTCGTCGCCCTTGGCGACCTTGTACGCGTCGTACCAAAGGAACAGTTCGCCGAGAATACCCGCGCCGCGCATCATCTTTCCGCCCATGGGCGCCCGCGTACCGCCCGTCTTCGGGGGGTCGACGCTCGGCCGGGGCGTGGACGGGGTCTCGGGAGGACCGAGGGCGGAGCCCGCACCGCCGAAGCTGCGGAAGTACTTTCCGTCCTCCGCCACGATGTGCACGTCGTTCAGCTTCAGATCGCTGGGGAGGGCCTTTCCTATCTTGTCCGCCGCCGCGGCCGTTCCCTCCTTGTAGTAGACGATCACCTCATCCGTCTGCCCGACCTTTTTGCCGACGCTCTTGAGGATCGGAGCCGGCCCGTTCTTCCCCTCCAGCGGCGTGTAGATGTCGACCGAGTCCACCTTGATCAACTTGCCGTCCTTCCAGGTGAGCCGCACCAGGTCGGACGTGCCGTTGCCGCGCTTCTGCCCCTTGATGGGATTGACCGGCCGGTATTCCGTACCACTGCCGCCGTCCTTGCCGTCCGAGAAGGTGCCCTGCTGCCGTTCGCGGTCGTTCATGTAGTTGCGGACGTCGATCTCGTCACGGGTGATGCCCGGCTCTTCGCCTATCCGGTACTTGTTCCCGTGCGAGTCATGGACGATGTCGGCACGGAACCCCTTGTCGTACTTGATGGAGGGGGCCGAAGGTGCGGGGTCCTTGCCTCCGCTGCTGACCGGCAGTCCGCCCTGGCATTTGATCTCGCCCGTCAGGCATTCCGGAAGGGCCATGCCGCTCGGGTCCGACAGGCCCACGGGGTTGTTGCGCGCGTAGCTGTAGGCGCTCATGTTCTGTGGGTCGTACGGTGTACTGACCGGGTCGGCGCTGAGGAAACGGCCCAGGTTCGCGTCGTAGAGGCGGGCACCGAGAATACTGATGCCCAGGACGCTGTCCTCCGACTTGCCGAGGAATCCCCGGTCGGTTCCCGCCGGCAGTCCGGAACTGCCGCGCTGCGCGCCGAACGGAAGGTAGCGTCTGCGGACCGCCGCACCGGTCGCCACATCCACGGCGACCTGTGTGGAGGCCTGTTGGTCCGACATCAGCCAGGTGACGGTGCCGTCACCGGTACCGGCGACGCGCATGGCGACGGCGCTGGTCCCGCCGGCGTAGTACCGGGTGCCCCGGGCGGCTGTGCTGCCGGCCTTTCTCACCTCTTGGCTGCCCAGGTAGAGGGTGTTGCCGTCCTTGCTCCTGCGGAGCAGGAGATTGCCCTCCGCGTCGTAGACGTAGCTTCCGGCGTCCGCCCCCGTCGTCCCGGCGAGGTGGTGGAGTTCGTTCCAGACGAAGCCGGTGGTCACGCCACCGACCGTGCGCGAGGTCATCTGACCCGCGTTGTCGTAGGCGTAGGTGTCGGTGCCGGCCGGTGACTTGACGCCGGCGACCGCGTGCGGGCGGGCCGCACCGGGCGTGTAGGTCTGCTGGTCGGCGGAGTAGCCGGGATAGACGTAGTCCCGCGCCGTGCTGCCCGCAGCCGTCGTGCTGGTGACCTTCTGCAGGTTGCCGATGCCGTCGTAGGTGTAGTCGAGCTGGTACGGATCGGTCCCCGTGGCGAGGTCGGGGCTGAACGGCCCGCCGCACCCGGCCGCGCTTGCGGACGTCCACGCCTTCGAGAGTCGGTTGAGTTCGTCGTAGGTGTAGCACTGGCGCTGCGAGGTGAGTCTGTCCGTCAGGTCGGTGAGCTGCCCGCCGGCGTCACGGAGGTAGTCGTCGTTCTGGACGATGCCCTTGCTGCTCGTGGTGGTGCTGATGTTCTTCAGCCAGCCGGTACCGGTGACGTCGTCGTAGGTGTAGGTGCGCCGGGCCGTCGTGGGCGTGGTGGCAGCGGTTCCGTAACTGCGTCCGACGAGCCGGCCGATGTTGTCGAAGTCCGTGGCGTCGACGTAGGTGGCGAGAGGGCTGAGGACCTTCTCGGGCAGGCCGAAGGCGTCGTAGGTACTCGTCACCTTCTCCGCCGGCAGGCCTGCCGTGGCGGGGTAGCTGATGCTGCTCTGGCGTCCGGCGGCGTCGTACTCGTAGGACGCCGCGTAGGTGCCCTCCAGTCCCGATCCGTCCGCGGGGATGACGACCTGGGTGCCGGTCGGCTGGCCGTTGACGTCGTAGCCGGTCACGTCGGTCCGGTAGCCGAAGCCCCCGGAGTAGGCCGTGGCGGAGGCCTGCAGACCGATTCCCCCGGGCACGGAGTCGTACGTCCTGCTCGACAGCAGCGTGGCGCCGTTCTGGATGGTCAACGGCCGGTCGAGACGGTCGTAGGTGTGGGTCAGCGTCACGTTGTTGGCGTCGGTGACGGTCGCGACGTTGCCGTTCTCGTCGTACGTGACGGACGAGGTACCCGCGTCGGGGTCGGTCGTGGAGAGCCGTTCGCCCAGCCAGTTGTACGTGTAGCGGGTGATGTTGCCCTTCGCGTCAGTGACCTTCGCGAGATCACCGCTGCGGGTGTACTCGTACAGGGTGCTGTAGGTCGAGGGACCGAACTCCACGATCCTGGTGATCTCGCCGAAGACGTTCGTGTACGTGTTCGTGCGGGCGCCCACGGGAGGAACGGCGGTGGTGTAGTCACCGTGGTAGTTGGTCGACGCCTGGTTCTGGATCTGGGGACTGCCCTTGGTCATCAGCCGGGTCTGGGTGGTGTGCCCCGCATAGTCGACGACGAGGTCCGTGTAGGACGGGAGGCTGTCGACGGTGGGGAGCACCATGCCCGAGCCGGCAGTGCCGGTGTTGTAGAACGGCGCGCTGGTCCCCGTCACGTTGCCCGACGTGTCGTAGCGCGTGGAGACGACGGTCCGTCCGGTTCCGGTGGCCGCGGGGGTCTGCGTCTCCCTGACCCGGCCGAGGCCGTCGGTGAAACTGTGACTGGTCGCGACCGTCGATCCGGTCTGGAGCGTCCGGGTCGTGATCTTCGGCGGGGTTCCCGCGACCAGGTCCGGCACACCCTCGCTGTTGTCCTGCGTGGTGACCGCGTAGTCGAACTGCAGCGACGGGGTTCCGTCGGGGTAGGCGCCGATCTGCGAGGGCTTGAACACCTGATGGGTACGCCCCACCGAGTCGGAGACGACCCGGGTGGTGCGGCCGTTGGCGTCGAGGATGCGGTACGGAGTGCCCCACAGTCGTGAGTACCAGGTGGTACTGCTCGACGCCGTCGACGGGCCGGTCCCGTCGGGGTCGGGGACGGTCGTCCTGACCCCGTCCACGGGCCACGAGGTCGCCGGGCTGTACACCGTGGTCGTCGTCTGCTGCTTGCCGTCGGTGCTGGAGGTCATCCGCCCGGCCGCGTCGTAGCCGAACGTCGTCTGCCGGTAGTGCGTGGAGTCGGTGTACCTCCGCGACGCCGTGATGTTGCCGTCGACGGGCTTGTTGGTGTCCACGGAGGTGGCGCCGTCGTACAGCGTCACCTCGTAGGCGTCCGCGTTGGCCGTGCCGCGTGCCGCGCAGTCGGCCGCGTAGTGCCGGGTCTCGTCCGTCATCACCATCCAGCGCTGCACGGCGGAATCGGTGAACAGGTCGGTGTTGTAGGCGCGGCCGTACGTGACACAGCGGTTGTCGTCCGTGTCGGTGAGACCCCAGTCGTTGGTGCGCATCGGCAGGCCGTACTTGGTGCTGGCCGGTTCGGCGTCGTCGAACTCGTTCTTGACGATGTGCTCGCGCCAGCCGGTGGACGTCAGTTCGTGCGTGGTGGTCTTGGACTCACGCACGAACCGGGCGTCGGGCAGACCGTCGTACTGCGCGGTGTTGTGGGTCCAGTACTCGTGCCAGACCCGCTGGTGCGACTGACCCGAGCCGTCCCGCAGGCTGGTCTCCAGCTCCCGGCCGCTCAGCCAGGCATGGTCGGTCACACTGGAGGTCGCGTTGTCCCCGTCCGAAACGGTCACGCTCCGCGTCGCGGAAGGGTCCGTCTTCGACGTGCGGTCGCCGTCCATGCCGCGGTACAGCCAGTGGTAGACGGACGCGGCGTTGTCCTTGGTCCCGGTGTGCACCTCGACCTGCTGGTAACCACGCCAGTCCGTCCAGGACTCGTCCTCGTCCTTGGTCAGCGGGTCGTTGGGGAACGCCCAGGCCGGCTTGCCCACATAGTCGTAGGTGGTGGTCATCACCGGATCGCCGTCGTTCGCCGCCCCGGCCCCCGGGCCGGGATCCACGCTCACCTTCGAGACGACGTACTTCTTGAACCACCCGGTCTTCGCCTCGGTCGCGCCCTCGGGCGTCCACTTCTGCCTGAAGCAGGCCTGGGTGTTGTTCGACTCGCTGGGCAGGCTGTCGATGTCGCAGCGGTCCTGCTCGTCGTAGTTGCGATAGGTGACGTCGGTGAACGACCCGAGGTCACCGTGGATCTGCGTCACCCGGCGGAAGTTGAGCACCCCACCGCCGAGCTGGTTGTCGCGCCACTCGCCGTTGATGTTGATCGTCGGCAGCGTGATGTCGTCACCGTCGCCGTACCCCTTGCGCTGGATGTAGTCCAGCCACAGCGTGCTGTCGACGGTGCCTTCGGGATTCGGCAGCCCGTACTTCATCTGGTACTGCATCGCCGGATCCCATGCCGCGCTGTCGTTGTCGCGGACATAGGTCTTGATGTCCCACAGCATCCTGGTCGCGAAGAACGTCGGCGAGTAGGTCTCACCCGTGATGGTGCGACAGCCGTCGTCGGCCGATGTGCCGTCGCACATGAGGTCGGTGGGTACGTCGGGGTAGGAAGCGGCGTGGGTGGAAATTCCGGGGCACGCGGCCGGTTCGCTCGCCAGCGGGTCCTTGTCGGCCATGCGTTCCACGCAGCGCCCGACGTAGGACAGGTCCACCTTGGCGGGCAGCTGCGCGCCGGGGATCTGCGAGGCCCAGCCGTATTCGATCCGGACGGGGTAGGCGGCGGAGTCGTAGGACCGCGCCTTGTCCCCGAGCAGTACGGAGCGGTAGTGGTTGGTCTCCTTCTCGTAGAAGTAGGCCGACTCCACCTCCTGCGCGTCCACCACCCGGTCCAGGCCCCAGCGGTAGGCCTGCGTCTGCACACCGACACCGCCGCTGTAACCGGGCTCGCCGGCGTCGTTGCCGAACACCGGCACGGTCAGGACCGAGCTCGTGGCCCCGCCGGTCCGCTCCGAGCGGCCCCAGCCGAAGTAGTAGCGCATGCCCTCCTGGCTGGAGACGACCCAGTACTCGTCGTCCGACCCGTGCCCACCGGTCAGGTGCTGGACCCGCCAGCCCGGGTCGTCCTTGACGTGGTACCAGCCGGTGCCGCCGTTGTCCTGGATCAGTTCGGACGTCACGCCGTTGAGACTGATGACGTAGACCGCGCCGTCGATCTCCTTGGCCGAGTTCGGCGAGTCCCAGCAGAGGTCACCGACCCAGCCGGTTCCCGTCCCGTCGTCCTGGCATCCCCGGTAACGCCTTTCGATGAAGCCGATCCCCAGGTTCCATCCGAGACCGGACCAGGAGGCCTGGGTGTTCTCCGAGGACGTCATCGCGTCGACGGACTGCGAGTTGTACGAGAGTGCGAGGCCGGGGGCGTCGCCCGTCGGCGGCTCGGGCACCTGGATCGGCAGGTTGTACGTGAACGCGCCCGACCCGGTGGACACGTTCCACGTACCGGCGGGGCTCAGCGTGGATGCCCGGTAGTCACCCGCGTCCGACGACGAGGAGGAGGCGAGCGCGTACACCGTGCCGGACGCGACGGCCGCCGACGCCTGCAGCGTCTGCCCCGAGCGCAGCCCGGACAGGTCCTGGTCGAGCACCGGCGGCGCGGTCGCCGCAGGGTCGGCGTCCGCCTGGACGGTGGCCGTGAGCGTTCCGGACTCGACGTCGTTCGTGGCCTTCACGAAGTCCGTACTGCCGGCCGAGCAGCCCTTCGCCTCGGGGGTCGTGAGAGCGCAGGCGGGCAGCTTGACCAGGCGCAGGCGCGAGGCGAAGGAACCCCCGTAGGCGTACTTGAAGTCGGAGTAGTCCAGGGTGACTTCGACGGGGCCGGCCTCGGCCTCGCCGTCGCGCCGCGTCACCTTCACGCCGAGCCCTGCCGCACCGACCGGGGCGAGTGCCGCCCGGTCGAGCACCTCGACGTCCACGTCGGACGGCGAGTCGGCGGGGACCTGCACGGCCTCGGACTTGATCCGGGCCTCACCGCGCGGTGCGGGTCCGACCCGGACGGCGGCGGCCTTCGTGGGATCGGCGGCGCCCTCGGGAGCCACGGGCAGGGCCGACCCGACGGGAACGGCCGACAGGTCCAGCCGGGCTCTGGCCTTCTTGGGCCATACCGGCGTGAGCGCCTTCGTCGCAGTCGGTTCGGCTGCTCCGTCACCGCGCGCCCGGCCGGGCTTCTGCGCGGCCACGTTCACCTGGTCCCGGGCCGTCGCCACCGTGGCCGACGCCGCGGCCACGGCCGGTACCTGGGCGCCCAGCAACCCTGTCACCAGCGCGCCGGACACCACCAGCGCCAGTTGTCTCACCCGTCCGGACATCACAAAGCTCACTCCCACCCCTGAAGGACAGCCGCCTTCCGAGTCCGGCAGCGCAGCAGACCGCCGCTCACGGCTTCGGCACAGGCCGGTGACAGACAGTCCGAGCAGAGGCTAGATCAGCGAGAAGATTCAAAGAAGATCTACAAATCATCCGCAACCTGCGATTAAGCGACCGATCACCCACACCTCACAGTGACACACGCCACATTGCCTCCAGGCCTTTGACCTGCAGTTACGTCCGGGACAGCGCATTTCGGCCCGTGGTGGCGCGGGGGGCGATCTGGTGATTCAATCCCGGTCGGGCCGGACCTGCCCCGCCGTCGGAGGGCTACGGCATTCCGGCTGCGGCAGCGCACCGGACCGTGCGCCGACGGCCGAAGCGCAAGGCCAGCAGAGGGTGGGATTCAGTCATGGACAGCAAGAGATCCGCGATCGGACGCCGTCAGTTGTTCGCCTGGGCTGCCGGGGCACTCGGCGTGGCCGCGGCAGGCACGGCAATGACCCTGGCGAGCGGCGGCCCGGCCGGCGCCGCCGTCGGCGCCTCGACGCGCTTCGACCTCAAGGACCCGTCCAACGAGTTGTTCCGCGAGATTGCCCTCCAGGAGACCCGCGTCCTGCAGTCCTTCTCCTTCGACAACACCAACAAGCACCTGTACGTCGTGAGCCTGGTGCAGGGAAGCCGCCAGCTCCCGGGCGAGACACGCACGTACACCGGCGACGAGCGGGCGAAGTACGGCGACCTCTGCGTCACCGAACTCGACTGGACCGGCGCCAAACTCGGCCGCATGTACCTCAAGGGCTTCGGCCACGGCGTCTCCATCGCCGTCGAACCGTCGGGCAACGGCGCCTACTTGTGGACAGAGACCGAATCCGTCGAGGCACCCGACCCCAGTTACCCCACCGACGCGTCCAAGAACATCGGCTGGGGCAGCCGCATCGGCCGGTTCAAGTTCGCCAACGGCACGGTGCTCACCGCGAACTCGTCCAAGGTCGCCAAGTTCACCCCGGTAGCAGGCGCCGACCGCACGACCATCGCCATCGACCCGGCGTCGAAGCGGCTCGCGCTCCGATACCGGCTGGGCGGCGCCTTCCAGTTCGGCCTGTACGACCTCGCGACCTTCACCGCGGGCACGTACACCCAGCTCGCCCACGTCATGCAACCGACCGACATCGCGAGCCCGCCGCCGTTCCAGGGCTTCACCACCTTCGGCCAGTACCTCTACCTCCTGGAGGGCTCGGCCTACGGAAGCACCAACCCGGCACCGGGCAACACCTACCAGTCGGTCATCGACTGGAACACCGGAACCCGGACCGAACGCCGCCTCTCCGAGGCCGGCAAGAGCCTGGCCTTCCGCGAGCCCGAGGGTCTCGCGATCCAGATCCCGGACACCACGAAGCCCACGGCCGCCCGGCTGGTCACCGGATTCGCCTCCACGACATCGGCCACCGACACCAACAAGCGGGCCAGCTTCTACTACAAGGACGCCCTGGTCTAAGGGCTGTCATCTTTTGGACGAGTTCGTACGACTCAGCCTGTCGGGACGCGCCCCAGCGCCAACTCCCGGCTGCGACCGGCTCGCGGCGACCGCTGCGGCGACGAACGAGGCGACGAGGGGCCGCTGGTCCAGCTGCGACCACGCGACGACCAGGCGGCTGGGCGCCGCATCGACCACCGGCCTGTAGACCAGCCCCGGGTGAACCGGTTCGACGGACGAGCGCGGCAGGATCGCGATGGTCCGGCCGAGCATGATCATCTGCGTCATCTGCGCCACGTCCCCGATCTCCGGCCCGGTCCCGCCGCCGGGCACCCCCTTCCAGCGCGGCAGCGTCTCGTGCTCCAGGTCGGCCATGCGCAGTTCGTCGTACGCGGCCAGCCTGTGGTCCCGGGGCAGAATCGCCACGCGCCCTTCGACGAACAGCGTCTCGGACTCCAGTCCCGTGAGGTCGTCGAACGGCGCGTACAGCAGCGCCACATCGGCTCTGCCGTCACGCAGATAGTCGGCCCGGTCGGTGGCGCCGCCGAACAGGACGTCCACCCTGCGTGCATCGGGCTGACCGGCGTACGCGGCGAGGATCCCGGACAGCAGGTTGGCATCACCACCGGGCTTGATCACCAGCCGCAGCTGCGCCTGGACGTCACCGGCCCGGCGCGCACTCCGGGCCGCCGCGCTCACCGCGTTGAGCGCGTGGCGGCCGTGGTGCAGCAGGGCCTCCCCGGCCGGGGTCAGCGACACGCGGCGGCTGGAGCGCAGGAGCAGCTGAACGCCGAGTCGGGATTCGACCCGTTGAATCGCTTTCGACAGCGCCGGCTGTGCGATGGCGAGGCGCGCGGCGGCATGGCCGAAGTGCAGCTCTTCGGCGACCGCGACGAAGTACTCCAGCTCACGCGTCTCCAGATCACTCATGCCTCCAGGTTATCGCCGAAGAATCAATCGGTCTTGGACTTCGTTCCTGGGGCGAGGTTCGATTGACCCATGATTCACCACACAATGATCGTCTCTTTCACCGAGCCCGTCCCGGACACCGAGCTGGATCAGTTCCTCAAGGACATCGAACAGGTCATGCGCGACTCGGGGCAGATCCAGACGTTCGCGGCGTCGCGCCACATCCGCGTACCCGCCGAGGAGCACAGCCCCCTACCCACGGCCACCGCGATCGTGCAGATCGCCCTCGCCGGCCTCGACGCCCTCAACGCTTCGTTCACGGCCCCCGGCCTCGATGACGTCATCAAGCGCTGGCAGTCCCGCCACGCCTACAAGGTCGTCTGGGCCAACCACGAGCCCCTCTCCTGACGGAGCCGGACCCGGACCCGCTCGGCTCTCACCGGGCAACCGGTCCCGCCTCCGCCCACACGGTCTTGCCCGGCCCGACCCGATCGCTCACGCCCCAGCGGGAGGCGAGGGCCTCCACGATGAGGAGGCCCCTGCCCCCGTCGGCCTCCGGGTCGGGCCGGGGCACGGCGGCGGGGTCCGGGCGGGCCTCGTGGGTGTCGGAGATCTCGACGCGTACGACTCCGGTCCCGTACGCGTACACGAGCCGCAGCTCGAAGTCGCGCCCCGGAACCCGCCCGTGCAGGACCGCGTTGGCCGCGAGCTCGGCGACGAGCAGGGCCACGGTGTCGGAGAGCTGCGTGCCGTACGGGACCCCCCAGGCGTCGAGCTTCCACACGGCCAGCCGCCGCGCGAGGGTCGCGCCCCGGCGGGTGGCAGAACACCTCTGGACGAACACGCTTACGGTTACGGGCGGTTGGGCTTGCAGTGCTGTCATGCGCCCAGCGTTCCGCCTGGACCACCCGCGCCAGCAGGAACAACACCCATACAGATCCCTCTGTATGGGTTGACGCTCTGGACGGGGTGGGTAACCGTCCGTGATCATTGTCGCGTTGATCGATGCGCGAAAGACGGGGCGGCGATGACGGCGGACCACGAGAGCACCACGACGAGCGGCGAGCCCGAGCTGTCCGACAGCCTGCGGACGTTCGGGGCCGTACTGAAGGCCCTGCGCGAAGCCGCCGGCCTCACCCAGGAGGACTTCGCACCCCGCGTGCAGTACTCGCCCGCCTACATCGCCAAGATCGAGCAGGGCAAGCGGTTCCCGCCGGAGAACCTCCCGGAACGGGCAGCGGAGGCCCTGGGGGCGGTCGCGGGCAAGGTCCTCGGCGCCGCCGCGCGGAGTCTGCGCAGGAGGGCCGGGCTCGCCTCCTGGTTCCAGCAGTGGGCGGGGATCGAGGAGGAAGCGATCACGCTGTATGCGTACGAGTGCCGGGGGATTCCTGGGCTGTTACAGCCCGAGGGATACATCCGGGCCGTGTTTGAACGCCAGTTGCCGCCTCTCACGGAGACACAGATTCAACGACAGGTCACGGCTCGGCTCGAACGTCAGCGGCTCCTGTGCGAACGCCCCAACACCGCCTTCAGCTTCGTCATCGAGCAGGGCATCCTGGAGCGCCAGGTGGGCGGGGCGCGCGTGACCGCCCTCGTCATCGACCACCTGCTGCACATCGGGCGGTACACCAACGTGGAGATCCAGGTCATGCCGCTCCGACAACAGGACCACACGGGGATCGACGGGCAGATGTATCTGGCCGAGAGCCAGGCCAACCAGTGGTTCGGCTACACCGAGGGCCACCGCTCAAGCGCCCTGCTCACCGCTCCGAGCGAAGTCAGCATCCTGCTCCAGCGCTATGGCAAGCTGCGTTCCCAGGCCCTGGATTGCCGGGCTACGGTGAGCTTGCTGGAACGGATGCGAGGAGCGCTATGAGCACCACAGAGCTGAACTGGTTCAAGAGCAGCTACAGCGGCGGCGATGGCGACAACTGCGTCGAGGTCGCCCTGGCCGCCCGCACCGTCCACGTCCGCGACTCCAAGGACACCGACCGGCGCCCATTCGCCGTCTCCACGGCCGCTTGGTCGGACTTCACGGCGTACGCGTCCACCGCCGCGTCCTGATCAGCGGCACTCCCGTGCCCTGATCGCCGCCGATTCGCCGGCGGACATGCCTGGAGGCCTACGGGGCCGAGAGGCGTTCGGCGTACGAAACTTGGTCGCGCCGCAGCGCTGAGCTCGACAGAATCACCGCCCATGGCCAACTCGTATGCGCAACCCGTCCTCAGAACCACCGATCTGTCGGAAGGGCTGCGCGTTGTCGAGCGGTTGCTTGCGATCGCTGACCTGCGAGAGCTCGAAATCGACTACGAGGCACGCGTCTCCTCGACAAGAACCCTGACGCCTCTGTTGGAGGTGTTGCCGCGGGCGATGTGGTACGCCGAAGGTGACAGTGAGGCGTCGTCGGAGGCCGGCGACGATCCGTCGGCCCATCTGCCCATTCGCGTGAGGGCCCGGGCAGCGGACCCGGAGACGGTGGGACCGTTCCTCAAATCGTTGCATGACACCCCAGCCACCGTGCGGTGGGACTTCGAGGGCTGGCCGGCCGCCCCCGAGGTAGGCCTGGGCTACGGAGGATCCAGGGGCGCCTTCGTGACCCTGTGCGTCAACGTCCGCGACCTCGACCTGGAGCAACCGGCCACCGATCACACCGTCTTCGTCCACGTGAAGCAGATCGAGGCCGAGCGCGCGCCCTGGCTGGCCGCGCAGGTAGGGCTCCAGGTGATCGGCGACCTGGTGATGGCTCCGTACTGAGCCGTGTCCCTCAGTCCGGCAGCAAATTCCCCCGCCGCGACAGCAGGAACTTCTTGAACGCCGCCACCGGCGGGGTGTCCGGGTGACCGTCCAGCCACGCCACCCCGATCTCCCGAGCGGCCCGCGGTGCCGTCACCGTCAGTTCCACCACCCCCGGGCGGGCCACCGCCGGAGGCGGGAGCAGGGCCACGCCCAGGCCGGCCGCGACCAGGCCGCGCAGGGTCTCCGCCTCCTCGCCCTCGAACGCGACGCGGGGGACGAAGCCCGCCTCCGTGCAGAGGTCGTCCGTGATGCGGCGCAGGCCGTAGCCGGGTTCCAGGGTGACGAAGGTTTCGTCGGCGGCCTCCGCCAGGCGGATGCGGCGGCGGCTGGCCAGGCGGTGGTCCTCGGGGACGACCAGGCGCAGGCGCTGTTCGTCCAGGCGGCGGGCGACCAGGTCCGGGGCGTCCGGGACGGGTGAGGTGAGGCAGAGGTCGAGGCCGCCGGCGCGGAGGCGTTCGATCATGGCTTCGCCGTAGTTCTGGACGAGCTGGAAGCGGACCCGGGGGTGGTCGACGCGGAAGGCGCGGATGAGGGCGGGGACGGTTTCCGAGCCCATCGTGTGGAGGAAGCCGAAGGCGACCTTGCCGGCGGTGGGGTCGGCGTCGGCCCGTACCGAGTCGGCGGCCTTCTCCACCTCCGCGAGTGCCCGTTCCGCCGAGCCGAGGAAGGTGCGGCCCGCGGGGGTGAGGGAGACCGTGCGGCCCTTGCGGGCGAACAGGGCCACGCCCAGGTCCTGTTCCAGGCGGACCATGGCCCGCGAGAGCGTGGACTGGGGGACGCCGAGCTCGTGCGCGGCACGGGTCACGTGTTCGTGGCGGGCCACGGCCTCGAAGTACGCCAGGCGCGGCGCGAGGACCGCGCGGATGTCTTCTTCGTAACTGCTTGGTGACAGCCGAGGCTGTGAGCTGTGCTGATGCGCCATGGGATTGATTATTGCGCGTTTGTGCATTGGACGCATGAAAGGCGGCGGCATACGTTCGTGGCATGCCTCCTGCCAGTACCGGGGCGTCCACCCTCATCGTGGCCGCCTCGACCCAGTCGTCCCCCGTCGCCGCAGCCGCTCCCGTCGCGTCCGCCACCGCAGACCGGCTCGAGCCCGGACGCCCCGGCTATCGCCGGATGAGCTTCGCGCTCTTCGCCGCCGGTGTCGCGACCTTCGCGCTCCTCTACTCCACCCAGGCCCTGTTGCCCGCCGTCTCCGCCTCCTTCGGCGCCACGGCGGGGCAGGCGAGCTGGACGGTGTCCGCCGCGACGGGTGCGCTGGCGCTGTGTGTGCTGCCGATGAGCGCGCTGTCCGAGCGGTTCGGGCGGCGGCAGATGATGACCGCTTCGCTGGTGGTCGCGGTGACCGTGGGGCTGTTCGTGCCGTTCGCGCCCTCGCTCGGCTGGCTGATCGCGCTGCGCGCGGTCCAGGGTGCGGCGCTCGCCGGTCTGCCCGCCTCCGCGATGGCGTACCTGGCGGAGGAGGTCCGGCCGAAGGCGCTCGTCGCCGCGATCGGGCTGTTCGTGGCCGGTAACAGCATCGGCGGGATGAGCGGCCGGATCCTCACCGGCTGGGTCGCCCAGGCGTGGGGCTGGCGGGCCGCGCTCGGAGCGGTCGGGCTGCTGGCCGTGGCCTGCGCCGTCGTCTTCCACTTCATGATCCCCCGGGCCAAGCACTTCTCTCCCGGCTCGCTGAACCCGAAGGCCCTCGCCAGGACCGTCGGCGGGCACCTCGCCGATCCGCTGCTGCGGCGGCTGTACGCGATCGGCGCACTGTTCATGACGGTGTTCGGCGCGGTCTACACGGTGATCGGCTACCGGCTCGTCGAGGCGCCGTTCAGCCTCCCGCAGGGTGTGGTCGGGTCGATCTTCCTCGTCTATCTGGTCGGTACAGTCTCCTCCGCGGCTGCGGGGAAGCTCGTCGCCCGGCTGGGGCGCCGGGGTGCGCTCTACCTCGCCGTCTCCACCACGGCCGCCGGTCTGCTGCTCTCGCTGGCCGACCAGCTGGTGGCCGTGCTCCTCGGCCTGGTCCTGATCACGGCCGGCTTCTTCGCCGGGCACGCGGTCGCCTCGTCCTCGGTGAGCCGCACCGCCACCACGGGCCGCGCCCAGGCGTCGGCGCTCTACCAGTCGGCGTACTACCTGGGCTCCAGCGCGGGCGGCACGCTCGGCGCGGTCGCCTTCCACGCCGGTGGCTGGGCGGGCACGGTCGCGCTGGGACTGGCCGCCGTACTCGGTGTCGTCTCGATCACGCTGTACGGGACGCGGGCGGCCCGCGCGGAGCGGATGCGGCCGGCCGGACTCGTCTCCGTACAGAACTGAGACATTCGGCGCACAACCATCCACTCCCCGACGCGCGTCTAGCAGGCGGAATCACCGCACTGTGCGCGAAGGGGAGTTGGCGGTTATGGGAGTCGTGGAGAACATACGGAACGTGAAGGGTGTACGGACGCGGCGCGGGCTCGCGCTGGCCGTCGCCGGTCTGACGGCGGTACCGGCGTTCGTGCTCGGCACCGGCGGCACGGCCGAGGCGGCGTCGTGCACGACGTCCAGGGGGCCGTACCAGAAGCAGGTCGAGAAGTACCTGCACCTGAAGGTGGACGGCAAGCAGTCCGCCGCCGACTGCAAGGCGATCCGGTCGTTCCAGAGCAAGTACGGCGTCACCCCCACGATCGGTTACGCCGGGCCGGTCACCTGGCGCACCATGCAGACGCTCGCCGCCCAGAAGGCGGCCGGGAAGACCCCGAACAAGGCCAAGAAGTGCCCCACGAACAAGGGGCGCATCGCCTGCGTCGACCTCACCCGGCAGATCACCTGGATCCAGGACGGCAGCAAGCTGAAGTTCGGACCGGTGCCGGTGCGGACCGGGCGGAACGGGTACGAGACGCGGACCGGTGCCAAGAAGATCTACTGGAAGCACAAGAACCACGTCTCGTCGATCTACCACGTGAAGATGCCGTACTCGCAGTTCTTCGACGGCGGGCAGGCGTTCCACGCGGTCGGCGTGAAGATGTGGAACCCGCCGGGCTCGCACGGTTGCGTCAACATGCGCACCGCCGACGCGAAGTCATACTGGAACCTGTTGAAGAACGGCGACGACGTGTACGTGTACGGGCGCAAGCCCGGGACGTGACCGCTTCTGCTCTTCCCGCCCCCGTTGTCAGTGCCCTGCGGTAGCTTCCGAAGTGCTGAAGTGAGCGGTGTCACAGCGCAACAGGGGTGAGCGAGAGCGATGACTGATCTGACGGCGACGACGAGCGATATCGACAGTCGTTTGGAAGGACACCGGGTCGAGCTGACCGGGTACTGCTACCGGATGCTCGGCTCGGCCTTCGAGGCGGAGGACGCGGTCCAGGACACGCTGGTGCGCGCGTGGCGCAACATCGAGAAGTTCGAGGGCCGGTCCTCGCTGCGGTCCTGGCTCTACCGCATCGCGACGAACGTCTGCCTCGACATGCTCAACGCGGGCAACAAGCGGGCCAGGCCCGTCGATCTGTCCGGCCCGACGCCGCTCGCGCAGGCCGCGCTCAATCCGCTGCCGGAGAACACCTGGCTGGAGCCGATGCCCGACGGGCGGATCCTGCCGTCGGTCGCGGACCCGGCGGAGGCCGCCGTGGCACGTGAGTCGGTACGGCTCGCGTTCGTCGCCGCGCTCCAGCACCTGCCGCCGAAGCAGCGGGCGGTGCTGATCCTGCGCGAGGTGCTGGCGTGGAAGGCGGCCGAGGTCGCCGAGCTGCTCGACACCTCGGTCGCCTCGGTCAACAGCGCGCTCCAGCGGGCGCGGGCCACGCTGACCGATCACCAGGGCGACGCCGCCACGGCTGATGCGGCGGACCCGCTCGACGAGGAGCAGCGCAAGCTCCTGGAGCGGTATGTGGCGGCGTTCGAGGGTTACGACATGAAGGCCCTGACCGCGCTCCTCCACGAGGACGCCGTGATGACCATGCCGCCGTTCGACCTCTGGCTCCAGGGGCACGACGACATCGCGGGGTTCATGACGTCGATCGGCGCGTCCTGCGAAGGTTCCCGGCTGATCGCCACGTCGGCGAACGGCACCCCGGCGTTCGCGCACTACAAGCCGAATCCGGACGGGCCCGGGTTCGTGCCGTGGGCCGTGCAGGTCATCGACATCCAGGACGGGGCGATCACGGGGATGCACTGCTTCCTGGACACCCCGCGCTGGTTCCCGCTGTTCGGGCTGCCCGATCACCTGGACGCCGATGCCGCGTGAGGCCGCGGCTGCTGCGGGGGCTGGTTGCCGGGTGGGTGGTGCTGGCCGTCGCGGGGTGGGGGTTCACGCAGTGGGTGGGTGAGCCGGCCGCGACCTCGGGGCCGGCCCGCGTCGTGCCGCCGGCCTCGGGTGCGGAGCCGGGTCCGCAGCCGGAGTTCGACTGCGCGGAGGCGGCAGCGCGGGCCGCGGAGCGGTCGCCGGGACCGGGCGCGGCCTCCGCCCCGGCGCCCGGTGCTTCATCGGCTCCGGCGCCGGGCTTGTCATCGACTCCGATGCCGCGTCCGGTACCGGTCCAGGGCACGTCGGCGCCATGGGCGTCCGACGTGCTGCCGAAGCGTGCGGAGGCGGGGCCCGGCGCGCGGACCCGTCTCATCCGGGTGGTCTGCGACTCGGCCGTGGGCGGAGGCTGATCCGAGGTTCGGCCCGATCGCGCCGGGCCTCGCCGGAGCATTGCCGACGGGCCCGGCACACCGTCAGCCGACCAGTGCCCGCCAGGTCACCGGGCCTGCCTCTCCGTCGACGACCAACCGGTTGGCTTTCTGGTAGGAGCGCACGGCGCTCGTGGTGACGGGGCCGAACGTGCCGTCGACCGCCAGACCGGCGCTGCGCTTGTTGAGCGCGTTCTGCAGGGCCCGGACGTGGGATCCGCTGCCCTTTCGCAGGGTGTAGACGAGATGCGGCCAGGTCGCCGGTCCCACCTGGCCGTCGGCCACCAGGCCCTTGGCCTTCTGGAAGCGCTTGACGGCGTTGGACGAGACCGAGCCGTACTGCCCGTCGGCGACCAGGCCGTAGCCGCGCTGCTTCATCAGGAACTGAATGACGACGACTGTCCTGCCGCTCGCGCCGGGGTCGATCCGGGGCCAGCCGCCGCCCAGGTGGACGCCCCGGGCCGCCATGAAGGTGACCGGGTTGGTCGTGGCGCCGAGCCGTCCCGTGTGTGTCTCGAAGTGCAGGTGGGGACCCGTCACGTTGCCGGTGGCTCCCATGTCGGCGATGCGCTGGCCCGCGGCGACCTTGGCGTTGAGTGCGACCCGGTAGGCGTTGAGGTGACCGTAGTAGGTGTACTGGCCGTTGCCGTGCGCGATGACCAGGGCGTTGCCGGTCCGGCCGGTCAGGCCGCCTCCCCACGAACGTCGGACAACCGTGCCTGCGGCCGCCGCGTAGACACCGGTGCCCGTCGAGTTGGAGACGTCCTGACCGGCGTGCGCGGCGCCACCCCGGGAAGCCCCGTAGTGTCCGCCGGCGGGGAACCGGCCGAGCGCGGGATTGGCCCATTTGCCGTTCTTCGCCGTGGCCGCGGAGGCCGTCGTGGCTCCGCTCGCGAGGCCCAGCGCGGCAAGGCCGAGCCCGAGCCCCGTCCCGGCGATCAGTCCCCGCCGGGACAGGCCGGCGCGCGTCTCCGGGTCCTCCGCCGTCGCCTCTTCCGCCGCTGCGCAGGAATCGCACATGTTCGCTCCCTCAGGTCTGCTGATTCGGGCACGAGTTGTCGACGTGGGCGCCTCGCGAACCCAGCGCTTGAGGTGCCCACGTCATTTATCTACACGCATAGACACTAGGGAGGCGACGGCGATCCGACCATAGGTCCACGGGCCCGCTCCGGGCCCAAAACACCGACTGGGCCCGGCCCTGCGACGGGTGCGAGCGTGCCCCTGTCCGGCGAGAGGATTCGACGCAGCCGCGTCGGCACTCCGCGGATCCGCCGCTACAGCGGCGTCTCCGCCAGCCCGACCACCTCGCTCAACCCCACCAGATCAAGGAGGAGTTGAAGCTCGGGCGGCGTCCCGCGCAGCCGCAGCCGCCTGCCGCCCGCCCTGCGCGCGACCAGGGACAGACGGGCGATCGCCTCGACGGAGGCCAGGTCCGGCTCGACGATGCCGCCCACGTCGCAGTCGACCACGGCGGCTTCCGAAGCGGTCAGTATCGCCTCCAGATCGGCACAGAGGCGGGGCGTACCGGCCCGGGTGAGGCGCCCGGAAACGACGAGGACGGCCGGTGGCAAGGAATCCATACCCTGGGAGACCGGTGGCACGGGTGAAACTCATCGCGGGCCGGGGATGCGTCTCAGCTGACGGGGAACACCCCGGTGTCCAGGTCCAGCCCGAACGGCTCGGGCAGCCTCAGCTTCTCGCCGTACTCGACCGTGTCCAGCACGCGGTACGTGCCGTCGGCCGGCTCCCCGTACAGCGTGGCGGTGGGGCGGCCGGAGTGCCACGGGTCGAGGAGGAGGAAGAGCTCGACGCCGGCCTTCGCGTAGCCGTGCACCTTGCCGATGCGGTCGTGGTTGGCGTTGGCCTGCGAGGTGATCTCGACGACGAGCCGTGCCTCTTCCGCCGGGACGCGATTGCCCGGCCCGGTGGCGACCGCGCGCGGCAGCACGACGAGGTCGGGGATGTAGAGTCCGGCCCGGCCCGGCACGGAGACGCCGAGGGTCTGGTAGATCCCCCAGTCCTCCGGGATGACGCCGTAGAGCCTGCGCTGGAGCAGTTCAGCGGTGGTGTTGTGGTCCTTGGACGGCGGTGGCGACACAGTGACGATCCCCTCGATGATCTCCACCTTGCAGCCCTCGGGCGCGTCCGTCTCCTCCCAGATCCGGACGAGGTCGTCCCAGTCCTGGCCGAAGCCCGGCGCGGGGTCGACGGTGAGTGCGCTCATGGCGGTCTCCTCTTATCGGTGCGTCACCGAGTCCAGCATGCCGAACGGGACCGGTGGCAGTCCACCGGTCCCGTTCACCTGTATGAGGAAGTCGCAGGTCGGAGCAGGTCAGGCGATACGTTCCCGCACCACCGGGACGGCGGCGAACGGCGTGCCGGACGGTGCGATGTCGTACGCGTCCGGCAGCGCCTTCAGCGCGTACTCGAACTTCTCCGGGGTGTCCGTGTGCAGCGTCAGCAGCGGCATTCCCGCCGTGACCTCGTCGCCCGGCTTCGCGTGCAGTTCGATGCCCGCGCCGGCCTGGACCGGGTCCTCCTTGCGGGCGCGGCCCGCACCGAGGCGCCAGGCGGCCACACCGATGTCGTAGGCGTCGAGGCGGGTCAGGACGCCGGAGGACGGGGCCGTGACGACGTGCTGCTCGCGGGCCACCGGGAGCGTGGCGTCCGGGTCGCCGCCCTGGGCGGAGATCATCCGGCGCCAGACGTCCATCGCGGAGCCGTCCGCGAGGGCCTTCTCCGGGTCGGCGTCCTTGAGTCCGGCCGCGTCCAGCATCTCGCGGGCGAGCGCCAGGGTGAGGTCGACGACGTCCTTCGGACCGCCGCCGGCCAGGACGTCCACGGATTCGCGGACCTCCAGGGCGTTGCCGGCGGTGAGGCCGAGCGGGGTGGCCATGTCGGTGAGCAGGGCGACCGTGCGCACTCCGCTGTCGGTGCCCAGCGCGACCATGGTGGAGGCCAGTTCGCGGGCGTCCTCGATGGTCTTCATGAAGGCGCCGGAGCCGACCTTGACGTCCAGGACGAGTGCGCCGGTGCCTTCGGCGATCTTCTTGGACATGATCGAGCTGGCGATGAGCGGGATGGCCTCGACGGTGCCGGTGACGTCGCGGAGCGCGTACAGCTTCTTGTCGGCGGGGGCCAGGCCGTCACCGGCCGCGCAGATGACGGCGCCCGTGGTGTCGAGGACGTTCAGCATCTCGGCGTTCGAGAGGTGCGCGCGCCAGCCGGGGATGGACTCCAGCTTGTCGAGGGTGCCGCCGGTGTGGCCGAGGCCGCGGCCGCTGAGCTGCGGTACGGCGGCGCCGCAGGCGGCGACCAGCGGGGCGAGCGGCAGGGTGATCTTGTCGCCGACGCCGCCGGTGGAGTGCTTGTCGGTGGTGGGGCGGGAGAGCGCGTCGAAGTTCATCCGCTCGCCGGAGGCGATCATCGCGGCGGTCCAGCGGGCGATCTCCGTGCGGTTCATGCCGTTCAGCAGGATCGCCATGGCCAGCGCGGACATCTGCTCGTCGGCGACCTCGCCGCGGGTGTACGCGTCGATGACCCAGTCGATCTGCTCGGGGGTCAGCTCGCCTCGGTCCCGCTTGGTGCGGATGACGGAGATGGCGTCCATGTCCTGGAGTCCTTCCGGCCGGTACGTGTGCGTACGCATGAGTCCCGTTGACTCTACGCGCATAGAGGAGAAGAGAGACGCCGGACGGGCCCGCCGTGTGCGGGCCCGTCCGGCGCTTGGCTAGCCGAGGTGCGCGGGCCCGAAGGCCTGCGGAAGCATCTCGTCGAGCGTGCGGAAGCCGTCCGGGGTCTCCAGGACGAGTTCCGGTCCGCCGAACTCGTACAGCAGCTGCCTGCACCTGCCGCACGGCACCAGGATCTCGCCCGAGCCGTCCACGCAGGTGAAGTGGGTCAGCCGGCCGCCGCCGGTGGCGTGCAGCTGGGAGACCAGTCCGCACTCGGCGCACAGTCCGATGCCGTACGAGGCGTTCTCGACGTTGCAGCCGACGACGGTGCGGCCGTCGTCGACGCGGGCGGCCGCGCCGACCGGGTAGCCCGAGTACGGGGCGTACGCCCGGGACATCGCGTCCCGGGCGGCCGTACGCAGCGCTTCCCAGCCGGCCGCGGTCATGACGCCCGTCGTCACTTGCCCTCGCCCTTGCGGTACGGCACGCCGTCCGCCTTGGGCATCCGCAGCCGCTGGGACGACAGGGCCAGCACGAGCAGCGTGGTGACGTACGGGGCGGCGTCGACGAACTGGCTCGGGACCTGGTCCGTGAGCGCGTACCAGGTGAACAGGACCGCGGAGCAGGCGGCCGAGATCACGGCGGCCACGTACTTCTTCCGGTACAGCTGCCAGAAGGCGGCGATCACCAGCAGGATCGCCAGGAGCAGCAGCATCGCGTGCACGTTCTCCGCACCGCCGCGCAGCTTGAGGCTGTCGGTGAAGCCGAAGAGTCCGGCGCCGAGCGCCATGCCGCCGGGCATCCAGTTACCGAAGATCATCGCGGCGAGACCGATGTATCCGCGGCCGCCGGTCTGGCCCTCCTGGTAGATGCTGGTGGCGACGATGGAGAGGAAGGCACCGCCGAGACCGGCTAGTCCGCCGGAGATGACGACGGCGATGTACTTGTACTTGTAGACGTTCACGCCGAGGGTCTCGGCGGCCACGGGGCTCTCGCCGCAGGAGCGGAGCCGCAGGCCGAACGCCGTGCGCCACAGCACCCACCAGGTGACGGGGATCAGCAGCAGGGCGACGACGGTCAGCAGGGACAGTCCGGTCACCAGCCCGCCGATGATGCCGGCGAGGTCGGAGACGAAGAACCAGTGGTGTTGCTGGAGGTCCTGCAACCAGTCGGAGAGTCCTGGGATGGTGATCTTGTCGATCTCCTCCAGGCGGGGGGACTGCTTGGAGGAGCCGCCGGGCTCGTCGGCGAAGGTGAAGTTCGAGAGGTAGCGGGTGACGCCGACGGCGAGGATGTTGATGGCCACACCGGAGACGATGTGGTTCACGCCGAAGGTGACCGTCATGACCGCGTGCAGCAGACCGCCGAGCGCGCCGCCGATGATGCCGAACAGGACGCCCACCCAGGGGCCCCACTGGAATCCGGCCCAGGCACCGAACCAGGTGCCGAGGATCATCATGCCCTCGAGCCCGATGTTGACGACGCCGGCCCGCTCGGCCCACAGACCGCCGAGGCCGGCGAGGCCGATGGGAACGGCCAGTTCGAGGGCGCCCCCGACCTGGCCGACGGAGGTGATGTCGTTCGCGCCGCTGATCAGCCGGACCAGCGAGACGAGGGCGAGCGCGCCGGCGATGATCAGCAGGACGACGGGCAGGGAGAGCTTGCGGCCGCCGCCCCTCTTGGGGGCGACGCGTGCGGCGGAGACTTTGCTGGTGCTCACAGGGCCGCCTCCTTCTCGGTCGTGAGGGCGTGGCCGGCGGCGAGCTCTTCGCCGACCTTCTGCTGCTGACGGCGGGTCCCGTAACGGCGGACCAGTTCGTAGCTGATGACGACGGAGATCACGATCAGGCCCTGCATGATCGTGGCGATCTCCTTCTCGAACCCGAACTGGTCGAGCGGGGAAGAGGCCTTGTCCAGGAACGCGATCAGCAGGGCGCTGAGCGCGATGCCCACGGGGTGGTTCCGGCCGAGCAGGGCGATGGTGATGCCGGTGAAGCCGATGCCGACCGGGAAGTCGAGGCTGTACGTGTGGGTGTCGCCGAGCAGCGTCGGCATGCCCGCCAGACCGGCGACCGCGCCGGAGATCAGCATGGAGGTGAGGATCATCTTCTTGGCGTCCACACCGGAGGCCTGGGCGGCGCTCTCACTGGCGCCGGTGGCCCGCAGGTCGAAGCCGAAGCGGGTGCGGTTGAGGACGAACCAGTACACGAGGCCGCAGCCGGCGGCGACGAAGGTGAATCCGTAGATCTCGCCGGACTCGGGGCCCAGGGACAGTCCCGGGAACCAGCCCCCCTCGTGGATCTCGCCGGTCGTGAGGTTGTTGGATCCGGCTGCCTGGTCACCGAAGTTCTTCGGCAGGATCAGCCAGGCGATCAGGGAGGTCGCGATGGAGTTGAGCATGATCGTCGAGACGACCTCGCTCACTCCCCGGGTCGTCTTGAGGATGCCGGCGATACCGGCCCAGAACGCGCCCACCAGCATCGCCACGACGACGATCAGGGCGATCTGGAACGGTCCGGGAAGGTCGACGCTGGCGCCGACGAGCGCGGCCATCATCGCCGCGAGGCGGTACTGGCCGTCGACGCCGATGTTGAAGAGGTTCATCCGGAAGCCGACCGCGACCGCGAGAGCGGCGAGGTAGTACGTACCGGCCTGGTTGATGATCAGTACCTGTACGTCGGAGTACGACGCCTGCTCGAACAGCAGCCGGTACAGCTCGAAGGGGTCGCGGTCCGACACGAGCAGCACCAGGGTGCTGAGCGCGAAGGCGACGACCAGGGCGAGTGCCGGCCCGGCGAAGCCGAGGATCAGCCGGTCCTTGTCGAGTTTCTTCATCAGGCCTCGTCCTCCGGTGCTGCTTCGAGGTGACCTGCGGCGGCACCGGTCATGGCCGAGCCCAGTTCCTCGGGGGTGATGGTGGCGGGGTCGGCGTCCGCGACGAGCTGTCCTCGGTACATGACGCGCAGGGTGTCGGAGAGCCCGATGAGCTCGTCCAGGTCCGCCGAGATGAGCAGGACGGCGAGTCCTTCGCGGCGGGCGTCGCGGATCTGGTCCCAGATCTGCGCCTGCGCGCCGACGTCCACGCCGCGGGTGGGGTGGGCGGCGATCAGGAGCTTCGGCGCGTGGCTCATCTCGCGGCCGACGATCAGCTTCTGCTGGTTGCCGCCGGAGAGGGAGGCGGCCGTGACCTCGATGCCGGGGGTGCGGACGTCGTACTCGCGCACGATCCGCACGGTGTCCTGGCGGGCCGCCTTGGGGTCGAGCAGGAAGCCGCGGCTGTTGGGCTTCTCGGTGACGTGGCCGAGGATGCGGTTCTCCCAGAGCGGGGCGTCCAGCAGGACTCCGTGCCGGTGCCGGTCCTCGGGGATGTAGCCGATGCCGCTCTCGCGCCGCTTGCGGGTGGGCACGCGGGAGATGTCCTCGTCGCCCAGGGTGATCACTCCGCTGTCCGCGGACTTCATCCCGATGAGCGCGTCGATCAGCTCGGTCTGGCCGTTGCCCTCGACGCCCGCGATGCCCAGGATCTCGCCCTTGTGGATGGTGAAGCCGACGTCGGACAGGACGTCGCGGACGACTCCGTCCGGGTCCGTCATGGTGAGGGAGAGCCCCTCGACGCGGAGCATCGGCTCATCCGTCACCGTGGACTCACGCGTCTCGGGCGACGGCAGTTCGCTGCCGACCATGAGCTCGGCGAGCTGCTTGGTCGTGGTGTGGGCCGGGTCGGCGGTGCCCACCGTCGTACCGCGCCGGATCACCGTGATCTCGTCGGCGACCGAGAGGACCTCGCCGAGCTTGTGCGAGATGAAGATGACGGTGAGACCCTCGGCCTTGAGCTCGCGGAGGTTCGCGAAGAGCGCGTCCACCTCCTGCGGGACGAGCACCGCGGTCGGCTCGTCCAGGATGAGGATGCGGGCGCCGCGGTAGAGGACCTTGAGGATCTCCACACGCTGCCGGTCGGCGACCCCGAGGTTCTCGACGAGCGCGTCGGGCCGGACTCCCAGGCCGTACGCGTCGGAGATCTCCTGGATCTTCTTCCGTGCGGCGGATCCGATGCCGTGCAGCTTCTCGCCGCCGAGGACCACGTTCTCCAGGACGGTGAAGTTGTCGGCGAGCATGAAGTGCTGGTGCACCATGCCGATGCCGCGCGCGATGGCGTCGCCCGGGTTGCCGAACGAGACCTGCTCGCCGTCCACGGCGATGGTGCCCTCGTCCGGCTTCTGCATGCCGTAGAGGATCTTCATCAGCGTGGACTTGCCGGCACCGTTCTCGCCGACGAGGGCGTGGACCGTGCCCTTGCGGACGGTGATGCCGATGTCGTGGTTGGCGACGACGCCGGGGAAACGCTTGGTGATGCCGTGCAGTTCTACGGCAGGGGGGCTGCTGGACGCGTTGATGACGCACTCTCCTTGGCCGGACAGGAGCGGGAGGCGGAGGGGCAGGGGATGACTGACTGTTCCACGTGGATCAGCGGGCGGGTCGCCCACGCGGGAGGGTCGGACAGCCCCTGGGGGGCGGGGTGAAGTTATCGCGCCCGAGGGCTGTCTACACGCGTAGCGTTGCCGAATCGTCAAACGCATGCGCGCAGCGCGGCCGGAACGCGGCAGTTTGACGACAGGCCCTGGGCCTGTCCGGGAGTGCACTGCAACGGGCGGAACTTCTGCAAGGAGTACCCCGTGGGCCCGGAGCAGCGACGCTGCGCGCTCCGGGCCCACGGGAAACCAGCCGTACGACCGGAGTCGTTACGGGGTGGTCTTGACGGTGATCTTGCCGTCGATGATTTCCTTCTTGGCCTTGTCCACGGCGGCGATGACGTCGGTCATCGCGGTGAACTTCGGGTTCGACATGGCCAGGCCGACGCCGTCCTTGTCGAGGCCGTAGCGGATCTCACCGGTCTGCGGCTTGCCGTCCACCACGGACTTGATCAGGTTGAAGACCGAGTCCTCGACGTCCTTCGTGACCGAGGTCAGGATGGACTCCTTGAAGGCGGCGAGGCCCTTCTGGTTGTACTGGTCGGAGTCGACGCCGATGTTCCACTTGCCGGCCTTGGAGACGGCCTCGATGGCACCGGTACCGGCCAGACCGGCGGCCGAGTAGATCACGTCGGCGCCCTTGGCGAGTTGACCCTGGGCCGCGGCCTTGCCGAGGTCGGGCTTGGAGAAGCCACCGAAGTCCGGCGGCTGGGTCAGGTACTGCGGAAGCACCTTGACCGAGGAGTCGGTGTCCTTGACGCCCTGGGTGAAGCCGGCCTGGAACTTCTTGATCAGCGGGGTCTCGACGCCACCGATGAAGCCGACCGTCTTGGTCTTGGTGACCTTGGCGGCGGCGACACCTGCGAGGTAGGAGCCCTGCTCCTCGTTGAAGACGATGTTGGCGATGTTGGGGCCGGTCACCGAGGCGTCGTCGATGATGCCGAAGGTGATCTTCGGGAACTTCGGCGCGACCTTCTTGATGGCGGGCGCGTACGCGAAGCCGACACCGATGACCGGGTTGTTCCCGGCACGGGCCAGGGACGTGAGGCGCTGGACCTTGTCCGCGTCCGACTCGCCGTCCGAGGGCTCGGCCTCGGTGCCCTTGACCCCGAGTTCCTTCTCGGCCTTGGCCAGACCCGCGTACGCGGCGTCGTTGAACGACTGGTCGCCGCGGCCGCCGATGTCGTACGCGAGGGCGGTCTTCTTGTCCTTCGAGTCCGAGCTGCTGCTCGACGAGGACGAGTCGCCGCACGCGGTAACGCTGAGTGCGAGTGCCGCGGACATGACGCCCGCAGCGGCAATCCTAGTGATCCGGCGCAAGGGAAGGCTCCTTCAAACCTGACCGAAGCGCCTCTTCCGGCGCTGGTTTCGCCGCGATCGTAACGCGCGTAGATGTCAGATAATGACCTGTACGGCAGCCGTTATCGGATCGTCGTGAACCAGGGGCGACCTGTCCGGTTACGGATGGTTGCCGTGGAGCAGAGCCGAAGCGGTGAAGAGCTCCACCCCGACGGTGATCGCCTCCTCGTCCGCGTCGAAGTTGCCCCGGTGCAGGTCGAGCCCGCGCGTGTCGCCGGGGGTACGCACTCCGAGGCGCGCCATCGCTCCCGGGACGTGTTCCAGGTACCAGGAGAAGTCCTCCCCGCCCAGGCTCTGTTCGGTGTCCTCGATCGCATACGAACCGCGGCGGGCAGTCATCGCGCCGCCGAGCAGATCGATCGCGGCTGCGTCGTTGACCACGGGCGGGACGCCCCTGATGTAGTTGATCACCGTCTTGGCGCCGTACATTCCGGCCACCTCGTCGATGGCCGCGTGCACCAGGTCCGGTGCGTCGCGCCAGGCCGCCAGATGCAGGCAGCGAACCGTGCCGGACATCTCGGCGTGTTGCGGGATCACGTTGCACGCGTGCCCGGTCTCCAGCCGTCCCCAGGTCACCGCGAGCCCGGCCCGGGCGTCGACCCGGCGGGCCAGCAGCGCGGGCACCTCGGTGGCGACCTTGGCGGCGGCGGTGACCAGGTCCGTGGTCAGGTGCGGGCGGGCGGTGTGGCCGCCGGGCCCGTCCAGGGACAGCTCCAGGCGGTCGCAGGCGGAGGTGATGGCCCCGACCCGCAGCCCGATCCGGCCCGCGTCGACCTTCGGATCGCAGTGCACTCCGATGATCCGGCCGACGCCCTCCAGCACGCCCGACTCGATCGCGTCGGGCGCCCCGCCGGGCAGTACCTCCTCGGCCGGCTGGAAGATCAGCCGCACCGGGTTGGGCAGCAGCCCCTGCCGGTCCAGCTCGGCGAGCACGAGGCCGGCGCCGAGGACGGTGGTGGTGTGCACGTCGTGCCCGCAGGCGTGCGCCCGGTCGGGCACGGTCGAGCGGTACGGGACGCCCGCCTTGGTGTCCGGGATCGGCAGCGCGTCGATGTCGGCCCGCAGCGCCAGCATGGGCCGCGTCGCCTCGCCCCGCGTCCCGACGTCGCACATGAGGCCCGTCCCGGAGGCGAGCACCCGGGGCTCCAGGCCGGCCTGCTCCAGCCGGGCCTTGATGGCCGCGGTGGTGCGGAACTCCTGGTTGCCGAGCTCGGGGTGCATGTGCAGATCGCGGCGGAAGGCGATGAGCTCGGCGCGCAGGGGTTCGGGCAGGGCGCCGGGCAGGGCCCCTTCCGTGAGCGGCCGGGCTTCACCCTCGCGGGGCATCGAGTGGTTCACTGGTGAAGGGTAAGGCCCTTCCCCCGCCAACTGACCATGAAACAAGAAAAGTTCAGCCACATAGACGAATAAATGACTGGGTCGCGGCGTGTGGGGTAAATGCGGGGTGGGTAAACTCGCCGTTCGCTCCGCCCAGACGCCGATCGGATGCGAGGAAGCGCAACAGTGAAGGACAGGTACGGTTTCGACCACGCCTCCGACGAGGTGATCGCGGTGCGCGCCGAGTTGGCCGACGAAGCCGTCCAGGCGCTTCAGCTCGCCGGACTGCCCGCTTTCCGCTCCGACCACGTCTCCGAATCACGGCCCGGTGCGGTGGTCCACGTCCATCGCGACGCGGACCTGGCTTCGGCGGCCGTGTCCGTGAGCTGGCATGGTGACGGCAGGCTGGCCAACGCCGCAATGGCGGCGGTCGCTGCTGGAGACCTTCATGCACCGGACGTCCGCCGTCTCGGATCGGTCGCTCTGCACATGCAGGATGCATTGGCCAAGATTCTTCTGTCGGCAGGGATCATCGCGACCCCGAGCAACGACTGCATCGACCCGGGCGATGTCCTGGTGTTCGGGCGGCAGTCCGAACTGCCGCCGGGGCTGAGGCCCACGTACGTGCCGCTGTCGGCCCCGGTGGAGCGGACCGGGCGCGGTTCGCTCGGGGGGCAGACCCACATCGCCGATGACTCCGACGGGTGGCCGGAGGATGCGGCCGGCCCCTTCGGGCTCACGCCTCCGTAGTCACCGCCGTGGCCCGCCACGGCGCCAGCCGCTGCACGTCGCGTGCCGTCTCCGTGACACCGGCGAGGAAGCCCTGGGCCCTCGGGGACGCCGTTTCGCGGAGCCATTCCGGGGCGATGTCGCAGACCGCGACCTTCACCTCGGTGCCGGCGAGGGCCAGCGGGAGGGTGTGGACGACCGTGGAGGGGAAGCTCAGCACCGTGCGGCCGATCGGGCCGCGGCGGGCGATGAGTTCCAGGGGGAGGTCGGGGCGGACGATCTCCAGGCCGGTGGCGGCCTCCAGGGCGTGGAGCTTCTCGGTGGACTCGCGGCGGTGGGCGAAGTAGCGGGTGGCGCCGTGCGTACGGGCCAGGGCGGCGACCGCCTCCAGGTACTGAGCGCGGTCGACCACGCCCGTCTCGACCAGTGAGGTGCCGACCAGGTCCGCACCCTTGGTGAGCAGCGGCGGGCCGAAGCGGGAGCGGGTCCAGGAGAAGGTGTTGGGGATGAGGGTGATGCCGGGCGGCGGGATCACCGGCATCGCGGTGAAGAGCTCGACCTCGCGCGCCGCGGACGGTGTGAAGCGGCGCCGGGCGGTCGCGGAGACCGGGGCCAGGGCCAGGTCGCGGGGGCCGGAGCCGCCGCGGCGGTGCCAGCGCACCAGGCGCTCGCCGCGGGTCAGCAGGGCGACGAACTCCATGGTGGCGGTGCCGTCGTCGACCACGGTGAGCCGGCGGGGGCGGACCAGGGAGAGCAGCAGTTGTACGTAGCGGGAGAACGGGTCCCCGATGACGATGTGGTCGGCGTTGCGTACGAGCCGGGTCAGGGCGCGCAGCGACTTCAGGGGGGTGCCCGAGTCGCCGCGCGCCTCCTGCCAGCGCACGGTGATGCCCTCGTCGCGGGCCAGCTCCGCCATCCGGCGCAGCTGACCGCGCGACATCGGGTCGACCGGAGGGAGGACGACGACGGTGACGTCCGCGACGACACGGCCGCCGCCTCCCTCTGTGTAGGCCCACTCCAGGACGTTCAGGAGCTGGACCGGGCTCTCGACGAAGGCGAGGTTCACCGGTCTGCCCGTCAGACCGCGACCGGCTCGGCGGCCGGGGCCGTCTCGCCGCTCTCTGCCACGACGCCCGGGACCCGGCGGAGCTTCTTCATCGGGCCGAGCTCCGACTCGTACACCTTCTTGACGCCGTCGCCGAGGGACGCCTCGATGGTGCGGATGTCGCGGACCAGGCGGGTCAGGCCCTGCGGCTCGACGGACGCGGCCTGGTCGGAGCCCCACATGGCGCGGTCGAGGGTGATGTGGCGCTCGACGAACGCGGCGCCGAGCGCGACGGCTGCGAGGGTCGTCTGCAGGCCCGTCTCGTGGCCGCTGTAGCCGATCGGGACGTTGGGGTACTCCTGCTGGAGGGTGTTGATGACGCGGAGGTTCAGCTCCTCGGCCTTGGCCGGGTACGTCGACGTGGCGTGGCAGAGCAGGATGTTGTCCGAGCCGAGGACCTCGACCGCGTGGCGGATCTGGCGCGGGGTCGACATGCCGGTGGAGAGGATCACCGTGCGGCCGGTGGCGCGCAGGGAGCGCAGCAGCTCGTCGTCGGTGAGGGAGGCGGAGGCGACCTTGTGCGCGGGGACGTCGAACTTCTCCAGGAAGGCGACGGCCTCGGTGTCCCACGGGGAGGCGAACCAGTCGATGCCGCGCTCGGCGCAGTGCTCGGAGATGGCCCGGTACTCGGTCTCGCCGAACTCGACGCGGTGGCGGTAGTCGATGTACGTCATGCGGCCCCAGGGGGTGTCGCGCTCGATGTCCCACTGGTCGCGCGGGGTGCAGATCTCCGGGGTGCGCTTCTGGAACTTGACGGCGTCGCAGCCGGCCTCGGCGGCCACGTCGATCAGCTTGATGGCGTTGTCGAGGTCGCCGTTGTGGTTGATGCCGATCTCGCCGGTGACGTAGACGGGGTGGCCGGGGCCGGCGGTGCGGCTGCCGAGGGTGCGCAGTCGGGAGGTGCTCATGGTGCGTTTCCTTACTTGGGGAGGGGGGTGCTTGCGGAAGGAGCGGTCAGGGTGGGGCCGAGCAGCCAGGCCGCGATCTCGCGGATGGCGCCGAAGCCGCCGGGGGTTTTCGTCACGGCGCGCGCCGCGGCGCGTACCGAGTCGTGCGCGCTCGCGACGGCCACGGGCCAGCCGGCGAGTGCGAAGCAGGGGAGGTCGTTGACGTCGTTGCCGACGTACAGGACGCGTTCGGGGGCGATGGACTGCTCGTCGCACCACTGCTTGAGCGCGAGGTCCTTGCGGTCGATGCCGTGCAGGACGGGGACGCGGAGCTTGTGGGCGCGGGCGGCGACGACCGGGTTCTGTTCCGTGGAGAGGATCAGGAGGGGGACGCCCGCCTTGCGCAGGGCGGCGATGCCGAGCCCGTCGCCCCGGTGGACGGCGACGGTCTCGCGGCCGTCGGAGTCGATGAGGACCCGGTCGTCGGTCTGGGTGCCGTCGAAGTCGAGGACGACCGCGTCGATGTCCTCGCGGGTGGGCAGCCGAGCCGGGTCCAGGAGCGGGGCCAGGGCGCGGGCCCGGGCCAGGTCGTGCGGGTCGTCGATCTCCAGGACGCGGGCGGGGTCGGTGCGCACCAGCGCGGTGTGGCCGAAGAAGCGGTGGCGGTGGGTACGGAATCCGGCCGCGTCCATCGCGTAGGCGGCGCCCGTTTCGAGGAGGTCCTCGGGGCGGTCCTGGCGACGGGGGCGGACCTTCTTGTCGTGGTTGACGCCGTAGTTGTGGTCCTCGACCGCGCTGCCGTCGCGCCACAGGAAGCCATGGAACGGGGCGACGGTGACGGCCGTGTCGGCGCCTTCCCGGGCGACCGCGGCGGCGACGCCGTCGATGTCCTCGCGGGCGATGAAGGGGCTGGTGCACTGGACGAGCAGCACCACGTCCACGGTCTTGCCGTGCTCCGCCTCGTAGCGGTCCAGCGCGTGCAGGACGGCGGCCTCGCTGGTCGCGGTGTCGCCCGCGATGGCTTCGGGGCGCTGGACGCAGTGCAGCCGGCCGCTCTCGCCGAGCACTTCGGCGGCGGCCCGCGCGGTCTCGGCGAGGGCGGGGGCGTCGGTCGTCACGACGACGTCCGTCACCTCGCTCGACGCGAGGCAGGCGCGGACCGCGCGGACGACGAGCGGGACGCCGCCGACCTGGGCGAGGTTCTTGGCGGGTACGCCCTTGGATCCGCCACGGGCGGGGATCACGGCCAGCACGGTGGGCTGCTTGGCGAGCGGCTTGGCGGGCTGCTGGGTGGGCTGCGTCATCGCTGCTCCATTGGGTGACTTGGCGGTGGTGTTCACAGCTCGCCCATCCGTCGGATGACCGGGGCGACCCGCTGGACGCCGTGGCGGTACGCGCCCCGGGCCGCGTCGCGGACCGCCTCGCGCACCGCTCCCCTGACCCGGCCGGTCTCCCGGGGCTCGGCGGCGCCCGGCAGCGGATGGCCATCGGGGGCCAGGTGGTGGCGGGCGAGGATGCCCGGGAGGTAGCCGGGGGCGGTGGCGGGTGTGTAGTAGGGCGCGAGGTCCGGCAGCCGGTCCTGCGCGAGCAGGGCGGTGACCCTGGCGCGGGCGGTGTCGTAGGCCGTGGCGTAGGTGCCGTCGGCGGCGACGCCCTGTCCGGCCAGCCACTCCTTGTCGGGCTCCGGGTGGGCGCCGCCGTCGAGGTGGTCCCAGGAGGTGAGCAGGCCGGAGCCGATGAAGTGGTGGTTGCCGAGGGTCTCGCGGACCCCGAGGTCGGTGAGGACGGCGGTGGGGATGCGCCGGTGCAGGGACTCCAGGGCGGCGGTCGAGGAGACGGTGACCAGCAGGTCGGTGCGGTCCAGGACCTCGCCCATGTGCCCGTACACGAGACGGAAGTTGGGCGGGAGGCCGCCGGGCAGCTTCTCGGCGAGGCGCTGGTACGGGAGTTCCTCGACGTGCGTGGTGTGCTCGCCGGGCTTGGAGCGCAGCTTGAGGAGCACTTCGCGCCGCGGGTGCAGCCTGGCGTGCTCGACGAGCCGGCGCAGCAGGTACGTACGGTCGGCGCGGGAGGCCGGCACGGAGGGCTGGGCGGCGAACACGACGGTGTCGCGGCCCTGTTCGCGGGTGTGCGGGGCGCCGCCGAGGAACGGCAGGGCGGCCTCCGTGACGGCCGAGGCGTCGGCGCCCACTCCCTCGTACACCGCGCGGAATCGCTCCGCGTCGTGGCGGGAGTTGGCGAGGACGACGTCGGCACCGTGCCGCAGCAGCAGCCCGTCGGCGAGCTTCTCGTAGACGACGCCGACGTAGCCGGTGACGACGACGGGCCGGGGCCCTGTCCGGAGCGCGGCGAGGCCGTGCAGCATCGCCTGGACGGCGCCGCCGACGAGCGCGAGGACGACGAGGTCGTAGCCCTCGTCGCGCACGCTGTGCAGGAACTCGACGGCCGTCACCTCGCGCACCCGGTCGGTGTCGATGCCGACGTCGCCGACCTCGGCGAGCTGGCGGGGTGTCGGCGTCGCCCGGCCGCGGAGCAGCAGTCCGCTGATCTGCGCGGGGGGCGTGGGCGCGCCGCCGTCGCCCGTGGTCAGCCGGCGCGCGGTGAGCGCGCCCCACTTCCATCGGGTGTCGGAGTCGGCGAGGACGGCGACCCGGAGGGCGCTCGTCTTTTCGGTACGTGGGGGCACGTCCCAAAACTTAGGAAGGCATTTCGATTCGCAGCCCAACGTGGCGGCAACAGCGGGTTAACAGCCCGACGACGCTTGGCGAATCACCCTCACAAATGCCCCACCCACGGCGAGGAATGGACCTGGTTCATCACTTCGACATTCGTCGTTCACCTGCCGTCCCCATCAGGGCCAGGGTAAATGCCGGACCTCCGCCTAGCGTGTGACGCGTGGTTAAGCTCTCCGTCATCGTGCCGTTCTACAACGTACGGGCCTATGCCCCCGATACCTTGCGAAGTCTCCGGGCCAATGCCCGTGATGATTTCGAATTCATCTTCGTCGACGACTGTTCGACCGACGGGACTCTGGAGATCCTCCGGCGCGCCGAGCGCGAGATCCCGGGTGCCGTCCTGGTCGTGCACGAGAAGAACGGGGGCCTGGCCACCGCACGCAATACGGGTATCGACGCGGCGCGCGGCGAGTACCTCACGTTCCTCGACGGCGACGACTGGGTCGTCCCCGGCCACTACGAGCGGCTGCTGGCCGCCATTTCGGGGCTGGGGTGCGACTTCGTCCGTACGGACCATGTGCAGTTCACGGACCGGGTGCGCACCGTGCACCGGGTCCCGCACGGTCTGCGCGACACCGTCCTGCGCCCGCGCGACGTGATCCTGCCGTCCGACCGGTCGACGCCGGTGGACTACGCGTACGCCTGGGCCGGTGCCTATCACCGGCGGCTCGCGGACTCGGGGCTGCTCCGGTTCCGGGACGGGCTGCGCACCGCCGAGGACCGGCCCTGGATCTGGCGGCTGCACCGTGAGGCGGAGTCGTTCGCGGTGGTCGGCCTGCCGGGGGTCTTCTACCGGCGCGGGGTCGCTTCCTCGCTCACCCAGATCGGTGATGTACGCCAGCTCGACTTCATCAGGGCCTTCGATCAGGTTCTGGAGGAAACGTCCCGGGATCCGGAGGCGGACCGGCTGCTGCCGAAGGCAGTGCGCACCTATTGCGCGGTCATGGCCCATCATTTGGAATCCATCGAAAGGTTCGAACCGGCAGTGGCACGGAAATTGCGCTCCATGAGCGCGGCTTCCCTGCGGCGCATGCCTCAGGAAGTTCTCGCCGATACGCTGAATTCGCTGGGCGACCGCCGAGCGGGCCAGCTGCGACGGGTCCGCCGCCGCTCCGTCTCCCGGGAGGTCGCGGCCTGATGCCCGGCACGTACACCGCGCCGGTCGGCCGGTCCACCACCCAGATCTTCTCCGCGTGCACGCAGTACGCCGCCGCCACCCTGGTCGCCGCTCTGCGCGCGGGCCAGTTCGGTCCGCGCTCCGAGCACCGGCGCATCCTCGTCGTGAGCGACACCTCTCCCTCCCCCGAGCTCGGCACCCCGCTTCATCAGCGGCCCGGATTCGAGGTGCTGGCCGCCGAGTTCGACGCGGTGCGGTCCTGGAACGACTTCATCCGGCCGTTCCATCCGGCGGGCTGGTCGCCCAGGGACCAGGACGCCTCGCTGTGGGAACGGGCCGTGCGGGCGGCGTGGGACATCGGGGACGGTCCGGTCGAGCTCGCCTGCGAGTCCATCCAGGCCAATCCCGCCCAGGCCCTCGCCGTGATCTTCGGCGACAGTCCGGTGCACATCTACGCCGACGGGCTGATGAGTTACGGCCCGACCCGCAGCAGACTCGACCAGCTGGTCGGCACCCGCATCCGGCGGCTGCTCCACCTCGACCTGGTACCGGGCCTGCGGCCGCTGCTGCTCACCGAGTTCGGCGTGGAGCCGGAGATCGTGCCGACGGACGTCTTCCTGAAGGTGCTGGGCGAACTGCCGGGCCCCGCGGACCTGCCCGACGACGACGGGGGCCCCGGTCCGGCACTGCTGCTCGGCCAGTACCTCGCCACTCTGGGCATTCTCACGCCGCAGCAGGAGGAGGAGCAGCATGCCCGGATGCTCCGCGGGGCCGTCGCACTGGGCCACACCCGGATCGTCTTCAAGCCGCACCCCAGCGCGCCTGCCCACTGGGCCCGCTCGCTGGAGCAGGAGGCGGAGCGGCTCGGCGCGGACCTCACCGTGCTCGACAGCCCGGTCCTCGCGGAGACGCTGTTCGACACGATGCGTCCCGCCCTGGTCGTCGGCTGCTTCTCCACCGCGCTGCTGACCGCCGCCTCGTTCTACGGGCTCCCGGTCGCCCGCGTCGGCACCGGTCCACTGCTGGAACAGCTCACCCCGTACCAGAACAGCAACCGCGTCCCCCTGACGATCGTCGACGCGCTGCTGCCCGATCTGGAGGACCCGTCCGCCGTCACCGGCTGGTCGCTGCCCTCCGCCGAGCAGGTCCGGGGCGAGCCGACCGGCCTGCTCGCCGCGGTCGGATACGCGATGCAGCCGCAGATCCAGGCCTCGCTGCGCCCCGAGGCCGAGCGCTACCTCGACCGGCACCGCGACACCCTCTGGCGGTACTTCAAACGGCGCCGGCTGACCGCGCTCGGGCTGCCGGGGGCCGTTCCCGCACAGCTGGCGTTCATCCCGCGCAACGCGACGGTCCGCCGTCTCGCCCGCAAGGCCCGCACCCTGAAGCGGGCGGCGGCGGGCTGATCCACTTGAGGCGATACCCGTCCGGGGCGTCGCCCGCCCGGTCGGGGACAGCTGGGTGAAGCCTGGCCGTCCATCAGGTGAACCGCCTTTCCCTGCCCGGGATTTCACGATGTTCGATGACATATTCGACTCATCATGAGGACTCCGTCGATAATCCGATCGCCGCGCGGCCGGGGCGCCGCGCTGGCCGCCCTGCTCACCGTCGCGGCCGTCTGTGCCGGGGACGCGGTGGCCCGCAGCTACCCGTTCGGCCCGCACACCCGCAGCGTGAACGACCTGGGCAATCAGTTCGTCCCGTTCCACACCCGGCTCTGGGACCTGCTGCACGGGCGGGCGGACGGCGGGCTGCTGCTGAACTGGCAGTCCGGCTTCGGAAGCAGCTTCCTGCCGGACTTCGGTACGTATCTGAGCAGCCCGTTCGCCCTGCTCGTCGGGGTCTTCCCGCGGGACCGCATCGACCTGGCGGTGTACGCGGTCACGCTGGTGAAGACGGGCGTCGCGGCGGCGGCCATGACCTGGCTGCTCACCGCGTTGCGCCGGGGCCGCGGCCGGGAGTGGGCGGCGGCCGTGCTCGGCTCCTCGTACGCCCTGTGCGGCTGGTCGGTCGTCGAGGCGGCCTACAACCCGATGTGGCTGGACGGGCTGATCGCGTTCCCGCTGCTGTGCCTGGCCGGTGAGTGGGCGCGTACCGGGCGGCGTCCGGTGCTCGGCACGCTCCTGGTGACGCTGGCCTGGGTGTCGAACTTCTACACCGCGTACATGGCCACGCTCGGGGCGGCCCTGGTGCTGGTGGTGCGGCTGCTGCTGGAGGACGGGACGTCGCGGGAACGGGTCCGGGGCCTGGTGCGGGCGGTACGCACGGTACTCATCGGCATCGGGCTGGCCGCGCCGGTCCTGGTGCCGGTGTTCCTCGGCACCCGGCACGCCTACCCGGGCTGGAACCGGGCGTTCGCGCCTGCCGCCTGGCCGGACGTCGCCGCGAGGCTGCTGCCGGCCACGTACAGCTTCTTCAGTCCGGCGCTGTTCCTCGGAACCGGCGCCCTGCTGCTGGCCTGTGCGCTGGCCTTCCACCGTGCCGTGCCGCGCACCGAACGGTTCGTGTGGGCGGGGCTGGTGGCCGCGGTCGCGCTGTCGTTGCAGTGGGAGCCCACGCATCTGCTGTGGCATGCCTTCGCGACACCGAACGGGAGCCCGTTCCGGCAGACGTTCGTCCTGTCCGGTCTCGTGGTGATCGCCGCCTGGTTCTCGGTCGCCACCTCCTGGCCGGACCGGCGGACCCTGCTGGGCGGCGCGGGGGTGCTGGTGCTGATCGCGGCCGGTGCCGCGTCCAGCGCCCTGATCACCGGCTGGACGTATCCGCTGTTCGCGGCGGGTCTGCTGGCCGTGACCGGTGCGCTCGTCCTGGCCCGCAGCGGTCGGTTCGCCGTGCTCGCCGCCCTGCTGCTCGTCGGGGCGCAGGCCGGTCAGGCCGCCGCGACGACCGCGTACGCCGACCGGCAGCGACTGAACCGGCTCGACGACTACGCCCCCTGGGGTGAGCGCCAGAACCTCCAGGCCGCTGCGGTTGCCGCCGCCGACGGCTGGCCGCGCTACCGCACCGACCCGGGCCTTGAGCAGTCCACCGCCAACGACCCGCTGCTGGTCGGCGGGCAGGGCGGCGCCTACTACAGCAGTCACACACCGGATGTGCTGACCCGCACGTTCCTCGCGCTGGGCGCCGGCTGGACGTCGAACGGCCGCGCCCTGCACAGCCTGGACAACCCGGTGACCGACGCGGTGTTCTCGGTCGGCGCCCGGGTCCGCATGCCACGCGATCCGCACCAGGGCTGGAACCGCCCGGACGGCCGCCCGGTCACCGTCACCCGGCAGGACGCACCCCCGCTGGTCACGCTCCGGCCGGCCGCCGACGCCGGTGCACGGCTGGGCCGTTCACCGTTCCGCAACCAGGAGAAGCTGCTGGGCACGGCCGTGTACACGGTGCCCGCGACCACGCTGCGCGCCGCGGACGGTACGGCCGCCACGGACGAGGGTGCTTACGACTACCGGGTGCGGCCGGGTGCGTACAGCCTGACCGCGAACTGCCCCGCGAACAGCGAGGTATATCTGTGGGCACCCGACCTCTTCGGCCGGGCCCAGCTCGGCACGTCGGGCGAACCGGCCGACTTCCGCGGCGAGTTGCCGGGGAGACGGGCCGGGATGCGGATGCTGGGAACGGGCGGCGGGCCGCTCGCGGTCCCGCTGCGGGTGGCCAGGGCCGGAACGGTTCCGCACGAGGCTCTCGGCTGCCTGGACCGGGGACGCCTGGACGCCGCCGTGACCGGGCTGAAGCGGGCCGGGGCGACACGCGTCGACGTCACCGGCAGCGGCGTGCGAGCCGAACTCCCCGCAGGCTCCCACGGGGTGGCCGTGCTGGCCGCGCCCCGGATCGCGGGCTGGAGCTGCGACGGACGTCCGGCCGACTCGTATCTCGGCCTGGTCGCCGTGCCGGTGGGCGGTGACCGGACGACGGTGGACTGCGCGTTCCGGCCGCCGGGGCTGCGGGCCGGGAGCCTGGCCGGGGCGGGAGCTCTGGCGGCACTGCTGGCGACGGTCCTGATCCCCCGGGCGCGGACGCGCGGGCGGGCGGTTCGGTTGCCCCGGCAGCCGTGACGACACCGAGACTTCATCTGCGCGTGGTGGGAGGCAACCCCTCCGCACGCGTACGTTCCCACCCATGCCCTCCCTCCTGAAGAACCGTCTGACGAAACGCGCCCTGCGCCCCGCCCTCACCCTGGTCGACCGCCGCATCCGGGTGCGGACGGAGCGTGCCGCCGAACCGCTGCGGAGCGAGCTCGCCGCACTGCGGCGGGACACCGAGGAGTTGCGGCGGGGTCAGTACGCGCTGGGGCTGCTGCTCGACGGTACGGGGAGGGGCGCGCACCGGATCCCGCCCGCCCGGGAGATCGACCAACTGGTACGGCAGATCGGCGCGTTGAACGGGGACGAGGCGACGGCCCGGCGCAGTGTCGTCACCGCCTACCGGACCGTGGTGGCGCTGGAGTCGCTCGGCGTGGGGCGGCTGGCGGGATCCACGTCCAATGTGTGCGGCAGGCTGGCGACGGTGCCGCTGCTCGCTCCGCCGAACGGCGCCCTTCTCGAAATCGGCACGCTGTACGGGCTGTTCGCGGCGGCACTGACCCGGATGGTGCACCGGGCGGGCATCCAGCCGGACCTGACCATCGTCGACCCGCTGGCCGGCTCGCAGCTCCAGCCGGGCACGTCCCAGCCTGCCGACCCGACGGGGACGCCCGTGCGCGAGGACGTCGTACGGGCCAACCTGGCGCTGACCGGGGCCGGTTCGACGTATCACCCCCGTATCCGGCAGGGATTCTCCTCCGATCCGGAGGTGCGTGCCGAGGTCGCCGACCGGGAGTACGGGGTGATCGTCGTGGACGGTGACCACTCCATGGAGGGGGTGGCCGCCGACCTGGAGTGGGTCGAGGAGATCGTCGCCCCGGGCGGCGTCGTGGTGCTGGACGACTACGGCGACGCGTCGTGGCCGGGTGTCCAGGAGGCCCTGGACAAGCACCTGGCGGGCGGCTCCTCGCGGCTGCGGCTGCTGGGGCGGGTCTCGACGTCGGCGTACCTGCGGGCGGGGTGATACCCCTCTTCACGCCCGTCCCGTCACGCCCCTCCCCCCGTACCGCACCTCGATCCCCGCGATGATCAGCCGCAGGCCGTCCTCGAACCGTTCGTCGTAGTGGGCGAAGATCTCCTCGCCGGCCGCGGCGGCCAGCGGGTAGCGGGCCATGCGTTCCGCGCGTGCACCGATGTCGAAGCCCTCGCGCTGCTGGTCCGGCATCGGGCGGACGCCCTGCTCCTCGCTGACGAAGCCCATCGTGTAGGAGTACGCGGTGGTGCCCGCCCGGACGGCCTGCCACAGCTCGAAGCCCGCGTCGACCATGGTCCGCAGATGGCGTTCGAGCCCGTCGGCGTGGTCGGTGCCGGTGAACCTCGCGCCCCCGTAGACCTTGGCCCCGTCGCGGTAGCGCAGCAGCGCGGCGCGCAGCCCGCTGTTGTACGCGACGAGCTGGTCCTGCCAGCTGTCCGGGGTCGGGCCCGGCAGGCCCTCGTCGAGCATCCGGCGGTACATCACCGTGGCCATCTCGTCGAGCAGCGCCTGCTTGTCCTTGAAGTGCCAGTAGAGCGCGGGCGCCTTGACGTCCAGCTCCTTCGCGATGGCGCGCAGGCTGAGCCCGTCCAGGCCCACCTCGTTCAGCAGCCGCAGTGCCGTGTCGGCCACTCGGGACCGGTCGATCTTCGTCGTACCCACCGTGCCAAGTTAACAGCCCGCCCTTGACAGCTTTACAGCGTTAAGGACACACTGCGACGCATGGAACTTAACAGCGTTAAGGAAACGGTCACGGAGACCTCGGTCCTCATCGTCGGCGCGGGTCCCTGCGGCCTCGCCCTGGCCTGTGACCTGGCCCGGCGCGGCGTCCCCGCGCTCCTCGTCGAGCAGGCGCCCGCCCTCTTCCCCGGCTCGCGCGGCAAGGGCATCCAGCCCCGCACCCGGGAGGTCCTCGACGACCTCGGGGTCGGCGACGCCGTCCGCGAGCACGGGGGCCCCGCGCCGGTCGGGATGGTCTGGCAGGACGGTGAGCGGATGGGCGAGCACCACATGTTCCGGGTCGCGGCGCCGACGGACGCGGAGCCGTACGGGGAGCCGTGGCTGATGCCGCAGTGGCGCACCCAGGAGATCCTGCTGGCCCGGCTGCGCGAACTGGGCGGCGACGTGGTGTTCTCGGCCGCGCTGACCGGGCTCGCCCAGGACGCGGACGGGGTCACCGCGCAGCTGTCCACCGGCCCGGTCCGCGCCTCCTACCTGGTCGCGGCGGACGGCGGACGCTCCACCGTGCGGCGGGCCCTGTCCGTCGCGATGACCGGGGAGACGGTGGACCCGGCACCGATGCTGGTGGCCGATGTCCGGGTCGCCGAGGACGCGCTCGACCGGCTCAACTGGCACATGATGCGCACCGACGCGGGGTTCCTCACGCTGTGCCCGCTGCCCGGCACCCGGGACTTCCAGCTGGTCGCGCAGTTCAAGGAGGGTGAGCCGGACACCTCCCCGGACGGGGTGCGCGCGGTGGTCGCCGCACGCACGCACCTGGACGCGCAGGACATCACGGAGATCCTCTGGTCCTCCGACTTCCGGCCGCGTGCCGCGCTCGCCGACCGGTTCCGCGACGGACGGGTCTTCCTGGCCGGGGACGCCGCCCACGTCCACTCCCCCGCGGGCGGCCAGGGGCTCAACACCAGCGTGCAGGACGCGTACAACCTGGGCTGGAAGCTCGGCCAGGTGCTGGGTCACGGGGCGCCCGCCGCCCTGCTCGACAGCTACGAGGAGGAGCGCCGCCCGATCGCCGCCGAGATGCTCGGCCTGTCCACCCGGATCCACCGCGGTGAGCAGGAGCGGGGCGCGGCCGCCCAGCAGCTGGGCCTCGGCTACCGCGCGGGGCCGCTGTCGGTGGGGAGCGCGGGCGCGCTGGTGGCCGGCGACCGGGCGCCGGACGGGCCCGCGGGCGGCGGGCGCCGTCTCTTCGACGTCTTCCGCGGCCCGCACTTCACGCTGCTGGCGGTCGGCACCGACGCGGACCTGCCGGAGTTCGCCGGTTCACAGGTCAGGGCGTTGCGCATCGACCACTACGAGGCGTACGGCAAGGGGCTGTTCCTGGTCCGGCCGGACGGCTACGTCGGCTGGGCGGGCGAGGACACGGCCGGGCTCGCGGAGTACGCCGCACCGCTGGGCCTTGACCTCAAGCGCGGTTGAGTTCCTAAGGTCGCCGGCATGGACTACTCACATGACGACGCTGGACTCGCCCGCCAGCCCATCGGTTACTGGAGCTGGGCCGCGCACAAGGCGACCGTGACCCGCATCCGTGGCGCGCTCGCCGACCACGGACTGACCCAGCCCCCGTGGTGGGTGCTCAACCAGCTCGTCGACGCCGACGAGGAGGGCCGGCCGCGCGCCGACGTGGTCACCCTGCTCAGCGGCTACCTCGACACCGGGGCCGGTCTGGAACCGGAGATCGACACCCTGGTCGAACGGGGTCTGGTCACCCAGGACCCCCGGGCCCGGCTGCGGCTGACGCCTGAGGGCCACGCCCTGCGCACCCGTGCCGCCGAGAGCGTCACGACCGCCCGCGCGGAGATCCACGACGGCATCCCCGACGAGGAGTTCGTCGCCGCCCTCAAGGTGCTCCAGCGCATGATCCACAACGTCGGTGGCACGGCCTGGCACGAGTAGGCAGCCCGGCCGCCCCGGTCAGACGCTGCTGAACGAAAGCTTCGCCGCGAAGCCGAGGAACAACAGGCCGGCAGCCGAAGTGGCCCCCGCCGACAGCCGCTTGCGGCGGCGGAACGCGGCGGACAGCCGGGTGCCGCCGAATATCAGCATCGACAGGTACAGGAAGCTGGCGATCTGGAGCAGGGTGCCCAGCACCAGGAAGGACAGCGCCGGGTAGGCGTACCCGGGGTCGACGAACTGGACGAAGAAGGAGATCAGGAACAGGATCGCCTTCGGGTTGAACAGGCTGACCACCAGCGCCCGCCGGTAGGGCCGCTCCATGGTGGCCGGAGCCCCGGTCCCCTCCGCTCCCTCGCCCGTGATCGCGGCCACCCGGCGATGCCGCTCGCGCCACATCGACACCGCGGTCCGCAGCATCCCGATCGCCATCCAGGTCAGATAGCCCGCACCGGCGTACTTCACCACGGCGAAGAGCACGGGCGTCGTCTGCAGCAGGGACGAGGCCCCGAGCGCGGACAGCGTCATCAGGACGGTGTCCCCGGTCCACACCCCGGCGGCGGCCACGTATCCGGTCCGTACCCCGCGCCGGGCGGCGACGGACAGTACGTACAGCGAATTCGGCCCCGGCAGCAGAACGATGAGCACGAGGCCGGCGAGATAGGTCGGAAGGTCGGTGACACCCAGCATGAAACGGAGTGTCGCACGGGGGTACGACACTCCGGAGGAGGGGGCTCCGCTACGGGGAAGGCGCCCTCAGTCCTCGTCGCCGTCGAGCAGCCGGTCCACCGAGAGCTCCATCTCCACGCCGACCTCGTCGGGAACAGCGAACGATGTCCCGCGCTTGTGGTGCGCCTTGTTCTTGTACTCGCCGCCCCGCGGGTCGCTGCAGAGCAGCACCTGGTCGTGCTTGCGGTCGGCGACGACGTAGACCGGGATGCCCGCCTGGGCGTAGTCCTCGACCTTGGGGCCGAGGTCGTCGGCCCAGTTGGTCGAGGTCACCTCGACGACCATGCGGAAGACGTGGGGGGCGTAGCAGTTCTTCATGACATGCGCGTCTCTGATATCTGCCTCGACGACCGACAGATCAGGGATCGCATGGTCCTCCGGACCGGTGGGAAGCCACAGACCGACCCCTTGGACGAGTCTGAGCCCTGTCTTGCGTGCCCGAGGGCCGAATTCCTCGCTGAGCCAGGACAGTGCCAGCGCATGCGATACGTCGGCCGGCGGTGTCACAGTGAGCCTCCCCTGGAGAATCTCCACGCGATGCCCAGGCAGCGAGCGAGCGAGCTGGTCAGCTGCCTCGCCGAGCGTCAGCTCCGGCTGTTCCTGCACGTGCACCTGCTCCTCGTGCTGTATGACGGCCACGGCATCCTCCTTTCGGGGACCACTGTTCACGAGCTTATCCAGGACCGCGGACTAACGGCGAGAGCTCACCCCACGAGTGGCCTACCTGCGACGACACCTCAGAACGCGTCCGCCGGCACGTACGTCCCCCACACCTCCCGCAGCGCGTTGCACACCTCGCCCACCGTGGCGCGGGCCCGCAGCGCGTCCTTCATCGGGTAGAGCACGTTGTCCGTGCCCTCGGCCGCCTTGCGCAGTGCCGCCAGGGCCGCGTCCACCGCCCCCTGGTCGCGTGCGGCGCGGAGCTTCGCCAGCCGGGCCGCCTGCTGGGCCTCGATCGCCGGGTCGACGCGGAGCGGCTCGTACGGCTCCTCCTCGTCGAGCCGGAAGCGGTTGACGCCGACGACGACCCGCTCGGCGCTGTCCGTCTCCAGGGCGACGCGGTAGGCGCTGCGCTCGATCTCGTTCTTCTGGAAGCCCTGCTCGATCGCGCTGACGGCGCCGCCCATGTCCTCGATCCTGAGCATCAGCTCCACGGCCGCGGCCTCGACGTCGTCGGTCATCCTCTCGACGACGTAACTGCCCGCGAACGGGTCGACGGTGGCCGTCACGTCCGTCTCGTACGCGAGGACCTGTTGCGTACGCAGGGCCAGGCGGGCGGACTTGTCGGTGGGGAGCGCGATCGCCTCGTCGAAGGAGTTGGTGTGCAGGGACTGCGTGCCGCCCAGGACCGCGGCCAGGCCCTGCACCGCGACGCGCACCAAGTTGACCTCGGGCTGTTGGGCGGTGAGCTGCACACCGGCGGTCTGGGTGTGGAAGCGCAGCATCAGCGACTTGGGGTTCTTGGCGCCGAACTCCTCCTTCATCACCTTCGCCCAGATCCGCCGGGCGGCCCGGAACTTGGCGACCTCCTCCAGGATCGTCGTACGCGCGACGAAGAAGAAGGAGAGCCGCGGGGCGAAGTCGTCGACGTCCATGCCCGCGGCGACCGCGGTACGGACGTACTCGATGCCGTCCGCGAGCGTGAAGGCGATCTCCTGCGCGGGCGAGGCCCCGGCCTCCGCCATGTGGTAGCCGGAGATCGAGATGGTGTTCCACTTCGGGATCTCGGCCCGGCAGTACTTGAAGATGTCGGCGATCAGCCGCAGGGAGGGCTTGGGCGGGAAGATGTACGTGCCCCGGGCGATGTACTCCTTGAGCACGTCGTTCTGGATGGTGCCCGTGAGCTGCCGCGCCGGGACACCCTGCTCCTCGCCCACCAGCTGGTACATCAGCAGGAGCAGCGCGGCGGGGGCGTTGATCGTCATGGACGTGGACACCTTGTCCAGCGGGATCCCGCCGAACAGCACGCGCATGTCGTCGATCGAGTCGATCGCCACCCCGACCTTGCCGACCTCGCCGGACGCGATCTCCGCGTCGGAGTCGTGGCCCATCTGGGTGGGCAGGTCGAAGGCGACGGAGAGGCCCGTCGTGCCGTTGGCGATGAGCTGCTTGTAGCGGGCGTTGGACTCGGTGGCCGTACCGAAGCCGGCGTACTGGCGCATCGTCCACGGACGTCCGGTGTACATCGACGGGTACACGCCGCGCGTGAAGGGGTAGGCGCCCGGCTCACCCAGCTTTTCGGCGGGGTCCCATCCGTCGAGCGTGTCCGGCCCGTAGACCGGCTCGATCGGCAGTCCCGATTCCGACTCGCGCGTCATCTGCTGTGCCTCCCGCTGAAGCTACTCACTGGTACCCGTGGCTTTCGCGACGGACTGTAGCGGCGGGCCCCGAAGCGTTGGAGGGGGCCGGGCTGGGACCTTGCTCACAGCCCCGATGCCTGACATCCTCCGGTCCTCGATGCCGCTTTCCCCATCATGCGCAGGATTCGGCAACCGGGCAGAGCGGGAATCCGTCCCATGAGATACCGCAGATTCAGGGGGCCGAGATGATACGCAGCAGCAGGACCGGGCGCGGCCACGCGCACGGAGGAGGCCGGGGGGCGGGCGCGGCGTCCGCCGTCGCCGTACTGGCACTGGTCGCCGTGACCGCCGGATGCAAGGCGGAGGCCGCCGGCAGCGCGCCGGCCGCTCCGTCGCCGGCGAGCAGCTCACCCACCGAGGACGCCAAGCCCGGCACGGACAGGCCGGAGTCGGCGACGCCGTCCACGAGCGCGAAGCCGAGTTCGAAGCCGAAGGCCACGCCGAAGGCCACCCCGAAAGCCACGCCGTCGGCCGATCCGCAGGCCGAGGTGCTCATGGCGACGGGCTCGCAGGGCAAGCAGGTCCGCGAGCTCCAGGCCCGGCTGCGTCAGATCGGCCACTTCGACCGCAGCCCCACGGGCTACTACGGCTCCGTCACGGTCACCGCCGTGCAGTCGTTCCAGGGCAAGCGCGGACTGTCCCGCACGGGGAAGACGGACACCGTCACCTGGCAGAAGCTGCTCGGCATGACGCACGCGCCGACGGCCGCGGAGCTGAACCCGCCGACCACCAGGCCGGCCGCGAAGCCGGACAAGCGCTGTCTGACGGGCCGGGTGATCTGCATCAGCAAGAACAGCCGGTCGCTGTCCTGGATGATCGACGGCAAGGTCGTCTCGTCGATGGACGTGCGGTTCGGCTCGCAGTACACGCCGACCCGCGAAGGCACCTTCTCCGTCTACTGGAAGTCCCGGCACCACGTGTCGTCGATCTACCACACGGCCATGCCGTACGCGATGTTCTTCAGCGGCGGCCAGGCGGTGCACTACTCATCGGACTTCGCGGCCCGCGGCTACAACGGCGCCTCGCACGGCTGCGTCAACGTCCGCGACGAGGGGAAGATCGCCTCACTGTTCGCCCAGGTCCGCAACGGCGACAAGGTCGTCGTCTACAAGTGAGGCCAGGAGCGGGGCGAGGGATGAGGGGCGCGGGCGGGACCGGGGGAACGTGTCCCGCCCGCGCCATTGCGCCGAGCCGTAGGTACGGGGGGAACCCCGGCTCCGGGCGCTGCCGATGACCAGTCGGCTCACTTGTTACTGCGCCCACCGGCCGGAAAACGTCACACCCGGTGGTGGCGGGGCGGGCGCCGAGCGGGCTCAGCGCGCCGCGAGCGAGGGCGACGGGGAGCGCGAGGAGCCGGAGGCAGTGGACTCGGCGGTGGCCGAGGGCTCCGGGGACACCGTGGAGAACCCGATCGACGGCAGGGTGCCCGAGCCGCCGGACGAGCCGTCGCTTCCGGCCGGTTCGTCGTCGCCTCTGTCGCCCTGGCCCGCACCGTCGTCGTTCTTCCCGTCGGCCTGGTCGAGCATCCGGTCGCAGAACCGGTCGAGGTTGCGGGCCCCCTTGGCCAGCGCTTCGAGGCGGCGTCTGCGCTCGTCGTCGAGCTTGCCGTCGCGGTAGTCGCGGCAGGCCTTCAGGGTCTTCGCGTACCAGGACGCCTCGTCGCCGCTGTCGCCGGAGGTCCCGTCACCGTCCTGGCCGCCCGGGCTCGACGTCGTGCCGGTGCCGGCGGACTGGTGGTCCCCGGCTCCGCCGGACCGGCTGTCGCCGCCGCCGTCCCTCTCACGGGTCGGTGCGGGGGCGCGGTCGCTGCCGTCGGGGCGGCCGCTCGCGGGCCCGCCGGTCCGGGTCGTGTCCGGTGGCGCGGATTCCTCGCCCGGGGATCCGGGCGGCGGCGACGTCCCGTCGTCGGTGGTGAGGTCGGAGCCCAGTTCCCTGGGGGACGCCGCGGCCGACACCGAGGTGGCCGGTGTCGGCGCGTGCCGGCTGAAGGGGCCGGGCAGCACCCCGGTCCCGGCGGCCACGGCCACCCCGCCGATCGCACAGCACGCGAGGGAGGCGACCAGACCGAAACGGATCGGCCGGCTCCAGCGCATGGGACGGGGGCCACGGAATCCCGCGGCCCCCGACGCCGTACCGGAACCGGCCGGGCGTATGTGTACGGGGGCGAGCATGCCGGACTCGGCGGAGTCGTCCGCGCCCACGGCCCGGGCCGCGGGTGCGCCGACAGCGGCGGTACGGGCGGTGGTGCGGCGGACGGCGCGGAAGGCGGCCAGGGCCGCGGCCTCGCCGGGCAGCTCTCCGGCGGCGGGGCGGGCGGTGCGGGCCACGGCGTCCAGGGCCGCTGCGAGCCTCTCGGCCTCGTTCCGGGGCGGGCCGTCGGAAGGGTCGACCGGTTCGCGGCGGAGCATCTTCTCCGCCGCTTCCTTGTCAAGCCATTCGTGCTGCTCGTCGGCCATCACATGTCCTTCTGCGTCCACAGACGCGAATGCGTCACACCGGCGGGCGCCACCAGGCCGGTGCGGGAGGGGCGCTGCGCGGGGACGGCACCGAGTTCCACCGTCCGGCCCGCCCCGTTGTTCTGCGGGGACTGCGCCGGGTTCGTGTCACCGCCCGGCCCCCTGGGCGCGCCCACTCCGCCGGCTGCTCCGTCGCCGCGCGGACGGCTTCCTTCCGCAGGACCGGCCGCCGGCAGACCGCCTTCGCCGCGCGGGCGGGTTCCTTCCACAGGACCGGCCACCGGCAGACCGCCTTCGCCGCCCGGCTTCCCCGCGCCGTCCGCGCGGTCCGCCTCGTCCGCCCGCAGCAGCTCGGCGAGCCGCTTCAGCCCGCGATGCGCGGCGGTGCGGACCGCGCCGGGCCGCTTGCCCAGCGTCTGCGCCGCGCTCTTGGCGTCGAGACCGACCACCACACGCAGCACCACGGCCTCGGCCTGGTCCTGCGGCAGCTGGGCGATGAGCGACATGGTGCGGCCGGTGGCCAGCGCCTCGATCGCCTCGTCGGCCGTGTCGGACCCGGCCGGCTTCCCCGACAGCTCCGTCTCGTCGCCGCCGACGGCGGGCCGCCTGCCGCGCATCCGCAGATGGTCCAGGGCCCTGTTGCGCGCTATCCGAGCCGCCCAGCCCCGGAAGCGGTCGGCGTCACCGCTGAAGCGGTCGAGGTCCCTGGCTATCTGCAGCCACGCCTCGGACGCCACGTCCTCGGCGTCCGGATCCCCCACGAGCGTCCGTATGTAGCCCAGCAGCCGCGGCTGCACAGCGCGGTACACAGTACGGAAGGCGTCCTCGTCCCCGTCCTGCGCCGCGAGCACCGCGGCAGTAAGCCCCGCGTCGTCCCCCAGCACTCCCTCAACCTGCCCTGCTGTCCCGAATCGCAGCTGGTCACCACTGCCGCGTCACCCTGCGCGACTCAGCACGCTACGTCCTCGGCGGGCGTCACGTCCATGACTTGTACAACCCGCAACATTCACCGGACACCGTGCGGTGTGACAGAAAACGCAGTCGCGGCGCTGAGATGAGTACGGGGTCGTCCTGCGGCCCCGCGGAAGACGACCGGGGCCTCTCCTGTGGGGGGTGGCGGCCCCGGTCGTCGTTCCATTCACCCGCTCCGACGCGGGTCGTGGCGCCGGCGTACGGGGCGCCGCCGGCTCAGCCCCGCACCCGGGCCCGTCGCGAGGCCGCCGCCCTCAGTACCCGCTGGCCCTCGGTCGAGACGTCCATCACCTGGCGCAGCCCGGCTCCCGTGGGGGCGCCGTCCCCGATCTCCGCGAGCATCTCCAGGATCCGGACCTGCCGGGCTGCCTCCCCCGACAGCAGCGGTCCCGCCCCGTCCGGATCGCCGGCCCGGCAGCGCGCCACCAGCTCCGTGGCGTCGGCGCGGGCGGCGTCGTGCCCGCGGTGGAGGTCCAGGGCCAGCACCGAGCAGGCGTCCGCCCAGGTACGCAGTGCCTCGCCCGCCCGCTCCGCGGGGGCCTCGCCGAGGAGTTTCGCGATGCGCTGGACGCTCTCCGGCGGATCGGGCAGGGCGTCCAGCGCCGTGCGCGCCTCGGCCAGCCGGTCCGGCCAGTCCCGCGGGTCGGCGCAGCCCGCCCAGAGCGGTCGCAGCGGATCCGGGTCGGCCGCCCCGTCCGGCTGCGGCAGGCACCGGTCGAGGCAGGCGGTCCCGCTCGCGGCGAGCCCTCGGGCGTCAGCGGCGGCGATCAGTTCGAGCAGGCTCATCGGCGTCTCCCGTCGGCCTCCCCGTACCCGGCTCGGACGCACGGGGACGTAGCGCGTCGTCTTATCGCGTACAGCGCCGAATGGCCGAAAAGCGTCACTCCAGCCGTCTGAATACCGCCGCTCGGTGTCAGCCGGTCTGCTCCGCCGCCGGCATCGGGGCGACGGGAGCGGCCCGCTGCGCCACCCGTTCGCCCTGCATCGCGGTCAACCGGCGCACGAACAGGATCGCGAGCACGGCCGCGGCGATGTCGAGCACATCAGCCGCGATGACCAGGCCGAACGCGTCCAGAACCTCGTCGACCTCCTCGGCGGCGGTGTAGCGGCGCTCGGACCATACGACGAACAGCCGCGAGCCGATGAGCCCCGCCCACCAGGCGTTCAGCAGCGCCCGCGAGGCAAACGGCCGGCCGGCCGGGGTACTCGCCGTCCAGATGCCGCTCGCGACGCGGTAGGGCAGGAAGAAGTTGACGAAGGGGACGAACCAGGCGCCGATCGCCCAGCCCGGCCTCATCGGCTGGGCGTGGGCGTCGAACACCTCCGCGTTGAGCCGTACGCGGCGGAACCAGACGAGGAACACGACGGCCGTCGCCAGAAAGGTGAGCATCTGGGGGGAGCCGGAGAACCGGTACAGCATCTCGGCCCGGTCCATGGCCGCCTCGTCGTACCTCAGGAAGTCGTCGGCGCTCCCCTCGGCGAACACCTGACGCGCGTTGATGCCGGCGGCGATCGACACCACGTCCGCCGCCGCCACCGCGCCGAGCAGCACGCACACCGCCGTGCCGATCCCTGCCGGGGAGCGCAGGGAACTCAGTGGCGCCGGCCCCGCCGGTGAGGGCATCAGCCCGCCCGCCCGTGAGCGGCGGGTGGCGGCGCACACCGTGCACCGCCCGTCGGCCGTGGTGGCGGGTCTCGTACCGCAGAGTGAGCAGAGCATGAAAGTGGAACCCCCAGGATTCGGACGTCTGCGCATGGAGCGCGCGTCCCTCCCCGGACCACGCGGCAAGCGGAACGTAGCCCCCGTGCGCCGCGCTGTCCACGGATTCCGGCCGGTCCGGCCCTCAGCCCTGGTCGATCTCCTTCGCCAGCGCCTTGAACCCGTCCCAGCTCAGCTGCGGTTTGCCCGGGTCCCACAGTTTCTGGGAGGTCGCCCGCAGCGGCATCCGGATGCCCTCGGCCACCTGCGCCGCGGTCTGGGCGTTCGGGAAGTCGCCCCAGACCGCGAACCGGCCGCCGAGGATCTGGTCCGAGTACTTCGCCGGGACGGGGCTCGTGCCGCGCAGCACGAGAGGCGTCCACTGTTCGTAGATGCGCTTGCCCGTGGGGTAGACGAACGCGTTGGGCTGGCCGAGCACGTAATAGAGGAACTCGTCGTTGAGGTTCAGCATCTTGAACCCCTCACGCAGGTACTGCTCCGGCGGCCGGGCGCCGTACTCCTTGCCCGTCCAGTACTCGATCTCGATGTCCTTGTCGGCCCGGACGGTGCTGTCGCGGAAGAGGCCGTCGTTCCACGCCTTGGGCTTCATGCCGTGCGGCCGGACCACCGCCGCTCGGTCGTTGAGCCAGCCGGTGGCGAGGTCCTCGATGCCGGCCTGTGCCCCGTACTTCTTCACGGCCGCACGCTGGAGCTGCGGATACGAGGCGGCGGGACTGCTCACCATGAGCGCCTGGTACTCGTCGGCACCCAGATGCCAGTAGGCACCGCCGAACAGTTCGGTGTACTCGCCGAGGAGCTCGTCGACGAGCTTCGCCGCGCCCGGCTTCGAGATGTCGAGCGATCCCTTCGACGGCACGCCCGAGACGTTGAGCAGCTGGAGGTCGGGGTGGGCGCGCAGGACCGCGCCGAGGTGGCCCGGGGAGTCGATCTCGGGGACGACCTCGATGTGCAGCCGGCCGGCGAGGGCGACGATGCGCCGTACCTCGGCCTTGGTCAGGTGCTCGGGCGACACCACCTCGGGGTGGGTGTCGGACTCGATGCGGAAGGCCTGGTCGTCGGAGAAGTGCAGGCCGAGCTGGTTGAGCTTGAGGTCGGCCATCTCGCGCAGCCGGTCCTCGATCCAGCCGGCGCTGTAGTGCTTGCGCGCGATGTCCAGGTTGAGGCCGCGCTGCGGGCGGTCGGGGCGGTCGCGCACCTCGCCCTCGGGCATGGTGCCGTCGGCGCGCACGGACTGCTTGAGGGTGCGGGTCCCGTAGAAGACGCCCGCCTGGGCCCGGCCGCTGATCGTGACGCGTCCGTCGTGGGTCCGCAGGGTGTACGACTCGGGCCCGCCGCCGTCCTTCGCGTTCAGGGCCAGTTCCACGTCACCCGCACGGGCCGGGACCTCGCCCCGGTAGCGGATCCCCAGTTCCCCGGCGAGCAGCCTCCCTTCGTCGGCGAGCCCCTTGTCGCCCTGGCCGATCACCACGCCGCTGCTCTTCCCGGGCCGCCAGCCGGGGCCGCGGGCCGGGGTGTGCTCCCGTACGGCGGGAATGGTGCGGGGTGTCTTCGAGAGCGGGTAGCTCCGGGTCGGGGACGGCGTGGGGGACGCGGACGGTGACGAGGACGAGGGGGACGTCTCGGAGCCGTTGCGGTGTTCGGTGCCGGAGCTGTCGCAGGCGGCGACGGTGACGGCCGCCGCGGCCACCGCCGTCACGGCCATGAGGGCGCCGCGTGAGGGTGCCATCGGTCAGGAACCTCCGGTTTCGGGGGGAAGGAGAGCAGAAGGGAGAGAAAACAGGGCTGATGGGGGAGACAGCCGGGCATTCTCCTCGCCCATTCGTCCCTCAGACATCGTGAAACTCTCCCGTCCGGGTGAAATTCGCGCATCCGTCGGACGGCCGTTGCCCAGCGTCGCTAGCTTTGAGGCACATTCGTCTCTCCCTTCACCCTGCATCCACCTGGTCTCTCCGGTCCCTCCCCACTCCAGGTTCACAGATGCCGTTGATTCCAGGAGTCCACGCTGTCCAGGTCCAGCGAGTCCCACGCCGGCCTCCCCGCGCAGCCGCCCCCGTCCGCCCGGCGGACCGCCGTGCCCGTGCAGAGCTGCGGATCCGCGCCCGGACCGGCCCCGTCCGGCCCCAGCGGCCTGGCGGGGTTCAACGCCGCATCCGCCGCCCGGGCGGAGGCCGCGCTGCTGGAGTGTTTCGGCAGCCGCCGCTGGGCCAAGCGGCTGGCGGACCACCGCCCCTACCCGGACCTGGACGCGCTGCTCGCCGCCGCCGACGAGGCCTGTTACGACCTCTCCCCCGCCGATCGCGCCGAGGCGCTGGCGGCCGAGGTCGCCCCCGGACTGCACCCGGACGCGCCGGGCTCCGCCCATCTCGCGCTGGCCGCGGCGCACGCCGCGTACGAGTGCAGGTTCGGCCATGTGTTCGTGATCTGCCTGGACGGTTTCCGGCCCGCCGAGCACCCCGATCAGGTGCTGGCCGGCATCCGGGCCCGGCTGGGGCACGACCCCGAGCAGGAGCGGGTGGTGGCGGCTGACGAGATGCGGCGACTCGCCCGGGGCCGCATCATCGAGCTGGTATCGAGTCAGTAACGGGTTGGCGGCGGGCCGCAAGGGGCGGATTCCCCGTCACAGGCGGGCAAACAGGCCAGTTGGCGCCTGTCCATAGCCCGTCCGTGCCTGATTCGTTGCCACTTTGATCACACCAGCGGACCCCGCGCGATCGAACCGACAAACCGTCGCTACGATGGCCGGGGCCGGTGGACCGTACCCGGCCGGGTCAGACCGACAGTCAAGCCGGCCGACCCCAATCCCCGCTCCCGGAGGGTTCTTCCGTGCCGGCTGGAACGCTGTACCGCGGCCGGGAAGGCATGTGGTCCTGGGTGGCTCATCGAGTCACCGGTGTCCTCATTTTCTTCTTCCTGTTCGTACATGTCCTGGACACCGCTCTCGTCCGCGTCTCCCCCGAGGCATACGACGACGTCGTGTCCACGTACAAGACGCCGATCGTCGCGCTCCTCGAATACGGCCTGGTGGCCGCGATTCTCTTCCACGCGCTGAACGGTCTGCGCATCGTCGCCGTGGACTTCTGGGCCAAGGGCCCGCGCGTTCAGAAGCAGATGCTCTGGGCCGTGCTGGGTATCTGGATCGTGCTGATGGTCGGGGCCCTGTACCCCGTCCTCGGCCACGCCGTACGCGAAGTATTCGGGAGCTGAGGCCAATGTCCACCGAGACTTCCGCGATCGGCGACGTCGAGGGCTCCGCCCTCTACGACGTCGACAACCCCGCGCCCGTGATCGAGCCGCCCCGCAAGCGGACCGGCAAGACCCCCAAGGGCTCGCGCACCAACTTCGAGATGTACGCCTGGCTCTTCATGCGCCTGTCGGGCATCGTGCTGGTCGTCCTCGTCATCGGCCACCTGCTGATCCAGCTGGTGCTGGACGGCGGCGTCTCCAAGATCGGCTTCGCCTTCGTGGCGGGCCGCTGGGCCTCGCCGTTCTGGCAGATGTGGGACCTGGCGATGCTGTGGCTCGCCATGCTGCACGGCGCCAACGGTCTCCGTACGGTCATCAACGACTACGCCGAACGGGACAACACCCGTTTCTGGCTGAAGATGCTGCTGTACACCGCCACGGTGTTCACCGTCCTGCTGGGCACGCTGGTGATCTTCACCTTCGACCCGAACATCCGCTAGGCGCCGGGCCCGAAGGACCAGAGGTAAACCATGCAGATCCACAAGTACGACACCGTCATCGTCGGCGCCGGCGGCGCCGGCATGCGCGCGGCCATCGAGTCGACCAAGCGCAGCCGCACCGCCGTGCTGACCAAGCTCTACCCCACCCGCTCCCACACGGGCGCGGCGCAGGGCGGCATGGCCGCCGCGCTCGCCAACGTGGAGGAGGACAACTGGGAGTGGCACACCTTCGACACGATCAAGGGCGGCGACTACCTGGTCGACCAGGACGCCGCCGAGATCCTGGCGAAGGAGGCCATCGACGCCGTTCTCGACCTGGAGAAGATGGGCCTGCCGTTCGGCCGTACGCCCGAGGGCAAGATCGACCAGCGCCGGTTCGGCGGTCACTCCCGCAACCACGGTGAGGCCCCGGTCCGCCGCGCCTGCTACTCGGGCGACCGCACCGGCCACATGATCCTCCAGACGCTGTACCAGAACTGCGTCAAGGAGGGCGTGGAGTTCTTCAACGAGTTCTACGTCCTGGACCAGCTGGTGGTCGAGGAGGACGGCGTCAAGAAGTCCGCCGGCGTCGTCGCCTACGAGCTGGCCACCGGCGAGATCCACGTCTTCCAGGCGAAGTCGGTCATCTACGCCTCGGGCGGCACCGGCAAGTTCTTCAAGGTGACGTCGAACGCGCACACCCTGACCGGTGATGGCCAGGCCGCCTGCTACCGCCGGGGTCTGCCGCTGGAGGACATGGAGTTCTTCCAGTTCCACCCGACGGGCATCTGGCGCATGGGCATCCTGCTGACGGAGGGCGCCCGCGGTGAGGGCGGCATCCTCCGCAACAAGGACGGCGAGCGCTTCATGGAGAAGTACGCGCCCGTCATGAAGGACCTCGCGTCCCGTGACGTCGTGTCCCGCTCCATCTACACGGAGATCCGTGAGGGCCGCGGCTGCGGTCCGGCCGGCGACCACGTCTACCTGGACCTGACGCACCTCCCGCCGGAGCAGCTGGACGCCAAGCTCCCGGACATCACGGAGTTCGCGCGTACGTACCTCGGCATCGAGCCCTACACGGACCCGATCCCGATCCAGCCGACCGCGCACTACGCCATGGGCGGCATCCCGACCAACGTCGAGGGCGAGGTGCTGGCCGACAACACCACCGTCGTCCCGGGCCTGTACGCCGCCGGCGAGGTCGCCTGTGTCTCCGTGCACGGCGCCAACCGCCTGGGCACCAACTCGCTGCTCGACATCAACGTCTTCGGACGCCGGTCGGGCATCGCCGCCGCCGAGTACTCCGCGAACAACGACTTCCTCGAGCTTCCCGAGAACCCGGCGCAGATGGTCATCGACCAGGTCGAGCGGCTGCGCAACTCCACGGGCACCGAGCGCGTCTCGGCGATCCGCCTGGAGCTGCAGGAGTGCATGGACGCCAACGTGATGGTGTTCCGCACCGAGCAGACGATCAAGACCGCGGTCGACAAGATCGCCGAGCTGCGCAAGCGCTACCTCGACGTGTCGATCCAGGACAAGGGCAAGCGGTTCAACACCGACCTGCTGGAGGCCATCGAGCTGGGCAACCTGCTCGACCTCGCCGAGGTCATGGCCACCTCGGCGCTGGCGCGCAAGGAGTCCCGCGGCGGTCACTACCGCGAGGACTACCCGACCCGCGACGACGTCAACTTCATGCGCCACACCATGGCGTACCGCGAGGTCGCCGACGACGGCACCGAGTCGATCCGGCTGGACTACAAGCCGGTCGTCCAGACCCGCTACCAGCCGATGGAGCGTAAGTACTGATGGCTACCCCCACCTTGGAAAAGGCCGACAAGGCTCCCGAGCCCGAGGCCGGTTTCGCCGACTCGCCGTACATCATGGCGACCTTCCGGATCCGCCGGTTCAACCCCGAGGTCTCCGACGAGGCCCAGTGGCAGGACTTCCAGATCGAGATCGACCCGAAGGAGCGTGTCCTCGACGCCCTTCACAAGATCAAGTGGGAGACCGACGGCACGCTGACGTTCCGCCGCTCGTGCGCGCACGGCATCTGCGGTTCCGACGCGATGCGGATCAACGGCAAGAACCGGCTGGCCTGCAAGACGCTGATCAAGGACCTGAGCCCGGAGAAGCCGATCACGATCGAGGCCATCAAGGGCCTCACGGTCCTCAAGGACCTCGTGGTCGACATGGACCCGTTCTTCCAGGCCTACCGCGACGTCATGCCCTTCCTCATCACCAAGGGGAACGAGCCGACCCGCGAGCGTCTGCAGTCCCCCGAGGACCGCGAGCGCTTCGACGACACCACCAAGTGCATCCTGTGCGCCGCGTGCACGTCCTCGTGCCCGGTGTTCTGGAACGACGGCCAGTACTTCGGCCCGGCGGCGATCGTCAACGCGCACCGCTTCATCTTCGACTCGCGTGACGAGGGCGGCGAGCAGCGCCTGGAGATCCTCAACGACCGTGACGGTGTGTGGCGTTGCCGCACCACCTTCAACTGCACGGACGCCTGCCCGCGTGGCATCGAGGTCACGAAGGCGATCCAGGAGGTCAAGCGCGCGCTGATCACGCGTCGCTTCTGACCCGCCTGTCACGGCAAGAGGCCCCGTCCCCCGCAGGAACACTGCGGGGGACGGGGCCTCTTGCCGTACGAGGGCGGTTCAGTCCCAGCCCGCCCCGCCCTTGTGCTCCGCGACCACCATGATGCGTCGCAGCATGTCGTTGAGCAGGACACGTTCGTCCTTCGCCAGGACGCCCAGCAGCCGTTCCTCCTCATGGCCGAGGAACTCCATCGCACCGGTCCAGGTCGAGCGTCCCTCCTCGGTCAGCTCCACGTCGACGCGGCGCCGGTCGGTGGTGGAGGGCCTGCGGCGGACGAACCCGCGGCGCTCCAGCGCGTCCAGCCGGCCGGTGACGGAGGCGGGCGCGAGGTCGAGGTCGGCGGCGAGCTCCGAAGGGGCCGCCTTGCCGCCGCGGCCGGCCAGTTTGTGCAGGGTGTCGAACTCCTGCCGGTCCAGGTCGAAGTCGACCAGGGACTGCTCCCGCACCCGGCGCAGATGCACCCCGAGCTTCTTCATCCGGGTCACCGCGCCCTCGACATCGGGGTCGAGTTCGGGAAGTACCGGCTTCCACCGCTCCACGTGGCCGTCGGTCCAGTCGCGTTGCTGCATGGGCCACAGCCTACGCCGGGCACCTACATCCTTCGGAACCGTATATTTCGTTGACGAATAGTTCGGTGACGAAATAGATTCCCGCCCATGCCTCACCCCTTACGCACCCGTTCCTTCCGCCTGCTCTTCGTCGGACGCAGCCTCTCACTGCTCGGTGACGCCGCGATTCCCGCAGCGCTCACCCTCGCCGTCTACCTGGCGACCGGCTCGACCGGAGACCTCGCGCTGGTGCTCGCCTGCGCGATGGTGCCCAAGCTGCTCCTGCTACCTCTGGGCGGCGTGGTCGGCGACCGCTTCAACGCCCGTACGGTGGCACTCACCACCGATCTCGTACGGTGCGTCACCCAGCTCTTCGTCGGCGCCGAACTGCTCTCCGGCACCCCGGCGTTGTGGCAGATCGCGGTGGCCGAGGCGATCGGCGGAGCCGCCGGCGCCTTCTCCATGCCGACCGTCTCGCCGCTGATCCGCGGCACCGTGGCCGAGTCCGGACTACTGCGTGCCAACGCCCTGATGGCCGTGGTCGGCAGCGCGGCCCGGATCGGCGGCCCGGCCGTCGCCGGGGCGCTGGTGTTCACCGCGGGGCCCGGCTGGGCCTTCGTCCTGGACGGCGCGACGTTCGCGGTGAGCGCCGCGCTCCTCGCCGCGATCGAGGTACGGCACGTCGCCATCCCGCGGCGTTCGCTGATCGGCGACCTCAAGGAGGGCTGGGGCGAGGTCCGGAGCCGCGACTGGTACTGGACCAGCCTGATCGCCCACGCCGCGTGGAACGGGGCGGCCGCCGTCCTGATGACGCTGGGCCCGGCGCTCTTCCTCCGCGACCTGGGCGGCGAGGGCGCCTGGCTCGCCCTCCTCCAGACCGGTGCCGTGGGGCTGCTGATCGGCTCACTGGTGGCCGGCCGGGCCCGGCCGCGCCGTCCGGTCCTGACCGCCAACCTGGGGGGCGCGCTGTACGCCCTCCCGCTCTGCCTGCTGGCCGCGCACGCGCCCGTCGGCGTGGCCGTCGTCGCGTACGGGACCGCCATGGCCGGGCTGGGCTTCCTCAACCCGGTCTGGGAGACCGCCGTCCAGTCCGCCGTCCCCGCGCACGTGCTCGCCCGGGTCACCTCGTACGACTGGCTGCTCTCGCTCGGCGCGATGCCGCTGGGGTACGCCCTGGCCCCGCTCGCCGCCTCCGCGTGGGGACCCGAAGTCCCGCTCGCCGTGGCCGGGTTGCTGGTCGGCTCGGCCTGCCTGGCCACGGCGGCCGTGCCGGGCGTACGGCGCTTCAAGGCACCCACCGAACCCGTCGAGGCGGTGACGCGGACCACCGGGACCCCGGCTTGAACATGTTCAAAGAGGGGTCTACAGTCCATGACAACAGCATTTGAACGCGTTCAAGGGAGGGTGGGGCATGGACCTCACTGTTGTCGCGTACGTCATCTACCTGCTCATCAGCGTGGCGCTCACCATCTGGGTCGCCCGCACGCTGAGCCGCAACGGCAAGGTGTTCCTCGCCGATGTGCTGCACGGGAACGAGAAGCTCGCCGACGCGGTCAACCACCTGCTGGTGGTGGGCTTCTACCTGGTCAACCTGGGATTCGTGACGCTCTATCTGAAGAACTCCGACGGTGTCGCCGACGCCCGGGAGCTCTTCGAGGCGCTGTCGGTCAAGGTCGGCGTCGTCCTGCTCGTCCTCGGGGTCATGCACCTCGGCAACGTCTACGTGCTCAACAAGATCCGTCGCCGGGGCCTGATGGAGCGCGAGCAGACCCCGCCCGTCGCCCCGCAGGGCTGGACGGGACCGGGACCGTGGGCCGCGCCCGCCCCCAGGGCGTGAGGGCCGGTCATGAGGAGGCACCGCACAGGTGGCGGGCGGTGGTCCGTCGAACGGCTCACCGTGCTCTACGACGCACAGTGCTCGCTCTGCGTCCATCTGCGCCAGTGGCTGCTGAACCAGCGTCAGCTGGTCCCGCTCGACCTCGTACCGGCGGACTCGGCCGAGGCGCACCGCCGCTTCCCCGGCCTCGACCATGCCGGGACCCTGGAGGAGATCACGGTGATCGGTGACCGGGGGCAGGTCTACCGCGGAACCTCCGCGTGGATCGTCTGCCTCTGGGCGCTGGCCGAGCACCGGCCGAAGGCCCACTGGCTGACCACCGCGGCCGGCCGCCCGTTCGCCCGGGCGACCGTCCTCGCCGCCGCGAAGTACCGCTCGCTGACGGCCGAGCCGTGCCGTGCGGACGGGGGCGGCGGCGAGAGCGGTGGCGGGGACGTCGCATGCCGGGTCCAGGGCCCCGGCCCGGCGACGTAGCCGTTCCGGATACCCTCGGGACCGTGGTGAAGGAAGAGAAGGACGTGAAGGAAGTCAAGGCTCCCAAGAGCGAGCAGACCCGCACACTCATCCTCGAGACCGCGCTCCGGCTCTTCCAGGAACGCGGGTACGACAAGACGACGATGCGGGCCATCGCCCAGGAGGCCGGCGTCTCCACAGGGAACGCGTACTACTACTTCTCGTCCAAGGAACACCTGGTCCAGGGCTTCTACGACCGGATCGCCGCCGAGCACGAGGCGGCGGTGCAGCCGGTCCTGGCCGGCGACAAGGACCTCGCGGTACGTATCCGCGGGGTCCTGCTCTGCTGGCTGGACGTGGCGGAGCCGTACCACCGCTTCGCCGCCCAGTTCTTCAAGAACGCCGCCGACCCCGAGAGCCCGCTCAGCCCCTTCTCGCGCGACTCGGTCTCCGCGCGGGAGGCGGCGATCTCCATCCACGAGCGCTGCCTGGCGGGCTCCGGCACCAAGGTCGACCCCGAACTGGCCGATCTGCTGCCCCAGCTGATGTGGCTGAACCAGATGGGGCTGGTGCTGTACTGGGTCTACGACCGCACGGACGACGCCGAGCGCAGCCGCCGCCTCGTCGAGCGCATCTCCCCGATCATCGCCCGGGCCATCGCCCTGTCCCGGTTCCGGGTGCTGCGGCCACTGGTGCGCCAGGTCTACGAGGTGCTGGAGGAGTTCCTGCCGGGAGCCACGGGCCGGGCGCCGGCCGAATAGGGCGGGAAACGGCCGAGCGGCCGCCCCCGGATGATCCCGGGGCGGCCGCTCGTCGTCGTTCCGTGGTGCCGGATCAGATCCAGCCCAGTTCCCACAGCCGCCAGATGCCGGTGCCGTCGGAGAGGTACTGCGATCCGGAGATGTCGGGCTTGGCGAGGACGTAGTCCTTCTTCTGCCACAGCGGCACCAGCGGCACGTCCTCGCCGACCAGCTTCTGGAGTTCCTTGAAGTCGGCCGAGGTGCGGCTGCGGTCGCTGTACTCCAGCGTGGAGCTGATCAGCTGGTCCATCTTCTTGCTGGCGTAGCCGTTGTGGAGGCTGTTCTCCCGGCCGACGAGCGGCTGGCTGAAGGTGTCGGGGTCCGGGTAGTCGGGGAGCCAGCCGACGGTGTACATGTCGTACTTGCCGGCCGCGTACTCCTTCTGGAAGGTCTGCCACTCGACGGCCTTCACCGTGACCTTGAACAGGCCGTCCGCCTCCAGCTGGCGGCTGATCTCCGCCGTCTCCTTCTTGTACTCGTCGTCGTCGCGGTAGGCGAAGGTGACGGGCAGCGGCAGCTGTACGCCGGCGTCCTGCATCAGTTCCTTGGCCCGCGTGACGCTCGGCGACGGGTAGGCGTCGAAGAAGGGGGTGCTGTGCCCGATGTAGCCCTGCGGGATCAGCGAGTAGAGCGGTTCGACGGTGCCCTTGTAGATGTCGGTCACCAGCGGCGCGCGGTCGATGAGCGCCGCGATGGCCTGGCGGACCTTCTTGTCGGCGAGCGGCGAGCTGTCGCGGACGTTGAAGACCAGGTTACGGATCTCGGCGCTGTCGGCCTCCGTCACGTGCTGGTCGACGGCGCCCGGGTCCAGCTCGGCGAGCGTGGACGACGGGAGCTGACGGTGCGTGACATCGACCTGGCCGGACTTCCAGGCCGCCAGCAGATCGTCCGACTGCTTGTAGTACCGCACGGTGACCGGACCACCGGTGCTCTTCAGCGCGCCCTTGTACTTGGTGTTCGGCACGAGCTCGGCGGTGACGCCCGCCTCGTACGACTTCAGTACGTACGGCCCCGAACCGGTCACATGTCCGTCGTCGCGGAGCTTGTGCTCGGAGTAGGCCTCCTTCTCGACGATCGAGCCCGCTCCGGTGGCGAGCTTCTGCGGGAAGGTCGCGTCACGCGAGGAGAGGTTGAAGGTGATGGTCCGGCCCTCGGTCACCACGTTCTTCAGGCTGGGGAAGAGGACCGACGGACCGACGTCCGTCGCGATCCCCATCATCCGGTCGAAGGAGTACTTGACGTCCTCCGCGGTGATCTCCTTGCCGTCGGAGAAGGTCAGGCCGTCACGGAGCTTGCACTGGTACGTCTGCAGCTTCCCGCCGATGAACCCACAGCTCTCCGCGGCATCCGGTTCGGGGATGATCGCCCCGGACTTGAACGTCATGAGCGACTGGTAGACGTTGCTGTACATCGCCCACGAACCCGCGTCGTACGCGCCCGCCGGGTCGAGCGAGGTCACCTCGTCGGTCGTGCCGACCGTGACCGGTTCAGTATTCCCCTCGTCCGAGGGAAGCAACTGCCAGGCGACCACGCCTGCGATGACCAAAACCGCGAAAATCGCGAGAATCCGTAGCCGGATCGACCGCATTGCCGTGCTCTCCCTTACCAGCCCCACCTCGGCGTCGCGCTCAGATACGCAGATCACCGCACGTTCGCGCTCAGCCAATCACACGATTTTCACATCTGGAAGAGGAAATCAGAGCCTCATAGGCTTTTGTTCGTTAGTTGAAACCTTGGGCCGATACGTCGAATACAGAGGGTTCACGACCGGTCACCCGATCGCTTGTTCCGCGTCGTTCGACGGTGATTACGCCTGGCGGGACGCGAGCTCGACGACGGTGATGTCGGAGGGGGCGCCGACCCGCACGGGCGGACCCCAGGCACCCGCGCCGCGCGTGACGTACAGCTGGGTGTCGCCGTAGCGTTCGAGCCCCGCGACCGTGGGATTGGACAGTTCCGCGATGTGGTTTCCGGGCCAGAGCTGGCCGCCGTGGGTGTGTCCGGAGAGCTGGAGGTCCACGCCGTGCTCGACGGCCTCGTCGATGACGACGGGCTGATGCGCCATGAGAACGGCGGCGCGGGTACGGTCCCGGTCTCCGAGCGCCCGGCCGAAATCCGGGCCCTGCCCTTCGCTCTCGCCCGCGATGTCATTGACCCCGGCGAGATCGAAGCCGTCGATCTCGACCCGGGCGTTCTCCAGCGGGTGCAGGCCCAATTCCCTTACGTGATCGACCCATTCGGTGGCACCCGAGTAGTACTCGTGATTTCCGGTCACGAAGAACGCGCCGTGCCGGGAGCGGAGCCGGGCGAGCGGTTCGGCGGCCGGGCCGAGATCCTCGACCGATCCGTCGACCAGGTCCCCGACGACCGCGATCAGGTCGGGCTGGGTCCGGTTGACCGCGTCCACGATCCGCTGGGTATGGGCGCGGCCGAGGACCGGGCCCAGGTGGATGTCGCTCACGACGGCGATCCGGAAGCCGTGGGCGGACCGGGGCAGCCGCGCCAGCGGGACCGCGACGCGCTTGACCCGGGGGCCGCGCAGCACCCCGTAGGCGCCGTAACCGGTCGTGCCGAGCCCCGCCACGACGGCGGCGCCCCCGACGGCCCGCGCGACGAAGAGGCGGCGCGAGGGGGCGGCGGGGTCAGGGGTGGCGGCGAGGGGTGCGGCGGGCGGCGGGGCCGTGGTCGTGACGGTGGAGCCGTGTGCGGCGGTCACCGGTTCGGCGGCGACGGCGCCCACGGGGTACCGCTCGGCCCGGCGTGCGAGCAGCCGGCTCAGCAGCGGGCGCACGAGTTCCCCGGCCAGCAGGGCAAGCGTCAGATAGAGCAGGGCGGCCAGCCACAGATAGCCGGGCCAGGCCAGCACCTGCTGGAGCCAGAAGGGCGTGCCCGTACGCCCGGAGACCAGGGCGCCGACGCTCAGCAGCGGCAGGACGTACGCCGCGACCGTGCCGGCCCTGCGCGGCATGCTGCCCGCTGTCGTGGTGTCACCGACGAGGCGGCGCCACACATAGCGGTGGACGAGGACCAGCAGCGCGAGCACCGCGACCGCCGCCAGAGCGAAACCCAGGACCGCCATGCGCACTCCCCCGCCTAGTTCGTTCCCGTTTGTACCGCATTCGGCCCAGGCCGGTAGGAGACGTACTACGCGCCTTGGCTGCGCAGGGCCCTGACACCACGGAACCCGATCACTCCCACGGCCGTCCCCAGGAGAAAGGACGTGATGGCGAGCAGCAGATGGACCCAGAAGTAGGCGGTCGGGTCACCCGCGTCGTCGAAGGCGAGACCACTGCCGTCCTTCCACAGGTTCTTGACGAAAGTGACCCAGATGAACCAGCTCCACACCCCGAAGGCGAGCAGGAACCAGGAGACGGGGCGGCTGAGCTTCATGGAATCAGTATCTCCGTCACGTTCCCGCCGCCGCGCCCGGGGTGGGCTGTCCCGGCGGTACGCACGGCGGGTCATCCCTCCGGTATCCATATTCAGATCAACTGCATGTACGTTTTCGACCGTGCCAGCTCTCAAGAAGGCCGCTCTGTCGGTCACCTCTGCCGCTTTGCTGTCCGTTCTCCTCGTCGGTCCCGCGTCGGCGGTCAGCCAGGACGCCACGGACGACGAGCCGAAGCCGCCCACCGGCATGTCGCAGGTCGGTGGCGCACAGCTCGGCCGGAGCGGGACCCAGGTCAATCTCGGCGCCGGTGCCCCGGTCCTGCCGAAGAAGCTGACCGGCAGGTCGTGGATGGTGTCGGACGCGGAGACGGGCGACGTGCTCGCCTCCCACAATCCGCACTGGCGGCTGCCTCCGGCCTCCACGCTGAAGATGCTCTTCGCCGACACCGTGATGCAGGCGCCGGCGCTCCAGCCGAAGACCCGCGAGTACACGGTGCAGGACGCGGACCTGGCCGATCTCGGCGAGGGCAGCAGCCTGGTCGGCGTCAAGGAGGACCTTCCCTACACGGTGCACGACCTGTGGCTCGGGGTCTTCCTGCGCTCGGGCAACGACGCGGTGCACGTGCTGGCCTCGATGTACGGGGGCGTCCCCAAGACCGTCACCGACATGCAGGCGCACGCGGACGAGCTCCAGGCCCTGGACACCACCGTGGTCTCGCCCGACGGGTACGACGCCCCCAACCAGGTCTCCAGCGCGTACGACCTGACGCTGTTCGCCCGCAGCGGGATGCAGAAGGCGGACTTCCGCGAGTACTGCGCGACCGCGACGGCGCAGTTCCCCGGTGAACAGAAGAAGGGCAAGAAGCGCGAGAGCTTCGGCATCCAGAACACCAACCGGCTGCTCACGGGGGCCGACGGAGTCACCGCGTACAAGGGCATCGCGGGCGTGAAGAACGGCTACACGACGCACGCCGGGAACACCTTCACCGGAGTCGCCGAGCGCAACGGCAAGGTGCTGCTCGTCACCGTCATGCACCCGTCGTCCGAAGAGACGCACGCCGTCTACAAGGAAGCGGCGAGCCTGCTCGACTGGGGCTTCGCGGCCAGTGGCAAGGTCACCCCGGTCGGCGAGCTCGTTCCGCCGAGGTCCGCCGACACGGGCACCGGGACGGGCAAGGGCGCCCAGGCCGGCAAGCCTGCCGCGGACAAGGGCGGCAACGGGCCCGGGACCACGAAGGCCGCCGCGGCCACCGACGGTTCCGGCGGGGTCGGGATCGCCCTGGGGATCGCCGGCGGAGCGCTCGTCCTGGTGGCCGGGGCGGCGTTCCTGGTCAACCGGCGCTGGCCGCTGCCGGACCTGGTGCGCCGCCTCCCCCGCCGCTGAGGGTGCTTCCGCCGGCTTCCCTTCCGCCGGCACCCCTTCCGCCGGCTTCCTTCCCACCGGCTTCCTTTCCACCGGCTTCCTTCCCGGGAGCGGACGCGGGGTCCGGCTCCGCGTCCGCCGCCGGGCCGGCCTCGTCCTTGCTCCGCGTGGCCGTCCAGGCGGCACAGAACAGCAGCAGCTTCGCCGTGAAGTTGATCCACAGCAGCAGCGCGATCGGGACGCCGAAGGCCCCGTACATGCTCTTCGACGCGACGCCCTTCATATAGCTGCCGAGCAGCAGCTTGAGCAGTTCGAAGCCGACCGCACCGATCAGCCCGGCCACCACGAGCCGGCGCCTCGGCGGCTCGACGCCGGGCAGCAGGGTCAGCAGGTAGAGCAGCAGCAGGAAGTCGGCGACGACCGCCACCAGCAGGGCCGCGATGCGCAGCAGCACGCCGCCCGCGCCGTCCTCCGGGATGTTGAGCAGATCGGCGACCCGGCCGACGGCCACGGAGCCGACCGAGGAGATCGCGAGCGTCACCAGGGCCGCCCCGCCCAGCCCGAACAGCACTCCGGCGTCCTTGAGTTTGCGCAGGACGGGGTTGCCCTGGTCCACGTCGTCCATGCCCCAGACGGCGCGCAGACAGTCCCGCATCGAGCCGATCCAGCCGATGCCGGTGAAGAGCAGCAGCGCACCGGCCACCAGTCCGACCGTCCCCGCGTGCGCCACCAGGTTGTCGATGCCGAGCTGGTCGGAGATGCCGGGCACCTGGTCGGCGACCTTGTCCTCGATCTTGTCCAGCTGCTTGTCCGAGAGCAGCGCCGCACCGATCGCCGCGGCGACCGCGATCAGCGGGAAGAGCGCCAGGAAACTGATGAACGTGATCGCTGCGGCGAGCCTCGCCCAGTGGACCCGTTCCAGCGTCTCGTAGCTGCGCCAGGCGTGCGTCTCCATCAGCCGGGAGACGAGCGGCCCGATGACGGGGAGTTTTTTCAGCCAGTCCATGAGGTACGACTACCCGCCCCGGCCCCGAAAACCGGTGCCCGGTCCGCCGCGGGGCGGATGACACCCCCTCAATCACCCATTTCGGTGAGTGTTGTAACAAATCCCTCAAAGGTGTTTTCTCGGGCGATACGGTCACCCTCATGTCTGTCGACACCGTGTCCCTGACCGGCTGGGGCCGCACCGCCCCGACGGCCGCCCTGCGCTTTCACCCCCGTAGTTACGAGGAGGCGGTGGCCGCGGTGCGCGGCTGCGGGCCGCGCGGCTCGATCGCCCGCGGCCTGGGCCGGGCGCACGGCGACGCCGCGCAGAACGCCGGGGGTTCCGTCCTCGACATGACGGGTCTTGACCGGATCCGCACCATCGACGCCGGGGCCGGGCTCGTGGTGTGCGACGCGGGGGTGAGCCTGCACCGACTGCTGGAGGTGCTGCTGCCGCTCGGCTGGTTCCTGCCGGTGCTGCCCGGCAACCGGTACAGCACGGTGGGCGGGGCGATCGGGTCCGACGTCCACGGTCACAACCACCGCACCGCAGGCTCCTTCTCGCGCCATGTCGTCGCGTGCGAACTCCTCACCGCGGACGGCCGGATCCGTACGGTCGTGCCCGGCACGCCGCTCTTCGACGCGACCGCGGGCGGCCTGGGCCTGACCGGGGTGATCCTCTCGGCCACGCTCCGGTTCCATCCCGTCGCGACGTCCCTGATGTCGGTCGACACCGAACGGGCCCTGGATCTCGACGACCTGATGACGAGGCTCGCCGCCGGCAGCCGCCGCCACCGCTATACGTCCGCCTGGGTCGACCTGACCGCCCGTGGCCGGTCGACGGGACGCGGCGTCCTGACCCGGGGGGAGCACGCACCCCTGCACATGCTCCCGGCGCACGCCCGGCGCACACCGCTCGCCTTCCGGTCGGCCGAGCCGCCCGCCACCCACCTCGCCGTACCGGACGTCGTGTCCGGAGGGCTGCTGGGCCGGATGTCCGCCACCGCGTTCAACGAGGTGCGGTACCGCCGCGCGCCCCGGTCCCGCACCGGTGAACTCCAGCGGATCTCCGCGTTCTTCCACCCCCTGGACACCACCGCGCACGGCTACCGGATCCACGGCCGGGGCGGCCTCGTGCGCTACGAGTTCACCGTCGGGGACAGGCGGGCCGAGACCCTGCGCCGGATCGTCGGACGGATCTCGCAGCGGCGCTGCCCGTCGTTCACCGCCGCGCTCGGACGGTTCGGCCCGGGCGATCCCGGCTGGCTGTCGTTCCCGGAACCCGGCTGGAGCCTCGCCCTCGACCTGCCCGCGGCCCTGCCGGGACTGGCGCGCTTCCTCGACCGCCTGGACGAGGAGGTGGCGGCGGCGGGTGGCCGGGTCTGCCTGACGGCCGACTCCCGGCTGCACCCCGACACGCTGGCCGCGATGTACCCCCGGCTGGACGCCTTCCGCCGGCTTCGGGCCGAGCTGGACCCGAACGGGGCGTTCCGGTCGGATCTTTCGCGCCGGCTCTCCCTCTGACCCCCTCTGACCTCCCTCTGCCGGCGCGACAACCGCCGCCTCGTCACGCGCCCCACTTCCGCCTTCAGTAAGGAGCGTTCCCGTGAAGGATGCCTTCGGTGCCCCGCAGTCCCTGCTCATCCTCGGCGGCACGTCGGAGATCGGGCTCGCGACCGCACGCCGCCTGATCTCCCGCCGCACCCGCACGGTCTGGCTGGCCGGCCGCCCCTCCCCCGCCCTGGAGGCGGCCGCGGCCGAACTGCGCGGCCGGGGGGCCTACGTCCGTACCGTCGACTTCGACGCGCTGGACACCGAGTCCCACGAGACCGGCCTCGGCAAGATCTTCACCGAGGGCGACATCGACATGGTGCTCCTGGCCTTCGGCATCCCCGGCGACCAGGAGCGCGACGAGGAGGAACCCCTGTCCGCGGTCCGGGTCGCCCAGACGAACTACACGGGCGCCGTCTCCGCCGGTCTGGTGTGCGCCGGCGCACTCCAGGCGCAGGGGCACGGCTCGCTGGTGGTGCTCTCCTCGGTGGCGGGGGAACGTGCCCGGCGCGCGGACTTCATCTACGGATCGAGCAAGGCGGGCCTGGACGCGTTCGCGCAGGGCCTCGGGGACGCCCTGCACGGGACGGGGGTGCACGTGATGGTCGTACGCCCCGGAATCGTCCGGCCGGCGACCGTGCCGCCCGGGTCCGGCGCCGCGGCGTCCGGGGCACCGCTCGCGATGATCCCGTTCACCCGCACCCCGCTGGTGACCACTCCGGACGCGGTCGCGGACGCGATCGTGACGGGGCTGCGGAGGCGTTCGGAGACGGTGTGGGTGCCGGGGGCGCTGCGGGCGGTGATGTCGGCGCTGCGGCATGTACCGCGGCCGCTCTTCCGGCGTCTGCCGGTGTGAGGGTGGCGGGGTGCCGCCCGCCGGTCCGAAGGCCGGCGGGGTGGCCCCCGCCCGCCGGTCCGCTCAGGTGTGGAGCGAGGGCGCGTCCACGGAGCTGCCGCTCTGCGCGGGCACGGCGGGGCTTCCGCCGCCCGCCCCGAACGGGAACTCGTTGATCTTGCGCCAGACGCTGTCCACGCCCTGCTCGTACAGCGCGAAGGAACCGCAGGTCCAGGACGCCTCGTAGTCGCCGAGCTCGGCGTAGGCCCGGTCCATCGACGCCTCGGAGATGCCGTGCGCCACGGTCACGTGCGGGTGGTACGGGAACTGGAGCTCGCGCACCAGGGGCCCGGAGGCGTCCCGGACCCGCTTCTGGAGCCAGGAGCAGGCCGAGGCGCCCTCGACGACCTGGACGAAGACGACCGGCGAGAGCGGGCGGAAGGTGCCCGTCCCGGAGAGCCGCATCGGGAAGGGGCGGCCGCCGGTCGCGATGGCGGCGAGGTGCGCCTCGATCGCGGGCAGGTCGGCCGCCTCCGCCTCGGTCGGCGGCAGGAGGGTGACGTGGGTGGGAATGCCGTGTGCGGCAGGGTCCCCGAAGCTCGCGCGCCGCTCCTGGAGCAGGCTGCCGTAGGGCTCCGGGACCGCGATCGAAACGCCGAGCGTTACGGTCCCCACGTCGTTCTCCTCAATCCTCGAGCATCTGTTTTCAGCCACTGGCGGCCGCATGCTTCACGCCGCCAGTGTGCCGCCTGTGGGGACCCTGGCGCCAGGGTCCTTGGACTCAGTGCTTGACCGGCAGAAGGCCCATGCGGTCATAGGTCCGCGCCAGGGTCTCGGCGGCGACGGCCCGTGCCTTCTCCGCTCCCTTGGCCAGGATGGAGTCCAGCGTCTCGGTGTCGTCGAGATATTCCTGGGTGCGGGTACGGAACGGTGTGACGAAGTCGACCATGACCTCGGCGAGATCCGTCTTCAGCGCACCGTAGCCCTTGCCCTCGTACTTCTGCTCCAGGTCGGCGACGGACGTGTCGGTGAGGGTCGAGTAGATGGACAGCAGATTGCTGACACCCGGCTTCTCGACCTGGTCGAAACGGATCACGCTGTCCGTGTCCGTGACGGCGCTCTTCACCTTCTTGGCGGTCGCCTTCGGCTCGTCGAGGAGGTTGATCAGACCCTTGGTGGTCGCCGCCGACTTGCTCATCTTCGCGGACGGGTCCTGAAGGTCGTAGATCTTCGCCGTCTCCTTGAGGATGTACGGGTCCGGCACGGTGAAGGTGTCCCCGTAGGTGCCGTTGAACCGTTCGGCGAGGTTGCGGGTCAGCTCCAGGTGCTGTCGCTGGTCCTCGCCCACCGGGACCTGGTCGGCCTGGTAGAGCAGGATGTCGGCGACCATCAGCAGCGGATAGGTGAAGAGCCCCACCGTGGTGCGGTCGCTGCCCTGCTTGGCCGACTTGTCCTTGAACTGCGTCATCCGGGACGCCTCACCGAAGCCGGCCAGACAGTTCATGACCCACCCGAGCTGGGCGTGCTCGGGAACATGGCTCTGGACGAAGAGCGTGCAGCGCTCCGGGTCCACCCCGGCGGCGAGCAGCTGCGCGACGGCGAGCCTGGTGTTGGCGCGCAGCTCCGCGGGGTCCTGCGGGACGGTGATCGCGTGCAGGTCGACCACCATGTAGAAGGCGTCGTGGGAATCCTGCAGGGCCACCCACTGGCGGACCGCGCCGAGGTAGTTGCCGAGGTGGAACGAGCCTGCGGTGGGCTGGATTCCGGAGAGCACACGGGGACGTTCAGAGGCCATGGAAGTCATTGTCTCAGGTACGGAAGCGATCTCGGGCAGCCGGTGCGAGAAAGGCATGAGGACGCCCGAGGGGGTCCCGCCGACCGGCCGGACGCCCTCACCGCCGCCGAAAACGCGGGCGCGCCGCGCAGTGAAGGTTTCCTCGTGCGGGATCCGACCGACGATACAAAGTGGGCACCATCCCAGCCCGGGCCGCACGACGAACGGAGATCCCGTGTCGACCACGGAAACCGCCATCGCCTCCGCCGAGGCGCACAGCGCGCACAACTACCATCCGCTGCCCGTCGTCGTCGCGACGGCGGACGGCGCATGGATGACCGATGTCGAGGGCCGGCGCTACCTCGACATGCTCGCCGGATACTCGGCACTCAATTTCGGCCATGGCAACCGCCGGCTGCTCGACGCGGCCAAGGCCCAGCTGGAGCGGGTGACCCTCACCTCACGGGCCTTTCACCACGACCGGTTCGCCGACTTCTGTACGCAGCTCGCCGAGCTGTGCGGCATGGAGATGGTCCTGCCGATGAACACCGGGGCGGAGGCCGTGGAGACCGCGGTGAAGACCGCCCGCAAGTGGGGCTACCGGGTCAAGGGCGTCCCGGACGGGATGGCGAAGATCATCGTCGCCTCCGACAACTTCCACGGCCGGACGACGACGATCGTCAGCTTCTCCACGGACCACGAGGCCCGCGCGGACTTCGGTCCGTACACCCCGGGGTTCGAGATCGTGCCCTACGGGGACCTGACCGCGCTGCGGGAGGCGATGACCGAGAACACCGTGGCGGTGCTGCTGGAGCCGATCCAGGGCGAGGCCGGGGTGCTGGTGCCGCCGCCCGGCTATCTCCCCGGGGTCCGGGAGCTGACCCGTGAGCGGAACGTGCTGTTCATCGCGGACGAGATCCAGTCGGGCCTCGGCCGGACCGGGAAGACCTTCGCCTGTGAGCACGAGGGCGTCGTGCCGGACATGTACATCCTCGGCAAGGCGCTCGGCGGGGGTGTGGTGCCGGTGTCGGCGGTGGTCTCGTCCGCCGCGGTGCTGGGGGTCTTCCGGCCCGGGGAGCACGGCTCGACGTTCGGCGGCAATCCGCTGGCGTGCGCGGTCGCGCTGGAGGTCGTCGCGATGCTGCGCACCGGCGAGTACCAGCAGCGGGCCGCCGAGCTGGGTGAGCACCTCCATCAGGAGCTGGGCCTGCTGGTGGGCGGCGGCGCGGTGGAGGCGGTGCGGGGCCGCGGGCTGTGGGCGGGCGTCGACATCGATCCGGGGCGCGGCACGGGCCGGGAGATCTCCGAGAAGCTGATGGACCGCCGGGTGCTGGTGAAGGACACCCATGGCTCGACGATCCGGATCGCGCCACCGTTGGTGATCAGCAAGGAGGACCTGGACTGGGGTCTTGAGCAACTGCGCGAGGTGTTGCGGGGCTGATTCCTGAGGAGGACCTGGACTGGGGCCTCGATCAGCTGCGCGAGGTGCTGCGGGGCTGATCCCCGAGAGGTCGCGCCGCCCCCGCCAGTAGAGTCCCCGTGTGCTCCTGGGGATGATCTGTGCGCTCGCTTCCGCGGTCTGCTTCGGCACGGCCTCCGTCCTTCAGGCCGTCGCCGCGCGGGCCGCCGCCGAGCCGGGGGCCGGTGCGGGGGTGGACCCGGCGCTGTTGCTGCGGGCGCTTCGCCAGTGGCGGTACGTGGCCGGGCTCGCCCTCGACGGCCTCGGCTTCGTCTTCCAGATCATCGCCCTGCGCTCCCTGCCCATCTACGCGGTGGGCGCGGCCCTGGCCGCGAGTCTCGCCGTGACCGCGGTGGTCGCCGCCCGGCTCCTCGGGGTGCGGCTGAGCTCCACGGAGTGGACGGCCGTGGCCGTGGTCTGCGCGGGCCTGGGCGCGCTGGGGCTGGCCTCGGGCGGCGAGGGCCACCTGACCGGCTCGGACGCGCTGCGCTGGTCGATGCTCGGTATCGCCGTCGGGATCCTGCTGATCGGCACGGCGGCGGGCCGGCTGCCCGAGCGGGCGCGCGCCCTCGTCCTGGGGCTCGGGGCGGGCTGCGGTTTCGGGGTGGTGGAGGTAGCGGTCCGGCTGATCGACGACGTGTCCCCGGCCGCACTGCTGTCCAACCCCGCCACGTACGCGCTGCTGGTGGGCGGCGGTTCGGCGTTCCTGCTGCTCACGTCGGCGCTGCAACGCGGCTCGGTGACGACGGCGACCGCCGGAATGGTCCTGGGCGAGACGATCGGGCCGGCGCTGGTGGGCGTCATCTGGCTCGGGGACCGTACCCGCGACGGCCTCGGCTGGCTGGCGGTCACCGGCTTCGCGGTGGCCGTGGCGGGAGCGCTGGCCCTGGCCCGGTTCGGCGAGGCCCCGGCGGACATCCAGGAGCCCGCGGTCCCGGGCGCGCCGGGCTGACGCCGCACGTGGTGCGCCGGGCTGACGCCGCTCACGTGGTGCGCCGGGCTGACGTCGCTCACCGGGCGCGCCGGGCTGACGCCGCACGTGGCGCGCCGGGCCGGCGTCGCTCACAGCAGGATCCGGCACAGGGCGTCCAGGGCGCCCGCCCAGGAGCTGTCGGTCGGCGTTCCGTACCCGATGACCAGCGCCTCGCGCCGCACCTCGGCGTCCGGGTGCCGGAAGAAGGACAGGCCCTGCACCGCGAGTCCCTGCCAGGCCGCCGCCCGGACCACCTCGGCCTCGCTGCCCTCCGGGAGTTCGAGCACGGCGTGCAGCCCGGCGGCGATCCCGCTGACCTCGATGGACGGGGCCCGCTCGGCCAGCGCCGCGACCAGCTGGTCGCGGCGGTTGCGGTGGCGCAGCCGCATGGAGCGCACATGCCGGTCGTACGCGCCGGAGGCGATGAACTCCGCCAGGGTCAGCTGGTCCAGCGCGCTCGACGCCCAGTCGCTCCAGCCCTTGGCCGCCGTCACCTCCCCCACCAGCGACTGCGGCACCACCATCCACCCCATCCGCAGCCCCGGCGCCAGCGACTTGCTGGCCGTCCCCAGGTACACGACGCGTTCGGGGTCCAGGCCCTGGAGCGCGCCGACCGGCTGACGGTCGTAGCGGAACTCTCCGTCGTAGTCGTCCTCCAGGATCAGCCCGCCGGTGCTGCGCGCCCAGTCGACGGCCGCGGCCCGCCGGTCGGGGTGGAGCGGCACCCCGGTCGGGAACTGGTGCGCGGGTGTCAGGAGCACGGCGCCCGCGCCCCGCATCCCGTGCAGTTCGCCGGTCCGGGAGCCGAGACCGTCGAGCGGCAGGCAGGGGGTGCGCAGCCCGGCACCGGTGAGCAGGCCCGTGTGCAGGTCCAGTCCGTACGACTCGACGGCCACCTCACGCACGCGGCGCTCCCGCAGCACCTCGCCCATCATCCTCAGCCCGTGGACGAAGCCGGCGCAGACCACGATGCGTTCGGGATCCGCGTACACGCCGCGGGCCCGTGCCAGATAGTCGGCGAGCACGGTGCGCAGCTCGATGCGGCCGCGCGGGTCGCCGTAGCCGAAGGCGTCGTTGGGGGCGCGGGTGACGGCGCGGCGGGCGGCCTTCAGCCATTCGGCGCGCGGGAAGGTGGCCAGGTCGGGCGAGCCCGGCATCAGGCTGTACGCGGGAGTGCTGCGGGGCGGCCGGGTGCGCGGCGTCCTGGTGGCGGACGGGCGGGGCTCGGACCGCTGCGCCACCCGGGTGCCGGAGCCCTGCCGGGCGGTGAGCCAGCCCTCGGCGACCAGTTCCGCGTAGGCGTCGGCGACGGTGTTGCGGGCGATGCCGAGGTCGGCGGCGAGCGTCCTGGACGAGGGCAGCCGGGTCCCGGGCACCAGCCGGCCGGTCCGGGCCGCCTCCCGCAGGGCGTCCATGAGACCGGTCCGCAGCCCGCTCGATCCGGTCAGGTCGAGGTGCAGGTCGGCGCCGAAAGTGGCCCAGGGATCCGTCATGGAAATGGACCATACAGGTGCGCCACTGCTCGCGTAGCGTCATATCCATGACGACGAACGAGAACAGCCCCACGACCTCCGAGTACACCGCCGAGCACACCCCGCGCATGCAGTGGACCCAGCACGCCCCCGACGTCTACAAGGCGATGGCCCGCATGGACGGCGCGGCCGCCAAGGGGCTCGACCCGGTCGTGGCCGAGCTCGTGAAGATCCGGTCCTCGCAGCTCAACCACTGCGCGTTCTGTCTCGACATGCACACCAAGGACGCGCTCGCCGCAGGTGAGTCCGTGCAGCGGATCGTGCAGCTCAGCGCCTGGGAGGAGTCGCAGCACTTCTACACGCCGAAGGAGATCGCGGCGATCGAGCTGACCGAGGCGGTCACCGTCCTGACCGACGGCTTCGTTCCCGACGAGGTGTACGCGAAGGCCGCCAAGCACTTCGACGAGACCGAGCTCGCCCACCTCGTCGCCGCGATCATCGCGATCAACGCCTGGAACCGGTTCGCCGTGACCACCCGCATGGTCCCGGGCCACTACACGCCCGGCGACCACTGATCCCCGCCTTCCGCACGCACCTCAGGAGCCCCTCGCCATGACCGCGTCCGACCTCCGCGCACTGCATCTCGGCCGCACTCCCGGCGATCCACTGGTCCTCCCCGGCCCGTGGGACGCCGCGAGCGCCCGTGTCCTCGCCGACGCGGGGTTCCCCGCCCTGGCCACCCCGAGCGCGGGGGTCGCGGCCTCGCTCGGGTACGAGGACGGGGCCACGCCCGCCGCCGAGATGTTCGCGGCGGTGGCGCGGATCGCCCGCGCCGTCTCCGTACCCGTGTCGGCCGACATAGAGGCCGGGTACGGGCTGGCGCCGCGGGAGCTGGTGGAGCGGCTGCTCGCCGCCGGGGCCGTCGGCTGCAATCTGGAGGACACGGTGGACGGGGCCCTCGTGGACGCCGGGTGGCAGGCGGACCGGCTGGCCGGGGTGCGGGCGGCCGCCGGGGACGAGCTGTTCGTCAACGCCCGGGTGGACACGTATGTCACCGGCGTTCCGGAGGGCGTGGACCAGGAGGACGAGACCGTGCGCCGTGCGCTGCTGTACGTGGCGGCGGGCGCCGACGGCGTCTACCCGATCATGGCGCCGCCGGAGGCGCTCCCCCGTCTGTCCGCCGCCGTTCCCGTGCCGCTGAACGCCCTCGCCCGGCCGGACGGTCCCGGGCCACGGCGCCTGGGCGAACTGGGCGCCGCCCGTGTCACGTTCGGGCCCGGCCTCCAGCGCCGGGCCATGGCGGCCCTGGGCGAGTTCGCCGCCACGATCTGAACGCGCTCCGGTCCTGCCGGAAACGCCACCGCCCCCGGCAGCGACTGACTCTGCTGCCGGGGGCGGTGGCGTCCGTGTCCCGCGAGGGGGACGGACGGATCAGATCAGGCCGAGCTCGCGGACCGCGTCGCGCTCCTCGGTGAGCTCCTTCACCGACGCGTCGATGCGCGCACGGGAGAACTCGTTGATGTCCAGGCCCTGGACGATCTTGTACGTGCCGTTCTCCGTGGTGACGGGGAAGGACGAGATGATGCCCTCGGGGACGCCGTAGGAGCCGTCCGACGGGATGCCCATGGAGGTCCAGTCGCCCGCGGCGGTGCCGTTGACCCAGGTGTGCACGTGGTCGATGGCGGCGTTCGCGGCCGAGGCGGCCGAGGACGCGCCACGGGCCTCGATGATCGCGGCGCCGCGCTTGGCGACGGTCGGGATGAAGGTGTCGGCCAGCCACGCCTCGTCGTTGACGAGCTCGGCGGCGTTCTTCCCGCCGACCTCCGCGTGGAAGATGTCCGGGTACTGGGTGGCCGAGTGGTTGCCCCAGATCGTCAGCTTCTTGATGTCGGAGACGGCGGCACCGGTCTTGGCGGCCAGCTGCGAGATCGCGCGGTTGTGGTCCAGACGGGTCATCGCGGTGAAGCGCTCCGCCGGTACGTCCGGGGCGGCGGCCTGCGCGATGAGCGCGTTGGTGTTGGCCGGGTTGCCGACGACGAGGACCTTGATGTCGTCCGCGGCGTTGTCGTTGATCGCCTTGCCCTGCGGCTTGAAGATGCCGCCGTTGGCGGAGAGCAGGTCGCCGCGCTCCATGCCCTTGGTGCGCGGGCGGGCGCCGACGAGCAGGGCGACGTTCGCGCCGGCGAAGCCGACGTTGGCGTCATCGGTGATCTCGATGTTGCGCAGCAGCGGGAAGGCGCAGTCGTCGAGCTCCATCGCGGTGCCCTCGGCAGCCTTCAGCCCCTGCGGGATCTCCAGGAGACGCAGGTTGACCGGCACGTCCGGGCCGAGCAGGTGGCCGGAGGCGATGCGGAAGAGCAGCGCGTAGCCGATCTGGCCGGCTGCGCCGGTCACGGTGACATTCACGGGAGTGCGGGTCATGGCGATCTCCGTTAGACAGCTGGCGGTGGGGGCTCCTGGCCCCGGGTGCTGGACATCCCTGAATCTTGATGTGAAGAGATATCCAGCGATCAGGCTATCCGACCCGGAACCCCGCAGCCGCCCGCCCCCCTGTGGCACCGCACACAACCGGTCACTCCCCGCTCACCCGGCCGGCCGCACGCGGCAGTCCGCCCGCGCCTCTGCCTACTGGAACGCTTCGGGCGTGCGCCCGCCTACTCGGACACCCCGGCCGTGCACCCCTGCGTGCCGGAGGCGAGCGTGGCGCACGCCCGGACGTCGGCGGTCCGCTTCACCGCGACCATCGGCGTGTACGCCGCCGTGGTCGCGTCCGCGGTTCCGTTCTGCCCCGCGTCGCCCGCGGTGATCTCCACGACGTCACCGGGCGCCGCCTTGGTGATCCGGGCCCACGCCGCCGCGCAGGTCTCGCTGTACCGCACCTCTATGACGCTCGTGCCGACGGTGGCGCTGGAGAGCGTACGGACGTGCTCGCCGCCGCAGCCCATGTCCTCGGGGTCCTTGCCCGCGCACGTGGAACCGCTGCACTCGACCCCGGCGGGCAGTACCGGTGCGCTGGCCGTCGGCGTCGGGGAAGGCGTGTTCGCGGCCTCGGCACCCTCGGAGTCGCCGTCCCGGCCGATCAGCAGCACGGCACCGGTGACCGCGAGCAGGACACCCACGACCACCGCCGCGATCACGGCCGTCCTGCGGCCGCCGCCGTCGCGGCGCGTGGGTGGCGGCTGCTGTCCGCCGATGCCCGCGGCGAAGGCCACGGCGGGCGGCAGCCCGTGCCCCGGGGCGGCACCCGGCCCGGCCTGCGGCTGCTGCGGCACCCGCGGCAGGGACCCGCGCTGAGCCGGTACGGACGGCGAGCCGCCCCCGCCGGCGACCGGTCCCGCCGTACCGACGGCACCGGAGGGACGGCTCCGGCCGTGGCCGCGCGGCCCCCCGGCCTCGTCGAGCGCGGCCCGCGCCTGGGTGATCCGGATGGCCTCCATCGTCATGTCGTGGCGCATCTCGGCACGGCTCCAGGCCCGTTCCGCCAGCTCCCACATGGTGTTCAGATGGGCCTGGTTGGTCCCGGTCACCTCGCCGAGCGCGACGATCGCCCCGCGAGGGGCGAGCAGCCGGCCGTTCAGATACCGCTCCCACGACGTCTTGCTGTAGCCCGTGCGGTCGGCCACCGCTGCGATGCTCAGGCCACTGCGGTCGACGAGTCTGCGCAGCTGGCCGGTGAACTCCCGGATCTGCGGGTCGAGCTCCTCCGGCAGTGCCTTCCAACGAGGCATTACTTCCCCACTTCCCCCACTTGCCCATGGGCTTCCGCTGCGCCGCGCACGGTCTGCCCCCTGTCCGAAACCGGTGGTCTTCCGTTCCGGACTACCCAGGTAGATGCGCAAACGCAGACTGCCAGTTCCTGGGAAGGGAGCGCACGGTGGCACTCAGGCGTCCGGGCGCACCCTCGCACGCCCCCGCCCGTGGCGACCGGGCCAGTCTGCCACCGTTGCCGAGCGATCACACCGTGGCGGAATGGTCACTTCCGTGCCACAGGCAACAGCCATGCCTTGAACCCTTGGTCCCCGTCAACAAGGCTGGATCCAGGACGGGGCAAGGCCGCTCAACTCGCCACTTTCCGGAGCGTTTCGCCCCGGTGCGCCTCGTCCACGGTGTCCGTCCCTTCTCGGGGGAGGGGACGGACACCGCTCAACGGATCGTGAAGTGGACCGCGTCCTCCAGGACCGGGATGTCCAGCCACGGCTTGGGCTGCGCCATGAGCGACAGCATCACGATGAGGACGCCCAGCAGTCCGTACGTCACCAGGTCGGTGAAGCGGGAACGCACCGCGAGCATGCCCACCGAAGGGACCACCAGACGCAGGACCGCGCCCCCGATGAGCGCCACGCCGATCAGGATCGTGCCGATCCGGAAGGCCTGGTCGAACGGGTCGGCGGCCACGATCAGCAGACCGGCCCCGGCCGTGCAGAGCACGGCGAGCAGCGGCCACTGACGGGCGGGTGCGGGGGCGTCCCCGCCCGCCGCCCGGCCGCCACCCTCGGGACGCGCGGTGTCCCGGGTGAACGACGGAAAGCGCCGCGACCGGCGCGCCGCGGGGGGCGCCGAGGGCGCGGCGGGGCCGGGCTCCGGGTGGCTGCCGGTGCGGACGCACTGAGCCTCTGCTGCGCCCTCGGCCGCCTCGGCCGCGGAGGCGTCGTCCGCGACCGCCGCCGGACCGTCGGCCGCATCCGGCGCGGGCGCTTCGACCGCGGCGTCAGCCGCGCCCTCGGCCTGCCCCTCGGCCGGCCCGGTCGCCGAGGCGGCCCGGTCGGCCGGACTCGTACCAGCACCCATGGGGTTCCTTCCGGATCGGATCAGACGGCGTCTGCGGCGTCGGCGGCGTGCTCGGCCGCCTCGACCACGTTGACGAGCAGCTGCGCGCGGGTCATCGGACCGACACCGCCCGGGTTCGGCGAGATCCAGGCGGCGACCTCGGCCACGCCGGGGTGGACGTCGCCGACGATCTTGCCGTTCTCGTCGCGGCTGACGCCGACGTCGAGCACGGCCGCACCCGGCTTCACGTCCTCGGGCTTGATGATGTGCGGCACGCCCGCGGCGGCGACGATGATGTCCGCCTGACGGAGGTGGGAGGAGAGGTCACGGGTACCGGTGTGGCACTGGGTCACCGTGGCGTTCTCGGACTTGCGGGTCAGCAGCAGCGGGATCGACCGGCCGATCGTGACACCGCGTCCGACGACCACGACGTGCGCGCCGTTGATCTCGACCCCGTGGTGGCGGAGCAGCTGCACGACGCCCTGCGGGGTGCAGGGCAGCGGGCCCTGCTCGTTCAGCACGAGCCGGCCGAGGCTCATCGGGTGCAGGCCGTCGGCGTCCTTGGCCGGATCCATGAGTTCCAGGACGCGGTTGGTGTCGATGCCCTTGGGCAGGGGCAGCTGCACGATGTAACCGGTGCACGCGGGGTCGGCGTTGAGTTCGCGGACGACGTCCTCGATCTCCTCCTGCGTGGCGGTGTCGGGGAGTTCGCGCTGGATGGAGCCGATACCGACCTGGGCGCAGTCCTTGTGCTTGCCGTTCACGTACCACCTGCTGCCCGGGTCGTCCCCGACGAGCAGGGTTCCCAGGCCGGGGGTGATACCCCGGGCCTTGAGGGCCGCCACGCGGACGGTGAGATCGGACTTGATCGCGGCTGCGGTGGCCTTGCCATCGAGAATCTGGGCAGTCATGTCCCCATACTCGCGGATGACCCCGCCCAGGGACCAATTGCAGATACCGCGCGTGGACACAAGGTTGCACTTGGACAACTTCTCGGGCAGCGACTGGACAAACTTACTTCCCGCTTATAACGATGAAGCCCGCAGTGCCGCAGCAGTATCCGGGGGGCGGACCGCTGATGTTTTCTTCCTCCGCGCGGCCGCATTCGTCCCCGTACGTCCTGTTGGAGGAACGCCCCAGATGAGCTTCGGCGACCCGAACCCGAACAACCCCTACGGGCAGCAGCCCGGCCAGCCGCCGCAGGGCCAGCCCGGTTACGGCTACCCGCAGCAGGCTCCCCAGGGCATCCCGCCGCAGGGCCAGCCGGGTTACGGCTACCCGCAGGCCCCGCCGGCCCAGTACGGCATGCCGCAGCCCGGTTACGGCGGCATGCCCGCGTTCGCCGGCTGGTGGAGCCGGGTCGCGGCCATGCTGATCGACGCCATCGTGATCGGCGTTCCGTACGGCCTGCTCATCGGCATCGGCGGCGGCGTGGGCGGCGGCGCGGGCACCGCGCTCATCCTCCTCGGCGCCCTCGTCGCCATCGGGCTCGGCCTCTTCAAGCTGTACAAGGAAGGCACGACCGGTCAGTTCATCGGCAAGAAGGCCGTGAACATCCGTGTGCTGCGCGAGGCCGACGGCCAGCCGCTCGGCTTCGGCATGGCGTTCGTCCGCTACATCGCCCACTTCCTGGACAGCCTCGCCTGCTACCTCGGCTGGCTGTGGCCCATCTGGGACGCGAAGAAGCAGACGTTCGCGGACAAGATCTGCTCCAGCGTGGTCGTCAAGTCCGTCTGATCCGGACACGGACACACACGAAGGGCCGCAACCCGACGCGCAAAGCGTGGGGTTGCGGCCCTTCGTCGTGAGGTCAGTGGAAGAAGTGCCGCGTACCCGTGAAGTACATCGTCACGCCCGCCTTCTTCGCGGCCTCGACCACCAGCTCGTCGCGGACCGAACCGCCCGGCTGGGCCACGGCCTTGATGCCGGCCGCGGTCAGGATCTCCAGCCCGTCGGGGAAGGGGAAGAAGGCGTCGGACGCCGCGTACGCGCCGCGTGCCCGCTCCTCGCCCGCGCGCTCGACGGCGAGCTTCGCGGAGTCGACGCGGTTGACCTGGCCCATGCCGACGCCGACCGAGGCGCCGTCCTTGGCGAGCAGGATCGCGTTGGACTTGACCGCGCGGCACGCCTTCCACGCGAAGGAGAGCTCCCGGAGCTCGTCGGCGGTCAGCGCCTCGCCCGCGGCCAGCGTCCAGTTGGCCGGGTCGTCGCCCTCGGCCTGGAGACGGTCGGTGACCTGGAGCAGCGCGCCGCCGTCGATCGGCTTGACCTCGACCTCGGCGGACGGAGCCTCGGGGCAGCGCAGCACGCGGATGTTCTTCTTGCGGGTGAGGACCTCGACCGCGCCGTCCTCGTACGCCGGGGCGACGATGACCTCGGTGAAGATCTCGGCGACCTGCTCGGCCATGGCGACCGTCACCGGGCGGTTGACGGCGATGACGCCGCCGTACGCCGACAGCGGGTCACAGGCGTGGGCGTTGCGGTGCGCCTCGGCGATGTCGTCGGCGATCGCGATGCCGCACGGGTTGGCGTGCTTGATGATCGCGACGCACGGCTCGGCGTGGTCGTACGCGGCCCGGCGCGCGGCGTCGGTGTCCGTGTAGTTGTTGTACGACATCTCCTTGCCGTGCAGCTGCTCCGCCTCGGCCAGGCCACCGGCGCCGGAGGTGTAGAGCGCGGCGGGCTGGTGCGGGTTCTCGCCGTAGCGCAGGACGTTCTCGCGCTCGTACGTCGTACCGAAGAAGTCGGGGAAGCCCGAGTCGTCCGCGGCGGCGTAGTCGGCGGCGAACCAGGCGGCGACGGCCACGTCGTACGCGGCGGTGTGCTGGAAGGCCTCGGCGGCGAGCCGCTTGCGGGCGGTCAGGTCGAAGCCGCCCGCCTTGACGGCGGCGAGGACGTCGGCGTACCGCTCGGGGCTGGTGACGACGGCGACCGACGGGTGGTTCTTGGCGGCGGCGCGGACCATCGACGGGCCGCCGATGTCGATCTGCTCCACGCACTCGTCGTCCGAGGCGCCGGAGGCGACGGTCGCCTTGAACGGGTAGAGGTTGACGACCACCAGGTCGAACGGCTCCACGCCGAGCTCGGCGAGCTGCTCGCGGTGGGCGTCCAGGCGCAGGTCGGCCAGGATGCCGGCGTGGACGCGCGGGTGCAGCGTCTTGACGCGGCCGTCGAGGCACTCGGGGAAGCCGGTGAGCTCCTCGACCTTGGTGACCGGCACTCCGGCGGCGGCGATCTTGCCGGCGGTGGAGCCGGTGGAGACCAGCTCGACACCCGCCTCGTGCAGACCGCGGGCGAGGTCTTCGAGCCCCGTCTTGTCGTAGACACTGACCAGGGCGCGGCGGATGGGCTTATTCACCGACATGACCGAGATGAACCTTTCGTCCCTCAATGCGATAGCCGTCACGGGCGAGCCGCCCCACGGCCTCGACGAGCAGCTTGCGCTCGACTTCCTTGATGCGTTCATGGAGGGCCGCTTCGCCCTCCGGGGTGTCCTCTTCGGTCACCTCGACCACGCCCTGCGCGATGATCGGACCGGTGTCGACACCGTCGTCGACGAAGTGGACGGTGCACCCGGTGACCTTCACGCCGTACGCGAGCGCGTCGCGCACACCGTGGGCCCCGGGAAAGCTGGGGAGCAGGGCGGGGTGGGTGTTGATGATCCGGCCGCCGAACCCGGCGAGGAACTCCTTGCCCACGATCTTCATGAAGCCCGCGGACACGACGAGGTCCGGGCGGTGCCCGGCGGTGGCCGCGGCGAGCGCCGCGTCCCACTCCGCGCGCGTCCCGTGGTCCTTGACCCGGCACACGAAGGTGGGCAGTCCGGCCCGCTCGGCCCGCTCCAGCCCGGCGATGTTGTCGCGGTCCGCACCGACCGCGACGATCCGGGCGCCGTACCCCTCGGGGTCGTCGCCGATCGCGTCGAGCAGGGCTTGGAGGTTCGTACCGGAGCCGGAGACCAGGACGACCAGGCGGGCCGGTCCGGCGGAGGAGAGCGGGGAGGCCACGGCTGGGCCCTTTCTCGCGTGTGGAGCAGTTCGAAACGGCCGCACCACCCGCCGCATTGCGGGACCGGCGGCACGACGGCCATGCTGTTTGTGCGGTCGTACGAAAGAATCACGTTCCCCGATACGGGGAACTCTACGAACGAGCCGACCGTCAGCAACGATACCGGCACCTCGGAAGCGCCTCGTCTGACGGGGGTGGGGGGCCGGCGACCGCGGGCCCGGCAGGGGCGGGCGGTCCGGATGACAGCTGTCGGCCACCGCGCCTGTACGCCCAGCTTTCGGCCCCTCCTCGCCGGAGGGTAGCGTCAGGGGACAGCGAACCGTCCGCAGGGCGGAAATGACGAGATGGGGAAGACGTTCACCATATGCCGGACCGACGCCGCCGCACCGCCCTCCGCCATCCGCTGCCCGAGCGGTCCTCCCTGCTGATGCGGGAGCGCCAGTCCCCCACGCCGGGATCCTCTTCTTCCTCTTCTTCTTCGTCCTCGCCGGCCGGGTCCTCCGGTCCGCAGGACGACAACCCGTTCGCCCCGCCGCCCGAGGACCGCCCCGACCAGCCGTGGCAGCCGCGCCGCCCGGCCAACGGCGGTACGAACGGCGAGGGCGACGGCGAGTCCGGGGACGCGCCGGAGGGCGGGTCGTCCGACAACCGGCCCGTCTGGGGCAGCCAGTGGAGCAGCCACCAGCCGGGGCGCCAGAACGGCACGTTCGGCGGCCGGCCCACCGGACCGGGCGGACCGAACGGCCAGGGCGGCCCCGACGGCCCCCGAGGCGGCCTGCGCTGGGACCCGAAGGACCCGGTCCAGCGCCGGGCCCGATACTCCCTGCTCTCCGGCATGTGGGCCTTCTTCTTCGCGCTCTTCGACTTCCCGGAGATCGCGCTGCTGCTCGGCGCGCTCGCGACCTACTGGTCGATCAGTGCGCTCCGGGCCAAGTCGAAGGAGCCGACGGCTCCGGGCGAGGCGGCCGGGGCGCCCGGCACGACCGCCGCGGCGCAGGGCCACGACGCCCCGTCCGCACCGGCGCCCGCCACCGGGGCCACGGCCGCGGCGGCCCCGCAGGGAACGAACTACCTCCAGCGCGGCAGCCGCCAGCAGACGACGGCCACGGTCAGTGGTCTGGTGACGGGACTGATCGCCCTGTTGATCGTCGCGACGTCGTTCACGGTGCAGCTGGTCTACCGCGACTACTACACCTGCGTGAACGACGCCCTCACCAAGTCGGGCCAGCTGACCTGCAACGACCTGCTCCCGAAGCCGCTGGAACCCCTCTTCGGCGTCAAGAACTAGTGCCGTGACCGGCCGGGCCGGGTGGCGCGGCCGGTCCGGCCGGTTCGGGGTCGGCCGGCGGTACGGCTGATGCGGTCGGTGTCGCCGGTGCGGAAGGCGCGTTCGCCTGCCAGGGGTCGGTCGGCAGGAAGTCGTACGCCTCGAACCCGTCGTCCACGTCGGCCGGACGAGGACCGGCCGGTCGGGGTACGGAGACGGGGGCCGCCTCCGTCCCGGGTTCCTCCGGCCGGGCACTCCGCCCCGGCCACCACGCGCGCCAGGTCTTCCGCCGTTCGCCCTCCGGGGCATCCCCGGGCTTCTGCGCCCTGTCCGTACCACCCGGTGCCACGTCCGCCGCCCCGGCCGCCTCCGGCTCGGCCGGTGTACGGCTACGGAGCCTCCAGGCCCGCAGCAGCAGCGCCACCGGGACGGCGAGCGCCCCCGTCCACACGAGGGCCGCCACGCCGGTGAGCCACCACACGGGGCCGAACCGTGCCAGCGCGTGGGTCCCGAGCGGCCCGCCGGCCGCCGCCGCCAGCAGGGCCGCACCGATACCGCAGCCCGCCGCCGCCAGCGCGGTGGTGAGGGCCGTCTCCCGCAGGCTCCACGCCTCCTCACGCTCACCGTGGGCGGGCGCCGCCCTCCGCACGGTGAACCAGGCCACCGTCACCGCCGCCGCGACCGGGACCGCCGCGACCGCCCAGTTCAAGGGCGCCCCGGAGCCCTGCGCCGGCAGTGCGGCCAGCAGTGGGAAGTCGGGCAGCGACGGGGCTCCCGTGAAGGCGAGCGGGGTGGCCGTGGACGCCGTACCGAGCGCGAGACCGGGGCCGAGCCCGTACGCCGCACCCCACACCGCCGCGTTCGGCACCAGCGCCAGCGCCAGCAGGAGCACCGCGCACCGCCCGGCCCAGTCGCCGGAGAGCCGCAGGAAGGACTCCTGGACCGGTTCCGCGTGGACCACCAGGGCCACCGCGGCCACCAGCGCGCCGCCGCCCAGCAGGACCGCGACCCCGGCCGCGGCGGACCTGCCCACCGCCTCCGCGCGCCGCACGAACCGGGAGCGGGCCATCGCCTCGTGCAGCCGCACCGGCGCCCACGAGGGCGGCGGTCCGAGCGGGCGTCCCGAGGCCGTCCACACCCCGGCGGCGGCCGCACCGGCCACCACGAGGGCCGCCGGGAACAGCAGGGACAGCGGCCGCGCGGACAGCGAGGACCCTCGGGCGTAGAGCGCCACAGCCGTCCCGACCAGCAGATATCCGCCCGTCACCAGGGCGAAGGCGCCCTGGGCCGAGGGTGCGCCGCGCCCTTCCTCGGGTTCCAGCACGTCCCTGGCCGCCCGGTGCACCAGCCAGACCGGCAGGGCGGTGAGCAGCAAAGGAACGACGCCTACGGGCGCCGGGGCCCCGGTCAGGGTTTCGGTCCTGATCAGTTCGGCGCCGTGTGCGAGCAACCAGAGCCCGGCCGCGGCGTGGAACGCCTCGCCCGGGCTGCTGTCGGGGTCCGGGGAGCTGATCCACAGCACCACGACGAGCACGGCGACGGAGCCCAGGCCCAGCCCTGCCGCGAGCGCCCCACGCAGCAGCGCCCGGGCCTGCACGGCGGACCGTCCGTGCTCTGCCGACAACGACGGGCCGCGTTCGGTCATTTGGGTCACGCCGTCATGCTCCCAACGACACGCGCTTATTCCGTGTAACGGGCGAACGGCCGTTGTGTCGCCCAATATACGTTTATGTACTTTTTCACCCAGTGCAGGCCGGTCGGGGAGCCCTCATGACCCAGAGCACCACCGGCACATCCGCCTCCCCTCCGCTCCCCTCTCCCAAGGAGCGGCGCAGGCTGCGGGAGGCGAAGTCGCTGAGTGAAGCGCAGGTCGCGGCGGCCGTGGGGGTCACTCCGGCCACGGTCCGGGCCTGGGAGACGGGCCGCACCAGCCCGCGCGGACGCAAGCGCGAGGTGTACGCGCGACTGATCGGGACCGGTGGCACGCGGTCCACCTCACGCCCCTCTCCCGTCAAGCCAACCACCCCGAACAACCCGCCGAGAGCCGCCGCAAGCCGGACCAGGCCGGCGGAAACCGCGCAGCCGGGGGCCGGGGCCGCCGGGGGTTCCGGCACCGTGAAGGCTGCCGAGCCGCCCGCGACGCCCTCGACCGAGCCCCTTCCGCCGACCCCCGTCGAAGCCACCGGGAGCGACGCCATGGACCCGACCGAGCCCGGCACCACCGCCGCACCCGCACCGACACCGGCACCCGCGCCCGCGCCCGCCGAGGCCGCGCGTACGGCCGACACCGTCGAGGCCGAGGCCGAGGCAGCGGACGGAGCGGACGCGGACGGAGGGCACGGCTCCGAGGCGGTCGAAGCGGCCGACGGCGCCGGGCTCTCCCCCGCCGAGGCGTTCGACGCGCTGTACCGGCACACCGCTGCCGCGCTCTACCGGCAGACCTATCTGCTGACGGGGCGTCGCGCCCTGTCCCGGGAAGCTGTCGGCAAGGCCTTCGAGCTGGCCTGGCAGCGCTGGCCGGAGGTCGCCGTGGACCGCGATCCGGTCGGCTGGGTGCGGGCGGCCGCCTACGAGCACGCGATGTCGCCGTGGCACCGGCTGCGCCGCGAGCACCGCCACCCGGACCCGCCGCCCGAGGCGCCAGGTCCGCGCGCCCTGCTCGACGCGCTGCTCGCCCTGCCGCCCTCGTACCGCCGCACCCTGCTGCTGCACGACGGTGTCGGTCTGGGTCTGCCGGAGACCGCGGCGGAGACGGAGGCCAGCACTCCGGCGGCGGCGGGGCGGCTGGTGACCGCCCGGGCCGCCGTCGCCGAGCAGCTGCCCGAGCTCGCGGAACCGCCGACCCCTGCCGAGCAGTCCGCGCTGCTGCACGAACACCTCGGCGCACTGGCCCTCGCCCAGCCCGCGTCCTCGCTCCCGGTCCCGGATCTGATCCGGACGGGCAGCGAGCGCAAGGCGCAGCTCTGGACCCGGGCGGCCATCGCGTTCACCGTGCTGCTGATCGGTCTGACACTGATCACCCTGGCGACGGCCCCGAGGCGGTACGAGACGCCCCAGTCGCCTCCGCAGCGGGTGGAGGGGGTGCCTCCGCTCGGTGGTCCGCAGAAGCTGACGCCGCAGGACAAGAAGCTGCAGAAGAAGCTCGGCGGTGAACTGGTGCGCGGTCCGGGCCGGCTGGTCCCCCGGGCCGGCTGATCCGGCTCACCCCGTACGCAAAGACGCGGGCCCGCACCCCATGATCGGGGTGCGGGCCCGCGTTCTTGTGCGGTGACGCGTTCCTGCGGTGGTGCTCCGACGCGGTGAGGCGTCAGGCGCCGAGGATCTCGCGTGCCAGCTTGGCGGTCTCGGTCGGCGTCTTGCCGACCTTGACGCCGGCGGCCTCAAGGGCCTCCTTCTTCGCCGCGGCGGTGCCGGAGGAGCCGGAGACGATGGCGCCGGCGTGGCCCATGGTCTTGCCCTCGGGGGCGGTGAAGCCCGCGACGTAACCGACGACCGGCTTGGTGACGTTCTTCGCGATGAAGTCCGCCGCACGCTCCTCGGCGTCGCCGCCGATCTCGCCGATCATGACGATCAGGTCGGTGTCGGGGTCGGCCTCGAACGCCGCGAGGGCGTCGATGTGCGTCGTACCGATGACCGGGTCGCCACCGATGCCGACGGCCGACGAGAAGCCGATGTCACGGAGCTCGTACATCATCTGGTAGGTCAGCGTGCCGGACTTCGACACGAGACCGATGCGGCCGGGCTTGGTGATGTCGCCCGGGATGATGCCGGCGTTGGACTGGCCGGGGGTGATGAGACCCGGGCAGTTCGGGCCGATGATCCGGGTCTTGTTGCCCTTCGCACCGGCGTACGCCCAGAAGGCGGCCGAGTCGTGGACGGCGATGCCCTCGGTGATCACGACGGCGAGCGGGATCTCGGCGTCGATCGCCTCGATGACGGCGGCCTTGGAGAAGGCCGGCGGCACGAAGAGGACGGACACGTTCGCGCCGGTCTTCTCCATCGCCTCGGCGACGGAGCCGAAGACCGGTACCTCGGTGCCGTCGAAGTCGACGCTCGTGCCGGCCTTGCGCGGGTTCACGCCGCCGACGATGTTGGTGCCGTCGGCGAGCATGAGCTTGGTGTGCTTCATGCCCGTCGAGCCGGTCATCCCCTGGACGATGACCTTGCTGTCCTTGGTGAGGAAGATAGCCATGGTGGTCTGAGTCCCTCTTCCTTACTTCGCAGCCGCGGCGAGCTCGGCGGCCTTGTCGGCCGCGCCGTCCATGGTGTCCACGCGCTGAACGAGCGGGTGGTTGGCGTCGGAAAGGATCTTGCGACCCAGCTCCGCGTTGTTGCCGTCAAGGCGCACGACGAGCGGCTTGGTGACCGCTTCGCCCTTGGTCTTGAGCAGCTCCAGCGCCTGGACGATGCCGTTGGCGACCTCGTCGCAGGCGGTGATGCCACCGAAGACGTTGACGAACACGGACTTGACGTCCGGGTCGCCGAGGATGATCTCCAGGCCGTTCGCCATGACCTCTGCGGAGGCGCCGCCACCGATGTCGAGGAAGTTGGCGGGCTTCACGTTGCCGTGGTTCTCACCGGCGTACGCGACGACGTCCAGGGTCGACATGACCAGACCGGCACCGTTACCGATGATGCCGACCTCGCCGTCGAGCTTGACGTAGTTGAGGTTCTTGGCCTTGGCGGCAGCCTCGAGCGGGTTGGCTGCGGCCTTGTCCTCGAGCGCCTCGTGACCCGGCTGACGGAAGTCGGCGTTCTCGTCGAGAGACACCTTTCCGTCCAGGGCCAGGATGCGACCGTCCTTGGTCTTGACCAGCGGGTTGACCTCGACGAGGAGGGCGTCCTCGGCGACGAAGGTGTCCCACAGGGTCACCAGGGCCTCGGCGACACCCTCGGCCACGTCGGCCGGGAACTTCGCCTGGGCCACGATCTCGCGGGCCTTGGCGATGTCCACGCCGTCAACGGCGTTGACCGGGACCTTCGCGAGGGCCTCGGGAGTCTTCTCCGCGACCTCCTCGATGTCCATGCCGCCCTGCACCGAGGCCATGGCCAGGAAGGTGCGGTTGGTGCGGTCGAGGAGGTACGAGACGTAGTACTCCGCCTCGATCTCCGGCGACAGCTCGGCGATCATCACCTTGTGGACCGTGTGGCCCTTGATGTCCATGCCGAGGATGTCGGTCGCCCGGGCAACCGCCTCGTCGGGGTCGGCCGCCAGCTTCACGCCACCGGCCTTGCCGCGTCCACCGACCTTCACCTGCGCCTTGACGACAGACTTGCCGCCCAGCCGCTCGGTCGCCTCGCGGGCTGCCTCAGGCGTCTCGATCACTTCACCGGCCAGCACCGGTACACCGTGCTTGGCGAAGAGGTCCCTCGCCTGGTACTCGAACAGGTCCACGCGCGTCCGTCCCTTATCAAATGGTCTCGCGGTTGGTTTTCTGCGTGGGCGTGCCGCGAGGGGCAACGTGACTGCTCTGTCACAAGGAAGGCGCACACGGTGACCGAATACGCGGCATGTCCGTCTCGCAGGTTATCCCCGAGCCCCGCAGGACCCTAAATCGCAGATCGCACCTGGGCGGTGATTACGGTCACAGATCACGCTGGTGGCCGGGTCGCAGTGGACAAATCGATACGGGCGGCAGGTCGGCGGGCGGCGGGGAGACTCCTTGCGGAGCGGGCGGTCCCCCGCCGGTCCGGACCATGCGGGGTCCGGACCGTGCGGGAGACCGACCGGCATTCTCAGATGCCCTGGAGCGGGTACGCCGGAGTGGTGACGGACTGCGCCGGGTGCAGCGAGGAGACGGTCGCCGAGGCCGACGACACGGTGTCGGAGACATAGGCGGGCGTGAGGGACGTCAGCCCCTGGGAGCCGTACGCGGCGTGCTCCACGGCCGGCCGGGCGTCGTCACCGACCGTGGACACGAGACCGCCCGCGAACGGACGGACCTCGGAGCCGACGCCCTGGGCCAGCGGCATCACCTGTCCGGTGACCCCCTGGGCGAACGGGGCGACGGCGTCACCGGTCAGGCCCTGGGCCAGCGGCCGGACCTCGGAGACGACCCCCTCGGCGAACGGCTGGACCGCGCCGGTCACTCCGTACGCCAGGGGCTGGACCTCGGTCGTCACCCCCTGCACGAAGGGCAGGGCGGCCTGCGTCACGACCCCGTCGGCGAACGGCGTGACCTCACCGGTGACGCCCTGGACGAGGTCGGACACGTCTCCGAGTGCCTGTCCGACGACCGGGAGCACCGAGGAGACGGCGTCGGCGACCAGGGGCGGCAGCACGGCGTCGGAGGTCTGTCCGACGACCGGTGCCGTCTGGGCGAGGGCGCCTCGGGCGGTGCTCCCTGCGGTGTCGAGCGCGTGCGGAGCCGCGGTCCGCAGATAGTCCTGGCCGATGCTGCGGCCGAGGTGCTCACCGGTGTTCTGACCGATGTTCTGACCGGTTTCCTGCCTGATGTTCTGACCGATGTTCTGACCAGTTTCCTGCCTGATGCTCTGACCGGTGTTCTGTCCGTAGCCGGGGAGCTGCTCGATCGGACCGAAGAGGTAGTCGACGGGCGCTTCGGGGGCAGGCGTGTCGATCGTGTCGGCCGCATGGCCGGCCGCGGTGTTCCGTGCGGTGGATGTGGCGGTGGATGTGACGGTGGATGTGACGGTGGACGCCTTCGCGCGGGCGTCGGACGCCACGTCGGCGGCCTTCGCGCGGGCGGTCTCCTGGAGGCCTGCGGCCTTGGTGACCGCGTCCGCGCCGTCGATGCCGTTGATGCCGTCCGTCACGTTGCTCACGTCGGCCACATCGGCCGCGTCAGCCACATCGGCCGCGTGGTCCGGGGTGGACAGCGGGAGGGAGACGGGCAGTTCGTCCGCGCTTGCGGCTGCGGTGCCGAGCGCCCACATGCCGGTGGCCGTGGCTGCGACTGCTATGGAACGGCGGATGTTCTTGTGCATGGGTGTGTCAGATCCTTCGAATGGGTTCGGCGGTCCGGAGTACGTCCGGACGGCGGGCAGACCTGTTCCGCCCCCGCGCGGCAGGTCGAGGCGGGGGAAAGGCCTGCCCTAGCCGGGGAATTCGAGGATGTCGCCGGATCTGTCACGGACCGGTGCGGCGGTCGCCGGAAGGCCGGCGCCGCGGACGAGCCCGAAGGAGGTGCCGTCCGCCGACGGAACCGCGTGCTGGTCACCGCCACGGGGCGGGTGGACCTCGGCGGACGCGATGTGGCCCTGCTGCCCGCCGTCGGGCCCGAAGGGCCCCCGGGGTGCCGGACGGTGCTCCGCCGCGGCCTCGCGGTGGGGGGCCGTCGCCGCTGCTGTCCCGTCCGGTGCGGTGCCGGTAGCGGTGGCGGTTCCCGGGCCGGGTGCGGCCGGGAGGTCCGGTGCACCACCGGCGGGCGCGCCGGATTTCGGTGCGGGACCGGTCTGCGGCGGCTCCGGGGTGGCCGGCGACGACGGCACCGGAAGCGGCCGTTCGGCCGGGGTCGGGAGGGCCGCCGTGATGTCACGGAGCCCGGAGACGGCCGTGCCCACCGTCCTCTCGACTGCCTCGCCGACGGGCCGGGTCACCCGCCGGACGGTGTCCCGTACGGGCTCGGTGACCGGGCTCAGCACGGAGTGGGCGACGTCCCGGGGTGTGGGCGCGGGTGGTGCGGCTTCGGGTGCCACCGTGTGTGTCGCCTGTGCTGCCGTACGGGCTGCCGGTTCCGCCACAGTCCGGACCGACTGGTCTTCCTTGACCGACTGGTCTTCCTTGACCGGTTGCTGCTCCTGGACCAGTTGCTGATCCTGGACCGACTGTTGATCCTGGACCGACTGCTGACTCTGGCCCGACTGTTGGAGCAGTCGCTGGACCGTTTGGCGCTCCGGACGCAGGTCAGGCTGCTGATCTGCCTGCGCACGCGCGCCGAAGAGCAGCCCCAGAACCAGCAGACCGCCGAGGAACAACACCACCTGCAACGCGCGCCGGCCGACCGCGCCGCGCCGGAGGCGCGAGGCGGTCGTGGGAGCGGCAACTGCGGTGGTCACGTGGGAGCGAACCCTCTCAGGACGGGACGGCTCGCGGAATGCAATCCTCCGCGGGCGACGGGACGATGCTTGCACGAGCCGCCCGGGGTGACGCAAGTCCCCTGTTACCGATGGGTCTCCATGTCCGGTATGGGCAGGGGCCGCTTCTCGATCGCGGCCGCCATCACGTCCGGAAAGAGGTCCGGCGTACAGGCGAAGGCAGGAGCACCGAGGGCGGAGAGGGCCGCCGCGTGGTCACGGTCGTAGGCGGGCGCGCCCTCGTCGGAAAGGGCGAGCAGGGTCACGAACTGCACTCCGGACGCCTTCATCGCGGCGACCCGCTTCAGCATCTCGTTGCGGATGCCGCCCTCGTAGAGGTCGCTGATGAGCACGACGACGGTGTCGGCGGGGCGGGTGATCCTGGACTGACAGTACGCGAGCGCCCGGTTGATGTCCGTGCCGCCCCCGAGCTGGGTGCCGAAGAGCACGTCGACGGGGTCGTCGAGCTGGTCGGTGAGGTCGACGACCGCCGTGTCGAAGACGACGAGTCTGGTCTGCAGCGCGCGCATGGAGGCGAGGACGGCGCCGAAGACCGACGCGTACACGACGGACGCCGCCATCGAACCCGACTGGTCGATACAGAGGATGACGTCCTTCTTCACGGACTGTGCGGCCCGCCCGTAGCCGATGAGGCGTTCGGGGACGATCGTGCCGGCCCCGTCCTCGCCGGGGAGGGTGAGGTAGTTCTTGAGGTTGGCCCGGATGGTGCGGTCCCAGTCGATGTCGTGGTGCCGGGGGCGCGTGACCTTCGCGGAACGGTCCAGTGCGCCGGTCAGCGTGGCCCGGGTCCGGGTGGAGAGCTGCTTCTCCAGCTTCTCGACGACCTTGCGCACGACGGCCCTCGCCGTCTCCTTCGTCGTCTCGGGCATGGCCTTGTTGAGCGAGAGCAGGGTGCCGACGAGATGGACGTCCGCCTCGACAGCCTCCAGCATCTCCGGTTCGAGCAGGAGCGCGGACAGGCCGAGGCGGTCGATGGCGTCACGCTGCATGACCTGGACGACGGACGTGGGGAAGTACGTACGGATGTCGCCGAGCCAGCGGGCCACGGACGGGGCGGAGGCGCCGAGTCCGGCCGACCGGCCGCTGCCGCCCCGGCCGCCGGGTCTGCCGCCGCCCTCGTAGAGCGCGGTCAGCGCGCTGTCCATCGCGGCGTCGCGGCCGGTGAGGGCGCAGCCGGTGCTCTCGGCGCTGTCCGCGCCCAGGACCATGCGCCACCGCCGCAGCCGTTCCTCGTGGCCGGTGGCGGCCTGCGGCGTTGCCGTCGTTGCCGTTGCCGTTGCCGTTGTTGCCACGTCCACTGCACCATCCATCGCGCCCGTGCCGCTTGCCGTCGTCATCCCGTCGCCCCCAGCCGTTCCTCGTGCTGTTCGGATGTCTCCGCCTCTTCCGATGTGTCCGCCGCCCTCGTTCCGGCGTCCAGGCCCAGCAGCAGGCGCAGCACCGGCACCACCGCGTCCGCGCGTGCCGCGTCGAGGACGGGTCCGAATCCGGGCGCCGTGGACTCGCGGCCCGGAACCGCTCCGGTGCCCGGCTCCGTGCCGACGGCCGGGCCGCGCCGGACGAGTTCGCCCAACGTGCGCCGCACGCCCGGCTCGTACGCCGAGAAGGTGCGGCGCAGCAGGGGCAGTACGTCGGTGAAGGTGCCGGCGGGGACTCCGGTGAGCCAGGAGTCGACCAGGGCGAGCAGCCGTTCGTCGTGGACCAGGAGCATGCCGCCGCCGGCCGCGCCGCCGACGAAGCCCTCGATCCATGCGGCGGCGTCGGCAGGCGGGGTGCCGGGCGACAGGGCGAGGCCCATCAGCCGGGCGGCCTCGTCCTGTGCGAGGTGTCCGTCGTCGAGCAGGAGCCGGGCGGCCCGGCCGCGGATCACGCCGGCGACCGTGTCCCGGTCGGTGAGCCGGTGCAGCACCGACCTCCACCGTGCGCGCAGCCCGTCCGCGTTGGCCGGGACGGCGCCGGCGAGCAGCCCGATCGCCGTGTGGACGCCGTCCACCTGGCGGCGCAGGGCGGCGGCCCCGTCCGCGTCGAGCCCGGTGCAGGCGGGCGGCAGTCCGACGCAGATCCGCTCCGCGAGCCCGGCCGCGACTTCCCCCAGCGCGGCGGTGTCCGTGGCGCGGACGTCTCCGTAGCGCAGGGTGCGGGCCAGGGCCGGCAGCGCGTCCGCGAGGTGGCCGACATCGGCGTCGAGCGCGGCCCGGTCGGCGAGGACCCGCATCACGACGGGGAGCGCGTCCGTCAGTCCGGCGAGCAGGCACCGCTCGGCCAGGGCGGTCACCTCGGCGAGCGCGGTGGCCGCCAGGGCGTCCGACTCCGCGCGTGCCGTGGCGGCGGAGAGCACGGTGGTGCCCCAGACACCCGCCTCCGCGACCCGTACGTACAACTCGGGCTCCCAGTGCAGCCGCCAGCTCTCCCGGAAGGTGCCGGTGCTCCCCCGGCCCGCGGCGGGTTCGCCCCAGCTGATGCCGAGGAGGCGCAGCCGGTGCAGGAGCCGGCTGCGTGCCGCGTCCGTGTCCTTGCGGAGGTCGAGCTCCAGCTCCCTTTCGGAGGCTTCGGGTTTGAGGCGGAGGGTGCGCTGCTGACGGCTGAGGTCGCGCTGCAGGGGCACGGCGGGGGCGGTGTCCGGCACCTCGCCGAGCGTCATGCCGACGACCAGCCGCTCTCGGACGAGGGCGAGTGGCACGTCGGATCCTTCGCACATCACGGCCCGCACGGCGTCGGTGGTCTCGCTCAGTCCGGCGAGCGGCCGGCCCCGCATGGCGGCGAGGGTGTCGGCGAGGCGGACCGCCTCGATGACATGGGCGGAGGACACGAACCGGTCCTCGTCACGCAGGAGTCCGGCGACCTTGGTCATCCAGCGTTCGACCGGGCGGTCCGGGGAGGCGAAGAGGTGCTCGTACCAGCCGGGCGAATCGATGCCCGCCCCGTATCCGCTGTGGCGGGCGAGCCGCTGGTGGGTCCAGGGCACCCAGGTCAGCTCCGTCTTGACCTTGGGGAGGCCCTTGAGGAGCGCCCGGTCGGCGGTCTGTGTCGTCCTGGCTTCGAGCGCGGGAACATGCCAGGCACCGCAGACCACGGCGAAGGCGCCGCCGAACTCCTTGCGCGCGGCGCGGAGCTGGATGCGCATGTACGCCTCCCGGACCGCGTCCCGTGGGTGTCCGCCGTCCCCGTACACCTCGCGCAGGGCCGTCATCGCTTCGCCGAGCGCGGCGAAGGCGGCCAGCGGGTCGGTGGCCGCGGCGCCCGGCGGGCCGGGGACGCGGTGCTCCACGACGTCCTCCCACCAGCGCTCGGGGTCGTCGTACCCCGCCGTCTCGGCCAGCACCCGGATCGGGTCGACGGGAACGGGCCGGGGCTCACCGACCTGTTCGGGACGGGATTCAGCGTCCTGTTCGGGGCGGGGCTCGTCGACCTGTTCAGGACGGCGCTCCCGCTCGCCCTCGTCCGCCATGGCCAGTGAGTGTGCCGCGGGCAGGTCGATGAAGCGGACCGGGACACCGTGCGCCAGGGCCCATCGGATGGCGACCCATTCGGGCGAGAACGCCGCGAGCGGCCAGAAGGCCGCCCGACCCGGATCGTCCACCGCGTGGGCGAGCAGGGCGACGGGCGGTCGCATCTGCTCGTCGGCGGCGAGCGGCAGCAGCGCGTCGCCCTCGGGCGGGCCCTCGATGAGCACCGCCTGAGGACGGGCCGCGTCCAGGGCGGCACGGACGGCGCGGGCGGAGCCCGGGCCGTGGTGCCGCACCCCGAGCAGCAGCGGCCCCGACGGGCGCGCGGTGGTCATACGGAGACCTCACGGCAGGCGCGGTAGAAGTCCTTCCAGCCGTCCCGCTCGCGGACCACGGTCTCCAGGTACTCCTGCCAGACCACACGGTCGGCCGCCGGATCGCGGACGACCGCGCCGAGGATGCCGGCGGCGACGTCCCCCGGCCGCAGCACACCGTCACCGAAGTGGGCCGCGAGGGCCAGTCCGTTCGTGACGACGGAGATGGCCTCGGCCGTGGACAGCGTCCCCGAGGGCGACTTGAGCTTGGTCCGGCCGTCGGTCGTGACCCCGTCGCGCAGTTCGCGGAAGACCGTGACCACGCGGCGGAGCTCCGCGAGGCCGTCGGGCGCGGGCGGCAGGTCGAGCGAGCGTCCGACCTGGTCGACGCGGCGCGAGACGATGTCGACCTCCGCCTCGGGAGTGGCGGGCAGCGGCAGCACCACGGTGTTGAAGCGGCGGCGCAGCGCGCTGGACAGCTCGTTGACCCCGCGGTCGCGGTCGTTGGCCGTGGCGATGACGTTGAATCCGCGGACGGCCTGGACCTCCTGGCCCAACTCCGGCAGCGGCAGGGTCTTCTCCGACAGGATCGTGATCAGTGAGTCCTGCACATCGGCGGGGATGCGGGTGAGTTCCTCGATGCGGGCGGTCATGCCCTCGGACATGGCCCGCATCAGCGGGCTGGGCACCAGCGCGTCACGGCTGGGGCCGTGCGCGAGCAGCTGTGCGTAGTTCCATCCGTAGCGGACGGCTTCCTCCGGTGTGCCCGCCGTGCCCTGGACGAGGAGGGTCGAGTCACCGCTGACGGCGGCCGCGAGGTGCTCGGACACCCAGGTCTTGGCGGTGCCGGGCACCCCGAGGAGCAGCAGCGCGCGGTCGGTGGCGAGTGTGGTGACAGCGACTTCGACGAGGCGGCGGGGGCCCACGTACTTGGGTGTGATCACCGTGCCGTCGGGCAGGGTGCCGCCGAGCAGGTACGTGGCAACGGCCCACGGCGACAGGCGCCAACGCTCGGGACGCGGGCGGTCGTCGGCGGCGGCGAGTGCCTTCAGCTCGTCGGCGAAGGCGTCCTCGGCATGCGGGCGCAGGACTTCGGCGCCGGTGACTGCGGTGGTTTCGGACACGGTCATGGATCCCCCTCCAGATCGGTCGGCCTGGTGTGGTTCCCACGGTGCACCATGGCACTGACAATCGACCTTCCCGCAGGTCAGGGGCAGTTGTCAGTGGTGCGGCCTAACGTCGTTCCCATGCTGCTGACTGACGGGGGAGAACCCTTGGGCGCCGCTGCTCCGGCGGCGCGCTGGACGGTGGAGCAGGTCCTGGCCCTGGCTCCTGACGACGCTTCGCGCAAGGCGGGGAACAAGCTGGGTTCGGCCGGTCCGTGGTCGGACACCGGAGGGGATGGTTCGGGCGCGGTGTGGGGGCTGTGCCGGGGCAGCGGGAGCAAGCCCTACCGCACAGTGGTCGACACCACGGGCCCGGCGTACAAGTGCAGTTGCCCCAGCCGCAAGTTCCCGTGCAAGCACGCGCTGGGCCTGCTGCTGCTCCTCGCATCCGGCGGACCGGCGGCGCCCGCCGGCGATCCGCCCGGCTGGGCGGACGAATGGCTGACGGGCCGTCGTGACCGCGTCCGGGCCAAGGAAGAGGCTCCGGGCGGCGGCCCGGCCGACCCGGAGGCTGCCCGGCGCCGCGCCGAGCGCAGGGCGGAGCGGATCGGTGGCGGGGCGCAGGAGCTGGAGCAGCGCCTGACCGACCTGTTGCGCGGCGGGCTGGCCGCGGCCGAGCAGGCGGGGTACGGGCTGTGGGAGGAGACGGCCGCCCGTATGGTCGACGCACAGGCGCCCGGTCTGGCGGGCCGGGTCCGGGAGCTGGGCGCGATCCCGGCCTCCGGCCCCGGCTGGCCGGTGCGGCTGCTGGAGGAGTGCGCGCTGCTCCATCTGCTGGACACGGCATGGCTGGGCATCGACCGGCTTCCGCAGCCGCTGGCGGCGACGGTCCGTACCCGCGTGGGTCTGACGGCCGCCGCGGAGGGGCCGCCGGTCCGCGACCACTGGCTGGTCCTCGCGCAGTACGACACACCCGAGGGCAAGATCGTCACGCGGCGCATCTGGCTGTACGGCCGGGAATCGGGCCGAATCGCGCTGCTGCTGTCCTTCGGGGCCGCCGGCCGCTCCCCCGCGCTGGCCCTGCCGGTGGGCGTCACGCTCGACGCCGGGGTCACGCACTTTCCGGGGTCCGGACAGCTACGGGCGGAGCTGGGTGAGCAGTTCGGCCCTCCCGTGCCGACCGGGCCACCGCCCCCGGGCGTCCCGGTGGGCGAGGCGATCGCCGCGTACGGCAGGGCGCTGGGCGACGACCCGTGGCTGGAGAGCTGGCCGGTGACGCTGCGCGACGTCATACCCGTGCCGTCCGCGGACGGCTGGCAACTCGTGGACGCGGAGGGCGATGACGCCCTGCCCGTCGCGGCTGCCGCGCTGTCCCGTCCGGCGTTGTGGAAACTCGTCGCGCTCTCCGGCGGTGGCCCGGTCACCGTCTTCGGGGAGTGCGGCCACCACGGCTTCGACCCGCTCGCGGCGTGGTCCCCCGGAGGCGAGGGCCGACGCGAGGGTGGTGGCGGTGCCGGTGGCGCGTCGGCGGAGCCGTCGTCGCGTGACCGGCCCGACGCCGTCGCAACCGCCGCCGCCGCCGCCGCCGCCGCCGCCGCCGAGACCGTACCGCTCATCTGACCTGGAGGAGGAGCGATGCCTCGTACCACCCCGCCCGCACCCACGACCGGTCCTGTGCCCACGACCGGGCCTATTTCCACGACCAGGCCTGTGCCCACGACCAGGCCTGTGCCCACGACCGGGCCCGTGCCCACGACCGGTTCATCGTCCGACGAACCCGCCGGGGGGCCGGTGGCGCCGCCGTGGGAGGAGCTCGTCACCTCGGCGTTGCTCGGCACGGACAGGCGTCCGCCCGGAGCGGCCTCCGGCACCGGCCCCGACGCGGCCGCGGCCGCACTGCTGGACGCCGCCGCACTGCACACCGTGCGCCGCCGGGCCGGCCTGCTGCCCGCACCCGCCGCACCCCGGCCTGATCCAGCACCCGCCGACCCACGGCCGGCGCTGCCGGAGGCGGCCCGGAGCCGGCTGGCACAACTGCTCGCGGACCGGGCGGCACCGGGCGGCTCGGGTGGCAGGCGAGGCACGGCGCCCGACCTCACGGAACTGATCCCGCAGTGGCTCGCCACCGCCAACCTGCACGGCTACCGGGCCCCGGACGCCGCGTTGCCGCCCCTGCTGGACGCGGCCCGCGCGCGTACCGATCTGCGGCCCCAGGCCCTGACGTTCGCCGGTCCGCGCGGGCTGTGGCTGGCCGGGCTGAACCCCGACTGGAAGTTCGCGCTGCGGGGCGCGTCCGGCAGCGCGCTGCTGCCCGAGGTGACGGACCTCGATGCGGTGCGCCGCCTGTGGGAGGAAGGCCTGTTCGCCGAACGTGTCGCCCTGCTCTCCGCCGTACGGGCGCATGAAGCGGACGCCGCCCTCGCCCTGCTGGCCACCACCTGGTCCACGGAGCGGGCCGAGGACCGCCTGATGTTCATCGACTCGCTGCGCACCGGGCTGTCCGGGGCCGACGAGGAGTTCCTGGAACAGGCCCTCGCCGACCGCAGCCGCAACGTGCGCGCCACGGCCGCCGAGCTGCTGTCCGCACTGCCCGGATCGGCGCTGGCCCACCGGATGGCGGCCCGGGCCCTGTCCTGCGTGAGCCCGGGACTCACCGGCACCGGGCCGTCCGTGGCCGTGGAGGCCCCCCACGAATGCGATGCGGCGATGCAGCGGGACGGGGTGGTGGCGCTCCCACCGTCCGGGCGGGGCGAACGATCGTGGTGGCTGGGCCAGTTGGTTGAGTCGTCCCCGCTGTCCATCTGGCCGGCACGGTTCGGCGGGCGTGGTGCGCGGGAGATCGTCGCGCTGCCCGTGGCCGACGGCTGGGGCGAGGAACTGCACGCGGCCTGGTGCCGGGCGGCGGTGCGGCAGCGCGACGCGGAGTGGGCGCGGGCGCTGCTCGGCGCCCCCTCCACACCGCCGTCGAACGGGCCCGGCACGGCGTCGCTCGCCGAGCGTTCGAAACTACTGGCCGTTCTCCCCGCCGGCGAACGGGCCGACTGGGTGGCCGGGTTCATCGCGGCCCATGGCCTGTCGGAGGCGTTCCAGCTGCTGGGGGTCTGTCCGACACCGTGGGCGGAGCCGCTGGGACGTTCCGTGGTGGACGCGCTCGACATCGCCCGGGACGCGGGCAGTTACCCCTGGAGCTTCAGCGGGGTGATGGGCCTCGCCGAGCGCTGCCTCAACCCGGCCGAGGCGGACCGGCTGGAGGTCCTCACCACGACGCCCGACGAGCCCGCGGACGCCTCTCCGGGTGCGAACGGCTACTGGTCGGAGGCGTTCCAGCGGCTGGTCTCCACGTTGCGGCTGCGCGCGGCGATGGACAGGGAACTGCTGCCGGCCCGCTGAGGCAGCGGTCGGCGGATGCGGCCGAGACGGGCCGGCCGTGCGGTGCCGGCCGGGGACACCGCATACCGCCGGGCGCCCGCAGCAGGCGGCCTAAGCCGAACCGCACCTCCACACCGAACCGCACCGCACCGCACCACTGCCGTGGGTCGGGTCCTGGACCGCAGTCCGGAGGCGTCCCGGTCCGTGCTCCGGTCCGCGCTCCTGGTCGTGTGTCCCAGTACTCCAGCCGTAGATCGTCCCGGCGAGTGACGTGTTGCTTCTTGGCGTCGGCAGCGGCTGGTGCGGGCTCACTGCCGGCGGCATCGGTGCCAGGTGGACCAGGCCCCGGAGCAGGCCCCGGAGTCGGCCGGATGCGGGCCCGCGTCAGGACTCGGGCTGGTGAGCAGCCGCTGCACTTCGTCGCAGGTCAACGCGAACGACCCGGCCGGTGCCCGTCGTGCGGCATCGTCGCGGGCGGCGATCACGGCGAGCAGAGCGTGGACGAGCATCGCGAACCCCGGCGAACGTCGCCAGGAGTCCAGCGGCGGACCTGGTACGCGTCGAGTCCGACCAGGATTTGCCAGGCGCCGAGGACTCGCGGAGGCGTCGCGGCACTTCAGGCCAGGCACGGCACGGCGCGGCCAGGCAAGGAAGGCCAGGCGGATTTCACTGTCGGTCTGACGGCCGGGCTAGCCGGTCGGCGTCGGTAGACTAGGTGTCAGGCAGCAGACGAGGGGCGGCGGGCGTGGACTACGGCGACAAGCTCTTCTGGCTCTCGGTCCTGATCCAGCGCAGGTACGCGCAGATCTGCGTCGAGTACGACCTGACGCCCTCACAAGCCACGCTGCTGTGCGCGGTCAGGAACGAGCCGCGGCAGATGGCGTACCTCGCCGCCTCGCTCGGCATGACCAAGAACGCGCTGAGCCAACTCGTCGACCGCACCGAGCGGCGCGGCCTGGTCAGCCGGGCGAGTTCAGAGCAGGACCGGCGGGTCATCATGCTCGGCGTGACGCCCGCGGGGAAGGTGCTCGCCGAGGCGGTGTTCACCGAGACCGTCAAGCGCCTGCCCGATGTCGCGGGGAACCTCGACGCCGACGGCCAGCGCGACCTCGAACGCCTCGCCACCGCCATCGTGGACGCGTCAGGCGTCTCGGCGTCCACCTCGTCCTGACCTACCGCGCAATCCTCCTCGGCACCTCCATGCCTGGCATAAGTTCACGGCATGAACTAGTTTGGTTCACGGCGTGAACCAGTCGAGGTTCGCGGCATGACCTAACGAGAGGCGACGACATGGTCACGCGGGAAAACGGCGCGATCGCGGTCTTTGGTGCGACGGGGCAGCAGGGTGGGGCGGTCGTCGACGCGCTCCTGGCCCGAGGAGCGCGGGTGCGGGCCCTCGTCCGCACCCCCGAGTCCGACCGGGCGCAGGCGCTGGCCGCCCAAGGCGTTGAGCTGTCGACTGTCCGGATCGACGACCCGGCGTCAACGGTCGCCGCACTGGAGGCGGTCGATGCGTTCTACTTCATGACCCCGGAGGCGAACAGCCTCGAGGAGGTCGAGGAGGAGGTCCGCGTGGGCACCGCCCTCGTCGACGCGGCGGCCGCGGCGCGCGTGCCGCACGTCGTGTTCAACTCGGTCTTCGGAGCGGATCGCGAAACGGGCGTGCCGCACCACGACTCGAAGCATCGGATCGAGAAGCACCTGAAGCTCTCCGGACTGAGGGCCACGATGGTTCGCCCGACCGCCTTCATGGAGAACTTCGCAACCGTGATGGCGCCGAGCCTGGAGGACGGGGTGATCGTGCTGAGGCTGCCGCTGCCGGACGACATCGCCCTGAAGATGATCTCGATCAGGGACATCGGCCAGGTAGCCGCCGCGATCCTGCTCGACACCGCGGACGTGCCCGGCGGAGCCATCGACGTCATCGGCGACGAGCCGACGGGCCCCCAGATCGCCGCCGCGTTCGGCGAGCGCGCCGGGCTACCGTCCCGCTACGAGGCCCTGCCACTGAGCGTCCTCGGCAACGATCTCGACAAGGCGATGTTCCGCCAGTTCGCCGAGGGGTCCGCATACCCGTCGGACCTCGCAGCGGTGCGGGCGATCGAGCCGACCACCCGGGACCTGGCCGAGTGGATCCGCTCCACCGGCTGGACCGCGCCCGCGGACCGGGTCCGCTCCTGATGCTCCAGCCGTAGGCCGTGATCTTGCCGAAGTGGCGGTCCCGGACATGGCACGGTCACCGCCTGGTCCTCGTCCGTTGTGTCGACATCAGATGATCAAGCGGTGGCCGTGGGGCACAGGCAGGGTCCGACCGCTGGCAGGCGGCGACCGACAGGCGGCTCGGCCGGACAGCCTCCAGGTTCCCCCGGACCGTGATCCGCCGGCGGGCCGGCCGGTTCCCGCTCGGGCTGCTCGCCGAGCTGCCCCGCAAGAACTGCCGTGGCTCTCCGCCGGAGCCGGGGCGAAGGGCCCGCGCCACCCGGAGCCGAGGCGAAGGGCCCGCGCCACCCGGAGCCTGGGCGAAGGGCCCGCGCCACCCGGAGCCGGGGCGAAGGGCCCTCGCTCCTACGACTGGGCCGTGGTTGCGCTGCTCCCACCCGTGGGGAGTCCGCGGGCGATGGCGGCGACACCCCGTGCCGGCGGCCGTTGGTGCGTCGTCACCGCAGCACCGGGGAGCCGGCGTTCTCTCGCTGCTCCAGCCCGGAACCGGTGCCGCTGCGTGAACCGGTCCGCGTCGCCGGGCGCCGCTGACGCATGGAGGAGTCGTTTCAGGACGGCAAGGGCCCGGCCGGACCCGATATGAGCGCCGGGCCCGCCGCTGAACCTCCTGGCAACGCTGGACGGCGTTCGCGATGCTCGCCCACGCCCGCCCTGCTCGCGGCCGTCGCCGCGAACGAGCACAGCTCCCGGCCCGCATCGGCCGGGCCGATCACGTTGACCTGCAACGGGATCACCCGGCTGCTCACCGCTCCGGTCGCCGAGCCCGCACGTGTCCTGGCCTGCTCACACGCCCGGTCAGCCTGGCGCCGGCGCGCCATCAACACCGCGCCCGCGTCAGCCGCTACCACTGCCAAGAAGCAGCCCTCGAGTGGTCATGAGGATCCACGGCTGGAGTACTACGCCTCCGCGGGCTGTCGGACGTTCGCGTTGACCCAGTCGACGATCGCGACCGTCGTCGCGCCCGGCGTGAAGATCTCCGCGACGCCCTGCTCCTTCAGCGGGGCGATGTCCGCCTCCGGGATGATGCCGCCGCCGAAGACCTTGATGTCGGCCGCGTCGCGCTCCTTCAGCAGCTCGATCACCTTCGCGAAGAGCGTGTTGTGCGCGCCGGAGAGGATCGAGAGGCCGATGGCGTCGGCGTCCTCCTGGATCGCGGTGTCCACGATCTGCTCGGGCGTCTGGTGGAGCCCCGTGTAGATGACCTCCATACCTGCGTCGCGCAGCGCCCGCGCGATCACCTTGGCCCCGCGGTCATGGCCGTCGAGGCCCGGCTTGGCCACCACCACACGGATCGGACCGGTCACACCCATCACTGCCTCCACATGCGTCTCCTGTGCCTGAAGGCCAGGGAATGTGAACGAACGTTATCCCCAGCATCCCGCAAGCCGCAGTTTCGCGGTGGGCGGGGAGGGGGAAATCACACGTGGGACATGTTCACCGGGCACCGCTCCCGCAGCACACGGCAGTCCTGCCGTGCGGGACCGGCCGCCGGGGGAGCCGCAACGAGGTCGCCGCACCACCGCGCCGTCAGCCGCACGGCACGGTGGTACGGCTCACCACCCGCCTGTCCGCCGGTCACCGATGGTGTCCCGGAGGACACGGCGGGCGGCGAGTCCCGGACGGCGACCGGCCGGCCCGGACCTCCGAGATGGCGCCCCATGAGGGCAGACGGGGCAGCGAGCCGCTCCTCCCCGGGTGCCGGAGCAGGAGGTCGACCATGAGGACCCCGCATACCCCCGAGACCGCGCAAGCCCCGTTCCTCCCCCTTCTTCCCCTGCTGCTGCGCCGGATGTGTGCGGACATGACCTGGCTGCCGCCCGTCCGGCTGCCGTCCACCCGGCTGTCCGCGGCCCTGCTGAGGGCGACGGCGCTCGAACTCGTGGTCCTGGCGGGGCACGCCCTCCTGTATCCCACCGGCATCACCGGCGAGCGGCACCCCACGGCCGGAACGGCGACGGCGACGGGAACGGGAACAGCGACAGGGACGGGAACAGCGACGGGGACGGGGACGGGGAAGGCAACCGGAACAGCGACCGGAACGGCAGGCCACCCCGGCCCTGCCCGCGCATCCGCCCCCGTTTCCACTCCCGCTCCCGCTCCCGCTTCCACTCCCGCGCCCCCGCTCGCGTCCGCTCCCGCAGGGACCACCGCGCTGCCCACCGCGCACCCCGACCGGCCGCCCGTCGTGCTCCTGCACGGCTTCATCGACAACCGTTCCGTCTTCGTCCTGCTGCGCCGCTCGCTGGCCCGGCACGGCTGGCACCACCTGGAGTCGCTCAACTACTCCCCGCTGACCTGCGACATCCGTACGGCCGCCGAACTGCTCGGCCGGCACGTCGAGGAGATCTGCGCCCGCACCGGCCACCGCGAGGTCGACATCGTCGGCCACAGCCTGGGCGGCCTGATAGCGCGCTACTACGTCCAGCGGCTGGGCGGTGACCGGCGGATCCGCACCCTCGTCACCCTCGGCACACCGCACGGCGGCACCGCCGTCGCCCCGCTGGCCGGCGCCCACCCCATCGTGCGCCAGATGCGCAGCGGCTCGGGGCCGATCGAGGAGCTGCGGCTCCCCGCGCCCGGCTGCCGCACCCGGTTCGTCAGCTTCTGGAGCGAGCTGGACCAGGTGATCGTCCCCGTCGAGGCGGCCTGCATCGACCACCCGGACCTGGACGTGGTCAACGTGCGCGTCACCGGCGTAGGCCATCTCGCCCTGCCCGTGCACCCCGCCGTGGCGGCCGGCATCCGGCGGGCGCTCGACGCCCACGCGTCCGCCCAGGGGCCCGCGGGCGCCGCCTCCGTGGCCTGAGGACGACCGAATCTGCCGGAATCCGGCAGCCACGCCCCCTGCCGTCAACGCTCCGCCTCACCCACAAATAGAACGGGTTTCGAACATAGAGCCAAGGCTGTGTGAGCAGCCCGTCGAAAGACGGCCGATTGCCCGATTCCTGAGCGGCGGAAGGCCGTCGAAGATTGTCGGCGTCGCATACCGCCGGGTACAGTCGCGGCCACTGCTTCCCCGGAGTCCCCACCGGACCCCGGGCACACTGGTACTGCTGCCGAGGCGAGAGAGACGTTGGTGAACGACCAGCACCCCCACGCCGGGTACGCCGGGTATGACGGCCACTCCGCGGGCGGCTTCGACAGCGACCCGCTCTTCGGCTCCCTCCCCGGCAGTTACGACGGCTCGTACGACACCGCGACGGGCTACGCCGCCCCGTACGGCGGCAACACGGCCGACCACAGCGGTACGTATGTCGCCTCCCCGTGGGACACGGGCGCGCACCCCACGGCCGAGTACGGCCAGGCCGCCGACTACACGGCCTACACCGCGCAGCCCCAGCAGCACCCGTACGACCCCGGCCCGCAGTACGACACCGGCGCGGCCTGGATCCCGGACGGCGGTTACGGCCACACCGTCCCGGCCCAGCACGGGGCCCCGGACACCTCCGGCCAGTGGGACACCACCACCTGGCAGCAGACCGGCCAGTGGACGGACACCGGCACGACGGGTTACGACACCGGCGCCTACGACGCCACCGCCTGGAACACCGGCGCCACGCCCGAGTACGCACAGCAGACCGCGCAATCCGAGCACATCGCGGCAGCGCCCGACGCAGCCGAACAAACGGCCCAGTATCCGTACGCGACCGACGAGACGTACGAGCCGCAGAGCTCCCACGAGACGCCCTACGAGCCGCAGGCGTCCTTCGATCCGTACGACCCGTACGAGCCCTACCGGACCGCCGAGTTCAGCCTCGCGGAGACGGACCTCGACCCAGAGGCCACCGACAGCACCGCGCCCCAGCCGGACGACCACGCTCGCGACCATGATTCCGCCGCCGCACCGGACTCCACCCCGGACGCCGCCCCGGCCACCGGTCACCGCCCCGCAGGCCGCCCCGTCACCCGCAGTGGTGGCGGAAGCCGCAGCCGCAGGCGCTCTCCCGCGAAGCGTTCCGCACTCCTCACCGTCGCCGTTCCGTCCGCCTGCGTGATGAGCGTGGCGGGCATCGCCGCAGCCTCCGTGGGCGGGATGGGCGGCGGCGAGGAGAAGAAGGACGAGACCGCGACGATGGCGGCCGCCGACCCCGGCACGGTCAAGCCCGTCGCGGCCAACAACAAGCTGGACACCCAGCTGGCCAACCTCAGTGCCGACGCGGAGAACTTCGCCGACCGCGCGAGCCGCACCCAGGAACGCATCGACCTGAAGGCACGGCAGGCCGCCGAGAAGAAGCGACGCGCGGACGAGGCCGCCCGCAAGGAGGCCCTGCGCCCCAAGTTCGTCATGCCGGTCAAGGACCATCAGCTCAGCGCGTACTTCGGCCAGGCGGGCGTCAACTGGATGTCCGTGCACACGGGCATCGACTTCCCCGTCGGCTACGGCACGCCGGTGATGGCGGCGACCGACGGCACCGTCCGTACGCAGATCAACTCCGCCTACGGGAACATGGCCATCGTCACCGCGGCCGACGGCACCGAGACCTGGTACTGCCACCTCAGCAGCACCCGGATCCGCTCGGGCTACGTCAAGGCCGGTGATGTCATCGCGTACTCCGGCGACTCCGGCAACTCGACCGGCCCGCACCTGCACTTCGAGGTCCGGCCCGGCGGCGGCGCGGCGATCGACCCGCTGCCCTGGCTCCGCAGCCACAACGTCAACCCGAACTGATCGGGTGGGCGGCCGCGGCCGCCCACCCGCGGGGCCCGCCGGCCCTACAGCTTCTCGACCGGCGCGTACCGCAGCAGCAGCTTCTTCGGCCGCGCGTCCCCGAAGTCGACCGTGGCCTTCGCCTGGTCCCCGATGCCCTCGACCGCCGTCACCGTGCCCAGACCGAACTGGTCGTGGGTGACCCGGTCACCGGCCACCAGGGTGATCGTCGGCTTGTCCGAGGTCCGCCGGGTCGCGAAGCCCGAGGGGCCGGAGCGCGCACGGGACGCGGAGCGCGACGAGGTGATGCCCGACGTCGGCCCGGCCGGTGCCGCCATGGGGCCCTTGCGCTTCCACTCCAGGTGCTGGTCCGGGATCTCCTCCAGGAACCGCGACGGCGGGTTGTACGCGGGCTGGCCCCAGGCGCTGCGCATCGCCGCGCGAGTGAGGTAGAGCCGCTCGCGGGCGCGCGTGATGCCGACGTAGGCGAGCCGCCGCTCCTCCTCCAGCTCCTTGGTCTGTCCGAGTGCCCGCATGTGCGGGAAGACCCCGTCCTCCATGCCGGTCAGGAAGACCACCGGGAATTCGAGGCCCTTGGCGGTGTGCAGCGTCATCAGCGTGACGACACCGGAGCCGTCCTCGTCCTCGTCGGGGATCTGGTCGGCGTCGGCGACGAGCGCGACCTTCTCCAGGAACTCGGCGAGCGTGCCCGCGCCTTCGTCCTCCGCCCGCTCCTGCTCGAACTCGAGGGCGACGGAGGCGAGTTCCTGGAGGTTCTCGATCCGGGTCTCGTCCTGCGGGTCGGTGGACGCCTGGAGCTCGGCGAGATAGCCGGTCCGCTCCATGACGGCCTCCACCACGACCGCAGGTCCAGCGCCGGACTCCACGACCGTGCGGAGCTCCTCCATCAGCGTGTTGAACCGCTTCACCGCGTTCGACGAACGGGCTGCCATGCCGTACGCCTCGTCGACCCGGCGCAGCGCCTGCGGGAAGGAGATCTTCTCGCGCATCGACAGGGCGTCGATCATCGCCTCGGCCCGGTCGCCGATGCCCCGCTTGGGCACGTTCAGGATGCGGCGCAGCGGGACGGTGTCCTCGGGGTTGGAGAGGACCCGGAGGTAGGCCAGGACGTCCCTGACCTCCTTGCGCTCGTAGAAGCGCACGCCGCCGACCACCTTGTAGGGCAGGCCGACGCGGATGAAGATCTCCTCGAAGACACGCGACTGCGCGTTCGTCCGGTAGAAGATCGCCACGTCGCCGGCCTTGGCGTCGCCCGCGTCGGTCAGCCGGTCGATCTCGTCGGCGACGAACTGCGCCTCGTCGTGCTCGGTGTCGGCGACATAGCCGGTGATGCGGGTGCCCGCGCCCGCGTTCGTCCAGAGGTTCTTCGGGCGGCGGCTCTCGTTGCGCTCGATGACCGCGTTGGCCGCGGACAGGATCGTCTGCGTGGAGCGGTAGTTCTGCTCCAGCATGATCGTCGTCGCGTCCGGGTAGTCCTCCTCGAACTGGAGGATGTTGCGGATGGTCGCGCCGCGGAAGGCGTAGATCGACTGGTCCGCGTCACCCACGACGCACAGCTCGCCCGGGGCGTCGGCCTCGCCCGCCGGGCCGACCAGTTCCCGTACGAGCGTGTACTGGGCGTGGTTGGTGTCCTGGTACTCGTCGACGAGGACGTGGCGGAAGCGGCGGCGGTAGTGCTCGGCGACGTCGGGGAACGCCTGGAGCAGGTGCACCGTCGTCATGATGATGTCGTCGAAGTCCAGCGCGTTCGCCTCGCGCAGCCGGGACTGGTAGAGCGCGTAGGCCTGGGCGAGTGTCTTCTCGAAGCCGTCGGCAGCCTGGCCGGCGAAGGTCTCCTCGTCGATCAGCTCGTTCTTCAGGTTCGAGACCTTCGCCGTGAACGACTTCGGCGGGTAGCGCTTCGGGTCGAGGTCGAGATCGCGGCAGACCAGGGCCATGAGGCGCTTGGAGTCGGCGGCGTCGTAGATGGAGAACGAGGAGGTGAAGCCGAGCCGCTTCGACTCGCGGCGCAGGATCCGTACGCACGCGCTGTGGAAGGTCATGACCCACATGGCGTTGGCCCGCGGTCCGACGAGCTGCTCGACGCGCTCCTTCATCTCGCCGGCGGCCTTGTTGGTGAAGGTGATCGCCAGGATCTGGCCGGGGTGCACGCCGCGCTCGGCCAGCAGATGGGCGATGCGGTGCGTCAGTACGCGGGTCTTGCCCGAACCGGCACCGGCGACGATGAGCAGCGGGGACCCGGCGTGCACGACGGCTGCGCGCTGCTCGGTGTTCAGCCCGTCCAGCAGCGCGGCCGCGTCGATGACCGGGCGGTGGGCCCCGTCGCGGTAGTAGGCCTCGCGGGGCGGCGGGGGCCCGTCGAAAACGCCCGCGAAGAGGTCCTCCGGCACCGCTTCGGGTGCGGAGTCCTCGGGGGGCGGCGGGGGCCCTTCCTCCGTGTGCTGGAGGCCGGCCAGGAAACTGTCGTCAAAGAGGCTGCTCATCGCCTCCCGAGTCTAGGCGTGCGCACTGACACTCCGGGCCCGAGTGACCAACCACGCACCGGCGACCGGACACTCAGAGCGAGCGATGGGCATCACTGTGTGGAGCGACCCCGGGCCCCACCTGCCCCGCAGCGCCCCGATCCGGCAAGGTCACGAAAATGTATCGGGCATATCGAACATCAACCTTCACAGCGGCACCATGAGTTGGCTAGCGTGCTCGTTCGGGCGGCCCGTACCCCCAGAGGCGATCCACGCCGAGCGGGCGTCCACGCCGAATCCGGGCTGTCCGTCACGGGAGTCCGGAACCGGGGACCCACACGCATCACCGGGGTGAATCGGTCCGAAATCCCCCACCAGGACCGTAGGGCAGCCTTCCGTTCCGCCCGAACCCGACAGCTAACCCGGTAGGCGGTCCACGGAAGGAGATGCCGGCCTTGGCGTCGCATCGCAAACCGCGCACCCGTGTGCGCAATACCGGCCCGGCCGTCGGGATCACGACGGCCGCACTGGCTTCGGTGACCCTGCTGTCCACGCAGAGCGCACTCGCCGCCCCGGCTCCCAAGCCCAGCATCGAGGACGTACAGAAGAAGGTCGACGACCTCTACCGGCAGGCGGGCACCGCGACCCAGCAGTACAACCAGGCGAAGGAAGCGACCACGGCGCAGCGCTCCAAGGTGGACACCCTGCTCGACGACGTCGCCAAGCGCACCGAGAAGCTGAACGAGGCACGCAGGACGCTCGGCACCTATGCCGCCGCCCAGTACCGCGGCGGCACCCTCGCCCCGACCGCCACCTTCTTCCTGGCCGACGACCCGCAGTCGTTCTTCGACCAGACCCACCTCATGGACCGGATGACCGAGCGCCAGACGCGGGCGGTGTCGGACTTCCGTACGCAGCAGGTGAAGGCGTCCGAGCAGCGGGCCGAGGCCGTGGCGAGCCTGGAGACGCTCACCGAGTCCCAGGCGACCCTGCGCACCAGCAAGCAGAACGTCCAGACGAAGCTGTCCGAGGCCCGCGGCCTGCTGTCGAAGCTGACAGCCGAGGAGAAGGCGCGGCTGGCCGAGCTGGAGCGCAAGAAGGAGGCGGAGGCCAAGCGCAAGGCGGCGGAGCTGGCGAAGAAGCAGGCCGCCGCGAAGGCCGAGGCCGACCGCGAGGCCGCGGCGGCCGAGGAGGCCGCCGAGGAGGCCGGCAGCGGCACGGGGGCAGGCACCGGAACCGGGACCGGCTCGGGCTCGGGTTCGGACGCCGACGCCTCGACCAAGGCCGAGAAGGTCATGGCGTTCGCCAGGGCGCAGCTCGGCAAGCCGTACGTCTGGGGGGCGACCGGCCCGGCCTCGTACGACTGCTCCGGGCTCACCCAGGCGGCCTGGAAGGCGGCCGGTGTCGACATTCCGCGGACCACCTGGGACCAGGTGAACGTGGGCACCCGGATAGCCACCGAGGATCTGCGGCCCGGGGACCTGGTGTTCTTCTACGACGACATCAGCCACGTCGGCATCTACAAGGGCGACGGCATGATGATCCACGCGCCGAAGCCGGGGGCGAACGTGCGCGAGGAGTCGATCTACTACATGCCGATCTACGGGAGCGTGCGGCCGGGCTGACGAGCGCTGCGGGGCCACCGTGGGGCCGCGTTTTGGGTCCACGGGCCCAAGACGCGCCCCCCATATGCCCGTTAGCGTCTCCCTATGCCACGCATGGGGGAGTTACGGCGCCGGGTGCGGCGCAGCGTGCCGCGCACACAAGCACGCGTGCTGGGGCTGCGCCGACGGCGTGACCGGGGTCAGGGCGCGCTTGAGTACCTGGGTCTGACGCTGGTGGTCGTGGCGATCATCGGTGCCCTGGTGGGTACGGGGATCGGTGCTGATCTGACGGCGAAGATCGGTGTGCAGGTCTGCCGGATCGGTGGCGGCGGCAACTGTGGTGGTGACAGCGGGAGCCAGGCGCAGGGCGGTGACCAGAGCGCTCCGGGGCAGGGGGATCCGGCTTCGGACAAGAATCCTGACGGTTCGCCGAAGTCGCCGGAGCAGATCGCGTACGACAAGGCGCTGAAGGATCTCCAGGACGCGCAGAAGGACGAGAAGTCCAACAGCGACAAGGCGATCGACGCGGCGAAGGAACTCGCGAAGATCCTGGCCGACGAACTCGGGATCACCGACGCGCTGGACTGCATCACCAAGGGCGACATGGGCGCCTGCACGGAGACGTTGATCAACGTGCTGTTGAGTCTCGTCGGCGGAGCGGTCGGGAAACTCGCCGCGAAGTACGGGGCGCCCTGGAAGTGGAAGAAGGCCTACAAGCTCATCCAGAGCTTGAAGAAGCACGGCGGCGACCTCTACGACGGGCTCAAGGGACTCATCAAGAGCCGCGGCAAGGTCAAGGACGCCCAGAAAGCCCTCGACGACGCCGCAAAGAAACTCGACGACACCAAGAAACCCAAGAAGGACGACCCCAAACCCGACGAGAAGAAGCCCGACTGTCCGGTCAATCACAGCTTCCTCGCGGGCACCCCCGTCCTCCTCGCCGACGGCACCCGCCGCGCCATCGAGGACGTCCGGGCCGGGGACCGTGTCCTGGCCACCGACCCGGCGGACGGCCGGAGCGCGGCGCGCACGGTGACGGACACCATCACCACCGAGGGCGACAAGCACTTCACCCGGGTCACGGTGGAACAGAACGGCCGTACGGCCACCCTGACCGCCACGGACACGCACCCGTTCTGGCTGGTGAACGAGGGACGCTGGGCCGATGCGGGCCGGATCGCCGCCGGCGACGCGCTGCGGCTGTCCGACGGCGGCGCACTTGCCGTCACCGGGGTCAGCCGGTACACCCTGCGTCAGCGCACCCACGACCTGACGGTCGACACCACGCACACCTACTACGTGGCGGTCGGCCGGGGCAACGTCCTGGTCCACAACAACGACTGCGGCCCGAAGAAGCGGACCCCCGCCGAACTGAAGAAGCTCGCCGAGGAGAACGCCCAGGCGGCCCGCGACTACCAGGACGTCTTCCTGGACGAGGTGCGGCGCGAGGCGAAGGCCAAGGGCAAGAGCCCGGAGGAGGTCGAGAAGGCGGTCGAGTGGGCCGAGAAGACGAACACCACTTCGGTCGTCCGGGCGCGCTTTCCCGTACCCGGCAAGCCGGGACAGTGGGTGGAGCGCAATGTGGTCTCCAGCAGCGGCCAGGGTCTGTCCCCGGCGCAGCTGAGCGCCATCGCCAAACGCGGTGACGTTCCGGTCCGCGTCAACGTCCAGGGCGCCACGCACGCCGAGCAGAACGCCCTCCTGGAGATCGACAAGCTGGGCGGCAAGCCCATCGCCGGCGGGGCGTCGCGCGAGGTCTGCCAGGACATCTGCGGCCCCCTCATCAAGGGTTCCGAGGGTGTGGTCAGCGGCAATGTGACCGGGCGGGGCGGACGCAAGTACAAGACGTTCTGGTGGCCGTGACCGGGCCGGCGCCGGGTACCGTGCGGAAGGTGCCCGGCACCGGACGGGCATCGGCGTACACAGGACGAGCACCAGCAGGAGCGAGCGACCGTGAAGATCTTGGAGAGCGTCCGGGGCATGGCCTTCCTCGGGACCTTCCCCCAGGCAAGGCTGTTCTCGGCGGCCTGCGCCGAGCGCACCGCGGGGGTGCTCCTGCGGTACCTCGCCGACGAGGGGCGCCCGGAGGACCAGGACAGCTGCGTGGCCGCCCTTGAGCTGCTGTGGGACGCCGCGCCGCCGGACGAGAGCGCGGCGGCCGCCATGCACCGCCGGCTGAGCGTGCTCCCCGAACTCGATCCGGAACTCCGGCCGGACGGCGCCGTCGCGGCGGCGGCGCTCGGGCTCCGGGCCCTGTTCTCCGGGGTGGCGATGCTCATCGACCAGGGCCCGGACGGGGCGGTCGCGCCCTCCGAGGCGGCGCGGGCGCTTGCCAGGGCACTGGACGGCGGGGGCGGCGCGACGGCTGCCGAGGAGGACGTGATCCAGGACCGGGACGTCGAGCGGATCATGTCGTGGAGCCCCGAGGAGCAGACGCTGCACCTTCACGGACTGCGCGCGGCGGCGGCGGAGACGGGGCGCGAGCGGCTGGCCGCGGCGCAGAAGCGCTACGGCCTCGGTGGCGGGGCACCCGACGGAACCGGTCCGCACCGGATCGCGGTGACGGCCACCGTCGACCGCGGTGATGTGGCGGCGGCCGAGCAGCGTGCCCGGTACGGGGTGGTCGGGCGGATCACGGCGGGCTCCGACGCGGGGCGCTACCTGCGCGTCGACCGGCTGGCCGACCTGGCGGCGTCACCCGAGGAGCGGGCCGGGGCGGCGGGGGTGGACATCCTCGTGGCGGCCGACCCGACGATGACGCGGGAGTGCGTGGGCGAGTGGGTCGAGGACTGGGCGGGCGTCGAGGAGGCGCTGCGGCGGGAGGGCCGTCAGGTCGACTGGGGCACCGCTCCGTAGCACCGCCCGCCGGCCCGCGTCATGAGCCCGGCCGGCCGGGCTGCGCCACAAGACCGCCCGCCCGGCCCGCGACGAGGGCTCAGGTCCGGAGCGTGGCGCGGCTCAGGTCCGGAGCGCGGCTCAGGTCCGGAGCGTGGCGGGACGGGGCTCAGGTCCAGAGCGTGGCGATGAAGATGTTGACGATCGTCAGTCCGCCGACCGCCGCGAAGAGGCCCTTGTCGACCTTCTCCTCGTCGCGCTTGACGTAGACGAGGGCGAGGATCACGACCAGGATCAGCAGTTTGATGCCGATCTTGACGTTGTTCACGGGGTGGTCGTCGGCCTGGTCGAGGCCGACCAGCGCGACTCCGGTGACCAGCATGGTCAGCGCTCCGTGCAGCATGGCCGGGACGAACCGTGCCGTGCCCGCCCCCATCGCCTTCATCTGGGTGAGGAAACCGCCCAGCAGGGAGGCGATGCCGATGATGTGCAGGGCGACGAAGACATCGATGAGTACACGCATGGCTCCGCAGCCTAGCCCCGGCCATATCAGCACTCCGCAGCCAGGTGAGCCTGAGCGACTACTTGACCGCGAGATGCACCAATTGCCTGGCTCTGATGCAATTTTTCCGATCACCCGGCGACAACGCAACGCCAACTTCGCACAATAAGCGTCATTACAACTCTTTCCCGTGTCCCGGGTTTAGCGTCCCTGCCAGGTGACCGGCACAGCGCCGATCCGTACCCGGGTGGCGTTCCCGGTCACCCCGCCGAGGTCCCGGCGGCGGGCCGCTCCCCCTGTTGGCGGCCCCCGCCGGGCCGGGCGGGCCCGTCGGTAGACCCCGGCGGGCCGTCGAAAGGAAGGACGCCCGCCCTCGTGGCAGCGCACCGGAAACCCAAGCAGCGCCCGTACACCGGCTCTGCTGCCCGCACAGCGGCGACACTCGCCTTCGCCGGGGCCGCGACCGCCGCCGCGTTGCCGGGATCCGCACACGCCGATCCGGCGCCCACGCCCGCCCAGGTGAAGGCCCAGGTCGACCGGCTGTACCGGGAGGCGGAGGCCGCCACCGAGCAGTACAACGGTGCCAAGGAGAAGGCCGCCGCCACCGCGAAGTCCGTCGACGCCCTGCGCGACGAGGCAGCCCGCAGGACCGAGCGGCTCAACACGGCACGCGAGGCGCTGGGTTCGTACGCCGCCGCGCAGTACCGCTCCGGCGGCATCGACCCCGCCGTGCAGCTGGCGCTCTCCTCGGACCCCGACCAGTACCTCCGGCGCGCCTCGTACGTCGAGCGGGCCGGCGAGCGGCGCGCCACCGAGGTACGCACCGTGCAGCGCCAGGTCGCGGACGTGGCCCAGGTCCGCGCCGAGGCCGCCGGCGAGCTGACCGAACTCGCGAGCCGCCAGGCCGCCCTGAAGAAGCACAAGGCGACGGTCCGCACCAAGCTCGCCGAGGCCCGGCAGCTGCTGGCCCGGCTCTCCCCCACCGAGCGCGCCGCCTACGACGCCTCGGAGGGCGGCCGCGGCGCCGCCCACGCCGACCGCAGCGCCCCGCGCTCCACGGCCCAGGCGCCCAACGCCCGCGCCGCCGAAGCGGTCGCCTTCGCGTACACGGCCCTCGGCAAGCCGTACGTCTGGGGCGCCACCGGCCCCTCCTCGTTCGACTGTTCCGGCCTCACCCAGGCCGCCTACCGCTCCGCGGGTGTCTCCCTGCCCCGGACCACGTACACCCAGATCAACGCGGGCCGGCGCGTGTCGCGCTCCGAACTCGCCCCCGGGGACCTGGTGTTCTTCTACTCGGGCATCACCCACGTCGGCCTGTACATCGGCAACGGCCAGATGATCCACGCCCCGCGCCCGGGCGCCCCGGTCCGCATCGCCCCGATCGACCACATGCCCTTCGCCGGAGCGACCCGGGTCGCGTAGGCTCCCGCCCTCCGATCCGGAACGGCCGAAGGACACTCACCCATGCCCATGGACGTCGACGTCCAGACCCACGCCCGCACCCTCACGCTCCGCTCCCCGGACCACGTCCGGGTGGGCCCGTTCGCGATCCGCTACAACCCGGACTGGTCCCTCAAGTACGCCAATTACGCGATCCCCGACCAGGGCGCGGAACCGACACCCGGCGAACTCGACGCCCTGATCGCCGCCTTCCGCGAGCTGGACCGGATGCCGCGCCTGGAGTTCCTGCCCACCTGGGCGCCCGCGGTCGAACCCGCGCTGCTGGCCGCCGGGTTCACCGTGGAGAACCGCGCCCCGCTCCTGGCCTGCGCTCCCGGCGGACTGCTGCCGCCGAAGCCGGTGGACGGCCTGGTGATGGCCGAGCCCGCCACGGACGCGGAGTTCGACGCCGCCGCCCTCGTCCAGCACCTGGGCTACGGCGGGACGGGCGAGCCCGAGGCGGGTACCGCCCAGTGGCTGCGCACCGCCGCGGCGGACGGCGGGGTCGCCGGGCTCGCCACGGTCGACGGCACCCCGGCAGGTGCGGGCGGTTGCTCGGTCCCGGTCGACGGCCTCAGCGAGCTGGCCGGGCTCGCGGTCTCGGCGGACTTCCGGCGCCGCGGCATCGGGGCCGCGCTCTCCGCCCACCTGACGGAGACCGCGTTCGCGCGCGGCTGCCGGGTCGTCTGGCTGGAGCCGGGCGACGCCGACGTGGAGCGGATCTACGCGGCCATCGGCTACCGCCGGATCGGCGAGAAGCTGAACATCTCGCTCGACCCGGAACGGGAAGGCGCCTGACCTGGTCAGGACGGCGCGAAGACGCCTGACCGGACCCGGTCGCAGATCAGGCCCCGGACCCGGTCCGGTCTCGGACCAGGCCCCGGATCCGGGCCCAGACCAGGCCCCGGGCCCGGTCTCAGACCAGTCGCCGGGCCGTCGCCCACCGCGTCAGCTCGTGCCGGTTGGAGAGCTGGAGCTTGCGCAGCACCGCCGAGACGTGCGACTCGACCGTCTTCACCGAGATGAACAGCTGCTTGGCGATCTCCTTGTACGCGTATCCGCGGGCGATCAGCCGCAGCACCTCGCGCTCGCGCTGCGTCAGCCGGTCGAGGTCCTCGTCGACCGGCGGGGCGTCCGTCGAGGCAAAGGCGTCGAGGACGAAGCCGGCCAGCCGGGGCGAGAACACCGCGTCGCCGTCCTGGACCCGGAAGACGGAGTCGACCAGGTCGGCTCCGGTGATGGTCTTGGTGACATAGCCGCGGGCACCGCCCCGGATGACGCCGATGACGTCCTCCGCGGCGTCCGAGACGGACAGCGCCAGGAAGCGCACCGGGTTCTCGACCGCGCCCATGAACGGCGCGCAGCGGCGCAGCACCTCGACGCCGCCGCCGCCCGGGAGGTGGACGTCGAGGAGGACGACCTCGGGGCGGGTCGCCGTGATGACGGTGACCGCCTGGTCGACGTCGGCGGCCTCGCCGACGACCTCGACACCGGTCTCCTCGGTGCGGCCGATCTCGGCCTGCACTCCGGTGCGGAACATCCGGTGGTCGTCGACGAGCACGACTCGTACCCGGCGCTCCGGGCCCTCGTGGCCCCCGGTCGCCTCAGTGGTCCCGTTCATCGCTCGTCCTCTCCATCTCCAGCTCGACTTCCGTGCCCCCACCGGGCACCGAACGCAGCCGTGCGGTACCGCCGTTGCGCTGCATCCGGCCGATGATTGATTCTCGTACGCCCATTCTGTCCCCCGGTACGGAATCCAGGTCGAATCCCGGACCCCGGTCGCGGACCGAGACGAAGACCGTGCGGCCCTCGACCTCCGCGTAGACCTGGACGGCGCCGCCCTCGCCACCGTACTTGGCGGCGTTCACCATCGCCTCGCGTGCGGCCTGCATCTGTGCGGTCAGCTTCTCGTCGAGCGGGCAGTCGCCGACGACGACGACCTCCAGCGGGACGCCGTGCTTGTCCTCGACCTCGGCGGCGGCGCGTTTGACGGCCTCGGCCAGGTTCTCGGGCTCGTCGTCCTCGTCCTTGCCGGTGCCTTCGGGGTTGTACAGCCAGTTGCGCAGTTCGCGTTCCTGGGCGCGGGCGAGTCTGCGGACCTCGCCGGCGTCCTCGGCGTTGCGCTGGATCAGGGTGAGGGTGTGCAGCACCGAGTCGTGGACGTGGGCGGCGACCTCGGCGCGTTCCTGGGCCCTGATGCGCATCAGGCGTTCCTCGGAGAGGTCCTGGGTCATGCGGACGAGCCAGGGGCCGGCCAGCAGGGCGATTCCGGTGAGCACGGCGATGGCCGCGGTGATGACGTTGCCCAGCTGGGCGGCGGAGCCGCGTACGACCATGAATCCGGCGAGGCCGAGGCCCACCAGGGCGACGCCGGCGAGGCCGCGGGCCAGGTGCAGGACCCGACGGCGGCTGCCCACCTCCATCCAGCGGGCGCGGCGGGCGTTGTCGGCCTGGCGCCACACCAGGACGGAGCCGGCGCCGATCAGCAGAGTGGGCCAGATGTAGCGGTCGGCCTTGCTGCCCATGTCGACGTTGCCGACGAAGACCATGGCGCCGACGAACAGTGCGATGAGGGCGAAGACCTGGCCCTTGTCGGGTTTGCGGAGTCTGCGGGTGCCGTCGGGGGCGGTCTCGAAGAGGGAGCGCGGGCCGTCCACGCCGCCGACGCCGAGCGGGACGACGATCCAGAACACCGCGTACAGGAGCGAGCCGAGGCCGTCCGCGAGGAACAGTCCGAGGAAGACGAAGCGCACCCAGGCCACCGGCAGCCCGAGGTGCCCGGCGAGGCCGCGTGCGACACCGCCGAGCAGCCGTCCGTCGGCGCTGCGGTACAGCTTGCGCTGGGGCGGCTCCTCCGGGTCGGGGGCGAGGGAGCTTGCGGCTCGGGCGGTGGCGGCTGGCATGACCCGATCGTCACACGTCCGTGCGGGTGGTGGCATCAGGGTCGGCCCCCACATCGACCCTGAGACCGGCGGAGAGCTGCGCGGGTCTCTCAGGGTTCGGCCCGGCCAATATCAGGGACCGGCCAGGGTCGGGGCGGGTGCCGGAAGGCGGCGGCGCCCGTCACCATGGAGCCATGACCGTTCCCCAGGAAGCGCCGCCGGGCGCCGCGCCGCCCCCCGGGCCCGCACCGCAGCTGTACCGCAGCTCGCGGCAGAAGGTGGTGGCCGGGGTGTGCGGCGGGCTCGGCCGGTACTGCAACGTCGATCCGGTGATCTTCCGGATCGTCCTCGGTGTGCTCTCGGTGACCGGCGGTCTCGGGCTGATCTTCTACGGCTTCGCGTGGCTGCTGATCCCGCTGGAGGGCGAGGAGGAGAACGAGGCACGCCGGCTGCTGTCGGGCCGGGTCGAGGGGTCGTCGCTGATCGCGGTGCTGTGTGCGCTGATCGGCTGCGGGCTGTTCCTGTCCATGCTGGGCAACAGCGGCACGCTGGCGTTCTCCGCGATGCTCTCGGTCGCGGTCATCGGCTTCACCGTCTGGACGCAGCACCGCAGGACGGCCGATCCGCAGGAGGGGACACGTCCGGCGGCCGACCGTGCGGTGTCGGACGCGCCGCCCGAGGTGAAGGCGCCCCCGAAGCCGTCCGGCCCGTCCTGGTGGCGTGACCCGATCGTCAAGGACGGGACCACGGGGCCGGTCGGGGCGGGCTATCTGTGGGGGCCGCCGGATGCCGTGCTCGACGGCGGGGCGCAGGGTGCGCGCCGGGCGACGGCCGACGCCCCGTTCCTCCCGCCGCAGCGGTCGCGGCAGATCCGGGGACCGCGGTCCATCGGCGGTGCCGTCTTCGTCAACGCGATGATCGCGGGCGGTCTCGGCACGGGCCTGAGCTGGGACGACCAGCCGCTCGGTACGAGTCTTCAGATCGGCCTGGCCGCCGCGCTCGCGGTCTTCGGGGCCGGGATGCTGATCAGCGCTTTTGTCGGCCGGACCGGTTTCGGCACGCTCCTGATGGCGATGATGACGGCCGGTCTGCTCGCGGGAGCGTCCACGCTGCCCAAGGACATCACCACGCACTGGGTGCGCGAGGAGTGGCGGCCGGCGTCGGTCGCCGCGGTGCAGCCGCGCTACCAACTGGGTTCCGGGCAGGCGAAGCTGGATCTCACCCGGGTCACCGTGCCCCAGGGGGACACGGTGAGGACCGAGGTGGAGGTCGGTGCGGGCCGGGTCGTCGTGCACGTACCGAGGACGGCCATCGTGAAGGTGGACGCGCGGGCCGGTCTCGGCGACGTCACCCTGCCGGGCGACCGGCGCCAGAACGATGTGGACATCCGCCCCTCGCAGAACGAGCACCGGACGCTGCCGCCGCCCGCGGGCGCCAAGCCGGCCGGCACGGTCGAGCTCGATCTGGAAGTGGGCATCGGACAGGTGGAGGTCATCCGTGCCAAGTCGTGAGTTCCGGCCCGGGCGGGGTGTCGCGGGTCTGGTGATGCTGACGCTGGCGGGCGGTTACGCGGCCGACGCGGCGGGCCTGTGGGAGGCCCCGTGGGCCTTCTTCGTCGCGGTCTTCGCGGGCGGTCTGTGGCTGGCGGCCGTGGTGACCTGGGTGGCCTACCGGATCCGTCGCCGCCGCGCCGCGAGGAAGGCGTCCGCGGAGAGCGTCGCCGCTCCGCCGAGCAGCAGCGGCAGCCAGGCCATGAGGTAGATCAGGTCGTTGCCGAGGTAGTACGGCGAGACCTGCCAGCTGACGGTCAGCCACAGGCTGAGCGAGATCAGTGCCCCGCCGAGTGCCGCGATCCGCGTCCACAGGCCCAGCAGCGTGCCGATGCCGACGGCGAGCTCGCCGAGGGCGATGGCGTATCCGAAGCCGGACGGGCTCTTCAGCGCGAGGTCCACGAGGGCCGGGATCGCGGCGGAGTCGCGGACCGCCGTCATCTGCTCGCCGATCGACCCGGGTCCGGTGGCGTGGAAGAAGGCGCTGTCGGTCAGTTTGTCGAGCGCGGCGTAGATGAAGGTGACCCCGAGGAAGACGCGCAGGGGCAGCAGGGCATGCTCCCGCGCCAGGTCCCCCAGGCTCCTGGCCTCGCCCAGACCGCGCCCGTTCGTGCCGTACCCGTGCATGGCTCTCCCGCCTTCCGCGGCCCGCCGCCGGACCGCCGGGTCCGCCAACAGAGCCGTTCGACCCTCGCCGGACCGTTCGATCCGTCACCAGACCATACGTACGCCCCGTACGCGCGGCTCACCAGGTGTCCGGCCGGGATTCCCCCGGGGCGCTCAGTCCGTCACGTCGATCGTGACCCGGTTGGACTCCGCCCCGGACGCGGTCACCACCTGCACCTCGACCACTCCGGGCTCCACCTCCACCGGCACCGGCACGGTCAGCACGGTGTCGGTCGGGTTGGCGAAGCCGCCGGTGACCGGGACCATCGGGACGTGTACGTGGACGGTGCCGATCCGCACGACCATGCGGGCCAGCCGGTCCGGGGCCCCGGCGCCCGGCGGCACGAACCCCGCGCCGCGGATCTCGATGTCGTCGCCGGTACGGATCGGCGCGTCCAGGTCGCCTGCCTCACGGGCCCGGACCACCGACAGCACCACGGGCCGGCCGCCCTCCGTGTACTTCCCGGCGAAGTAGGCCGCCGCCGAGACGGCCACCAGCAGGGCGAGCCCCCACGGCAGGTCGGGCAGCTGCTCGGGCCGGCGGGCGAGCCGGACGGCGGCGAACACCACGGCGACGGTGGACACCAGCACGTAACTCACGTCCGTGAAGGTGCCGCGCCCCGAGTCGTCGGTGAGCAGGTCCGCGGCGCGCGGCCGGTCCGCCCGCAGCTTCTGCAGCCGCCCGGACAGCACCCGTACGCTCACGACCCGCCGCACGACCACCGCGATGGCGCACACCAGGGCCAGCACGCTCACCACACCGGCGCCGCGCGCCAGGTCCAGGCCCTCGATCAGCGCGTCGCGCTGTGCGTGGCCGGAGGCGCCCGCCAGCTGGAGGGCGAGGACGAGGACGGAGAAGACGGCGAGCAGCACCCAGGACGCGGCGACCGCGCGGGAGGTGGAGAGCCGGTTGTCCTCGCCGATCAGCGGGGCGAGGAGGCCGCCGCGTGCCCGGTGGACGTGGGCGGCCGCGGTGAGCAGCCCGGCGGTCACCAGTCCGGCGATCAGCCCGGCGGTACGGGCGTGGGTCCAGCCGGCCCCGATGGCGGTGGCGGCCTCGGCGACCGCCAGTACGGCGACGGCGCCCCAGACGATGACCAGGGTGCGCTGCCACACCCGGTACAGCCAGGCGTCACCGGCTTCGCGGCCGCGTTCGGCGACGGCCTGCGCGGACTGGGTCAGCTCGTCCGAGACCCACTGCCGGGTCGCGGAGGCGGACTGGGCGACCCCGGTGGGCAGCCCCTGACCTGCGGCGAGTTCGTCGCGCTTGGCCAGGAAGGCGGCCACCGCGCGCCGGTGCCCCTGGCGTGCTCCGTGCGGGCAGTCGCCGCACGTGCAGCCACCGCCGTGCGTGCTCTGTCTCGCCTCGTCCAACGCCACGGAGAACTCCGCCCTTTCCCGCCCCGGTACAGCCGATGATCAACCCAACTCGACTGTGATTGCTGCGAATTGTGCCGTACAGGGCAGGAGGTTCCCGCATCGGGGCACACCGGACGGGCGGGTTCGTCAGAACGTTCGAGAGATCCGGGTCCACAGCGGCTGGTAGTTGATCCAGGCGACCAGGTCGCTGCCGAGCTGTTCGCGCGTGGTGACCGCGTCCCGGTGCTCGATCAGTACGGGCTTCCCGGCCGCCCGCGCGGCCAGCTGGACCTGGCAGGACCGCTCCAGCGCGAGGAACCACCAGGCTGCCGCGTCCACCGAGTCGCCCACGGTCAGCAGCCCGTGGTTGCGCAGCACGATGGCCTTGCGGGGCCCGAGCGCCGCCGCGATCCGGCGCCCCTCGTCCTCGTCCACGACGACCCCGGTGTACGCGTCGTAGAGCGCGTGGTCCTCGTAGAAGGCGCAGGACTCCTGGGTGATCGGCTCGACGAGCTCCCCCAGCGCGGCCAGCGCCCTGCCGTGCACGGAGTGGGTGTGCGCGACGGCGACGACGTCCGGGCGGGCCCGGTGGACCTGCGCGTGGACGGCGAACGCGGCCTGGTTGACGTGCCGGCTCCCCTCGACGACCTGACCCTCACCGTTGACGAGGATCAGCTCCTCGGGCCGCAGCCCGTCGAAGGGGGCGCCGAACGGGTTGACCCAGTAGCAGTCGCCGAACTCGGGGTCGCGCGCCGTGATGTGTCCGGAGACGCCGTCCTCGTACCCGTACTCACCGAACAGGCGCAGCGCCCCCGCCAGCCGTTCCTTGCGATGGGCACGCTCCTCCTCCACGGAGGCGTGCACGGGCGGCATGGCGAAGTGGAGCTGGTCCACGGGTACGGGTGTGGGCTCGGGCATGGCGACTCCCTCGGTGCTCCCGGCGTACGGGATCAGGCGTACGGGATCGGAAGTTACCGCCGGTCGCCGCAGGTGACCAGAGGCATCGGCCATCGATTGTGAAGCCGTCCGGGGCCGGGAACGCGGCGATGCCGCCACCCGTGGGAACGGACGGCGGCATCGGCGCGAGGGGTGAGGGGAGGGTCACTCCCACTCGATGGTGCCCGGGGGCTTGCTCGTGATGTCGAGGACGACGCGGTTGACGTCGGCGACCTCGTTGGTGATGCGGGTGGAGATCTTGGCGAGGGTCTCGTACGGCAGGCGCGACCAGTCCGCCGTCATGGCGTCCTCGGAGGAGACCGGGCGCAGCACGATCGGGTGACCGTAGGTGCGGCCGTCGCCCTGGACGCCGACGCTGCGGACGTCCGCGAGCAGGACCACCGGGCACTGCCAGATGTCACGGTCGAGGCCGGCCTTGGTCAGCTCCTCGCGGGCGATGGCGTCGGCGTCACGGAGCAGGTCGAGCCGCTCCTTGGTGACCTCGCCGACGATCCGGATGCCGAGGCCGGGGCCGGGGAACGGCTGGCGCTGGACGATCTCCTCCGGCAGGCCCAGCTCCTGGCCGACCATCCGGACCTCGTCCTTGAACAGCTGGCGCAGCGGCTCGACGAGCTCGAACTCGATGTCGTCGGGCAGGCCGCCCACGTTGTGGTGCGACTTGATGTTGGCGGTGCCGGTGCCGCCGCCGGACTCGACGACGTCCGGGTAGAGCGTGCCCTGGACGAGGAAGGCGACCTCGGGGCCGTCCTCCTGGAGGATCTCCAGCTGGGCCTGCTCGAACACGCGGATGAACTCGCGGCCGATGATCTTCCGCTTCTGCTCCGGGTCGGACACGCCGGCCAGTGCGTCGAGGAAGCGCTTCTCCGCGTCGACGACCTTGAGCTTCGCACCGGTCGCGGCGACGAAGTCCTTCTCGACCTGCTCGGTCTCGCCCTTGCGCATCAGACCGTGGTCGACGTACACACAGGTCAGCTGGGAGCCGATGGCCTTCTGCACGAGGGCCGCGGCGACCGCCGAGTCCACTCCGCCGGACAGGCCGCAGATGGCGCGCTTGTCGCCGACCTGCTCGCGGATGAGGGCGATCTGCTCCTCGACGACGTTGGTGGTCGTCCAGTTCGGCTCGATGCCGGCGCCGCGGTAGAGGAAGTGCTCCAGGACCTGCTGCCCGTGCGTGGAGTGCAGGACCTCCGGGTGGTACTGGACTCCGTAGAGCTTCTTCTCGTCGTTCTCGAAGGCGGCGACCGGGACGACGTCCGTGGACGCGGTGACGGTGAAGCCCTCGGGGGCGGCGGAGCAGGCGTCGCCGTGCGACATCCACACCGACTGCTCGGCCGGCGTGCCCTCGAAGAGGGTGGAGCCGGACTTGGAGACGGAGAGCGCGGTACGGCCGTACTCGCGGGCACCGTTGTCGTCGACGGTGCCGCCGAGCGTGGTGGCCATCAGCTGGAAGCCGTAGCACATGCCGAAGACGGGGACCCCGGCCTCGAACAGCGCCCGGTCGAGCGAGGGCGCGCCCTCGGCGTACACGGAGGAGGGTCCGCCGGACAGGATGATCGCCCGGGGGTTCTTGGCCAGCATCTCGGCCACCGGCATCGTGGACGGCACGATCTCGCTGTAGACCCGGGCCTCACGGACCCGTCGGGCGATGAGCTGGGCGTACTGCGCGCCGAAGTCGACAACGAGGACCACGTCGGTGGTGGTGTCGGGGGCGGCGGGGGGTGCTGCTGGCACGGGGCGGCCTTCCGGCGGTGGAGAGGGGGTCGGTTCTTCCGATTCTACCGGCGGCCGGGGGCGCACCTCGTCGCGCCGGGAGAGCCCCGGCCGTCTCACCATCCGGGCCGGGCGTTGGGCCGGGCCCGGCGGTGGGTCCATACTGGGCCCATGCGTCAGCACACGACCTTCGTCTTTACCTATGGCACCCGGCCCGCCGGCTGCCATGGTCGTGCTGCTTGAGCAACTGACAAGCAACGTTCCAGGCGCCCCGGGCCGACAGGCCCGGGGCGTTCTGGCGTTCCGGGCCGGTTCGGCCCCGGGGAGCCTCACACACCCCAGGGAGACCAGCCGTGAGCAGCACCACCACCGCCCGGACCGCCGCCGACGTGACGGGCGCGCACACCGACGAGGCCGCGTCCCTGATCGCGGACGCCCGGACCCGCATCGACGCCCTCGACGACCGGATCATCGGCCTCGTCCAGGAACGGATGGCCGTCTCCACCGTCATCCAGGAGGCCCGGATCACCTCCGGGGGCCGCCGGGTCAACCTCTCCCGCGAGATGGAGATCCTCGGCCAGTACCGGGAGGCGCTGGGCAAGCCGGGCACGTCCCTCGCGATGACGCTGCTGGAGCTGTGCCGCGGCCGCGTGTGACCCGCCGCAGGTCGGGCGCCCCAAGGGCCGGGAAGGCTGTAGGGGCGTATCCCAGTTCGGGCGGAGTCTCACCCGTACGGCGCGTGACCGGGCACCGCGCGGCTTCGTTGGTCCCGGTGTCCGTGCCAGCCAGGGGCGGCTTCGGTAAGAAACCACGCGTGGCTCCGCCGGGGCGTGTGGCGTACTGCATGTACGCCGTGGGACCGCGCACCGGCGTGCGTGACCGGTCGGCAGGGGACAGCAGCCCGGTCACCTCAGGAAACGGCAGGCTTCGGGGACGCTCGAAGCCTGCCGGGTCCAAGGGCCCGTGAACCGGTCTTCCGGTCCACGGGCCCTTGTGCGTCACCGATCAGCTCATCCGGCCGACAGCCCCCTGTGCGTTACCGGTCAGCTCTTTCGGTCCACGCGACTGCGCCCGGCCGCCAGGTACAGCGCACCGCCCGCCAGCAGCGCGGCCGCCGCCGCGGCCCCGGCCGTCGCGGCGCCGGTTCCGGTGGCGGCGAGACGGCCTCCGGTGGCGGTTCCCGAACCGGTCGCGGCGGTGGTGCCCGTGGCGCCGGCCGACGCGGGGACCGCCGGTGCGGAGGCGTCGTGCGTCGGACCGCCGCTGCCCGACGAGCCCGAGGCGGACCCGCCCGCGGTGGCGCCGGAGCCCTCCGCCTCCTCCGCGTTCAGCACGAGGGCCGCGGTGTTGTTGCCCCGGTCGGGGTCGAACGGCAGCCGCGGGTCCCGCGACCGCGTGCCGCGCACCTCGACCGTCCCGGAGGCCCCGGTGACGGCCTCGGTGACCTTCAGGTCGAAGTGCAGCGCGGAGCCGCCGTCCTCGCGGACGGCCATCGACGTGTCGCACACATAGCGCGGCGCGCCGGCCTGCTGCTCGCGGTACTGCCCGTCGGCCGTCACGCCCCGGCAGGTGCCGGGCCACGCACTGACCGAGGCGCCCTCGGGAACGGTGAAGTCGACCGTGGCGACCGGCTCGGCGGAACGGAGGTTGCCGATCCAGGCCGGCCCCTCGTTACGGAAGCCGATGTCGGCCCCGACGGTGCTGCCCGGCAGGCCGGACACCGTGTCCCCGTACGCGGCGAAGTCGGCGGTGTTCGCGGTGCTGAAGTCGGCCTCCTGCTGGTTGTCGCCCGGATCCAGGTCGCTGGAGCGGACGGCCGGGGCCTCCCGGAGCGCGAGGACGTCGCCCCTGGCCCCCGGGGCTGCCCGCCCGGCGCCGCGCACCGCCGGGCCGGCCTCGTTGATCCGGTAGACCAGGGTGTCCCGGTAGGCGCGCTGCGTGGCCCTGAGCGTCAGGGGTTCGGCCAGTTCGTAGACGGCGCCCGCCTCGTAGCTGCCCTCGACGGAGCACGAGGCGGTGGTCCACACGGGGACGCCCTGTCCGGCGTCGTCCTCGCTGTACACGCAGTTCGCGTACCGCTCCGTGAACTCGATGCCACGGGTGTACATGAGGGTGAGCACGACGCCCTCGGCCGCGCGGGTGCCGTGGTTGGCGAAGGCGAGCGGGAAGGACTGGGTCCCGCCGGGCTCGAACTCCTGCGACAGCGGGGCCCGCTCCATCACCAGGTCGGGGCCGCCGATCACGATCCGGGTGGTGAACGGGGTGAAGGCCGCGCCGTCCGCCGTGCCGGTCACCCGGATCGTGCCGGAGTCCCCGTCCCGGCTGCCCGCCGCGGCGCCGACACGGAGTCCGGGCAGCGGATTCGTTCCGGGCGCGAGCCCCGTGTCGTGGCAGACACCCGTCGTTCCGGTGATCTCGCAGTCCGCGCCGCCCTCCGTGCCGAACTCGGCGTCGGCTACGCCCGCGATCCCGCTCAGGTCGAAGGTCACCGTGTACGCGCCGTCGAAGCGGCCGCCCTCCTCGTCCCGGGACGGGTTGTCGACGGTGATCGCGACGGAGGTCCGCTGCGGGCCGCCGCTCGCCGGGTACGGGTGCAGCGCGGTCTCGGCCGGGCCGCCGAAGCCCATGACCGGACCGGCGGCACGGGCCGGGGCGCTCAGGGCGAGCGCCCCGGCGGCCAGCAGGCCGACGGCGGCGAGAGTGCCCGCGACGCGGCGCAGAGTGGCTCTCGGAGTCGTGCTTCTCATCGCGGGACCTTCTGGGGGGGTCGGTGGGAACTGTGCGGCTGCCGGGGGCAGCGATACGAGTTCGACACCGGGCCCGTACGAAGAGTTGCGCAGGTCCAGGTCACGGATTGAGCACGTCGGGATGCGAGCGCCGGGAGGGGACGTGATCGGCGTCACATAAGGATTATGTGAGTCCGGGGACAACCATCGGGGCGCCTTGCAGGTCATGCATGCGGAACCACCGGTCACATCCGTAACGCGGCTTCACCGGTAGAGCGTGAGGGGCTGCACTCGGAGGGGGGTGCAGCCCCTTCTGCTGTCCCTACTCCGCTTTCGTGGCTTCCGTCTTCGTGGCCTTCGGCGGCACCGCCGGCATTCCCAGGAACGGCAGCCGCAGCGCGCCGAACGCCTCCTTCGGGACGGCAGGCGCCTGCGGCTCGACCGCCGCCAGCCGCTCGTACTCCAGGCCCTGTGCCGGGCGGGGGTCCTGCTCGCCCTTGTTGGGCCAGAAGGACATGGCCCGCTCCGCCTGCGCGGTGATCGTCAGCGACGGGTTGACGCCGAGGTTGGCGGAGACCGCGGAACCGTCGACGACCGAGATGCCCGGGTGGCCGAACAGCCGGTGGTACGGGTCGATGACCCCCTCCTCGGAAGTCGCGCCGATCGGGCAGCCGCCGAGGAAGTGCGCGGTGAGCGGGGTGCCCATGAGCTCACCGATGTTGGAGCCCGGGAAGCCGTTGATCTCCTCGGCGAGCAGGGACGCGCTCTGCGTCGCCTCGGCGATCTGCGTCGGGTTGGGCGCTCCATGGCCCTGGCGGGCGGTGAGCAGCCCCTTCCCGATGCCCCGGGGCTTGCGGTACGCGGTCAGGGAGTTGTCCAGCGACTGCATGACGAGCCCGATGATGGTCCGCTCCGACCAGCGCCGGTTGGAGAGCGAACGCAGGGCGAGCGTCGGGTGCTTGGCCATGTTGCCGATCCAGCCGAGCACCCGGTGGGTGCTGTACGGGACCTGGAGGATGGTCATCCCGCCCATCGCGTTGGACCCCTTGCCGTAGCGGACCGGTTCGATGTGGGTGTTCTCGTCGGGGTGGATCGACGAGGTGATGGCGACGCCCCTGGTGAAGTCGGCCTTGGTGCCGTGCTTCCGGCGGTAGCGGCGGTCGGAGGTCTGCGCGCCGACGAGCCCTTCGGAGTTGGTCCGGGTCAGCTCGCCGAGCCGGTCCGAGAGCCGGGGCAGCAGCCCCCGGTCCTTCATGGTGTGCAGCAGGGTCTGGGTGCCGTACGTACCCGCCGCCACGACCACCCTGCGGGCGCGCAGCAGGGTGGGCTTGGCCTTCTTCCGCCGGTCGGTCGGCACGGTGGAGACCCGGTAGCCGCCCTCCGGGTCGTCCGTGACCGCGACGACGGACGTCATCGGGTGGATGACCGCTCCGGCCTTCTCGGCGAGGTGGAGGTAGTTCTCGTTGAGGGTGTTCTTCGCGCCGTGCCGGCAGCCGGTCATGCATTCGCCGCATTCGGTGCAGGCCTTGCGGGCCGGGCCCGCGCCGCCGAAGTACGGGTCGGCGACGGTGCCGCCGGGCTTCGCCCTCGCCGTGCCGTCGGCGTCCTTGCCGTCGCCGAAGAAGACGCCGACCGGGGCGAGATGGAAGGTGTCGCCGACGCCCATGACCTCGGCGGTCGCCTTCAGATGGACGTCCGACGGCGTCATCGTCGGGTTGAGCCTGACCCCGAGCATCCGCTTGGCCTGCTCGTAGTACGGCGTGAGCTCGTCCTGCCAGTCGGTGATGTGTGCCCACTGCCGGTCCTCGAAGAACGGCGCCGGGGGCACGTACAGCGTGTTGGCGTAGTTCAGCGAGCCGCCGCCGACGCCCGCACCGGCCAGCACCATGACCTTGCCGAGCAGATGCACGCGCTGGATGCCGAAGAGGCCCAGCGCGGGGGCCCAGAGGTAGTTCTTCAGGTCCCAGGAGTTCTTGGGCAGCGTGCCGGGCGTGAAGCGGCGGCCCGCCTCCAGGACGCCGACGCGGTATCCCTTCTCGGTCAGCCGCAGCGCCGAGACCGCGCCGCCGAAGCCCGAACCGACGATCAGGACGTCGTAGTCGTACGCGGTGTCGTCATCGGCCGAGCCGGCCGGTCCGGCCTGATTCTGGGCAGGGCTGTCCTGGGACATGGCTCTCCTCGGTACGAAAAGGACAGGAATGCTGCGGTGGTGCGGGGATCAGCGCAGGCGGAAGGCCTTCATGGCCTTGAGGCTGCGGCTCATGAACGCCGCGTACTTCGCGTCGTCCATCCCGAAGGACGGGGCGAGCGGGATCAGGCGCTGCTGGGCGACGGTCTGGGCCTCGGTGTACTTGAGGATGCCCTCGGAGCCGTGGCGGCGGCCGAGGCCGGAGTCCTTCATGCCGCCCATCGGGGACTGCACGCTGCCGTACGCGGGGGCGTAGCCCTCGTTGATGTTGACCGTGCCGGTCCGCAGCCGGGCGGCGACCCGGTGGCCGCGCTTGCCGTCCTTGGTCCAGACGCTGGAGTTCAGGCCGTACGGGGTGGCGTTGGCCAGCGCGATGACCTCGTCCTCGTCGCTGAACCGGTAGATGGAGACGACCGGGCCGAAGGTCTCCTCGTTGCAGACGGCCATCGGGGCCTCGACGCCGTCGAGGATGGTCGGCTCGTAGAACAGCGGGCCGATGTCGGGGCGGGCGACGCCGCCCGCGACGAGCGTGGCGCCCTTCTCGACGGCCTCCGCGACGTGCCGGCTGACGGTCTCCAGCTGGCGCTCGCCGACGAGCGAGCCCATGTCGGCGCCGTACGCGAGGGAGGTGCCGAGCCGCATCGCCTTCGTACGGGCGGCGAACCGGGCCACGAAGTCGTCGGCGACGGACTCGTGGACGTACAGCCGCTCGATGGAGATGCAGAGCTGGCCGGCGGAGGAGAAGCAGGCGCGGACGGCGCCGGCGGCGGCCTTCTCCACGTCGGCGTCCTCCAGGACCAGCATCGCGTTCTTGCCGCCGAGCTCCAGCGAGACGCCGACGAGCCGGGCCGCGGCGCCCTGGGCGACCTCGCGGCCGGTGCGGGTGGAGCCGGTGAACGAGACGTAGTCGGCGTGCTTGACGACCTCGGGGCCGACGACGGGTCCGTCACCGAGGACGACCTGGAACACCTCGGCCGGAAGACCGGCCTCGATGAGGAGGTCACGGGCCCACAGCGCGGTCAGCGCGGTCTCCGTGTCGGGCTTCATCACCACGGCGTTGCCGGAGACGAACGCGGGCAGCGCGTCGCCGACGGACAGCTCCAGGGGGTAGTTCCACGGCGCGATCTGGCCGATGACACCGCGCGGCTGGCGCAGCTCGGTGACCTTGGTGAGGGTCGGTACGACCCCGGTGTGCCGCTTCGGCTTCAGGTAGGCGCTCGCCCTGCGGCCGTAGTGGCGGGCGGCGACGGAGACGGCCAGCACCTCTTCGTGGGCGTGCAGCCGGGCCTTGCCGGTCTCCAGCTGGATGAGGTCGAGGACCTCGGACTGGCGTTCCAGGACGAGGTCGTGGAAGCGCAGCAGCACGGCGGCCCTGGCGCGGACGGACAGCGCGGCCCAGGCGGGCTGGGCGGCGCGGGCGCGGTCGAAGGCGTCCGCCACGTCCTCGGGGGTGGACTCGGGCAGGTCGGCCAGCTTCTCGCCGGTGAAGGGCGTGTGGTTGGCCGTACGGCCGGAGCCGGCGACGCCGCGGGTCAGCTGGGCGATCACCTCGGGCGTCACGACGTCGGCGGCCGTGCGCACGCCCGCGGGCGCGGCGGCCACCGGGTTGGTGCCGGCAACCGCGGCGGTGGTGGGCGTGGAGGCCTGCGAGTCCGTCATGAGGGCGAGAGTACGTCCAGCCGGAGCCTTTGGGTACCCGTGGGTAACAGCTTTTCACACTCCCCACAACAGCCCTCGACGGCCCCCCGTCAACCGAGCCAGTGATCACTGGCTGAATAACCGCTGATCAGGCGGTATCTCCCCCGGTGTCCTCGACCGGGGAGGTGCCGCCGGAGTCCTTCGGGGTCAGCTGGAATCAGTCGGCGCGCGCCAGCTGCGCAGCATCGTGTTGAACCGGTCCCGGGTGATGTCCCAGTCCTCCTCGGGCCCCGTCATGTACAGCGCGTACTCCGGGCCGCCCTCCTTCGCGTAGTACATCTGGTCGATGGCATGGCGCGGCTCGCCGGGCTTCTCGTTCCAGGTGAACTCCCAGATGGCCCCGACGTTGTCCCGGTAGACGTTGGAGTTCATCTCCAGGCTGCGGTAGTCCGGCAGCCGCTCGCGGAGTCTCGTCTCCAGGTCCTGCATGTGCGTGTACGGGTGGTCGAAGTCGGGTGCCGGGTCCGCGCTGAAGCGGAAGTAGTGCACACCGTCGTCCGGGGTGTAGTCGATGTTGGTGCCGTTCACCTGGCGCTCCCAGCCCACCGGCATGAGGATGCTGAACCCGGCCGGGTCCTCCACGCGCCGCCAGCCGTCCGGCACGCCCCCCTTCGTCGGGTCCGGCTTCGGCGTGGGGGTGGGGCTGGTGGTGACCGGCCCCGGCGACCGGGTGCCGTGCGACGCCGTGCCGCCGGTCCCGGACTCCGCGTCCGTTCGGTTGGCGTACATCAACGCGGCGACGCCCGCTCCGCCGCCCACCAGGGCCGCCAGCGCGATGACCACGACCGTGGTGCGCCAGCGCCTGCGCCGGGTCACGGGTGCGGTGCCGGGGGCGGCCGGGACGGGTCCGGGGTAGGGCAGCCGGGCCGTACCGCCGCCCGGTATCCCGCCGCCGGAGGCCGTGTCGGGCCCCATCGCGTGCAGGACCTCCTCGGGGACCCGCTGGGTGGGGACGTACGCCTGGGCCGCCCGGGGCTCGCGCCCCTCCATGGCCTCCAGCAGCATGCGTTCGGCCTCGGCGGCCGAGGGCCGGTCCTCGGGTTCCTTGCGGAGCAGCGCGGTGATGACGTGGGCCAGTGCCCCGGCCCGTTCGGGAACCGGCGGTTCCTCGGTGACGACGGCCTGCATCGTGGAGATCGGTGAGGTGCGGCGGAACGGCGAGCGTCCCTCCACCGCGGTGTACAGCGTGGCGCCCAGCGACCACAGGTCGGACGCGGGGCCGGGATCGCCGCCGCGGACCCGCTCGGGCGCCAGGTAGTCGATGGAGCCGACCAGTTCACCGGTCCTGGTGATGGTCGAGTCGCCCTCTATCGCCGCGATCCCGAAGTCGGTGAGCAGCACCCGTCCGTCGCGGGCGAGCAGGACGTTGCCCGGCTTCACATCACGGTGCAGCACCCCGGCACCGTGTGCGGCGCGCAGGGCGCCCAGCACGTGGAGCCCGATCCTGGCCGCCTCGCGGGGCTCGACCTCGCCGGATTCCTTGGCCTGGTCGGCGAGTGACGGTCCGTCGACGTACTGCATGACGATCCACGGCCGGTTGTCGTACTCGATCACGTCGTGGACGGTGACCACGCCGGGATGCGTGATGCGGGCCGCGGCGCGGGCCTCCTTCTGGGTACGCGCGTGCAGCACGACCCGGTCCGCCTCGGCCACGTACAGCCCGGCGGTCAGCTCCTTGACGGCGACGGTGCGGTGCAGCACCTCGTCGTGGGCGCGCCAGACCTTGCCCATGCCGCCGCGTCCCAGGACCTCCCCGAGCCGGTACCTCCCGGCCAGCAGCAGTCCCGCTTCCGTGCCCTGCGATCGTTCCACGTGTCCCCGCCCCGTTCCTCGGATGCCAGGTTACGGAGGGGAAGTACGGCCACGGAACCTCGCACCGCTCACGAGATCGCACTGTGATGCATGTCGCCCCCGGGCCCGCGCTCCGTCGGACCGTTTCCGGTCACTGTGTCACGCGGTAGGAGGCGCTGGCCTGTTGGTAGATGTCGCTCACCTTGTCGCGCTGGCTCTCCGGGCCCATGACCTGGAGGATGTGGTACTTGCCCTTGACGACGATCACCAGGTTGCGGACGTACACCTCGCGGCCGTCGGCCTCCTGCCAGGTGAACTGCCCCTCGGCCATGGCCTGCTGTCCGACGTCGATCCGGCGCAGCCCGCTCGCCGACGCCCAGCTGGAGTCGCGGAACTGCTTCAGCTCCGGCTCCTTGTTCCGCTGGTAGTCGAGCGGATCCGCGCCGTTCGTCTTCACGGTGTCGCGCCCCGGGACGACGAGGAGGCTGAATCCGTCGCTCCCGTAACGGATCTGACGGTCCGCGTTGGCGGGGCTGCGCTGCCAGCCCTCGGGCGCCCCGACCTCGAAGCCCTCGGGGTCCTTGCGCAGCGTGTAGCCGGGTGCGAGCGCGACGGCGGAGCGGCTGGTCTGCGGCTGCTGCGCGCCCGAGGACGCCGGGGCGGACGGGTCCCCGGTGTCCTGGCCGCCCGGCTCGGGTGATCCGGACTCCGTACGGGAGGGGGCGGCGCCCGCTCCGGACTCCGTACCGGACTTGGGCATGAACATCACCGCGTACGCGACCGCCGCGGCCAGGAGCAACAGGATCAGGACGAGCAGCAGTCGGCCGAGCCTGCGCGGTGCGCGTGCGCCGCCCTGCTGCGGGCGGGGCGGGGTGCGGAGCGCCTTGGGACCCTTGGGCTCGCGGGGCGGCCTGGGGTTTCTGGGCTCGCGCGGCTGGAGCGGGGCCCGCTCCGCGGGCTCCGGCCGTTCGCCGGTGTGGCGGTGCCGGCCGTGCGCCGAACCGCCCCGGCGGCCGCGGCGCTTGCGGACGAGTTCGCCGCGGCGGCGTACGACGGGCAGCCGGGTGGCGTCCGGGGAGGGCAGCGTCACGACGTCGACACCGGCCTCCGGCTCGGGCGCCGACCGCACGAGGGAGCGCAGCCAGCCGCGCAGTTCCTCGAAGTCCGGGCGTTCGGTGGGGTCCTGGCGCAGCAGCGACTCGACGACGGGACGCAGCGGGCCGCACTCCTCGGCGAAGGCGGGCGGTTCGCCGCAGACCATCTGGACGAGTTCGGCGGCGTTCTCCTCCGGGTACGGGGCATGGCCCTGCACGGCGCGGTAGAGCAGCGCGCCCAGCGCCCAGAGGTCGGTGGAGGGGCCGATGGGCGGTGCCAGCTGCCAGTTCTCGTGGACGGGCCCGGCCTGCTCGGGCGCCCAGCGCTCGGTGACCGCGCCGACGACGGCGATCCGGGCCTGCCGGGCGCGCTCGGCGGCGAGGGTGGTCGCGGGGCCGCGGTACGCGGAGGTGTCACGGCTGCCGGCGACGATCTCGTCCCAGCGGCCCGGGGCGGTCTCCCGGGCGGCCTCGGGGGCGGTCTCCCGGGTGGTGGCCGGCAGCTGCGGGCGGACGGCCGGGGTGGTTCCCTGACGCCGGGAGTCGGCGCGCAGGGCGTCCTCGTTGGAGCCTCCGGCGGGCACGGGGCGGCCGCGGCCGGGGCCGTCGTCCCAGGAGCCGGTCAGATGGAGCCGCCGGGGCGGCGGGCCGTCGTCGCCCTCGTCGTCGTACGGGTCCTCGTCGTCGTACAGGTCCTCGTCGTACGCGTCCGGGGCGCCCGGCCGGCCGAGGGGCTGCAGCGGGTGGGCGGGCCGCTGGACCGGAAGGGTGCCGGTGTCCTGGGCGTCGTCCCGACCGGCCCGGCGCTCCTCCTCGCCGATGCGGGCGGCGGCGCGGGCGCCCGCGCGGTACGCGGCGATGGCCCCCGCCCGGGCGGCCCGCGCCTGCGCGCTGCCGGCCTCGGCGGCGGGAACGGGCACGGTGGCGGGCGGTACGGGCGGCGACGGCCGGGGCACGGACTCCAGCTCGCCGGCTCCGTAGGGCTGCGCGGGACCGTCCCCGGCCCCGGCCTCAATGGCCGCGGGCCCACGGGAGGCGGGTACGTCGGGGCGGTCGTGCGGGTCGTCGCGCTCGGGCTCGACGGCGGACGGGCGGTACGGGTCGTATCCGCCCGGTCCGGCCCCCGGCAGTCCGTGGGGATCAGCGTCCCCCGGCAGTCCGTACGGATCGGCGCCCGCCGGCAGTGCGTACGGATCGGCGTCCCCCGCCTCGACCGCGGGCGGGGCGTACGGGCCCGTGGGCCCCGACTCGACCGCGGGACCGCCGTAGCCGTCCTCATCGTCGTCGTCGGCGCGCGGCACCGGCACGTAGCCGCAGAGCGCCTCCTCGGCCGCCCCGGCCGCCAGGCCGGTCAGCACGACGCGTCCGTCGTCGCAGATGAGCACCGTGCGCACGGTGATGTTGCGGTGGGTCCAGCCGTGCGCGTGCAGGACGCGCAGCGCGGTGAGGACGTCGGAGCCGATCTCGGCGGCCCGGTACGGATTGAGCGGGCGCTCCGCGAGCAGCGCCGCCAGTGGCCTGGCCGCGACCAGTTCGCTCACGATCCAGAGCGAACCCGCCTCGGCGAACACGTCGAAGACCTGGTCCAGGCGCGGATGGTCGGGCACCTGGGCCGCAGCCTGGGCGGCCTCGATGGCCCGCCGCACCGCGGGATCGGTGGACCGCCGCACGGTGCGCCCGGCGGCCCGTCGCGCCGCCGTGGGCTGCCCGTCCGCGTCGAGCACCTCGGCGTCCACGACCTCCGGCAACGGCACCTGACGGACCAGTACCTCCTGGCCGCTGTAGGTGTCGAACGCCCGGGTCTCGACCAGTTCGTACTCGTCGGACGGAGGCAGCGGAAGGCGGTAGCGGTCGGCAAGTACCCGACCCGCATAGTCGTCCACGACGCCTCCCCAGAGCGCGCTGTCCCCCGGTCACGTAGACCGCACGAAACCGTCAATTGCGGTCACTTACTGTGCAATTGACTTGTGGTTTCGGCTGCGCACGGTCTTCGAGCTCTCACAATACGTGGCACGAGGCCGCCGCGCGGCAGGGTCGGCCCAACCCGGCCGTGCGGCTTCCTTCAGTCGAGCGGCTCGAAGGTGTCGAACGCCGTCTTGCGCAGCGTCCGGCACTCCGCGCCGTCCCACTCGTCGGCCTTGCAGCTGATCATGATCGCGTACCCGTGGCCCCCGTCGACCTTGAAGCCCCGGTTGATCACGCGTACCCGCTGGCCCTGCTGCGTACGCTCGAACTGCCAGTCGGCGACGGTCGGGTAGCCCTTGTACTGGACCTCGTTTATGCCGAGGTGGTGGTAGCCGTTGCTGGTGGCCGCGACGGCGGCCCTGGCTGCCCGCCAGGCCGCGGCGGCGTCGCCGCCGGGCGAGTCGGTGTAGTCGACCTGGATACGGGGGAAGCCGCCGCTGACGTTGTATATGGCGCCGGAGTTGGCGCCCGCCGTCTTGTCGAAACGGAAGCCCTCGGGCATCACCATGGAGAAGTGGAACTTCTTGTTCTCCACCGTCTTGTAGCCGGTGGGCACGGCGTCGTCCTGCTTGTCGCCCGGTGAGTCGTCCGACCCCTTGCCCGAGCCGTCGCTCTCGCCCTGGCCGCCGTCCGTGCCCTTCTCGTCCTTGCCCTGCTCCTTGCCGCCGCCCTGCTCGGTGTCGGCGGACGATCCGGAGCCGCTGGAGCCGCTGCCCGCGGAGGACCCGGCCGAGGCGGACGTGCCGTCCTTGGCCTTGCCCGCGTTGCCGGAGCCCTCGTCGTCCCCGCCGAGCGTGAGCGCGAGGACCGTGCCGAGGACGGCGAGCGCGATGACGGCGGCGATGATCGCCAGCGTGCGGCGCGGCACCACGTCCGTCAGGGACGCGCGGGGCGGGGTGACCGGCGAGGTGGCAGGCCGCGGCGGCGGTACGGCCCCCGAAGGGGAGACCGTCGCCGTCGCGGGAGTGGTGGCGGGCCGGGGCGGAACGGAGGCCACGGCACCGGCGCCCGCCGCTGCGGCGGGTACCGCCTTCGCGTTCCGCGCGGAGCGCAGCGCGCCGCGCAGCCGGTCCCTGGCGCCCTCACCCGGCTCACCGGACTTCTGCGCCGCCCTGGACGGGGCGTCGGCCACGTTCTTGGGGAGCGCCATCACCTGGGTGGCGTCGGCCGGCGGCGGAACCGGAACCTCCGGCTGCTCCGGGGCATCGATCACGTCGTTGAGCAGGGCACGCGCACCGGCGTCGTCGAGCCGCTGCTCGGGGTCCCGGGCGAGCAGCCCGTAGATGACCTCCTCCAGCGGGCCCGCGTTCTTCGGCGGGTCGAGCGGCTCGGTCATCACGGCGGTCAGGGTCGCGATCGCGGACCCCTTGTCGTACGGCGGGCAGCCCTCGACGCTCGCGTACAGCAGTCCGCCGAGCGACCACAGGTCTGCGGGCGGGCCGGGCTTGTGGCCGCGGGCCCGCTCCGGCGAGATGTACGAGGGGGCACCGACGAGCATGCCGGTGGAGGTGACCGACGGGTCGCCCTCGACCTGGGCGATGCCGAAGTCGGTCAGCACGACCCGGCCGTCCTCGGCGATCAGCACGTTGGACGGCTTCACGTCGCGGTGCAGAATGCCCTCGCGGTGCGCCGAGCGCAGCACGTCGAGGATGGCCAGGCCGACCTCGGCCGCGCGCTTCGGCGTCAGGACGCCGTCCTCGCGGACCGCCTCGGCCAGCGACTTGCCCTCGATGAGTTCCATGACGATCCACGGCCGGTCGTCCTCGTCGACCACGTCGTAGACGGTGACCGCGCCGTTGTTGCGGATCCGGGCAATCGCCTTCGCCTCGCGCAGTGTGCGCGTGATGAGCCGCCGCTTCTCGTCGTCGTCGATGGCCGACGGGAACCGCAGTTCCTTGACCGCGACCGTGCGGCCCAGCGTCTCGTCGACGGCGCGCCAGACCGTGCCCATTCCACCCCGGCCGAGCACCTCTCCGAGCCGGTACCGCCCCGCGAGAAGACGTCCGTCCTTGTCCCGTTGGGGCTCCCGTGCCTGCTCCGCCTCCGACATGCGTCCCCTCTGCGATCAACCCGCCCTGGCAGAGCGTTCATTGTCCCTCACCCCGGGACCGGTCCTGGTGCCGGGTCCGGGGACCGTCATAAGTGGCCGACGGAAGGGATTTCCGGCCGGGCCCGTACCCGCGGCGCTGCCCCGCCACGACCGCGGCCCCCTGCCCTGCTCCGCCTCTGCTCCGCCCAGCGAACCACATCCCGCCGCAGGCACCCTCCTGCCTACCACGGCCCGTCGTCCGGAGCGACGCTCCGAACCACCGTATTCCCGGGCCGGAGTGACGCACCGCCCCCAGGCGCGCGCTCCCTGCCCCGCCGCCCCTCACGGCCCGCCGCCCCACACGAACCCGCGCTGCGCACGCCGGAGTTCCCCCGCGCGCTCGCGCCGCCGCCCCGTCCGGCGGAGAACGGCCGGTGGGCGGGGCGCTGGGGCAGGCCGTCGGGCAGGCCGGCGGACCCGGTGGCAGGCCGGGACGCTGTCCTAGATGGGGACGATGTCCGGCGCTCCCAGCCGCGCCGCGTCCGCCGTCAGGTCGTCGGGCTGGCGCTGCGACTCCCGTTCCGCCTCCACCCGCTTCTCGTAGTGCGCGACCTCACGCTCGATCCGGCCCTGGTCCCAGCCGAGCACCCGCGCCATCAGCTCCGCGCACAACCGCGCGGAGCGCGTGCCGCGGTCGAAGGTCTCGATGGAGATCCGGGTGCGCCGGGTCAGTACGTCGTCGAGGTGGCGGGCCCCCTCGTGCGAGGCCGCGTACACGATCTCGGCCTTCAGGTAGTCGTCGGCGGCCGGCAGCGGTTCACCCATCACCGGGTCGGCGACGATCAGCTCCAGGATCTCCTCGGTCATGGAGCCGTACCGGTTCAGCAGGTGCTCCACCCGGGCGACATGGAGGCCGGTGCGGGCGGCGATCCTGGCCCGGGCGTTCCACAGGGCGCGGTAGCCCTCGGCGCCCAGCAGCGGGATGTCCTCGGTGACGCACTCCGCGACCCGCTGGTCGAGGCCGTGCACCGCCTCGTCCACGGCGTCCTTGGCCATCACCCGGTACGTCGTGTACTTGCCTCCCGCGACGACGACGAGGCCCGGCAGCGGGTGCGCCACCGTGTGCTCGCGCGACAGTTTGCTGGTCGCGTCCGACTCGCCGGCCAGCAGCGGCCGCAGCCCCGCGTAGACGCCCTGGACGTCGTCCCTGGTCAGCGGCGTGGCCAGGACCGAGTTGACGTGTTCGAGCAGATAGTCGATGTCCGCGCTGGAGGCGGCCGGATGGGCCTTGTCCAGGTCCCAGTCGGTGTCCGTGGTCCCGACGATCCAGTGCCGTCCCCACGGGATGACGAAGAGCACGGACTTCTCCGTCCGCAGGATCAGGCCCGTGGAGGAGTGGATGCGGTCCTTGGGGACGACCAGATGGATGCCCTTGGAGGCCCGCACATGGAACTGGCCGCGCTCGCCGATCAGCGCCTGGGTGTCATCCGTCCAGACGCCGGTGGCGTTGACCACCTGTTTGGCCCTGACCTCGTACTCGCCGCCCGCCTCGACGTCCGCCACCCGGGCGCCGACGACCCGCTCGCCCTCCCGGAGGAAGCCGACCACCCGCGCCTGGTTCGCCACGTGCGCGCCGTATCCGGCGGCGGTGCGCACCAGCGTCGCCACATAGCGGGCATCGTCCATCTGGGCGTCGTAGTACTGAAGGGCCCCCACCAGGGCGTCCCGCTTGAGCGCCGGTGCGACCCGCAGCGCCTGGCGGCGGGAGAGGTGCCGGTGCACGGGCAGCCCGCGGCCGTGCCCGGAGGACACCGACATCGCGTCGTACAGCGCGACGCCGGAACCGGCGTACAGCCGCTCCCAGCCCTTGTGCTGCAAGGGGTAGAGGAACGGCACCGGCTTCACCAGGTGCGGGGCGAGACGCTCCAGGAGCAGTCCGCGCTCCTTCAGCGCCTCACGGACGAGCGCGAAGTCGAGCATCTCCAGATAGCGCAGCCCGCCGTGGATCAGCTTGCTCGACCTGCTCGACGTGCCGGACGCCCAGTCGCGCGCCTCGACCAGTCCGGTCGAGAGCCCTCTCGTCACCGCGTCGAGCGCCGTCCCGGCGCCGACCACGCCCGCCCCCACGACCAGCACGTCCAGTTCGCGCTCGGCCATCGCGGCGAGCGATGCCGCACGCTCCGCGGGTCCCAGTGTCGCTGTCCTCACTGCTGCCTCCCGGTAGATCGGGGTGGTCCGGCACGGGGATGCGGTCCGACCGCGGGGTCGGGTGCCCGTGCCCACTCCTCGATTCTGTCCGCGCTCCGCGACTTCAGCCACCGCCTGTGGACAACACCCGGACGACGGAGACCACACAATGCGACATATAGGTCATATTTACGCCTAGTCTGACATTGCACTGTCCCCAGCAGTTGCGCTTTCTCGGTTCTCAGGGAAGGACGGCCACCCACGTGCCTGCAGACCTCGCCGTCATCGGACTCGGTCACCTCGGCCTGCCCCTCGCCCAAGCCGCCGTCTCGGCCGGGATCCAGACCATCGGCTACGACACCGACCCCCGGGCCTTCGCCGAGCTCTCCGCGGGCCGCACCCCCGTCGAGGGATCGCTCACCGCGTCCGACATCCGCCGGATGCTGTCCGGCGGGTTCCGCCCCACCACCAACCAGGCCGAGCTGGGCCGGGTCCGTACCGCCGTGATCTGCGCCCCCACCCCCCTGGGCCCCGACCGCACCCTCGACCTCACCGCCGTCGGCGACGCGGCCCGCGCCCTGGCCGCCCGGCTGCGCCCGCACACCACCGTGCTCCTGGAATCGGCCGTTCCCCCGGGGACCACGGAGAACTTCCTGCTCCCCCTCCTCGAAGACGGCTCGGGCCTGCGCGGCGGACGCGACTTCCACCTCGCCCACTCCCCCAGCCGCCTCGACCCCGGCAACCGCGCCCACGTCTACACCAACACCCCCAAGGTCATCGGCGGCCTGACCCCCGCCTGCACCGAATCGGCCGCCGCCTTCTACGGCCGGCTCACCGACAAGGTCGTCCGCGCCCGCGGCCCGCGCGAGGCCGAGATGACGAAGGTCCTGGAGACCAACTTCCGGCACGTCAACATCGCGCTGGTCAACGAGATGGCCGTGCTCTGCCACGACCTCGGCGTCGACCTCTGGGACGTCATCCGGTGCGCCGAGACCAAACCCTTCGGCTTCCAGCCCTTCCGCCCCGGTCCCGGCGTCGGCGGTCACGGCGCCCCGGTCGACCCGGGCTACCTCCCGTACAACAGCCGCACCCCCGGTCACCCGCTGCGGATGGTCTCGCTCGCCCAGGAGATCAACGACCGGATGCCGCAGTACGTGATCCAGCGCTGCGCCACCCTCCTCAACGAGCACGGGAAATCCGTCCGCGGCGCCCGGATCCTCCTCCTGGGCATCACCTACAAGCCCGACCTCGCCGACCAGGAGGCCTCCCCCGCCCGCGAGATCGCCACCCGGCTGATGGACATGGGCGCCCAGATCGGTTACCACGACCCACACGTCCTGGACTGGCGCGTACGCGAACTCCCGGTCCCGCGTGCCGATTCGCTGTACGAAGCCGCATCGAGCGCCGATCTGACGGTGCTGCTCCAGCACCACCGCACCTACGACCTCCAGGGCCTCGCGGTGAAGGCGCAGCTCCTTCTCGACACCCGTGGAGCGACCCCGGCGGGGGCCGCGCACCGGCTCTGAAACCACTCCCCGCTCAGTCCCCCCAAGGATTCCGATGGGTCAATGTCGGAACCGACTGCTAGCCTGCGGCGTCACTCCTCGCACACTCGTGCGCCACAGTCCCAGGGGGAACCCACCATGAGCACGCCCGTACCACCGCCGAACCAGCCGTACGACGGCCAGCCGCAGCCCGGCAACCCCTACGCCGCGCAGCCCGGCCAGCCCCAGCCCGGCGCCCCGACCGGCAACCCGTTCGCGGGTCAGCAGCCCGTCGGCGCCCCGTTCGGCGGCGGTGCACCGTTCGCTCCGGTCGCCCCCGCGCGCAACAACGTGGGCCTGGGCATCCTGGTCGCGTTCATCGCGGCGCTCGTCGCGGCGGGCATCTACGGTGCGATCATCGGCGCCACGAAGCACGAGATCGGCTACGCGGCCGTGGGTGTCGGCGCCATCGTCGGCTTCGCCGCCGGCAAGCTCGGCGGCCGCAACCCCGCCCTGCCCGTCATCAGTGGCGCACTCGCCCTGGTCGGTGTCTACTTCGGCCAGCTGCTCGGTGAAGCGATCATCATCAGCAAGCAGCTCCCGCTCTCGGTCACCGAGATCTTCCTCGACCACTTCAGCGACCTGAACACGGTGTGGAAGGAAGACTCCGACGCGATCAGCTTCGTCTTCTTCGCCGTCGCCGCCGTGGTCGCGTTCTCCACGGCCCGCAAGACGTCCGACTAGTCGCGGACCGCACGCACGGCACACGGGAGGGCCCGGACCGCGATCGCGGTCCGGGCCCTCCCGTCATGCTGCGGGGACTCAGCGGCGGTGCTGCGAGTCCGCCACCGTCACCTCGACGCGCTGGAACTCCTTGAGGTCGCTGTACCCCGTCGTCGCCATCGCCCGGCGCAGGGCGCCGAAGATGTTCATCGAACCGTCGGGGGTGTGCGAAGGACCGGTGAGGACCTCCTCGGTCGTCCCGACGGAGCCGAGGTCGACCAGCTTGCCGCGCGGCACGTCCTCGTGAACGGCCTCCATGCCCCAGTGGCGGCCGCGGCCCGGCGCGTCCGTCGCACGGGCGAGCGGGGAGCCCATCATCACGGCGTCCGCGCCACAGGCGACGGCCTTCGGGATGTCGCCGGACCAGCCGACGCCGCCGTCCGCGATCACGTGCACGTACCGGCCGCCGGACTCGTCCATGTAGTCACGGCGGGCACCGGCCACATCGGCGACCGCGGTCGCCATCGGGACCTGGATGCCGAAGACGTTGCGGGTGGTGTGCGCGGCGCCGCCGCCGAAGCCGACGAGGACACCGGCCGCGCCCGTGCGCATCAGGTGCAGGGCCGCGGTGTACGTGGCGCAGCCGCCGACGATCACCGGGACGTCCAGCTCGTAGATGAACTGCTTCAGGTTGAGCGGTTCGGCCGCACCCGAGACGTGCTCGGCGGAGACCGTCGTACCGCGGATGACGAAGATGTCCACACCCGCGTCGACGACGGCCTTGGAGAACTGGGCGGTGCGCTGCGGGGAGAGCGCGGCGGCGGTGACGACACCGGAGTCGCGCACCTCCTTGATGCGCTGGCCGATCAGCTCCTCCTGGATGGGGGCGGAGTAGATCTCCTGGAGCCGGCGGGTCGCGGACTCGACCGGCATCTCGGCGATCTCGTCGAGGAGCGGCTGCGGGTCGGCGTGCCGGGTCCACAGGCCTTCCAGGTTCAGCACCCCGAGGCCGCCGAGCTCGCCGATGCGGATGGCGTGCTGCGGGGAGACGACGGAGTCCATGGGAGCGGCCAGGAACGGCAGCTCGAAGCGGTAGGCATCGATCTGCCAGGCGATCGAGACCTCCTTCGGGTCACGGGTCCGGCGGCTCGGGACGACGGCGATGTCGTCGAATGCGTATGCCCGGCGGCCGCGCTTGCCGCGCCCGATCTCGATCTCAGTCACGATGGTGTGGCCTTTCCCTCTACGTCTGCGCTGTCCAGTATCCCCGACACGTGCCGGAGGGGCGGTCCCGGGAACCCCCGGACCGCCCCTCCCTCGCGCGTCGCGCTACTTCCTGCTGTAGTTCGGTGCTTCGACCGTCATCTGGATGTCGTGCGGGTGGCTCTCCTTGAGACCCGCGGACGTGATCCGTACGAAGCGGCCCTTGCTCTCCATCTCGTCGACGGAGGCGGCGCCCACGTAGCCCATCGTCTGGCGGAGACCGCCGACGAGCTGGTGCAGCACGTTGGCCAGCGGGCCGCGGTAGGGCACCTGGCCCTCGATGCCCTCGGGGACGAGCTTGTCGTCGGAGGACACCTCGGCCTGGAAGTAGCGGTCCTTGGAGTACGAGCGGCCCTGTCCGCGGGACTGCATCGCGCCCAGCGAACCCATGCCGCGGTACGACTTGAACTGCTTGCCGTTGATGAAGAGGAGCTCGCCCGGCGACTCCTCGCAGCCCGCGAGGAGGGAGCCCAGCATCACGCTGTCGGCACCGGCGGCCAGCGCCTTGCCGATGTCGCCGGAGTACTGGAGGCCGCCGTCGCCGATGACCGGGACGCCCGCCGCACGGGCGGCCAGCGCGGCCTCGTAGATCGCGGTGACCTGCGGGACGCCGATGCCGGCGACCACGCGCGTGGTGCAGATCGAACCGGGTCCGACGCCGACCTTGACGCCGTCCACTCCGGCGTCGACCAGGGCCTGGGCGCCGTCGCGGGTCGCGACGTTGCCGCCGATGACGTCCACGTTCACGGCCGACTTGATCTTCGCCATCCAGTTGAGGGCGTTGCTGTTGTGGCCGTGCGAGGTGTCGACGATCAGGAAGTCCACCCCGGCCCCGGCCAGCGCCTGGGCGCGGTCCAGTGCCTCCGGGCTGGCGCCGACGGCCGCGCCGACGAGCAGCCGGCCCTCGGCGTCCTTGGCCGCGTTCGGGTACTGCTCGGCCTTCTTGAAGTCCTTGACCGTGATGAGGCCCTTGAGGATGCCCGCCTCGTCGACCAGCGGAAGCTTCTCGATCTTGTGGCGGCGCAGCAGCTCCATGGCGTCCACGCCGGAGATGCCGACCCGGCCGGTGACCAGCGGCATCGGCGTCATGACCTCGCGCACCTGGCGCGAGCGGTCCGACTCGAAGGCCATGTCGCGGTTGGTGACGATGCCGAGCAGCTTGCCCGCCGGGTCGGTGACCGGGACACCGCTGATGCGGAACTTGGCACAGAGCGCGTCGGCGTCGCCGAGCGTGGCGTCCGGGCCGACCGTGATCGGGTCGGTGACCATGCCGGACTCGGACCGCTTCACCAGGTCGACCTGGTTGACCTGGTCCTCGACCGAGAGATTGCGGTGGAGCACGCCGACGCCGCCCTGACGGGCCATGGCGATGGCCATCCGGGCCTCGGTGACCTTGTCCATCGCGGCGGACAGCAGCGGGATGTTCACGCGTACGTTCCGCGAGATGAGCGTCGAGGTGTCGACCGCGTTGGGGAGCACCTCGGATGCGCCCGGCAGCAGCAGCACGTCGTCGTATGTCAGCCCGAGCGTCGCGAATTTCTCGGGCACTCCGTCGACGTTTGCAGTCATGACACCTTCCCCAAATGGCCTTGATCGGTGCGGATGTCCATGCTAACGGCCTCTGGGGGCGTCTCATTCCACGGGCAAGATCACCTGGAGGTTCTGTAGCTTCCTACGGCACCTCTACGCGGCACCGCTGTCCCGCTTCACTGTTCCGCGAGGGCCCGCAGCCGGCTGAGCGCACGGTGCTGGGCGACCCGGACGGCACCCGGTGACATGCCGAGCATCTGCCCGGTCTCCTCGGCGGTGAGCCCGACGGCGACCCGCAGGACCAGCAGCTCGCGCTGGTTCTCCGGGAGGTTGGCGAGGAGCTTCTTGGCCCAGGCGGCATCGCTGCTGAGGAGCGCCCGCTCCTCGGGCCCGAGCGAGTCGTCCGGCCGCTCCGGCATCTCGTCGGAGGGCACCGCGGTCGATCCCGGGTGCCGCATCGCGGCCCGCTGGAGGTCGGCCACCTTGTGGCCGGCGATGGCGAAGACGAAGGCTTCGAAGGGCCTGCCGGTGTCCTTGTACCGCGGCAGTGCCATCAGCACCGCGACACAGACCTCCTGCGCCAGGTCCTCCACGAAGTGACGGGCATCACCGGGCAGCCGGTTCAGCCGGGACCGGCAGTAGCGCAGCGCGAGGGGGTGAACATGGGCGAGCAGATCATGGGTGGCCTGCGCGTCGCCCTCGACGGCGCGATGCACCAGGGCACCGATCACCGTCGTTCCGTCCTCGCGCATCGAACCATGGTGCCCCGGCGCCGCGTCATCCGCGGCACCGCGTCCGTAGTTGTGCACTGAAGCGTTATGAGCGGGTGCGCCGGAAGTCATGTCCTGCGCCCTCCCCTTCCGCTCGACCGAATCGTTCCCGAGGAACTCCACGCCTCAAGGATGCGTCATCGGCCGGGAAGCGTCACATGCCGCCGGGGCGGCGGGCTGCACGGGCGGCGTACGAGCGGGTCGCGTCCTCGGACACGACCCGGCTCCGCACCGCTCGCGCGGGGTCGCCCCGTCCGCCCGCGAGCGGACGGGGATGGGATCGGCGGCCGGTCACGGCCGGTCCTCAGCGGACCAGGCCCCAGCGGAAACCGAGTGCCACCGCGTGCGCCCGGTCCGAGGCTCCGAGCTTCTTGAACAGACGCCTGGCGTGCGTCTTCACCGTGTCCTCGGAGAGGAACAGCTCACGGCCGATCTCCGCGTTGGAGCGACCGTGGCTCATTCCTTCGAGGACCTGGATCTCACGCGCCGTGAGCGTGGGCGCCGCACCCATCTCGGCCGAGCGCAGCCGGCGCGGGGCGAGCCGCCACGTCGGATCGGCCAGGGCCTGGGTGACGGTCGCCCGGAGCTCCGCCCGGGAGGCGTCCTTGTGCAGATACCCGCGGGCCCCGGCGGCGACCGCGAGCGCGACCCCGTCCAGGTCCTCGGCGACGGTCAGCATGATGATCCGCGCCCCGGGGTCGGCGGAGAGCAGCCGACGGACGGTCTCCACACCTCCCAGACCGGGCATGCGTACGTCCATGAGAATCAGATCCGAACGGTCGGCACCCCAGCGGCGGAGGACTTCCTCCCCGTTGGCCGCCGTCGTCACACGCTCGACGCCGGGCACGGTCGCGACCGCGCGACGGAGCGCTTCTCGGGCAAGCGGGGAATCGTCGCAGACGAGAACGGATGTCATGACCGCCCTCCGCAGCTGATGCGCGTCACCTTGTGCCTCCAGGCTGTTACAAGTCGTCACCTGTGCGGTTGACACTCTCGGACATCTGCCCGATCGCTTTCTCCGTCAACCGCCTCAGCTCTCTCAACGATGGTCACTCGAAAGAGTTACGGGTCGGACAACCGGGTTCGGCACTCTACGTGAGGGCCCGAGCACGGAGGAGAGCGCCACGGGTCGTCCAGCCGTCAACCGAAAACTTCCCGTGAACTTATGCCCCATTTAGCGGGTTTTCTTCCCTTTTGCTGGTGTCTGTGGCTAGATTCGCAATCAGTCATATTTACATCTACTAACACCGTAGATGTACGGTCATGGGCACGGTACGACGGAAGACCACGACGTTTCCGACTCAGCATGGTTTCGAGGGGACAAGCAATGGCAGATTTCTCCCGCCTTCCCGGACCCAACGCCGATCTGTGGGACTGGCAGCTGCTGGCGGCCTGCCGAGGGGTCGACAGCTCCCTGTTCTTCCACCCCGAGGGCGAACGCGGAGCCGCCCGGAGCGCCCGTGAGACCTCCGCCAAAGAGGTCTGCATGCGCTGCCCGGTACGCGCCGAGTGCGCCGCCCACGCGCTGGCGGTACGCGAGCCCTACGGGGTGTGGGGAGGACTGACCGAGGACGAACGCGAGGAGCTCATGGGCCGGGCCCGCAACAGGCTGATCAGCGCGGCCGCTCCCTCGTTCCCGCCCGGGCACGGCTGACCCTGCCGCGCCCCATCAAGGCGGAAACGTTTCTTCAATCACGGCCGGGCCGTGGGTGCACAGGGGTCGGCCGGGCCGTGGGTGCACAGGGGTCGGCCGGGCCGTGGGTGCACAGGGGTCGACCGGGCTACGGGCCTCCAGGGGCCGGCACGGCCGGCCGCTCAGCGGGCGGCCGCCAGCGACAGCTGGTCCAGGGTGGCCGCCACGGCCGGGACCTGCGCCAGGTCGGGCAGGGTCAGCGCGACGATCTCGCGCTCGATGGCGGGCTCCACCGTCACGGTCCTGGCTCCCCTGGGGCGTACCGACTCGATCGCCAGCGCCGGCAGGACGGCCACCCCGAGGCCGGCGCCGACCAGACCGATCACCGCCGGGTAGTCGTCGGTGGCGAAGTCGATCCGCGGGGTGAAGCCGGACGCCTCGCAGACCTCCACGAGCTGCCGACGGCAGCGCGGGCAGCCGGCGATCCACGGCTCCCCGGCGAGTTCACCGATACCCACCTCGTCCCGGTCCGCGAGGGGGTGCCCTTCGGGGACGAGACCGATCAGCCGGTCGGTCAGCAGGGGCCGCACCACCAGGTCGTCCCACTCCGCGCCCTGCGTGCCGTACCGGAAGGCCAGCGCGATGTCGCAGTCGCCGTCGCGCAGCATCTCCACCGAGCGCGGCGGCTCCGCCTCGACCAGGGAGACCCGGGTGCCGGGATGCGCGGCCCTGAGCGCCGCGAGGGCGCCCGGGACCAGGGTGGAGCTGCCGCTGGGGAAGGAGACCAGCCGGACCCGTCCGGCCCGCAGCCCGGCGATCGCGGCGACCTCCTCCTCGGCTGCGGTGAGCCCGGCGAGGATGCCGGAGGCGTGCCGCACGAGCGCCTCACCGGCCTGCGTCAGCCGCATCTCCCGCCCGGTGCGGATGAGCAGCGTGGTGCCCGCCGAGGACTCCAGCGCCTTCATCTGCTGGCTGACGGCGGGCTGGGTGCAGCCGAGCTCGCGGGCGGCGGCGGAGAAGGAGCCGGTACCGGCCACGGCGCGCAGGACTCGGAGATGACGGGCTTCGATCACCCTTCCAACATAAGGGACTCTTGGGTCTACTGCGAACTATTCACTTACAGCTTTGAGTCAGGACTCGCTAACGTTCGGGCATGACTGCGAAGACTGTGCTGACCGTGAACGCGGGCCGTCCCACGGTGGCGCACTACACCGACGCCCCGGGCGGCATGACCGGGATCGACAAGCACCCCGTCGAGGGACTCATACGGGTCTGCGACCCCGGCCCCGAGGGCGAGGGCGGCAGCGGTCTGGCCGGGGACGCGGTCTGCGACCTGCGCCATCACGGTGGCTCGCACCAGGCCGTGTACGCCTTCGCCCGCGAGGATCTCGACGGGTGGGAGCGGGAACTGGGGCGCCCACTGGCCAACGGCTCGTTCGGCGAGAACCTGACCACGGGCGGCCTGGAGGTCGGCGGCGCACTGATCGGCGAGCGCTGGCGGATCGGCGCGGAGCTGGTCCTGGAGGTGACCTCCGGCCGGATTCCGTGCCGTACGTTCGCGGGCCACCTCGACGAGGCGCGCTGGGTCAAACGCTTCACTCGGGCCGCGGCCCCCGGGGCGTACCTCCGGGTGATCACGCCGGGCAGCATCCGGGCCGGCGACCCGGTCGAGATCGTGCACCGGCCGGACCACGAGGTCACGGTGGAACTGCAGTTCCGGGCCGTGACGACGCACCGCGAGCTGCTGCCGCTGCTGCTGCCGGCCGGCGAGGCGCTGCACCCCGAGGCGCTGCGGAAGGCGCGCGCGTACGAGGAGAAGCTCGCGGCGCCCTGACGGGGACCCGGCAGGGGGACCCGGCCGCCTAGGGGGACGGTCGGGGACCTGTCAGGGATCTGCCCCATGTGGCGGATCCGCCCCGGGAGAAATCCTGAGGGGCATGGAGAAGACCAGGGGACGACAGCGGTTGAGGCGCGTGCTCATCACGTCGGCGGTGGTGACGGGCGTCCTGGTGGCGGCGGTCGGCGGCGGGTTCGCCTGGCTGTGGACCGGGGCGGACGTCAGCACCGTGGGGAAGGTCCGTTTCAGCCAGCGCATGGCCGTACCGCCGCTGGCGGAGTCGACCGTGGGCCCGGACGGCACCCGGGTCTTCGATCTGCGGATGCAGTCGGGCGAGACGGAGTTCGAGGACGGCCGCCCGACGCCGACCTGGGGCTTCAACGGCAGCTATCTGGGCCCGACGCTCCGCGCGGAGCGCGGTGAGCGGGTGAAGGTGCGGGTACGCAACACCCTCGACGAGGCCTCCACCGTGCACTGGCACGGCATGCACCTGCCCGCCGCGATGGACGGCGGCCCGCATCAGATGGTGGCGGCGGGCGGCGCGTGGGCCCCGCGCTGGAAGGTCGACCAGCCTGCCGCCACGCTCTGGTACCACCCACATCCGCACGGGGCGACCGAACAGCACGTGCAGCGCGGTCTGGCCGGCTTGTTCCTGATCGACGACGCGCGCTCACGGCAGTTGGCGCTCCCGAAGAAGTACGGCGTGGACGACCTTCCGGTCATCGTGCAGGACGTCACCTTCGACGGGGCCCGGTTCGACCACGGCCACTCCTTCCTCGCCAAAACCGGCTTCCTCGGCAAGCGGACCATGGTGAACGGCACGCTCGACCCGTACCGGGAGGTCGGCGACGAACGCGTACGGCTACGGCTGCTGAACGCCTCCACCGCGCGCATCTACACCTTCGGCTTCGACGACGACCGCGCGTTCGACCTGGTCGGGACCGACGGCGGACTGCTGGAAAGGCCGGCGGCGATGAACCGGATCCAACTCTCCCCCGGCGAGCGTGCCGAGGTCGTCGTCCGGATGCGGCCGGACGAGCGGACCGTGCTGCGCAGCTACCCGTGGCGCGCCGGCAACAACTGGGAGAAGCGGTTCGACGGGGGCGACGACTCCTTCGACGTACTGGAACTGCGCGCGGCGCACCGGCTGCGCCCGTCGCCCGCACTGCCCGCGAGGCTGGGCGAACCGGAGCTGCCCGACGGGACGGACGCGGCGCACGGGCGCTTCTTCGAGCTGCGCAGGTCGGGGATCAACGGGAAGCCGATGGCCATGGACCGGATCGACGAGACCGTGGTGCGGGGCACGGCCGAGACGTGGACGCTGCGCAACGGCGGCGACATGACGCACAACTTCCACGTCCACGACGTGCAGTTCAGGGTGCTGGAGGTGAACGGCCGGGAGCCGGAGCCCGCTTTGCGGGGCCGGAAGGACACGGTCGCGATCCCGGTGGGTACCACGATGAAGATCGCGCTCCGGTTCGACGGGCCCGCCGATCCCGACACTCCGTACATGTACCACTGCCATCTGCTGGCCCATGAGGACCACGGGATGATGGGCCAGTTCGTGGTCGTCGGGCCGGGGCAGCGGGCTGGTCGTCCTGGCGTCCATCCGGGGCACTAACGTGCCGCGTATGACGACTGCACTGATTACGGGCGCGACCGCGGGCATCGGCGCCGCCTTCGCGCGGCGGCTCGCGGCCGAGGGGCACAACCTCGTGCTGGTGGCCCGCGACACCGACCGGCTGCGGGAACAGGCCACCGAACTGCACGACCGGCACGGCATCGAGGCCGAGGTGCTGACGGCGGACCTGTCCGCGGACGACGGGATCGCCGCGGTCGAGAGCAGGCTGGCCGACCGTAAGCAGTCGGTCGATCTGCTGGTCAACAACGCCGGGTTCGGCAACAAGGGGCACTTCCTCGATGTCCCCATGGCGGATGAACTGGCCATGCTGAAGGTGCACTGCGAGGCGGTCCTGCGGCTGACCTCGGCGGCCGCGGCGGGCATGAAGGAGCGCGGCAGGGGCGGCATCGTGAACGTGGCCTCCGTCGCCGCGTTCGTGCCGCGCGGTACGTACGGGGCGTCCAAGGCGTGGGTCGTGCAGTTCACCCAGGGCGCGGCGAAGGACCTGGCCGGTTCGGGCGTGCGGATGATGGCCCTGTGCCCCGGCTTCGTTCGGACGGAGTTCCATGAACGGGCCGGGATGGGCACCGGGAACATCCCGGGCTGGATGTGGCTCGACGCCGACAAGCTGGTGGCGGCGGCGCTGGCGGACCTGGCGCGCGGGAAGTCGCTCTCGATCCCCGACGCGCGGTACAAGGCGTTGATGGGCCTGGTGAAGGTGACGCCGCGCGGCCTGCTCGGAGGGGTCACCTCCAGGACAGGCCGCAAGTACGGACCCCAGTGAGCGGTGGGTTATCGCAGGCCGCGGCCCGCGTAGGCGCCGTCCACGGGGACGCGCTGTCCCGCTCGGCGTAGCTCACGCCCTCCTGCCCGTGCAGCCCGTGCAGCCCGTCCGGCCCGTCCGGCCCGTCCAGCCCGTCCAGCCCGTCCAGCCCGTCTCGGTGGCCTCACCGGCCACACCGGCCACAGCGGCCACAGCGGCCACAGCGGCCACAGCCAGCCTCACGGGGGCAGCGGCCGATCCAGCCTCGCCGGCGTTTGAGGCGCGGGGTCCGGGGCGGAGCCCCGGGGGCGCTGCCCCCGTACCCCCGCTCCTCAATCGCCGGAGGGGCTGGATCGGCCGAGCCTCATCCGCAGGCAAGCCCGGACACCGGGCTGAAGCCGGCCCGAAAGCTGACGCCGGCCCAAAGGGCCGGAGGAAGCCAGGGGCCGGAGGAAGCCAAGGGGGCCGGAGGAACCCAGGGGGGCGGAGGAACCCAGAGGGGCCGGAGGAACCCAGAGGGGCCGGAGGAACCCAGAAGGGCCGGAGGAACCCAGAAGGGCCGGAGGAACCCAAGGGGGGCCGGAGTTGGCCGGCCGGCCTGAACGCCGGACAGGAACAGGCCGACCCGGCCGGACGCGCGAAAGGCCCGGTACCCCTCGCGGGGTACCGGGCCTCACCGCTTGCGCGGGGCAGCTACACGCTAGTGCGAGTGACCGTGGCCGTGACCGGCCTCGGCCTCTTCCTCGGCCGGCTTCTCGACGACCAGGGTCTCGGTCGTGAGCAGCAGCGACGCGATGGACGCGGCGTTCTCCAGCGCGGAGCGGGTGACCTTGACCGGGTCGATGACGCCGGCCTTCACCAGGTCGCCGTACTCGCCGGTCGCGGCGTTGAAGCCCTGACCCTTGTCGAGCTCGGAGACCTTCGAGGTGATGACGTAGCCCTCGAGGCCCGCGTTCTCCGCGATCCAGCGGAGGGGCTCGACGGCGGCGCGGCGCACGACCGCGACACCGGTGGCCTCGTCGCCGGTCTTGCCGAGGTTGCCCTCGAGGACCTTGACGGCGTGGACCAGAGCGGAGCCACCACCGGAGACGATGCCCTCCTCGACCGCGGCGCGGGTCGCGGAGATGGCGTCCTCCAGACGGTGCTTCTTCTCCTTGAGCTCGACCTCGGTGGCAGCGCCGACGCGGATCACGCAGACACCGCCGGCCAGCTTCGCCAGGCGCTCCTGGAGCTTCTCGCGGTCCCAGTCGGAGTCCGTGGACTCGATCTCGGCCTTGATCTGGTTGACGCGGCCGGCGACCTCGTCGGACTTGCCGCCACCGTCGACGATGGTGGTGTCGTCCTTGGAGACGGTCACGCGGCGGGCGGTGCCCAGCACGTCCAGACCGGCCTGGTCGAGCTTGAGGCCGACCTCCTCGGCGATGACGGTCGCACCGGTGAGGGTGGCGATGTCGCCGAGCATGGCCTTGCGGCGGTCACCGAAGCCCGGGGCCTTCACCGCGACGGCGTTGAAGGTGCCACGGATCTTGTTGACGACCAGGGTCGACAGGGCCTCGCCCTCGACGTCCTCGGCGATGATCAGCAGCGGCTTGGAGGCACCGGCCTGGATGACCTTCTCCAGGAGCGGCAGCAGCTCCTGGATCGAGCCGATCTTGCCCTGGTGGATCAGGATGTACGGGTCGTCGAGGACGGCCTCCATACGCTCCTGGTCGGTCACCATGTACGGGGACAGGTAGCCCTTGTCGAAGGCCATGCCCTCGGTGAAGTCGAGGTCCAGACCGAAGGTGTTGGACTCCTCGACGGTGATGACACCGTCCTTGCCGACCTTGTCCATCGCGTCCGCGATGAGCTCGCCGACCTGGGTGTCCTGCGCGGAGAGCGCGGCCACGGCGGCGATGTCGGACTTGTCCTCGATCGGGCGGGCGGTCGCGAGGAGCTCCTCGGACACGGCCTTGACCGCGGCGTCGATGCCCTTCTTCAGGGCGGCCGGGGACGCGCCCGCGGCCACGTTGCGCAGGCCCTCGCGGACGAGCGCCTGGGCCAGGACGGTGGCGGTGGTCGTACCGTCACCGGCTACGTCGTTGGTCTTGGTCGCGACCTCCTTCACCAGCTGGGCACCGAGGTTCTCGTACGGGTCGTCCAGCTCGACCTCGCGCGCGATGGTGACACCGTCGTTGGTGATGGTGGGCGCACCGAACTTCTTGTCGATGACGACGTTGCGGCCCTTGGGGCCGATCGTCACCTTCACCGTGTCGGCAAGCTTGTTGACGCCGCGCTCGAGGGCGCGACGGGCGTCCTCGTCGAACTTCAGGATCTTCGCCATGGAGCTGAACTGTCCTCTCAAAAACAAGAACTGCGCCCCTGCCGCCCGGCTAGTTATCTCGCAGGGGGCCAGGGGCGCAGAACAGAAGCAAACGTGGGTGAATTACTTCTCGATGATCGCGAGCACGTCGCGAGCCGAGAGGACGAGGTACTCCTCGCCGTTGTACTTCACCTCGGTGCCGCCGTACTTGCTGTACAGCACGACATCGCCGGTCTTGACGTCGAGCGGAAGGCGCTCGCCGTTCTCGAAGCGGCCCGGGCCCACGGCCAGGACGACGCCCTCCTGGGGCTTCTCCTTGGCAGTGTCCGGAATGACCAGGCCGGAGGCCGTGGTCTGCTCGGCGTCGAGCGGCTGGACCACAATGCGGTCCTCGAGCGGCTTGATCGCAACCTTGGTGCTGGTCGACACGATCCGGTCTCCCCCTTCGGAGATCTCACGGGGTTATCAGTCTTTGGGGTGGCGACCAGGTGGGCCCGTCGTCGCGGGTGCCGGACCTGCCGGTCGCACAGAACTGCTGGCACTCTCCAGTGGGGAGTGCCAGCACTGAGACTATGACCGCGATTAGCACTCGGTCAAGCGGAGTGCCAATTCACGCCCCTCGTGGCGTCCGGGGACCTCCTCCGCGTACGAGTGGGCGACTGCGCTCGTACAACGTTCCGGTCACCGTAGGGACAACGCGGAGACCGTCCACACCGTTCCGTACGACGGTGACGTCATGCTCACGCGACCCGCCGGAGCGGGGAACCGGCGCCCCGGCCCATTCGTGACCGGCTGCCTGGACGTGGTGGTCGGCCTGCTGGTCGTCGCCCTGGAGGCGGTGATCTGCGCGGCCGTCATGTACACGCACACGCGTCCGGAGCCGGAGTGGGCCCGGCTGTCCCCCAAGGGGCCCGGGCCCGTCGAGAGCGGACCGCCCCCGATGGACTGGTCCGCCACGCTCACGCTCGCCTCGTTCACCGCGGCGGCCTGCCTGATCGGCGTGGTGCTGCTGCGCCACGGCCTGCCCCTGGCGGGCGTCGTCCAACTGCTCGCCGCGGGCGTGCTGTGCGTCCTGACGCTCATGGCGTGGCACAGCGACTACCGGCTCGCGCACCCCGCGGCCCCGGCCTCTTCGCCGGACCGGTCCGGCCACCAGCGGACCGGCGGGCGCACCCCGGGGCCCCCGGCCGCCGCGGGGCGGCCGCAGGCGACGACGACCATCGCCCCCGGCGCCCCGTGGTCACCGCGCACCGCGGCGGGCCGCGCCTGATCGTCCGGCGACGGGTTCACATGCTGCGCGGCCTTCCGGCCCAGCCGCTCGATCGGGTCCACCGACTGCGCGCAGCCCACGGTGGCGGTCAGGAGCGCACCGGCGGTCAGCAGTCCGGCCAGCAGCCGGTGCGCCCTTCTCATACGTAGTCCTCCAGGCGGGCCACGGCGTAACCCTTGTCCGTGATGACCTTCATGACGTTCCGGATCATGTCGGGCATGCTGCCCTTCCAGTCCTTCTTGCCCCGGAAGTGCGTGAGGATGATGTCGCCGGGGTGCAGGTCCTGGTCCTCCTCCCGCCACTCCATGTGGTCGGGGAACGCCTCCGCCGCCCACAGGGGCACGGCCGTGATCCCACAGGACTTGGCGATCCGCAGGGTGTCGCCGTTGTAGTTGCCGTACGGCGGCCGGAAGAGCCGGGGGCGCTCGCCGTACTGCTGCTCCATGATGTCCTGCTGGTCGCAGATCTCCCGCTTCTGCTCGTCGTGGGAGAGGCCGGGCATGTAGCGGTGGTTCAACGTGTGGTTGCCGAGGACGACACCGCGGACCTGAGCCTCCTTGAAGTACGCGTAGTTGTCGCGCACCACGTAGTCGCTGAGGAAGGCGCTGTACGGGATGTTCAGCTCCGACATCATCTTCAGCAGCTCAGGGTCCTTGTCGTCCCCGTCGTCCATCGTCAGGAAGACGATCTTCTTGTCGGTGGGGACCGTCGTGAAGACCGGCGGCAGCGAGGCGTCACCGCCCTCGACCTCGAAGCCCTCGCGGGTGGTGAGGTGCGGCTTGACGGCGGGAGGCGCCGGCGGGGTCAGCGGGGTGCTCGCCAGGCCCCACTTCTTGGCGGCCACGGCCCGCGCGGCCTGGGCGCGGCGCGCCTTCTCGGCCTGCGCCGCGACGGAACCCGCCGCCCCGGCCGCCGGGGGGCCGCCCGGCTGTCCGGCCCGCGCCGCGGCGGCGCGTCCGGGGTCGGCCGGCGCACTGCCGCCGGCCTCGGCGGCACAGCCCGAGCCTGCGGCGGCGACCAGCAGTGCGGCGAGGACCGCGTACCCCGGCCGGCGCCGCAGGTGTCCGCGCCCGCGCCCCGCCCGCTCCTGTCCGCACGACTCCGTACCCGGTCTGCGCCTCTTCATGTCGAATTCTTCCTTTTGTCGTACTGGCTGCATGGCGCCGCATCCTGCCAGCCCGCGACGGGGCATCCGGGCCGACACCACGCCCGCCCCGCACGGTCCCCCGGCTGGCGCGCAGCCGACTGGCCCACAATGGGGCGGGTGAACGCTCTCGCCCCGACCGGCCCGTCCGACGACACCCCCGGCCCGTCCGACGCCCCCGACCCCCTCGCCGACTTCCGGGCCCTGCGCACCCCCGAAGGCGCCGAGCTGCTGGCCGGGCTGCGCTCGTACGACCCCGCCACCGAACTGGCCACCGCCACCCGGCTGCGCCGCACCCACCCGGCCGCCCTCGTCTCGGCGGCCCTGGGCCAGGCCCGGCTGCGGCAGCGGGCGGTGGCGAAGTTCGGCACCGAGGACGCGCACCGGATGTTCTTCACCCCGAACGGGGTCGAGCAGGCGACCCGCACCTCGGTGGCCGGCTACCGCGCACGGCGGTTCGCGGACGCCGGGGTGCGCAGCGTCGCCGACCTCTGCTGCGGGATCGGCGGCGACGCGATCGCCCTGGCCCGGGCCGGGATCTCCGTCCTCGCCGTGGACCGCGACCCGCTGACCGCCGAGGTGGCCCGGGCCAACGCCGCCGCACTCGGCCTGGACGCGCTGATCGAGGTGCGGTGCGCCGACGTCACGGAGATCGACACCGCGCCCTACGACGCGGTCTTCGTCGACCCGGCCCGCCGCGGCGGACGCGGCCGCATCTTCGACCCGGAGGCCTACTCCCCGCCCCTGTCCTGGGCGACCGCCGCGGCGCTCAAGGCGCCCCGGGCCGCGCTGAAGATCGCCCCGGGGGTGCCGCACGAGGCGATCGGCCCGCAGGCGGAGGCCGAGTGGATCTCGGACGGCGGCGACGTGAAGGAGGCGGTGCTCTGGTTCGGTGAGGGCTTCGATGCGGGGTCCTACCGCGCGACGCTGCTCCCGTCGGGCGCCACGCTGTCCGCCCCGGCCGTGCTGCCCGCGCCGCCGGTCGGCCCGGTGGGGCGCTATCTGTACGAGCCGGACGGCGCGGTGATCCGGGCGCATCTGGTGGCCGGGATCGTGGAGCGGTGCCACGGCCGGCTGTTCGACGAGATGATCGCGTACGTCACGAGCGACGAGCTGTACGACTCCCCGTACACCGCGGGCTACGAGATCACCGATCAGCTGCCCTTCAACACGAAGCGGCTGAAAGCGCTGCTGCGGGAAAGGAGGGTCGGCGTCCTCACGGTCAAGAAGCGTGGTTCGGGGGTCGAACCGGAGGAGCTGCGGCGGAAGATGAAGCTCCAGGGCCCGAACGCGGCCACGGTCTTCCTGACCCGGGTCGCCAACGTACCGACGATGCTGATCGGCCGTCCCGTGACGGGCCCCGAGGCCGCCGCGCTGCGCTGACCGCGGGCCGGCCCGCCTCAGCGGTGGGTGCCGCCCTCCACGGAGACCAGGGGCTCGGGGACGGGTGTGCCGAGCAGGGTCCGCAGGACCCAACGCCGGTGCCAGAACGCCTTGGTGATGCCGATGAGGCCGATGAGCCAGGCGATGAACCCGAGGCCCATCACCAGGGCCATCAGGCCGTAGGTGTCATCGCCCCGGACGGCGCCGGCCGGTACCGCGAAGCAGGCGTAGAGCCCGCATGCGCAGAGCGCGAAGGAGCCGAGGAGCCACGTCAGGCTCACCCCCGGCAGCCGGTACGCGGCGTCGCTCGCGGGATCACGGTCCAAGGCGCCCCACTGCGCGAGGAGTCGGCGCAGCTGCCGGTCCCGGCGCAGGCCGATGACGACGAGGACGACGGCCGGCACCAGGCAACAGGCGCCCAGGCCCAGCATGATGACGCCGAGGAAGGCGCTGAAGACGTCGTACGACTCCTCGAAGGCGACGAAGGCGGTGCCGATCAGCGCCCAGCCGAGCGCGCCGACCGCTCCCCACGTCCACAACAGTCCGAGCCGGCCGGGACCGAGGTGCATCTTCACCAGGGCGCCCAGGATGTGGGCCCGGTCGGCGAGCAGCGCTCCCCGGTCGGGCCAGGTGCGTATCTCCACGGGCGGAGGGGGCGGCGGCAGCGCGGGGCGAGCGGACATGGGCCAGACCCTACCGAGCGCCGGTGCCGCCCCACGTCGGGGTGATCGCACGTCAGGCGTTGCGCAGGGCCTCGATGTCGAGGCGCTTCATGCCGAGCATCGCCTTCATGGCGCGGGCCGCCTTCTCCGGGTCGGGGTCGGTCAGGGCCTCGCCGAGACCGGGCGGGACGATCTGCCAGGAGACGCCGAACCTGTCCTTGAGCCAGCCGCACTGGCTCTCCTGGCCGCCGTCCGCGGTGAGCGCGTCCCACAGCCGGTCCGCCTCCTCCTGCGACTCGCACTCCACGGAGAGGGAGACGGCCTCGCTGAAGGGGAACTCGGGGCCGCCGTCGAACGCGACGTACTCGGCGCCGTCCAGCTGGAAGCGGACCGTCATCACCGCTCCCTCCTCGCCGGGCGACGCGGCCGTCCAGCGGGTCACGTCCAGGACGCGCGAGTCGCCGCCGATGACCTTGATGTAATGGTCCGCTGCCTCCTCGGCCTGGTTCTTGTCGAACCACAGGAACGTGGTGACCTTCTGCATGGTCTTCTCCTCACGCGGTGGTGCCGGTTGCCGTGCAAGGTAGACCGGTGGCGGGCCCGGAACTCATCGGCCGGCCCGGTCCAGGAGCAGGGCCCGCTCCCGCTCGTTGCGGGTCAGCTCCGCCGCCCGTACGAACTCGGCGCGTGCCTCGTCCGTACGCCCCATCCGCTCCAGCAGATCGCCGCGGACGCTCGGCAGCAAGTGGTACGCCTTGAGCGCGGGGTCGGCGGCCAGCGCGTCGACCAGGGCGAGCGCGGCGGCCGGGCCCTCGGCCATGGAGACGGCGACGGCGCGGTTGAGCTCGACGACGGGGGACGGGGTCAGGGCGGCGAGCCGGTCGTACAGCGCGGCGATGGCGGCCCAGTCGGTGTCGTCGTAGCGCGCCGCCCGGGCGTGGCAGGCGGCGATGGCCGCCTGGAGGGCGTACGGGCCCAGGGCCCGCCCCGCCGCCGCGGCCGTTTCGCTCGCCCGGAGCAGGGCCGCGTAGCCGCGGCGGATCAGCAGCCGGTCCCAGCGGGCCCGGTTCTGGACGGCGAGCAGCACCGGGGCACCGTCCGGCCCGGTCCTGGCGGCGGTGCGGGAGGCCTGGAGCTCCAGCAGGGCGGCCAGCCCGTGCACCTCGGCCTCGCCCGGCATCAGCCCGGCGAGCACCCGGGCCAGCCGCAGCGCGTCCTCGCAGAGGCCGGGGCGCAGCCAGTCGTCGCCGGCGGTCGCGGCGTATCCCTCGTTGAAGACCAGGTAGATGACTTCGAGCACCGATCCGAGCCGGGCGGCGCGCTCGGGGCCGTACGGCACCTCGAAGGGGACTCCGGCCCGGCCGAGCGCCCGTTTGGCCCGCACGATCCGCTGGGCCACGGCCGCTTCGGTGGTGAGGAAGGCGCGGGCGATCTCCTCGGTGGTGAGGCCGCCGAGAAGGCGCAGGGTGAGGGCGATCCGGGCGTCGGTGGAGAGCACCGGGTGGCACGAGGTGAAGATCAGCCGCAGCAGGTCGTCGTCGATCCGGTCCGGGTCCGCGGCACCCGGGTCCGGTTCGCCGGAGACGGTGTCCAGGTCCCGGCCCATCTCGGCCAGCTTGCGGGCGTACGTCTCGCGGCGGCGTACGAGGTCGATGGCGCGGTGCTTGGCCGTGGCCATGAGCCAGGCTCCCGGGTTGTCCGGGACGCCCGACTCCGGCCACTGCTCCAGCGCGGCGACCAGAGCGTCCTGGGCGAGCTCCTCGGCGATGCCCACGTCCCGGACGATCCGGGCGACACCGGCGATGATCCGCGCGGACTCGATCCTGAATACCGCCTCAACCGCGCTTGCTGCCGTCACGGCCACCCATCAGAGCAGCCGTCCGGGACCCGGGCAAGCGCGGCAGGCGGGTCAGCCGGTCGCTTCGTCGATGGCCCGGACCTCGGAGGTGACGCTCCAGCTCTCCGGGTGGCACTGCAGGAACCGCCTGGTCCACTCCAGCGCCTCCTCCTTGTCCTTGCACTGGAGGATGGCGTACCCGCCGACGACCTCCTTGGTCTCGGTGAAGGGCCCGTCGGTGTAGCTGAGCTTCCCACCGGCCCAGTGGACCCGGGTGGCTTGAGCGGTCGGAGTGAGGCCGGCCGTCTCCAGCATCACGCCCGCCTTGTTGATCTCCTCGAACAGGGCGCCCATGCGCTTCTCGAAGTCGGGGTCGGGCTCGAACCCGGCGGCGGCCTGCTCGTCGATGCGGATGAGTGACATGAAGCGCGGCATGGTGACTCCTCGGTCGGGAGGGCGGGGACCTCTTCCCCGCCTCTCACCCCTGCGTCGAACGGGAGACAGCCGGATCGACACTCCCTCCGGAATTCTTCTGAGAAGTTTCCGGATCGGCCACCGAGAAGTTCCGGATCGGCCACAGGGAAGGACGTGAAGGCGACAACGGGCGGCCGCCTTCAGTCGGCAGCGACTGCCTCGGAACAGCCGGCTTCGGCCGCCGCCTGTCAGGGTGCGTCCGCACGCGACGCGATCATCACCGGTCCGCCGGCCCGAGGGACTCGAACCGCCAGCGGTGCACCGGCCGGGTGACGGCCGCCGCGTCCGGCTCGGGCAGCTCCGGCAGGTCGTCGCCGTAGGAGCCCTCCCACCAGGTGATGACCAGGACGCGGTCCTGCGGGGCGCGCAGCAGTTCGCTGCGCAGCGGGGGGCGCGCCAGCTCGCCGGCGCGGGCGCGGGCCCACTCCAGCAGTTCCGCGCCCCGGCCCTCGGTGGCCCGGGCCTCCCACATCAGCGCGACGGTGGTGCCGTTCCCGCTCATGAGTACAGGTTGTCCTTGCTGACCTCGTGCACATGGTCGTGCGGGTGGCCGTGCCCGGCGCCCGGTACGTGGGTCTCGGTGACCGGCAGCGAGGAGTCGGCCGAGAGCTCCAGGTCGGAGGCGGGCCGGTTGCGGGCCACCATTTCCGCGCCCAGCGCGGCGACCATGGCCCCGTTGTCGGTGCACAGTCCGGGGCGGGGCACGCGCAGCCGGATGCCGGCCCGTTCGCACCGCTCCTGGGCGAGGGCGCGCAGCCGCGAGTTGGCCGCGACGCCGCCGCCGATCATCAGGTGGTCGACGCCCTCGTCCTTGCAGGCCCGGACGGCCTTTCGGGTGAGCACGTCCACCACGGCCTCCTGGAAGGACGCCGCCACGTCCCGTACCGGCACCTCCTCGCCCGCGGCGCGCTTCGCCTCGATCCAGCGGGCGACGGAGGTCTTCAGGCCGGAGAAGGAGAAGTCGTACGCGGGGTCGCGCGAGCCGCTCAGCCCGCGCGGGAACGCGATGGCCTTCGGGTCGCCCTCCTTCGCGAGCCGGTCGATGACCGGGCCGCCGGGGAAGCCGAGCTGCAGCACCCGGGCGATCTTGTCGAAGGCCTCCCCGGCGGCGTCGTCGATGGTCGCGCCGAGCGGCCGCACGTCGTTGGTGATGTCGGGGGCGAGCAGCAGCGAGGAGTGACCGCCGCTGACCAGCAGCGCCATCGTGGGCTCGGGCAGCGGGCCGTGCTCCAGCTGGTCGACGCAGATGTGCGAGGCGAGGTGGTTCACCCCGTACAGCGGCTTGTTCAGCGCGTACGCGTACGCCTTGGCCGCCGAGACGCCGACGAGCAGGGCGCCGGCGAGTCCGGGCCCGGCGGTGACGGAGATGCCGTCGAGGTCGCGGCCGGTGACCCCGGCCTCCTTCAGGGCGCGCTCGATGGTGGGGACCATCGCCTCCAGATGCGCGCGGGAGGCGATCTCCGGGACGACGCCTCCGAAGCGGGCGTGCGTGTCGACGCTGGACGCGACGGCGTCGGCGAGCAGCGTCGTCCCGCGGACGATGCCGACGCCGGTCTCGTCGCAGGAGGTCTCGATGCCGAGTACGAGCGGTTCGTCAGCCATCAGTCAGTCTCGTTTTCTTGAACGTGCTCTTGTACGTGTTCGTGTACGTGGAGGCGCATGACGAGTGCGTCGATGTTGCCCGGCTGGTAGTAGCCGCGGCGGAAGCCGATCGGTTCGAAGCCGAAGCGTTCGTACAGCTTCTGCGCCCGGGTGTTGTCGACCCGGACCTCCAGCAGCACCTCGGCGCACTCGAAGGCCGTGGCGTGCTTCAGCAGGTCGGTCAGGAGCTCGGAGCCGAGCCCGCCGCCCCAGTGGCCGCGGGTGACGCCGATCGTCTGTACGTCGGCGAGGTCACCGGCGGCCGCGAGGCCCGCGTATCCGACGATCCGGCCGGAGACGGGGTCCTCGGCGACCACGTAGCGGCGGGTGGCCCGCGGTCCGCGGGCGTGCGCGAGCTCGGACCAGAACATGCCGGCCGACCAGGCGTCGTCCGGGAACAGCTCGTGCTCCAGGTCGAGCACCGGATCGATGTCCCACCAGCGCATCTCGCGCAGCACTGCGGTCGTGGCGGTCACTTGGGGGTGACCACCTTGTAGTTCTTCGGTACCTGCGCGTCGGGCCTGCGCAGGTAGAGCGGCTGCGGCGGCAGCAGCGCGTCCCCCGCGGCGAGGCGTTCGGCGGCGAGGGCCGCCATGGCGCCGGCGGCGACGTGCTCGGGGCCGCGCGCGTCCGGGAACGCGTCGGGGTAGAGCACCGCGCCCGCCCCGGCGACGGGGAGGCCCGCGAGCTGCTCCGCGATGTCGGCGGGCCGGTCGACGGCGGGTTCACCGGTCCGGGTGAGGGAGTCCTCGTACCGCGCCCAGTAGACCTCCTTGCGCCGGGCGTCCGTCGCGACGGCGAACGGGCCCGCCACCCCGGCCTGCCCCGCGGCGTACGCGAGGGCGTCCAGGGTGCAGATCCCGTGCACGGGCACGGACAGTGCCGAGCCGAAGGTCGCGGCCGTCACCAGGCCGACCCGCAGTCCGGTGTACGGGCCGGGGCCGACGCCCACGACCACCTGCGTCACGGCGTCGAGTTTCACACCGGCCTCGGCGAGGACCCGGTCGACGGCGGGCAGCAGCAGCTCCCCGTGCCTGCGGGCGTCGACCTGACCGGACTCGGCGACGACGCGGGTCCCGTCGTGCAGGGCGACGGTGACGGCGGGGGTGGCGGTATCCATAGCGAGCAAGAGCACGCAAACAGCCTACGGCTCCGCCGTGGGCGGTACGGCGCCCCGTACGGCGTCCCGGTGCGGGGGTGCTCCGGTGCTACCGTCACCGGGTATACGCGGAGTACGTGTAAACGCTTGTACGACATACGACGGTCTACGGCATACGACGGCGAAAGAGGCGCACGGTGGCTAGGGGCAGCTCGGGAATCGTGGCCGCGCTCACCGCGGCGGCCGTCGCCGCGGTCGGCTTCCTGGCCTACCAGGCATCGGCGAACGTCCCCGACAACCTGAGCGCCAAGCCCAAGGCGTCGAGCAGCGCGCCGGTCACGGGCGGCAAGGCCAAGCCGAAGCCGACGAAGGACCCCCTCGCGGTTCCCGCCGCCTCCGGCTCGGGCATGCGCGTGGTGTACGCGCTGGGCGACCGCCGGGTGTGGCTGGTGGACGCGAAGAACAAGGCGACCCGGACCTTCAAGGTGATGCCGAGCGCGGTGCAGGCCAGGCCCGGCGTCTACCGGGTGACCTCGCGCTCCGGCCGCGTCACGGGCTCCGACGGGGTGCCGATCGAGCACGTGGTCCGGTTCGCGACGAACAACGACGTCGCCATCGGCTTCAGCGCCGCGCAGGACGGCTCGATGGAGAGCCCGGACCCGACGCTGAAGGCGGGTGGCGTACGGATGTCCCGTGCGGACGGCAACGCGGTGTGGACGTTCGCGACGGTGGGCGTGAAGGTCAACGTCGTCTCGTAGGCCTTGCCGGGCCCGTCCGTGAGGCCGGGCCCGTCCGTGGGGCTCAGCAGCGCTTCGGGTTCGCTCCCTTGCCCTCGCGCGGCGCGGGCGCCGTGCCGTGCGGGCGTGGGCCGGGCGGGGTGGAGACCGCGGTGGCCGCCGCTCCGGCGGCGAGCAGGTCTCTCATCGACACCGCTCGCGGCGGTGGCTGCGCTTCTCGCTCCGATGTCGGCATGAACGCCTCCTGGGGCTCTGATGGAAGGCACGGTTAGGCAGACCTAACCTGCTCTCGCCCTCCATGTCACCACGCCCGCACCACCCCGCGCAACAATTTGCCGACACCATGTCGGAAACGGGCCCGGCGGCGGCCGGTCCTCAGCGTCCGGCCGTGTCCCACGGGGCCCAGGACTCCGTCCGCAGCCCCGCCCACCGTGCGCCGAAGCCCACCAGCGTCACCGCGCGCCGCTCGTCGTCCGTGTCGCCGACCGCGCGGTCGATGAGCACCTGGAGCCGGTCGTCGGAGAGCTCCTCGACCTTGCCGTCGCCCCACTCGACGACGACCACCGAGTCCGGCAGCGACACGTCGAGGTCCAGGTCCTCCATCTCGTCGAGCCCGCCACCCAGGCGGTACGCGTCGACGTGGACCAGCGCCGGGCCGTCGCCGAGCGGCGGGTGGACGCGGGCGATCACGAAGGTGGGGGACGTGACGGCGCCGCGGACGCCCAGTCCCTCGCCGAGCCCCCGGGTCAGGGTCGTCTTGCCCGCGCCGAGCTCGCCGGTGAGCATCACCAGGTCGCCGGGGCGCAGCACGCCGGAGATCCGGCGGCCCAGGGCCTGCATCTGTTCGGGGGATTCGACGGCGAGCGTCACGGTGACGGTGTCGTGCGGGACGCCTGCGGCGGTCTCGGCCGCCGGGCTGCTGTGCGGTGCTTCCATGCCCGCCAACGTTAGAGGATTTCCGGTACGCCCCCGGCCCTCACCCGCGCGCTGCGCAGGACTCCGGTACGGACCGGGCACTCACCCGCGCGTTGTGCGGGACCCCGGTACACACCCGGCCCTCACCCGCGTGCCTCGGACGACTCCGGTACGGCGCCGGCCCGTACCAGCAGGTCCGCCAGCCGGTCCGTCACCGTCTCCGGGTGTTCCAGCATCACCAGGTGTCCGGCGTCCGGGACGATGACCAGCTCCGCGTCGGGCAGCCGGTCCGCGATCGCCTCGCTGTGCGAGCTGGGCGTCACCAGGTCCTTGTCGCCCGCCAGGATCAGCACCGGGAGGTCCCGGAACAGCGGCAGCGCCTTGCTCTTGTCGTGTGCGACGAAGGCGGGGTAGAACTCCGCGACGACGTCGATCGGCGTGGACTCGATGAGCCGCTCGGCGAACCGCTCGACCGCCGGGTCCACGTCCCGCGAGCTGAACGAGTACCGCTTGATCAGCCCGGCGAACAGATCCGCCGTCGCCCGCCTCCCGCGCTCCACCAGCTCCGCCTGCGAGCCCAGCGCCTTCAGCACGCCGGGCAGCACCCGCCGCACCGCGTTCACGCCCGCCACCGGCAGCCCGAAGCTGACCTCGCCGAGCTTCCCGCTCGACGTGCCGACGAAGGCGACGGCGGCGACCCGGTCGCGCATGAGCGCCGGGTACTGGTCGGCGAACTCCATGATCGTCATGCCGCCCATGGAGTGCCCGACCAGCACGAGGGGCCCTTCGGGGGCGGCCGCGTCGATCACGGCCTTGAGGTCGCGGCCGAGCTGGTCGAAGCGGAGGTGCACGCCCTGCGCCTGCGCCCGGCCGCGCTCGGAGCGGCCGTGGCTGCGCTGGTCCCAGTGGACGGTCCGCACGAGGCCGCGCAGGGCCGCCCGCTGGAAGTGCCAGGAGTCCTGGCTGAGGCAGTAGCCGTGGCTGAACACGACCGTCACCGGGGCGGGCGCCTTGTGGCCGAAGAGACGGCGCCGACGCGGGCCGGCGGCGGAGCCGGGGGGCGTACCGCCCGTGCCCTTGCCGCTGCCCGGGCCGACCTCGTCGATCTCGTAGTACAGCTCGGTGCCGTCGTCGGCCGTCGCCCGGCCCGGCAGCCCGCGCAGCGAGCCGTACGGCCCGGTGGCGTCCAGCGCCAGCCTGGCCCGCTTGCGCATGCCGCGGCCGACCGTCAGCCGCTCGACCGCGACCCCGGCCGCCGCGCCTGCGGCGATCACACCTATGGCGGCCCCGGCGATCCCCGCCCGGCGCCAGCCGGCCGCCGAAGCGGCCGTCGCCACCGCGTCCCCCGCGCTGATCTCGCTCACCGTGCCGCGCTCCTCGTCGGTCGTGTCGTGTCCGTCGGGCCGGTCAGGCCCGCCCGAGGTCCTGCGTTCTCGTCCGGCCGGCTCGGGACCTTCTCAGATCGTGCCTGGTCAGAGGCGCTGATCCGGTCAGGACCCGGCCGATGGGCCCTCCGGCGTTTCGTCGTCCCGGTAGACGCGCGGCACCCGGCCGCCGATCCGGGTGACGATCTCGTACGCGATCGTGTCCGCCGCCCGCGCCCAGTCCTCGGCGCTCGGCTCGCCCCGGTCCCCCGGGCCGAACAGCACGGCGTCGCTGCCCACCGCCGGCTCGTCCCCGTCGAGGTCGACGACGAACTGGTCCATGGCGACCCGGCCCGCGACCGTCCGCCGGACCCCGCCGACCAGCACCGGACCGCGGCCCGACGCATGGCGCGGAATGCCGTCCGCGTACCCGAGCGGCACCAGGCCGAGCGTGGTCTCCGCGGACGTCGTGTAGTGGTGCCCGTAACTGATGCCATGGCTGGCCGGGACCCGCTTGACCAGGGCGATCGACGCGGCCAGCGTCATCACGGGACGCAGCCCGAAGTCGGCCGGGGTGCCCAGCTCGGGGCTGGGCGAGATGCCGTACATGGCGATCCCCGTCCGCACCAGGTCGAAGTGCGACTCGGGGACCGTCAGCGTCGCCGGGGAGTTCGCGATGTGCCGCACCTCGGGGTCGACGCCGGCCTTCTCCGCGTACGCCACCATGTCGCGGAAGGTGTCGAGCTGCGCGGTGATCGAGGGGTGCCCGGGCTCGTCCGCGCAGGCGAAGTGGGACCAGAGGCCGGTGACGCGGACGGTGCCGGCCTGCTCCGCAGTGCGGGCGGCGCCGACCAGTTCGGCCCAGTCGGCGGGCTGGCAGCCGTTGCGGCCGAGGCCGGTGTCGGCCTTGAGCTGGATACGGGCGGGCCGGCCCGCCTCCGCCGCCGCGGCGGTGACCTCGTCCAGCGCCCACATGCCGCTCACGGACACGTCGATGTCGGCCTCGATCGCCTCGCGCCAGGGCCCGCCCGGCGTCCAGAGCCAGCACATCACCCGGCCGTCGATTCCGGCCGCGCGCAGGGCGAGCGCCTCGTGCGGCGTGGCGGTGCCCAGCCAGGTGGCGCCGGCTTCGAGCGCGGCGCGGGCGCAGGGCTCCGCCCCGTGCCCGTAGGCGTCGGACTTGACCACGGCCATGAGTTGCGCCCCGGACGCCCGGGCCCGCAGAACGCGCACGTTGGCGCGGAGTGCGGCGAGGTCGATCTCGGCACGGGCTCTCAAGGACGCTGTCTCGTTCATCGCGCCCAGTGTCTCACTGGCGCACGGCGAGGCCCCCGGGCGTCGGCCGCGGCAGGGCCCGGCACGCCGGTGAACGCGCACGTCAGCGGCGGTGCAGTTGGTGTTCCACATGGTCGACGAGGACCGGCACATGGCTGTGCGGGACGTCCTTGACCGCCGTGACGAGCGTCACCGGGCCGCCCTCGCGGACCAGCGCCGTCAGCTCGTCCACGGCCGCCGTGTGCACGGGGTCGGCGAGCTCGGCGCGGTAGCGGTCCACGAAGGCGTCGTACCGGTTCTCGGAACGGTCCTCGTGGTACCAGGAACGCAGTTCGTCCGACGGGGTGAGGTCCTTGAGCCACTTGTCGATCGCGGCCCGGTCCTTGGAGACGCCGCGCGGCCACAGCCGGTCGACCAGGACGCGGGTGCCGTCGCCGTCCTCCTCGGGGTCGTACACCCTGCGTACGCGCAGTTCACTGTCGCCGGTCACTGGCATTCCCCTCTCGCCGCTCCCAGCATCACTCAGGCCCGTACGTCCCGCCATGCCGCCGCGACGGCCTCGGCGACGTCCTGCGCGGCGACCGGGGAACCGTCGGAGGCGTGCCGGGCGGCGAGGCCGTGGAGGTGGGCGCCGACGGACGCGGCGTCGCGCGGGGCGAGGCCCGCGGCGAGCAGCGAACCGGTCAGCCCGGAGAGCACGTCGCCGCTGCCCGCCGTGGCCAGCCAGGAGGTGCCGGTCGGGTTGACCCGCACGGGCGTGTGCGGGGCGTCGGTGGCGATCAGGGTGGTCGAGCCCTTGAGCAGGACCGTGGCGCGGAACCGGGAGGCGAGCTCCCGTACGGCGGCGAGCCGCCCCGCCTCCACCTCCTCGCGCGGTACGCCGAGCAGCGCCGCGGCCTCCCCGGCGTGCGGGGTGAGGACGGTGGGCGCGGTGCGCGCCCGTACGACGTCGGCGTCCAGCAGCCGCAGCCCGACCGCGTCGACGAGCACCGGTACGTCCGCGGCCAGCACGTCGGAGACCGCCCCGACGGCGTCCGTGCCGTCGCCGAGCCCCGGACCGACCACCCAGGCCTGCACACGCCCGGCCTTCGACGGCGGGCCCGCGTGGACCAGGGTCTCCGGATGCTTCGCGATGACGGCGTCGCCGCCCGGCCCGACGTAGCGCACGGCCCCTGCCCCGCCGCGCAGCGCCCCGGAGACGGCGAGCACCGCGGCCCCCGGGTAGCGCGCCGAGCCGGCGACGATGCCGACGACGCCGCGCCGGTACTTGTCGCTCTCCGCGGCGGGCACGGGCAGCAGCGCGGCGACGTCCGCGTACTGGAGCGCCTCCAGATCGGGCACGTCGGGGAGTTCGGCGCCGAGCCCGATGTCGACGAGGTGCAGGGCGCCGGCCCGTTCGGCGGCCGGGTCGACGAGCAGCCCCGGTTTGTACGCGCCGAAGGTGACGGTGGCGTCGGCGCGCACGGCGGCCCCCCGCACCTCGCCGGTGTCGGCCTCGACCCCGCTCGGCAGATCGACGGCGACGACGGGCACCCCGTGGGCCGCGTAGTGCTCCACCACGGCGGCGGCGTCCGGCCGCAGTCCGCCGCGCCCGCCGATGCCGGTGATGCCGTCCACGACGAGGTCGATGTGGCCGCCCCAGTCGCGGTGCGGGCTGACCTCACCGGCGTCCATCACCCGGCCGCCGGCCGCCAGCAGGGCCGCCGTCCCGCCCTCGTGGGCCCGGCCGGGTGAGACCCGCACGGCCACGACGCCCGCGCCGCGCCGCGCCAGCCTGGCCCCCGCGTACAGCGCGTCGCCGCCGTTGTCGCCGCTGCCGACGAGGAGGACGACGCGGGAGCCGTAAACACGGCCGCCGCGCCGCAGCAGATCGGCGCAGGCGGCGGCGAGTCCGGCGGCGGCGCGCTGCATCAGGGCGCCCTCGGGGAGCCGTGCCATCAGGGCCTGTTCGGCGGCCCGTACGGTCGAGACGCTGTAAGCGGTACGCATGGCTCCAACGTACGCAAGGATCCGGCCTTCTACCCCTCCGCGATCACCACGGCGGAGGCGACGCCCGCGTCATGGCTGAGCGACACGTGCCAGTGCCGCACGCCCAGTTCCGCCGCGCGCGCGGCAACGGTGCCCCGGACCCGCAGCCGGGGCTGACCGCTCTCCTCCACGTACACCTCGGCGTCCGTCCACAGCAGCCCGGCGGGCGCGCCGAGCGCCTTGGCGAGGGCCTCCTTGGCGGCGAACCGGGCGGCCAGCGAGGCGATTCCGCGCCGCTCGCCGCCGGGAAGCAGCAACTCGCTCTCGATGAACAGGCGTTGGGCCAGTTGCGGCGTACGTTCCAGCGCCGCGTCGAACCGCTCGATCTCCGCCACATCGATCCCGACCCCGATGATCACGTACACACCCTCACTGTTCATTCCGTCTGTTCACTCCACGGTGACGGACTTCGCCAGGTTGCGCGGCTGGTCCACCTCGTTGCCGCGGGCCGTCGCCAGCTCGCAGGCGAAGACCTGCAACGGCACGGTGGCGACCAGCGGCTGAAGCAGCGTAGGCGTTGCGGGGATCCGGATGAGGTGGTCGGCGTACGGGACGACCTCCTCGTCGCCCTCCTCCGCGATGACGACGGTGAGGGCGCCGCGGGCCCGGATCTCCTGGATGTTCGACACGATCTTGCCGTGCAGCACGGAGCGCCCGGCCGGTGACGGCACCACGACGACGACCGGCAGCCCTTCCTCGATCAACGCGATCGGCCCGTGCTTGAGCTCCCCGGCGGCGAACCCTTCCGCGTGCATGTACGCGAGTTCCTTCAGCTTCAACGCGCCTTCCAGGGCGACCGGATAGCCGACGTGCCGCCCGAGGAAGAGCACCGTGTCGTGCGAGGCCAGCGACCGGGCCAGCTCGCGCACCGGCTCCATGGTCGCGAGAACCCGGTCGACGGAACCGGAGATCGCGGAGAGCTGACGGATGACGGTCCGGATCTCGTCGCCCCACTTGGTGCCCCGGACCTGGCCGAGGTAGAGCGCGACCAGGTAGCAGGCGACGAGCTGGGTCAGGAACGCCTTGGTGGAGGCGACGGCGACCTCGGGGCCGGCGTGCGTGTAGAGCACGGCGTCGGACTCGCGCGGGATGGTGGAGCCGTTGGTGTTGCAGATGGCGAGGACCTTCGCGCCCTGCTCACGGGCGTGCCGGAGCGCCATCAGGGTGTCCATCGTCTCGCCGGACTGCGAGATGGCGATGACGAGGGTGTGCGGGTCCAGGATCGGGTCGCGGTAGCGGAACTCGCTGGCGAGCTCGGTCTCGCACGGGATCCGGGTCCAGTGCTCGATGGCGTACTTGGCGATCATCCCGGCGTGGAACGCGGTCCCGCAGGCGACGATCACCACCTTGTCGACCTCGCGGAGCTCGCCCCGCGTGATCCGCACCTCGTCGAGGTGGAGCGTGCCCTCCCGGTCGATCCGGCCGAGGAGGGTGTCGGTGACCGCCTTGGGCTGCTCGGCGATCTCCTTGAGCATGAAGGAGGCGTACCCGCCCTTCTCGGCGGCGGAGGCGTCCCAGTCCACGTGGTACGCGCGCACCTCGGCGGGCTCCCCGTCGAACCCGGTGACCTGGACGCCCTCCCGCCGCAGCTCGACCACCTGGTCCTGGCCGAGCTCGATCGCGGAGCGGGTGTGGGCGATGAACGCGGCGACGTCGGAGGCCAGGAAGGCCTCGCCGTCCCCCACCCCGACGACGAGCGGCGAGTTCCGCCGGGCCCCGACCACCACGTCGGGCGCGTCCGCGAAGACGGCGACGAGCGTGAAGGCCCCTTCGAGGCGTCGGCACACCTGCCGCATCGCCTCCGCCGGGTCCGCGCTCTGCGAGAACGCCTCGGCGAGGAGGTGGGCGACGACCTCGGTGTCGGTCTCGGAGACCAGATCGTGGCCGCGCTTGCCGAGCTCGGCGCGGAGTGCGGCGAAGTTCTCGATGATCCCGTTGTGGACGACGGCGACGCGCCCGGCGTTGTCGAGGTGCGGGTGGGCGTTGGTGTCGGTGGGTCCGCCGTGGGTGGCCCACCGGGTGTGCCCGATCCCGGCGCCGCCGGCCGGGAGCGGCCGCTCGACCAGCACCTTCTCCAGGTTGACGAGCTTCCCGGCCTTCTTGGCGGCGGCCAGTCCCCCGTCGGCGAGGATCGCGAGCCCGGCGGAGTCGTACCCCCGGTACTCCAGCCGCTTGAGGCCCGCGACGACGACGTCCTGCGCCGACTGCCCACCGACGTAACCCACGATTCCGCACATAGTGGTCCTTTCCTGGTCACCAGCCCCTGTTCTTCGCATAGTCGCAGAAACAAGCTCGTCCGGCGGTTCTCATCCGGCGATTGAGGACACGGCGCCGCCGCACCTACCGTGCGCGCACGACCTCTGCCACCGCACCCCCCGCGGCCTCCGGGGCCTTCCGCTCCCCCCGCACCAGCAGGAGCACCGCCGCCCCCGCGACGACCCCCACCACTCCGGCCACCACGGCCGCCGTGTTCAGCCCCGACGCGAACGCCGCCCGCAGCGCGTGCTCCGGCACCCCCGCCGCCCGAAGGCCCGACGCACCGCCGCCCGCGAGCGCATGGGACTGCTCCTCGCCCAGCGTCTCGCCGATCCGCGAGGTCAGCACCGTCCCGAGCACGGCCACCCCGAAGGCGTACCCGAGCTGCCGGAAGGTGTTGACCGCGCCGCCCGCCATGCCCGCCCGCTCCGGCTCCACCGCAGCCAGCGCGGCGCCCGCGAGGGCCGGGGACACCAGGCCGGTGCCGATGCCCGCGACGATCAGCCCGGGCAGCAGTGCCGGCCATGAGGAACCCGCGCCGAGGACCGCCTGCCCGAGCGTGCCGACGCCGATCAGGGCGAGTCCGACGCCGATGGTCAGCCTCGGCTGCACCCCGTGCAGCAGCTTCCCGCCGACGGCCGCCACCACGAACGCCGTCGCGGCCAGCGGCAGGAGCGCCAGCCCGCCCTGGACGGGACTGAGCCCGAGCACGGTCTGCAGCCAGATCGAGGTGTACGGCAGGACGGCGAAGGCCGCCAGGTTGTACGCCAGCGCCCCGGCCATCACGCCGGTGAACGCGGACTTCCGGAACAACGACAGCTCCAGCATTGGGTGTTCGGCACGCCGCTCGACGAGTACGAAGCAGAGCAGGGCGAGCGCGGCGATCCCGAACGTGGCGAGCGTGCGCCCCGAGGTCCAGCCCACGCTCCCCGCCCGTACGACGGCGTACGTCGCCGCCGCCGCGAACACCGCGAAGCTCACGGTCCCCGCCCAGTCGATGCGCCGGCCCCGCGCCCCGTGCGACTCGGGCACGGTCCGGGCCGTCAGCCAGATGGCGGCGACGCTGACCGGAAGGTTCACGAAGAAGATCCACCGCCATCCCGGCCCCTCGGTCAGCAGCCCGCCGACCACGGGCCCGATCGCGGCGGCGCCCCCGCTCACCGCACCCCACAGCCCGAGCGCGACGGACCGGTCCCTGCCCCGGTAGACGGAGGCGAGCAACGGCAGCGTGGTCGCGAACATCGCGGCCGCGCCCACCCCTTGGACCCCGCGGGCGGCCACCAGCAGCGCGGGCGAGGAGGCGAGCCCGCAGCCCAGCGAGGCGACGGCGAAGAGCACGACGCCCGCGACATGGACCCGGCGCCGCCCGAGCAGATCGGCGGCGGCCCCGATGCCGAGCAGCAGCGCGGCGAGCGCGAGCGCGTATCCGTCGATGACCCATTGCAGGTCGGAGAGCGACGCGTCCAGCACCCGCGCCATGTCGGGCAGCGCCACGATGACGATCGTGACGTCCAGCAGCAGCATGAACGTCCCCAGACAGACCGCGGTGAGCGGCCCCCACTTGCGCATGTGTTCTCTCCCTCGTACGGCTCCACGGCTTCGGCGTGGTCGGTGACCACTCCCGTACGATCGGAGAGACGCGACCGAAACCACCGGCTGGAGACCTGAAACCGCCGGAATCCGACATGGGAGAGGCCTTCCGCCGTGGAATCCAACGCACTGGGCGACGCCCTCGATCTGCAGATCCTGCATGCGCTGGAGCTGGACGCCCGCGCCCCGTTCAGCCGGATCGCCACCGTGCTCGGTGTCTCCGACCAGACCGTGGCGCGCCGCTTCCGCCGGCTGCGGTCCGAGGCGGACCTCCGGATCGTCGGGGTCCGCTGCGCCGCCGCGGAGGACTCGCTCGACCACTGGCTGCTGCGCGTGCGCTGCGCACCCGAGGGCGCGACGGCCATCGCCGAAGCCCTGGCCAAGCGCCCGGACACGGCGTGGATCGGCCTCACTTCGGGCGGTACGGAGGTGACGTGCACGGCGAACGTCCGCTCCCGGGACGACGCCGACGACCTGCTGCTCGGCAAGCTGCCGCGTACCCCGCACATCGTCGACATCCGTGCGCACCAGTTGCTGCACCGCTTCTACGGCGGCCCGTCCGGCTGGCTCCACAAGAGCGGGGCGCTCTCCCCCGGACAGGCAGCCGCCCTCACCCCCGCCCCTCCCCCGGGCCACGCCGGCCCGGCCGTCATCACCGCCGAGGACGAACCCCTGGTCGCCGCGCTGGAGGCGGACGGCCGGGCCACGTACCCCGAACTCCAGAAGGCGACGGGACGCTCCGAGTCGGCGGTCAGGCGCCGCATGGCGCAGCTCGTGGCCTCGGGCGCGCTGTACGTGGACGTCGAGTTCGACTCCGACCCCTTCGGCTTCCGCCACCCGACCATGCTGTGCATCACCGCCGCACCCCGCGCCCTGAACGCGGTGGGCGAGGCGCTCGCGACCCACCCGGAGGTCGCCTACGCGGCGGCGACCACGGGCCCGTCCAACCTGGTGGCGGTGGTGATCACCCGCGATTCGGGCCATCTGTACCGCTATCTGAGCGAGCGCCTGGGGGCGCTGGACGGCGTCGAGCACGTGGAATCGATGCCGTTCCTGCGGCGCGTGAAGCAGCTGACGTACCGGCCGTTCCGGGGGTAGCCAAAGGTGCTGAGCAGCACAGCAGGAACGGCTCATACCGTGAACCGTTCCTGCTTCACCCCGGCGGCCCGGAATCTTCACCCCGGCGGCCGGAGTCCGAACCGCTCGCGGCGCTCAGTCCGCCGTCACCGGTCCTGAGCGAGTGCGACGAGTTCGGCGAACAGACCCCCGGCGTGGATCAGGTCGTCGTACGTACCCTCCTCGGTCACCCGCCCGTGTTCCATGACGATGATCCGGTCGGCCAGCCGCGTGTTCTCCAGCTGATGCGTCACGACGATCGTCATGCAGTCGGCGGCCAGCCGCTTGATCTCCAGAAAGATCTGGTGCTCGCCACGGGCGTCCATCTGTGAGGTCGGCTCGTCCAGGATCAGGAGTGGAGTCCGCCGGTACAGCGCACGGCCGCAGGCCAGCCGCTGCCACTGCCCGCCGGAGAGTTCCGCTCCGCCGAACAGTTCACGGGCCAGGAGGGTGTCGAGCCGGTTCGGCAGTTCCTCGACGGCCTCGCGCATGCCCACAGCGTCGACGGCCTTCCACACCAGTTCGTCGTCCCACGACTTGGGCTGACCGAGCGTGATGTTCTCGCGGGCCCGCAGCGGCCAGGTGGCGAAGTTCTGCGGTACGAGCGCGGTCCGCTTCCACACGGCTTCGGCGTCGGCCCGCGCCAGGTCGACGCCGTCCCACAGCACGCGGCCCTTGTCGGCGAGGAGGAGGCCGGTGATGAGCTTGGTGAGCGTGGACTTGCCGGAGCCGTTCTCGCCGACCACGGCCAGGATCTCGCCCCGGCGCAGGCTCAGGGAGACGCCGCTCACGGCCGGCTGTTCCTTGCCCGGGTACCGGTAGACCACCTCGTCGAGCCGGATCTCGTCCACCTGCTCCGGAATCGTCAGCTCGCCGCGCTTCGGGGCGCGCGCGTCGGCCATGTCGAGGAATGCGCGCATGTCGGCGAGATAGAGCGAGGTGTGGAACAGCGCGGCGCCCTGGATCACGAGTTGGGAGAGCGCGGCAAGGGTGGTCTGCACGGCGAGGACGGCGGTCGCCGCGACCGGCAGCGGGACGGCGCCCGTGGTGGCGAGCCGGGCGAGGAGGGCCCAGGTGCCCAGCAGGAAGACACCGCTCACGGCACTGGTGGACACGTCGATGCGCAGCTGTCGTGGTGCGGCGGTCAGGGTGCGCCGGTCGATGCGCTCGGACAGCGCCCGGTACCAGTAGAGGATGTAGCCGGTCATGCCGTTGGCGCGGACCTCGTCGCCGTACCGGGCGGAAGTGGCCCACCAGCGCGTCATGCCGCGCACGTTGCGGTCGCCGACGTTCTGGTAGTGGGTCTCGTAGTCCACCCGGGCCCGCAGGATCGCCCCGAGCCCGGCCGGGAGCACGGCGAGCAGCAGGGCGGGGAGCATCGCCCAGTGCAGGACGGTGATGACGCCGCCCGCGGCGACCATCCGGACACCGGCGGCCATGAACCGCTGCGCGTCGTTGACCAGGGTCGTGGTGCGGGTGACTCCCACCTCGGCGGCCTCCTGCCGGTCGGCGAAGCCGTCCTCCCCGTACGCCGCCACCTCGACCCGGCACACGGCGGCGACCAGCGCCACGTCCGCCTCGGTCATCAGCAGCGGCGTGACGCGACGTTCGGCGTAGGACGCGAGCGCCGTGCCGAGCCGGCCCGCGCCGGCGGCGACGGTGACCACGACGAGCGCGGGCAGGGCGCCGTGCAGACGTCCGGAGACGGGACCTGCGGCGAACAGGTACGTCATCGCCCGCGCGGTGAACGCGAGCGTGAGGGCGGCCGCGGTGCCGGTGAGGAGCTGGCAGAGCAGAAGAATCAGCACGGCGGTCCGGTCCACCGCCCAGGCGAGTCGGACCGTGTGTTTCAGGACGGCGGGCAGGCGACCGCACATGGTGCGGAAACCGGCTTCGGCCAGCGGGTTCTTGCCGTGCTTGCCCTGGAAGTCGAGGACGGCCGGGGGTGGTGGTGGCGGTGTGTCCGAGTGCGCGGTCAAGGCGTCAGTCACAGTCACCTGCGTCCCTCCTGGGACTCGGTGCCGCACCTGGATGGCTCGGCGGTGCACGGCATAACGACGCCCACGGAGAATCGAACGCGCTCGATTCCGGCCGCGTGCGACCTCAGCAACGGCAAGGGGTCGCGGGCTCTTCCCGTGCGCCGGGGCGGGCTCGGCACGGCGCACTGTGGCCGAATCGCCGACGCTTGAAACCCCTGTGACGGGTGGGTTTCCGGAGTGGACCGGCAGGGCCCGTCACGCGACGAGCGCCCGCGCCCCGGACGGCCGCGACGGTGAAATCGGAAGCGAAATGGGTGCTCCCAGCAGCTGGACAGGCCCCGGATACCACCCACATCGCTTCCAACTCGCCGATGTCCGGTGGGCCCGAGGGCGGGGCGGGGCGGGGGCCATCGGACCCGCGCGGGGAGCCACCCGTGTCACAGGGCGCCGCGCTGTCTCGTCCTCAGGGGTGTAACCACCTACGAGCACGGAGGAGCACACCATGAACGCGCGACTGAACTACTTCGCCGACCCCACCGCCGGCAAGGCCCTCAAGCACCTCATGGCCGCCGGCCAGGCGCTCAAGGAGTCGTCGCTTGCGGCCTCCACGCAGGAGCTGGTGGCACTGCGTGTGAGCCAGATCAACGGCTGCGCCGCCTGCATCGACATGCACACCAAGGAGGCGACCGCCGCCGGCGAGACCTCGGTGCGGCTGCACCTGGTGGCGGCCTGGCGCGAGGCCACGGTCTTCACCGAGGCCGAGCGTGCCGCGCTGGAACTGGCGGAGGAGGGGACGAGGATCGCGGACGCGGCCGGCGGGGTCGGCGACGAGGTGTGGGCGCGGGCCGCGAAGCACTACGACGAGGAGCAGCTCACCGCCTTGGCCTTGCTGGTCTCCTTCATGAACGCGGCGAACCGGCTGAACATCATCGCGCAGCAGCCCGCCGGCGACTACGAGGCCGGACAGTTCCACTGAGGAGCCGGGGCCGTCGACGTACCGCACAATCGCCGGAACGAGCCCCGCTCCGGCAACGCCCCCGGGGCAGACCTCAAGGAGATGCGCCGTGAACAAGGTCGGAGAGTTCGAGGAGCTGCGGCCCCTGCTGTTCTCGATCGCCTACCGGATCCTGGGCAGCGTGAGCGAGGCCGAGGACGCGGTGCAGGAGACATGGCTGCGCTTCGACGGCTCGGCGACCACTCCTGCGTCGGTCAAGGCGTTTCTGTCCACGACGGTGACGCGGATCTCGATCGACGTGCTGCGCTCCGCGCGGGTGCGGCGGGAGGAGTACGTGGGCCCGTGGTTCCCCGAGCCGCTGCTGAGCGACCCGTATCAGGACCCGGCACGCTCGGCGGAGCTGGCCGACTCGGTCTCGATGGCCGCGTTGCTGCTGCTGGAGCGCCTCAGCCCGCTGGAGCGGTCGGTGTTCGTGCTGCGGGAGGTGTTCGGCTTCGGGTTCGACGAGATCGCCTCGGCGGTGGGGCGCTCGGAGGCGGCGTGCCGGCAGCTGCTCGTACGGGCGCGGCGGCACATGGAGGCCGGACGGCCACGGTTCGACGCGGACCGTCAGGAGCGTGAGGAGCTGGCGCGGCGGTTCTTCGACGCCCTCCGCGAGGGAGACGTCGCCGGCCTGCGGGATCTGCTGGCCGCCGACGTCCAGATGGTCGGGGACGGCGGCGGCAAGGCCCCGCAGCTGGCCAGGGCCGTCGTCGGTGCCGAGAACGTGGCCCGGCTGCTGGCCTCCGTCTTCCCGCTGCTGGCCCGGATCGACGTGACGTTCGAGCCGCACGAGGTGAACGCCCAGCCCGGCGCCGTATTCCGCGACAGGGACGGCAAGGTCCTCCACACCCTGGCCCTCGACGTGCTCGACGGACAGATCCAGACGATCCGCTCGGTGATCAACCCCGACAAGCTCGGCCACCTCGGCCCGGTCGCCGACGCCTGGACCGTCAACGACGAGGTGAGGCAGGCCCGCCGGGAGATGAAGTGAGCCCGGCCCCGCCGGTGCCGGACTTCGCCGCCCTGCCGGGGATCGACGTCGGTATCCGGCCTGATCCAGCACGCCCTAGCCGTCCAACCGCTCCTCCAGACGGACGGTCACGGTGTCCCCTTCCTCCTTGCCGATGGCCTTGCGCACCTCCGCCTTCACCGGCAGCTTGTGCCTGCCGTCCCCCAGGGCCATGAAGGAACTCCGGAAGGGATGACCGTCGATACTGCCCCGGACCTTCACCAGACCGCGGGTGCCGAAGAACTCGGCCGAATCAGGCCACACGACGTAGGTCCAGCCGCCCCGGTCGGGGCTCTTCTGCAGGATCGCGGTGAACTGCTTGTCCATGACGCATACCGCCTGTTCAGGACTCGGTTGGCTTCTCCTGGCCGGTGACGTGAACCCGGGCCTCGGCCGCCTGTGCGAGGGGAGCGGTCCGGCTCGTCTCCTGCCTCCGCCTCTTTGGCGTTCACCAGGTAGGACGGCGCCCGGTGGAGAAACTCATCGCCGGCCACGGAGATCGGCTCCCTTCGTCCCGTAGCGACGGAATCCACCTCGCGTTGCATGATCATGCGAGATGATGCATAATCTTCCTATGTCTAAGGTCCTCACCTCCCTGCCCACCGGCGAGCGCGTCGGCATCGCCTTCTCGGGCGGCCTCGACACCTCGGTCGCGGTCGCGTGGATGCGCGACAAGGGCGCCGTCCCGTGCACCTACACCGCCGACATCGGCCAGTACGACGAGCCCGACATCGCCTCCGTGCCCGGCCGCGCCAAGGCCTACGGCGCCGAGCTCGCGCGTCTGGTCGACTGCCGTGCGGCGCTCGTCGAGGAGGGGCTGGCCGCGCTCACCTGCGGCGCGTTCCACATCCGGTCGGGCGGGCGGGCGTACTTCAACACCACGCCGCTCGGCCGCGCCGTCACCGGCACGCTCCTGGTGCGGGCGATGCTTGAGGACAACGTACAGATCTGGGGCGACGGCTCCACGTACAAGGGCAACGACATCGAGCGGTTCTACCGCTACGGCCTCCTCGCCAACCCGCACCTGCGGATCTACAAGCCCTGGCTCGACGCGGACTTCGTGACCGAGCTCGGCGGCCGCAAGGAGATGTCGGAGTGGCTGGTCGCCCATGACCTGCCCTACCGCGACAGCACGGAGAAGGCGTACTCCACCGACGCCAACATCTGGGGCGCCACCCACGAGGCGAAGACCCTGGAGCACCTGAACACCGGTGTGGAGACCGTCGACCCGATCATGGGCGTCAAGTTCTGGGACCCGTCGGTCGAGATCGAGACCGAGGACGTCACGATCGGCTTCGACCAGGGCCGGCCGGTCACCATCAACGGCGAGAAGTTCGACTCCGCCGTCGACCTGGTGATGAAGGCGAACACCATCGGTGGCCGTCACGGCATGGGCATGTCGGACCAGATCGAGAACCGGATCATCGAGGCCAAGAGCCGCGGCATCTACGAGGCCCCCGGCATGGCGCTGCTGCACGCCGCGTACGAGCGCCTGGTCAACGCGATCCACAACGAGGACACCCTCGCGCAGTACCACAACGAGGGCCGGCGTCTCGGCCGTCTGATGTACGAGGGGCGCTGGCTGGACCCGCAGGCGCTCATGGTCCGCGAGTCGATCCAGCGCTGGGTCGGCACCGCCGTCACCGGCGAGGTGACCCTGCGGCTGCGGCGCGGCGAGGACTACTCGATCCTCGACACCACGGGCCCGGCGTTCAGCTACCACCCGGACAAGCTGTCCATGGAGCGCACCGAGGACTCCGCGTTCGGCCCGGTCGACCGGATCGGCCAGCTCACCATGCGCAACCTCGACATCGCCGACTCCCGCGCCAAGCTGGAGCAGTACGCGGGCCTCGGCCTGATCGGCACCGCCAACCCGGCCATCGGCGCGGCCCAGGCCGCGGCGACCGGCCTGATCGGCTCCCTGCCCGAGGGCGGCGCCCAGGCCATCGCCTCCCGCGGCGAGGTCTCCGAGGCGGACGAGATGCTGGACCGTGCGGCGATGGAGTCCGGCACGGACTAGTACTCCGCAGCACGCAGCGTTCCGGGAACGCGATGAGGAGGCCGGTCCGGTGCACAGCGCGCCGAGCCGGCCTCCTCATCGCGTTCAGCCCCCGGAAAGGACCCGCGCACCATCCGAGGCCGGTGGCTGCGACGCCTCACCGGACGGGACCTCGACCTTTTCGGCCCCTTCGCGACGGATCCGCTCCACTCCCCAGGCGCCGAGCGGCCCGAGCGCCTGATTGAGCGTGTGCCCGTGCTCGGTCAGGGAGTACTCCACCTTCGGTGGCACCTCCGCATAGACCTTCCGGTGCACGAGACCGTCCACCTCCATCTCCCGCAGGTGCTGCGTCAGCATCTTCTCGCTCACACCCGGCAGTCCACGACGGAGCTCGGCGAAGCGGCGTACGCCGTGGGCATCGAGTTCCCAGAGGATCAGGCCCTTCCACTTGCCGCTCACCACGTCGAGCCCGGCGTCGATGCCGCAGATGTAGGGCCCGGATCTCGGCGACCTGGCCATCACTGATCACCCTTACTAGAAGGTAAGTACCGCAGAAAATAGTGGGTACTTCCGAGCGTAGCGACACTCTCCGAGCATGGAGGGGTGAACGAACGACAGAACGACACCACCAGGCAGGGCAACTCCGTCACCGTGATCGGGCTCGGCCCGATGGGCCGGGCGATCACCCGCGCCCTCCTCGCCGCGGGCCACCCGGTCACCGTCTGGAACCGCACCGCCGCCCGGGCCGACGGCGTCGTCGCCGACGGAGCGACACGCGCGGCGACACCCGGTGAAGCCGTCGAGGCGAGTGACCTCGTGCTCCTCAGCCTCACCGACTACCCGGCGATGTACGACATCCTCGGCAGCTCCACCGCCTCGCTCACCGACCGGACCCTGGTCAACCTCAGCTCCGACACTCCCGACCGCACCCGCGAGGCGGCGGCCTGGGCGACGGATCACGGCGCCGCGTTCCTCTCCGGAGGTGTCATGGTCCCCGCGCCGATGGTCGGCACGGAGGCGGCCCACGTCTACTACAGCGGCGGCGAAAAGGTGCTGGAGCGCCACCTGGCCGCGTTGACACTGCTCGGCACGCCGAAGTACCTGGGCGAGGATCCGGGGCTCGCCCAGATGATGTACCAAGCCCAGCTCACGGTCTTCCTCACCACTTTGTCCGCACTGATGCACGCCACCGCGATGCTGGGCACCGCAGGACTGACGGCCGCGGAGGCGCTGCCGGAGTTGCTCTCCTCCGCCGACTCGATCGGCGCCATCCTGCGAGCGGGCGAAGCGAACCCCGGCACCGCGCTGGACGCCGGCGAGCACCCCGGCGACCTCAGCACGATCACCATGATGGGCGCGACGGCCGACCACATCGTCGAGACCAGCACCTCACTCGGCCTCGACCTCGCGCTCCCGCTGGCCGTGCAGGCCCACTACCGGGGGGCAATCGAGAACGGACACGGCAGCGACAACTGGACCCGCATCATCGACGGCATCCGCCGGCCGCGCTGACCTCATCGGGCCCGTCAGGCCGGCCCGGCGCCCTGCGCGCCGGGCCGGCCTCTTCGTCGCGCGCCACCGGAGGCCCGCCACCGGCTCAGCGCACGTCGACGTAGTCGCCGGAGGACGAGGCGCTTCGCGTAAGGAAAGGTGATTCCGCCGGTCCGGGCCTCGGTGGCCGGTCGGCGGGGCGGCAGAGTACCCACGGCCCCGACCCGCACCGCAGGCCGGGTGATCATTCGACTGACCGCGATACGGGCCGGATTCAGACCCCGGCCTGAAGGCGCAGGCCCGTCAGCGTCAGCTCCAGCACGGCGAGGAACTGCTCCCTGTCGTCATGCCCGTCGAACTCGTCGGCGATGTCGCGCATGAACGGATACTCCTCGGCGTCGAGCTCACGCCACATCTTGGCGTAACGGCCGAGGAACTCGTCGCGGCCCACCGAGCCGTCCAGCACCTCCTGGGGCGGCTCCTGCCCCAGGTCGGCGGCGCTGCCGACCACCACACTGAAGACCGCCGACACGGCGTGGAACCGCTGCTGCGGGGTGAGGTCGAGCCGGAGCGTCTGCTCCCCCAGCTGCTCGTAGAGCCGCAACGCGTTGCCCCGCTCGGCGATGTTGCGCATGAAGTGCGCACCCAGCCACGGCCGGTCCACGATCGTGTCGAACAGCGTGACGGCCATCATGCGCAGGTCATCGATCGGGTCGTCGCTCCTGCCCTGCCCTTCGACGGCGGTCAGCACCCCCCCGAGCACATGGTCGATGGCGCGTTCGAGCAGCTCGTCCTTGCCCGAGACGTACCAGTAGATGCTGCCGACGCCGGTACCGAGCCGGGCCGCGAGGGCGCGCAGGGTCAGCGCCTGCTCGCCCGCCTCGTCGAGCAGCGCCACGGCCGCGGTGAGAACGGCCTCGATGGAGTGCGAGGCACGTTGACGCCCCCGGGAAGGGCGATCGGCGGGTCGTGGGCGCGGGCCTGTCATGCCACTCATCCAATCACAGCTTGCCTCATCATCGAACCATGTTCTATGGTCGAACCACGTTCCATTGTCGAACGCCGTTCGATGTTCGACAACGTTCCGAGAGGAGGCCCGCCATGACTACGACCACGTCTTCCACCGAGCCCGCCGCATCGCGTACCTACACGTCCCTGCGCGCGGCATGGATTCCCCTGGCCGCGCTCTGCCTGGCCTTCTTCGTCGAGATGGTCGACAACACCCTGCTCTCGATCGCGCTGCCCACGATCGGCCGCGACCTCGACAGCGGTACGACCTCGCTGCAGTGGGTCACCGGCGCGTACTCACTGACGTTCGGCGGGCTGCTGCTGACGGCGGGATCGATGGCCGACCGGCTCGGGCGCCGACGCGTGCTGCTGGCCGGCCTGGCGGTGTTCGGCCTGCTGAGCCTGGGCGTCGTCGCGGTCAGCACCGCAGGAGAGCTGATCACCCTGCGGGCCGGCCTCGGCATAGCCGCGGCGGCGATGGCCCCCATCACCAACTCGCTGGTCTTCCGGCTCTTCGACGACCAGGCGCTGCGGATGCGCGCAATGACCCTGATGATCATCGTCGGCATGTCCGGCTTCATCCTCGGCCCGCTGCTGGGCGGCACCGCCCTGGCCCACGTGCGGTGGCAGTGGCTCCTGATCGTCAACGCCCCGATCGCCCTGATCGCGGCCATCGGCGTCCGTCTCGGTGTCCCGGCCGACCGGCCGCAGGACCTGACCCGCGACAAGCTCGATCTGCCCGGCGCCGTACTCAGCGTCACCACCATCGGGCTCGCCTGCTACGCGCTGACCAGCGGCGTCGAGCACGGCTGGCTCTCCGCGACCACGCTCGGCTCCGTCCTCGGCGCCATCGCCGCGGGCATCGCCTTCGTGCTGCACGAGCGCCGCAGCTCCTCGCCCATGCTGGACCTCCGCCTCTTCTCCAACGGCACCGTCCGCGGCGCCGCCATCGCGCAGATCGGCACGGCCATCGCGATGGCCGCCGTGATGTTCGGGCTGATCCTCCACTTCCAGTACGCCTACGGGTGGAGCCCCGTCCGGGCCGGCCTGGCGAACCTGCCGCTCATCGTGACCATGATCGTCGCGACCCCGCTGTCCGAGTGGCTCGCGAAGCGGTTCGGCCACCGCATCGCCTGCCTGGTCGGCGCCGCCTGCCTGGCCGTCTCGCTGGCCGGCCTGTCCTGGGGCGTCGACCACGGGTACGGCGTCATCGCGGCCTGCATGGTCCTGATGACCGTCGGCCTGCGCACCGTCATGACGATCTGCGCCATCGCGCTCGTCGGCGCGATGCCGGAGAACCGCACCTCGATCGGCACGGCGCTCAACGACACCGCCCAGGAGGTCGGAAGCAGCATCGGCACCGCCGTGGTCGGCACGCTGATCGCCGCGCTGGTCACCACCCAGCTGCCCGCGGGCACCTGGAGCGACAGTCTGGTGGCGTCGTTCTTCCACGGCGAGCGGATCACCTACGCCGTACTGGCGGTCGTCGTCGGCCTGGTCACGGCAGGCGGCGCACTCACCCTCACCAACTCCCACGCAACCGAGGAGCACGCGTAGACGGTGCGGAGGCCGGGCCGGGCTCCGTCCGCCACGTGACCGAGCCCACCCCCCACCCCGTTCGAACTCCCGTCGAACTCCCGCAACAATGAACCCGTGATCACTTCGCCGACACGGAGCACGAACCGACGCGCCGAGCCCGCCGCGACGCCGTACGTCGACCTCTCCCGGGCGGAGTGGAGCGCGCTGCGCGACAAGACGCCGCTGCCGCTGTCCGCCGACGAGGTGGAGCGGCTGCGGGGGCTCGGGGACGTCATCGACCTCGACGAGGTGCGGGACGTCTACCTGCCGCTCTCACGCCTCCTGAATCTGTACGTCCAGGCCACCTCCGGCCTGCGCGGCGCACTGAACACCTTCCTCGGCGACGCGGGCAACGGGCACGGCGAACAGCGCGGGACGCCGTTCGTCATAGGGGTCGCGGGCAGTGTCGCGGTGGGCAAGTCCACCAGCGCCCGTATCCTCCAGGCGCTGCTGGCCCGCTGGCCGGAGCACCCGCGGGTGGAGCTGGTGACCACGGACGGCTTCCTGCTGCCGATGAAGGAGCTCCGCGCACGCGGCCTGATGTCACGCAAGGGCTTCCCGGAGTCGTACGACCGGCGCGCCCTGACCCGTTTCGTCGCCGACATCAAGGCGGGCAAGGACGAGGTCACCGCCCCCGTCTACTCGCACCTGATCTACGACATCGTGCCGGGCGAGCGGCTCACCGTACGGCGGCCGGACATCCTCATCGTCGAGGGGCTGAACGTGCTGCAGCCCGCCCTTCCCGGCAAGGACGGCCGGACCAGGGTCGGGCTCGCGGACTACTTCGACTTCAGTGTGTACGTGGACGCGCGGCCCGAGGACATCGAGACCTGGTACCTCAACCGCTTCCGCAAGCTGCGCGCCACGGCGTTCCAGAACCCGTCCTCGTACTTCCGCAAGTACACGCAGGTCTCCGAGGCGGAGGCGATGGAGTACGCGGCGACGATGTGGCGGACCATCAACAAACCCAATCTGGTGGAGAACGTGGCGCCGACCCGCGGCCGTGCCACGCTGGTGCTCCGCAAGGGCCCCGACCACAAGGTCCAGCGGCTGTCCCTGCGCAAGCTCTGATCCCGGAAAGGGTGCACCGTGCTGCATCTACGCCTGATCGTCCCGTCCGACCGGACGGGCGAGGTGACGGACCTGCTGGAGGGGACCGTCGGCACCGCCCACCTCGCGGTGCTGCCGGGGGTGGCGCGCGACCCGGTCGGTGACGTGGTGCTGTGCGACGTGGCGCGCGAGGCGGGCGACGAGCTGATCGGGGCGCTGCGGGAGCTCGGGGTCGCCGAGTACGGGGCGATCACCGTCGAGAAGATGGACCTGACGCTCTCCGCGCGTGCCGACCAGGCCGAGGAGGAGGCGCCTGGCGAGGGCGCGGACGCGGTGGTGTGGGAGGAACTGACGGACATCACCCACGAGGAGTCGACGTTCAGCATCACCTACGTGGCGTTCCTCGCGGTCGCGACGATGCTCGCCGCCTGCGGTGTGATGCTCGACAACGCGATCCTGATCGTGGGCGCGATGGCGGTGGGCCCGGAGTTCGGCCCGCTCGCCGGAATCTCCACGGCGCTGGTGCAGCGCGCCCCGCGCCTGGTGTGGCGGTCCCTCTGGGCGCTGATCGGCGGTTTCGCCGCGGCCATGGTGCTGACGGCCGGCTTCTCCTGGCTGATGGACGCCTTCGGACTGTTCAACGAGTCGATGATCGAGGCACCCCGGCCGAACACGGCATTCGTCTGGCAGCCGGACTGGATGTCCTTCGTGGTGGCCTTTCTCGCAGGCATCGCCGGGACGCTCTCCCTCACCTCGGCGAAGTCCGGCGCCCTCATCGGGGTCGCGATCTCGGTGACGACGGTGCCGGCCGCGGCCAACGCGGCGGTGGCGTTCAGCTACCGCGACTACGGCCAGATGACCGGATCCATTCAGCAACTGCTGGCGAACCTCGGCGGGATCATCGTGGCGGGAACCCTGACGCTGCTGGTGCAGAAGGCCCTGTGGGTGGCGGCCCTGCGGTGGTACCGGAGGCACCCGAAGCCGGCGGCGGACGCGTAGCGGGACGGGCGCGGGGCGAGGCCCGGCAATGTCGCACCCTCCGAGACTGCCGTACCCCGCACAAGCGGTCACCGCCGTACCGCTGACACGATCTCAGGCATGCCCAACGCCGGAGAAGTGATCTACCGTCCCGCCGCGCGGCGTGCCCTGTGGTGGTGCGCCGCAGTCTGCGCGCCCGGGGCGGGTGTGACCGCGGTGCTCGCCGTGTACCTGGCCGGGCTCATGGCAGCCGTGTCCCTGCTGCTCGCGCTGGTGGCTCTCGCCTGCCTGCTGGTGGCTCTCGTCTGCCTGCACGCGGCCACCGCCCGGGTGAGTGCGGACGCCTACGGTCTGCGCTCCCGGACGCTGCTGCGCCGCAGGAACCTGCCGTGGTCCGGCATCGCCGACCTGCGTACGTACATCCAGTACGGGCGGAACCAGGACATCCATCGCGTCAGCGTGCTGCTGCGCGACGGACACGCGCGGCGGCTGCCGCTGCCGCTGAGCGGGTCCTCGGCCGACCGATCGGAGTTCGACGCGAAGCTGGACGCGCTCCGCGCACTGCACCGCCGGTACGGAGACCCCGCGTCGAGCGGGCACGTCCCTGTCATCTCGTACCGCACCGCCGGGCGCGGAGCGGCCGTGACCTGGCTCCTGTGCGTACTGCTGCTCGCCGGCGCGGTCCTGGCCGCGTGGTACGTGCCGGGCCGCGCGTCGGAGAACCGGGCGTGGAAGGCGGCCGTGCCCTGCGGCGCCGCCACGCCTGCCGCGGAGCGCGGCGAGTGCCTGGACGTCCGGCACGCGGTGATTCTGCGGACGAAGGTCGGCCACAGCGAGGCCGGCAGCCGGCTGTACTTCGCCGACGGCCGGCCGCTGGAACGGCTCGGGGTCTCCCGGGAGGCCGCCGGCGCGTTCCGCCCGGGTGACAGCGTCGAACTGACCGTCTGGCGTCACCAGGTGAGGGAGGTCGCGGGAGACCGGTACGTGTGGCGCGCGCACTTCACCGGCGCCGGAGATGTCGCCGCCGTCGCGGCCGGGTGCGCCCTCGCGGCGGGCTACCCCGGAGCCCGTCTGCTGCTGCGGCGGCGCGGGCGCCGGCTGCCGGACGACGAGGTCCTTCCGTCGGCGCTGCCGTACGCGGCCGCGCTCGTCGGTACGGCCGTGTGGCTGCTGCCGTTCAGCTACCACCACCCCACGGACCCGCTCGGCTCGCCCGGAGCCGTCGTCTGGGCGGTTGGGGGTGCGGCGGCCACCCTGGGGATGATCACCTGGGCCTGGCATGCCACCCGCATCCGTACGCCCGGCAGCACCCCGGCGGGCGGGGCCGGGCCCTCCGGGGAAGCGGGGGACCTCTTCCTCGCTGCCCACTTCCTGGAGCACACCGACTACAACCCGCACGGTTTCGGCACCCACATCGTCCTCGGGGACGGTGGTCCGCCTGCGGTGACTCCCCATCCCGGCCCGGGCAGGTTCGCTGCCCGACGGATCCCTGTGGAACGGCTCACCGTCACGAACGTACGACGTGCCAGGGGCAGCGACGGCGAGAGCGTCCAGCGGAGCTGGCACATCGCCGACCTGGACGACTCGGGCAAGCCGGTCCGCCTCGCGGCCGCGCCGGACGACCTGACCCGCATCCTCGACGTGCTGGGGTGCGGCCGGCTGCCACAGAACGCCGGAAGGGCCCGACCGTGAGGCCGGGCCCTTCCGGGAATCGAGCGCAGGTCAGCCCAGCGCGGACTTCACGACGTCGGCCAGCCGGCCGGCCACCGCGCGTGCCTGCTCGATGTCGGCCGCCTCGACCATGACCCGTACCAGCGGTTCCGTACCCGACTGGCGCAGCAGCACCCGGCCGGTGGCGCCCAGCTCGCGTTCGGCCTCGGCGACGGCCGTGGCCAGCTCCGGGGAGGTGGACACCCGGGACTTGTCGACGTCCGGGACGTTGACGAGGACCTGCGGCAGGCGCTCCATCACCCCGGCGAGGTCGGCGAGCGAGCGGCCGGTGGCGGCGACGCGGGCCGCCAGCATCAGGCCGGTCAGCGTGCCGTCGCCGGTCGTGGCGTGGTCCAGGACGATGACGTGACCGGACTGCTCGCCGCCCAGGGCGTAGCCCTCGGCCTTCATCGACTCCAGGACGTAGCGGTCACCCACGGCCGTCTGGATCAGCTGGATGCCCTCGCGCTCCATGGCGATCTTGAAGCCGAGGTTCGACATCACGGTGCCGACCACGGTGTCCTTGCGCAGCTGACCGGCCTCGCGCATGGCGAGGGCCAGCACGGCCAGGATCTGGTCGCCGTCGATCTCCTCGCCCGCGGCGTCGACCGCGAGGCAGCGGTCGGCGTCACCGTCGTGCGCGATGCCGAGGTCGGCCCCGTGCTCGACGACTGCGGTGCGCAGGAGCGACAGGTGCGTGGAGCCGCAGCCGTCGTTGATGTTCAGGCCGTCCGGCTCGGCACCGATCGTGATGACCTCGGCCCCGGCCCGTGCGAACGCCTCGGGCGAGACGTGGGCGGCGGCGCCGTGCGCCTCGTCCAGGACGACCTTCAGGCCGTCGAGGCGGTTGGGGAGCACCCCGATGAGGTGGGCGACGTACCGGTCGAAGCCCTCGGCGTAGTCGCTGATGCGGCCCACTCCGGCACCGGTGGGACGGGCCCACGGCTCGCCGGTGCGGTGCTGCTCGTAGACCGTCTCGATGCGGTCCTCCAGCTCGTCGGCGAGCTTGTGACCGCCGCGGGCGAAGAACTTGACACCGTTGTCCGGCATGGCGTTGTGGCTGGCGGAGAGCATCACGCCGATATCCGCGCCCAGGGCGCCGGTGAGATAGGCCACGGCCGGGGTCGGCAGCACGCCGACGCGCAGGACGTCGACGCCCGCGCTGGCCAGCCCGGCCACGACGGCGGCTTCCAGGAACTCTCCGGAGGCGCGCGGGTCGCGGCCGACCACGGCCGTCGGCCGATGGCCCTCGAAGGTGCCCGCCTCGGCCAGTACGTGTGCCGCCGCGACCGAGAGACCGAGCGCGAGCTCGGCCGTCAGGTCCGCATTGGCGACACCGCGCACGCCGTCCGTGCCGAAGAGTCGTCCCACTGGTGTCCTCCGAAGGTGCTCCGAAACGCAAAAATTCAGACTAAGCAAGCAACAAGCCTATGAACGCCTTATGCCGTTATATGCCCGTGGCTGTCAATAAACGAACGCCCCGGCGCACGAGGTGTGCCGCCGGGGCGAACGTGTAACGCGGTTGAGCAGGCGGTTTAGCGCTTGCTGTACTGCGGGGCCTTACGGGCCTTCTTGAGACCGGCCTTCTTGCGCTCGACCGCACGGTCGTCGCGGGAGAGGAAGCCGTTCTTCTTCAGGATGGCGCGGTTGTTGTCCACGTCCGCCTCGTTCAGCGAGCGGGCCACACCGAGGCGCAGGGCGCCGGCCTGACCGGAGACACCGCCACCCGAGATGCGGGCCACGACGTCGTAGCGACCGTCGAGCTCGAGAACCTTGAAGGGCTCGTTGACTTCCTGCTGGTGCACCTTGTTGGGGAAGTAGTCCTCAAGGGTGCGACCGTTGATCTTCCACTTGCCGGTGCCCGGGATGATCCGGACGCGGGCGATGGCGTTCTTGCGACGGCCAAGGCCGGCCGCGGGCTGCGGGTCGCCGAAGCGGCCCGCGAGCGACTCGGAGGTGTACTCACCCTCGACGGGGACCTCGGACTCGAAGGTGGTCACCTCGGCGAAGGTCTCCTCGCCCTCGGTGCCCTCGATGGGGGTCTCAACAGTGGTCTCGGCCACGATGCTCCTCAGATCTTTCTTTACGTCTTTGGGGGGAGGCCGGAACTACTGCGCGACCTGGGTGATCTCGAACGGGACCGGCTGCTGCGCAGCGTGCGGGTGCTGGTCGCCCGCGTAGACCTTCAGCTTCGAGATCATCTGACGGCCCAGGGTGTTCTTGGGGATCATGCCCTTGATGGCCTTCTCGACGGCCTTCTCGGGGTTCTTCGCGAGCAGCTCGTCGTAACGAACGGAGCGAAGACCGCCCGGGAAGCCGGAGTGGCGGTACGCCATCTTCTGGGTCTTCTTGTTGCCGGACAGGTGAACCTTGTCGGCGTTGATGATGATGACGAAGTCGCCCATGTCCATGTGGGGGGCGTAGATCGCCTTGTGCTTGCCTCGGAGGAGGTTCGCAGCCGTGGTGGCCAGACGGCCGAGAACGATGTCCTCGGCGTCAATGATGTGCCACTGGCGAGTGACATCGCCGGGCTTGGGGCTGTACGTACGCACTTCGTAGCCTTCGCTTCTTCAGTGGATGGGGTCCAGACACATGGCACCTCTGAAGCGATCATGCAGCTGGGGCTCACAATGCCGGGGACGCTGCCCGTATGCGAGCCACTGGTAACTGCTCCAGAGAACCTACGTAAGGGCCCTTCGCGTGAGAACGACGAAGCCAATACGTATAACAATCCCCGACAGTACCCGCCCCGCCCCGGACGGGTCAAAACGGGGCCCTCGGCCGGGTGGGCGCGCGTGTTTCCGGGGCGCGGAGGTCCGTCCTCAATCTCCCCCATAGCCCTAAGGGTATGGGGGACCCCCTCGACGGGCTTGATCTGTGCGGGTGCCCCGCGGGGTGCGCCTTGACCCCCGGGTGGGGTCCGGTGCCCCTCCGGGGCGTCTCCTCAAACGACGAACGTTTCCAGTCCCACGCAGCGGACCCCGGTATTTGTTCGTCGTCCTGCGGGGACTCCCCTGCACGGCCCCGGACCGGCCGTCCCGCGTCTGCGACAGCAGTCCCACCGGCGTACAGACGCACGGCGGCCGGGTGGGGGCGTGCAGGGGAGTCCCCGCAGAAAATGGCGTACGACCCGGGTCGTTTGCGTACCGGGGTGCACACGCCATTTTTGAGGAGTCTCCCCGGAGGGACCCCACCCCTACCCACCGCACAGAGGCGCACCGCACCCCGCAGGGGCCCGTCACCGTGCGCGCTGGACCCGCCGCTCGTCCCACACCGGCTCCGTCGTCTCCCGTACGACCCCGTCCGAGCCGAACACCAGGTACCGGTCGAAGGACTTCGCGAACCACCGGTCGTGCGTGACCGCCATCACGGTGCCGTCGTAGACCTCCAGCCCGTCCTGAAGGGCCTCCGCCGACTCCAGGTCCAGGTTGTCGGTCGGCTCGTCCAGGAGCAGGGCCGTCGTGCCGGCCAGCTCCAGGAGCAGGATCTGGAAGCGGGCCTGCTGGCCGCCGGACAGCTTCTCGAACGGCTGGTCCCCCTGCCGCTCCAGCTCGTACCGCCGCAGTACGGACATGGCGCCGCCCCGGTCCTTGGCCTGCTCCGTCCACAGGATCTCGACGAGCGTCTTGCCCAGCAGCTCCGGATGGGCGTGGGTCTGCGCGAAGTGTCCTGGCACCACCCTCGCCCCGAGCTTCCACTCCCCCGTGTGCGCCACCGGCTCGCCCGCCAACAGCCGCAGGAAGTGCGACTTGCCGGACCCGTTGGAGCCGAGGACGGCGACCCGCTCCCCGTAGTAGATCTCCAGGTCGAACGGCTTCATCAGGCCGGTCAGCTCCAGGTTCGTGCAGGTCACCGCCCGCACCCCGGTCCGGCCGCCGCGCAGCCGCATCTTGATGTCCTGCTCGCGCGGCGGCTCCGGCGGCGGGCCGGCCTCCTCGAACTTCTTGAAGCGGGTCTGCATCGCGTGGTAGCGGTTCGCCATGTCGGGGCTGTTCGCCGCCTGCTGCCGCATCCGCAGGACGAGCGCCTTCAGCCGGGCGTGTTCCTCCTCCCAGCGGCGCAGCAGTTCCTCGAAGCGCGCGAAGCGCTCCTTGCGGGCCTGGTGGTACGTGGCGAAGCCGCCACCGTGCACCCAGACGTCGCTGCCGGCCGGGCTGGGCTCCACGCTGACGATCTTCTCGGCGGCGCGGGAGAGCAGCTCCCGGTCGTGGGAGACGAAGAGGACCGTCTTACGGGTCTCCTTCAGCTTCTCCTCCAGCCAGCGCTTGCCGGGTACGTCCAGATAGTTGTCCGGTTCGTCGAGCAGCAGCACCTCGTCGGGCCCGCGCAGCAGCGCCTCCAGCACCAGCCGCTTCTGCTCACCGCCGGACAGGGTGCGTACCTCGCGCCACTGCGCCTTCTCGTACGGGACGCCGAGCGCGGCCATGGTGCACATGTCCCAGACCGTCTCGGCCTCGTACCCGCGCGCCTCCGCCCAGTCGCTCAGTGCCTGCGCGTACGTCATCTGCGCGGCCTCGTCGTCGGTGGTGAGGATCAGCTCCTCGGCCCGGTCGACCGCCTGCGCTGCCTCCCGGATCCGGGGCTGGGCGACGGACACCAGCAGGTCCCGCACCGTGCGCTCGTCGCGCACCGAGCCGACGAACTGCTGCATCACGCCGAGCCCGCCGCTCACCGAGACCGAGCCGCCGTGCGGCTGGAGCTCCCCGGCGAGCAGCCGCAGCAGCGTGGTCTTCCCGGCGCCGTTCGCCCCGACGAGGGCGACGACGGCACCGTCCGCGACACGGAACGAGGCATCGCCGAGCAGTACCCGCCCGTCCGGTAGGTAGTACTCGAGATGGCCTGCTTCAAGATGTCCCATGCACAGCATTGTCACGGGCAGCGAAGCCCTGGCCCAACCGGATTACCTTCCGTCTAGGATTCGCGGCATGAGCTTTGGGCAAGGGGGGCCCTCCTGGGGGCCTGGGGGAACGGGTACACCGGACTGGGCGGCACTGGCCGAGGCATCGGCGGCACGCGCCAGGCGCAAGAGGTGGCTGATGATCGGCGGGGGCGCGCTGGCCACCGCCGCGGTCGCCGCGATCGTGGCGACGGCGGTCATCTCGACCAACAAGGACGGTTCCGGCGGTTCGTCCGGCAAGAACGCGAGCGAACTGCCGTCGGCGACCGATCTGCCCAGCCAGTCGACGCAGCCGGAACCGTCGTTCTCGTCCGTGGCCCCGGCGCCCCCGCCGGATCCGAAGGACTACATATCCGACGTGCGGAAGGACCGGGCGCCCGTCACCGTGGACGCCTTCTTCCCCGGCAAGAAGCTGACGATGGGCGACCGCGTCTACGCCAAGGGCGCGACGCACCGCACCACGAAGTGCGCCACGACCACCCAGGGCGCACTCGGCACGATCCTGACGAACAACGGCTGCGACCAGGTCGTCCGGGCCACGTACAGCCGCAGCGGCGTGGCCGTGACCATCGGCCTCGCGGTCTTCGAGACCGAGGCCCAGGCCAAGAAGGCCGCCCAGCAGGCCAGCGGGGGCCTGGCGTCGCTGAGCGGGGCGGGGGTGCCCACGTTCTGCCGCGGCGGCGCCGTCTGCCGTCGCACGGCCAACTCCTACGGCCGGTACGCCTACTTCACGGTGGGCGGCTTCACCAGCGGCAAGAACGTCACCAAGGGCGACAAGAACGTGTTCGCCGTCGGCGACGACCTGACGAACTTCACGTTCCGTCAGATCCGCCACCGTGGTGAGGTCCAGGCCTCGGCCGCCGCCACCGCCCCCTGACCGCCCGTCCTTCGGTTCAGTCACCCTCCCGGATGCGGAGAACCGCTGCTGTGCGTCTCGTCTTCCTGGTCTCCTTCCTGCGCATCCTGCGCCACCGCGACGCCATCGGTGTCGACCTGGCTCCCGACGAGGCGGTGGTCCTGGACCCGCCGGACGCCCCGCTGCGCGCCGCCCTCACCGCGGCGACGGCCGGCGACCACGGCCCGGCGCGGGAGCTCCTCGCGTCGACCCGGGCGCACGCCCAGTGGGAGCGCAGGGACGCGTACGTGAGCCGGCTGGCCCGGACCGCGCTGCACCACGACGGCTGGCTGGACGCCTGGCTGGCGGAGTCCCCCGAGGATCCCGACGCGCTCCTCGTCGTCGCCGACTTCCACCTCCACCAGGCGTGGAAGGTGCGGACGAGCGCCCGCGCCAAGGACGTCGAACGGGACCAGTTCCAGGCCTTCTTCGCGCTTCTGGAGGACGCCGTGCCGGTGATCGGCGCCGCGGCCGAGCTCAACCCCGCGGACCCGGTTCCCTGGCGCATCGCGCTCACCCACGCCCGCGGCATGCAGGCTCCGCGCGAGGTCTTCGACGCGTATCTCGCCGAGGCCGAGGCCCGCGACCCGCACCACTTCGGCTGTCATGCGCAGGCACTCCAGTACCTGTGCGCCAAGTGGTACGGCTCGCACGAGGAGATGTTCCGGTACGCGGAGCGGGTGGCCGCATCCGCCCCGCCCGGCTCCCGGCTGCACGCGCTGCCGCTCCAGGCAGCGCTGGAGTACCGGCTGTCCGAGGCTGCCGAGCCCGAGGGCCCCGACCCGTACGGGCCCAAGGTCGACGCGGCCCTCACCCGCGCCCTGGCCCTCTCCGACACCTACGACGGGGCGGGCGACCGCGAGGCAGCCGGATTCCGCAACGAACTGGCCCTGCTGCTGATCATGTCGGACCGTCCGGCCGAGGCACTCGACGTGTTCCGGGCCATCGGTGTCCACGCCACCGAGTACCCGTGGAACCGGCTCGGCGACGCCCGTGCCGAATTCCTCGAAGCCCGGTCCGACGTACGGCTGGACCTCGCCTCACAGATCCCCTTCTTCGGCCGCCCGCCCGCACCGCCCGCCGACGCCCCCGACTGGGCGGCCCTCACCCCGCGCGCGGTCGCGATCGTCCCCGCGCCTCCGGCCACCGTCGCCCAGGCGGCGCTGATCTGCGGCTTCTCCCTGCGTACGGCTCCGGCGGGCGAGGGCTACAGCTATGTCGAGGTGGTCCCCGAGGCCACCCGGGGACGACGGGCGGCGCTGCTCCCCGAGGAACCGCTGACCGCGGCGGCGGAGACCTTCACGACGGGTGAGACCTGGCCCGCCCTGGTGCTGCACCGCACCCCCGAGCGCTGCACCGTCACCGCCCTCCACCAGGGCCGGCAGATCGCGACGCACATCTGGGACGCCGAGTCCCCCGCCCCCGACCACGCCGATGTGCAGGACACCGCCGCGGAGCTCGCCCATCTGTACCGGGTGGCGGACCCGCGCCCGCTGGCCCACATCCTGCGCGCCACCGGCGACCCGGTCCGCCACCAGGCCGATCTGGTGACCGCGCTCGGTCTGCCGCCCGTCCCGCCCGGCTTCGGCGGCGACACCGAGATCCTCGGCGAGATCCCGGGCGCCCGGGTCCAGGTCCGCCGCTCGATCCTGGCGGGCATGCGCGACACGATGACGACGAGCACGGGCAGCCACCCGTCCGCGCCCGATGCCGCCCCGCGGACGACCCGCTGGTGGCTGACGCGTACCGCCGCGCTGGCGCTCGTGGGTACGGGCGCGGTCCTCGCGTGGTGGAGCCCGCGGATCGGCTGGTTCCGCGCCTCGCTGCTGAGCGGCGCGGCGCTGTACCTGGCGGGCTCCCTCACCTCCGCGCTGCGCCGGCGCAGACGTACGGCACCATGACCGGCCGTCAGCAGCAGCCGGCCCCCGGAAGCGTCCGCACGTTCCGCGCCTCCACCGCCCTCGCGGCGAGCAATTCATCGGCCGGGTAGGCGACTTCCTCCAGCGTCAGCCCGTGCGGCCGCACCACGTGGACCCCGGGATCGCGCACCCGGGCGGCGAGGACTTCGGCAGGCCACGGATACGGGCGGCGGCCGTCCCCCACGAACAGAATCGCGCCGACCAGCGCCCGCACCATGTTGTGGCAGAAGGCGTCGGCCTGCACGGTCCCGGTGATGATCCCGGACGCCTCGTCACGTACCCAACTCAGCTTCTGCAGCGTCCTGATGGTCGTCGCACCTTCGCGCTTCTTGCAGTACGCGGCGAAGTCGTGCTCCCCCGTCATGCGCGCGGCCGCCGCGTTCATCGCGTCGAGGTCCAACTCCCGGTCATGCCACAGCACATGACCCCGCACCAGCGGATCGACACCGCCGGGCCCGTCCGACACCCGGTACGCGTACCGGCGCCACAGGGCCGAGAATCGGGCGTTGAACCCGGCCGGCGCCTCCTCGATCCGGCGGATCCGCACATCGGGCGCCATCCGGCCGGCCATCCGCCGCAGCAGCATCGGAGCGTGCTCGGCCCACACCCCGTCCGGCAGGTCCACGTGCGCGACCTGACCCCGGGCGTGCACACCGGCATCGGTACGCCCGGCCACGGTCAGGTCGTAGGTGCGCGAGGAGCGGGTCACGGTCCGCAGCGCATCCTCGATCTCCCCCTGAACGGTCCGTCGGCCGGTCTGCTTCGCCCAGCCCGAGAAGTCCTTGCCGTCGTAGGCCAGGTCCAGCCGCACCCGTACGAAGCCGGGCTCCACCACGTCACTCACACCAGCGATCCTCTCAAGATCCGTACACAGCGAAACGGGCCCGCACCGCCCCGAAGGGTGATGCGGGCCCGTCCCGAGGTCTCAGAACGCTCAGGCGTCCTTGGACTCCTCGTCGGCCTCGGCCGGCTTGGCGTCCTCGACGGACTCGACCGGGGTCTCGTCCTTCTTGAGGGCGTCTTCCTTGACCGCACGCTTCGTGGCGGCCTCGGCCTCACCGGTGGCAGCCTGCGCCACGGTCAGGGCCTCGACCAGCTCGATGACGGCCATCGGGGCGTTGTCGCCACGACGGTTGCCGATCTTGGTGATGCGGGTGTAACCACCGGGGCGGTTCTCGTACCGCGGGGCGATCTCGGTGAAGAGCGTGTGCACGATGCCCTTGTCCGTGATCGACTGCAGCACCAGGCGACGGTTGTGGATGTCGCCCTTCTTCGCCTTGGTGATGAAACGCTCGGCGACCGGACGCAGGCGGCGGGCCTTGGCCTCGGTCGTGGTGATGCGGCCGTGCTCGAACAGCGACTTCGCGAGGTTGTTGAGAAGAAGCTTCTCGTGCGCAGCGCTGCCGCCCAGACGGGCACCCTTGGCGGGCTGAGGCATGGTTTTCTCCTTGTGTGCTGCACCGGCCGTATCAGGTACCGGTGTCAGTTCCCGTGAGGCGGTCGCCACACGGAAGTCCAGATGCCGGAATTCACTTCCAGCCCGTCCGAGCCAAGATCAAGCCCGTCCGGCGATTGAGGACAAAGCCTCACCCCGGCACGGGGGCACCGTCAAAGACGGCACCCCCAGCCGGAGGCGACTCAGTACTGCTCGGTCTCCACGAAACCGGCGTCCGCGTCGTCGTCCGCACCGAACGCGTCGGCGGCGGCGGTCGGGTCGAAGCCGGGAGGCGAGTCCTTCAGCGCCAGGCCCATACCGGCCAGCTTCGCCTTGACCTCGTCGATCGACTTCGCACCGAAGTTGCGGATGTCGAGCAGGTCCGCCTCGGAGCGGGCCACGAGCTCGCCCACCGAGTGGATGCCCTCGCGCTTGAGGCAGTTGTACGAGCGGACCGTGAGCTCCAGCTCCTCGATCGGCAGCGCCAGATCGGCGGCGAGAGCGGCGTCCGTGGGCGAGGGGCCCATGTCGATGCCCTCGGCGTCGATGTTGAGCTCGCGCGCCAGACCGAACAGCTCGACCAGGGTCTTACCGGCCGACGCCATGGCGTCACGGGGACGCATGGCCTGCTTGGTCTCGACGTCGACGATCAGCTTGTCGAAGTCGGTGCGCTGCTCGACACGGGTCGCCTCGACCTTGTACGTGACCTTGAGCACCGGCGAGTAGATGGAGTCGACCGGGATCCGGCCGATCTCCTGGCCCACCTGCTTGTTCTGGACGGCGGAGACGTAGCCGCGACCGCGCTCGACGGTCAGCTCCATCTCCAGCTTGCCCTTGCCGTTCAGCGTGGCCAGGACGAGGTCCGGGTTGTGGACCTCGACACCGGCCGGCGGGGCGATGTCAGCAGCGGTGACCAGGCCGGGGCCCTGCTTGCGCAGGTACATCACGACCGGCTCGTCGTGCTCCGAGGAGACGACCAGCTGCTTGATGTTGAGGATGAGGTCGGTCACGTCCTCCTTGACGCCCGGCACGGTGGTGAACTCGTGCAGGACACCGTCGATACGGATGCTGGTGACAGCGGCACCCGGGATCGAGGAGAGGAGCGTGCGACGCAGGGAGTTGCCGAGCGTGTAGCCGAAGCCCGGCTCCAGCGGCTCGATGACGAACCGCGAGCGGAACTCGTCAACGACCTCTTCGGTCAGCGACGGACGCTGAGCGATAAGCATGTGTGAATCCTTCAGTCGTGGGCGCCCACTATTTGACACCCGACAGATGAAACAAGGATACGGGCGGCACACCCCCGTAGGGGGCATACCGCCCGTACCCACGCTACTGACGCACGGCCGTCACCGGCCGTAGCGCATCAGACGCGGCGACGCTTCGGCGGACGGCAGCCGTTGTGCGGCGTCGGGGTGACGTCCTGGATCGAACCGACCTCCAGGCCCGTGGCCTGCAGGGAGCGGATCGCGGTCTCGCGGCCGGAGCCCGGACCCTTGACGAAGACGTCAACCTTGCGCATGCCGTGCTCCTGCGCGCGGCGGGCGGCCGACTCGGCGGCCATCTGCGCGGCGAAGGGGGTGGACTTGCGCGAGCCCTTGAAGCCGACGTGGCCGGCGGAGGCCCAGGAGATCACGTTGCCCGAGGGGTCCGTGATCGAGACGATGGTGTTGTTGAACGTGCTCTTGATGTGGGCGTGCCCGTGAGCGACGTTCTTCTTTTCCTTGCGACGCACCTTCTTGGCTGCGCCCTGACGACCCTTGGGGGGCATGTCTTGACTCCAGATGGAGAGGGGAGGTGATCGGTCCTACAGCGAAGACCGCTGGATACTGCGTTTGTCCGGAGACCCGGACGCTCGCAGTGCGTCCGCTGAGGACTACTTCTTGCCCGGCTTCTTCTTACCGGCGATCGCGCGACGCGGGCCCTTGCGGGTACGAGCGTTCGTGCTGGTGCGCTGGCCGTGGACCGGCAGACCACGACGGTGGCGGATGCCCTGGTAGCAGCCGATCTCGATCTTGCGGCGGATGTCGCCCTGGATCTCGCGGCGAAGGTCACCCTCGGTGCGGAGGTTGGCGTCCACGTACTCGCGGATCTTGACCAGGTCCTCTTCGGCCAGGTCACGAACGCGGGTGTTGGGGTTCACGCCGGTGGTGGCGAGGATCTCCTTGGACCGGGTGCGCCCGATACCGAAGACGTAGGTGAGGGCAACCTCCACGCGCTTTTCGCGCGGGATGTCAACACCTGAAACGCGTGCCATTCAATGGCTCCAGTTGTTATTTCGGGGGTCTTCCGCAGCGCCACTCCCGACCGCCGACCTCTTGGTGTGAGGTGGTACGCCCGGGTCCCCGGCCCCCGCCGGAGGTGTCGTCAGCCGTGGCTTGGACGGGCACTGCGTATGTACGTTTACGTGCGTCGCGCGAAGTACTGCGAGATGCGAGGGGGTCGTGCGTCAGCCCTGGCGCTGCTTGTGGCGCAGGTTGTCGCAGATGACCATGACCCGACCGTGACGGCGGATCACCTTGCACTTGTCGCAGATCTTCTTGACGCTCGGCTTGACCTTCATGGGATGTCAGGTTCTCCGGGTCAGTGCCACCACCCCGCCGAAGCGAGATGCGGGCAAGATCTACTTGTAGCGGTAGACGATCCGGCCACGCGTCAGGTCGTACGGGGAGAGCTCCACCACGACCCGGTCGTCCGGGAGGATACGGATGTAGTGCATCCGCATCTTGCCGGAGATGTGCGCGAGGACCTTGTGACCGTTCTGGAGTTCCACCTTGAACATGGCGTTCGGGAGGGACTCGATCACGGTGCCCTCAATTTCGATGGCACCTTGCTTCTTGGCCACGCTTCGCCTTTCGAATCGGCTACCTTGATCGACTTCCGTCACTCGTATGCGGACACACGGATGCACGAGAGCCGACGAGTCAGTCTACGTCAGCGGACTCCAAAAGACGAATCCGTCAAGTTTGCCCACCGCGGGAGATCCTTAGACCTCGCGGTGGCTGTCAATCACGCAAGAGGCCCGGCACCGCCGGCACCCCTCGTCAGCCCAGCGGGTCGGGCGCCGCCTCCACGCCGTACTGCGCCAGCTTCTCGCGGCCGCAGTCCGGAGCGGTCAGGACCAGCGGGCCCTGCTCCGTGAGGGCGATGGAGTGCTCCCAGTGGGAGGACCAGGTGCCGTCGGTGGTGATGACGGTCCACTCGTCCTCCAGCACCTCGGTACGGGCCGTGCCGAGGGAGACCATCGGCTCGATGGCCAGGCAGAGGCCCGGGACCAGCTTGATGCCCTTGCCGCGCTTGCGGGCGACGTAGTTCAGCAGGTGCGGGTCCATGTGCATCTCGGTGCCGATGCCGTGCCCGCCGTAGTCCTCGATGATCCCGTACTTGCCCGTCGCCGGACGGGGCTGGCGGCGGATGTAGGACTCGATCGCCTTCGAGATGTCGACCAGGCGGTTGTTCACCTTCATCGCCGCGATACCGGCCCACATCGACTCCTCGGTCACCCGGGAGAGCTCGACGAGCTCCGGAGCGTGACCGGTGCCGACGAAGGCCGTGTAGGCCGCGTCGCCGTGCCAGCCGTCGATGATCGCGCCGGCGTCGATGGAGATGATGTCGCCGTCCTTGAGGACGGTCTTGTCGTCCGGGATGCCGTGGACGACGACCTCGTTCACCGAGGTGCAGATCGTCGCGGGGAACCCGCCGTACCCGAGGAAGTTCGACTTCGCACCGTGGTCGGCGATCACCTTGCGGGCGACCTGGTCCAGGTCCTGCGTGGTGGCACCGGGCACCGCCGCCTCGCGGGTGGCGGCGTGAATGGCAGCGACCACCAGCCCCGCCTCACGCATCTTCGCGATCTGCTCGGGGGTCTTGATCTGCACCATTGCGCGGCGCCTTTCTGGATACGGGGACGGGTGCGGCGTACTCAACGATACGGCCGCAAACAGTCGGCCGCGGCGCCCAAGGACGCCGCGGCCGACTGCACTGCATGTACTACGGGTGCTCTCTCAGCCCTCGTCGGACTTCAGAGCCTCCATGGCCCGCTCGGTCACCTCGGTGACCTTGCCGAGCGCGGAGATGGTGACCACCAGGTTCTGCGCCCTGTAGTAGTCGATGATCGGCTCGGTCTGCGTGTGGTAGACCTCCAGCCGGGTGCGGACCGTCTCTTCGCTGTCGTCGTCGCGCTGGTACAGCTCGCCGCCACAGGTGTCGCAGACACCCTCGGTCTTCGGCGGGTTGTACGTCACGTGGAACACGTGCGCGCTCTCGTTGCGGCAGACCCGGCGGCCCGCGATGCGCTTCACGACCTCGTCCTCGGGGACTTCGAGGTCGAGTACCGCGTCCAGCTTTACGCCCTCGTCCTTGAGCATCACATCGAGCGCCTCGGCCTGACCCACGTTGCGCGGGAAGCCGTCGAGCAGGAAGCCGTTGACCGCGTCCGGCTGGGACATGCGGTCCTTGGCCATCCCGATCGTGACCTCGTCCGGCACCAGCTGCCCCGCGTCCATGTAGGCGCGGGCCTGCTTGCCAAGGTCAGTGCCCTGGCTGATGTTGGCGCGGAAGAGGTCGCCCGTGGAGATGTGCGGAATCGACAGGTTCTTGGCAAGGTACGCAGCCTGCGTTCCCTTGCCGGCACCCGGCGGGCCGACGAGGACGATTCGCATCAGCGGAGGAACCCTTCGTAATTGCGCTGCTGGAGCTGACTCTCGATCTGCTTCACGGTTTCCAGACCCACACCCACGATGATGAGGATGCTCGTCCCGCCGAACGGGAAGTTCTGGTTGGCCCCGCCGAAGCCTGCCAACGCCATCGTCGGCACAAGAGCGATCAGACCCAGATACAGCGAGCCCGGCCAAGTGATCCTGTTGAGCACGTAGCTCAGATACTCGGCAGTAGGTCGACCTGCCCGGATACCCGGGATGAAGCCACCATACTTCTTCATGTTGTCGGCGACTTCCTCGGGGTTGAACGAGATCGCCACGTAGAAGAAGGCGAAGAACACGATCAACAGGAAGTACGTCGCGATGTAGTACGGGTGGTCGCCCTTGACGAAGTGGTCCTGGATCCAGGTCGCCCAGCCCGCGGTGGAGTTGGAGAACTGGACGATCAGGGCCGGGATGTAGAGCAGCGAAGAAGCGAAGATGACGGGAATCACACCCGCCTGGTTCACCTTCAGCGGGATGTAGGTGGACGTACCACCGTACGACCGGCGCCCGATCATGCGCTTCGCGTACTGCACCGGGATCCGGCGCTGGGCCTGCTCGACGAAGACGACGAGCCCCACCATCACGAAGCCGATCAGGATGACGGTGGCGAACTCGATCCAGCCGTCCGCGAGCTTGCCGCTCGTCTTGATGGCCCAGATGGCGCCGGGGAAGCTGGCGGCGATCGAGATGAACATCAGGATCGACATGCCGTTGCCGATGCCGCGGTCGGTGATGAGCTCACCGAGCCACATGACGGCGGCCGTGCCGGCGGTCATCGTGATGACCATGACGACCGTCGTGAACATCGACTGGTTCGGGACGATCTGGTCGGCGACCGGGCAGCCGCTGAAGAGCGCACCGCTGCGTGCGGTGGCCACCAGGCCGGTGCCCTGCAGGATGGCGAGTGCGACCGTCAGATAACGCGTGTACTGCGTGATCTTTGCCTGGCCGGACTGCCCCTCCTTCTTGAGCGCCTCGAGTCGGGGAATCACCACGGTCAGCAGCTGAAGAATGATGCTGGCCGTGATGTACGGCATGATGCCGAGCGCGAAGATCGTGATCTGCAGCAGTGCACCACCGCTGAACATGTTCACCAGGCCGAAGAGGCTGTTGTTGCCCTTACTTGCCTGATCAACACAGGTCTGGACGTTCTCGTAGCTCACACCCGGTACCGGGATGTGCGCCCCGAGCCGGTAGAGCACGATGATGCCGAGCGTGAAGAACAGCTTCTTGCGCAGGTCGGGCGTCTTGAACGCCCGGGCGAACGCGGTGAGCACGGTGCCTCCTGCGACCCCCGCGCAATGCGTAGAGGTGACGGTCTTGAGGATCGATGAGTACGTAATAGCCAAAGGGCCCAAGGCGCTTGCGCCCAGGGCTTACCACAGCAACGGAGGCCACCTTACCGGCGTACATGCCCCCCTAGGAACGACCAACCGGGGATGCCCCATATGAGAGGCATCCCCGGTCGGATGTTCAGGCCACCGATTGGTCCGAGTTGTCTCAGACGAGCTCGGTGACGGTGCCGCCGGCAGCGGCAATCTTCTCCTTGGCGGAGCCGGAGACGGCGTCAACCGAAACCTGCAGTGCCACGGAGATCTCGCCCTGTCCGAGGACCTTGACGAGGTGGTTGTTGCGCACAGCGCCCTTGGCGACCAGGTCGGCCACCGTGACCTCTCCACCCTCGGGGTAGAGCGTCGCGAGCTTGTCCAGGTTCACGACCTGGTACTCGGTGCGGAACGGGTTCTTGAAGCCCTTGAGCTTCGGGAGACGCATGTGGAGGGGCATCTGGCCACCCTCGAAGCGCTCCGGAACCTGGTAACGGGCCTTGGTGCCCTTGGTACCACGACCAGCGGTCTTACCCTTGGATGCCTCACCACGACCCACACGGGTCTTGGCGGTCTTGGCACCCGGGGCAGGCCGGAGGTCATGCGCCTTCAGCGGCTTGTTCTCCGCCATGTCAGTCGACCTCCTCAACCGTCACGAGGTGGCGGACGGTGTGAACCATTCCGCGGAACTCGGGGCGGTCCTCCTTGACAACCACGTCGTGCAGGCGCTTGAGCCCGAGCGAACGAAGGGTGTCGCGGTGGTTCTGCTTGCTGCCGATGTACGACTTCGTCTGCGTGATCTTGAGACGGGCCATTACGCACCCGCTCCCGCACGAGCACGAAGCAGAGCCGCGGGGGCGACGTCCTCGAGGGGCAGACCACGGCGAGCCGCGATCTCCTCGGGACGCTGCAGGCCCTGGAGGGCCGCCACGGTCGCGTGCACGATGTTGATCGGGTTCGAAGAACCGAGCGACTTCGACAGGATGTCGTGAACGCCGGCGCACTCCAGAACGGCGCGCACCGGGCCACCGGCGATAACACCGGTACCGGGGGAAGCAGGCTTGAGCAGAACGACGCCCGCAGCCTTCTCGCCCTGGATCGGGTGAGGGATGGTGCCCTGGATACGCGGAACCTTGAAGAAGTTCTTCTTGGCTTCTTCCACGCCCTTGGCAATGGCCGCGGGAACTTCCTTGGCCTTGCCGTAACCGACACCGACGGTGCCGTCACCATCGCCCACCACGACCAGCGCGGTGAAGCTGAAGCGACGACCACCCTTCACAACCTTGGCGACACGGTTGATCGCGACGACGCGCTCGACGTACGCGGTCTTCTCGGCGGCAGCTGCGCCGCCGTCACGGCCCTTCCGGTCCCGCCGCTCGCCGCCACCGGCACCGCTTCCGCGGCGCTGGGGTCCAGCCATTGGATTTACCTCTCTCTGTTACGTCCGCTGTGCGTAGGAACCGGGGCTTAGAACTTCAGCCCGGCTTCACGGGCGGCGTCAGCCAGAGCGGCAATCCGCCCGGCGTACTGGTTACCACCGCGGTCAAACACGACGGCCTCGACGCCTGCGGCCTTGGCACGCTCGGCGACCAGGGCGCCGACCTGCTTGGCCTGGCTGCTCTTGTCGCCCTCGCCACCACGGATGGAGACGTCCAGGGTCGACGCCGACGCGAGCGTGTGGCCCGCGATGTCGTCGATGACCTGAGCCACCATGTGGCGGTTGGAACGCGTCACAACCAAGCGCGGACGCTCCGGCGAACCGGAGATGTGCTTGCGGACGCGGATGTGGCGACGCTTGAGGGCTGCACGCTTGTACGCGTCGCCCTTGGCGATCTTTACGCCGTATGCCATCGCTACTTACCAGCCTTTCCGACCTTGCGGCGGATGACCTCGCCGGCGTACTTGACGCCCTTGGCCTTGTACGGGTCAGGCTTCCGCAGCTTGCGGATCTTGGCCGCGGTCTCGCCGACCTTCTGCTTGTCGATGCCCTCGACGGTGAACTTCGTGGGGGACTCCACCTTGAAGGTGATGCCCTCCGGGGCCTCGATCAGGATCGGGTGGCTGTAGCCCAGGGCGAACTCCAGGTTGGAGCCCTTCGCCTGGACGCGGTAACCGACACCACTGATCTCGAGCGCCTTGATGTATCCCGTGGTCACGCCGGTGATCATGTTCGCCACCAGCGTGCGGGACAGGCCGTGAAGGGCCTTGTTCTGACGCTCGTCGTTCGGGCGGGCGACGTTCAGGACGCCGTCCTCACCCTTGGTGACCTCGATCGGCGACGCAACGGTGTGCGAGAGGGTGCCCTTGGGGCCCTTCACCGCGACCGTACGGCCATCGATGGTGACGTCCACACCGGCGGGAACCTGGATGGGGAGCTTGCCGATTCGCGACATGAGCTATTCCTCCGTTCCCGACTACCAGACGTAGGCGAGGACTTCCCCACCTACGCCCTTCTTGCTGGCCTGCTGGCCGGTCAGGAGACCGTGGGACGTGGAGATGATCGCCACGCCCAGGCCGCCGAGAACCTTCGGCAGATTGGTGGACTTTGCGTATACACGCAGACCCGGCTTCGAAATACGCTTGATGCCGGCGATCGAGCGCTCGCGGTTCGGGCCGAACTTCAGCTCGAGGACGAGGTTCTTGCCAACCTCGGCGTCCTCGACCTTCCAGCCCGTGATGAAGCCCTCCTGCTGGAGGATCTCCGCGATGTGCGACTTGATCTTGCTGTGCGGCATCGTGACGTCGTCGTGATACGCCGAGTTCGCGTTACGCAGACGCGTGAGCATGTCTGCGATGGGATCAGTCATGGTCATGAGTTGGCCTTCGGCCTCTCTCGCCGGGGTTTCCTGTATGCGCCATCCCTCTCCCTACTCAGAGGCAGGACGGGTGCGGTGCGGGGACCTACGGCGTAGTAAGTCGGTCTTGGGCGGCAGGCGCCCAACCCCACAAGCCTACGGCATGCGAGGCCGGGCTCCTGCCGACCAGATGCTTACCGAGAGTCTCCGGTGATTCCCAACGCCCAAAGGGCGAAGGAGAATTACCAGGAGCTCTTGGTCACGCCCGGCAGCTCGCCACGGTGAGCCATCTCACGAAGGCACACGCGGCACAGGCCGAACTTGCGGTAGACGGAGTGGGGCCGGCCGCAGCGCTGGCAGCGGGTGTACCCGCGAACGCCGAACTTCGGCTTACGGGCGGCCTTAGCGATCAGAGCCTTCTTCGCCACGGTCAGTTCTCCTTGAACGGGAAGCCGAGGTGACGAAGGAGGGCACGACCCTCGTCGTCATTGGTCGCCGTGGTGACCACGGTGATGTCCATGCCCCGGACCCGGTCGATCTTGTCCTGGTCGATCTCGTGGAACATGACCTGCTCCGTGAGACCGAAGGTGTAGTTGCCACGGCCGTCGAACTGCTTCGGCGACAGGCCACGGAAGTCACGGATACGCGGAAGCGCGAGCGACAGCGTACGGTCCAGGAACTCCCACATGCGGTCACCACGGAGGGTGACGTGGCAGCCGATCGGCTGCCCCTCGCGCAGCTTGAACTGCGCGATCGACTTGCGGGCCTTGGTGACGGCCGGCTTCTGACCGGTGATCGTGGTGAGGTCGCGCACGGCGCCATCGATCAGCTTGGAGTCGCGGGCGGCGTCGCCCACACCCATGTTGACCACGATCTTGACCAGACCGGGAATCTGCATGACGTTCTCGTAGGAGAACTCCTCACGCAGCTTGCCGGCGATTTCCTCGCGGTAGCGCGTCTTGAGACGCGGCGCAGTGGTGGTAGTCATCAGATGTCCTCACCGGTGCGCTTGGCAACGCGGATCTTGTTGCCCTCGTCGTCAAAGCGGTAGCCGACGCGAGTAACGACCTTGTTGCCGTCCTTCTCAACAACCAGCTGCACGTTGCTGACGTGGACGGGTGCCTCGGTCGTCACAATGCCACCGGTCTGCGAGCCGCGAGCGGTCTGACCGGCCTTGGTGTGCTTCTTGACCCGGTTGACACCCTCGACGAGGACGCGGTCCTGAGCAGGGTAGGCAACGATGACCTTGCCCTGCTTGCCCTTGTCCTTACCGGTGATGACCTGAACCAGGTCGCCCTTCTTGATCTTCATGCTTACAGCACCTCCGGCGCGAGCGAGATGATCTTCATGAACTTCTTCTCGCGCAGCTCACGGCCCACCGGGCCGAAGATACGGGTGCCGCGGGGGTCGCCGTCGTTCTTGAGAATGACAGCGGCGTTCTCGTCGAAGCGGATGTACGAGCCATCCTGACGACGACGCTCCTTGACGGTGCGAACGATGACGGCCTTGACGACGTCACCCTTCTTCACGTTGCCACCGGGGATCGCGTCCTTGACGGTGGCGACGATGACGTCACCGATGCCCGCGTAGCGGCGACCCGAGCCACCGAGAACACGGATGGTGAGAATTTCCTTCGCACCCGTGTTGTCGGCGACACGCAGTCGCGACTCCTGCTGGATCACGTCTATCTCCTGATCGTCTGCCGGTTCCCGGCGGGGGCCGCTCCGTTACCGGAACGGACCCCCGCCGAGCCTGGCGGAACCTGCCTGAAGGGGAAACCCCTCAGGAATTACTTGGCCTTCTCGAGGATCTCGACGATGCGCCACCGCTTCGTGGCGGACAGCGGCCGGGTCTCCATGAGGAGGACACGGTCGCCGACGCCGGCGGCGTTCTGCTCGTCGTGAGCCTTGAGCTTGTTCGTACGGCGGATGACCTTGCCGTACAGCGCGTGCTTGACGCGGTCCTCGACAGCGACGACGACGGTCTTGTCCATCTTGTCGCTGACGACCAGACCCTCACGGGTCTTGCGGAAACCGCGGTCGGTGTTCGTCTCAGTCACAGTCTTCTCGCTCATCAGACGCTCTCCACCGTCTCGATGCCGAGCTCGCGCTCGCGCATCAGGGTGTAGATCCGGGCGATGTCCTTACGGACGGACTTGAGCCGGCCGTGGTTCTCGAGCTGTCCGGTCGCCGCCTGGAAGCGGAGGTTGAACAGCTCTTCCTTGGCCTCGCGGAGCTTGTTGAGGAGCTCCTCGTTGCCCAGCTCGCGCAGCTCGGACGTCTTGGTACCGGCCGACATCACGACTCACCTGCCTCGCGCCGAACAATCCGGCACTTCATCGGAAGCTTGTGAGCAGCGCGGGTGAGCGCCTCACGAGCAATCTTCTCGTTCGGGTAGGACAGCTCGAACATCACCCGACCCGGCTTGACGTTCGCGATCCACCACTCGGGAGAACCCTTACCGGAACCCATGCGGGTCTCGGCAGGCTTCTTCGTCAGGGGACGGTCCGGGTAGATGTTGATCCAGACCTTGCCGCCACGCTTGATGTGACGGGTCATCGCGATACGAGCGGACTCGATCTGACGGTTCGTCACGTACGCCGGGGTCAGCGCCTGGATGCCGTACTCGCCGAACGCAACCTGCGTGCCACCCTTGGACATACCGCTGCGCTTCGGGTGGTGCTGCTTGCGGTGCTTGACCCTACGGGGGATCAGCATTTCGGTCAGGCCTCCGTTCCGGTGCTCTCAGCCGCCGGAGCAGCGGCGGTCGCCTCGGCCTTGGGGGCCTCGGCGGCCGGAGCCGACTGCTGCGGCTTGCGGCCGCGACCGCCACGCTCGCCACCACGGCCACCGCGGCCGGCCGGACGGTCAGCGCCGCCACGGGCCGGGCGGTTGCCCGCACGGGCAGCAGCGTTCTCGGCGCGGACCTCGGCGATGTTCTTGACGTCGCCCTTGTAGATCCAGACCTTCACGCCGATGCGGCCGAAGGTCGTCTTGGCCTCGAAGAAGCCGTAGTCGACGTTCGCACGGAGGGTGTGCAGGGGCACGCGGCCCTCGCGGTAGAACTCCGAGCGGGACATCTCGGCGCCGCCGAGGCGACCGCCGCACTGGATCTTGATGCCCTTGGCGCCGGCCTTCATCGAGCTCTGCATGCTCTTACGCATGGCACGACGGAAGGAGACGCGGGAGGAGAGCTGCTCGGCGACGGCCTGGGCCACCAGCTGAGCGTCCACCTCGGGGTTCTTGACCTCGAGGATGTTCAGCTGGACCTGCTTGCCGGTCAGCTTCTCCAGCTCGCCACGGATGCGGTCGGCCTCGGCGCCGCGGCGGCCGATGACGATGCCCGGGCGGGCGGTGTGGATGTCAACGCGGACGCGGTCGCGGGTGCGCTCGATCTCAACCTTCGAGATGCCGGCTCGCTCCATGCCCTTCGTCATCATGCGACGAATGGCGACGTCTTCCTTGACGTAGTCCTTGTACAGCTTGTCGGCGTACCAACGGGACTTGAAGTCCGTGGTAATGCCGAGCCGGAACCCGTGCGGGTTTACCTTCTGGCCCATTACCGGGTTCCTTCCTTGCTGCTGACGACCACGGTGATGTGGCTGGTCCGCTTACGGATCCGGTAGGCACGGCCCTGAGCACGCGGACGGAACCGCTTCAGGGTCGGGCCCTCGTCCACGTACGCCTCGCTGATGACCAGCGAAGAGGCGTCAGGGTGGTCGTAGTTGTGTGCAGCGTTGGCAATGGCGCTGTCAAGCACCTTGCCAACCGGCACGCTCGCGGCCTGCGGGGCGAAACGCAGGACCGCCTGAGCCTCCGTGGCATCCATGCCACGGATGAGGTCCACCACTCGGCGGGCCTTCATGGGCGTGACGCGGATGTACCGCGCCTGGGCCCTGGCTTCCATGGTTGTCCCTTCGGTGTGAGTCATAGTCGTTTCCACCCCGCGCTAGCGGCGCTTCGACTTCCGGTCGTCCTTGACGTGGCCGCGGAAGGTGCGAGTCGGCGAGAACTCGCCGAGCTTGTGGCCGACCATCGACTCGGTGACGAACACCGGGACGTGAATCTTGCCGTTGTGCACCGCGATGGTGTGACCCAGCATGGCCGGGATGATCATCGAGCGACGGGACCAGGTCTTGATGACGTTCTTGGTGCCTGCCTCGTTCTGTACGTCCACCTTCTTGATGAGGTGGCCGTCGACGAAGGGCCCCTTCTTGAGACTGCGCGGCATCTAAACCCGCTCCTAGCGCTTCTTGTTCGTCTTGCGGCGGCGGACGATGTACTTGCTCGATGCCTTCTTCGGCGAGCGAGTACGACCCTCCTTCTGACCCCACGGCGAGACCGGGTGACGTCCACCGGAGGTCTTGCCTTCACCACCACCGTGCGGGTGGTCAACCGGGTTCATCGCGACACCGCGGACGGACGGGCGAACGCCCTTCCAGCGCATGCGGCCGGCCTTGCCCCAGTTGATGTTCGACTGCTCGGCGTTGCCGACCTCACCGATGGTGGCGCGGCAGCGGGCGTCGACCAGGCGGATCTCACCCGACGGCATACGAAGGTGGGCCATGGTGCCCTCCTTCGCCAGCAGCTGCACGGAGGCACCCGCGGAACGGGCGAACTTCGCGCCGCCGCCGGGCCGCAGCTCGATGGCGTGGATGGTCGTACCGACCGGGATGTTGCGCAGCGCCAGGTTGTTACCGGGCTTGATGTCGGCGGCCGGGCCGTTCTCGACACGGTCGCCCTGACCCAGGCCACGCGGCGCGATGATGTAGCGCTTCTCGCCGTCCGCGTAGTGCAGGAGCGCGATGCGCGCGGTGCGGTTCGGGTCGTACTCGATGTGCGCGACCTTGGCCGGCACGCCGTCCTTGTCGTGACGACGGAAGTCGATCACGCGGTAGGCGCGCTTGTGGCCACCACCCTGGTGGCGAACGGTCACACGACCGGTGTTGTTACGGCCGCCCTTGCTGTGCAGGGGGCGGACCAGCGACTTCTCCGGCGTGGACCGCGTGATCTCGACAAAGTCGGCGACGCTGGAGCCACGACGGCCCGGGGTCGTCGGCTTGTACTTGCGGATACCCATTTCTCAGTCCTCGTCCGATTCCGGACGACTCGACCTCCGCTAGGAGGTCGGGCCGCCGAAGATGTCGATACGGTCGCCCTCAGCGAGGGTCACGATGGCGCGCTTGGTGTCAGCACGCTTGCCGAAACCGGTCTTGGTGCGCTTGCGCTTACCCTGACGGTTGATCGTGTTGACCCCGGTGACCTTGACCGAGAAGACCGCTTCCACGGCCTGCTTGATCTGGGTCTTGTTGGAGCCGGGCGCGACGATGAACGTGTACTTGTTCTCGTCGAGCAGCGCGTAGCTCTTCTCCGAAACAACCGGCTTGACGAGAACGTCACGCGGGTCGGAGTAGGTCTTGCTGGTAACGGTCGCCTCACTCATCAGGCGTCGCTCCCTTCGGTCTCAGCGGTCTGGGGGCCAGACACGAAGGACTCGAAAGCGGCCTGGGTGAAGACCACGTCGTCAGAGACGATCACGTCGTACGTGTTCAGCTGGCCCGGGTCCAGGATGTGCACCTGGGGCAGGTTGCGCGCGGACAGCCACGCGGCCTCGTCGCTGCGCTCGACGACCAGGAGCACGTTGTTGCGCTCCGAGATCTTGCCGAGCAGCGTCTTGACGGCCTTGGTGGAGATCGCGCTCTCGACCACGCCGGTGACGACGTGGATGCGGGAGTGACGCGCCCGGTCCGACAGGGCACCGCGCAGGGCGGCGGCCTTCATCTTCTTCGGGGTGCGCTGCGAGTAGTCGCGCGGCTTGGGGCCGTGCACGACGCCACCGCCGACGAACTGCGGTGCGCGGGTCGAACCCTGGCGGGCGCGGCCGGTGCCCTTCTGGCGGTAAGGCTTGCGCCCACCACCACGGACTTCGCCGCGACGCTTGGTCGAGTGCGTGCCCTGACGGGCAGCTGCCAGCTGTGCGACAACGACCTGGTGGATCAGCGGAACGCTGGTCTTCGCGTCGAAGATCTCCGCGGGGAGCTCGACGGTACCGGCCTTGTCGCCTGCCGGCGAAAGGATGTCAATGGTGCTCATTACCTCAAGCCCCCTTGGCCGCGGTACGGACCAGGACGAGGCCGCCGTTCGGACCGGGGACTGCGCCCTTGATGAGGAGCAGACCCTTCTCCGCGTCAACCGCGTGGATGGTCAGGTTCTGGGTGGTGACGCGCTCGTTACCCATCCGACCGGCCATGCGCATGCCCTTGAAGACACGCCCAGGGGTGGCACAGCCACCGATCGAACCGGGGGAACGGTGCTTGCGCTGGACGCCGTGGCCGGCGCCGAGGCCCTTGAAGTTGTGACGCTTCATGACACCGGCGAAGCCCTTGCCCTTGCTCTTGCCCGTGACGTCAACCTTGACGCCGGACTCGAACACCTGGGCGGTGATCTCCTGGCCCAGCGTGTACTCGCTGGCGTCAGGGGTGCGGAGCTCCACCAGGTGGCGGCGCGGAGTCACGTCGGCCTTGGCGAAGTGACCCTTGAGGGGCTTGTTCACCTTGCGCGGGTCAATCTCGCCGAAGGCGATCTGGACCGACTCGTAGCCGTCGCTGTCGTTCGTACGCACCTGCGTCACGACGCACGGACCGGCCTTGACGACGGTCACCGGGACAACCCGGTTGTTCTCGTCCCAGACCTGGGTCATACCGAGCTTCTCGCCCAGGACGCCCTTGATGTTCTTGCTCATCTCGGCCCGTCCCCTCAGAGCTTGATCTCGATGTCGACGCCAGCCGGCAGGTCGAGGCGCATCAGCGAGTCAACCGTCTTCGGCGTGGGGTCGAGAATGTCGATGAGGCGCTTGTGCGTGCGCATCTCGAAGTGCTCGCGAGAGTCCTTGTACTTGTGCGGCGACTTGATGACGCAGTACACGTTCTTCTCAGTGGGCAGCGGCACCGGGCCCGCGACCGACGCACCAGTGCGGGTCACCGTCTCGACGATCTTCTTCGCCGAGGAGTCGATGACCTCGTGGTCGTAGGCCTTGAGCCGGATGCGGATCTTCTGTCCCGCCATGGCTACTAGTAGTCCTGTCTCTCGTAACGCTCTGGAACCCGAGGTTCTGGTAACTCCGCCTCCGACCCACGCGGTCGGGCGTGTCGCATCCCCTCTACGAAAATCTCCCGAAGAAGATCCCAACCAAGGGGGTGCGGGCCTGAGACCGCGCTGCCGGGGGAGGAACCCCACCGGGCGCCTGGCCGGTGCCACACATACGCTTCCCGAAAGATTCCCGTACGTCCGGCCCTTACAGGGCCGACGAGTACTGTGGGACTCGCTTCCGGTCCTCCCGGCGGGAGGCGCGCAGCATTGACACTCAACCGAGCAACCTGGTCAGTGTGCCATACGGGGCATGAGCCTGGCCAATCGGGCCGAGGATCTTACCCCCCGCGCCGCCGTGGTCAAACGCGGGCACGAGCGGTGGGGCCCGGCCCGTCCGCCCCGCCCCGATATTGGGTCGAGCGCCACACGCCCCCGCCCCTAGTGTGACCGGCCGGGACGGCGACTCACCGGGGGCACAGAACATGCGTACGCACTATCCGAGGACCCCGCATCTGCCCTGGTCACCCGGGGCCACCTCGGACGACGTGCGCCTGGCCGACCTCGCCGGGCTGACCGGCTCCGAGGTCGTGGTCACCGAGAAGCTGGACGGCGAGAACACCACGCTGTATGCCGACGGGCTGCACGCCCGCTCCCTCGACTCGGCGCACCACCCCTCCCGCGGCTGGGTCAAGGCGCTCCAGGGCCGCATCGGCCCGCGCATCCCGACGGGGTGGCGGATCTGCGGCGAGAACATGTTCGCCCGCCACTCGATCCCGTACGAGGACCTCGCGAGCCACTTCTACGGCTTCTCCGTCTGGGACGGGGACCGCTGCCTGGACTGGGACCTGAGCGTGGACTTCCTGCGGGACCTGGGCATTCCGACACCCCCGGTGCTGTGGCGCGGTGTGTTCGACGCCCGGGCCGAGAGGGCGCTGCGCGCGATCGGGCCGGACACGCTGCGCCAGGAGGGTTACGTCGTCCGCCCTGCCGAGAGCTTCCCGGCCGCGGCGTTCGGGCGGCGCGTCGCGAAGTGGGTGCGGCCGGGCCACGTGACGACGGACACGCACTGGATGCACGCGGAGGTGGTGGAGAACGGACTGGGCCCGGCCGCCGCCCTGTGGGCCGTGCGCTCGGGCGCCCCGGTGGACCCGGCGGCGCTCGCCGTCGCTGCGGGAACCGGTCCCGGCGACGCGGCCGCGGCTCTCGCGACGGCCGACGCCCTGGACGCACGGGGCCGCACCGGCGACGACCGGCTGGCCGGAGTACTCGCCGCCCTGCTGCACCGCACCCGCCGGACCGCACTCGCACCGGCGCTCGCCGGACCGCTCGGGATGCCGCTCGCCCGCCGGACCGCGGACCTGGTCGGTCTGTACCCCGCACTGCACCGCCCCTATCCGGACGACGAGCGCCACGCGGGCCTGGCCCGGATGGCGCTCGCCGCCGACCTGCCGGTCCTGCACGCACTGGCGGGCGTACTGGCCGAGACGCCCGAGGCCCGCGAGCAGGTGGAGTGGTCGGCGCTGCACGCGGCGGACGTGGCGGAACCGGCCGGGCTGCGGGAGTCCTTCGCGGACCTGGAGCCGGAGGCCGCCGCCCGCTGCCTGGCGCAGGCCCGCGAGGCGTACGCGCTGGGGCGCATCGGCACCGCCGAGGAAGCGGTCGCCGCGACCTGGCGGTGGCGGTCCGGTGACTTCCCCTCCCTCATCCATCTCGTCGGCCCGTCCGGCAGCGGCAAGAGCACCTTCGGCCGCGGGCTGCCGGGCATCGCCACGTACCTCTCCCTCGACGACCTGCGCGAGTCCCGCGGCTCCCGCGCCGACCAGAGCGCCAACGCGGATGTGTTGCGCGAGGGGCTGGACCGCCTCGACGCCGCGCTCGTCCCCGGCGCCACCGTGGTCTGGGACGCCACGTCGCTCAATCCGCACCAGCGCTCCCTGGTCCACGCGGTCGCCCACCGCAGGGACGCCCTGATCACCCACGCCGTGGCATGGATCGGCGCGGACGAGCTGACCGCGCGCAACGCCCGGCGCAGCCACCCCGTACCCCCGGAGGTCCTTGCCTCTCAGCTGCGCCGCTTCGTACCCCCGTATCCCGGCCAGGCCCACCGCACCTGGTACATCGGCACGAGCGGAACCGTGGAGGACCGGACCTGATGCGTACGAGCGAGGAGATCTACCACCGGGTCCGCTGGGACGCCCGCTTCGACCCGGCGCGCTTCGTCCTGGGCGTCGCCCAGCGCGGCCGCGACCCCAAGCGGGTGCCACTGGAGCGGTTCACCCCCGGCGGCGACATCCCCTGGCACCGGGTGCTGTTCTTCGAGGCGGACGGCGAGGTGGTGTGGGACCGGTCCTCGGGCACGGACCGGATCGACGCGTCGGAGGCGGGCCGGGTGCGCAGCCCGCGCCGGCTCCCCTCCCCCTTCTTCACCTCCCGCGTCCCGCACGCCTTCTCCCCTGCTACGGGCGCCTGGGAGCCGTCGCCCGCCCGGCCGCCCGGCCCGTCCGGTCCGCTGACGGTCCTCACCTGGAACACCCTCTGGGACCGCTACGACAGCGACCGCATCGACACAGCCCGACGCCGTCCCCTCCTCCTCGACGCCCTGCGCGCGGCGGACTCGGACGTCATCGCGCTCCAGGAGGTGGAGCCGGCGCTGCTGGAGCTGCTGCTGGCCTGCGACTGGGTACGGGACGGATACGTCCTCGCCACCGACCCGGCAGGGCACGACGTACCGGACTGCGGGCTGCTGCTGCTCAGCCGGCTGCCCGTGAGCGAGGCGGCTCTGCACACCCTCGGCCCGCACAAGGCGGTGGCCGCCGCCGTCATCGACACGGCCGAGGGGCCCGTCACGGTGTCCGTCACCCACCTCAGCAGCGACCACTCCCCCGAGGGGGCCGGTCGCCGGGACGCCGAACTCACCGACCTGGCAACGGGGTTGGCGGCCATCGAGGGCGAGCTGCTCCTCGTCGGCGACTTCAACGACGGCGGCGACCACCCACAGGCCCGCCTGGCGATGACGGACGCCTGGACCGAAGTCCACGGCTCCGCCGACACCACCCCCACCTTCGACCCGTCCGCGAACCCGCTCGCCGCCGTCTCCTCCCTGTCGGGCCGCGTCTCCCGGCTGGACAGGGTGCTGCTGCGTACGGAGCGGCTGTGCGCCCGGTCCGCCGTCCTGACCGGCGACGCCCCCGGCCCCGAGGGGCTGTACGTCTCCGATCACTACGGGGTACGGGTGGAGCTGGGCCCGCCCCTTGCGGTAGCTGAAGGGGTTACGGAACGGGTCGCCGCGGCCCTCCCCGGCGCCCGCGTCCACGTCGTCGGCTCCCGGCGCATGGGCTGCGCGCTGCCCGGCGCGGACCTGGACCTGGTCGCCGCGCTGCCCGGTACCCCGGAGCCGGCGGGGGTGCGCTCGCGTGTGATGGCCGCCTTCCCGGAGGCCCGGGACGTGCGGGAGGTGTCCGGTGCCCGGGTGCCCGGCCTGCGCTGGCGGCTCGACGGCCTCCGGGTGGACCTGGTCACCGTGGCGACCGGGACCCTCTCCCCCGCCGAGGCGGCCGCCCGCCGCTCCGAGCTGGGCGATGCGGCGGCGGTCGCACTGAGCGCGGTGACCGACGCCGAAGCGGTGCTCGCGGCGGCGGAACCGCACCGGGGCGCCTTCGCCTCTCTCGCCCTGGACGTCAAGGCGTGGGCGGGCGCGAGGGGCCTCGACTCCGCGCCCTGCGGCGGGCTGCCGGGCCTGGCCTGGACCGTCCTTGCCGCCCGCACCGCCCGCGAGGCGGGCGACCTGCCGCCGCTCGCGCTGCTCCGGCACTTCTTCGCGACGTGGGCGGCGTGGGACTGGGACGAGGCGGTGGGGGCGGCTGCGGCGACAGCAGACCCGGTCACGGTGCTGACGCCGACCGCTCCGGTGCGGTCCTGCACCACGCAGGTCTCCGCTGCCGGCCGCGATCTCCTGGCCGCCGAGCTGTACCGGGCGTGGGAGATCCTGGAGGCGGCGGAGGACGGCACCGACCCGCGCGCGCTGCTGCGCACGCCGCCGCGCCTGTCCGACCTGCACCCGTCCTGGGCCCTCGCCTCCGTGCCCACGGACGGCCCGGACGAGGGGCGGCTACGCGGCAGGCTCCTCGCCCTGGCCGCCGCCCTCACCGACGCGGGCGCCGCCGACTGCCGCGTCTGGCCGCGCCCGCTCACGGCCGGCGGCCGCACGGGGTACGCGATCGGGCTCGGCGCGACCCCGCCACCGGCTCACCGGCTGGCGGAGATCGGGGCGGAGGTGTTGCGGGGGATCCGGGACGCTTCATTGGCCCCGGTACGTATATAGGGGGTCAGTGATGGGCGGCGTACGGGACGAAGCCCGCCCATGCGGTCTCACCGAAGGTGAGCCGGGCGCCCTGCGCGTTCTTGGAGTCGCGTACAAGCACGGCGTCGGGGGCCACGGCGATCTCGACGCAATCGCCTTCGTTGCCGTTGCTGCTGTAGCTGCTCTTGAACCAGGCCATCTCGGAACCGCCCGGCGCGGAGGTCCTACGGATCATGTCTCTCCCAGCACTTGCTCGATGAAGGCCAGCGACTCCCGTGGCGCGAGTGCCTCGGCCCGGATGACGCCATACCGCAGTTCGAGGATACGGAGTTGCTTCGCGTCGGTCACCCGGCGTCCATTGAACGCCCCGTGCGAACGTCCCACCGCTGTACCGTCCTTGAACTTCAGAACGTCGATGTCACCGTCCATCCCAGGATGCGCCTCTCGATGCGTAGGCATCACCTGGAGGGTCACATTGCGCAACTTGCCGATTTCCAGAAGCCGTTCGAGCTGTCGCCGCCACTCCGCCGCGCCCCCGATGGGGCGCCTGAGTGCCGACTCCTCCTGGACGAAACTGAGAGCCGGGCCAGGCGACCGCTCGTAGATCGACTGCCGGCCCATGCGCGCGGCGACCATGCGTTCCACCTCGTCCTCCGAGTACGGAGGCTGCCGGGCCTCGAACAAGGCACGCGCGTGGCCAGGAGTCTGCAAGAGACCATGGAGACCGTGCGCCACATAGGCCGCGAGCTCAACCGCCTTGGCCTCCACGCCCGCCAGGTCCCGCACCTTCTTCGGGTACCGAACCGCCGCCACATCGCGCTTCATCATGGCGATCTTGCCGCCCGCGCCCAGTACCTCGTCCGACCGGTCCAGGAACTCCGGCCGGGGAATCCGCCGCCCGCCCTCGACCTTGCGGACCAGGTCCTCCCCGTACCCGATCGCGGCGCCGAACTCGCAGGCCCGCATCCCGGCGGCCTCCCGCCAGGCCCTGATCTGGCGTCCCACGGCGGCGACCACCGCGACGCCCGACTCGTCATCCGGATCGACGTCCCAGCCGGGCTCGTCCGCCCCGCCGCCGCCCTGCTCCGTACCGACCCCGTCCACACTCATCCGTGCCCCACTTCCGACGCGCGTGCCGTTCCCGCTCAACCGCCTCTGTTCCCCGCACGTCACTCCGGACAGCCGGGACAACGCTGGACAAGCCCGGGACAATCGCCGTACGCAGGGGCTGTGTCCCTGGGCACGGTACGCAGACCCGGCCACGCTGAGTGATGTGAACCAACAAACCGCCACCCCTCAACTCCCCGCCACCGAACGCACGTTCACCGTGCTGCTCTCCCCCACCCGCCGAGGCGCCCGGCTCGCCCGCCTCCTCGCCGTGGCCCATCTCGACCTCTGGGGACTGCCCTCCGAGTCGGCCGCGCACATCGTCGCGGAGCTCGCCACCAACGCCACGGTCCACGGACGGGTGACGGGCCGGGACTTCCAACTGCACCTCGCCGTCCACACGGACAGCCGACTGCGCATCGAGGTCACCGACACCCGGGGCGACCGCCTGCCCGCGCCTTCGGCCCCCGGCCCGCTCGCGGAGGGCGGGCGCGGCCTGCTCGTCGTCGAGGCCCTCGCCGACCGCTGGGGCGTCACTCCGGGCCCGGTCCCGCGCAAGACGGTGTGGGCGGAACTCGACCTCGTACCGTGACCGACCCGATCGCCGAAGCGCCTGTCTCCCCACCTGAAGGGCTGCAACACCTCCTGGCGAAGGGCCGCGGGGAGGCCGACGAGATACGTGGCGACCCGCACGACCCGCAGGGAACAAGCCAGGGGCCGGACCGTCACATGAGCGGACGGACAACCCCCTCGTGCCGGACCCCGCGAGCCCGGCATGACCCGAACGAAAGGCCCTAGCCCACCGGGCTGACCTGCATCTTCCCGGCGTCCTCGCTGCCGTCGGTGACGGCGAGTGTGCCCGCCGGCCACGTCAGGGTGAAGGGCTCGACCTCGTTCGGGGGCGTCACCACCATGTCGGTCAGCCGCACACCGGTACCGCCGGTGTTGTTGACCGGGAACGTGATGCGGAAGGCGGCGGTCCCGCCCTCCTTGAGGATCTGCGGCACGGCCTGCTCGCCGTTGCGGTCCACGGAGACGGTGTCGCCCAGGGACGTCTTCAGATCGACACCCGGGAAGCCGCTGATGCGGCAGTCGCTGCCGCCGACGTTCTTGAAGGTGACGGTGACGACGCCGTCCGTCTCGTCCGTGGTGTCGTCGGCAGCGGTGGCGTCGAGCACGCCGGAGCGGCACATGTCGACCTTGCCGTCGCTGGTGTCACCGGTGCCGGTGCCGTCGCCCTGATCGCTTCCGCCGGTGCCGGCGCCGTCGCCCTGGTTGCTCCCGCCGGTGTCGGTGCTCTGGTCCGCCCCGCCGGTACCGCCCGCCTGGCCCGCCGACGCGGTGGGGCCGGCCTGCGTGCTGCCCGCCGCGTTGTCGTCGCCGTTGCAGGCGGTGAGGGCGAGGGCGAGGACGGCGGTGAGTGCTGCGCCGATGGTGGCGGTGCGCTTGCGGGAGCGGATCGTCGTACACATGTGAATTCCCCGAATGTGTGGCGGTCGAGTAAGGAGTGCAGTCGCGGCCCGGAACGCGCGGCGAGCCGCTACCCCGCTTGACCTGCTGACACGTGAAGCATCCCGCCCACCGCTCATGTTTGGCTAACGTCTCGCATACGTCCTGCGGCCGTCCCTCGACACGGCGGCACCCGCCGTCCGACTCCGGTCACGACGCCCCGCAAAGACCTGGCACTCGCCACCACCACCGCCACCACCGCCGAGGAAGTCTTCGCAGAAGACCACTGAGCCGGCCAGACCGTCAGAAGCCGAACGAGTTGTGCGGTTCGGGGTCGGCCCGGAACATCCGGGCAAGCTGTCCGACCGCACCGTCGGCGTGCTGCCTGATGTGGCCCGCGTACGCGAGGTCGTGTGCCGACCTGCCGCCGAGGTACAGCGCGCTGAGCGCCGAGAGCGTGAGGGTCAGGTCCGCCGGCGCGTCGGTCGGCACGCACGTCACCGCGGCATCGTCCGCTCGCAGTTGCCATGTCCCGTTGTTCCCCGGACACATCCGGTCGTCGTCGATGGCGAACCTCAGCGTGCCGGGCGTCAGGTACGCGCGCTGCGTCAGGGCGCGGGGGACGTCGAGGAGGCGCGCCCAGAGGTTGTCCGACTGGCGGGTGACGCGCATCGCCCGCGGGTTCGTCAGCATCCATCGCAGGGGTTCGTCGCGCGGACGGGCGGGCGCCACGACGGTCCTGGTGAGGTCGAAGTCGATGAGCAGCCCCCACAGGGCGCGGTAGGCCACCGGGTTCATCGCCTCCAGGGCTTCGACCACGAGTGTTCCCGCCCGGTCGGCGGTCGGGGACCACGGCAGCCGGAAGTGCGCGATACCGTCCACATCGCCGTGCCGGTCGCGGTGGGCGAGGAAGCGCAGCGGCCCGTTCGTACCGTCCGCCTTGTCGGACAGCCCGTCCCATCGCCCGGGGAGTGAACTGAGTTCCCCGACGCGGTGTGCGCGCACGGAGGCGTGCACCCGGGGCCAGGCCTTCTTCGCGTCCTCGGCGCCTGTCAGCTCCAGCGATCCGGGGTCCGGTTCTGCCGGAAGGAGGGCCGCTTCGTGACGTGCCAGCTCCCAGCGGGTGCGGTAGGTCGCGGGCGAGAACCCGAACCGTCCGTAGATGCCGCCCTCGCTCGCGCTGAGCATCGCCAACGGCTCGCCCCGCTCCAGAGCCGCGTCGAACATGGCCTGCATCATCTGCCGCAGGCAGCCACGGCGGCGGTGCGTCGCGATCACTCCGGTGGAGGTGACGCCGGCCATCCTGACCGTCCGCCCGCCGGGGACCGTCACCTCGAAGGAGATGGTGCCCGAAGCCCCGACACACCTGCCGTCGGCGAACGCCGCGATGGGGTGGAAGGACTCGTCCGCGGTGTCGGCTGCGGCCAGCTCTTCGAGCTGGCCGGCGTCGGCGGGCGTGTGTTGTGGGGGCCAGGGCTCGGGGCCGCCGTGCCACGCGGCGTCCGCGGGCTCCCAGCTCGGCATGCCGTTCGCGAACGGCAAGGTCCGGTAGTACGCGGCCATCTCGTCGCGTCGCGGCGGGCGGACTTCAGTCAGCATGCCGGACATTGCACCGCTCGTCCGCGCAGGCGGGCAACCGCATATCCGTGGGCCACGTCCATGTGGGTGTCAGTGGCCCGTGCGAGGGAGCCCCTCATGGACGCTTCGGGCGTGGTCGAGGAATGGTGGGACCGGATCCAGGCGCGCGACCCGTCGGGCGCCGCCGGCCTGGTCGCGGAGGACATCGTGGTGGGGTGGCGGGGCGTATGACGCATTGGCGGGCGTTGAGTGATACCGAGGTTGTCGAACTTGCGGCACGGTTGCGGTCGTTGGACTGCACGTGGGAGCTGGGGGCCACGCCGAGTTCCAGGCGATCCGCAGAGTTCACGCGTCGGGCGCTGATGATCCGGCCGCGTTGGGACCTCCTCGACACCGGGTTCAAGCGGCCCGGCCGTGGCTCGTCCCGCAGCAGACGAGCGCAGGACGAGGGGATGGTCGAGCGCGTGCGGCTGCGCCTGACCGACTACGCGGCCGATTGGCCCCAGTCCCAGGACGCGTTCGCGAGGATGGCCGCCGCGCTGCACACGTCGTTGGGCACGCCGACGGACCGCAGGCCGGGCGCCCCTGCCTCGGTTCACTGGGCAGCCGGTGCCGACACCACGCTGCTCCTCGAACACACGGGAGACTCGGTGTACTTGGAACTGGTGACCAACAAGCGGCTGTCTCTCGACGAGGAACTTCTGCGGATGGACGAGGAAGGGCTGCTGTGACGGGCTGGGACGGATTCGGGGAAAGGCTCGCCGAGCAGCTGACCTTGCTGGGCGCCGGATCGGTGCTGATCATCCGCGAGGGCGGGGGCACGGGCCGGTATGCGCAGTTCCTGCAGAGCGACGAGGAGCTGGGGGCCGAATTGGTCGGTGATCACGGTCTCGACCCGGCGCTGCGCGCGGGAGAGGCAGGGTCCCGGCTGATCGTCGAGGCGGGCTGGCAACCGCCCGAGGACACCGTCTACGGCCACAACTGGTCGGCCGGGCTGCCCTGGCCGTCGCCGTCGGGTGCGTACCGCAAGCTGGCGGGGATGACGGTGACCGGCCTGCGCGACGGCCTGCGGATCACCGGCCCGGAGGCCCTGGTGTACGAGGCGTGGGACGGGCGCAGAGGCAATCGCGACCTCGTCCTGCCCCTGCTGGGCCTCGACCCGAAAAGCTGACGAGGGGCGGCGGGCGGCGGGATGTCGACACAGGACGCGCGCGCACAGCGGCTGGCGCGGCTCGCCACACAGGCCGACTGGTCGAAGGTGACGGAACTCCATGCCTGCGAGCAGTACGGTCCCGAGGAGCCGTCGGGGCTCTGGGCGACCGACCGCGTCACGGCCGACAACACCTGTTTGAATCTGCGCTTCGCCGCCATCGGCGACGGCGGCACGGTGAGCGGGGCGGCCGCCGAGGTACTGCCGTTCCTCGTCGAGGCGGCCCGGGATCCGGACGTGACAGTGCGCTTCGAGGTCCTGCAGACGATCGCCGACATCGCCGCCACGGGCAACACCGCCCCGACGGCGAAGGTCGACCGGATCCTCGAAGGCAGCTGTCGGCCCACCGTCGACGCGACGTGGCCGGCCGCCTGGGAGCGGGCTGCCGAGGAGCTGCTGCCGCTGCTCGACGACGGCGACTACGTCGTCCGGGGCAGCGCGGTCCTTGCACTCGCGCAGTCCGCCGCCCACGCGGACTCCCTGATCGCCGACTTCCGGGCGCGCTTCGACGCCGAGCCGGAACTCTGGCCGGCCGGATGCCTCGTGCGGGGCGTCGGTGAGCTCGCCCGCCACGCCACCCGGCGACGCGAAGAGGCTCTCGCATGGCTGCGGCACCGCATGACCGTCGAGGGTAAGGGCGAGGAACCCGACATGGACCAGGACATCGACGCCTGGATCGCATGGGACGAGGAGATCCGTCACGATGTCCGGCTCCAGGCCGTGGAGGCCCTGTGCCGCGCCCTGCCCGGGCACGCCGATCCCCTCTACGCCGCCGTCACCACCGCCGCGCTGCTCGCCTCCTCGGGCACGACGATCCACCTGCCGTGGCAGTGCGTCTCCCCGCAGGCCGACGTCATCGCCGAAGCCGACCGGCGGCTCGGAGCCGACCTGCCCGGACGGCTCGCCCTCGCACACGCGCTGTTGCGTCACGACGGTTACGAAAAGCGCGCGGGTGGCCTCAGAGTCGCCGCGAGCCTGATGTCGCGGTGGCGCTCCGCCGTACCCGCGCTCCTGCCCACCGTGGCCGGGCTCGTGGGCGATGCGCATGCGGAGAACCGTGTCTTCGCTCTGCGGGTCCTCGCCATGTGCGGAGCCGCCGCACGCCCTTGGGCCGACCTCGTCGCCACGTATCTCACTCCGTCCGGCGAACCCGGCGAACCCGACGCACTCACGTGGGAGCACGCCCTCTGGGCGCTGAGCCGGATGACTGACGACCGCTGCGTGCCGGGCCTCACCGAACTGCTCACCACCCGTGGCGGTTTCACCCACCGCCCGATGGGTTCGGCCGGCCGTTGGTGGAACCGCAGCGACCTCGACCTCGCCGAGGCGCTCGCCCCCTTCGCCGCGCACGGCGACGTACTCCTCGCCCCACAGCCCAAGGAGCCGGCGGAGGGGGAACGGATCGCACACGACTACCGCGCCGACGCGATGGCCACCGCCCGGAGCCTGTGCCGGCTCCCCTCGGACCTCCGGCAGGCCGCCCCGGTCCTGCACGCCCTCCTCGACGCCGACGAACGCCCCGTACGCCACGACGACTGGCGTTCCGTCCGCGACGACGAGGCCCTGTGTGCGGCGGCCCGTACGGTTCTGGACGCCGGCTGATCCCCGCGTCAGGCCCCTGCTCCTTCCCCTGCCCTTGGGGCGCCCCGTAACTCGCGGCGTCCGGGAAAGCACTGATGACGCCGGGTCCGCGCTTCCCTACAGTTGTGCCGACACCGGCCACGGGAGCAGCGATGGCGGAGCCAGGTACGAGACGTCCGGTTGTGCCGCCACCGGGGCCACCGCCCCGCCCGACCCCCGCGCCCGTCCTCCGCCTCGTGCCCCGGGCGCGGCGCGGCGTCCTGTGGTGGCTGGGCTGGCGGCATGCTGCTGCTCATCCTCAACGGAGGACGCAGCGCTGACGTCAACGACTGCCTGCCGGTCCTCCTGCCGACGTTCTTCATGCTCTGTCTGACCCTGCCCACGATGGGAGACCCGATGTACGACCAGGTCTCCACGCCGGTGCACCTGCTCCTCGGCCTCACCGGGCCGGTGACGCTGGTCCTCCTGGCCTACTGGCAGCTGCGTCGCCTGCGCGTGCTGCACGGCGTGCGCCTGTCCGACCTGTCGCGCCGGCCCTGACCGGCCGGACGTCCACCCGGGGGTTCGCCTCCGGTCCGCACGTCGGCTACCGACCGAGGCGCCCGCGCGCGTCCGGATGCGCCGTTCGCCAGGCCGCCATCGAGAGGTCCCACTCGTCCCCGGACAGCGCGGTGAGCGAGGCCGGGAACAGGCCGTCCTCCTCCTTCGCGATGTGGTGGTGCAGCTCGTCGACCGCCTCGCGCAGCCGTACGACGTCCTCGGCGCGCCCCAGGTCGACCTGGTCCAGGAACGCGGCGAGCTCGCGGTGCTCCGCCACCAGCGCCTCGATGTACCCGGCGTACTCCGCATCGCCGCTCATCACCGCGAAGAGCCCCTGCTCCTCCCCCTGCCAATGGGCCCGCAACTCCCGCCCCATCCGGGCCACCAGCTCCGCGGCCAGGCCCCGGTCACCGGAGTCCAGGGCACGCAGGGCGCCACCGGCCGCGTCGGTGACGGACTCGTGCTCCGCGATGAACTCCTTGATCAGCGGAATCTCCCGGCAGCCGCAGTAATGGCACATGCGCCCACTTTAGACAGGTATGAGGCATTCCCAGGCGTCAACGACCGGGGGTCCGCCGCCCGCCCTCTGACAGACTCCCGCCATGCATGCACGTACCACTCAGCCCTGGGCCCTGCGCCCCGCCACCCCCGAGGACCTCGAAGCCATAGTCGAGCTCCGGGCCGTCGTGATGCGCCCGGACCTGGTCCGCCTCGGCCGCTACGACGAGGACCGGGTACGCCGGCGGATGCGTGACTCCTACGTGCCCGAGCACGCCTCGGTGATCGTCGCCGAAGGCCGCTTCGCCGGCAGCGTCACCCTCCGCCCCCACCAGGACGGGCACTGCCTGGAGAGCTTCTTCATCGACGAGAGGCTCCAGGGGCGGGGCATCGGCTCAGCCGTGCTGAGCGGGCTGCTGGCCCGTACCGACGCCGAGGGGGTTCCGGTCCGCCTCGACGTGCTCCAGGGCAGCGCGGCCCGGCGGCTGTACGAGCGGCACGGGTTCGTCCTGGAGCGCGAGGACCCGGTCGACGTGTTCATGGTGCGTGCACCCGTACGCCCGTAGTAAGCACCCCGTACACCGGCCGCAGGAAAGAAGAAGGGCCCCGTCCCACCGCTTGCGCGATGGGACGGGGCCCTTCTCGGTGCTCTTGTGCGGAGCTACCAGGTCAGACTCTCAAGGACTTACTTGAGGATCTTGGTGACCTGGCCGGCGCCCACGGTCCGGCCACCCTCACGGATGGCGAACTTCAGGCCCTCTTCCATGGCGACCGGCTGGATCAGCGCGACGTCCATGAGGGTGTTGTCACCCGGCATGACCATCTCGGTGCCCTCGGGAAGGGTCACCACGCCCGTCACGTCCGTGGTACGGAAGTAGAACTGCGGGCGGTAGTTGTTGAAGAAGGGGGTGTGACGGCCACCCTCGTCCTTCGACAGGATGTAGGCCTGGGCCTGGAAGTCGGTGTGCGGCGTAACCGAACCCGGCTTGATGATGACCTGGCCGCGCTCGACGTCCTCGCGCTTGATGCCACGGAGGAGCAGACCGACGTTCTCACCGGCCTGGCCCTCGTCGAGCAGCTTGCGGAACATCTCGATGCCGGTGACCGTGGTGGTGGTCTTCTCGGTCTTGATACCGACGATGTCGACGGTCTCGTTGACCTTGAGGACACCACGCTCGATACGACCGGTGACGACGGTGCCACGACCGGTGATCGTGAAGACGTCCTCGATCGGCATCAGGAACGGCTTCTCGACGTCACGCTCGGGCTGCGGGATGGACTCGTCGACGGCCTTCATCAGGTCGAGGACGGTCTGGCCCCACTCCTTGTCACCCTCAAGAGCCTTGAGCGCCGAGACCTTGACGACCGGAAGGTCGTCGCCCGGGAACTCGTACTCGGAGAGGAGCTCACGAACCTCGAGCTCGACGAGCTCCAGGATCTCCTCGTCGTCCACCATGTCGGCCTTGTTCAGCGCGACGACGATGTACGGAACGCCGACCTGGCGGGCCAGGAGCACGTGCTCCTTGGTCTGCGGCATCGGGCCGTCGGTGGCGGCGACCACGAGGATGGCGCCGTCCATCTGCGCCGCACCCGTGATCATGTTCTTGATGTAGTCGGCGTGACCCGGGCAGTCGACGTGCGCGTAGTGACGCGACTCCGTCTGGTACTCGACGTGCGCGATCGAGATGGTGATACCGCGCTGGCGCTCTTCCGGCGCCTTGTCGATCTGGTCGAAGGCCGAGGCCTCGTTCAGGTCCGGGTACGCGTCGTGCAGCACCTTGGTAATGGCGGCCGTGAGGGTCGTCTTACCGTGGTCAATGTGACCGATGGTGCCGATGTTGACGTGCGGCTTAGTCCGCTCGAACTTTGCCTTCGCCACTGGGTCCTCCTGCGGAGTGGTTCTGTACGCCTTGCTTCATCGGCGCCAGGTGATCTTTGCTGGGATGCCGGGGCCGGGGGCATTCGACGCATTGCTTGCGCGCCGCGTCAAATGCCCCACCAGGCTCCGGTGATAAGCCTAAAGCGTCAACTCGGGGAGTTACTCGCCCTTGGCCTTCGCGATGATCTCCTCGGCGACGTTCCGCGGAACCTCGGCGTAGGAGTCGAACTGCATCGAGTAGCTTGCGCGACCCGAGGTCTTGCTGCGGAGGTCTCCGACGTAGCCGAACATCTCCGAGAGGGGCACGAGGCCCTTCACGACGCGAGCGCCGCTGCGCTCCTCCATGGCCTGGATCTGGCCACGGCGGGAGTTGAGGTCGCCGATGACATCGCCCATGTAGTCCTCGGGCGTGGTGACCTCGACGGCCATCATCGGCTCAAGGAGCACGGGGGACGCCTTGCGGGCACCCTCCTTGAACGCCTGCGAACCGGCGATCTTGAAGGCGAGCTCCGAGGAGTCGACCTCGTGGTAACCACCGTCGAGAAGGGTGACGCGGACGCCGACCATCTCGTAACCGGCCAGGATGCCGAACTGCATGGCTTCCTGAGCACCCGCGTCCACCGAGGGAATGTACTCACGGGGGATGCGGCCACCGGTGACCTTGTTGACGAACTCGTAGGACGCGTCGCCACCCTCGATGGGCTCGATGGCGATCTGCACCTTCGCGAACTGGCCGGTACCACCAGTCTGCTTCTTGTGCGTGTAGTCGATGCGCTCGACGGCCTTGCGGATCGTCTCGCGGTACGCGACCTGCGGCTTGCCGACGTTCGCCTCGACGCGGAACTCGCGCTTCATGCGGTCGACGAGCACCTCGAGGTGAAGCTCGCCCATACCACCGATGATGGTCTGGCCGGTCTCCTCGTCGGAGTGCACCTGGAAGGACGGGTCCTCCTCGGAGAGGCGCTGGATGGCGACACCCAGCTTCTCCTGGTCACCCTTGGACTTGGGCTCGATGGCGACCTGAATGACCGGCGCCGGGAAGTCCATGGACTCCAGGATGACCGGGTTCTTGTCGTCACACAGCGTCTCACCGGTGGTGGTCTGCTTCAGGCCCATGACGGCGATGATGTCACCGGCGCCCACCGACGCGATCTCCTCACGCTTGTTCGCGTGCATGCGGTAGATCTTGCCGATGCGCTCCTTCTTGCCCTTGACCGAGTTCAGCACCGCGGTGCCGGCCTCGAGGCGACCGGAGTAGATCCGGACGAAGGTGAGCTTGCCGAGGTGCGGGTCGCTCGCGATCTTGAACGCCAGGCCGGAGAACGGCTCGTCGTCCGAAGGCTTGCGCGAGATGACCTTCTCGGGGTCCTTGACGTCGTGGCCTTCGATGGCCTCGACGTCCAGGGGCGAAGGCAGGTAACGGACGACCGCGTCGAGCAGGGGCTGGACGCCCTTGTTCTTGAACGCGGTGCCACAGAACACCGGGGTGACCGTGACGGAGTCCGCGGTGCCCTTCGACGCGAGGGTGATCCGACGGATCGCCTCGTGCAGCTGGTCCTGGGTGGGCTCCTCGCCCTCCAGGTACAGCTCCATCATGGCGTCGTCGTTCTCCGAGACGGCCTCAAGGAGCTTGCCGCGCCATTCCTCGGCGGCCTCCTTCAGGTTGTCCGGGATCTCGACGACGTTGTACATCTCGCCCTTGGCGGCCTCTTCGGGGTACACGAAGGCCTTCATCGACACGAGGTCGACGACGCCCGTGAAGTCCGCCTCGGCGCCGATGGGGAGCTGCATGACGATCGGGACAGCGCCGAGGCGCTCGACGATCATGTCGACGCAACGGAAGAAGTCCGCACCGGTGCGGTCGAGCTTGTTGACGAAGCAGATACGCGGCACGCCGTAGCGGTCCGCCTGACGCCACACGGTCTCGGACTGCGGCTCGACGCCGGCCACACCGTCGAACACGGTGACGGCACCGTCGAGGACGCGGAGCGAACGCTCCACCTCGACGGTGAAGTCGACGTGACCCGGGGTGTCGATGATGTTGATGGTGTGGTCAACATCATTGAGCGGCCAGTGACAGGTCGTCGCGGCGGACGTGATCGTGATGCCGCGCTCCTGCTCCTGCTCCATCCAGTCCATCGTGGCAGCGCCGTCGTGGACTTCACCGATCTTGTACGAGACGCCGGTGTAGAACAGGATCCGCTCTGTGGTGGTCGTCTTGCCCGCGTCGATGTGGGCCATGATCCCAATGTTGCGGACCTTGGCCAGGTCAAGCGAAGTGGTGGCCATAAGGCTCAATCTTCTCTCGGTCTCGATGGGGTAAGCGACTACCAGCGGTAGTGCGCGAAGGCCTTGTTGGACTCGGCCATCTTGTGGGTGTCCTCGCGCTTCTTGACGGCAGCGCCAAGACCGTTGGAGGCGTCGAGCAGCTCGTTCATGAGCCGCTCGGTCATCGTCTTCTCGCGACGGGCGCGGGAGTAACCGACGACCCAGCGCAGCGCGAGGGTGGCAGCGCGACCGGGCTTGACCTCGATCGGCACCTGGTACGTGGCGCCACCGACACGGCGGGACTTGACCTCGAGCGAGGGCTTGACGTTCTCAAGCGCGCGCTTCAGCGTGATGACCGGGTCAGCGCCGGTCTTCTCGCGGAGGCCTTCCATGGCGCCGTACACGATCCGCTCGGCGGTGGAGCGCTTGCCGTTGAGCAGGATCTTGTTGATCAGCGAGGTGACAAGAGGAGAACCATAGACCGGGTCAATGATGACCGGGCGCTTCGGGGCGGGGCCCTTACGAGGCATTCTTACTTCTCCTTCTTGGCGCCGTAGCGGCTGCGGGCCTGCTTGCGGTTCTTGACACCCTGGGTGTCAAGGGAGCCGCGGATGATCTTGTAGCGAACACCCGGCAGGTCCTTCACACGGCCACCACGCACGAGCACGATGGAGTGCTCCTGCAGGTTGTGTCCCTCACCCGGGATGTAGGCCGTGACCTCGATGCCGGAGGTCAGACGCACACGTGCGACCTTCCGGAGCGCGGAGTTCGGCTTCTTCGGGGTGGTCGTGAACACACGCGTGCAGACGCCGCGGCGCTGGGGCGAACCCTCGAGCGCGGGCGTCTTGTTCTTCTCGACCTTGTCCTGCCGGCCCTTCCGGACCAGCTGCTGAATCGTAGGCACTACTTCTCCGGTTTCTGTGTGCCGTCGGTGAAACTAACCTGGAACACTCACCGACCCACGCGGTCGGGTGTGTCGAATGCTGCGGGCCACTCCCCTGGAGCAGTGGAAGCACAGATTGCGGTGGCCAAAGACGAACTCGCCGTGCGGTTGAGGACACGCACACGAGCCCAGGCACACCCCAGGCACAAGGTCTGAGCGTACCTACCTCGTCGACTCCGGTCAAAACAAATGCCCCGAGGCCGACGCCCGCTCGGGGGCGGCCCCAAGGCGCGCCCCACCTGGCGCGCCGTCCCGTGTCCCACGTCACAGGGGCTCGCCGTCGGGCGTGACGCGATTCGCGTCTCCGGACGGCCGCCGCGACGGAGGGCGCAGCCGCGGGATCGTGGGCACCCGGGAGCTTCGGCTCTTGGGGACCAGGGCGGGGGCGGAAGCGGCAGGCCTGGTCCCTCGCTCCCCGTCGGCCGCCGGTCCGGTCCGCTCGCCGGCCGCGTCGTCCTCCCGGGCCCGGTCCGCCGCGCCGCCCGGCTGCCGCCGGAGCGGGATCACGGCCGCCTGCCCGGTCGCCCTGCTCACCAGCCGTAAGGTTCGGCCGCCTGCCGCCCTCGCCTCCTGGAGCGCCGGCTCGTACTGGGCGGCGGCATCGCGCCAGCCGTTGGAGTAGGCGCGCAGCTCACGCCGTTCCATCTCCTCCCGCAGCAGCACCACGACCTCGTCGGGCGCGTGGCTCTCGAGATGGCGGCCGAGTGCGGCGAGGAGCCCGGAGAGGGTGTCCGCGTCGTCGACGGGGTCACCCACGGACGGCGGGGCCGCGTCGGGTGCGCTGTCGCCGGGAGGGAGCTTGCCGCTGGAGGAGCCCGTCGGGTCGGCGGCTTCGGCGGAGGCGGCCGGCGCGGACGTGGCCGGCACGGAGGCGGCCGGCACGGAGGCGGCCGGCTCCGCCGTAGCGGGCTCTTCGGCGGGAATCCGGGGTCGCTCTTCACGCTCGGCCACGCGCACCCCCGTTCTTCGGCCCGAACCGCGCACCGGCACAGGGTCGTGCGCATAGCGTGCGGGTGCGCGTCGCGTCACCGCTGCGCGCACGCCTGTTGGAGCGGGGGGACAGGCCGGCCCAGCTTACGGGCCCGCACCGGAGGCGGCGCGCCGGGGACGACCCATGATCCACAAGCGGCACCGGGACGCGACCCGGAGGCGTACGTCAGTCGGAGGCGAGCGGCGCCCGGCGCCCGGCGGCCGCCGCCGATTCCGAGGGCAGGAACTGGCCGGCGATCCTGATGAACATCTCCCGCTGGTCCGCCGCGACCCCCAGGCCGTCCGCCGCCTCCTCCAGCGTGAGGCGCCCTTCGCCGCCCGTGGAGTTCCGGCCGGCCGACGGCAGCGGCAGGTCCTCCTCGGTGAGCCGGCCGGACTGGATGAGCATGTCGCGCACCGGGACCTGGAGCACCTGGGCCAGCCGTCGCGTGGTCTCCAGGTCGGGCATGCTCTGGCGCTGGAGCAGCCGGGTGATGGCGGCCCGGTGGACTCCGGCCTCGTCGGCCAGGCGCGATTTTCCGCCACCGCGCGGGCTGTCGATGTCGAAGCCGCGCTGTCGGATCAGTCCCTCGATCCAGGTCGCGAAGCGGTCGAGTTCGCCTGTGGTCATGAGCGGTCGCCTCCCTCCGAAGCGAACCTCAGAGTATCGCGCTTGCGCGCACGGAATTACCCTCTCGCCCCGTCTCGTTTGTGAGGATTCGGTCGACATAAAGGCCGCACCTTCCGGCCAATAGCGTTTGCGCGCGAGCGCGCAACATGCGAACGTGCGACCACGCAACGAACCGTGTCCGGGGAGAAGGGACCGCCCATGACCACGCGCACCGAGAACGAGAAGACCGACCAGCCCGCCCGCGACGCCCTGCTCTGGATCGAACTGCTGCTGAGGCAGTTCCCGGAGCTGCTCGGCGAACTGGCACCGTCACCCCACTCCTCCTCCGCTCCCCCGCCGGACCTCGGCAGGGCGTCCGCCCCGGCGGGCCGCAGCCGCGCCGAACGGGAGGAGGCGCTGCGGGCCGAACAACTGCACGGCCTCACCCCGTCCGGCCCCACCACCGCGCCCCTGCGGCTGCACGTCTCCGACGCCATCCGCGACATCAGCGACGGCGTGGTGGAACTCGACGAGGCGGTGCACGACCGGCTGCGCCTGCCGCGTCCCCGGCGCGCCCGGGTGGCCGAGCGGCTGCTCCGCGTCGCCGCCCTGCTCGGACAGGCGGCCGAAGACCCGCTGCTCACGGCTCATATCCGGGACGAGGCCCGCCGGATGGCGCGGCGCTGCACCCGTGCACTGGGTGCGGCGGAACCCGTCGTCCGGGTCCGCGGCCGCTGCCCGTGGTGCGATTCGGTCTCCCTGCGCGCCTTCCCGGCCCGGCGCGCGGTGCTGTGCGTGAACCCCGCCTGCCGGTGCACCGGCCAGGACTGCGACTGCCGTACGGACCCGGCCCACCGGCACGCCTGGAGCGAGGGCGCCTGGGCGCGGCTGGCGGCGGAGTCCGGCGGGGACCTCACCGAGCTGAGCGGCTCGACGGTGGACAGCGCGGAGAAGGAGGTGCGCCGGTGACCGCGGCGACCTTGCTCACCGGAGCGCTGGCCGCCGACGAGGCGGGCGTGACTCCGGCGACGATCCGCAAGTGGGTGCAGCTCGGGCGCCTGACCCCCGCGGGGAAGCAGGGCCGGGCACAGTTGTTCCGGCTGGAGGACGTCTTCGCGGCGGAGCGGGCCGCGCGGCGGAAGCCGCGTACGGCCGGCTGAGGACGGCAGAGGTGAAGGGGGGGGGAGGGGCAGGCCCGCGCAGGGTCCGCCCCTCCCCCCTTCGCCATGCCCCCATCCCCCTGCCCGCCTCGCACACGGGTCCGCCATCCCGAGGCGCGGGCCCCCGCCTGGCCCTCGGGTCCGCCATCCCGGGGCGCGGGTCCGCGCCTCGCGCACGCCCCCGCCTCGCGCACGGGTCCGCCATCCCGAGGCGCGGGCCCCCCTGGCCCTCGGGTCCGCCATCCCGAGGCGCGGGCCCCCGCCTGGCCCTCGGGTCCGCCATCCCGGGGCGCGGGTCCGCGCCTCGCGCACGCCCCCGCCTCGCGCACGGGTCCGCCACCCCGGGGCGCGGGACCCCCTTCGCCCTCGGCGCGGGCTACATCCGGAACACCTGGGCGCTCTCCCCCTTGCCCCCGGAGGTCAGCGCCACCGCCTCGCCCCAGCCGCTGCGGAACCCCCGCGTCTCCGCCTCCACGGCGACCCTCGCCGCGACCTTGCCGACGACGGCGGTGAGCGTCCGGGCGACGTCCGCGGTGTACGTACCCGACTCCCCCGACTCCGCGGCCACTTCGACCACAGCGGCCATGACATCGGCCAGCCGATCCTGGGCCCCGATCACCATCGTGCTCCCGTCCACACCCGCTCCACTTCCTTGTGCCGCACGCCCAGTAACGGCGCTCCGTGCTTCAGAACCGCCACCTCTCGAATGTGTGTTCGATACCCGCAGACTAACGCACCCGGCCCCCCTCACGCGGGAGTTGCCGGCGCGTTCGAGATTGCCACCTCGCACTAAATAGTTGCGCGCACGCACGTTATGCGTCACAGTTGGTGCAGCGGCGGAGCTGCGCCCACCTTCCCTCCGGGGCGCAGCTCCGCCGTTCCCGTACCCGTACGCCCCTCGGCGGCCGACCGGCCACGAACAGGAGTGATGCCCCGTCATGAGTTCACCCCCGAGCACCTTCCCCGACGTCGAGGCCATCGTCGTGGAGCTCCTCTCCGACCGCCCGGACCTCGCGGACGCGGTCGTGGACGAGACCCCGCCGCCGGGCTTCGACGGCACCCAGCCGGCGGTGATCGTCTCCCGGCGCGGCGGTGCCTGGATCGACGACCTCCATCTCGACCGGCCGCTCATCGAGTTGGAGGCCTACGGCCCCGACAAGGTGACCGCGCACCGCCTCGCCAACGCCGCCCGCGCCGAGCTGCTCTCGGCGGTCGGCCGGACGTACGGGACGAATGTCGTGATCACCGACGTGGTCGAGGCCGACGGCCCGCGCTGGCTGCCCGAGTACCTGTACCCGGCGGCCAACCGCTACCTCACCGTCATGCGGGTCTCGCTGCGCATCGGCTGACCCGGACACCACCACCCCGGCGCGATCCCGCGCCGCCACAGACGAGGCCCTGCCACCGGCGGGGCCTTTGCCGTACCCACGGCAGGCACGACCCCACACCGATTCATCCCAAGGAGCCATCCATGGCAGGCAACAACTCGTCCGAGATCCGCGTGGCCGGCACCGGCCGCATCCTCGTCGCGGACATCAACGCCCCCCTCCCGGCCGCCTTCTCCGACGACCCGTCGGCCGACTGGGGCGTGGAGTGGACCGACCTCGGCTACACCTCCACGGACGGGGTGACCTTCTCCAAGAAGGACAAGCTGGACCCGGTCGAGACGTGGCAGTCGATCAGCCCGGCCCGGTTCATCTACGCGGACCGCGACCTGACGCTGAAGTTCTCGATGCTCCAGTTCAACGAGGACACGCTGCCCTTCTTCCTGGGCGGCGCCAAGGAAGGCATCCGCCGGGACACGACCAAGCCGGACATCGTCCAGTTCGACGTGCCGGACGGCCCGACCTTCGACGAGCGCGCGCTCGGCCTGGAGTTCACCGACGGCACGGCGGTCACCTACCGCTTCGTCATCCCGCGCGGCCAGGTGACGGCCACCGACGACATCAAGCTCGCCCGCAAGGCGGCCGCGATGCTCGGTGTCACCTTCACCGCCCTCTCCCCGGGCAACGACCAGGCGCTCGCCACCTTCGTCATGAAGGACGCCGCCTACCAGGTTCCGGCCGGCGCCGGCGCCTGATTCCCCGCCGGGGCGGGGCCGGCTCACCCCGGCCCCGCCCCGGCACCCCCGCCCCACACGCTCACGTAAGGAGAACCGCCACCCATGGCTTCATTCGACGTCAACGCCGCCCGCGCCCAGCGCATGGAGGCGCTCGGCCGCTCCTGGTCCTTCGACCTGGACGACGACACCTTCGAACTGCCCACCGAACTGGGCCGCTCCACCGCCAAGGCGCTCCGCTCCCTCGACGACAACGACGTCGACGGCCTGCTGAAACTGCTGCTGGGCGAGGAGCAGTTCGCGCGCTTCGAGCGGCACGACATCACCATGCAGGACATCGCCGCGATCCTGGAGGCGTACGGCAAGGAGACCGGGCTCGGCCTGGGGGAAGGCTGAGCCTCGACGCGTTCGCGGAAGAACACGCCGAGGCTCTGGAGGCCGACCTGCTGCGGCACTTCGGCGTGGACCTGCTCGACTGGTATCGCGGCCGGCTCACCAGCCGCCGGCTCGCGGTGCTGGTCAAGCACATGCCACGCGACAGCGCCGTCGCCCAGGAACTCCACGGGGACAGCGCCGACTGGACGGTGACGGACTACCTCCTGGCCGCCGCCGTGGACCATCTCGCCGCCGCCAACTGGATGTTCGCCTCGGTCAACACGGACGAGGACTCCGACGCGCCGGAGCCGCCGGTGCCGGTGCCGAGGCCCGGTGACACCGAAGAGCCACCGGAAGGCCCGGACTCCCCCTCGCCGGAGACGCCCGACCGCGGCGAACTCATGCGGTTCTTCGCCTGAGCCCGGCGCGCGGCCTTTCGTCCCTCACCCGGTGCCGCCCCACATGACCGCGGACAGGTCCCCGGGTGCGGTCACGAGGACACACTGACGATGAACAGCCACCCGGCCAGCACTCCGCCGATCAGAGCCGCGCACGATTCCACGAAGAAGAGAGTCCAGTGGAATTTCTCCTGCCGCGTTTCGGGTTCCAGTCTGCCATTCCGCATGCGCCCGAGATCGAGACCTCTCGTCCGCAGGATCCGCTTTCGTGCACGCTTTGACTGGGGAAGGTCCTCGAGCGTCCAGAAGGTCTCCTTCGCCCACCACTTGGCGCCATGTCGGCGGAGGCCTTGGAAAAACCCTCTGGCGAGAACCACGCATACCCAGAGCGGAATGACCGCGAGCACGCCGGCCACTGCGGACCGCACGACACTGTCTGCGGTGGCCGCGGCCCATGCGAAGACCAGGCCGATGCCCGCGGTTCCGTACAGCAGGGACAGCCCGCTGAACACTTTCGCCGACCCCGCCCAACCGGCACCTCGGTCCAGGAGACCGAAGAACAGAATGCCCGCGATGAAGACCGGGGCACCCAGGCCCAGCAGCGCCGATCCCTTTTCGCAGGCCACGCCGGCCCGGTAGCCACAGGCCGAGAGATTTCCTGCCCGGCTGAACAGTTCGATGAGGAGCGTGGCCCCGCAGAACTGGAGAAATACCCCGACCACGGCTAAAGCATGACGGAGCGGCATTTTACCGCCCGAAGCATTCTCTGTCACACCCATTCCGACTGAATCACTCATTCGGCTGACGGTATCAGAGGAAGGCGAGGATCGCTATGAGCAGCCCCGAGGAACAGATAAGGCAAATCAGGGAGGATCTGACTTCACAGGATTCACGACTCACGACTCAGATCCAGACCAAACTCGACAAGGAGAAGTTTGCCTTCCTCGTCAAGGGTGGCGAGGAGAAGAAGGCATCAGAAAAGAAGGAAAAAGCGAGTTTCGAGGCATCCCTAAAAAGTCTGATCACTTCCGAGATCGAAAAGGCCGGAGAATCTGTCTGGGCTCCTGACCGCCGGTATTTCAAAACACCGGAATTCATGGGCCTCGTAACCGGGCTGACCGCAGGCATGATCGGGGCCACCTTCGCATCGATCGGTCTCACCATCGTGAAGTACGACTTCACGCTTCTGGATCTGACGGAACGAATCAACCGGAATGTAGCGCGCATGGCCAACTTCGTCACGCGGCGCAAACAGTGGCAGAAACAGTTCCGCACGAGCGCGCACAGGGCGGAACTGGAGCTCAACAGCAGATTCCACAAACTCGACCAGCGGCTCACTCTCCGGATCAAGGAAGTCGCGAAGAAGCTGAACAAGAGGATCGACGCTCTGGACAAACGGGTCGCCGCGAATACGCGCGCCCGGCACAACACCCGCAATCAGGTGCGGTCGGGCGTCCCGCTGTCGCCCGGGACCATCCCGTCCACGCGTGCCGCCTCCGCCGAGCTCAACGAGCTGCACACACGGATCGATCAGTTGGTCTCGGCCCTCGGATGATCCGGGCGAAACGCCATCCCCTGCCGAGAAAGAGGTGGACATATGTCCCTGGTGCGATCACTCGGGAGAGCGACAACTTCCCTCAACAGCTTCAAGACCGGCACCCAGGTGGCCGGCAAGGCCGCCGACGCCCTGGGCCGGCAGGCCTCGGCCGGTGACCGCGAACTCAAGAAGATCAAGAGCTCCGCGCAGGGCTCCGCCCGCGAACTCGCCAAGATCCAGCAGTCCGCCGACAAGGCCGAGCGCTCGATGTCCAAGGCCGGCAAGACCGGCCAGAAGAGCGGCACCCAGGTCGGCAAGTTCAAGTCCGGCGCCGACAAGGCGTCCAAGGGCATGAAGGGGCTCAACAAGTCGATGAAGGGCAACCTCGTCGGCCAGCTGCTCTCCCTGCTCGCCCCGCTGGTCGAGAAGGTGGTCGAGATGGCCGCCCGGTCGAAGACCATGCAGAAGGTCCTCAAGGTCGCCTTCGACGCGATCAAGAAGGTCATCAGCTCGGTCATGAAGGCCGTCGGACCGATCATGAAGAAGGCCGGGGCGCTGATCAAGACGGTCTGGGACGGCATCAAGAAGGCGATCACCGTCGTCATCAAGGCCGTCGCCAAGGTCGTCACGACCTACTTCAACGCCTGGAAGAAGATCATCACGACGGTGATGAACGCCGTCAAGAAGGTGATCTCCAGCGTCTGGAACGGCATCAAGAAAATCATCTCGCCTGTCATCAACTGGATCCGTGACGTCATCCCCCAGGCCTTCAGCAAGGTCAAGGAGAAGCTGTCCAGCATCTGGGGCGGGTTGCAGGGCATCGCGAAACGAGCCTTCGACAAGATCACAGGGGCGGTGAAGGGCCCGATCAACTCCGTGATCCGGCTCATCAACTCCGCGATCGACAAGCTCAACCGCATCAAGGTCTCGATCCCCGGCTGGGTCCCCGGTGTCGGCGGCAAGACCTTCGGCATCAGCCTGCCGAAGATCCCGCAGCTGGCGGCCGGCGGCATCGTGGCCCCGCGCAACGGCGGTGTGCACGCCATCGTCGCCGAGGCCGGTGAGGCGGAGGCCGTGCTCCCGCTGTCCAAGCTGGACCGGCTGCTCCAGCACACCGCCCGCCGGGCCAGGGCCGACTCGGTCAACGCCACGGCCGGAGCGGTGTCCGGCTTCCAGATCGAGAACTACTACGAAGCCTCCACGGCAGACCTCCAGGAGACGGCCGCCGCCCTGCTCTTCCTGTCCAAGGCCCGCGGATGAGTGCCGCGGCGATCGGCGCCGGCGCGGACCCGTTCGCGGGAGTCGCCGGAGCGCTCGGTTCCTTCCGCGGCCGCGTCACCGGAGCCGCGCAGTCCGTGCGGGCCGTCGCCCAGGGCATCGGCCGGGCCGGAGCCGCCGCCGACCGGATCAAGGGCTCTGCCACCTCCGCCGGCACCCAGCTCCGGCAGATCAAAACCAAGGCGGACGCGGCCGGGAAATCCCTCACCAAGGCGGGCCGCACCGCCGGCCGCACGGCGACCCAGCTCCGTACCGGCGGCAACAAGGCCCGCACCACCCTCGCGCCCCTCAACTCCATCGCCACCGAGGCAGGCCTGTTCAGCACGGTCGTCGGCGTCCTGGGTGCGGGCTCCGGCGCGGTGTCCACGCTCATGGGCCTCTTCGGCGGCGCCCTCACGGTCGCCTCCGGGGCGATGACCGGCGTCAACATCGCCATGCGCGCCAACCCGCTCGGGTTCGTCCTCGGCCTGGTGAGCCCGCTGGTCGGCTACCTCATCGAGTACGCGCTCAACTCGCAGACCGGCCAGAAGATCATGAAGCAGGTCTTCGACCAGGTCCTCAAGGCCTTCCAGACCATCGGCACGTTCCTCGGCCCCGTCCTCAAGGTGTACGCCACCGTGATCTCGGCCTACTTCAAGGCCGCCTTCGCGGTCGTCACCGCGGTCCTGGCCGTCGTCGGCGCCCTGCTCTCCAAGGACTTCGGCGGCACCCGGGCCGCCGTCACCTCGGCCACCAACGCCGTGACCGGCCTCATCCGCCGCGCCTGGAGCGGGTTCCGCACGGTCATCCAGCCCGTCCTGGACTGGATCAGGAAGAAGATCCCCGACATGTTCACCCGGGTCAAGGACGCCATGTCCAGGACCCTCGACGGCATCGGCCGCTTCGTCAGCACCGGCATGCAGGGCGTCATGGCCGCGGTCACCGGGCCGGTCAAGGCGCTGATCTCCTTCGCCAACTGGGTCATCGACGGCCTCAACAAGCTCAGCTTCAACTTCTTCGGCAAGAAGTTCGGGGTCGACCTGCCCAAGATCCCCCAGCTCGCCGAAGGCGGCGTCGTCCAGCCCGCGAGGTCACCGGGCGGCTCCGCCGTCCTGCCCCTGTCCGCGCTCAGCCGGCTGCGCCCCGTCGACGCCCCGCCGCGCACCACGGGCCCCAGCGGCTCCACGGACCGCTCACGGCTGCGCTCCTACCACGCCACCGAGGGCAACGGCCCGCTCGCCGTCGCCACCGACCTGCTGTTCCTGCACGGGGCGGCGGCATGAGCACCCACCCGCCCCACGACTGAAGCGAGGTGACGGCCCCTCATGGCCGAGACCACAACCACATACGCCCAGGAGACCGCACCCGGCTCACTGATCACCCGCGACGGGCAGATCCAGTGGGCCGGACTGCTGATGGGGCCCGGTACGCCGTACGAGATCGACCGCACCGGCCTCACCGGCTGGGACGATCTGCCGGTGCTGGACACCGGCGACATCGTCCGCCCCGACCAGCACGGCGCCTGGCCCGGCGCCCGCTGGGCGCAGCCCCGGCTGGTCGGCGCGTCCGTCTGGCTGCTGCCGCGCGCGGCGGGGCACGCCCTCGACGTCGTCTCCGCCTTCCGGGCCGCCACCGGCGCGGACGGCGGCGAACAGTGGCTGGCCGTGCGGCTGCACGGCGAGACGCTGGCCGTCCGGGCCCGGGTCAGCCGCCGTGTCGTCCCGCAGGACCGGTCCTACGTGGTGCACGGCGCGGCCCGGACCAGCCTCCAGTGGACCGCCACCGACCCGCGCCGGTTCGGTGTGGTCCTGCGGGAGACGCGGGCTTCGCTGCCCGTGAGCGAGCCGGGCCTGGACTGGCCGGCCGAACCGGGCGCCACCGGCATGGGGGTCCGCTGGCCGCTGGAGTGGGGCGAGACCGGCTCGGCCGGCACCTGCACCGCCGTCAACGACGGTGCGGCGGCAGCCCACCCCGTGGTCGAGTTCCGCGGCCCGCTCCGGCGTCCGGCGCTGACCCGGCTCGGTGACGGCCGGCAGCTGAGCTACGACATCGTGCTCGGGCCCCAGGACGTCCTGACCGTCGACACGGAGTCCGGCACGGTGCTCCTCAACGCCACCGCCTCCCGGCTCTACACCGCGTCCCCCGCCTCGTCCCCCGAGCAGCTGTTCCACCTGCCGCCGGGCCGCACGGAGCTGGCCTTCCGTTCCGACGACGCCACCCCCGACCCCCGGGCCTCCGCCACCCTGCGCTGGCGCGACGCCCATTGGTGAGGCGCGGCGCCGCACGACCGACCTTCCCATCCCTTACCAGGAGGACAACATGCCCGTACGCAGCGCCTGGCTGATCAACCGCACCGAGACCGAGACAGGCCAGTCCCGGGCGGACACCCGGCTCTCCCCCACCGGCACCATGACCCCGAGCGGGGCCCTGACCAGCACCGGCGGCGTCATCCCGGGCTCCGCCGGCGGCGAATACCTCATGTCCGGTCTCTACGTCTTCGGCGAGAGCGCCGGAATGAAGGCCAGCGTCGCACCGGGACGCGCCGTGATCCAGGGCCGGGGCTCGGCCGGGGCCTACCCGGTCGTACTCACCGACTACACCGACGTGACCTTCGGCGACGGCGACGCCTCCAACCCGCGCATCGACCTGGTGGTCGTCCGGGTGTACGACGCCCAGGCCGACGGCGGAGCCCGCACGGAAGCCGTGCTGGAGGTCGTCGTGGGCAAGGCGGAGGCCACCCCGGAGCCGCCGCAGCTCCCGGAAGCCTCGCTTCCGCTCGCCCGCGTCCTGGTTCCCGCGGGGGCCTCGGTCGGCACCGGCGGCATCGCCTGGGCCGACGCCGTGTACGACATGCGCGTGTCGGCCGTGGCCGTCGGCGGCATCCTCGCCGACTCGTGGAACCGCGAGACCCCTGGCGGGTACCCGGGCCAGTACCGCGACACCTCCAGCACCCTCCAGCGCTGGGACGGCGCCCGCTGGGCGAACTACCCCCGCCAGACCGGCGGCATCGCCCCGCAGGGGGCGCTCGCCTCGGGTGAGTACACCGGCCAGTACCGCGACGAGGCCGGACGGCTCCAGCGCTGGGACGGCACCGTCTGGCGGCCGGCCGTCCCGTCCTCCGCCTGGGCGTACAACAACGACGGCGGCTACTGCGCCACCACCGCCTGGGTCGAGGCGGTCGACGACACCAAGGGCCCCACCGTCTCCGCCACCTTCACCGTGCCGGTGACGGGCGCGGTCCTGATCACCGTCGGCTTCATGGGGAACACCGGGGTCGACGGCCAGTGGTCCCGGATGGGAGTCAACATCCGCAAGGGCGGGACCCTGGTCCTCGCGGCGGACGAGGAGCGCGCGGCGGCGGTCGGGTCCAAGGCACTCACGTCGGTGTCCACCACCTTCCGCGTCACCGGGCTCCAGGCCGGCGCCGACTACACCGCGGTCTCCGCCTACTGCTCCTCCGCGACCAGCAACAAGGGCTGGTTCGACAACCGATTCATCCGCGTCGACCCGCTCGTGTGAGGCAGCCGATGACCGCATCCGTCACCACGCCCGTCTACCGCGCGCTCTTCTGCGACCTGCGCACCGACCGCCTCCTGGACGTGCTGCCGCTCACCGAGACCAAGTTCGACGACTACATAGGCAAGCCCGGCTCGCTCACCGCCACCGTCCCCCTGCCCGGGGGCGCGCTCGCGGCCCGGGCACGGGCCGCGCTCCAGCCCGGCCGCACCGCGGTCTGGCTGGAGCGCGACGGCGACATCTGGTGGGGCGGAATCCTGTGGACCTGCACACCGGTCTCCGACGAACAGGGCCGGCTGACCGTGCAGTTCCAGGCCGGCACCTTCGACTCCTACCTGGACCACCGCATCCTCGCCCACGACCTGGCGGGCACCGGAACGGACCAGTTCGAGATCGCCCACACCCTGATCACGCACGCGCAGGAACAGCCCGGCGGCGACATCGGCATCAGCCCGGGCCACGACCGGTCCGGGGTGGTGCGGGACTACGCGTACGCCTACTCCGCGCTCACCCGCGTTCGGGAACTGCTCGACAACCTCGGCCGGCTGAGCGACGGGTTCGAGTGGCGCATCCACTGTTACCGGGACGCCGAGGGCCGCCGGGTCAAGCGCCTTCAGCTCGGCCACCCGCAGATCCGGACGGGGCACACGGACATCGTGCTCAGCCACCCCGGCCAGGTGCTCACCTACAACCTGCCGACGGACTCCACCGTGCAGGCGAACGTCTGGGTGGCCCGGGGCGACTCCGCCAACACCGACCAGTCCCAGGAGTCCCAGCCGCTCACCGCCCGCGAGGAGTCCCCCGGAGACCTGGGGGCCGGCTGGCCACGGCTGGAGCTCACCTCCGACCACAGCGGTGTCACGGACGCGGCGACCCTGCGTTCGCTGGCCGCCGCCGAACTGGCCCGGCAGAACCGGCCCGAGGTCATCCCGGAACTGACCGTGCTGCTCGACGGGCGGATCACCCCGGCACTCCTCGGCGCCCGCATCCGGCTGCGGATCCACGACCTGTGGCACCACGAGGGTCTGGACGCCGCCTACCGGATCGTCGGCATCGCCGTCACCCCGCCGCAGCGCACCAAGGCCGAGACCGCCGTCCTCTACCTGGAAGGAGCCTGACCCGTGGCGATCATCCCCACCGACCTGCTCGACCGTATCCGCGCGCTGGAACGCCAGGTCAGGGACCTGATGGGCAGCGCCAACACCACTCCGGCGCTCAATCAGATCATGGGCGGCGAGGTCGTCATCGGCGACCGGGGGCGGCTGCGCGTACGCACCTCCGGCGACGAGGACCTGCTCTACCTGGGGCGGGTCCAGCCCGACCGGGGCGGTGAGGACGAGCCGCAGCAGGGGTTCGTCGTCCGCCGCGACGACGGCTCCCTGGCCCTGACCGTCTGGACGGCGGCCCCGGACACCCTTCCCGTCCAGCCGGTGCAGGTCTTCGACCGCCGGGGCAACGTGGTCTTCGCCGACGACGCCGCCCGCGGCGGACTGGCCCGCCCCTACATCCCGTACCCACTGCCCGGCCCGGCCGACGCCGCACGCTGGGAGTCCACCGGGTCGACCGACTGGACGACGCTCTACCGGGGCCCGGGGCTCGTCCAGCACCCGCGGCTGCACTGCGTGGTCGCCGCGGAGGGCACCGCAGGCGCCGAGGTGCGGCTGCTCGTCGACGGCCTCCCGCTGGGTCCGGTGGGCGTGCCGGGTGACGGCCTGACCTTCACGGAGCGGCTGCCGGCCGCCTTCGGCGCCACCGTCACGTTCGAGATCCAGGCGAAGGTCGCGGCGGTCGGCGACACCCTGCGCTGCCGTCCGCTGGCGTTGTACGGCATCCAGTCCTGAGGCGCTTCGGGACCGGCCGCGCACCCCGTGCCGGCCCGGCCCCCGACGCGTCGGACGGCCACCCCACCAACCACCGAGGAGGGCACCCGAGTGCTGCCTGTAAACATCCCCACCGTCACCGTCACCGCCCGCTACATGACCCCCGACGGCCGCCCGATGAGCGGCACCGTCGAATTCCGGCCCCCGGCGCTCCTCACCCACGCCGAGGAGGACCTCTTCCTGGGCGGTCCGACCCGCGTCACGCTCGACTCGGAGGGCAGGTTCAGCGTCGTCCTGCCCGCCACCGACGCCCCGGGCTGGAACCCCCTCGCGTGGACGTACACCGTCACCGAGAAGCTCGCCGGCCTGGCCCGCGGCGGCCGCGTCTACCAGATCGCTCTGGCGGCCGCCGTCCCCGCCGTGGACCTCGCCGACATCGCCCCGGCCGATCCGGGCACCCCGCAGTACGTGGCCGTGCCGGGCCCGCCGGGACCCGCCGGGGAGCTCGGCCCCCAGGGCCCGGCCGGGCCGGCGGGCGCGGTGCACTCCGTCAACGGCCGCACCGAGGCGGACATCGTGCTGGGCGCGGCGGACGTATCGGCCCTCGCCGCGGCCTCGGCCGGGGCGCCCGGTGGCGTGGCCACCCTGGGCACCGATGGGCTGGTCCCGACCGCGCAGCTCCCGGCGGGCGGCGGCGCCGTCGCCTCCGTCAACGGGCAGACCGGTGAGGTCGTGCTGACCGCGAGCGACCTGAGCGCGCTGACCCAGGCGGCGGGCGATGCCCGCTACCTGGCACTCGGCGGCGCCCCCGTCACCTCCGTCAACGGCCTCACCGGCGCCGTCTCCCTCGCCGCGTCGGACGTGGACGCGGTTCCGGTGGGCGAGGGGGTCCTGCTGGCGGGCGCCCAGCAGATCACGGGCGCCAAGACGTTCGTCACCCCGCCCTCCACGACGGCCGCCCCGACCACCGCCGACCACCTGACCCGGCGCGGCTACGTGGACGCGGTGTCGGCGGCCGGCACCTGGACCCCCTCGTCCATGGGCTTCCGCGGCTGGGCGTTCGACCCGGCGGCGAGTTCCGCGACCACCCCGCAGTACTGCATCAACGGCTGGGTGTACCTCATCGGCATCCCGCTGCACGCGCCGACGACCGTGCAGAACGTGGTGTTCTACATCCCGGGTTACGTCGGCGGCACGATGAGCACGTCCTCGTTCGCGGGCCTCTACACCGGCACCGGCACCCGGGTCGGGGTGACCGCCAACCTCACCACGCTGATCACGAAGACCGAGGGCACGACCGTCGTCTGCCCGCTGACGGTCCCGTACAGCGCGGGGGTGGGCAACTACTGGGTCGGCCTCGTCGTCAACGGCCCCAGCCCCAGCAACAGCGGCCCGGCCTTCCTGCGGGCGGCCAGCGTGGGCGAGGCCCCCGGCGGCAGCGCCCGGATGCCCGGGAAGTTCATCCGTCACGGCCGGCTGAGCACCACCGGCCAGACCTCGCTGCCCACCTCCTTCACCACCGACAAGGTGGTGGCCGACTCCAACTCCATCTGGGCGGCGCTCTCCTGACCCCGCCCTCGTGAAAGGGGCCCCGCACCGGGTGGTGCGGGGCCCCTTTCACCTACGCACGTACGCCCGCCCCTCACGTACGCCCCCGAACGAAGGGACCACACGACCATGGCCACTCCCCTGACCGCCGACCAACTGCTCGCCGCGTTGCACGCCGAAGGCGTCGATGTCGTCGAGTACGAGGACTGGCGCACCCACAACCGCAACCACAAGGGCGCCTGGGGCCCGCTGAACGGCGTGATGATCCACCACACCGTCAGCAGCGGCACCGACGCCTCCGTCGAGCTCTGCTACAACGGCCACTCCGCACTGCCGGGCCCCCTGTGCCACGGCGTCATCGACAAGGCCGGCACCGTCCACCTGGTCGGCAACGGCCGCGCCAACCACGCGGGCGGCGGCGACCCGGCCGTGCTCCAGCGGGTCATCGCCGAGGACTACGGCGACCGGCCGCCCGCCCCGCACGAACACGAGGGAAGCGCCGGTTCCGTCGACGGCAACGCGCGCTTCTACGGTTTCGAGTGCGTCAACCTCGGTGACGGCGAGGACCCGTGGCCGGCCGCCCAGCTCGAGGCGATCGAACGCGTCTCGGCCGCCATCTGCCGGGCCCACGGCTGGACCGCCCGCAGCGTCATCGGCCACCTGGAATGGTCCGACTGGAAGGTCGACCCGCGCGGATTCACCATGCCCTCGCTCCGGGACCGCGTCTCGGCCCGGCTGAGCGCCCCGGCCGGCGGCGCGTCCGCGTCACGGCCCGCCGGAGGAACGGCCACCCCCCGCTACCAGCCGTTCCCGGGCGCCTCGTTCTTCTCCGGCCGCACCAGCTCCCCCGTGATCACCGCCATGGGCCGGAGGCTCGCCGCCGAGGGCTGCTCGTCGTACGCCGTCGGCCCGGGCCCCCGCTGGACCGACGCCGACCGCCGCTCCTACGCCGCCTGGCAGCGCAAGCTCGGCTTCCGGGGCAGCGACGCCGACGGGGTGCCGGGCCGCACCTCCTGGAACGCCCTCAAGGTCCCGCACACGAAATGAGAGGTCCGCGCACATGTCCGATGCCGCCCGCCGCACCCTCCGCACCCTGGTCCAGACCGCCCTTGCCCTTGCCGTGCTCCTGCCCGCACTTGTCGACGCGTCCGGCGTCCCGGCGACCCTGCCCCGGGTCGCCGGGGCCCTGGCCGTCGCGGGGGCGCTGACCCGGGTGATGGCCGTACCGGGGGTGCAGGCGCTGCTCCCCGCATGGCTGCGTACGGGGCAGCCGCCGGGGGACGAGACCACAGGAGCCGCCCGTGACCGAGACTGATCCGAACAACCCGGTCGCCGTCGCCCTGGAGCTGGAACGCCTGCGCGGCACGTTGGAGGCCGGGTTCGCCCGGGCCGACGGCCAGCTGGCGCTGCTGGTCCAGCGCAGCGACCAGACCGACAAACAACTGGCGGACCACGAGTCCCGGCTCGACGCGCTGGAACGCACCCGCTGGCCACTGGCGAGCATCGGCGTCCTCACCGCGACCGCCGGCCTCGCCGTCGCCCTGTGGGGAACCATGCACTGACCCGTGCCGCGTCCGGGCACGCAGAAGGGCGCCCACCCCGTACAAGACGGGATGGGCGCCCTCTCACTCACTGCTACTGGTTGTACGGACCGTAGTCGTAGTCCTCCAGCGGAACGGCCTGGCCGGAGCCCGTGCCGAACGGCGAGTAGTCGATGTCGTCGTAGCCGACGGCCGAGTACATCGCGGCCTTGGCCTCCTCGGTCGGCTCGACCCGGATGTTGCGGTAGCGGGACAGACCCGTACCGGCCGGGATGAGCTTACCGATGATGACGTTCTCCTTGAGGCCGATCAGGGAGTCGGACTTGGCGTTGATCGCCGCGTCCGTCAGGACCCTGGTCGTCTCCTGGAAGGAAGCCGCGGACAGCCACGACTCCGTCGCCAGCGAGGCCTTGGTGATACCCATCAGCTGCGGTCGGCCGGAGGCGGGGTGACCGCTCTCCTGGACCACACGACGGTTCTCGGTCTCGAACTTCGAGCGCTCGACGAGCTCGCCCGGCAGCAGTTCCGCGTCGCCGGACTCGATGATCGTCACGCGGCGGAGCATCTGCCGGATGATGATCTCGATGTGCTTGTCGTGGATCGACACACCCTGCGAGTTGTAGACCTTCTGGACTTCGCCGACCAGGTGGACCTGGACCGCGCGCTGACCGAGGATCCGCAGCACGTCGTGCGGGTTGGTGGCACCCACGGTGAGCTTCTGGCCCACCTCGACGTGGTCGCCCTCGCCCACCAGCAGACGGGCGCGCTTGGAGATCGGGAAAGGAATCTCCTCGCTGCCGTCGTCCGGCGTGACCACGAGCTTCTTGGTCTTCTCGGTCTCCTCGATCCGGACCCGGCCCGCGGACTCCGAGATCGGGGCGACACCCTTCGGCGTACGGGCTTCGAAGAGCTCGACGACTCGGGGCAGACCCTGGGTGATGTCGTCACCGGCCACACCACCGGTGTGGAAGGTACGCATCGTCAGCTGGGTACCGGGCTCACCGATGGACTGGGCGGCGATGATGCCGACCGCCTCACCGATGTCGACCAGCTTGCCGGTGGCGAGCGAGCGTCCGTAGCAGAAGGCACAGGTGCCGACCGCGGACTCACAGGTCAGGACCGAGCGGGTCTTGACCTCCTCGACGCCGGCGCCCACCAGGGCGTCGATCAGGACGTCACCGAGGTCGACGTTGGCAGGCGCGATGACCTTGCCGTCGACGACGACGTCCTCGGCGAGCATGCGGGCGTACACCGAGGTCTCGACGTCGTCCGTCTTGCGGAGCACGCCGTCGGCACCCTTGACCGCGATCTTCAGCTTGAGGCCGCGGTCGGTGCCGCAGTCCTCCTCGCGAATGATCACGTCCTGCGAGACGTCCACCAGACGACGGGTCAGGTAACCCGAGTCGGCGGTACGCAGGGCGGTGTCCGCCAGACCCTTACGGGCACCGTGCGTGGAGATGAAGTACTCCAGAACGGTGAGGCCCTCACGGAAGGACGCCTTGATGGGACGGGGAATCGTCTCGTTCTTGGCGTTGGACACCAGACCACGCATACCGGCGATCTGACGCATCTGCATCATGTTTCCTCGGGCACCCGAGTCAACCATCATGAAGATGGGGTTCGTCTTGGGGAAGTTCGCGTTCATCGCCTCGGCAACCTCGTTGGTCGCCTTGGTCCAGATCGCGATGAGCTCCTGCGTGCGCTCGTCCTTGGTGATCAGACCGCGCTCGTACTGCTTCTGGACCTTCTCGTCCTGGTCCTCGTAGCCCTTGACGATGGCCTTCTTGGCCTCGGGCACGACGATGTCGGCAACGGAGACGGTCACGCCGGAGCGCGTCGCCCAGTGGAAGCCCGCCGCCTTCAGGTTGTCGAGCGTCGCCGCCACGATGACCTTGGGGTAGCGCTCGGCGAGGTCGTTGACGATCTCGGAGAGCTGCTTCTTGCCGACCGAGTAGTCGACGAACGGGTAGTCCTCGGGCAGCAGCTCGTTGAAGAGCGCGCGGCCCAGGCTCGTCCGCAGCCGGAAGGTGTCACCCGGCTGGTACTCGGGCTCGCCCTCCTCGGCGACCGGCGGCACCCAGCCACGCGGCGGGATGGTGCCCACCGGGAAGCGGATGTCGACGGACGACTGGAGCGCCAGCTCGCCGGCGTCGAACGCCATGATCGCCTCGGCCGTGGAGCCGAACGCGCGGCCCTCGCCCTTGGTGTCACGGAGCTCGCCGTCGGTGGTCAGGAAGAACAGACCCAGCACCATGTCCTGCGTAGGCATGGTGACGGGACGGCCGTCGGCCGGCTTCAGGATGTTGTTCGAGGACAGCATCAGGATGCGGGCCTCGGCCTGCGCCTCCGCGGAGAGCGGCAGGTGCACGGCCATCTGGTCACCGTCGAAGTCCGCGTTGAACGCGGTGCAGACGAGCGGGTGGATCTGGATGGCCTTGCCCTCGACCAGCTGCGGCTCGAAGGCCTGGATGCCGAGACGGTGCAGCGTCGGCGCACGGTTCAGGAGAACCGGGTGCTCGGCGATGACCTCTTCCAGGACGTCGTACACGACCGTGCGGCCGCGCTCGACCATGCGCTTGGCCGACTTGATGTTCTGCGCGTGGTTCAGGTCCACCAGGCGCTTCATCACGAACGGCTTGAAGAGCTCCAGCGCCATGGCCTTGGGCAGACCGCACTGGTGCAGCTTCAGCTGCGGGCCGACGACGATCACGGAACGCGCGGAGTAGTCCACACGCTTACCGAGAAGGTTCTGACGGAATCGACCCTGCTTGCCCTTCAGCATGTCGCTGAGGGACTTGAGCGGGCGGTTACCGGGACCGGTGACCGGGCGACCGCGGCGGCCGTTGTCGAACAGCGCGTCGACGGCCTCCTGCAGCATCCGCTTCTCGTTGTTCACGATGATCTCGGGGGCACCGAGGTCAAGGAGACGCTTGAGGCGGTTGTTGCGGTTGATCACACGGCGGTACAGGTCGTTCAGGTCGGAGGTCGCGAAGCGGCCACCGTCCAGCTGCACCATCGGACGCAGGTCCGGCGGGATGACCGGCACGCAGTCGAGCACCATGCCCTTGGGCTTGTTGCTGGTCTGCAGGAACGCGGAGACGACCTTGAGGCGCTTGAGCGCGCGGGTCTTCTTCTGGCCCTTGCCGGTACGGATGATCTCGCGGAGGCGCTCGGCCTCCTCGTCGAGGTCGAACGACTCCAGGCGCTTCTGCAGGGCAGCAGCACCCATGCAGCCGTCGAAGTACGTGCCGAAGCGGTCACGCAGCTCGCGGTAGAGCAGCTCGTCGCCCTCGAGGTCCTGGACCTTGAGGTTCTTGAAGCGGCTCCACACCTCGTCGAGACGGTCGATCTCGCGCTGCGCACGGTCGCGCAGCTGCTTCATCTCACGCTCGGCACCTTCGCGCACCTTGCGGCGCACGTCGGCCTTGGCGCCCTCGGCCTCGAGCTCGCCGAGGTCGGTCTCGAGCTTCTTGGCGCGGTTCTCGAGGTCCGAGTCGCGACGGTTCTCGACCTGCTGGCGCTCGACGGAGACGTGAGCCTCCAGCGACGGGAGGTCGCGGGTGCGGCGCTCCTCGTCGACGAACGTGATCATGTACGCGGCGAAGTAGATGACCTTCTCGAGGTCCTTCGGCGCGAGGTCCAGCAGGTAGCCCAGGCGCGACGGGACGCCCTTGAAGTACCAGATGTGGGTGACGGGAGCGGCAAGCTCGATGTGGCCCATGCGCTCACGGCGCACCTTGGCGCGAGTGACCTCGACGCCACAGCGCTCACAGATGATGCCCTTGAAGCGGACACGCTTGTACTTGCCGCAGTAGCACTCCCAGTCCCGGGTCGGACCGAAGATCTTCTCGCAGAAGAGTCCGTCCTTTTCGGGCTTGAGCGTGCGGTAGTTGATGGTCTCCGGCTTCTTCACTTCGCCGTGGGACCAGGTCCGGATGTCGTCCGCGGTGGCAAGGCCGATCCGCAGCTCGTCGAAGAAGTTGACGTCGAGCACTTGTCGTCAATCCCTCTTTCGGGGGTTCGAGCCCCCTCGCCTGAGCGAGAAATCGGGGCACTTCAGCAATGGTCTGAACGGGTCCGGGGAGAGCCGGCCGGATCACTGGGATCCGGCCGGCCAACCCGTCAGACCTCTTCGACGCTGCTCGGCTCGCGCCGGGACAGGTCGATACCGAGCTCCTCCGCCGCGCGGAAGACGTCCTCGTCCGTGTCGCGCATCTCGATGGACATGCCGTCCGAGGACAGCACCTCCACGTTGAGGCAGAGCGACTGCATTTCCTTGATGAGCACCTTGAAGGACTCGGGAATGCCGGGCTCGGGGATGTTCTCGCCCTTGACGATGGCCTCGTAGACCTTCACGCGGCCGGTCACGTCGTCGGACTTGATCGTCAGCAGCTCCTGGAGGGCGTAAGCGGCGCCATAAGCTTCAAGGGCCCACACCTCCATTTCACCGAAGCGCTGTCCACCGAACTGAGCCTTACCACCCAGCGGCTGCTGGGTGATCATGGAGTACGGACCCGTCGAACGAGCGTGCAGCTTGTCGTCGACGAGGTGGTGGAGCTTGAGGATGTACATGTAGCCGACCGAGACCGGCTCCGGGAACGGCTCGCCGGAGCGGCCGTCGAACAGGTTGGCCTTGCCCGAGGGCTGGACCAGCCGGTCGCCGTCGCGGTTCGGGATCGTGGCCTGGAAGAGGCCGGTGATCTCGTCCTCGCGCGCACCGTCGAAGACGGGCGTGGCGACGTTGGTGCCGGGCGCGACCTGGTCGGCGCCGATGAGCTGCAGGCGCTTGGCCCACTCGTCACCGAGGCCGGAGACGTCCCAGCCGCGGCTGGCGAGCCAGCCGAGGTGGATCTCCAGGACCTGTCCCGGGTTCATTCGGGACGGGACACCCAGCGGGTTGAGGATGATGTCGACCGGGGTGCCGTCCTCCAGGAACGGCATGTCCTCGATCGGGAGGATCTTCGAGATGACGCCCTTGTTGCCGTGACGGCCGGCGAGCTTGTCACCATCGGTGATCTTGCGCTTCTGCGCGACGTAGACGCGGACCAGCTGGTTCACGCCCGGCGGCAGCTCGTCGCCCTCTTCGCGGTCGAAGACGCGGACACCGATGATCTTGCCGATCTCGCCGTGCGGCACCTTCAGCGAGGTGTCGCGCACTTCGCGCGCCTTCTCACCGAAGATCGCGCGGAGCAGGCGCTCCTCGGGGGTCAGCTCGGTCTCGCCCTTGGGCGTGACCTTGCCGACGAGGATGTCACCGGCCGTGACCTCGGCACCGATGCGGATGATGCCGCGCTCGTCGAGGTCCGCGAGGACCTCTTCGGAGACGTTCGGGATGTCCCGGGTGATCTCCTCCGGACCGAGCTTGGTGTCACGGGCGTCGACCTCGTGCTCCTCGATGTGGATCGAGGAGAGGACGTCGTCCTGCACGAGGCGCTGCGACAGGATGATCGCGTCCTCGTAGTTGTGACCCTCCCACGGCATGAACGCCACGAGCAGGTTCTTACCGAGGGCCATCTCACCGTTCTCGGTGGCCGGACCGTCGGCGAGTACCTGCTCGGCGACAACCCGGTCGCCTTCGGAGACGACGACCTTCTGGTTGACCGAGGTGCCCTGGTTGGAGCGCATGAACTTCGCGATCCGGTACGTGGTGTACGTGCCGTCGTCGTTGGTCACGGTGATGTAGTCCGCGGAGACCTCCTGGACCACACCGTCCTTCTCGGCCTTCAGTACGTCACCGGCGTCGGTGGCGCAGCGGTACTCCATGCCGGTGCCCACGAGCGGGGCCTCCGACTTGATGAGCGGCACCGCCTGGCGCATCATGTTCGCGCCCATGAGGGCACGGTTGGCGTCGTCGTGCTCCAGGAACGGGATCATCGCGGTGGCGACGGACACCATCTGGCGCGGCGAGACGTCCATGTAGTCGACTTCGGTGCCGGGCACGTAGTCGACCTCTCCGCCACGACGGCGGACCAGGACGCGGGGCTCGGTGAAGCGCAGCTCGTCGGAGAGCGTCGCGTTCGCCTGGGCGATGACGTAACGGTCTTCCTCGTCGGCCGTGACGTAGTCGACCTCGTCGGTGACCTGGCCGTCGACGACCTTGCGGTACGGCGTCTCGATGAAGCCGAACGCGTTGACGCGGCCGTACGAGGCGAGCGAACCGATCAGACCGATGTTCGGGCCTTCAGGGGTCTCGATCGGGCACATGCGTCCGTAGTGGGACGGGTGCACGTCACGGACCTCGAAGCCGGCCCGCTCACGGGACAGACCACCCGGGCCAAGAGCCGACAGGCGGCGCTTGTGGGTGAGACCCGACAGCGGGTTGTTCTGGTCCATGAACTGCGACAGCTGGCTGGTGCCGAAGAACTCCTTGATGGAGGCGACGACCGGCCGGATGTTGATCAGGGTCTGCGGCGTGATGGCCTCGACGTCCTGAGTCGTCATGCGCTCACGCACGACGCGCTCCATCCGGGCCAGACCCGTACGGACCTGGTTCTGGATGAGCTCGCCGACGTTGCGCAGACGACGGTTGCCGAAGTGGTCGATGTCGTCGGTCTCGACGACGATCTCCCGGCCGGACTCGCCGGTCGTCTCGGTCTCCCCGGCGTGCAGCTTCACCAGGTACTTGATGGTCGCGATGATGTCGTCGCTGGTGAGGACACCGGCGTCGAGCGGCTCGTCCGCGCCGAGCTTCTTGTTCACCTTGTAGCGGCCGACCTTCGCGAGGTCGTAGCGCTTCGGGTTGAAGTAGAGGTTCTCGAGCAGCGTCTGAGCAGCCTCGCGCGTCGGCGGCTCGCCCGGACGCAGCTTGCGGTAGATGTCGAGCAGCGCGTCGTCCTGGCCCTGGGTGTGGTCCTTCTCCAGGGTGGCGCGCATGGACTCGTACTCGCCGAACTCCTCGAGGATCTGCTCGGTGGTCCAGCCGAGAGCCTTCAGGAGGACGGTGACGGACTGCTTGCGCTTGCGGTCGATGCGGACACCGACCATGTCGCGCTTGTCGATCTCCATCTCCAGCCAGGCACCCCGGGAGGGGATGATCTTGGCGGAGAAGATGTCCTTGTCGGACGTCTTGTCGATCGAGGAGTCGAAGTAGACACCCGGCGAGCGGACCAGCTGCGACACGACGACACGCTCGGTGCCGTTGATGACGAAGGTGCCCTTGTTGGTCATGAGCGGGAAATCGCCCATGAAGACCGTCTGGGACTTGATCTCGCCGGTCTCGTTGTTGGTGAACTCGGCCGTGACGAAGAGCGGGGCGGCGAACGTGAAGTCGCGCTCCTTGCACTCGTCGATCGAGTTCTTGGGGGGCTCGAAGCGGTGGTCGCGGAACGTAAGCGACATCGACCCGGAGAAGTCCTCGATCGGTGAGATCTCCTCGAAGATCTCCTCCAGGCCGGACTTGGTGGGGACGTCTTGTCCACTGTCCAGAGCAGCCTCGACGCGAGCCTTCCAGGCGGCATTACCGAGGAGCCAGTCAAAGCTCTCGGTCTGCAGCGCGAGGAGGTTCGGAACCTCGAGGGGCTCCTTGATCTTTGCAAAAGAGATGCGCAGCGGGGCGGTGCTGGCACCGTTGTTCGTATTCGCGGTCGAGGCGTTGCGCGAGGCGGCCAAGAGGGGGTCCTTCCGAGGGCTCGGACTCACTACGCGCGTACCGGTCCCAAACTGGACAGGTGGACAGATATCCCAGGTGAGGGATGAACGGTCCACGGTGCACAAGATGGGTATGCCCCTGGTGACGGGCAGGAGGCAGCTAACAGGCAGCGCAAAGGGTCAGTGTAGCCAAGCGGCACACTGATGTCCAGTCGGGGTTCTCAGAGACCCACGTTGCTCTCAACAGCTGTTCTCAACACCTATGTCTAGCCCTGCGCGGGGTGCGCTCTTCTTTACTGCCCTGTTCGCCATCGATCCATGCCTCGGATTCGGATCGATGTGACGACGCGCCTTGAGAATTGCGCGCCTCGTGCGGTTCGTCAAGGCCCCCCAGCCGGTACGGGCCCCGAGACCCGCGTCCCGCCGCCTGTCGGCGCCACCCGTGCCCCTCACGAGAGGCGCACGGCGAAGATCACCATACTCGTCACCGCGCGAAGAGCAAGGCACCCATCGCGGGTACGCCGAAAGGCGACCACCCATACGGGTGATCGCCTTTCGCGAAGTGACGCCCACGCCTCGCGGCACGGGGGTCCAGAGGAGTCAGAAGACTCGCTGGGTCACTTGACCTCGACGGAGGCGCCGGCGGCCTTGAGGGACTCGGCAGCCTTCTCGGCGGCCTCCTTGGCGACCTTCTCGACGACGGGCTTCGGGGCGCCGTCGACGAGGTCCTTGGCCTCCTTCAGGCCGAGGGAGGTCAGCTCACGCACGACCTTGATGACCTGGATCTTCTTGTCACCGGCGGCGGTGAGGATGACGTCGAACTCGTCCTGCTCGGCAGCGGCCTCGGCCGGGGCAGCGGCGGCGGGACCGGCGACGGCGACGGCCGCGGCGGCGGTGACGTCGAACTTCTCCTCGAAGGCCTTAACGAACTCGGAGAGCTCGATGAGGGTGAGCTCCTCGAACTGAGCGAGCAGGTCTTCCTGGCTGAGCTTCGCCATGATGGCGTCCTTCCACTATTCGGCAGGTGCCGGATGTATATGTCGGCGGGCGTACGTGGAGCCCGCTGGACCGCTGAGCGAAATTACTCGGCGGCCTCGGCGGGAGCCGGAGTACCGGCACCGCCCTGCTCTTCCCGCTTGGCACGAAGAGCTTCCGCGGTGCGGACGAACTTCGACGGCAGAGCCTGGAAGAGCTGCGCAGCCTGAGTCTGCTTGCCCTTCATGGCGCCGGCCAGCTTGGCGAGCAGAACCTCGCGGGACTCGAGGTCCGCGAGCTTCTTGATCTCATCGGCGGACAGCGCCTTACCGTCAAGGACACCGCCCTTGATGATGAGGTTGGGGTTGTCCTTGGCGAAGTCACGAAGACCCTTCGCCGACTCCACCGGGTCACCGGTGACGAAGGCAACCGCCGTCGGACCTGCGAACAGGTCGTCCAGCGTGTCGATCCCGGCCTCGTTGGCCGCGATCTTGGTCAGCGTGTTCTTCACCACGGCGTACTGGGCGTTCTCACCGAGCGAACGGCGCAGCTGCTTGAGCTGTGCCACGGTGAGGCCCCGGTACTCGGTCAGCACGGCGGCGTTCGAGCTGCGGAACTGGTCCGCGAGCTCGGCTACCGCTGCAGCCTTGTCGGGCCTTGCCATGAGCGTGGCCTCCTTCCGGGTGATGAGGACCGCTCAAAAGGGCCCGGAAAAGACGAAACGCCCCGGCGCAGGCGCCAGGGCGAAGCTCGACCGAACAAAGTACGGGAGCTTTTCCACAGTCACCTGCGCAGGTCGTCCGCATTCAACGGATCCTTCGGTTGCCGTCACCCTTGCGGATTTCAGCAACGACCAGCGGTCTTTGGCTTCTGCAGAAGAGTACGCGACAGGGGTCGCGCCGGGCAAATCCGTCCCGGTTCGGGTGGTCCGGAAGGTTTAGGACGCTCCCGCGGTCGCACCCTGCTGCTGCTGGAGCAGCTCCTTGAACCCGATGGTCTCGCCGGCCGGCGGCCGCTCGACCGAGACCTTGGTCCCGTAGTCGCTGTAGAACATGGTGGTGTTGAGCTCGCCGGTCTTCATCTGCCCGCGCTCGCTCTTCTTCACCAGCAGGTCGTTCTCGTCGACCCAGATGTCGATCTTCTCCGTGGTGATCCCGGCGTCGTTGAGCTGCTTCTTGAGAGCGGTCAGCTGATCGGCGTCCAGCTTCGACGTCTTGGCGGTCAGATCGGCGACGTCGACCGTGCCGGAGTAGTGCGTGGTGTCGACACCACGGACCTGCTCCTTGCCGACCTCCTTCACATCGCCGGAGGCCAGCAGCGACTTCAGTCCCTGGTCGGGAGTGCTGTTCTGCATCTGGTCCTTCATCGCCGCCCCGGAGGCGCCCCCGAGCTCGGCGAGGTCCTCGTAGGAGTAGCTGATCCAGCGCTTGCCACCGGTCTGCCGGGCCATGACCTCGCCCATGTCCGCCGCGTAGCCGTCCTTGAAGTAGCGGGCCTGCATCGTGCCGTTGCCGCCGGCCTTCTTCATGGTGTCGGCCATGGCGCCGCCGGTGTACGTGATCTCCATGCTGCCGCTGACGCCGTCGCTCCAGTCGAGCGCCCCGGACTGCTTCATGGACACGGCGCTGCCAACCGTCATGGTGCCCTCGACCTTCGCCGAGCTGGCCGCGCCGGTCTTCTTCTGCACGTCGAGCAGCGCGGCGATCGCGTCGGTCTTCACCACGCCGCTGCCGCTGCTTCCGTCCTTGCCCTTGGCCTTGCTCGTGGAGCCGTCGTCCGATCCGCCACAGGCCCCGACCGACGTCAGCGCCGCCGCCACAGCCACGGCCAGGCCAACGCGCCGTACGGTACTGGTCCTCATGTCCGCTTCCACCCCTCGTTCGGCTCTCTGTGCTCCGCACGCTAACGCACGGCACCGACAGCCACTGGTACGTACATACGAGGACGGGCCCCGCACCTCGAAAGGTTGCGGGGCCCGTCAATGTCACACGTGACACGGCGGTCGTACGAGCGCGGTGGCTCAGACGGCGGCCGGGTCCTCCTCGACGAGGAGGTTACGGGTGCGGTTGGCGTCCAGCGGGATGCCGGGGCCCATCGTGGTGGCCAGCGTGGCCTTCTTGATGTAGCGGCCCTTGGCGGCGGACGGCTTCAGACGGAGGATCTCGTCCAGCGCCGCTGCGTAGTTCTCCACCAGCTTGGTCTCGTCGAACGAGGTCTTGCCGATGATGAAGTGCAGGTTCGAGTGCTTGTCGACGCGGAACTCGATCTTGCCGCCCTTGATGTCGTTGACAGCCTTCACGACGTCCGGGGTGACGGTGCCGGTCTTCGGGTTCGGCATCAGACCACGCGGACCGAGCACGCGGCCGAGGCGGCCGACCTTGCCCATGAGGTCCGGGGTCGCGACGACGGCGTCGAAGTCCAGACGGCCCTTCGCCACCTCGTCGATGAGCTCGTCGGCGCCGACGATGTCGGCGCCCGCGGCTTCCGCGGCCGCAGCACGGTCACCGGTCGCGAAGACCAGGACCCGGGCGGTCTTGCCGGTGCCGTGCGGGAGGTTCACGGTGCCACGGACCATCTGGTCGGCCTTGCGCGGGTCAACACCCAGAGCAAACGCGACCTCGACGGTGCTGTCGAACTTCGTGGAGGCGGTGTCCTTGGCGATACGGACGGCCTCGAGCGGGGCGTAGTTACGCGCCCGGTCGATCTTGGCGTCCGCAGCGCGGAGGTTCTTGCTGCGCTTCACTTCTACTCCTGTGGTTTCAGAATGTGGAGTCGTGGTGCGGACCGGCGCTTGGTCCTACCACTGGGGGGTGGGGCTGAATCAGCCTTCGACCGTGATGCCCATGGAACGGGCGGTGCCGGCAATGATCTTCGACGCGGCGTCGAGGTCATTGGCGTTCAGGTCGGGAAGCTTCGTCGTGGCGATCTCGCGGACCTGGGCGGCCGTCAGCTTGGCAACCTTGGTCTTGTGCGGCTCGCCGGAGCCCTTGTCCACACCCGCGGCCTTGAGGATCAGCTTGGCAGCCGGCGGAGTCTTGGTGATGAAGGTGAAGGAGCGGTCCTCGTAGACCGTGATCTCCACCGGCACGACCATGCCACGCTGCGACTCGGTCGCGGCGTTGTAGGCCTTGCAGAACTCCATGATGTTGACGCCGTGCTGGCCCAGTGCGGGGCCGACCGGCGGGGCCGGGTTGGCCGCACCGGCGTTGATCTGGAGCTTGATAAGCCCCGTGATCTTCTTCTTCTTGGGAGGCATGTGCTCTCTCCGGGTCCTAGTGAGAGTTTTCGCCGTCATCCGGTCATCCGGATGCAGGCATACCGCACAACGATAACGGGTATAGCTGCGCGACCAAAAACCGAGCAGGTCAGACCTGCTGTGACAGCCGGTCTGACCTGCTCGGTAGGCATGTGTCCAGAAGCTGGCGAATAACCGCTAGTTCTTCTGGATCTGGTCGAAGCTGAGCTCGACCGGAGTCTCCCGGCCGAAGATCTCCACGAGACCCTTGACCTTCTTGGAGTCGGCGTTGATCTCGTTGATCGTCGCCTGCAGAGTCGCGAAGGGGCCGTCGGTGACGGTGACCGAGTCGCCCACCTCGAAGTCCAGCACCTGGACCTCGACCTTGCGGGACGGAGCAGGCTTGCCCTCGGCCTCGGCGGCCTCGCGGGCCGCCTTCTCCTCGGCCTCCGGGGCGAGCATCTTGACGATCTCGTCCAGGGTCAGCGGGTACGGGTCGTAGGCGTTGCCCACGAAGCCGGTGACGCCGGGCGTGTTGCGGACGACGCCCCAGGACTCGTTCGTCAGGTCCATGCGCACCAGGACGTAACCCGGGAGCTTGTTCTGCCGGACGTTCTTGCGCTCGCCGTTCTTGATCTGGACGATTTCCTCCTCAGGCACCTCGGCCTGATAGACGAACTCCTCCACGTTCAGCGAGACGGCGCGCTGCTCCAGGTTGGCCTTCACACGCTTCTCGTAACCGGCGTACGTGTGAATGACGTACCACTCGCCCGGGAGGGTGCGGAGCTCCTCGCGCAGGGCGGTGACGGCGTCGACGGGCTCGGCCGGCTCGGCCTCTTCCTCGTCGGCGGCTTCCTCGGCCTCGGGGCTCTCGTCCTCGTCGTCACCGGCTTCGGCCTCGGGGGCCTCGTCGTCGGCTTCGGCGGCGTCCTCGGTGTGCACGGCGGCCTGCTCGGCGGGCTCGCCCGCGGCGGCGTCGGCAGCTTCAGCCTGGTCCGGCTCCACAGCGTCCGCCGCCTCGACGATGTCGAGCTCGTCCTCGGCGGACTCGAAGGCGCCCGCCGTCGGCTCGACGGCGTCGTTCAGGTTCGGGTCAGACACGGTGGCTGCTTCTTCCTGGATACAAATGGGTGGAACATGCGAAAGGGGCGCCCTCATGAGGCGCCCTCCGCGGGATCAGCCGAAGACGTACTTGATGACCCGCTGGAAACCGAAGTCAATCACGGTAACAAGACCAATCATGACGACTACGAACACAATCACCACGGAGGTGTATGTCGTCAGCTGGTTGCGAGTCGGCCAGACAACCTTGCGGAGCTCGGCGACGATCTGGCGGTAGAAGAGCGCGAGACGGCCCAGAGGGCCCTTCTTGCCGCGCTTGCCGCCCTTCCGGGTCTTCTTCTTCGACTCGGGGACTTCATCCTCGGCATCAGGCATGTCGATGGAGCCCACGGCGTCCGTCACGCTTCTCACCTGATTCCGGGTCATGGCCGTGCCGCGCCCGGTGAAGCCGCACGGCAGTGCATTGAAGTACGTACATGCGCACACATCCTGGCGAAGGAGTGTGTAGCAGGGCCGGAGGGACTTGAACCCCCAACCGCTGGTTTTGGAGACCAGTGCTCTACCAATTGAGCTACGACCCTTTGTGGTTTCCACCAACCTACCGCATGTCCCCGAATGCCTCGGGTGCAGGAACGGTGCGGCTGGTGAAGGCCAACGACAGGTGAGTGTACGTGCTCAGCGGCCCGGCGTCGAACAGATAGCTCCCGACCGTTCCTGTCCGATGCTGTCCGGTCGTCGGTCCACATGGTGTCCGCCTGCTGTCCGGTCCCTGAAACCCCTGTGCCGACGGGGAATACGGTCTGCGAGCATGGGGGGCATGAGCGCTGCTACTTCTCCCTCCGAGCGCCGGGTCTCCGCCCGCATCGGTGCCATCTCCGAGTCCGCCACCCTCGCCGTCGACGCCAAGGCCAAGGCCCTCAAGGCCGCCGGCCGTCCGGTGATCGGCTTCGGCGCGGGCGAGCCCGACTTCCCGACCCCCGGCTACATCGTCGACGCCGCGGTCGAGGCCTGCCGCAACCCGAAGTACCACCGCTACACCCCGGCGGGCGGGCTCCCCGAGCTCAAGGCCGCCATCGCCGAGAAGACGCTGCGCGACTCCGGATACGAGGTCGACGCCTCCCAGATCCTGGTGACCAACGGCGGCAAGCAGGCCATCTACGAGGCCTTCGCCGCGATCCTCGACCCGGGCGACGAGGTCATCGTCCCGGCGCCGTACTGGACCACCTACCCCGAGTCGATCCGGCTCGCCGGCGGCGTACCGGTGGAGGTCGTCGCCGACGAGACCACCGGGTACCGGGTCTCGGTGGAGCAGTTGGAGGCGGCGCGCACGGAGCGTACGAAGGTCGTCCTGTTCGTCTCCCCGTCGAACCCGACCGGTGCGGTCTACAGCGAGGCGGAGGCCGAGGCGATCGGCAAGTGGGCCGTCGAGCACGGTCTGTGGGTGCTGACCGACGAGATCTACGAGCACCTCGTCTACGGCGACGCGAAGTTCACCTCGCTGCCGGCGATCGTGCCCGAGCTGCGTGACAAGTGCATCGTGGTCAACGGTGTCGCCAAGACGTACGCGATGACCGGCTGGCGCGTGGGCTGGATCGTCGGCCCCAAGGACGTGGTGAAGGCGGCGACGAACCTGCAGTCGCACGCCACGTCCAACGTCTCCAACGTGGCCCAGATCGCCGCGCTGGCCGCCGTCTCCGGGAACCTGGACGCGGTCGCCGAGATGCGCACCGCCTTCGACCGGCGCCGGCAGACCATCGTGCGGATGCTCAACGAGATCGACGGCGTCCTGTGCCCCGAGCCCGAGGGCGCGTTCTACGCGTACCCGTCGGTGAAGGAGCTGCTCGGCAAGGAGATCCGCGGCAAGCGCCCGGCCACGTCGGTGGAGCTGGCGGCGCTGATCCTGGACGAGGCCGAGGTCGCGGTCGTTCCGGGCGAGGCCTTCGGCACCCCGGGCTACCTGCGTCTTTCCTACGCGCTGGGTGACGACGACCTGGTCGAGGGCGTCTCGCGGCTCCAGAAGCTGCTGGGCGAGGCGAAGGCGTAGTACCTCCGGGATCCTGGATGGCGACCCTCGGCTCCGGCCGGGGGTCGCTTTCTTGTTCGCGCATCCGTTCGAGGGGCAACTCGATGGGGAAACCGGCTACCGCGACACCCCCTCCGTGCGGCAAGATCCCTGAATGGAGCGTGACGTACGGCTATTGCCCAAGGCCCATCTGCACTTGCATTTCACCGGGTCGATGCGGCCCACGACGCTGCTCGAACTCGCCGACAAGTACGGCGTGCGGCTGCCCGACGCGCTGACCGGCGGCGAACCCCCGAGCCTGCGGGCGACGGACGAGCGCGGCTGGTTCCGTTTCCAGCGGCTCTACGACATCGCCCGGTCCTGCCTGCGGACCCCCGAGGACATCCAGCGGCTGGTGCGCGAGGCCGCCCAGGAGGACGTGGCGGACGGCTCCGGCTGGCTGGAGATCCAGGTCGACCCCACCTCGTACGCACCCCTGCTCGGCGGGCTCATCCCCGCGATCGAGATCATCCTCGACGCGGTGGACAGCGCCTCGCTCGACACCGGGCTGCCGATCCGGGTGGTGATCGCCGCGAACCGGATGAAGCACCCGCTGGACGCCAGGACGCTGGCGCGGCTCGCGGTGCGGTATGCGGACCGGGGCGTCGTCGGGTTCGGGCTCTCCAACGACGAGCGGCGCGGCATGGCCCGCGACTTCGACCGGGCCTTCGCCATCGCCAGGGAGGGCGGCCTGCTGGCGGCGCCGCACGGCGGTGAACTGTCGGGCCCCTCCAGCGTCCGCGACTGCCTGGACGACCTCGACGCGGCACGGGTCGGGCACGGCGTACGGGCCGCCGAGGACCCGCGGCTGCTGCGCAGGCTGGCAGAGCGCGGGGTGACCTGCGAGGTGTGCCCGGCGTCGAACGTGGCGCTCGGCGTCTACGAGAAGCCGTCAGACGTACCCCTGCGCACTCTGTTCGAGGCCGGTGTACCGATGGCGCTGGGGGCGGACGACCCGCTGCTCTTCGGGTCCCGCCTGGCCGCGCAGTACGACCTCGTACGCCGCCATCACGCGTTCACCGACGAGGAGCTGGCCGAGCTGGCACGCCAGTCGGTACGGGGTTCGGCGGCGCCCGAAGCGGTCCGTACGGAGCTCCTGGCGGGCGTCGACGCCTGGCTGGCCAAGCCGGCGGGCTGACGCTCCCGGTATCTGGAGCTATCCCGTGAGCCCGCTCAGCAGCATCCGGGCGACCGAGGCGGCGAAGACGTCGAGCGGCTGCGGCGGCTCCCCGGTCTCCGTCGCGTCGTAGGCGAAGGCCCGCTGGGCGCAGGCCCCCATGAGCAGGGAGGCGGCCGCGTACGTGTCGGCGTCGGCCCGCACCCGGCCCGCCGCCTGTTCGGCGCGCAGATACGCGTCGAGTCCGCGGATGGGGATGTGGGGGCCGGTTCCGAGCTCGCGCATGGCCGCGTTGTGGCGCTCCTTGAGCCTCGGCTCGGCGTACAGGGACGCGGCGATCGGGAAGCTCTGTTCGTAGAAGAGGGCGGCCTCGCGCGCGATCTCCGTGAGATTCCGCTCCACCGTCCGCTCCCCCTCCCCCGGGTCGGCGATGAGCCGCTTCAGGACCCCGTCGACCTTGGGCAGACGCTCCTTCAGCACCACCACGAACAGCTCTTCCTTGCTGCGGAAGTGCTTGTAGAGCGCCGCCTCGGAGCAGTCGGCGGCACGGGCGATCTCCTTGGTGGTGGCCCGGGCCAGGCCGATGGTGAGCATCAGCCGGTGGGCGGCGTCGATGATGCGGGCGCGGGCCGGCTTCTGCTCCATGTGCTCTCCAACGAAGCTTGACGAGTGGGTGAGTACCCACTCACTCTAGAGGTGAGTGAACACTTACCCACCCTAGGAGGGTGTGCCATGAAGCTCACGGTGTTCGGCGCGACAGGCGGTATCGGGCAGGAGATCGTCCGCCAGGCGGTGGCGGCGGGGCACGAGGTGACGGCGGTGGTCCGCGATCCCGCGCGGCTGCCGGTGCCGCTCTCCGGCCTCACGGTCCACACCGCGGCCCGTATCGACGACCCGGAGGCGCTGCGCGAAGCGGTCGCGGGCCGCGACGCGGTGCTCTCCGGTCTCGGCGCCCGGGGCCGGAAGGCCGACGGGATCGCGGAGCGGCTGACCCGCAGCGTGCTGACGGCCATGGAGGCGGAGGGGACCCGGCGGCTGCTCGTGGTGAGCGCGGCCCCGGTCGCCCCGAAGCCCGCGGACGACCCGCTGCTCGACCGCATGATGCTCGCGGCGATCGGCGCGATCCTGAAGGAGGTCTACGCGGACCTCACCGCCATGGAGGCCGCGCTGGCGGCCTCCGCGACGGACTGGACGTCGGTCCGTCCCCCGAAGCTCACCAATGGACCGCTGACGGGCCACTACCGGACGGTCATCGGCAGCAACCCGCGCAGCGGCCGGTCCATCTCCCGGGCGGACGTGGCGCACGCGATGCTGGCGCTGACCGACGACCCGGCGTCGGTGAAGCAGGGGGTGGGCGTGGCGTACTGAGGCCCCGCGCCTACAGGCTCACGCCGACGGTCACCGGTTCGTTGACGAGCGTGACGCCGAAGACGTCGTGGACACCGGCGACGACCTCGCGCGCCAGGGCCAGCAGATCCTCGGTGCTCGCCGCGCCGCGGTTCGTGAGGGCCAGGGTGTGCTTGGTGGAGATGCGGGCGGGCCCGGAGCCGTATCCCTTGGTGAAGCCGGCCCGGTCGATGAGCCAGGCCGCCGAGGTCTTGGTGCGTCCCTCGCCCGCGGGGAAGGCGGGGGGCGTGACGTCCGGTCCGAGGTGCTGCGCCACCCGGGCGAGGAAGGCCTCGAACTGCGCCGGATCCAGGATCGGGTTGGTGAAGAAGGACCCGGCCGACCAGGTGTCGTGGTCCTCGGGGTCGAGCACCATGCCCTTGCCGGCGCGGAGCCGGAGCACGGTTTCACGGGCGGCCGCGGCGGGAACGCGCTCCCCCTCCTGCACACCCATGGCACGTGCCGTCTCGGGGTACTTGAGGGGCGCGGAGAGGCCGCCCGCCTCTTCCAGCCCGAAGCGGACACGCAGCACCACGAACCGGTCAGGTTCGGCCTTGAAGCGACTGTGCCGGTACGCGAAGGCGCACTCGGAGTTCGGGATCGTCACCGTCTCCCGGGTGCGCCGGTCGTAGGCGACGACTTCCGTGATGGTGGACGACACCTCCTGCCCGTACGCCCCGACGTTCTGGATCGGGGTGGCCCCCGCCGAACCGGGGATGCCGGCCAGGCATTCGAGCCCCGCCAGTCCGGCCTCCACACTGCGGGCGACGGCGTCCGTCCAGACCTCCCCGGCGGCCAGCTCGAGCGTGGGACCGTCCAGCACGAAGCCCTTGGTCGCGATGCGCAGGGCGGTGCCTTCGAAGCCCTTGTCACCGATGACCAGGTTGCTGCCGCCGCCGATGACCAGGAGCGGGGTGCCACTGTCGTCTGCCTCGCGAACGGCCTCGACCACTTCGGCGTCGGTCGTCGCGGTGAGGAGGCGGGTGGCGGGGCCGCCGAGCCGGAAGGTGGTCAGGGGGGCGAGGGGCGCGTCGTGGAGTTCCTGCACGGGGACAAGAGTACGGTCCGTGCTCCGGGGACCGGGCACCTCGGCCCCTGGGCCGCGCCCCCTGCGTGACGGGCGGGCCCCAGGGTGACGACCCCATGCGTAAGGGGCACGGCCCCATGGACCGCGCCCCTTACGTCAGTACCTCGCGACGGTGTCAGCCGAGCTGCACCACGGCGCGGGACATGCCCAGCACCTTCTTGTCACCGCTCGTCGCCGTCAGGTCGACCCGCACCCGCTTGTCGTCCAGCAGCGCGCCCACCTTGGCGCTGACCTCGATCAGCGCGCCCTTGTCGTCATTGGGGACGACGACCTGCCGGGTGAACCGCACCCCGTACTCGACGACCGCACCCGGGTCACCGGCCCAGTCCGTGACCACGCGGATCGCCTCGGCCATGGTGAACATGCCGTGGGCGATCACGTCCTCCAGCCCGACCTCGCGCGCGAACTTCTCGTTCCAGTGGATCGGGTTGAAGTCGCCCGAGGCGCCCGCGTACTGCACGAGCGTCGCGCGGGTGACCGGGAAGGACTGCGGCGGCAGCTCCGTACCGACCTCGACCGAGTCGTAACTCACCTTCGCCGTCATCACGCCTCCTCGGCGGCGCGCGCCACCAGCTTCGTCCACGCCGTCACGACATGCTCACCGGACTCGTCGTGGACCTCGCCACGGATGTCCACGATGTCGTTGCCCGCCAGGGACTTGATCGCCTCGATCGTCGAGGTGACCGTCAGCCGGTCCCCCGCCCGCACCGGACGCACATAGACGAACTTCTGGTCACCGTGCACGACGCGGCTGTAGTCCAGGCCCAGCAGCGGGTCCTGAACGACCTGACCGGCGGCCTTGAAGGTGATCGAGAACACGAACGTCGGCGGCGCGATGACATCGCTGTGACCGAGCGCCCTGGCCGCTTCGGGGTCGACGTACGCCGGATTGGCGTCGCCCACCGCCTCGGCGAACTCTCGGATCTTCTCCCGGCCGACCTCGTACGCCGGGGTGGGCGGATAGGTCCGCCCCACGAAGGACTGGTCGAGCGCCATGAGCTCGCAACCTCCTGATGAAAGATGAAGGGGCCGCAGCACAGCTACAGCCACAGCTACAGGTACAGCCCAGTACAAACGACACGAGGCCGCCCCCAATGGGGACGGCCTCGTGTACGAGCCTGATTCAGCGCGTTTCGCGGTGCGCAGTGTGCGAGTTGCAGCGCGGGCAATGCTTCTTCATCTCAAGACGGTCCGGGTTGTTACGCCGGTTCTTCTTGGTGATGTAGTTCCGCTCCTTGCACTCCACGCAGGCCAGCGTGATCTTCGGGCGGACGTCGGTGGCAGCCACGTGAGTGCTCCTTGGACGGACGATGGACGGATGAACGCAAAAAAAAGAGTAGCCGATCGGAGGACCGACCCCACAATCGGCTACTGTTAGTAGCGGTGACCGGACTTGAACCGGTGACACAGCGATTATGAGCCGCTTGCTCTACCGACTGAGCTACACCGCTTTGATGACTGAGTCCCCCCGCCGAAGCGGGGTTTCCCGATCACCAGAGCCCCAATGCGGAATCGAACCGCAGACCTTCTCCTTACCATGGAGACGCTCTACCGACTGAGCTATTGGGGCGAGCGATGAAGACATTACACGGTCGGCCGCCGATCGCCCAAATCCGTTTCGAAGCCCCGTCCCGAGCCCTTGATCAGCGCCGCTCCACGGCCTCGGCAGGCCCCGCTCCAGGCCCTTGATCAGCAACTCCTCCACCCCTGTCCCTCACGTGAGCCCCGGCCTCTCACGCCCCACGGGACCGCGCCGGTACGACTATTTCGCTCCTCCTCGAACCGGGCCGGGCACACCCCTAGGCTCGTCTCACTCTGAGTGATCCTGACCCCCTCCCAGGAGCCGTGATGCCCGACAGTCAGCCGCGGCAGCCGGACGACCACACGGCCGACGCCACCGGCATCCCGGCGAGCTCCGCGCTGACCCTCTGCGGCGCCCGTCTCACCGACGGCCGTCTCGTGGACGTACGGCTCGGCAGCGGCCGCATCGAGGCCGTCGGCACCGCCGGGAGCCTCGTCGCGCCCGGCGCCCGCCTGGACCTGCGCGGCCACCTGCTGCTCCCCGCCCCCGCCGAACCGCACGCCCACAGCGACACCGCGCTCACCGCCGACGGCGCCGGACCCGGTACCCCCGGGCCCGCCTCGCAGCACCCCGACGACGTCCAGCGGCGCGCCACCGAGGCCGCGTTGCTGCAACTCGGCCACGGCGCGACCGCCCTGCGCTCGCACGTGCGGATCGGCGACGTACAGGGCCTGGGCGCCCTCGAAGCCGTCCTGCAGGCCCGTCGCTCGCTGCGCGGGCTCGCCGATCTGACCGCGGTCGCCGTCCCCCGGCTGCTCACCGGCGTCGCGGGCGCAGGCAACCTGGCGATGCTGCGCGACGCGCTGAAGATGGGGGCCGGCGCGGTCGGCGGCTGCCCCGATCTGGATCCCGACCCGGCCGGGTACACGGAGGCCGTCCTGGAGGTCGCGGCCGAGCACGGCTGCCCCGTCGACCTGCACACGGACAGTGACGATCCGGCCCGGCTGGCCCGGTTCGCGGCGATGGCGGGCGGAATGCGGCAAGGGGTCTCCATCGGCCCGTGCGCCGGCCTCTCCCGGCTTCCCGAGGAGGCCGCCGCCCGCGCCGCCGACCAGCTCGCCGCGGCCGGTGTGACGGTCGTCTGCCTTCCCCAGGGCGCCTGCTGCGGGGCCGAGCGGCGGGGCACCGCTCCCGTACGGCTGCTGCGGGCGGCCGGTGTGCGGGTCGCGGCGGGCAGCGGGGCGTTGCGCGACCTCGCCAACCCGGTGGGGCGCGGCGACCCGCTGGAGGCCGCCTTCCTGCTGGCGTCCCAGAGCGGACTGCGGCCCGAGCACGCCTACGAGGCCGTCTCCACGGAGGCCCGGCGTGCCATGGGGCTGCCCGAGGTCCGGGTCGAGGCGGGCTTCCCCGCGGAGTTGCTCGCCGTGCGCGGGGAGCAGCTGGCCGGGGTGCTCTCGCTGGCGTACAGCCGCATCGTGGTGCACCGCGGCCGGGTGGTCGCCCGGACCAGCGCGGTGCGCGAGTACTGCGACTCCGGGACGGACGGCTCGTTCGGACTGCCACGCCAGGGAAGGCCGGATTCCGGGACGGGCGGCGGGCCTTGAGCGCGGCGGCGCTCCGCGGCGTACCGTCGACTTCATGCGCATTGTCATCGCAGGTGGACATGGTCAGATCGCGCTGCGGCTGGAGCGGCTGCTCGCTGCGCGCGGGGACGAGGCGGCGGGCATCATCCGCAACCCGCAGCAGAGCGAGGACCTCCGGGCCGCAGGAGCCGAACCCGTGGTCCTGGACCTCGAGTCGGCCACCGTGGAGGAGGCCGCCGAGGTGCTGCGCGGCGCCGACGCGGCGGTCTTCGCGGCCGGAGCGGGCCCGAACAGCGGCACGGACCGCAAGGACACGGTGGACCGGGGAGCCGCGGTGCTCTTCGCGGACGCGGCGCAGCGGGCCGGGGTGCGGCGTTACGTCGTGGTGTCGTCCATGGGCGCCGACCCGGACCATCCGGGCGACGAGGTGTTCGATGTCTACCTGCGGGCCAAGGGGGCGGCGGACGCGTACGTGCGCGCGCAGAAGGCCCTCGACTGGACGATCCTGCGCCCCGGGATGCTGACCAACGACGCGGGCACCGGCCAGGTCCTGCTCGCCGCGTCGACCGGGCGCGGCCCGGTGCCGCGCGACGACGTGGCGGCGGCGCTCGCGGAGCTGCTGGACACCCCGGCGACGGCGGGCCTGACGCTGGAACTGATCTCGGGCAATGTCCCGGTGTCGGTCGCCGTGAAGGACATCGCGGGGAACTGACGCGCCGGGGCCGCGCGGAGGTCGCGGCCGGTCAGTCGCCGGTCGCGGGGCGGACGGCGATGCCGTGCCGCTCCAGCAGGGCTGCGGTGACCCCGTCGCCCTCGCGCAGCTCGCCGGTGAACGTACCGTCATAGACCGTGCCGCGCCCGCAGGAAGGGCTGCGGGCCAATGAGCACCGCCTCGGTGCAGCCCGTCCCGCGCGCGGCCTCCAGTGCCCGCCTGGCGCCGTCCACGAAGGCCTCGGTCACATCGTGTCCGGTGTCGTCCACGACACGGGCCCGGCCGTCCAGCACGTCGTACCCGTCGCCGCCGACGATCTCGGCGGGGCGGCGGGGCGTGGGCAGTCCCGCCGCGACCTCGGGGCAGAAGGGGACGGGCGCCCGCCCGCCGAGGGCGGCGGTCATCTCCACCGAGGCCCTGCCCCGCCCGTCGAACCGGCAGGGCACACCCCGCAGACACGCGCTGACCAGCACGGATTCCATGTTCACGCCCCTCGTCGCAACACAGCGTGGCACAACAGAGAAGGCCCCCGTCCATAGGACGGGGGCCTTGCTATGTGGCGGCGCCAGGGTTCGAACCTGGGTAGGCTGAGCCGGCAGATTTACAGTCTGCTCCCTTTGGCCACTCGGGCACACCGCCAAGGGATGCTGCCGTCGGACCCCGCCTTGCGGCGGCGCTCTGTGGCAACGACGTAAACGATACCTGATGCCCGGGGGTGCTACGCCACTGGATTGATCAGCGGCCGGGACGGGCGCGGGTGGCTAGGCTTTGTGGGCGGCGTGGTGCCCGAGGGCGCCGCGACCGCCCCTGTAAGCACTTCCTTTCCAGCACCCCGATACAAGGAGCCACACGTCATGGCCGACTCCAGTTTCGACATCGTCTCGAAGGTCGAGCGGCAGGAGGTCGACAACGCCCTCAACCAGGCCGCCAAGGAGATCTCCCAGCGCTACGACTTCAAGGGCACCGGGGCGTCGATCTCCTGGTCCGGCGAGAAGATCCTGATGGAGGCGAACGGCGAGGAGCGCGTCAAGGCGATCCTCGACATCTTCCAGTCCAAGCTGATCAAGCGCGGTATCTCGCTGAAGTCGCTGGACGCGGGCGAGCCGCAGCTGTCCGGCAAGGAGTACAAGCTGTTCTGCACGATCGAGGAAGGCATCTCCCAGGAGAACGCCAAGAAGGTCGCGAAGATCATTCGTGACGAGGGCCCCAAGGGCGTCAAGGCCCAGGTCCAGGGCGACGAGTTGCGGGTCAGCTCGAAGAGCCGGGACGACCTGCAGGCCGTGCAGGCGCTGCTGAAGGGCCAGGACTTCGAGTTCGACGTCCAGTTCGCGAACTACCGGTAGGACGCGGCGGTCCGGGAGCGGGGCGGAACACGCCGTTCCGCACCCGGACTGCATGTCCGAATACCGCCGGTCGCGGGAGTTCGGGCGACGCAGACTGGTCCGTGCCTGCCGGCGATCCGGCGGGCCGACGGACGAGGAGAGGGACGAGTCATGACCATGTACGCGACGGTCGACAGCCCGCTGGGCGAGCTGCTGCTGGTCGGCGAGGAGACCGCGGGCTCCGCGGGAATCGCGCTTGTCTCGTTGTCCCTCCCGGCCCAGAAGGGCGCGGCTGTCGTCCAGGACGGCTGGCGGCACGAGCCCGCGGCGTTCGAGGGGATCGCCGCCCAGTTGCGGGAGTACTTCGAGGGGCGGCGGACCCGCTTCGACGTCCGGTACGCCGACGGGCGGGGCACGGACTTCCAGCGCCGGGTCTGGGCCGCGCTGGACGCCGTTCCCTACGGGGAGACGGTGTCGTACGGGCAGATCGCCGAGCGGGTCGGTTCCGCCGGGGCGGGTGTCCGGGCCGTGGGGACGGCGATCGGGCGCAATCCGCTGCTGGTGGTGCGGCCGTGCCACCGGGTCATCGGTGCGGACGGGGCGCTGCGCGGTTACGCGGGCGGCCTGGAGCGCAAGGAGCAGCTCCTGGGGCTCGAGGGCGCCCTGGCCGCGGGCTGATGACCGGGCTCTTCCCCAGGCCGCGGGCGGTGGTCGCGCCGGGCGCCGTACACGTACCGGAGTGGCTGTCGGCCGAGCAGCAGCGGGAGTTGGTGGCGGCGTGCCGTGCGTGGGCGCGCGGGCCCGTTCCGTTGCGGCACACGGCGCTGCCGGGTGGTGGGGTGATGTCCGTGCGGACCGTGTGCCTGGGGTGGCACTGGCAGCCGTACCGGTACACCCGCACGGCGGACGACGTGAACGGTGCGCCGGTCGCCCCGTTCCCGCAGTGGCTCGCGGAGCTGGGGCGGGCGGCGGTGGCGGAGGCGTACGGACCGGAGGGTCCGGTACGGGCGTACGCGCCCGACGCCGCGCTGATCAACTTCTATGACGACGCCGCACGGATGGGCATGCACCAGGACAAGGAGGAACGGTCCGGTGCCCCCGTCGTATCGCTCAGCATCGGCGACACCTGCGTCTTCCGCTTCGGCAACACGGAGAACCGGGGGCAGCCCTACACGGACGTGGAGTTGGGCTCCGGGGACCTGTTCGTCTTCGGCGGGCCGTCACGCCACGCGTTCCACGGAGTTCCGAGGATCCGTCCCGGCACGGCGGGCCCCGGGACGGGGATGAGCGGCGGCCGGCTCAATCTGACGCTGCGCGAGACGGGTCTCGGGGCCCCGGGGCCCGGCGAGGCGCGTCAGCGGCGTTCGCGGGAGTTCCCGAACAGCAGCCGGTAGCCGATCAGCAGGACGAGCGAACCGCCTATGGCCGAGACCCAGGTCGCCGGGTCGAAGAAGTCCTCGTTGTCGATCGTGCGGTCCAGGAAGCGTGTCGCTATCCAGCCGCCCAGGAAGGCGCCGACGATCCCGATGAGGGTGGTCCCCACGAGGCCGCCGGGGTCGCGGCCCGGCAGCAGGATCTTGGCGATGACGCCCGCGACGAGTCCGAGAATGATCCAGCCAATGATGGTCATGCGCGCCAACCTACCCGTCACTCGGTCCTGGAATCCAAGACGTTCGTGCCGGGTCGGCTGGTTGCGGAGAACGGCTGTGAACTGGTGTGAACCGCCTGTCCTCCGCTCGCCGTGCGGCTTGGCTACCAGCCGGCGAACTGGTCGTCGGTGCTGACGATCTCCTTGCCGAAGGGCATCAGCGAGACCGGGATCAGCTTGAAGTTCGCGATGCCCAGAGGGATGCCGATGATCGTGATGCACAGCGCGATACCGGTGGTGATGTGACCGAGCGCCAGCCACCAGCCGGCGAGCACCAGCCAGAGCACGTTGCCGACGCAGGAGGGCGCGCCCGCGTCCCGGCGGTCGACGACGCGGTGGCCGAAGGGCCACAGGGCGTAGAGGCCGATACGGAAGGCCGCCAGGCCGAACGGGATGCCGATGATCGTGATGCACAGCAGGAGTCCCGCGAGGATGTACCCGAGGAACATCCAGAAGCCGCACAGGACCAGCCAAATGACGTTCAGAATTGTCTTCACGGGCGATGACCTGCCATCTGCTCGAGTCGGGCGATGCGCTCCGCCATCGGCGGGTGGGTCGAGAACATCTTGGACATGCCCTGCCCGGGGCGGAACGGGTTCGCGATCATCATGTGGCTCGCGGTCTCGATCCGGGGCTCGGGGGGCAGGGGAAGCTGCTTGGTGCCGGCGTCCAGCTTCCGCAGGGCACTGGCCAGGGCGAGCGGGTCGCCGGTCAGCTGGGCGCCCGAGGCGTCCGCCTCGTACTCCCGGGAACGGCTGACGGCCAGTTGGATCACGGACGCGGCGAGCGGGCCCAGGATCATGATCAGGAGCATACCGAGCAGGCCGGGGCCGTCGTCGTCGTTGGAACGGCCGATCGGGATCAGCCAGGCGAAGTTGACCAGGAACATGACCACGGAGGCGAGCGCCCCGGCAACGGACGAGATCAGGATGTCGCGGTTGTAGACATGGCTGAGCTCGTGGCCGAGGACGCCGCGCAGTTCCCGTTCGTCCAGGATCTGGAGGATGCCCTCGGTGCAGCAGACCGCGGCGTTGCGCGGGTTACGGCCGGTCGCGAAGGCGTTGGGGGCCTGCGTCGGGGAGATGTAGAGCCTCGGCATGGGCTGGCGGGCGGCGGTGGAGAGCTCCCGGACCATGCGGTAGAGCTGGGGCGCCTCGAACTCGCTCACCGGACGGGCGCGCATGGCCCGCAGCGCCAGCTTGTCGCTGTTCCAGTACGCGTAGGCGTTGGTGCCGACGGCTACGAGGAGCGCGACGATCAGGCCCGTGCGTCCGAAGAAGCTGCCGATGACGATGATGAGTGCGGACAGGCCCCCGAGGAGTACGGCGGTTCTCAGCCCGTTGTGCCGGCGGTGCACGGTACGCCCTCCAAATGGTGCAGCAGGGGAACCCTTGCTTGGTGGTGCTCCACTCCCCAGTGGAGCCTCCCGTACTGGTCAACGCCAGGCGGGGAAAGCTAGTTCCCTTGTGCTCACGGCCGCGGGGCCCGGCCCGCTCCGGGCGTTCGTGCCGGAGCGGGCCGTAGGCCGTACGGGTGGAGGGGTGCCGCCGGCTCAGCGCTGGACGGGCAGCTTCGCGAGCGCCAGGGCCTCGGGGTCGGGCTCGACCTCACTGGTGCAGTGGGCGCAGCGGGAGGCGACGGCGGGGATCGCCGTGTAGCAGCGGGGGCAGTCGCGCAGGGCGGCCTTGATGTCGACCTGCTCCTGGTCCTTCTTGGCGGTGAAGCGGTCCTGGACCTTGGCCATGGGCACGACGACGCAGAAGTAGAGGACCGCGGCGGTGATGAGGAAGGCGATCGCGGCGCTGACGAAGAGGCCGTAGGGGAAGTCGACGCCGTCCAGCTTGAAGTGCGCCTTGCTGAAATCACCGGTTCCGCGGGTGATGACGCCGATCAGCGGCACGATGAACGCGTTGCTGAACCCGGTGACGACGGCCGTGAACGCCGCTCCGACGGCGAGGCCGATCGCCATGGAGATCACGTTTCCGCGAAGGATGAAGTCCTTGAACCCGTTCAGCACTGCCTCTGACTCCTCTGTTGTGATGTGAAGGTTGTATGCGCCATGCGCGCGGGCATGACCCTGCCCTGTGCGGGCTGCCGGGGGCAAACCGATCTTGCAGGCGCGGCGGGAGAAGGCGTCAGAACAGGTTGACGTCGGCGAATCTGAGGACGGTCTGCGGGGCGCCCGACAGGGCGATACCGGCGACGGCCGTGAGCACGATGGCGACGGTGAGCGGGGCAGGGGCGCGGTGCCGGGTGACGGGCCCCTGCTCCTGCGTACCGTCCTCGGCGAGACTGCGGAACAGGGCCGCGGTCCACTGGAGGTAGTAGTAGAGCGCGATCACGACGTTCACCGCCATGACGACGGCGAGCCAGCCGAGTCCGGCGTCGACGGCCGAGGAGAAGACCGTGACCTTGGCGAAGAGTCCGATGATGCCCGGCGGCAGTCCGGCCAGGCAGAGCAGGAAGAAGCCCATCGCGAGTGCGGCGAGCGGGCGCGTGGCGTACAGACCCCGGTAGTCGGCGATGCGGTTGCCGGGGTGGGTACGGGCGACGAGCGCGGCGACCGCGAAGGCGCCGAGGTTCACGACGGCGTACATCAGGGCGTAGGCGACCGTGGAACCGATCTGCCGGTCTCCTGCGTAGGCGGCGGCGGCGATCGGGACCAGGAGGTAGCCGGCCTGGGCGACGGACGACCAGGCGAGCAGGCGTACGGCGCTGCGGGCGCGGGTGGCGCTCTGGCGCAGCGCGGCGACGTTCCCGACGGTCATGGTGAGTGCGGCGAGGACGGCGAGGGCGGGGCCCCAGACGTCCGCGTACGACGGGAAGGCGACCACGGTGACGAGGATGAGGCCGGAGAAGCCGACCGCCTTGCCGACGACCGAGAGGTAGGCGGCGATCGGCAGGGGGGCGCCGACGTAGGTGTCGGGGACCCAGAAGTGGAAGGGCGCCGCGGCCGTCTTGAAGGCGAAGCCGACGAGGGTGAGGGCGACTCCCGCCTGGGCCAGGGTGGAGAGCTGACCGGGGACGTCGTCGAGGCGGGCGGCGATCTCCGTGAGGTGGAGGGTGCCGGTCGCCGCGTACACGAAGCTGACGCCGAGGAGCATCACGGCGGTCGCGACGACGGAGGAGAGGAAGAACTTCAGCGCGGCCTCGGAGGAGCGCCGGTCGCCGCGCTTGATGCCGACGAGGGCGAAGGCGGGCAGCGAGGCGACTTCGAGGGCGACGACGAGGGTGGCGAGGTCGCGGGCGGCGGGCAGGAGTGCGGCGCCCGCGGCGGAGGACAGCAGCAGGAACCAGAACTCGCCGGCGGGCAGCTTGCGGGTGTCGCCGATGGAGAGCAGCGCGGTGAGCAGGGCGCCGCCGAGGACGAGGGCCTGGATGACCAGCGTGAAGTGGTCGGCGGTGTAGCTGCAGGCGCGGGTGCCGCTGGTGAGGCAGAAGGTGGAGCGGTCGCCGTCGTGCAGCGGGACGATGAGGGCGAGCGCGGCGACGAGTCCGGCCACGGCCCCGTAGCCGAGGAGCGGCTTGCGGGCCGCGGGGACGAAGAGGTCGGCGACCAGGACGGCCAGGGCGACGGCCGCGACGACGACCGGGGGCGCGATCGCGAGCCAGTCGACGGACTGGACGAGGCTGGTGGTGCTCTCGGCCGCCGACTGGGCGATGCCGGCGGTTGCGGCCGCGGTGGTCACGACTTGCCTCCTGCGAGGAGCTTCTGCACGGCCGGGTCGGTCAGGCCGAGGAGGACGGCGGGCCACAGGCCGGCGAGGACGGTGAGGGCGGCGAGGGGCGTCCAGGCCGCGAACTCGTAGCTCTGGACGTCGGCGATCGGGTGCGGTTCCTCGCGCTTGGCGCCCATGCAGACGCGGCGGACCACGATGAGCAGGTACGCGGCGGTGAGCAGGGTGCCGAACGCGGCGATGGACATGAAGGTCAGGAAGGCTGCGCGGTTCAGGCCCTCGGCGGGGTCGAAGGCGCCGAACAGGGCGAGCATCTCGCCCCAGAAACCGGCGAGGCCTGGCAGCCCGAGGGAGGCGACCGCGGCGAACGCGAGGAGGCCGCCGAGGCGGGGCGCGCGGCCGTAGAGCGCGGCGCCGGTGGCTCCGGCGAGGGTGTCGAGGTCGGCGGTGCCGTACCGGTCCTTGACCGCGCCGACCAGGAAGAACAGCAGGCCGGTGATGAGGCCGTGGGCGATGTTGGCGAAGAGCGCGCCGTTGACGCCGGTGGGGGTCATGCTCGCGATGCCGAGGAGGACGAAGCCCATGTGGCCGACGGAGGAGTACGCGATCAGCCGCTTCAGGTCGCCCTTGGCACCGGGCCGGGCGAGCGCCAGGCAGGCGAGCGATCCGTAGATGATGCCGGCGACCGCGAAGGCCGCGAGGTAGGGCGCGAAGGTGTGCATGCCGTCGGGGGCGATCGGGAGCAGGATCCGGACGAATCCGTACGTGCCCATCTTCAGCATGACGCCGGCGAGGAGGACGGAGCCGACCGTCGGGGCGGCGGTGTGGGCGTCGGGGAGCCAGCTGTGGAGCGGCCACATCGGGGTCTTCACCGCGAGCCCGATACCGATCGCGAGAACGGCGATGACCTGCACGGACGAGGTGAGCCCACGGCCGTTGTCAGTGGCGAGTGCCACCATGTCGAAGGTGCCGCTCTTCAGTCCGATGAGAAGCAGGCCCAGCAGCATGACGACCGAGCCGAGCAGTGTGTAGAGGATGAACTTCCAGGCGGCTGCCTGCTTCCGGGCACCGCCCCAGCGGGCGATGAGGAAGTACATCGGGATGAGCACCATCTCGAACGCCAGGAAGAACAGCAGCAGATCGAGGACGGCGAAGGTCGCGAGGGTGCCGGACTCGAGGACGAGGATCAGTGCGACGAAGGCCTTCGGGGAGGGGCCCTCAGGCATTTTGAAGTAGCTGTAGAGCGCGCAGAGGAAGGTCAGCAGCGCGGTCAGTACGAGCAGGGGGAGCGAGATGCCGTCGATGCCGAGATGGATGCGGACGTCGAGCGCCGGGATCCAGCTGATGTCGGTGGTGGCCTGCATCTTCGACGGGTGGTCGTGGTCGAAACCGGCGGCCAGCACGATCGCCGCGATGAGGATCACGCCGGTGACGGTCACGCCGTGGCGGAGCACGGCCTGGTCCGGGTTCCTGCCCTTCAGCCCGGGCGGGGCCGGCAGAAGAGCGGCCACGGCACCGAGGAGCGGGGCGACGACGACGAACGCCAGAAGGAACTGCATCACGGATGCGCTGATATCGATCACGGCTCACGACCCGGCGTTGACGTTGGCGAAGACGACGGCGGCGACCGCCAGGACCAGCGAACCGGCGAGCAGTGCGCTGAGGTAGGTCTGCACGTTGCCGGTCTGTGCACGGCGGACGGCGGTGCCGAGCCAGCGTGCGCCGGTGGCGGAGCCGCGTACGTAGGTCTCGACGACCTCGCGGTCCAGGAAGCGGACGAGGCTCGCCGAGGCCTGGACGGGGCGGACGAACAGGGCCGCGTACAGGGCGTCCAGGTGGAAGCCGGTGGCGGCGTGGCGGTGGAGGGGGCCGAGCAGCAGGCGGCCGGGGTCGGCGGGGTCGGGGGCGTCACCGGCGGTGCCGTAGGCGGCGGTGTGGCTCTCCAGGGCCTCGATCTCGACGAGGGCCGGTTCCGCGTCGGGGTGGGCGACGACCGAGCCCATGGGGATGCGGGCGGCGAGTGCCGTGGTGTGGCGCCAGGCTCCGTAGGTGACGAGGCCGCCGACGAGTCCGACGCCGGTCGACAGCACGGCGGTGGTCAGCGACGGGGTGAGGCTGTGGCCGTCGAACCAGTCGGCGATCACACCGACGGTGAGTCCGAAAGCCATGGTGGGGACGGCCAGCACCCACAGGACCGTGGTCATGGCGACGGGCTGCCTGCCGTGGTCGGGGGCTTCGGCGCCACGGCCACGGAAGGCGAGGAGCCAGAGGCGTGTGGCGTAGGCGGCGGTGAGCACGGCGGCGAGGAGGCCGGCGACGAGGACGGTCCAGCCGGCCGCGGCCGGCGCGACGTGCCGGTCGCCGAGGGCGGTGTGTTCGGCGGCGACGAGGACGGCTTCCTTGGAGAAGAAGCCTGCGAACGGCGGGATGGCGGCCAGCGCGAGGAGGGCGACCGTCATCGTCCAGTACGCGTCGGGGATCCGCTTGGCCAGGCCTCCCATGCGGGACATGGCGGCCAGTGAATTGGTGCCGGCGGCGTGGATGACCACGCCTGCGGCGAGGAAGAGGACGGCTTTGAACGCACCGTGCGAGATGAGGTGGAAGACGGCGGCCCCGCGGTCGCCGACGGCCAGGGCGCCGGACATGTATCCGAGCTGGCCGATGGTCGAGTAGGCGAGGACGCGCTTGATGTCGTCCTGCGCGAGAGCGGCGAGTCCGGAACCGATCATCGTGACGGCGGCCATGACCGCGAGGACGACGAGGGCGGCGCCGGATTCGGCGAAGACGGGGAGGAGCCGGGCCACGAAGTAGATGCCGGCGGCGACCATCGTCGCCGCGTGGATCAGCGCGGAGACGGGCGTGGGGCCTGCCATCGCGTCGGGCAGCCAGGTGTGCAGCGGGAACTGCGCGGACTTGCCCGCGACACCGGCGAGGAGGAGCAGCGCGATCAGCGTGGGGTGGTCGAGACCGCCGTGGGCGACGGAGCCCAGGATGCCGGTGATGCGGAAGGTGCCGGTGTCGGCGGCGAGGGCGAACAGACCGATGAGGAAGGGGACGTCGCCGAGCTTGGTGACCAGGAAGGCCTTGAGGGAGGCGGCGCGGGCCTCGGGCGTCTCCCAGTAGTGGCCGACCAGGAAGTACGAGCAGATGCCCATGATCTCCCAGCCGACCAGGAGCACCATCAGGTCGCCGGAGTAGACGACGAGCAGCATCGCGGAGGTGAAGAGGGAGACCAGGGCCGCGTACGAGGGGTAGCGGGGGTCGTCGCGCAGGTAGGCGGTCGAGTAGATCTGCACACAGCTCGCGACGAGGCCGACCAGGACGGCGACGAGGACGGCGAAGCCGTCGAGGTGCAGCGCGAGGTCGATCGGGACCGAGCCGGTGGGCGTCAGCTGGGTCGCGGCGTCGATGGCCGGGCCGCCGCCCTGGCGTGCGGCGACGACGGCCGCGAGGACGAGCGAGGCGAGGGAGGGCAGGACGGCGAGCGGCCGGACGAAGCCCGGTGCGCTGCGGCCGAGGAGGAGGCCGGCCGCCGCGCCCAGGAACGGGAGCAGGGGCACGAGTACGGCGAGGGTCGTGGTGGTCACGCGGTGGCCTCAGCCTTCTTTGCCTTCCCTGCCGGAGCAGTGGTCTGGTCTTCGGTGGCTTCGGCGTCGGACGCGTCGTTTGCGTCGTCCGGGAGTTCCTCGGCGTCGTCGGTCTCGGCGGTGTCGCGGAGGCGGTCGACGTCGGAGCTGCCCCGGTTGCGGTAGACGGCGAGGACGATCGCCAGGCCGATGCCGATCTCCGCCGCCGCGATGGCGATGGTGAACAGGGTGAGGGCCTGGCCGGAGTGGAGGGCGTCGCGGAGCCACACATCGAAGGCGACGAGGTTGAGGTTGACGGCGTTGAGCATCAGCTCGACGGACATCAGAACGAGGATCGCGTTGCGCCGGGCCAGGACTCCGTACAGCCCGGTGCAGAAGAGGAGGGCGGCGAGCACGGCGGGATAGGCGAGGTGCATCAGCGCTTGTCCTCTCGGGGTGCGTTCGCTCGGGGTGCGCTCACTCGTGGGGCGTTCGCTCCGGGCGCGGTCCCCCGGGGGGCGTTCGCTCCGGGTGCGGTCTCCCGGTCCTTGCGGGACAGCACGATCGCGCCGACGAGGGCGGCGAGCAGGAGGACGGAGAGCGCCTCGAAGGGCAGCACCCAGTGCCGGAAGAGGAAGGATCCGGTCGCCTCGGTGGAACCCTGGGCCGGTCCGTCCAGTTCGATCCAGGTGGTGCGGAAGGCGTCGACGACGACCCAGACGAGGGTGCCGGCGGCGGCGACGGCCACCGCGAGGGCAGCCCAGCGGTTCTCCGAATCGGCGTCCGGAGAGTGGCCGATGGGGGCCCTCGTGAGCATCAGGCCGAAGAGGAGGAGGACGACCACGGAACCGACGTAGATCAGTACCTGAACCCAGGCGATGAACTCCGCGGTGAGCAGGAGGTACTCGACGGCGAGACCCCCGAGCGCCACGATCAGCCAGAGGGCGGCATGCACCAGCTGTCTGGTCGTGACGGTGACGAGCGCTGCGCCGAGGGTGGCGATGCCGACGAGGACGAAGGCGATCTCGACCCCGGTCGGGGAGAGGAAGCCGGGGTGGCTCGCGGCTGCGGTGAGGACGGGACCGGGGGCGTCCACGAGGGCGGCGCCGATGGTGGTGATCACGCCTGTCCCTCCTGATCCGTCGGTGCGGGCCCGGCTTCCTCGGCCGCGGCTTCCTGTTCGCGCTGGGCGCGGAGTTTGTCCGCCGTCTTGCGGGCGGCTGCGATCTCCTTCGGTTCCTCGGCGGCCGGGTCGAGGGCCGGCGGCTCGGGAACCGTCCACATCCAGTCGCGCAGCTTGTCGCGCTCATGGGTGAGTTCGAGGATGTCCGTCTCCGCGTACTCGAACTCCGGTGACCAGAACAGCGCGTCGAACGGGCAGACCTCGATGCAGATACCGCAGTACATGCAGAGCGAGAAGTCGATCGCGAAGCGGTCCAGCACGTTGCGGCTGCGCTCGCGGCCGCCCGGGACGGCTGCGGGCACGGTCTCCTTGTGGGAGTCGATGTAGATGCACCAGTCCGGGCACTCGCGCGCGCAGAGCATGCAGACCGTGCAGTTCTCCTCGAACAGCGCGATGACACCGCGGGAGCGGGGTGGCAGGTCGGGCTGCACGTCCGGGTACTGCGCGGTGACGGTCTTCTTCGTCATCGTCCGCAGGGTGACGGCGAGGCCCTTGGCCAGACCTGAGCCGGGGATGCGGGGCCGGGAGGGCGGGAGCGGTGCGGCCACTAGTTGATCGCCACCTTCACGATGCCGGTGAGCGCGATCTGCGCGAGGGCGAGCGGGATGAGTGTGGTCCAGGCGAGCTTCTGGAGCTGGTCCTCGCGCAGCCGCGGATAGCTCACGCGCAGCCAGATGACGACGAAGGCGAGGATGCCGACCTTCAGGAGCGTCCAGACCCAGCCGAGTCCGTCGGCGCCGAGCGGACCGTGCCAGCCACCGAGGAAGAGGACGGTGGTGAGTCCGCACAGCACGACGATGCCCGCGTACTCGGCGAGCAGGAAGAGCGCGAAGCGGAGGCCGGTGTACTCGGTGTACGCGCCGAAGATGATCTCGGAGTCGGCGACCGGCATGTCGAACGGCGGGCGCTGGAGTTCGGCGAGTCCGGCCACGAAGAAGACCAGGGCACCGACGATCTGCCAGGGCAGCCACCACCACTCGAAGGCGTCGAGGATGCCGGGGAGCGAGACGGTGCCGGCCGCCATCGCCACGGAGGCGGCGGCGAGCAGCATCGGCAGCTCGTACGCGAGCAGTTGCGCGGCGGTACGGAGGCCGCCGAGCAGGGAGAACTTGTTGGCGGACGCCCAGCCCGCCATGAGGGAGCCGAGCACGCCGACGCCCATCACGGCGAGCACGAAGAAGATGCCCGCGTCGACGACCTGGCCGACCGCGCCCTCACCGGGGCCGATCGGGATCGCGACGAGGACGAGGAGATACGGAAGCAGCGCTACGGCGGGGGCGAGCTGGAAGACCCTGCGGTCGGCCTCGGCCGGGACGATGTCTTCCTTCTGCGCGAACTTCACACCGTCCGCGACGAGCTGGGCCCAGCCGTGGAAGCCGCCTGCGTACATGGGGCCGAGGCGGCCCTGCATGTGGGCCATCACCTTGTGTTCGGCCTGCCCCACGACGAGGGGGACGACCATGAACACGGCGAAGACGATGACGAGGCGGAGGGCGACGTCCAGTACGTCGTTCACTCGGGGTCGCCTCCGGCGGGGGTGTTGGGGGGCCCTTGGCCCTCGGGGGCCTCGGGGGGCTTGGGGGCCTCGGGGGGCTGCTCGGTGGGGGGTTCAGGGGTGGTCGGCGCGTCGGGGGTGGTCGGCGCGTCGGGGGTGCCGCTGCGCGGGGCTTCTCCCCTGCCCGCCCCTTCCCGTACCGGGGGCTCCGCCCCCGGATCCCCGCTCCTCGATCGCCGGAGGGGCTCGATTTCACGGGCGTCAGCAGGTTCGTCGAACGCCGGGCGGGCGTCGTGCCACGGCGCGGCGGGGGCAGCGGCCGGGGGTGCGGGCGTGGCAGGGGCCGGGGCCGTCGTCGCCTCCGGGGCCGTCTTCGCCTCCGGGGTTGCCGATTCCTGGCTGGCCGAGCCCTGTGATGCGCTGCGGGTGCGACGGGGCGAGGGCGCCGGGTCCGTGGCCGGCGCGGCAGGTGTGGCGTCGCTCGCGCTGCGGGCGCGGCGGGGCGGGCGGTCACCTGTGGCGCGGGCCGCGCGGGCCGGGGCCGGCGGGAGCTGGCCCTTCAGGGGGCCCCACTCGTTCGGGTCGGGAACGCCGGGTGGCAGCATCGTGCGGCGCTTCGGGCCGCCGTGCTCCGACTCCCCCGGCTCCTTGGCTCCCGGCCAGGCCTTCGCGACCCGGGCCGCCAGAACGAAGTCCTTGCGCAGGGGGTGGCCCTCGAAGCCCTCGGGCAGCAGGAGGGGGACCAGGTGCGGGTGACCGTCGAAGCCGATCCCGAACATCTCGTGGGTCTCGCGCTCGTGCCACTCGGCGCCGGCGTACACACCGATCGCGGTGGGCAGCACGGCAGCCTCGTGCGGAACCGTCGTACGGAGCAGCAGTCGGCGGACGCCGCCGCCGTCCGCGTCCGGCAGCGCGGCGACATGGGCGCAGACCCGGAACCCGGTGCCCGGTTCGTCCACGGCACTCAGCCAGTCGAAGTAGGTGCAGCCGAGCCGGTCGCGCGCCGTTTCGAGGGCGGTGGTCCAGGAGGCGGGTGGCACATCGACGGTCAGCAGTTCGTACGCCTGCTCCGCCGTGGCGTCCTCACCGAAGATCTCGGTGACGGCGTCCGGGAGCCGGCCGAAGTCTTCGGTGCGCTCGGAGGCGGTCACTTTCCCTCCTCCCCCGACGAATCCGACGAGTCCGATGAGCCCGACGTGCTCGGCGTGCCCGACGTGCTCGGCGTCGGCGGTGCGGCGACCAGGCCGCTGCGGAGTGCGGCGGTGGAGGGACGGCTGCCGGCGCCCGTCGCGTAGCGCTCACCGAGCGACTCGCGCGCGATCTTCTCCTGGAGCTTGAGAATGCCCTGGAGCAGGGCCTCCGGCCGGGGCGGGCAGCCGGGTACGTAGACGTCGACCGGAATGATCTGGTCGACGCCCTTGGTCACGGAGTACGAGTCCCAGTACGGGCCCCCGCAGTTGGAGCAGGCGCCGAAGGAGATGACGTACTTGGGCTCGGGCATCTGCTCGTACAGCCGCTTCACCGCGGGCGCCATCTTGTCCGTCACCGTGCCGGAGACGATCATGAGGTCGGCCTGGCGGGGCCCCGGCGCGAACGGGATCACACCGAGCCGGATGAAGTCGTGACGGGCCATGGAAGCGGCGATGAACTCGATGGCGCAGCAGGCGAGTCCGAAGTTGAAGACCCAGAGGCTGTAGCGGCGGCCCCAGTTGAGGACCACCTTCATCGGCTCGGGAGCCAGCCGGGAGAGCACCCCCAGGCGTTTCGGTTCCGGGAGGAACGTGGGTACGGGGGCGAGTTCGCCACCCGACTCGGAGGACGACGGGCTCGTCACGTCCATTCGAGGACGCCCTTCTTCCATGCGTAGAGCAGTCCCACGGCCAGGAAACCGAGGAAGATGAACATTTCCACCAGCGTCGTCGCGCCGTATCCGGGCGCGGCGAACACGGTCGCCCAGGGGAACAGGAAGATCGAGTCGACGGCGAAGATCACGTACAGGAAGGCGTAGACGTAGTAGCGGACCTGGGTGTGTGCCCAGCCCTCCCCCACGGGGTCCACGCCGCATTCGTACGTGAGGAGCTTCTCCGGCGTCGGCACCACGGGACGCAGCAGTCGGCCGGCTCCGAAGGCGACGGCGACGAACAGCACGCCGATCACCGCGAGCAGGCCGACCACCGAGTAGCTGTGGAAGTAGTCCGACGCGAGAACGGCCGATCCCGACGGGCTCGTCACGTCGGGCAGAGCTGTCAGGCTCGTCACGTCGGGCAGAGGTGTCAGGTCCGTCACGCCCGGCAGAGCTGTCAGGTCCGTCACGTCCGGCAGGCTCGTCACGTCCGGCAGTTCCGCCACGTCCGTCACGTCCGCCCCCTCGCTCCCTCAGAACCTGTTCGCCGATCTGTACGCACGGGAGTCTAGGCCCTGTAAAGGGACGGTAAGCAGCCGCGTCGGGCAACTGGTAGGGATATCCCTACTTCGCCCCCACCCACGAGCCCCATGGCGTCCGGGGGCCGGGCCCGGCAGGCTGGTCGTATGACCATGAGCCCTCAGGTACCCGACCACGACGGGCCGCCTCCTGTCCGCTTCGCCTTCGACCGGTGGACGTGGAAGGAGATCGCGCATCTCCTCGCCAATCTCCCCATGGCGATCGCCGGATTCGTCTACACCGTGCTGATGGTCTCCATCGGCGTGGGGCTGGCGGTCACGGTGATCGGTCTGCCGTTGCTGGCGCTGGGGCTCCAGGGCGCCCGGCTGCTGGGGCGGGCCGAGCGGGGCCGGGCGCGGGGGCTGCTCGGCGTGCGGATCGAGGAGCCGAGCCCGATGGCCCGGGTCCGCCGGGAGGAGGGGTTCTTCGCCTGGCTGTGGTCGAGCCTGAAGGATCCGGTCGGCTGGCGCTCGGTGCTCTACTCGTTCATACGGCTGCCGTGGGGCGTGGTCACCTTCGCCGTGACACTCGTGGGCCTCTTCGTCCTGTGGCCGGTGCTCCCCTTTGTCGCGCGGTTCCTGACCAACGCCGACCGCGGGATGGTGCGCGGGCTGCTCTCCCCCTCCGACGAGCTGGAACGCCGGATCGCCGAGCTGGAGTCGGACCGCGGTGTGGTCGTGGACACGGCCGCCGCCGACCTCCGCCGCATCGAACGCGACCTCCACGACGGGGCCCAGGCCCGACTCGTCGCCCTCGCCATGGGTCTCGGGCTGGCGAAGGAGAAGCTGACCGACGACCCCGAGGCCGCGGCCAGGATGGTCGACGAGGCCCACGGCGAAGTGAAGGTCGCCCTCCAGGAACTCCGCGACCTCGCCCGCGGCATCCACCCCGCCGTCCTCACCGACCGCGGCCTCGACGCCGCACTCTCCGCCATCGCCTCCCGCTGCACCGTCCCCGTCACGGTGGCGGTGGATCTGCCGGGGCGGCCGGCGCAGGCCATCGAGGGCATCGCCTACTTCACCGTGTCCGAGCTGCTGCAGAACGTCAGCAAGCACAGCGGGGCGCGTGCGGCGTCCGTCGATGTGTGGCGTTCGGCGGACCGGCTGCTGATCCAGGTCACCGATGACGGACGGGGCGGGGCCTCGATGGACGGCGGTACGGGGATGTCGGGCCTGGCCGAGCGGCTGGGCGCCGTCGACGGGTTGTTCGTCCTCGACTCCCCGGCCGGCGGCCCGACGACCGTCACCGCCGAGCTGCCCTGGCGCGACCGCGAGAGCGAGAAGAGCGCCGCCGGAGCCCGTACGGCCTGACTCCTGCCGGGGGACGGGCGACAGCCCGCAGGCCGGGGTGGGGAAAACCCCCGGTCGAAGAGGGAGACCGCCCTCATGGTGCGCAGACGTACGGGCCAGCACTCTTCTCAGTAGACGCACGAAGTACGTACACGGCACACAGTCGCAGCCCCGCAGGCGCAGAAGCAGAAGCAGAAGCAGCACACGCAGCGGACACACGGACACAGCGGACACAGAAGAAACGGACGGAATCCCATGGCCACGGCATACGGACCGGACACACGGGACCCCCAGCGGTCGGGTAGCAGTTCGGAGAACCGCCTCGCGGCGAATCGCTTCCTGCCGGCCGCGCTGCGGGCCCCCGTCGAGGCCAGGACCTGGCGCGAGTTCGCCTACCTCATGCTGAGCTTCCCGATCAGCACCGTGCTGTTCTGCTTCGCGGTCACGATGACCTCGCTGAGCGCCGGGCTGCTCATCACCTTCCTGGGAATCCCGCTGCTGGCCGCCGGCCTGGCCGCGTGCCGCGGCCTCGGCATCCTGGAGCGGGCCCGCGCCCGTGCCCTGCTCAAGCTGGACGTGGCCGAGCCCGAGCCGGTCCGGGGCCGGACCGGCGGCCTGATGTCCTGGGTCGGGGCGGTCCTGAAGAGCGGAGTGTCCTGGCGGCACCTGCTCTACACGCTGCTGCACTTCCCGTGGGCGGTCTTCGCCTTCTGCGTCTCGCTGAGCCTGTGGACGTGGGGCTGGGCGGCCCTGACGTACCCGGTGTACGCCTGGGCCTTCCCGGCCTACGCGGGCATCGACGGGGTGCAGCTGTACGGCGACGGCACGCACAACGTCTACCTCGACTCCCCCTTCGAACTCGCGCTGACCAGTGCCGTCGGGCTGGCGGTCGTCCTGGGCACGGCATGGGTCATCCGCGGCCTGGCCGCGGTGGACCGCCTGATGGTGGTGGGGCTGCTCGGCCCGTCGCGGCTGGCGACCCGGGTCACGGAGCTGGAGTCGGACCGCGGTGTGGTCGTGGACACGGCCGCCGCCGACCTCCGCCGCATCGAACGCGACCTCCACGACGGAGCCCAGGCCCGGCTCGTCGCCCTCGCCATGGACCTGGGGCTGGCGAAGGAGAAGCTGACCGACGACCCCGAGGCCGCGGCCAAGATGGTCGACGAGGCCCACGGCGAAGTGAAGGTCGCCCTCCAGGAACTCCGCGACCTCGCCCGCGGCATCCACCCCGCCGTCCTCACCGACCGCGGCCTCGACGCCGCACTCTCCGCCATCGCCTCCCGCTGCACCGTCCCCGTGACCGTCGAGGTCGACCTGGCGTCCCGCCCCGCGCAGGCCATAGAAGGCATCGCCTACTTCACCGTGTCCGAACTGCTGCAGAACGTCAGCAAGCACGCCCGCGCCACCCGCGCCTCCGTCGACGTGTGGCGGTCGGCCGACCGGCTGATGCTCCAGGTCACCGACAACGGGCGCGGCGGTGCCGACCTGACGTCGGGCAGCGGCCTGGCCGGTCTGACCGAGCGGCTGGACGCGGTGGACGGCATCCTCGTCGTCGACTCCCCGGTGGGCGGCCCGACGAAGGTCACGGCCGAGCTGCCCTGGCGCGGCTGAGCCGCCGGCTCCCTTCCCGTACCCGGTCGCCGGGCGGACCCGTACACCGGGCCGCCCGGCGACCGGCCGTTTCCGTCCGCCCAGGACCGCCCAACGGCCCGCGCCGGGCCCCGAGCCCGGAATCGGGGCCGGGCCCGCCACGACGCAACTCCGCGAAGGCTCGCGGCGTCACTGCCGGTACTGGGATGCTGGACGGCGTACAGGCGGGACAGCCGGACCAGCGGTCTGCCCGACCGGCGGACCTGTGAACAAGCGGACAACCGAACAGTGGGGGATTCAGCGTCGTGGTGGAGGACAGGGTGCGTGTAGTCATCGCCGAGGATTCGGTACTGCTCCGGGAAGGACTCACCCGGCTGCTGACCGATCTCGGGCATGACGTCGTGGCGGGCGTCGGGGACGCGGAGGCGCTGATCAAGACGGTGGGCGACCTCGCCGGGCAGGACGCGCTGCCCGATGTGGTGGTCGCCGACGTGCGGATGCCGCCGACGCACACCGACGAGGGCGTGCGGGCCGCGGTGCGGCTGCGCAAGGAGTATCCGGGGATCGGCGTGCTGGTCCTGTCGCAGTACGTCGAGGAGCAGTACGCCACCGAGTTGCTGGCCGGGTCCAGCCGGGGCGTGGGGTATCTGCTGAAGGACCGGGTCGCCGAGGTCCGCGAGTTCGTCGACGCGGTGGTCCGGGTGGCTCAGGGCGGCACGGCTCTGGACCCGGAGGTGGTGGCGCAGCTGCTGGGCCGGAGCCGTAAGCAGGACGTGCTGGCCGGGCTGACGCCTCGCGAGCGCGAGGTGCTCGGCCTCATGGCGGAGGGGCGGACGAACTCGGCGGTGGCCAGGCAGCTCGTGGTGAGCGACGGCGCGGTGGAGAAGCACGTCAGCAACATCTTCCTGAAGCTGGGGCTGTCCCCCAGCGACGGTGACCACCGGCGCGTCCTGGCCGTGCTGACCTATCTGAACTCCTGAGCTGCCCGAGCACCCTGACCGAACACCCCGCCCGAGCTCCCGAACCCGGTCCGAACTCCTGAACTCCTGATGCCGCACCGCGATATCTGACATTCTGTCAGATATCTTTGGAGGCACTCCCCGCACCGCCCCGACCAGGCAACCCGCGACTCGCTCCACGCTGACTCCACCAAAGGTCCGACGAGGAACCGCGCGGCTGATGAATCATGACGGAACAGCACCGAAAAGCGTCTCAAAACGCCGTCCACCATGTGATCGGCCAGAGGAAGGCGACCCTTACAGACGTAGGGTGGGGCTCGGGACCGCCGGCGGGCCGGATGGTTCCGAGCCGCCGCGCCGAGGGAGGTCCAGTAAGTGACCAGCCAGGTCAGTAGCCCAGCCGAACAGGCCGATGGAGCCAGTGAGGCACTCGTAGGGGGACAGCGTGCCCCCCAGTCCGCAACAGCAGGCGCCGGCGGGAAAGAGATCCGCCGCCTGGACCGGGTGATCATCCGCTTCGCGGGTGACTCCGGAGACGGCATGCAGCTCACGGGTGACCGGTTCACCTCGGAGACCGCTTCCTTCGGGAACGACCTCTCCACGCTGCCGAACTTCCCCGCCGAGATCCGTGCCCCCGCAGGAACCCTGCCGGGCGTGTCCTCGTTCCAGCTCCACTTCGCCGACCACGACATCCTGACCCCGGGCGACGCCCCGAACGTGCTGGTCGCGATGAACCCGGCCGCGCTCAAGGCCAACATCGCCGATGTGCCGCGTGGTGCCGACATCATCGTCAACACCGACGAGTTCACCAAGCGGCCGATGGCGAAGGTGGGTTACGAGACCAGTCCGCTGGAGGACGGCTCGCTGGAGGCGTACCACGTCCATCCGGTGCCGCTGACGACGCTCACCATCGAGGCCCTGAAGGAGTTCGGGCTCTCCCGCAAGGAGGCCGAGCGCTCCAAGAACATGTTCGCGCTGGGCCTGCTGTCGTGGATGTACCACCGGCCGACCGAGAACACCGAGAAGTTCCTGCGGACCAAGTTCGCCAAGAAGCCGCAGATCGCCGAGGCGAACGTGGCGGCGTTCCGGGCCGGGTGGAACTTCGGGGAGACCACGGAGGACTTCGCGGTCAGCTACGAGGTGGCCCCCGCGTCCCATGCCTTCCCCACCGGCACGTACCGCAACATCTCGGGGAACCTGGCGCTGTCCTACGGTCTGATCGCCGCGGGCAGGCAGGCGGACCTGCCGCTGTACCTGGGCTCGTACCCGATCACTCCGGCCTCGGACATCCTGCACGAACTGTCCCGGCACAAGAACTTCGGCGTACGCACCTTCCAGGCCGAGGACGAGATCGCCGGCATCGGCGCCGCGCTCGGCGCGGCCTTCGGCGGCAGCCTCGCGGTCACGACCACCTCCGGCCCGGGCGTGGCCCTCAAGTCCGAGACGATCGGCCTGGCCGTGTCCCTCGAACTCCCCCTGCTCATCATCGACATCCAGCGCGGCGGCCCGTCCACCGGCCTGCCGACCAAGACCGAGCAGGCCGATCTCCTCCAGGCGATGTACGGGCGCAACGGCGAGGCCCCGGTGCCGATCGTGGCCCCGAAGACCCCGGCGGACTGCTTCGACGCGGCGCTCGACGCCGCCCGGATCGCCCTGACCTACCGCACCCCGGTCTTCCTGCTCTCCGACGGCTACCTGGCCAACGGCTCCGAGCCGTGGCGCATCCCGGAGGTCGACGAACTCCCCGACCTGCGCGTCCAGTTCACCCAGGGCCCGAACCACGAGCTGGCCGACGGCACCGAGGTGTTCTGGCCCTACAAGCGCGACCCGCAGACCCTGGCCCGCCCCTGGGCCGTCCCGGGCACCCCCGGCCTCGAACACCGCATCGGCGGCATCGAGAAACAGGACGGCACCGGGAACATCTCGTACGACCCCGCCAACCACGACTTCATGGTCCGCACCCGCCAGGCCAAGGTGGACGGCATCGAGGTCCCGGACCTGGAGGTCGACGACCCGGCGGGGGCGAAGACCCTGGTGCTCGGCTGGGGGTCGACGTACGGCCCCATCACGGCCGCCGTCCGCCGGCTGCGCGCCGCCGGGCAGCCGATCGCGCAGGCCCATCTGCGCCACCTCAATCCGTTCCCGCGGAATCTCGGCGAGGTGCTGAAGCGTTACGACAAGGTGGTCGTCCCCGAGATGAACCTCGGGCAGCTGGCCATGCTCATCCGGGCCAAGTACCTGGTGGACGCGCACAGTTACAACCAGGTCAACGGCATGCCGTTCAAGGCCGAGCAGCTTGCGACGGCCCTTCAGGAGGCCATCGATGCCTGAGACCAACGAACTGCTCCAGCTGGTGCCGAAGGCCGAGGCCAAGCAGTCCATGAAGGACTTCAAGTCCGACCAGGAAGTGCGCTGGTGCCCCGGCTGCGGTGACTACGCGGTCCTCGCCGCCGTGCAGGGCTTCATGCCCGAGCTCGGACTGGCGAAGGAGAACATCGTCTTCGTCTCCGGCATCGGCTGCTCCTCCCGTTTCCCGTACTACATGAACACGTACGGGATGCACTCGATCCACGGCCGCGCCCCGGCGATCGCCACCGGACTCGCCTCGTCCCGGCGGGACCTGAGCGTCTGGGTGGTGACGGGGGACGGCGACGCGCTGTCCATCGGCGGCAACCACCTCATCCACGCCCTGCGCCGCAATGTGAACCTGAAGATCCTGCTGTTCAACAACCGGATCTACGGGCTCACCAAGGGCCAGTACTCCCCCACCTCCGAGGTCGGCAAGATCACCAAGTCGACGCCGATGGGTTCGCTCGACGCCCCCTTCAACCCGGTGTCCCTGGCCATCGGCGCGGAGGCCTCGTTCGTCGCCCGTACCGTCGACTCCGACCGCAAGCACCTCACGAGCGTGCTGCGCGCGGCGGCCGACCACCCCGGTACGGCGCTGGTGGAGATCTACCAGAACTGCAACATCTTCAACGACGGCGCGTTCGAGGTCATGAAGGACAAGGACCAGGCCCAGGAGGCGGTGATCCGGCTGGAGCACGGCCGGCCGGTCCTCTTCGGCACGGACGACTCCAAGGGCGTCGTACGGGATCCGCTGACGGGTGATCTGCAGGTGGTCGCCGTCACCGAGGAGAACCGTTCGCAGATCCTCGTCCACGACGCGCACGCCCCCAGCCCGACCACGGCGTTCGCGCTGTCCCGGCTGGCCGATCCGGACACGCTGCACCACACCCCGATCGGAGTGCTGCGCGACGTCGAACGGCCGGTCTACGACACCCTCATGGCCGACCAGCTCGACACGGCCGTCGAGCAGCAGGGCAAGGGCGACCTCGGCGCCCTGCTCGCGGGCAACGACAACTGGACGGTCGCGGGCTGAAGCCCGCACGGTCCCGGAGCGCCTGCCCTTCCCGTACACACGGGAAGGGCAGGCGCTCCGCCGTTCACACCCCCGGCTCGCGCTCCTGCTTGCGCGCGTCGTACGCCGTGCGCGCCGCGTCCACCGCGTCCAGACTCCGTTCCGACCAGCGCGCCAGGGCCCACACCTGCCCGGCGGCCTCCCGGCCCAGGTCCGTGAGGGAGTAGTCCACCCGCGGCGGGATCACCGGCTTGGCGTCCCGGTCGACGAAGCCGTCGCGCTCCAGGGTCTGGAGGGTCTGCGCCAGCATCTTCTCGCTGACACCGCCGACCTCGCGGCGCAGCTCGCTGAAGCGGTACGAGCGCTCCAGCAGGGCGGCGAGGACCAGGACGCCCCAGCGGCTGGTGACGTGTTCGAGGACCAGCCGTGAGGGGCACATCGGCTGCCGCACATCGGGCCCGCGCTCCAGGTTGCTTACGCTCATACCAGTACCTTACTTCAAAGTGGGTACTTTCGTTTAGTTAGCGCCATCCCTAAGGTGAGTGAAAGAACGCACGAACAGGAACATGAGCACCTGAAGAGGAGAAACACCCCCATGAGCATCGTCGTCACCGGAGCCACCGGAGAGCTCGGCCGTCTCGTCGTCGAGCAGCTGCTGACCACCGTCCCCGCGAGCGGCATCGCCGCCGTCGTGCGCGACAAGGAGAAGGCCGCCGGTCTCGCCGTCCGCGGCGTGGAGCTCCGGATCGCCGACTACAACCGCCCCGAGACGCTGGCCGACGCCTTCCGGGCCGGGGACCGGGTGCTGCTCATCTCCGGCAGCGAGGTCGGCCGCCGCGTCGCACAGCACACCGCGGTCATCGACTCGGCGAAGGCGGCGGGCGTGGCGCAGCTCGCGTACACCGGCATCCTCGGCGGCCCGGACGCGGACATCCGGCTGGCCGACGAGCACAAGGTGACCGAGCAGCTGATCCTCGACTCCGGCCTGCCGTACACGTTCCTGCGCAACGGCTGGTACACGGAGAACTACACCGCGAACCTGGCCCCGGTCCTGGCCCACGGCGCCGTCGTGGCCAACGCGGGCGAGGGCAGGATCGCCTCCGCCACCCGTGCCGACTACGCGGCCGCGGCCGCGGCGGTCCTGACCGGCGAGGGCCACCTCGGCAAGGCCTACGAGCTGAGCGGGGACGTCGCCTGGTCGCTCGCGGAGTACGCCGCCGAGATCGCCAAGGCCTCCGGCAAGGAGATCGTCCACGAGAACGTCCCGGCCGCCGTCCACCAGGAGATCCTGGTCGGCGCCGGTGTGCCCGAGGCCTTCGCCGAGATCCTCACCGACGTGGACGAGGGCATCCGGCGCGGGCTGCTGGCCGGCACCAGCGGCGACCTGGCCCGGCTGATCGGCCGCCCGACGACGCCGCTCGCCGAGACCGTCGCCGCGGCGGTCGCCGCCCAGTAGGCACCCGGGCGCACCGCGGGCCAAGGGCTCCCGAGCCCGGTGTCATGACCGTCTGGCGATACGGCAATGACACCGGGCCGCGTCGGCGCTACCTTCGTCAGGTTGACGAAGCCGTCGACGGACACCCGCCAGGAGGGGCCCGTGAAGGGAAAGAACGAACAGCGGGCCGGGCTTCTGTCCGGTGTGGCGGCCTACGGACTGTGGGGGATCGTCCCGCTCTTCTGGCCGCTGCTGAAGCCGTCCGGCGCGGTCGAGATCCTCGCCCACCGCATGGTCTGGTCCCTCGGCGTCGTCGGTGTCGCGCTGCTCGTCCTGCGCCGCTGGGCCTGGATCGGCGAGCTGCTCCGGCAGCCGAGGAAGCTGGGGCTGATCACCGTCGCGGCGGCCGTGATCACCGTCAACTGGGGCCTGTACATCTGGTCCGTCAACAACGGGCACGTCGTCGAGGCCTCCCTCGGCTACTTCATCAATCCGCTGGTCACCATCGCCATGGGCGTCCTGCTCCTCGGCGAACGGCTGCGCCCCGTGCAGTGGGTGGCGGTCGGCACGGGCGTGGCGGCCGTGCTCGTGCTGGCGATCGGTTACGGGCAGCCGCCGTGGATCTCACTGGTCCTGGCCTTCTCGTTCGCGACCTACGGCCTGGCGAAGAAGAAGGTCAACATGGGCGGCCTGGAGTCGCTCGCCGCCGAGACCGCGGTGCTGTTCGTGCCCGCGCTCGGCTATCTGGTGTGGCTGGGCACGCGGGGCGAGTCGACCTTTGCCTCCGAGGGCGCCGGCCACACGGCACTGCTCGCCGCCACCGGTCTGGTGACCGCGATTCCGCTGATCCTGTTCGGGGCCGCCGCGATCCGCGTACCGCTGTCCACGCTGGGCCTGCTGCAGTACCTGGCACCGGTCTTCCAGTTCGTTCTCGGGATCCTGTACTTCCACGAGGCGATGCCCCCGGAGCGGTGGGCGGGCTTCGGTCTGGTCTGGCTGGCTCTGACCCTGCTGACCTGGGACGCGCTGCGGACCTCACGGCGTACGCGCGTCCAGGCGCAGGCCGCACGGCTGGCCGCGGCCGGGCAGACCGCCGCGGCGTCTCCGGAAACCCGGGTGATCCCGGAGGCACCGGAGACACCGGAGGCACCGGAGACCTCGACCTCCGCTCGATCCATTACCTAGTTGCTTTTTTAACTCGGTTACGTTTCCATTGGCCGCAACGGACACGCACCCGAGGAGTACGCATGCCCACCTCTCCGACCACCGTTCTCGTCGTCGGCTCCGGGCCGACCGGACTGACCCTGGCCATCGATCTCGCCCGGCGGGCCGTCGACGTGACGATCATCGACAAGGCCCCGCAGTTCCCGCGCAGCTCCCGCGCCAAGGGCCCCAACTCGCGCTCGCTGGAGGTCCTGGAGGACCTCGGAGTCGTCGAGGAGGTCCTGGCCGCCGGTGCCGCGCCGCTTCCGATGCGCAAGTACCGGGGCGGGGTGGCAATCGCCGAGGCCGACCCCTTCGCCGAGGTGCGCCCGACACCGGACTCCCCGTACGCCCTGCCCCGGACGGTCGCCCAGTGGCGGCTGGAGGAGGTCCTGCGGGGCCGGCTCGCGACGTACGGCGTACGGGTCGCCCTCGGCGCCGAGCTGGTGGGGCTGGCCCAGGGCGACACCTCCGCGACGGCGACCCTGGCCGACGGCCGCGAGATCGAGGCGCGGTACGTCGTCGGCTGCGACGGCGCCCATAGCGCGGTGCGCAAACTGCTCGGCATCCCCTTCGAGGGAAAGACGGACGAGACGCAGATGATGGTCTGCGGCGACGTCGAGGCCGAGGGCCCGGACCGCGGAGTCTGGCACCAGTGGTTCGACGAGGACGGCGCCGTGATGCTCTGCCCGATCCCCGGCACCCGGTCGGGCTGGTGGTTCCAGGCCGGCCCCGAGACCGACGCCTCCGGCACTCCCGTACCCCCGTCGCTGGACAGCTTCCAGCGGTTGTTCGCCAAGCACACGGGGCTGCCGGGCACCCTGCTGTCGCAGGCCGCCCTGCTCTCCACCTACCGCGTCAACGAGCGCATGGTGGACCGCTACCGGGTGGGCCGGGTGTTCCTGGCGGGTGACGCCGCGCACGTGCACTCGATCGCGGGCGGACTGGGCATGAACACCGGCATCCAGGACGCGTACAACCTCGGCTGGAAGCTCGCCCGGGTCGCCTCCGGCCGGGCGGACCCGGCCCTGCTCGACACGTACGAGGAGGAGCGGCTGCCCGTCGCGGCCGACGTCCTGGACCTCAGCGCGGAGCGGCTGCGCGCCACGCTGGAAGCGATCAAGAAGCCGGGCGGCGGTCTCGACTCGGCGAACACGCCGCTCTCCCACGGCCCGGGCTCCAGCTACCCCTGGAGCTCGCTGGCCCGCCTCGGCGCCACGCCCCGGCTGCGCGCGGGCGACCGCGCCCCGGACGCCCCCTGCCGCGACCTGGCCACCGGAGCCCCCCTCCGGCTGTTCGAGGCCTTCGCCGGACCGCACTTCACCCTGCTCGGCTTCGGCGCGGGCACGGCACCCGAACTGCGGGAGGCGTCGGTGGCGTACGAGGGCGAGCTGCGGGCGTACGGAGTGGACGCGGGCCACAGCGCGGAATCGGGCGGCACGCGCGGCCTGGCCGATGACGGCGGCCACGCCGGCTCGGCGTACGGCATCGCGCCGGGCGAGGACACCCTGGTCCTGATCCGCCCGGACAACCACATCGGACTGATCGTCCCGGCCGGAGAACTGCGGGCGGTCGGGGAGTACCTCAACGCTGCGGCATTGGAGCGAGCTTGAGCGCGTCACGGTGGGTAATCCACCCTTGACGCACAGTTTATAATTTCCTCACACTTATGACCCGACCCCTGCGCACCTCCGGGACGTCACGCACGCTCCTGCGCACCGCGACCACCACCGCCGCCCTGTCCGCTCTCACACTCCTCGCCTGCGGGATCGCCCCCACCGCGGGCGCGGAGGACACGGTGCAGACCGTCAACCCGTCGGGCCTCGGCCCGGCGGGCCCCTGGTTCCGACTCCAGGAAACGACACCCGACCGGGACCCCGGCATCCAGGAGGTCTCCCCGAAGCCCGACCCGGTCCATCTGAACGGCAGCCTGCGCCTGGCCATCGGCGCGGGCGAACAGGCCCAGGCCGCCCACTACTTCAACTCGACGTGGACCCCCGAGCCGATGCAGCCGCTGCTGGACGCGGGCATCTCGTACTGGGCGTACACCTCGACCGAGGGCTCCAGCAACACCAGCATCGGCGCCAACCTCCAGCTCCCGGCCTCCTGCGGCGGATTCACCACCCTGTCGTTCGAGCCCGGCAGCAATGCGGACGTCGAGGGCTCGGCGCTGAAGCCGGACACCTGGCAGAAGTACCGCTTCACCGCCGACTCGGTGATGCGGACCTCGCGTGCCGTGGCCGGCATCCCGGCGGGCGGGGACGCCCCGCTGTCGCACTTCGTCGCGGAGTGCGAGGGGGCGTACGGGGTGATCGCCAACATCGGCCGGCTCGGCGACCCGAACGGCACGCTGAACACCTACGTCGACAACATCACCGCCGACGGCACCGCCTGGGACTTCGCCGTCACCGGCAGGGCGACGGCCGCGCTCACCGTGCCCGAGGAGATCGAGGCAGGGGACGGCCCCCGCCCGGCCGACGCCTCCTACACCGACCCGGCGGACGGCCCGCAGTACCCGGGCATCGGCACCCACCTCACCCTCAAGGGACCGGCCGGCCTCCGGGCTGACCAGCTGACCGTCATGTCCGAGGGCTCCGAAGTCCCCCTGACCCAGGGGACGGACGGAACGCTCACCGGCGAGCTGCGGACCAACCTCCGGGCCGGCGGCACGCTGGAGCCCGGCGGGAAGGCGGGCGCCGCCTTCACCCTCGCCGCCGCCGAGGGCGCACCCACGGGCCCGCTCGACGTGACGACCGAACTGACCGTCACCATCGCCGGAGTCGACGGCCCGCAGCGCACCGGCGTCAGCGCCACGGACCGCACCCTGATCACCGCCCAGGACGTGGAGCCCAGCCCGTCACCCAGCCCCACCCGCACCCACCACCCCAAGCCGACACCGTCCGGTGGCCACGGCGGTGGCAACGGCGGTGGCCACTGGGGCGGCGGCCACGGGAACGGGAGCGGTGGCAACGGCGGCGGCCACGGGAACGGCCCCATGCCCAACGGCCCGGTCGACGCGGGTGACGGCTCCACCGCCCTGACCGGCAGCGGCTCCACCGGCCTCTCCGGTACGGCCCTGGCGGCCGGCGCGGCCGGACTGCTGGCAGCGGCGGGCGCCGCTCTCGGCGGGCTCCGCACCGTCCGGCGCCGACGCGGTTGAGCGCGCGCACCCCGCGGGAACGGCCCTCACGGCGGCCGTTCCCGCGCCTGATCGCGGCGGCCGGGCTGGTCCCGGCCGCCGCGGCGGCACTCGTCCTGCTCCTGGGCTCGCCCCTGACGGAACCCGGCGCCCCTGCCGCCCCCCGGTCGGGCGCCGCGTCCACGACGACGGCACCCCTGCCCGCCGCCCCCCGCCCCCTCCGCGTCGACATCCCCGCCCTCCACGTCAGCGCACCCCTGGTGGACCTGGCCCTGGACAGCCGGGGCAAGCTCGGCGTGCCCGATCCGGCGGAGCGCAATCTCGCCGGCTGGTACCGGGCCGGGGTGACCCCCGGTTCCCCCGGCACCGCGATCGTGGTCGCCCACGTCGACACCCCGACCGGCCCGGCCGCCTTCGCCGGGCTCGACACCCTGCGCCCCGGCGCGACGGTCGACGTGCACCGGGCGGACGGGACGGTCGCGGCCTTCCGTATCTACGCGATCGAGGAGTACGAGAAGAGCGCCTTCCCCAGCACCCGCGTCTACGGCCCGGCCAAGGACGCCCAACTCCGCCTGCTCACCTGCGGCGGCGCCTACGACCCGGCCGCGGGCGGCTACCAGTCGAACGTGGTCGCCTTCGCCCGCCTGATCGCGATTCACCCACCGGAATCAACCGTTCCGGGCCAAAATGATCCTCATGACTCTTGAGTGGAAAGTCGTCGTCGACGCCGCGGACCCGCACGCCCAGGCCGGCTTCTGGGCCGCGGCACTCGGCTACGAGATCGAGGACAACAGCCCCTTGGTCGAACGCCTCCTGGGCCTCGGAGCCGTACCGGAGGCGATCACGACGACCGCACACGGACGGCGGGCCTGGCTCGACCTGGCGGCGGTGCGGCACCCGGACGACCCCTTCGAGCCGGAGAGCGGGACGGGCCTGGGGCGGCGGCTGCTGTTCCAGCGTGTACCGGAGCCCAAGACGGTGAAGAACCGCCTCCACCTCGACCTGCACGCCGGCCCCGAACGCCGGGACGCGGAGGTCGCCAGGCTGGAGGAACTGGGCGCGAAGGTGCTCCGCAAGGTGGCGGAGCAGGGCGGGACGTGGACGGTGCTCAGCGACCCGGAGGGCAACGAGTTCTGCGTGCAGTGACCTATTCGCGGACCCGGCGCGCATCCTCCGGCGCCCGCGCGTCCTCCGAGGCCCGCGCGTCACCGCCGTCCGCGCTGTCCGTACTCTCCGCGCCGAGTGCCGCGAGCAGCCGCAGCCCGTCCTCGGCGGGGCTGCCGGGGGCCGCCGACAGCACCAGCAGCTCCGTGCCGGAGTCGTCCGGCAGCGCGAAGTTCTCCTGGTGCAGCTCCAGCAGTCCGACCAGCGGATGCCGGTACGCCTTGCGGCCGTGGGTCCGGGCGCGCACGTCCGCACGGGCCCAGAGGCGGCGGAAGCGCTCGCTGCCCATCGCCAGCTCGCCGATGAGCGAGGCCAGGCGGGGATCCTCGGGATATCTGCCGGCGGCCAGGCGCAGGTGCCCGACCGCGTCGAGCGTGCAGGTCTCCCAGTCCGCGTAGAGGCCGCGCTCGGTCTCCTCCAGGAAGAGATGCCGGGCGGTGTTCAGCCCCGGCACGGGCCGGCCGTACAGCAGCCCCGCGAGACGGTTCCCGGCGAGGACGTCCAGGCGGTGGTCCATGATCAGCGCAGGTGCGTCGACGACCAGGTCCAGTACGCGCAGCACCTCCGGCCGCACCCGCCCGCCCGGCGCCTTCGCACGTCGCCGCCGCTGCCGGGCGAGGCGGTGGAGGTGCTCGCGTTCGGTCTCGTCGAGGCCGAGGACGCGGGCGAGTGCGTCGAGGACCTGCTCGGAGGGCTGGGTGGCCCGGCCCTGCTCCAGGCGTACGTAGTAGTCGACGCTGACTCCGGACAGGTGGGCGACCTCTTCGCGGCGCAGCCCCTCGACCCGGCGGCGGCTGTCGGCCGGGATGCCGACGTCCGCCGGGTCGACCCGGGAACGCCGGGTCCGCAGGAAGCCCGCGAGATCGAGATCGTCCATTCCTCCAGTATCACCGCGGTCCGGCCCGTGAGGGTGGCCCTGCCAGTCCCAGGAAGTCCGGTCCGACGGAAGAGGCGCCCCTGAACGCCGGGCCCCGGAACGCCTTGAATCGAAGGCACCCGACCTTCCCGAAGGAGTTCCCATGAAGACCCTGATCGTCCACGCCCACCCGGAGCCGAAGTCGCTCAACAGCTCGCTGAAGGACCTCGCGGTGTCCACCTTGGAGGCCGCCGGCCACGAGGTGCGGGTGAGCGACCTGTACGCGATGAACTGGAAGCCGGTCGTGGACGCCTCGGACTACGGCCCCGACGCCTCCAGCCCGCTGAGTGTCGCCCGGGACTCGGGCCGGGCCTTCGACGCCGGCACGCTCACCCCGGACGTCCGCGCCGAGCAGGAGAAGCTGCTGTGGGCCGACACGATCATCTTCCAGTTCCCGTTGTGGTGGTACTCGATGCCCGCGATCCTCAAGGGCTGGGTGGACCGGGTGTTCACCTTCCACTTCGCGTACGGCGTAGGCGAGCACAGCGACACCAAGTACGGCGAGCGCTACGGCGAGGGCACCCTCGCGGGCCGCAGGGCGCTGCTGTCGGTGACAGTCGGCGGCCAGGAGTCGCACTACACCGCTCGCGGCATCAACGGCCCCATCGACGACCTGCTGTTCCCGATCCAGCACGGCATCCTCTACTACCCGGGCATCGAGGTACTGCCGCCCTTCGTGCTCTACGGCACCGACCGGATGACCGGCGCGGACTTCCCGGACGCCGCCAAGGCCTGGGAACAGCGCCTGCTCACCCTGGAGTCGACCGAACCGATCGCGTTCCGGCGCCAGAACTTCGGTGACTACGAGATCCCGTCACTGCACCTCAAGGAGGGACTGGAGCCGGCCGGCCACACGGGGTTCGGGCTGCACGTGCGCGGCTGACCGCCATCGCACCCTGCCGACCGGCCCGGCGGGGCCTTGCGTCAGCGAGCCGCACAGGCAGGGAAGGCGAGCCGCCCGAGCTCCGTCTCAGGCCGATCCGGCCCGCGGAAATCGTCACCTCCCACGGAGATCCCGCCGTCGTCCTGCCGGCCGACATGGCGCGCGATCATGCCGTCCCCGCCCGACTGGAGGACCTGGAGCTCGGAGCGGCCGTCGCGGTCGGTGTCCGTGACCCACACCCCGGACACGAACGCCTGGCTGCCCGTGCGGATGGTCCCGGTCCGGTCACCGCCCAGGTCGCGGGCGAGAGGCCCGTAGCGCACCTCGTAACAGCATCAGGCAGCAGACTCACCCTCGCGGCCTTCGTCGTGGTCACGTGCACCTTGGTCGGAGCACATGATCAGACGAGGGCCGCCGCCACGTTCGGCGAATCCCCAGGTGATCGACTCAGTTCGAGACGCCATTCGAGGCCGGAGGATGAAGAACAAGCCCGTGCAGGCGACGACCGCTTGCCGACCTGACGATGATTCAGCCCAGCAGATTGCGGATCTCCCGGGCGAGGTCGATGGAGGCGTCGATCTCCAGTTTGCGGTTGGTGAGGCTTTCGACGTTGATCCCGAAAGGCAGGCCAAGGCGGCGGCAGTACGCGATCAGGGCCCGGGCGTTGAGGAGGCACTGCTCGTACGACGCGGCGAGGGGGTCGCCGCGGGTGATCTCGGCCTGGAGCCATCGCGGGACCTCGATGCCGAGCCAGGTCATGAACTCCAGGGTCTTCACCGACCCGCACGGGGCCAGGGTCAGCACCACCGGCTTCGGGGCCAGGCCCTGATCGCGGCAGCCGTGGGTGTAGTCGGAGAGCAGGTTGCGGGTGTGGTCCAGGTCGTAGCAGACCTGGGAGACGAAGAACTCGCAGCCGGCGTCCTGCTTGTGCAGCATGCGTGCGTGCTCCGTCCCCGAGGCGGCGTGCCGTTCGGCGATGACCACGCCGCCCATCCGCGGCGGGAGGGAAAGCCCGGCATGCCGGCGGTAGGCCTCGGGAAGGCTCGTCCGGCCCACCTGGTGCCGGGAGGCCGCGCCAACCAGGACGGTCAGCACCCGGTCGCGGTCGGCCTGCGACCACCAGCGGTCCAGCTGGTCGCCGGTGTACTTGCCCACGGCGCGGTAGACGATCACCGGGCCGGCCCAGTCGGCGAGGTGGCCGTCGAGGAAGTGGGCCGGGTCCATCATCGGCATGAACGGGAACGGTCGCGGGGCCTCGGTCCGGTCGGCCTCGGCGTCCACGTCGTAGAGGATGAGCCCGTCGACCTGCACCGACCGGAGCCGGGTCAGGGCCGCGGCGGCGACGGCGTCGGCCTGCTCGGGGGTGGTGGTCTGCCGTGGCGGGGTCAGGCCGAAGAGCAGGACGCCGTCACGGGTGCGGTCCATGAGCTCGGCGGCCGTCACGGTTTCGGGGGAAGCCATTCGTGCATGATGTCATCCCACTCCTTGTTCTTTATTTACCAAGATCTTCCGGGCTTGCCGATGGCCTTGAGGGCTCGGGGCGTTTGACGGTTTTGCCGACGTTGTAGCGGGGTGCCCGGTGTCTGTTCGGCAGTGGTGGGTTTCTCCCAGGGCCTGCAAAGGTCCGCGGCGAGCGGCCGGGCAAGCCCGGAAGATCTTGGTAAATAAGGAACACGTTTAGGACGTGTTTCGAATGTCCCCCTGCTCGGCGACGCCTGGCACGCACGCTCGCTCCGGGCCGCGCGCGGATTCTCCCCCGCCCGCTCCCCGACGCTTGCCGCGCAGCCGGTACGTTTCCTCCCGATACGCACCCACGCCCTCCCGGCCGCCTCCCCGTTTCGGACCATCGCCGCAGGTCAGCGCATCACGGCGGAATCCCGATCTCCCTAGGCTTGACCCATGCCCTTCCCGCCCGCATATGCCCTCGTCGCCACGGACCTGGACGGCACCCTGTTGCGTCGCGACGACACCGTGAGCCCTCGCACCCGCGCGGCGCTCGGCCTCGCCGCAGCCGCCGGAGCCCGGCACCTCGTGGTCACCGGCCGGCCGGTGCCCGGAGTGCGGGCACTGCTCGCGGCCCTGGACTACCAAGGGCTCGCGGTCTGCGGTCAGGGGACGCAGCTGTACGACGCCGGGGCGGGGCACATCGTCCACACAGTCACCCTTGACCGGGAGTCGGCCGACGCGGCGCTCGGCAAGATCGAGGCGCAGGTCGGCCAGGTCTTTGCGGCGGTGGACCAGGACGGGCCCGACGGCCGGACCCTGATCGAGCCCGGCTACCGGATGCCGCACCCCGCGCTGCCGGCCCAGCGCGCCCGACACCGGGACGAGTTGTGGGCCGCCCCGGTCGTCAAGGTGCTGATCCGTCACCCGGACCTGGACGACGACGCCCTGGCAGCCGCCGCCCACGCGGCGGTCGGGGACCTCGCCACCGTCACGCATTCCGGCCCGGGAACGGTCGAACTCCAGCCGTACGGCATCGACAAGGGCGCCGGAATCGCGGCGGCCGCCGAGCACCTGGGCCTGGACCCGGCGACCGCGATCGCCTTCGGCGATATGCCCAACGACCTCCCGATGTTCCGAAGTTGCGGGTACGGCGTGGCGATGGCCAATGCCCACCCGCTCCTGCGGGCGGCGGCGGACGAAGTCACGCTGTCCCACGAGGAGGACGGGGTCGCCGTGGTCCTGGAACGCGTCTTCGGCTGACGCCGCCGCCGGGGCCCGGAAGTTGAGAGCGAATCACGGGTGCGACGGGCGCGTTGACGGGGCGCTGCTGGTAAGTGGGCGCGGCAGGGGCGGCCTCGTCGCAGGGTGGGCGCGCACATCGCTCTCGACTCCGAGTTGCGTGAGGTGCTGCTCCGCCGGACTGGCCCCCAGGGCGTCGCCCGTCAGCCCTCCCCCGCCCCCAGCGACCGCAGCACGTGCCCGACCAGCGCCCCCACCGTCCCCTCGTCCTGCATCGGCTTGCGCAGGACGTGGCGGTAGTAGACCGGGCCGTAGAGCATCTCCACCGCCAGGCGCAGATCGGCGCCCGGCGGGATCTGGCCCTGTTGCTGGGCGCCGCGCAGGCGGTCGACGGCGGCTTCGAAGCGGGGATCGATCAGTTGGGTGCGGACCGTTTCGGCCAGGGCGTCGTCGTGGTGGAGCTCGGAGAGTATGCCGGCGTACGCGGGACCGAAGGGCGGATCGGCGAGGAACCTCACCGCGCCCGTCACATGGGTGCGCAGGTCCGCGGCGATGTCGCCGGTGTAGGCGAACGGGGTGGCGGTGACCAGGGCCTCCGTGAACGCCTCCAGCAGCACCGCGCTCTTCGACGGCCACCAGCGGTAGATCGTCTTCTTGCTGACGCCCGCCCGGGCCGCGATGGCCTCGACCGTGACTCGGCCGTACCCCTTCTCGGTGCAGAGGTCGAGGGCGGCCTCCAGCGTCGCCCTGCGTGAGCTCTCGCTCCGGCGCAGCGAACTCGGCGATGTGATCATTCGGTGAGCATAGGTCCGATCGAGCCAATCCTTGTTGACAGTCCGTCGCCAGAAGTCGAACAATGCCCATGCGGGAAACGGAACGTACCGTGTCGGCTCGTTCCTTGCCTTTCGCACCGTTCGTGCCGTTCGTGCCGCGACGAGCCGATCGGGGGACGGCTCGCCGGCCGACGGTACGGGTGCCGGAGCCGCTCCCGTCAGGCCGTGATGTCCTTCGCCGTGAAACGGGCCCAGGCCGCCGAGCCGAACACCGCCGCGTACAGCGCCTGCAACTCCAGGTTCTTCAGCACCTCGTCCCAGTAGAACGGCTCGCGCAGCAGGTCCGAGAAGGACAGCCAGTAGTGCGAGAAGAGGTAGGGGGCGATCCCGCTCAGCTGCGGGATCGCGTCCAGGATCTGCACGGTGATCAGCACCCCGACCGTCGCCGCCATGGCCGCGATCCCGCTGTTGGTGAGGGTCGACACGAAGAGTCCGAGTGCCGCGAATCCGATCAGTGACGCCGCGACCGCCACCGCGACGAGGCCCGCCCGGAGCAGTCCCTCGCCGAAGCTGATCCGGGTCCCGGAGATCGTCGTGAGGTCGTCCACGGGGAAGAGCAGCGCGCCCACGGCCAGTGCGGAGGCGGCGACGACCAGGGTCGCGATCAGGCAGAAGACCAGGGTGGAGGCGTACTTGGCGAGGAGCAGCCGGGTGCGGCCGGCCGGTGCGACCAGGAGGTAGCGCAGCGTTCCCGCGCCGGCCTCGCCCGCCACCGAGTCGCCCGCGACGACGCCCACCGCCATCGGGAGGAAGACCGGGAGGACCGCGGCGAGGGAGGCGAAGACCAGGAAGAGGCCGTTGTTGGTGACCTGGGAGAGGAACGCGGGGCCTGCGCCGCCCTCGCCGGGACCGGCCGGCGAACCGTCGGCCGTCTCGATGCGGACCGCGATCCCGATCAGTACGGGGACGGCGGCCAGCACACCGAGCAGGGCGAGGGTGCGCCAGCGGCGCAGGGTGGTGGTCAGTTCGGAGCGCAGGATGCCGAGTGTCCACAGCGGGCCCTGCCGGTCCCTGGTGGTCCCGGCCGGTGCGAGTTCAGCCTGCGACATCGAATCCCTCTCCGGTCAGTGCGACGAACGCGTCCTCCAGCGAGGCCCGTTCGACGCCGAAGGAACGGACCCGGATGCCTGCGTGGACCAGGGCCGCGTTCAGGTCCGCGAGTTCGACGGTGCCGGCCGGGGAGTCCGCCCGGACCCGGTCGCCGTCGAGGGTGATGCCGGTGATGCCGTGCTCCTTCAGGACGCGGGCGGCGTCGGCCGGGTCCGGTGTGGTGACGGCGAGCCGGCCGAGCGAGCCCGCGGCGAGGTCGGCGACCGGTCCCTGGGTGATCAGGCGGCCCCGGGCCATGACCGCGGCGTGCGTGCAGACCTGCTCGATCTCGTCGAGGAGGTGGGAGGAGAGGAACACCGTGGTGCCCTCGGCGGCCAGCTCCCGGATCAGGGCGCGGATCTCCCGCATGCCCTGCGGGTCCAGGCCATTGGTCGGCTCGTCCAGGACGAGCAGCCTGCGGGGCCGGAGCAGGGCGGCGGCGAGGCCGAGCCGCTGCTTCATGCCGAGCGAGTAGGCCCGGGCCTTCTTGCCGGCCGCGGCGGCCAGCCCGACCCGTTCCAGGGCGTCGCCGACGCGGGCGCCACGGGTGCGCGGATCGGCGGTGGGGTCGGCGCAGTCGAAGCGCACGAGGTTGTCCCGGCCGCTCAGGAACCCGTACAGCGCGGGGCCTTCGATCAGCGCCCCGACCTCGGGCAGCACGCTGCGGGTCGCGTCCGGCATGGGGCGGCCCAGGACGCTCGCGGTGCCGGACGTCGGATCGATCAGGCCCATCAGCATCCGGATCGTGGTGGTCTTCCCGGAGCCGTTGGGCCCGAGGAAACCGAAGACGCTGCCGCCCGGAACGGCGAGATCGAGCCCGTCGACGGCGAGCTGGCCGCCCCGGTACCGCTTGGTGAGACCCCGTGTCTCGATCACGGGCACGGTGTCGGCCTCTGTCATGTGTGCTCCCCAGGTCGCCCGTTTCGCGTTCGCCCCGTCCCGCCGTACGGAGGCTACGGCGGGACGGGGCGGTGCCGGAGCGGGACGGCGTACGAAGTGGTGTCAGCCGGCCTGGTTCGCCGCGTCCACCAGCGCGTCCTTGGTGACCGCGCCGACGTAGACACGGCCGTCGTCCGTCATCAGGGCGTTGACCAGGCGGGTCTTGAAGACCGTGCCCGAGCCGAACTTTCCGGTGACCTTGTCGCCGAGGGCGTCCAGGAACTGCTGCGCCCCGGCCGGTACCTCGCCCGATTCCGCCGACGGGAGGGCTGCCCCGCCGGGGGTCTTGATCTCGGCGACGGTGTTCCAGCCCTTGCCGATCACGTTCATGCCCTCGAAGGCGCTCAGGTCGCCCATCGCCTTCTCGGCCTCGGCCTTCCCGTGGCCCTCCGCCTCGTCCGCCTCGGTCACCTCGGCGCCCTTGGGCGGGGTGAAGGAGAACGAGGACGCGTCGGGCTTGCCGAAGTCGACCGTGGTGAACCCGGCGTCGACCGCCGCCTTGCCGCCGCTGCTGGGCCGCAGGGTGAACTTGAGCGGTACGCCGGTCTCCGCGTCCACCGCGATGGTGATCGAGCCGATCGTGGAGCCGCTCTGCTCGGGCTTGACGACCAGACGGTACGCGTCGCGCCCGGCGACCTGCGCGGTGCCGTCGACCGTGACGGACGTCGTGCCGTCGGCGGCCTTCAGAGCCTGATCGGCCAGTGCCTTCGGGGTGGTGGGTACGCCGTCGGGGGCGGTCTGCTCCTTGCCCCGGCCGGCCTTGTCGTGTGCGTTCCCGGCGCTCTCGGCGTGGTACACCGCGTTGGACTTGCTGTCGTACGCCCACACCTGATCCCCGTTGTGGATCAGGCTGTACTCGGACGCGTCGTCCAGGATGGACAGGCGCTGCTTGTCGGGGCCGTCGGCGGCCACCCGGAGGGTGTGGGTGCCCGAGGCCAGTTCCGTGAGCTTCTTCTGCGGGTCGGCGCTCGCCGAACCCTGGTCGCCCCCGCCGTCGGGGGCGAAGGAGCCGGCCAGGCCGCCCATCGACGGGATCCCGAGGTCGGTGCTGATCTTCACCGTGCCGGAGAGCTGCTGCGTGTCCGAGGCGGCGATCTTCTCGATGAGTTCCTGCGCGGTGATCTTCGGCAGATCGGGGTCTCCCGAGCTCGCGAGCGCCGGGACCAGCCCGATCGTCGCGGCCGCCACCCCCGCCACCGCGACGGGGACGATGTAGCGCACCGCCTTCCGGCGGCCTGCGCCGGCGACCGTGGTGCCCCGCACTGCCGAGCCGTTGGTGTCTGCGCTGTCGTTCGGTGCCATGTGTGCCCTACCTCCGTGGTCGGCGGCTTCCTTCCGGATGCACTCGTCCACTCCGTGCCGCCATTCTCGCCCGATTCGCTCAGGAGTGGTTGTTCTCCATCTGACCAAATCGGGCGGCTTCAGGCGTCAACCCGCGGGAGCAACTCCGCCTACCTCTCCGGGATGACACCGAGGGGCGGTTTCTCCGCCGACCAGTAGGGGTCGGGAAGCAGGCGCTCAGCCCGCGCGGTGCACCACGGCGTCGCACATCTCTTCCAGCGCGTCCTTGGCGTAGCACGAGGGCAGCGGCTTCAGGGTGGCCCGCGCCTCCTGCGCGTACCGGACCGTGTCGCGTCGTGCCTGGTCGAGCGCGGGGTGGGCGCGCAGCCGGCGCAGTGCCTCGTCGAGCCGGCCGGGCTCGTTCAGGTCGCCGTCCAGCAGTTCGACGAGCTCCAGGTCGTCCGGCTTGCCGTCGGCCGCGGCCTGCGCCCTCAGGTGGAGCACCGGCAGGGTCGGGATGCCTTCGAGGAGGTCGGTGCCGGGGGTCTTGCCGGACTCGTGGGAGTCGGACGCGATGTCGAGGACGTCGTCGGCGAGCTGGAAGGCGACGCCGAGGCGCTCCCCGTACTGGGTGAGGATGTCGGTCGTCGACTCGTCGGCGCCGGACATCATCGCGCCGAAGCGGCAGGCCACGGCGATCAGTGAGCCGGTCTTGCCGCGCATCACGTCGAGGTAGTGCTCGACGGGGTCGCGCCCGTCGCGCGGTCCCGCGGTCTCCAGGATCTGGCCGGTGACCAGGCGCTCGAACGCCTCGGCCTGGATACGGACGGCCTCGGGGCCGAGGTCGGCCAGGATGTGCGACGCGCGCGCGAAGAGAAAGTCGCCGGTCAGCACGGCCACCGAGTTGCCCCAGCGGGAATTGGCACTGTCGACTCCGCGGCGTACGTCGGCCTCGTCCATCACGTCGTCGTGGTACAGCGTCGCGAGGTGGGTCAGCTCGACGACCACGGCGGCGGGCACCACGCCCGGGGCGTCGGCGTCACCGAACTGGGCGGCGAGCATCGCCAGCAGGGGCCGGAACCGTTTGCCGCCCGCGCGCACCAGGTGCTGGGCGGCCTCCGTGATGAACGGGACCTCGCTCTTGGTGGCATCGAGCAGCCCCGACTCGACAGCAGCCAAACCGGCCTGGACACCGGCCTCAAGAGCCTGGTCCCGCACGCTCAGTCCGAACGGCCCGACGACGGTCACGAGGGGATCTCCTGTCTGCTGACGATCACACGGAATGTCGATGTGTCGCTGTCATCACTCAAGTCAGCGTATCCGGTCCTGTTTGGATCACCGTGGGCGCCTTCCCGCCACCGCCGGTATGTTCGGGATCAGCTCATACGATCAGGAGTTGTCCCTTTGTCCCACACCGCCACCGACACCGAACCGACCCAGCCGCCGCCGGGCGACGACCATGCCTTCTTCGGCCAGCCACGGGGTCTGATGACCCTGTCCGGCCTGGAGGTCTGGGAGCGGTTCTCGTTCCTCGGCATGCAGGCGATCCTGGTCCTCTACTTCGCCGACACCGTCGCCAACGGCGGCATGGGGATGGAGGCCGGCACCGCCGCCTCGGTCTCCGCCGCCTACGGAACCCTCGTCTACCTGGTCTCCGTGGCCGGCGGCTGGCTGGCGGACCGGATCCTCGGCTCGTACCGCGCCGTCCTGTACGGCGGCATCCTCATCGCCATCGGCCATTACGCCATGGCGGTGCCCACCGATGCCATGACCTGGGTCGGCCTGGGGCTGATCAGTGCCGGAACGGGCCTGCTCAAGCCCAATGTCGCCACCATGGTCGGCAAGCTCTACCGCACCGACGACGAGCGCCGCGACGCCGGCTTCGCCCTCTACTACATGGGCATCAACATCGGCGCGTTCCTCGGCCCGCTGATCACCGGCTGGCTCGGTGACCACGCGAGCTGGCACTGGGGCTTCTCGGCCGCCGCCTTCGGCATGACGCTCGGCCTGATCCAGTACGTGCTGGGCCGCCGTCACCTGGCCGGGCGTAAGAACACCGCCGAATTCGCCCTGGCTCCCGGACCCATGCGCCGGGCGGTCCGGCTCATCGTCATCGGCATCGTCGTGGTCGCCGCCGTCGCGACCGCGCTGGCCCTGGCGGGCTGGCTGACGATGGACCGCTTCGTCGACCTGCTCACCCTCGTCTCCGTGATCGCGCCGGTCGTGTACTTCGCGGTGATGTTCAGGAGCCCCCGGGTCACCGCGGAGGAACGCGGCAGGCTGCGCCCGTACGTGGTGCTGTTCCTGGCCTCCGTCGTGTTCAACTTCATCCTCTTCCAGGCGTACTCGACGATGATGCTGCTCGCGTCGACCAACGCCCGCACGGAGATCTTCGGCTTCCACTTCCCGGCCAGCTGGTACGCCTCCGCGCTCGGGGCCTTCGAGGTGGCGCTCGCCCCGGTGGTCGCGGCCGTCTGGGCGAAGATGGGGCCGCGCCAGCCGCACGCGTCCAACAAGATCGCGATCGGGGTGATCCTCGGCGGGCTCTCGTTCCTGCTGATGGTCCTGCCCACCTCCGGGCACTCCTCGGACACGTACAAGATGGCCGCCTGGTGGATCGTCGGCTCGTACCTGCTGCTCGGACTCGGCGACATCCTGCTGGAGACCTCCGGCATGTCCGCGACCACCAAGCTCGCCCCGAAGGCGTTCGCCAGCCAGACGATGGCGCTCTGGTTCCTCTCCCTGGCCCTCGCCAACGGCATCCAGGCACAGATCGTGAAGCTGTACGGCGAGGTCTCCAACCCCGCCTACTTCGGTGTCAATGGCGCCATCGCGGTCGCGGCCGGTGTGGCCGTCATCGCCGCCGCCCCCTGGCTCAGGCGCACCATGCACCCCGTCCACTGAGGTAGCCCCCCATGCACATCCAGACCTCTTTCCCGTACGAGACCACCCGCGAGGACATCTACGTCCCGCTCCCGGACGGCACCCAGCTGTACGCCCGGATCTGGCGGCCGGTCACCGACGAACCCGTGCCCGCGCTGCTGGAGTACCTGCCGTACCGGCTGAGCGACTGGACCGCGCCGCGGGACTGGCAGCGCCACCCCTGGTACGCGGGCCACGGCTACGCCTCGGTCCGGGTCGACGTGCGCGGGCACGGCAACAGCGAGGGCATGCCGGGCGACGAGTACGACGCGCAGGAGCTGGCCGACGGGGTCGCCGTCATCCACTGGCTGGCCCAGCAGGAGTGGTGCTCGGGCCGGGTCGGCATGTTCGGCATCTCGTGGGGCGGCTTCAACTCGCTCCAGATCGCCGCGCTCGCCCCCGAGCCGCTGAAGGCCATCGTCACGGTGTGCTCGGCCGACGACCGCTACGACAACGACGTCCACTACATGGGCGGCTCGGTCCTCGCCGTGGACATGCACGCCTGGGCGGCCACCATGCTGGCGTTCGTCTGCCGGCCGCCGGACCCGGCGGACGTCGGCGACGACTGGCGGCAGATGTGGCTGGACCGGCTCGAAGCCGTGGACCCCTTCATCCACACCTGGCTGTCGCACCAGACGCGCGACGACTACTGGAAGCACGGCAGTGTCTGCGAGGACTACTCCGCCATCAAGGCGAACGTCCTCGCGGTCGGCGGCTGGCACGACCCGTACCGCGACACCGTGCTCCGCCTCGTCGAGCACCTGGCCCCGGAGAAGGTCCGCGGGCTGATCGGGCCCTGGTCGCACCAGTACCCCGACCGCGGACTGCCGCCCGGGCCCGGGATCGGCTTCCTCCAGGAGACGCTGCGCTGGTGGGACCAGCACCTGAAGGACAAGGACACCGGCGTCATGTCCGAACCGCTGCTGCGGTCCTGGATCAGCGAGTCGCACCGGCCGGCCACGGTCTACGAGACGCTGCCCGGCCGCTGGGTCGGGGACACCAGCTGGCCCTCGGAGAACGTGGCGCCGGTCGCGTACGCCCTCCAGGGCGGGCCGCAGATCGTCGACTCACCGCAGCAGACCGGGCTGGACGCCGGCCGGTTCTTCCCGTTCGGCAACGACGCCGACCTGCCGCCCGACCAGCGTGACGAGGACGCCAAGTCGGTCTGCTTCGAGTTCCCCGTGGAGGCCGCCCCGATCGAGATCCTCGGGCGCCCCCGGGTGAAGCTGCGGATCCGGATGGACGTCCCGCGCGGCCAGGCCGTCGCCCGGCTCTGCGACGTCGCCCCCGACGGCTCCTCCACCCTCGTCACCCGCGGCGTCCTCAACCTCGCCGCCCGCGACGGCCGGGACCGTACCGAGGACTGGCCCGTCGGCGAGACCGAGGACGTCACCTTCGACCTGAACGGGATCGGGCACACCTTCCCGCCCGGCCACCGGATCAGGCTCGCGGTCTCCTCCTCGTACTGGCCGTGGATCTGGCCGCAGGCCGGTTCGAAGGGCTTCACCCTGGACGCCGACGGCAGCTTCGTCGAACTCCCGGTGCGCCGGCACACCGAGGACCCCTCGATCCGCTTCGAGGAGCCCGAGCAGTCCGAGCCGCTCGGCGTCGTGTTCCCCGTCACGCTCGACGAACAGCGACCCGAGCGGCTGGTGGTCCGTGACGTCGCCAAGGGCGAGTGGCGGATGGAGGTCGACCCGCGGTACGGCGGCACGCGCGTCTACCCGGACGGTCTGGAGTTCACCGAGGACGCGGTGGAGACGTACACGATCCAGGAGAGCGATCCGCTCTCCGCGCGCACCCGCTCCGACTGGACGATCCGGCTGCACCGGCCGGAGATGGCCTGGGACGTGCTGGTCGAGACGCGCTCCGAGATCTCCGCCGACGCGGACGACTTCATCACCTCCAACGAGGTGGTCTGCAAGGAGGGCGGCGAGGTCGTCTTCCACCGGACCTGGGAGAAGCGGATTCCGCGCACGGCCGGGTGAACCCCGCCGCCGTGTCCCCGTGTTCGCGGGGACACGGCGGAACTTTCCGGGCAATGGGGATGGTTGCGGATGATTGAGGCACTGCCGCTGGGGGATGTCCCCCACGTAACGTGTCCCCCACAGCGACCTGGAAAGCGAGGCAGCAACAGATGCCCGAGCAGAGCAGCCCGCTCGACGTGGCCGAGGGCGATCCCTTCGGTCCGCACCACCTTCCGTACGGTGTCTTCTCCACCACCGACCGGCCCGGCGAGCGGCGCGTCGGCGTCCGCATCGGCGATCACGTGCTGGACGCCGGGGCGGCCGCGCACGCGCTGGGTTCGCCCTATGCGCAACTGCTGGCCCAGCCCGACCTGATGGCCCTGCTCGCGGCCGGCCGCACCGCCTGGAGCGATGTGCGCCGGGCGCTGACCGCCTGGGTGACGGTGCCGGCCCACCGCGCGGACATCGAACCGCTGCTGCACCCCGTCGACTCCGTGACGCTCCACCTGCCCTACCGGGTCGCGGACTACGTGGACTTCTACGCCAGCGAGCACCACGCCACGAACGTCGGCCGCATCTTCCGCCCGGACGGCGACGCGCTCACCCCCAACTGGAAGCACCTGCCCATCGGTTACCACGGCAGGGCGGGCACGGTCGTGGTCTCCGGTATGGACGTGGTGCGCCCCTCGGGGCAGCGCAAGGCCCCCACCGACCCGGCTCCCGTCTTCGGCCCGTCCGTCAAGCTGGACATCGAGGCCGAGGTCGGATTCGTCGTCGGCGTCGGTTCGGAGCAGGGCCGGCCGGTGCCGCTCGCCGACTTCCGCGACCACGTCTTCGGCCTGTCGCTGCTCAACGACTGGTCGGCGCGGGACATCCAGGCCTGGGAGTACGTCCCGCTGGGCCCGTTCCTCGGCAAGTCCTTCGCCACGTCCGTGGCCGCCTGGGTGACACCGCTGGAGGCCCTGGACGCCGCCCGGACCGCGCCGCCCGCACGGGACCTCCCGCTGCTGCCCTATCTCGACGACGCGGACGAGGAGGAGCCCGGCGGCTTCGACCTGCGGCTCTCCGTCGCGATCAACGGCCGGGTCGTCTCGGAGCCGCCGTTCTCCACGATGTACTGGACGGCGGCCCAGCAGCTGGCACAGATGACGGTCAACGGCGCCTCGCTGCGCAGCGGTGACCTGTACGGCTCCGGCACCATCAGCGGCGCCGAGCCGGCCCAGCGTGGCTCCCTGCTCGAACTCACCTGGAACGGCCGCGATCCGCTGGACCTCCCGGACGGCAAGCGGACGTTCCTGGAGGACGGCGACACGGTGACGCTGACGGCCTGGGCCCCGGGCCCGCACGGCACCCGCGTCGGCCTGGGCGAGGTCACCGGACGCATCGTGCCCGCGGCATGAACCTGCCCCCCGGACCCACGCTGCCCGAGGAACTGCTGCTGCTCGCGCTGGACCCCCTGCGCGGCACCCCGTACTGCCGCAACCGGATCCTCGAGTACGCGCTGGCCGGGGCGGCCCTGGCGGAGCTGGAGCTGCAGGGTCGGGTCACCGGACAACGCGGCGACATCCAGGTGGTCAACCCGCTGGAGCCGCCGGACCCGATCCTGGCCGCGCTGATGCGCAGCCTGCCCGCTCCGGGCAAGGGCCGCTCGGGCGTCCCGGCCCAGGGCTGGGTCCGGCGCGCCGGGCAGCCGGCCGGGGCCATGTATCTGGAGGCCGCCGTGCAGCGCGGTCTGCTGCTCCGGGAGACCCGCCGCTTCCTCGGCCTGGTGCCCTACCACCGCCACCCGGCGGGGCCGCAGAGCTACGCGGTCCATGTCCGGGAGCGGTACGCGGCGGCCGAGCGGGCCGGGCTGCCGGACCACCGCAGCCGCGCACTGGCCTCGCTCGTGGCGGCGGCCGGCCTCGACCGGCATGTGCCCGGGGCCGGCCTGGCGTCCCGTTCGGCGACGCGGTCACTGGTCCACGAGCGGTGGCCCGCCCACGCGGTGTACCGCAACGTCCGCCGGGACGCGACGGATCAGTCCGGGAGGCGGGCAGGGGGTATGACGACGAGCAGCGGTGGGGAGTGAGCCCGGGCTTCCGGTGAGTTACGGCCCGGGACGCCGGTCTGACCTGGGCGGGGCGGGCGAGTGACGGCGATACGGGGGCGGTCAAGGGCGCGTGACCCGCTCACACGTTTGGGTAGGCCCGAGCTGGTTCCTTACGGATACGCTGGACGAACCCGCCAGACTCCGGCACATGGGAGCACTGATGAGCGTCGAACCCGAGGCCCCCGAGCCGCGGTGGGCGGTCCCGCCCGTGGGCGGCTGGACCGCCGATGACCTGGACACGCTTCCGAATCTGCCTCCGCACACGGAGCTGATCGACGGGAGCTTGGTTTTCGTGAGTCCGCAGACCCTTTTCCATTCGCGGGCGGTCGACTTCTTCAATTGGCAGTTGCAGTCACTAGCTCCGCCCGAGCTGGAGGTCGTGCGGGAGTTCACTATCGACGTCGACTTCCAGAACCGGCCCGAACCCGATGTGGTCGTCGTCCGCGGCGACGCGGTCGAGAGTCTGCGGCAGACCCGGTTCCCCGCAAGCAGCGTGCTGCTTGCGATCGAGGTCGTGTCCGACGAGTCCGTCACCCGTGACCGGGAGACCAAGCCCGTGAAGTACGCGCGGGCGAAGATCCCCCACTACTGGCGGGTGGAGAACCAGGACGGCCGCGCGGTCGTGTACGTCTTCGAGCTGGAGCCGGCGACCGGTGCGTACACCTCGACCGGGATCTTCCACGACCGGATGAAGGTCTCCGCGCCCTTCCCGGTCGACCTCGACCTCACCGCGATCGTGTCGCGCCGCCGGGCGGCGGATCCGCAGTAGGTCCGCCGCTCCCCCGCCTCAGTCGAACTCCGGCGGTTCCTCGTCCCAGCCGAACTCGGGGTCGGCAGCCGGAGCGGAAGTCCGGGCCGGGGCCTGGCTCGCAGCCGCGGGTGCCCCCGGGGCCGCCTCCGCAGGGGCCGCCTCGCCCGGAAGGTCCGCCAGCACCTCCAGCACCCCCTCCCCGTACGTCGCCAGCTTCTTCTCGCCCAGGCCGCTGATCCCGCCCAGTTCACCGAGCGACGACGGACGCAGGGTCGCGATCTCGCGCAGCGTCGCGTCGTGGAAGATCACATACGCGGGCAGGCCCAGCTCCTTGGCCTGCGCGCCGCGCCAGGCGCGCAGTGCCTCGAAGACCGGGAGGGCCTCCGCCGGGAGCTCGGCCGCGGCTGCCGAGGACTTCGCCTTCCGCTCGCCCTTCGACGAGGAGCGGGACGACGTGGGCTTCTTCGGCTCCTTGCGCAGCAGCACCTCGCGCTCCCGGCCGAGCACGGTGCCGCTCTCCTCCGTGAGCACCAGCGTGCCGTACTCGCCCTCGACGGCGATCAGGCCCTGGGCCAGCAGCTGGCGGACCACTCCGCGCCACTCCGCCTCGGCCAGCTCCTCGCCGATGCCGAACACCGAGAGCTGGTCGTGGTCGAACTGGATGACCTTGGCTGTCTTGCGGCCGAGCAGGATGTCGATGATCTGGCCGGCGCCGAACTTCTGCCCTCGTTCCCGCTTCAGCCGGACCACCGTGGACAGCAGCTTCTGGGAGACCACCGTGCCGTCCCAGGTCTCGGGCGGGTTCAGGCAGGTGTCGCAGTTGCCGCAGGAGGACGCGGCGGGGTCCTGGCCGAAGTAGGTGAGCAGCTGGGCCCGGCGGCACTGGACGGTCTCGCAGAGCGCCAGCATGGAGTCCAGGTGCGCGGCGGCCCGGCGGCGGAAGGCCTCGTCGCCCTCTCCGCCCTGGATGAGCTTGCGCTGCTGGACGACGTCCTGGAGTCCGTACGCCATCCACGCCGTCGACGGGGCTCCGTCACGGCCGGCCCGGCCGGTCTCCTGGTAGTAGCCCTCGACGGACTTCGGCAGGTCGAGGTGGGCGACGAAGCGGACGTCCGGCTTGTCGATGCCCATGCCGAAGGCGATCGTCGCGACGACGACGAGGCCTTCCTCGCGCAGGAAGCGGGACTGGTGGGTCGCACGGGTCCCGGCGTCCAGGCCCGCGTGGTACGGGACGGCCTCGATGCCGTTGCGGCAGAGGTACTCGGCGGTCTTCTCGGTGGAGTTGCGCGAGAGGCAGTAGACGATGCCCGCGTCGCCCTCGTGCTCCTCCTTCAGGAAGGAGAGCAGCTGCTTCTTCGGGTCCGACTTCCCCACGATGCGGTACTGGATGTTGGGCCGGTCGAAGCTGGCCACGAAGTGCTTGGCGTCGGGCATGCCGAGGCGCTGGGTGATCTCGCGGTGCGTGGCGCCCGTCGCCGTGGCCGTCAGGGCGATGCGCGGGACGTCGGGCCAGCGCTCGCCCAGCACGGACAGGGCCAGGTAGTCCGGCCGGAAGTCGTGGCCCCACTGGGCGACGCAGTGCGCCTCGTCGATCGCGAAGACGGAGATCTCGCCGCGGGAGAGCAGGCCGAGGGTGGAGTCCAGGCGGAGCCGCTCGGGGGCGAGGTACAGCAGGTCGAGCTCGCCGGCGAGGAACTGGGCCTCCATCGAGCGGCGCTCGTCGAAGTCCTGCGTGGAGTTGATGAAGCCGGCCCGCACACCGAGCGCCCGCAGTGCGTCGACCTGGTCCTGCATCAGGGCGATCAGCGGGGAGATCACGATGCCCGTACCCCGCCTGACCAGGGACGGGATCTGGTAGCAGAGGGACTTGCCGCCGCCGGTGGGCATGAGTACGACGGCGTCCCCACCGGCCACCACGTGGTCGACGACGGCTTCCTGCTCGCCGCGGAAGGTCTCGTACCCGAAGACCCGGTGCAGCGTCTGCCGCGCCTCGCTCTCGGTCACGTCCGTGGTCACGCCCGTGGTCGAATCCGTGGTCATGTCCGTCACGCCTGTCCCGCCCGTGCTCACGTCCGTCACGCCTGTCCCGCCCGTCATGCTCATTGCTCTGTTCCCCCGACGGCTGTCCCGTTCTGTCCCTGCGCTCTCCCCTGCCACGATAGGCGCCGCCTACGACAGCGCCGGACGGGCTTGACTTCCAAGCCCGTCCGGCGCTGGTCCAGCAGTGGTGCTTTCGGCTACCTCACGAACACTCCCGCCTGGCTCGCCAGGTCCAGGAAGTACTGCGGGGCCAGGCCCAGCACCAGGGTGACCGCGACGCCGACCGCGATCGTCGTCATCGTCAGCGGGGACGGGACGGCGACCGTGGGGCCGTCCGCCTTCGGCTCGCTGAAGAACATCAGCACGATGACGCGGATGTAGAAGAACGCGGCGATCGCCGAGGAGATCACACCGACGACGACGAGTCCGCTCGCGCCGCCCTCGGCCGCGGCCTGGAACACCGCGAACTTTCCGGAGAAGCCCGAGGTGAGCGGGATACCGGCGAACGCCAGCAGGAACACCGCGAAGACCGCGGCGACCAGCGGGGAGCGCCGGCCGAGCCCGGCCCACTTCGACAGGTGCGTCGCCTCGCCGCCCGCGTCACGCACCAGGGTGACGACGGCGAAGGCGCCGACCGTCACGAAGGAGTACGTGGCCAGGTAGAAGAGCACCGAGGAGATGCCCTGCGGGGTGGCCGCGATGACACCGGCGAGGATGAATCCGGCGTGCGCGATCGAGGAGTAGGCCAGCAGGCGCTTGATGTCGGTCTGGGTGATGGCGACGATCGCGCCCCCCACCATCGTGACGATCGCGATGCCCCACATGACCGGGCGCAGGTCCCAGGTGAGGCCCGGCAGCACCACGTACAGCAGGCGCAGCAGCGCACCGAACGCGGCGACCTTCGTGGCCGCGGCCATGAAGCCGGTGACCGGGGTCGGGGCGCCCTGGTAGACGTCCGGGGTCCACATGTGGAACGGGACGGCGCCGACCTTGAAGAGCAGTCCGGTCAGGAGCATCGCGCCGCCGATCAGCAGCAGCACGTCGTTGCCCATGGTGTCGGCGAGCGCCGGATCGATCTGCTGGATGGACCCGTCGACGACGGTGGCGATCTGTGCGTACGAGACGGAGCCCGCGTACCCGTAGAGCAGGGCGATCCCGAAGAGCAGGAACGCCGAGGAGAAGGCGCCGAGCAGGAAGTACTTCACCGCGGCCTCCTGCGACATCAGCCGCTTGCGGCGGGCGACGGCGCACAGGAGGTAGAGCGGGAGCGAGAAGACTTCCAGGGCCACGAACAGCGTCAGCAGGTCGTTGGCCGCCGGGAAGACCAGCATGCCCGCCACCGCGAAGAGGAGCAGCGGGAAGACCTCGGTGGTGGTGAACCCGGCCCTGACCGCGGCCTTCTCGCTGTCGCTGCCGGGGACCGACGCGGCCTGCGCGGCGAACGAGTCGACGCGGCTGCCGTGCGACTCGGGGTCGAGGCGCCGCTCGGCGAAGGTGAAGACGGCGACCAGCGACGTCAGCAGGATGGTGCCCTGGAGGAACAGGGCGGGTCCGTCGACGGCGATGGCGCCCATCGCGGCGATGTGTGCCTTGGTCGTGCCGTATCCGGCGGCGGCCAGGCCGATCACCGCGGCGAACGCGGCGACCAGGGCGGCGACGGTGAGGAACACTTGTGTGTAGTAGCGGGCCCGGCGCGGCACGAAGGCCTCGACGAGCACGCCCAGGACGGCGACTCCGATGACGATCAGGACCGGCGTCAGCTGGGTGTACTCGATGACGGGGGCCTTGAACTTCTCGTCCGGGGCGGCCGATGTCACCCCGCCCGCCATTGTCCACAGGCTGTGGACAGCTGTTGCGCTCACTTGGCGGCCTCCACCTCGGGCTGGGGGTCCTTCTTCTGTACGTCCGACATGGTGTGCTGCACCGCCGGGTTGACGATCTCCGTCAGCGGCTTCGGGTAGACGCCCAGGAAGATCAGCAGAGCGATCAGCGGGACGACGACCACCAGCTCGCGGACCTTGAGGTCCGCCATGCCCTGGACCTCGGCCTTGACCGGTCCCGTCATCGTCCTCTGGTAGAGGACGAGGACGTAGATCGCGGCGAGCACGATCCCGGTGGTGGCGATGATGCCGACCGCCGGGTACGCGGCGAACGCGCCGACCAGGACGAGGAACTCACTGACGAACGGGGCGAGCCCCGGCAGCGACAGCGTGGCCAGACCGCCGATCAGGAACGTGCCGGCCAGGACCGGCGCCACCTTCTGCACTCCGCCGTAGTCGGCGATGAGCCGCGAGCCGCGCCGGGTGATCAGGAAGCCCGCCACCAGCATCAGCGCGGCGGTCGAGATGCCGTGGTTGACCATGTAGAGCGTCGCGCCCGACTGGCCCTGGCTGGTCATCGCGAAGATGCCCAGGATGATGAAGCCGAAGTGCGAGATCGACGCGTAGGCGATGAGCCGCTTGATGTCGCGCTGGCCGACGGCGAGCAGCGCCCCGTAGATGATGCTGATCAGCGCCAGCACCAGGACCACCGGGGTGGCCCACTTGCTGGCCTCCGGGAAGAGCTGGAGGCAGAAGCGCAGCATCGCGAAGGTGCCGACCTTGTCGACGACCGCGGTGATCAGCACGGCGACGGGGGTGGTCGCCTCACCCATGGCGTTGGGCAGCCAGGTGTGCAGGGGCCACAGCGGGGCCTTCACCGCGAAGGCGAAGAAGAACCCGAGGAAGAGCCAGCGTTCGGTGCTCGTCGCCATGGTGAGCGAGCCGTCGGCCCGGGCTGCGGCGATCTCGGAGAGCGAGAACGTCCCCGTGACCACGTAGAGCCCGATGACCGCGGCCAGCATGATGAGGCCGCCGACCAGGTTGTAGAGGAGGAACTTGACCGCGGCGTACGAACGTTGGGCCGCCGCGTTCTCGTCGCTCCCGGAGTGGGCCCGGTCCCCGAAGCCGCCGATGAGGAAGTACATCGGGATGAGCATGGCTTCGAACAGGATGTAGAAGAGGAAGACGTCGGTGGCCACGAAGGAGAGGACCACCATCGCTTCCACCATCAGGATCAGGGCGAAGAAGCCCTGGGTGGGGCGCCAGCGGGAGGAGTTCGTCTCCAGGGGGTCGGCGTCGTGCCAGCCGGCCAGGATGACGAACGGGATCAGCAGGGCGGTGAGCGCCATGAGCGCCAGCCCGATGCCGTCCACCCCCAGCTCGTACCGCACGCCGAAGTCCTTGATCCAGGCGTGCGATTCGGTGAGCTGGTAGCGGCTGCCGCCGGGCTCGAAGCGGGCGAGCGCGATGCCCGCCAGCACGAGGGTGCCCAGCGAGAAGGCGAGCGCCAGCCATTTGGCGGCGGTGCGCCGGGCGGCCGGGACGGCGGCGGTGGCGACCGCGCCGATCGCCGGGAGCGCCGCCGTCGCTGTCAGGAGGGGAAAGGACATGTGATCAGACCGCCCTCATCAGCAGGGTCGCGGCGATGACGACCGCCGTACCGCCGAACATCGAGACCGCGTAGGTGCGGGCGTAGCCGTTCTGCAGTTTGCGCAGCCGGCCGGAGAGCCCGCCCATCGAGGCGGCCGTGCCGTTGACGACGCCGTCGACCAGGGAGTGGTCGACGTAGACCAGGGAGCGGGTGAGGTGCTCGCCGCCCCGGACCAGGACCACGTGGTTGAAGTCGTCCTGGAGGAGATCGCGGCGGGCCGCCCGGGTGAGCAGCGAACCGCGCGGGGCGACCGCGGGCACGGCCTTGCGTCCGTACATCGCCCACGCGATGGCGACACCGATGACGAGCACCACCATGGTGGCGGCCGTGACGGTGGTCGCGCTGACCGGGGCGTCCCCGTGGCTGTGTCCCGTGACGGGCTCCAGCCAGTGCAGGAAGCGGTCGCCGATGGAGAAGAACCCTCCGGCGAAGACCGAGCCGAACGCCAGGACGATCATGGGGATGGTCATGGACTTCGGGGACTCGTGCGGATGCGGCTCGTTCCCCTCCGCGTCGGGCTGCCAGCGCTTCTCGCCGAAGAACGTCATCAGCATCACGCGCGTCATGTAGAACGCGGTGATCGCGGCGCCCAGCAGCGTGACCGCTCCGAGGATCCAGCCCTCGGTGCCGCCCTTGGCGAAGGCCGCCTCGATGATCTTGTCCTTGGAGAAGAAGCCGGACAGACCGGGGAAGCCGATGATCGCGAGGTAGCCGAGGCCGAAGGTGATGAAGGTGACCGGCATGTATTTCCGCAGGCCGCCGTACTTCCTCATGTCGACCTCGTCGTTCATGCCGTGCATGACCGAACCGGCGCCGAGGAAGAGCCCGGCCTTGAAGAAGCCGTGCGTGACCAGGTGCATGATCGCGAAGACGTAGCCGATCGGGCCGAGCCCGGCGGCCAGGATCATGTAGCCGATCTGCGACATCGTCGACCCGGCGAGGGCCTTCTTGATGTCGTCCTTCGCACAACCGACGATCGCACCGAAGAGCAGCGTGACCGCTCCGACGACCACGACGACCAGTTGGGCGTCGGGCGCGCCGTTGAAGATCGCGCCCGAGCGGACGATCAGGTAGACACCCGCGGTCACCATGGTGGCGGCGTGGATCAGGGCCGAGACCGGGGTCGGGCCCTCCATCGCGTCACCGAGCCAGGACTGCAGCGGCACCTGGGCGGACTTGCCGCAGGCGGCGAGCAGCAGCATCAGGCCGATCGCCGTCAGCTTGCCCTCGCTCGTCTCCCCGGTGGCTTCGAGGACGGGGCCGAAGGCGAAGGTGCCGAAGGTGGTGAACATCAGCATGATCGCGATCGACAGGCCCATGTCGCCGACCCGGTTGACCAGGAACGCCTTCTTGGCGGCGGTGGCCGCGCTGGGCTTGTGCTGCCAGAAGCCGATGAGCAGGTACGACGCCAGACCGACGCCCTCCCACCCGACGTACAGCAGCAGGTAGTTGTCGGCGATGACCAGGATCAGCATCGCCGCGACGAACAGGTTCAGATAGCCGAAGAAGCGGCGCCGGCGCTCGTCGTGCTCCATGTAGCCGATCGAGTAGATGTGGATCAGGGTGCCCACACTCGTGATCAGCAGCACGAAGGTCATCGACAACTGGTCGAGCTGGAAGGCCACATCGGCCTGGAAGCCCTCGACCGGAATCCAGCTGAACAGCTTCTGGTGCAGCGCGCGGTCCTCGGCGCCCTTCCCGAGCATGTCGGTGAAGAGCACCACGGCGACGACGAAGGAGGCGGCGGCGAGCGCGGTGCCGAGCCAGTGGCCCACGCGGTCAAGGCGTCGGCCGCCGCAGAGCAGCACCACCGCTCCGAGCAGGGGCGCCGCGACAAGCAGCGCAATCAGGTTCTCCACAGTTCAAGCGCCCCTCTACAGCTTCATCAGGCTGGCGTCGTCGACCGAGGCCGAGTGGCGGGAACGGAACAGCGACACGATGATCGCGAGCCCGACCACGACCTCCGCGGCAGCCACGACCATCGTGAAGAAGGCGATGATCTGGCCGTCGAGATTGCCGTGCATCCGGGAGAAGGTGACGAACGCGAGGTTGCAGGCGTTGAGCATCAGCTCCACGCACATGAACACCACGATCGCGTTCCGCCTGATCAGCACCCCGGCCGCGCCGATGGTGAACAGCAGAGCGGCGAGATAGAGGTAGTTGACCGGATTCACTTGGCGACCTCCTCTTCTTCTGCGGTGTCCCGGCCGAGCCGCTCACCGGAGCGCTGCTCCAGTGCCTTGAGGCCGGCCAGCGACTCGTGGGACACATCGCGCATCTGGCCGCGCTTGCGCAGCGTCTGCATGACGGTGAGTTCGGACGGTGTGCCGTCCGGGAGGAGTCCGGCGATGTCCACGGCGTTGTGCCGGGCGTAGACGCCGGGAGCGGGCAGCGGCGGCAGGTGGTTGCTGCGCACGCGGTCCTCGGACATCTCCCGCTGGTTCTTCGCCCGTTCGGTGCGCTCGCGGTGCGTGAGCACCATCGCGCCGACCGTGGCGGTGATCAGCAGAGCGCCGGTGATCTCGAAGGCGAAGACGTACTTGGTGAAGATGAGGCTGGCGAGCCCCTCCACGTTTCCGCCGTGCGCGGCGTTGGCGGCACCGAGCCCGTTGAAGCTGTTCAGCGAGGCGTTGCCGATACCGGCGACCAGGAGGACGCCGAAGCCGAGCCCGCATCCGGCGGCCAGCCAGCGCTGGCCCTTCAGGGTCTCCTTCAGCGAGTCCGCCGCCGTGACACCGACGAGCATGACCACGAAGAGGAACAGCATCATGATCGCGCCGGTGTACACGACGACCTGGACGATGCCCAGGAAGTAGGCGCCGTTGGCGAGGTAGAAGACCGCCAGGATGATCATGGTCCCGGCGAGGCTCAGCGCACTGTGCACCGCCCGCTTCATGAGCACCGTGGCCAGGGCGCCGATCACGGCGACCGTGCCGAGCACCCAGAACTGGAAGGCCTCGCCGGTCGAGGTCTGGGAGGCCGCTGCGGCCAGGCCGTTCATGCGTCCACCTCCTGCGCCGCGCCGTTGCTCTCGTTGTCCCCGTCGTCCGGCTTCTCACCCTTGGAGACGGCGAGCTGCCGTTCCGTACCCGGGGCGGCCTCGGTCACCAGGCCCCGGTAGTAGTCCTGTTCGTCCGTGCCGGGGAAGATCGCGTGCGGGCTGTCGACCATGCCTTCCTCCAGGCCCGCGAGCAGCTCGTCCTTGGTGTAGATGAGGCTCTCGCGGGTGGTGTTGGCGAGCTCGAACTCATTGGTCATCGTCAGCGCCCGGGTCGGGCAGGCCTCGATGCACAGTCCGCAGAGAATGCAGCGCGCGTAGTTGATCTGGTAGACGCGGCCGTAGCGCTCCCCCGGGGAGTAGCGCTCCTCTTCGGTGTTGTCCGCGCCCTCGACGTAGATCGCGTCCGCCGGGCAGGCCCAGGCGCACAGCTCGCAGCCGACGCACTTCTCCAGGCCGTCCGGGTGGCGGTTGAGCTGGTGCCGGCCGTGGAAGCGCGGCGCCGTGACCTTCGGCGTCTCCGGATACTGCTCGGTCAGCCGCTTCTTGAACATGGCCTTGAAGGTCACGCCGAAGCCGGCCACCGGATTCTGGAACTTGTCCTCCGAAGAATCCGAGGACCGCGAAGCTTCCGAAGATCCCGAGGAACCGGAAGCCTGCGTGGACTTCGCCGGCCTCTTGGACCCTGGCGACTCAGACAGTTCAGACACCGCCGGCCTCCTTTCCGTCACTCGGATTTCCGTCACTCTGAGTATCCATGCCGCCACTGACAACGAGCTCCCGCTCGCGGCGCGGCCTGCGCCGGGGCACGGGCGGCAGGGTCTGTCCGGGCAGCGGCGGCACCGGGAATCCGCCCGCCATCGGGTCGAACGCCGGCTCCGGTTCCGCGTGGGCCTCGGCTTCCCGGCCCTTCCTGTCGCGGAAGATGTCGACCACGAAGGAGATCAGCAGGACCGCGATCACGGCCCCGGCCACGTAGAGCAGGATCCGGGAGAAGTCGTAGCCCTCGTTGCGCAGCGCCCGTACCGTCGCGACCATCATCAGCCAGACGACGGAGACGGGGATCAGGACCTTCCAGCCCAGCTTCATCAGCTGGTCGTAACGGACCCGGGGCAGCGTGCCGCGCAGCCAGATGAAGAAGAACAGCAGAAGCTGGACCTTGAGGACGAACCAGAGCATCGGCCACCAGCCGTGGTTCGCGCCCTCCCAGAAGGTGCTGATCGGCCACGGGGCCCGCCAGCCGCCCAGGAACAGGGTCACGGAGACCGCGGAGACGGTGACCATGTTGACGTACTCGGCGAGCATGAACATCGCGAACTTGATCGACGAGTACTCGGTGTTGAAGCCGCCGACCAGGTCGCCCTCGGACTCCGGCATGTCGAACGGGGCGCGGTTGGTCTCACCGACCATCGTGATGATGTAGATGATGAAGGAGACCGGCAGCAGGATGATGAACCAGCGGTCCTCCTGCGCCTCCACGATCTTCGAGGTCGACATCGACCCGGAGTAGAGGAAGACCGAGGCGAACGCGGCGCCCATCGCGATCTCGTAGGAGATCATCTGCGCGCAGGAACGGAGTCCGCCGAGCAGCGGGTACGTCGATCCGGAGGACCAGCCCGCCAGCACGATGCCGTAGATCCCGACCGAGGCGACCGCGAGGATGTAGAGCATCGCGATCGGCAGGTCGGTGAGCTGCATCGCCGTACGGTGCCCGAAGATCGACACCTGGTTGTCGGACGGCCCGAACGGGATGACCGCGATCGCCATGAACGCGGGGATCGCCGCGATGATCGGGGCGAGGACGTAGACGACCTTGTCCGCCCGCTTGACGATGACGTCTTCCTTCAGCATCAGCTTGATGCCGTCGGCGAGCGACTGGAGCATGCCCCAGGGGCCGTGCCGGTTGGGGCCGATGCGCAGCTGCATCCAGGCGACGACCTTGCGCTCCCACACGATGGAGAAGAGCACGGTCACCATCAGGAACGCGAAGCAGAAGACCGCCTTGATGACGACGAGCCACCACGGGTCGGTGCCGAACATCGACAGGTCCTCGGCGGCGAGCACGGCGCCGTTCGGGGCCGTGGCCAGTTGAGCGAAGGCACTCACGCCCCCACCTCCGGTGTGACGTCGGAAATGCCGGGTGCGGCGGGACCGATCCGGACCGGGCTGCCGGGCTGGACGCCGGTGTCGCCCGGGACACCACGCCCGACGGAGTTCAGCGGCACCCAGACCACCCGGTCCGGCATCTCGGTGACCTGGAGCGGCAGTTGTACGCTGCCCGCCGGGCCGGAGACGGCCAGCAGATCGCCGTCCTTGACGCCGGTCTCGGCGGCGGTGGCGGCGGAGAGCCGGGCGACCGCCGCGTGCCGGGTGCCGGCCAGCGCCTCGTCGCCCACCTGGAGCCTGCCCAGGTCGAGCAGCATCCGGTGGCCGGCGAGGATGGCCTCGCCGTCGGCGGGCCGGGGAAGCGGCTGGGCGGAGGCGCGCGGGTCGTCCGCGTGCGCGCCCTGCCAGCCGCCGAGCCGGTCCAGCTCACGGCGCACGGACTTCAGGTCCGGCAGCGCGAAATGGACGTCCAGCGCGTCGGCCAGCATGTGCAGCACCCGGGCATCGCCCGGCGCGAGGTTCCGCGTCATCTGCTCGGGCTTCAGCGCGGCCTCGAACATCCGCGCCCTGCCCTCCCAGTTGAGGAAGGTGCCGGACTTCTCCGCGACCGCGGCCACCGGGAACACCACGTCGGCGCGGTCGGTGACCTCGCTGGGCCGGAGCTCCAGGGAGACCAGGAAACCGACCTGGTCCAGGGCCTCCAGGGCGCGGGCCGGATCGGGCAGGTCGTCGGCCTCGACACCGGCGACGAGCAGCGCGCCCAGTTCGCCGGAGGCCGCGGCCTCGACGATCTGGCCGGTGTCGCGGCCGAAGCGGGACGGGAGTTCGGCGACGCCCCAGACGGACGCCACCTCTTCCCGGGCCCGCGGGTCGGTCGCCGGGCGGCCGCCGGGCAGCAGCGACGGGAGTGCGCCCGCCTCCACCGCACCGCGCTCGCCGGCCCGGCGCGGGATCCACACCAGGGTGGCCCCGGTCGCGGTCGCCGCCCGTACCGCGGCGGTCAGCCCGCCGGGCACCCCGGCCAGCCGCTCACCGACCACGATCAGGGCGCCGGCATCGCGCAGCGCCTCGGCCGCGACGGCACCGTCGCCGTCGAGGCCGACACCGCCCGCGATCGCGTCCAGCCACTCGGTCTCGGTGCCGGGCGCGGCGGGCAGCAGCGTGCCGCCCGCCTTCGTGAGGCCGCGGGTGGCGTGCGAGGCGACGGAGAAGGTGCGCTGTCCGTGCTTGCGGTTCGCCTTGCGCAGCCGCAGGAAGACGCCGGGCGCCTCCTCCTCGGACTCGAACCCGACCAGCAGCACGGTCGGGGCCTTCTCCAGCGAGGTGTACGTGACCCCGCTGCCGTCCAGGTCACGCCCGCGTCCGGCGACGCGGGCGGCCAGGAAGTCGGCCTCCTCGTTGCTGTGCACCCGGGCCCGGAAGTCGATGTCGTTGGTGTCCAGGGCGACCCGGGCGAACTTGCTGTACGCGTAGGCGTCCTCGACGGTCAGCCGGCCGCCCGTGAGGACACCGGTCCTGCCGCGTGCGGCGGAGAGACCGGCGGCCGCGGCGGCCAGCGCCTCGGGCCAGCTCGCCGGCTCCAGCTCGCCCGCCTCGTTACGTACCAGCGGGGTGGTGAGCCGGTCGCGCTGCTGGGCGTAGCGGAAGCCGAAGCGGCCCTTGTCGCAGAGCCATTCCTCGTTGACCTCGGGGTCGTTGGAGGCGAGGCGCCGCATGACCTTGCCGCGCCGGTGGTCGGTGCGGGTGGCGCAGCCGCCCGCACAGTGCTCGCACACCGAGGGCGTCGACACCAGGTCGAAGGGACGGGAGCGGAACCGGTACGCCGCCGAGGTCAGCGCCCCGACCGGGCAGATCTGGATGGTGTTGCCGGAGAAGTACGACTCGAACGGGTCGCCCTGGCCGGTGCCGACCTGCTGGAGCGCGCCGCGCTCGATCAGCTCGATCATCGGGTCGCCCGCCACCTGGTTGGAGAACCGGGTGCAGCGCGCGCAGAGCACGCACCGCTCACGGTCCAGCAGCACCTGGGTGGAGATCGGGACGGGCTTCTCGTACGTCCGCTTCTTCCCGTCGAAGCGGGAGGTCGCGTCGCCGTGCGACATCGCCTGGTTCTGCAGCGGGCACTCGCCGCCCTTGTCGCAGACCGGACAGTCCAGCGGGTGGTTGATGAGCAGCAGCTCCATCACACCGCGCTGCGCCTTGTCGGCGACCGGCGAGGTGATCTGCGACTTGACGACCATGCCGTCGGTGCAGGTGATGGTGCAGGACGCCATCGGCTTGCGCTGGCCCTCGACCTCGACGATGCACTGGCGGCAGGCGCCGGCCGGGTCGAGGAGCGGGTGGTCGCAGAAGCGCGGGATCTCGATGCCGAGGAGTTCGGCGGCGCGGATGACCAGGGTGCCCTTGGGCACGCTGATCTCGATGCCGTCGATCGTCAGCGTGACGAGGTCCTCGGGCGGGAGCGCCGCCTCGCCGCCCCCGGAGGGCGCGTTCGTGGTGACTGTCATGCCTTCACCCCCTGGGATGCGTTCTTGTCGTCGGCCCAGACGGTCGACCTGGCGGGATCGAAGGGGCAGCCCTTGCCGGTGATGTGCTGCTCGTACTCGTCGCGGAAGTACTTCAGCGAGGAGAAGATCGGCGAGGCGGCGCCGTCGCCGAGGGCGCAGAACGACTTGCCGTTGATGTTGTCGGCGATGTCGTTCAGCTTGTCGAGGTCGGACATCTGGCCCTTGCCCGCCTCGATGTCGCGCAGCAACTGGACGAGCCAGTACGTGCCCTCACGGCATGGCGTGCACTTGCCACAGGACTCGTGGGCGTAGAACTCGGTCCAGCGGGTGACGGCCCGCACGACGCAGGTGGTCTCGTCGAAGCACTGGAGCGCCTTGGTACCGAGCATGGATCCGGCGGCGCCGACGCCCTCGTAGTCGAGGGGCACGTCGAGGTGCTCCTCGGTGAACATGGGGGTGGAGGAGCCGCCCGGGGTCCAGAACTTCAGCCGGTGGCCGGGGCGCATCCCGCCGCTCATGTCGAGGAGCTGGCGCAGCGTGATGCCGAGCGGGGCCTCGTACTGGCCGGGTCCCGAGACATGGCCGCTGAGCGAGTACAGCGTGAAGCCCGGGGACTTCTCGCTGCCCATGGACTTGAACCAGTCCTTGCCCTTGTTCAGGATCGCGGGAACCGAGGCGATGGACTCGACGTTGTTCACCACGGTGGGGCAGGCGTACAGACCGGCGACCGCGGGGAAGGGCGGGCGCAGCCGGGGCTGGCCGCGGCGTCCTTCGAGCGAGTCGAGCAGCGCGGTCTCCTCACCGCAGATGTACGCACCGGCACCCGCGTGCACGGTGAGTTCCAGATCGAGTCCGGAGCCCATGATGTTCGTACCGAGATAGCCCGCCTCGTACGCCTCGCGGACGGCCTCGTGCAACCGCCGCAGTACGGGGACGACTTCGCCGCGCAGGTAGATGAAGGCGTGCGAGGAGCGGATCGCGTAGCAGGCGATCACGATGCCTTCGATCAGGCTGTGCGGGTTGGCGAAGAGGAGCGGGATGTCCTTGCAGGTCCCGGGCTCCGACTCGTCGGCGTTGACCACCAGGTAGTGCGGCTTGCCGTCGCCCTGCGGGATGAACTGCCACTTCATCCCGGTGGGGAAGCCTGCGCCGCCGCGGCCGCGCAGACCGGAGTCCTTGACGTACGCGATGAGGTCGTCCGGTGACATGGCCAGCGCCTTGCGCAGCCCTTCGTACCCCTCGTGGCGGCGGTAGGTCTCCAGGGTCCAGGATTCCGGCTGGTCCCAGAAGGCGGACAGGACAGGCGCGAGAAGCTTCTCGGGACTGGTCCCGTTCTTGTCGATTTCGGCGGCCAACGTCATCACTCCCCCTCCTCGGCGGCGGGACCGGCCGGGTGGTCCGGGTCGGAGGCCGAGGTCTGCTGTGGCGCGTCATGGGAGCTGAGGTGTTCGGCGCCCTTCTGCGGTTCGTCGCGCGGGGCCTCGCCCCGCGGTCCCACCACGCGGGGCTGCGGTGCGGCCTCGCCCTTGGCCAGCTTCAGGCCGATGAGCGAGGCGGGGCCCGCGCCGCCGGACGCCGCGACGGCGCCGGGGCGCTCGTCGGGGAAGCCGGCCAGGATCCGGGCGGTCTCCTTGTACGAGCAGAGCGGGGCGCCGCGGGTCGGCTCGACGGTGCGGCCGGCGATCAGGTCGTCGACGAGCTGCGTCGCGCTCTCGGGCGTCTGGTTGTCGAAGAACTCCCAGTTGACCATCACGACGGGCGCGAAGTCGCAGGCCGCGTTGCACTCGATGTGTTCGAGGGTGACCTTGCCGTCCTCGGTCGTCTCGTCGTTGCCGACGCCGAGGTGGTCCTTCAGCCGCTCGAAGATCGCGTCGCCGCCCATCACCGCGCAGAGCGTGTTGGTGCAGACGCCGACCTGGTAGTCACCGCTGGGCCTGCGCCGGTACATCGTGTAGAAGGTGGCGACCGCGGTGACCTCGGCGGTGGTGAGGCCGAGCACCTCGGCGCAGAACGCCATGCCCGTACGCGAGACGTACCCCTCCTCCGACTGCACGAGGTGCAGCAGCGGCAGCAGCGCGGAGCGGCTGCCGGGGTAGCGGGCGATCACCTCCTTCGCATCCGCTTCGAGCCTGGCGCGCACCTCGGCCGGGTAGGCGGGGGCGGGGAGCTGCGGCATCCCCAGACTGACTTCGCTACGTGCTTCGGTCACCGGTCGACGCCTCCCATCACGGGGTCGATGGATGCGACGGCGACGATGACGTCGGCGACCTGGCCGCCCTCGCACATCGCTGCCATGGCCTGGAGGTTGGTGAAGGACGGGTCGCGGAAGTGGACCCGGTAGGGGCGGGTGCCCCCGTCCGAGACGACGTGCACGCCGAGTTCGCCCTTGGGCGACTCGACCGCGGTGTACGCCTGCCCGGCCGGGACCCGGAAGCCCTCGGTCACCAGCTTGAAGTGGTGGATCAGGGCCTCCATGGAGGTGCCCATGATCTTCTTGATGTGGTCGAGCGAGTTGCCGAGTCCGTCCGGTCCCAGCGCGAGCTGCGCGGGCCAGGCGATCTTCTTGTCGGCGACCATGACCGGTCCCGGCGCGAGCCGGTCGATGCACTGCTCGATGATGCGCAGCGACTGGCGCATCTCCTCCAGCCGGATGAGGAAGCGTCCGTAGGAGTCGCAGCTGTCCGCCGTGGGGACGTCGAACTCGTAGTTCTCGTACCCGCAGTAGGGGTCGGTCTTGCGCAGGTCGTGCGGGAGCCCGGCGGAGCGCAGGACCGGGCCGGTGGCGCCGAGCGCCATGCAGCCGGTGAGGTCGAGGTAGCCGACGTCCTGCATACGGGCCTTGAAGATGGGGTTGCCGGTGGCGAGCTTGTCGTACTCCGGCAGGTTCTTCTTCATGGTCTTCACGAACTCGCGCAGCTGGTCGACCGCGCCCGGGGGAAGGTCCTGGGCGAGGCCGCCGGGGCGGACGAACGCGTGGTTCATCCGCAGGCCGGTGATCAGCTCGAAGAGATCGAGAACGAGTTCACGATCGCGGAAGCCGTAGATCATGATCGTGGTGGCGCCGAGCTCCATGCCGCCGGTGGCGATGCACACCAGGTGCGAGGAGATCCGGTTGAGCTCCATCAGGAGCACGCGCAGGACGGTGGCCCGGTCGGGGATCTGGTCCTCGATGCCGAGGAGCTTCTCGACCCCCAGGCAGTACGCCGTCTCGTTGAAGAACGGCGTCAGGTAGTCCATGCGCGTGACGAAGGTGGTGCCCTGCGTCCAGTTCCGGAATTCGAGGTTCTTCTCGATGCCGGTGTGGAGGTAGCCGATGCCGCAGCGGGCCTCGGTGACGGTCTCGCCGTCGATCTCCAGGATCAGCCGGAGCACACCGTGCGTGGACGGGTGCTGGGGGCCCATGTTGACGATGATGCGCTCGTCGTCGGACTTGACCGCCGATTCGACGACCTCGTCCCAGTCGCCGCCGGTGACCGTATATACAGTCCCCTCGGTTGTCGCACGAGGTGTTGCGTGGGGAGTGGTCATCAGGAGTACGACCTCCGCTGGTCCGGAGCCGGGATCTGGGCGCCCTTGTACTCGATGGCGATGCCGCCGAGCGGGTAGTCCTTGCGCTGCGGGAAGCCCTGCCAGTCGTCCGGCATCATGATCCGGGTGAGGGCGGGGTGCCCGTCGAAGACGAGCCCGAAGAAGTCGTAGGTCTCGCGCTCGTGCCAGTCGTTGGTCGGGTAGACCGCGACGAGGGACGGGACGTGCCGGTCGTCGTCCGGCGCGGACACCTCCAGCCGGATGAGCCGACCGTGGGTGATCGAGCGCAGGTGGTAGACGGCGTGCAGCTCGCGTCCCTTGTCACCGGGGAAGTGGACGCCGCTCACCCCCGTACAGAGCTCGAAGCGCAGTGCCGGGTCGTCGCGCAGGGTCCTGGCGACGGTGGGCAGGTGCTCGCGGGCGATGTGGAAGGTGAGCTCGTCGCGGTCGACGACCGTCTTCTCGATGGCGTTCTCCGGAAGCAGTCCCTGTTCTTCCAGGGCCCCTTCGAGCTCGTCGGCCACCTCGTCGAACCAGCCGCCGTACGGGCGCGCGGTGGCGCCCGGCAGGGCGACGGTACGGACGAGGCCGCCGTAGCCGGAGGTGTCGCCGCCGTTGTTGGCGCCGAACATGCCCTTGCGTACGCCGATGACCTCGCCGTGCTCGTCACGCGGGGCGGGAACGCCGCCCGCGCCGGACTCCTGGTCGCTCATCGCAGCAGCCCCTTCATCTCGATCAGGGGCAGTGCCTTGAGGGCCGCGTCCTCCGCCTCGCGGGCGGCCTCCTCGGCGTTGACCCCGAGCTTGGAGCCCTGGATCTTCTGGTGGAGTTTGAGGATCGCGTCCATCAGCATCTCGGGCCGCGGCGGACAGCCCGGCAAATAGATATCAACCGGGACAATATGATCAACACCTTGAACAATGGCGTAATTGTTGAACATTCCGCCCGATGACGCGCAAACCCCCATGGAGATGACCCATTTGGGGTTCGGCATCTGGTCGTAGACCTGCCGCAGGACGGGCGCCATCTTCTGGCTGACCCGTCCCGCCACGATCATCAGGTCCGCCTGCCGCGGCGATCCGCGGAAGACCTCCATGCCGAACCGGGCCAGGTCGTAGCGCCCGGCCCCGGTCGTCATCATCTCGATGGCGCAGCAGGCGAGGCCGAAGGTGGCCGGGAAGACGGAGGACTTCCGTACCCAGCCGGCGGCCTGCTCGACAGTGGTCAGCACGAAGCCGCTGGGCAGCTTCTCTTCGAGTCCCATGTGTGCCCCTCAGCCCCTCAGTCCCATTCCAGGCCGCCACGTCGCCATACATACGCATAGGCGACGAAGACGGTGAGCACGAAGATCAGCATCTCGACGAGCCCGAAGATCCCGAGGGCGTCGAAGGTGACCGCCCAGGGATAGAGGAAGACGATCTCGATGTCGAAGACGATGAAGAGCATCGCCGTCAGGTAGTACTTGATGGGAAAACGGCCGCCTCCGGCTGGAGTCGGGGTGGGTTCAATACCGCACTCGTACGCTTCGAGCTTCGCCCGGTTGTACCGCTTGGGACCGATAAGCGTGGCACTGACCACGGAGAAGATCGCAAAGCCTGCCCCGAGGGCGCCGAGCACGAGGATGGGCGCGTAGGCATTCACGCTCCTCGCTCCTTCCAGTCGTCCTTGACCGTTGGACCGCATCGGGCGACCTGGCTCGCCACCTCACCAAGATCGTGCACATGTGAGGCAGTTCACAAGCCCGACTGCCCCGCATCCTATGCCTGCCGTCCTGTGATCTGCGACACGGGGTACGACAACGCCTTTGTGATCTCCACCACCTGACGAACGATCATGAAGTCGGATGAGCGGTGATCTTCGTACACGAAGCGGCCGAGTGATCACGAGACGTGACACCTCCTGCTGTTACCCCTGGTCAAAGGGGTGTCGCTCTATCAAGCGACAGCGCCGGGCACCAAATTGGCGATGGACGCGATCGGGTGATAAAGGGATCTGCCCCACTCTGGGCCCAGGCCGGCGTCACTCGCGCGGGGGCCCGAGGGAGCGAAGTGGACGCACCCCGGCATACGCCCCCAATCGGGCGAATCATTCGCGGCACGCGGCCAGTTCCCCGGCGCCGGACATCCGCGGCGGAGCACTCCTCGCGCGAGCCCCTCGTATGCCCGTCAGGCAGAGACCATGCTGTGACCTGCGTCACTCGCGCGAGGGGGCCGGAGAAGCGGGCTTGGCCAACGGTGTGAACGGATGGTAAGTGACGGGCAATTCGGGCGTATTGCTGAAAACCCGTGATCACAGCGGTGATCACGGGTGCCCGTTTTGCCCGTTACGGCGTCAATAAAGGCCCTCAGAAAGCGGATTCACAGATTCCGGACGTAACTGTGTCGCAACACACGTTTCTTGATGGGACCCCTGAGGCCCTGATAGCGCTAGTACCCATGTCCCACACCGCTCTCATACCCAGCCACCGGAAGCCCCGCCGAAACGCCTCGAAGACGGCGCTGCGAGCCGGAGTTGCCGGTGGCGTCCTCAGCACCATCGCGGTCGCAGGCGCTGCCGGTCCGGCCCAGGCCGAGCCGGTGACCCAGACGATCGAGATGCCGACCATCACGGCCGGGGTCTCCACCACCGTCGCGGCGTCCGCCGAGGCCACGCAGCAGGTCGCCCTGGACCTGGAGACGCAGGCCCACGAGGAGGCAGCGGCCGCCACCGCCGCCAAGGACGCCAAGAAGGCCAAGGCCGAGGCGGTCCGCAAGGCCGAGGCCAAGAAGAAGGCCGAAGCCAAGGCGAAGGCCGAGGCCGAGGCCAAGGCGGAGGCCGCCGAGCGCGCCTCCCGCTCCGCCGAGCGCACGACGCTCAGCACGTCCTCCGGCTCGTCCTCGTCCGGCTCCTCGTCGACCGCGACGACGTCGTACTCCTCCACCGCCACCGGCACCGCCGCCTCCGTCGTCGCGTTCGCGCAGGCGCAGATCGGCGACGCGTACGTCTCCGGCGGCACCGGCCCCAACTCCTGGGACTGCTCCGGCCTCGTCCAGGCCGCGTTCCGCACGGTGGGCGTCGACCTGCCGCGCGTCTCGCAGAGCCAGTCGACCGCGGGCACCCAGGTCTCGCTGAGCAACCTCCAGCCGGGCGACATCCTGTACTGGGGCGGCGCGGGCAGCGCGTACCACGTCGGCATCTACGTGGGCGGCGGCCAGTTCGTCGGCGCGCAGAACTCCTCCACCGGTGTGGTGCAGAAGTCCCTGGACTACGACCCGCCGTCGGGTGCGGTCCGCGTCCTCTGAGTTCACGGATTCGAGTTCACGGATTCGAGTTCACGGATTCACAAGCGCCTCGGCGCACATCGAAGGGCCGCGGCTCCCCCGCTCGGGAGCCGCGGCCCTTCGGCGTTCCCGGCAGGTTCCCGACCTCACCCCCAGCGGCCGGGGGTGAGGTCGGGAACCTGCCGGACTCCGTACCCGGGAGCTTGTGAACTGGAGCGAACAGCTCCCGCGTCACCGAACCCAGGACGGCCCGCCATGTCCACCACGACCGCACCCCGTACCGACACCGCGTCCCCCACGCCCTTACGCGGCCCACTGGCGGTCCTCTCCGTGACGCTGGGCATCTTCGCCGTCGTCACCACCGAGATCCTGCCGGTCGGTCTGCTGACGCCGATCGGCGCCGACTTCGCCGTCGCGGACGGCACGGCGGGCCTGATGATGACGATGCCGGGCCTCCTGGCCGCCGTCGCCGCCCCGGTCGTGACCCTCGCGACGGCCCGCGCCGACCGGCGGCTGATGCTCGCCGCCTTCGTTCTGCTCCTCGCGGTGGCCAACTTCCTCACCGCCGCCGCGACCGCCTACTGGGTCGTGCTCGTCGCCCGGGTCCTGGTCGGCATCACCATCGGCGGCTTCTGGTCGATCGGCGCCGGTCTGGCCGGCCGGCTGGTCCCCGCCCCGTCCGCCGCCCGGGCGACCGCGGTCATCTTCGCCGCGGTCCCCCTCGGTTCCGTGCTCGGAGTCCCCGCCGGAACCCTCATCGGCGATCTGGCGGGCTGGCGCACCGCGTTCGTCACGATGGGGCTGCTGTCCACGGGCGTGCTGGCCCTGCTGCTCCTGACGCTGCCCGCGCTGCCGCCGGAGCGGGTCACCCGCCCGGCCGTGCTCCGCGCCCTGCTGCGCCGCCCGGACACCCGGTTCGCACTGCTGATGACGTTCCTCGTCGTACTGGCACATTTCGGCACGTACACGTATGTAACGCCGTTCCTCCGGGAGTTCGCCGACGCCGGTCCGGGGACCATCACCGGATTCCTGCTCGTGTACGGGGCAGCAGGCGTGGCCGGCAACTTCCTCGGGGGCGCCCTGGTGACGCGCCGGCCGCACACCGCCTTCGGGGCCGCCGCCGCCACGATCGCCGCGGCGACGGCGCTCCTGCCCGTCCTCGGCCGGTCCGAAGCGGGCGCGCCGGCACTCCTCGTTCTGTGGGGGCTCGGCTACGGCGCGGTCCCGGTCTGCTCACAGACCTGGTTCACCCGCGCGGCGCCCCGCACCCCCGAGGCGGCCTCGGTCCTGTTCACCGCCTCGTTCCAGGCGACGATCGCCGCCGGCGCACTGGCGGGCGGCTCCGTCGTCGACCACGCCTCGCTCCACGCGGTCATGTGGCTCGGAGCCGCGACGGCACTTCTCGTGGTGCTCGCGGCCCCGGTCCACTTCGTACGGACGAGGCAATGCCCCAAGGCCTAGGCGCGGAGCGCGACTACGCCCCCATGCCTAGGCGCGGGGCGCAACCTTCGTCAGGCCGTTAATGATGCGGTCCATCGCGTCGCCGCCCGTCGGGTCGGTGAGGTTGGCGAGCATCTTCAGGGTGAACTTCATCAGCAGCGGGTGGGTGAGGCCGCGCTGGGTCGCGACCTTCATGACCTTCGGGTTGCCGATCAGCTTCACGAAGGCGCGGCCCATCGTGTAGTAGCCGCCGTAGGTCTCCTTGAGCACCTTCGGGTAGTTGCTCAGGGCCAGTTCGCGCTGGGCCGGGGTCGCACGGGCGTGGGCCTGGACGATGACGTCCGCGGCGATCTGACCCGACTCCATGGCGTACGCGATGCCTTCGCCGTTGAACGGGTTGACCATGCCGCCCGCGTCACCGACGAGCAGCAGGCCCTTGGTGTAGTGCGGCTGACGGTTGAAGGCCATCGGGAGGGCGGCACCGCGGATCGGCATCGTCATGTTCTCGGGCGTGTAGCCCCAGTCCTCGGGCATGGACGCGCACCAGGCCTTGAGCACCTCGCGCCAGTCCAGCTCCTTGAAGGCGGAGGAGGAGTTGAGGATGCCGAGGCCGACGTTGGAGGTGCCGTCGCCCATGCCGAAGATCCAGCCGTAGCCGGGCAGCAGACGGTCCTCGGCGCCGCGCTTGTCCCAGAGTTCCAGCCAGGACTCCAGGTAGTCGTCGTCGTGGCGGGGCGAGGTGAAGTACGTACGGACCGCGACACCCATCGGGCGGTCCTCGCGGCGGTGCAGGCCCATCGCGACGGAGAGCCGGGTCGAGTTGCCGTCGGCGGCGACGACGAGGGGGGCGTGGAAGGTGACCGGGGTCTTCTCCTCGCCGAGCTTCGCCTCCACGCCGGTGATCCGGCCGGTGCGCTCGTCCTTGACGGGGGCGCCGACGTTGCAGCGCTCGTACAGCCGCGCGCCGGCCTTCTGGGCCTGGCGGGCCAGCTGCTCGTCGAAGTCGTCGCGCTTGCGGACCAGTCCGTAGTCCGGGTACGAGGCGAGATCCGGCCAGTCCAGCTGGAGCCGGACGCCGCCGCCGATGATGCGCAGGCCCTTGTTGCGCAGCCAGCCGGCCTCTTCGGAGATGTCGATGCCCATGGAGACGAGCTGCTTGGTGGCACGCGGTGTGAGGCCGTCGCCGCAGACCTTCTCGCGCGGGAAGGCGGTCTTCTCCAGGAGGAGGACGTCGAGTCCGGCCTTGGCGAGGTAGTACGCGGTGGTGGAGCCGGCCGGGCCTGCCCCGACGACGATCACGTCCGCACTGTGTTCGGACAGGGGCTCGGTCACGGTCGGATCTCCCGAAGACTCGAAATCGCGTGCCGCGCGGCACATGTCCCGTGCAGTCTATGGGGGCCTGTAGATCAACCCTCCGAAGGGCTCCCCGATGTCGCTCGCACCTCCCGCGCTCCCCGTCGTACAACTGCGTGTCCCGACCGACGAGGACGCGGTGGCCTGGCACCGCGTCTTCGACGACCCGGAGGTCATGGAGTTCTTCGGCGGCCGTCCGTCCGAACTGTCCATGTACGAGGAGTGGACGGCCCGCCAGCGCAGACATGACGCTGAGCTGGGCTTCTGCCTGTGGACCGTGCTCGACGGGAACGGCGAGGTGCTCGGCTTCACGGGTGCGCAGCCGTGGCCGCACAGCACGTACGGTCCCGTGGGCGAGATCGAGATCGGCTGGCGGCTCGCCCGTCCGGCCTGGGGCCGCGGCTACGCGACCGCGGCCGCGCGCCTCACGCTGGAGCGGCTGCGCGCGGCCGGGGTGGAACGGGTGGTGGCGACGATCGACGCGCTCAACGAGCGGTCGATCGCGGTGGCCCGGCGTCTGGGCATGGAGCAGGCGGAGAGCTTCACGACGCCACGGGCGGGCCAGGAGGCGGTGTGCTTCCGGCTGGAGCTGTCACGGTGACGTCCCGGGCCGGCCGTTGACGTGAAGCGTCGGGAGCGGCGGGGGCGTTGACCGGCGGACATGTCGGTGTCGGACTGTTCCGTGGCGGGCTCCTCGGTCCCCGGCACCGGATGTCTCCCGGCGGCCCCCGCCGGGAGCGCCCCCGGACGCCGTCAGGCGCGTACGCCCCGGTGCAGCGCGACGATGCCACCGCTGAGGTTGCGCCAGGCGACCTTCGACCAGCCGGCCTGCTGGAGCCTGGACGCCAGCCCGGCCTGGTCGGGCCAGGCGCGGATCGACTCGGCGAGGTAGACGTACGCGTCGGGGTTGGACGACACCGCACGCGCGACCGGGGGCAACGCCCGCATCAGGTACTCGGTGTAGACGGTCCGGAACGGTGCCCAGACCGGCTGGGAGAACTCGCAGATGACCACCCGGCCGCCCGGCTTGGTCACCCGGTACAGCTCGCGGAGCGCCGCGTCCGTGTCCTGGACGTTGCGCAGCCCGAAGGAGATGGTCACCGCGTCGAACGTCTCGTCGCGGAACGGCAGTTTCGTGGCGTCGCCCGCGGTGAAGGGCAGCCAGGCGTTCCGCTTCTTGCCCTCGCGCAGCATGCCGATGGAGAAGTCGCACGGCACGACGTACGCACCGGTCGCCGCGAACGGGAGCGAGGACGTCGCCGTCCCGGCGGCCAGGTCGAGGACCTTCTGCGCGGGCCGGGCGTCGACCGCCTTGGCGACCTCCTTGCGCCACAGCCGGGCCTGGCCGAGCGAGAGCACGTCGTTGGTGAGGTCGTAGTTCGCCGCCACGTCGTCGAACATCGAGGCGACTTCGTGCGGCTGCTTGTCCAGGGAGGCTCGGGTCACCCACCCATTCAAGCAGCCCGGCCCTGCCGCGACGGGGCGGGCCCGCTGTCGGGGAACCCCGCGCCGCCGATCAGCGGCGCATGGCCTCGGGGGATCCGACGAGGGAAGCGACTTAGGGGATGCGCCGCCGTCACCGGCCGAGCCGATGCCGGCTGCGGGCAGGAGACCACTTGAATGCTCCCGTTCACGGCCTGGCCGGCCGGTGCCGTATCCACCGCGCCCGAGCGCGTTCCGAGGGGGCCGGCAGGCAGACACGCCGGCCCGTGAGCACGCCCGCCACGGCACCCACCCTGTGTGTCCGGGAACCACTCCCGATCCGGCTTCAACCTTTCCGGCCCGTCGGCACTCAGTAAGAGACGTATTGACGTCCTCCCTCAGCTGAAGCAGGGGGATTCCTAGCTCAGGCAGCCTCCGGGAGCGGTGCTCCCGGAGGGCTTCCACCATCAGCACCAGCCGGGTTGAGACCTGCCCGGACGAGCATCACGCGGGCGGAGTTCCTGTCCCTGGGGGACACGGCTCCGCACGCGGTGCACGCGTACGTTCGTTCAGAAAGGGGGAGCGTGTGCTTGGTTCTCGCACCGCACCGTGCGCAGTCCATCGTGGTGTGGGCCGGGTGCACGAGGTGCACGATGCGGCCGTGCTTGCGGGCCGTCCCGGTCAGCGCGGTCCTGGTCACGCCGATCGCGGCGTCGGCGGCCTCGCGGGCCAGCGTGGACTTCGCGCGGAACTTCGGCTCGAAGTCCTCGACGGCGAGCTGGTCGAAGTCACGCACGACCGTCTTGGCCCACTTGCGGCCGGTGTCCTGCCGCTGCCGGGCCACCTTCTTATGAACCCTGGCCGCCGCGCGGGACGCCGTCCGGTAGCCCTTCGACGCAGCCTTCCCACGTGGGGGCTTCCGCCTCGCCATCTGCTTCTGGTGCCGGGCCGGCTTCGCGGCGGCGGTGCGGCCGTGCTGCGCGTGGGGAAGGTCATGCGCGTCCGAGGTGGTGGTCGCGGTCTCCTTGGCACCCCAGTCGATACCGATCACCGTGCCAGTCGCGGGCAGCGGCTCTGCGGCCGTCTCCACGACGAACGAGGCGTACCAGTGGCCGAGGCTGTCCCGGTACACCCGGACCGACGTCGGGTCGGCCGCCAGGTCACGGGACCACACCACGGTCAGCGTGATGCCGCCCGCGAGGTGCGGGCGTCCGTCTTTCAACCGGAAGCCGCGCCGCGTGGAGTTCATCGACGGCAGCGCATCGCGCTTGCGCTTGATGCGGGGCATCCCGGCGCGCTGCCGCATCGGCAGCCCGGCCTTGACGTCCTTCAACGCTTTGGCGCGGGACGTGGCGAAGTCACGGATGGTCTGCTGCTGCGGCACCGAGCCTTCGCGCAGCCATCCCATGGCGGTGCGGGCCTCGGTCAGCATCTTGTCGAGCTGCGCCGGACCGCACGTCACCTTCTCGGTGGCGGTCTTGTTCAGGCCATGGACCTTGCGGGACATGGCCACGCATTCATTCCAGATCCAACGGCAGCGTGCCCACTCGGCATCGAGTCCGGCGAGCGCGGTCGACGACACGCTGAGGCGGTAGGCGTACCGGGCATGCCCGGACCTCACCTGCTTGCTGTCGCGTCGTCATGCCACCACTTTGCCACCAGAATTGGCGTAAGAATCATGAAGAAACCCGCATCACGCTCCGCCTGCCCACCGACCTCCATTCCTGGCTCACGGCACAGGCCAAGACCAATCGGCGGTCACTCAACTCCGAGATCCTTCACCGCATCGAGGGCGACTTCCGCACCGCCACAGCAAACACCGAATCGCCCTGACGGCAATTCGACCACCCCTGCCCTGCTCCACAGGAGTCCGATACCTCCCCGGCCCGAAGGCCGGGCGTCCGCGGAGGACTTCGGTGACCACCGACAGACCGCAGAGGAGGCCGGATGACAGCCGGACGCAGCCCGGACGCCGCTGGCTTCGAGGAGTTCGCCCGCGCGAGTCAGCGCCGGCTGTACCGCACCGCGTACCTGCTGTGCGGGGACGCCGACGCCGCCCGTGATCTGACCCAGACGACGCTGGCGAAGCTGTTCCAGCACTGGGGCCGGGCGAGCGCGGCGGATCATCCGGACGCCTACGCCCGCACGGTGCTGACCCGTACCTACATCGCCGAGCGCCGGCGCCGGCTGCGGGACTTCCGTGCCCACACGCCGATCGCCGCGCCCGCTCCCGAGGTGGGTCCCGAGCTGACGGTCACGCTGCTGGCCGCGCTCGCCGAACTTCCGGCCCGCGCCCGGGCCATGGTCGTCCTGCGGTACTGGGAGGACCTGAGCGTGGAGACGGTCGCCGGACTGCTGCGCTGCAGCCCGTCCACCGTGAAGAGCCAGTGCTCACGCTCGCTCGCCACCCTGCGCACCCGGCTGGGCGACGCGCGTCTCTACACCACCCGAAGCTGAGGAGACCGTCGTGGACATGTTTACTGACCGTTCCCCCGGCCGGGGCCCGGACCCCGAGGCCGATGACCTGCTGATCAGAGCCGCCATGAAGCAGGCCGTCGAGGGCGCGCCGGCCCTGCCCGATCTGGTGCCCGTCGCCCTGGTCCAGGGCCGCAGGCGCCGCAACCGCGCCCGTGCCGCCGTCGGGGCGGGGGTGACCGGTGTGGTGGCCCTGGGCGTGTTCGGCGCGGTGGTGTCGATGTGGGGCGGGGACGGAGGTACGCAGCCGACGCAGACCTGGTCCGCGGCCTCGCAGAGCACGGCCGTCAGCCCGCCACCGTCCCCGGCCGCCACATCGACCCCCCGGCCCGTCCCCACGCCCGTGCACATCGAGCCGGACCCGGGCGAGTCGAGCATGGCCGACCTGCCGGCGGCCGAACGGCTCCGGCAGGAGGAGTTCCAGCTGCAGGCCGCGGCACTGCTCGACGAGTTGTTCCCCCGGCGGCTCGGCCCGGTCCGGCCGGTCGATCTGGCCGTCAACCAGTACCGGGCCGGGCAGGACGGCAACACGTTCCCCGTCATCTTCTCCGTACGCCCCAAGGCCGCGCCACGCGGCGCCCCCGCCGATCCCCCGTGCCGCGACATCCCGTCGAAGGGTCTCCGGTGCCGGTCCGTGACGCTGCCCGGCGGCATCACCTTCCGCTCCGTCACGGTGGCGGGAGACGCGAAGGAGTCGCCGACCGTCACCGATGTCGACATCCGTTTCAGCTACGGCTTCAGCACCGTCCGGCTCTCGGTCGACGGGGACCACTCCTCGATGGTGTCGGCGCCGGTCAACTCGGACCAACTGCTGGCGGTCGCCCACGACCCAAGGTTCATGGAGCTCGTGAAGTACGCGGACAGACATCCGATGGAAGACAAGGAGCACTCCGTTCGTGGCGGCTGACAGAGGACGGCAGCAGGCATCGATGCGTGGCCGGGGGCGGCGGCGCTCCCGGCAGAACCGGCGTCGCGACCGAATACGGGTCCTGGCCGCGGTACTCGTTCCGGCGGCGCTGATCGGCGTGGCCGTGATCGCCGCTCCCCGGTGGGCGGGCGGGGACGGCCCGTCGGCCGCGGCGGCCGCTCCGGTGTCCCCGGACCCCGCCCACACGTCGCCCTCCCCCGCCGCGAAGCCGAAGGAGAGGCCGAAGCCGACGACCGTGTCCCCTTCCCCGTCTCCGTCCGTCACCGCCACTCCTCCCCGTATCCCGGCGTCCGGCCCCGGCACCTTCGCGGTCGCCCGCGCGGGCGCCTCCTCCGGCGGCGGGAACGCCTACCGGGTCGAGGTGGAGGACGGTTCGGGCGTCGACCCGGACACGGCGGCCGCCCTGATCGCCGACGTGCTGGCCGCGCCGCGCGGCTGGGGGCACGGCGGGGCGCACACGTTCCACCAGGTGGCGAACGGGCCCGCCGGGCTGGTGGTCCGGATCGCCACCGCGGCGACCACCGACCGCATCTGCGGGGCGCAGGGCCTCAACACCCGTGGCGAGGTCAACTGCCGCGTGGGCGAGACGGTGATGGTGAACCTGAAGCGCTGGCAGACCGGTTCGCCGGAGTTCCACGGCCCGCTCGCCGACTACCGTGCCCTGATCATCAACCACGAGGTCGGCCACTGGCTCGGACACGGCCACGAGACCTGCCCCGGCAAGGGCCGCCCCGCCCCCGCGATGATGCAGCAGATCTACGGCCTCAAGGGATGCGTCTCCAACGCCTGGCCCTACGACGCCGAAGGGCAGTACCTCGGCGGTCCCTCCGTACCGTGACGCTCCGCCGGACCCGTACCCGGCGATGGATATGGTTGTGGACTGAACCAATTGGCCCCGGCGCGGGTCCTTACAGCGGGGAAGGCAAACCGCAGAGGACTGGGGAGGGGAGCGGATGTCCGCAGGGGATGTGCGCCGGAGAGGGCCGCGGGAACGCGGCCGGAACCGGCTGTTCGCCAAGGCCGTCGCGCCGGTGGTGCTGATCGCGGCGTCCGTCGTGGGCATCCGGTGGAGCGGTGGGCACGATCCGAGCACCTCCTCCGCGTCCGCCACCTTCACGGTCGCCCGCGAAGGTGCCACGCGGACCGGTACGGGCGACGCCTACCGGGTCGAGGTGGAGAAGGGCTCCGGACTGGACGCGGACGAGGCCGCCGCCGAGGTCGCCCGCATCCTGGCGGCGCCGCGCGGCTGGACGCACCACGGCGAGCACGTCTTCCGGCAGGTCGCCGAGGGCCCGGCGGGACTGGTCATCCGGATCGCCACCCCGGAGACCACCGACCGCATCTGCGGAAAGGGCGGCCTCGACACCCACGGCGAGGTCAACTGCCGGGTCGGGACGGACGTCATGGTGAACCTCAAGCGCTGGGAGACGGGTTCGCCCGAGTTCGACGGTCCGCTCGCCGACTACCGTGCCCTGATCATCAACCACGAGGTCGGCCACTGGCTCGGACACGGCCACGAGACCTGCCCCGGCAAGGGCCGTCCCGCGCCGGCGATGATGCAGCAGATCGACGGCCTCAAGGGCTGTGTCGCCAACGCCTGGCCGTACACCGCCGATGGGAAGTACCTCGGCGGCCCTTCGGTGCCGTGACACCGGGGGCGGGGAGCGTTGCCTGCCGGCCCTTGTTCCTAACGGCGCCGGTAGACCAGTCGTCCCGCCGCCACCGTCGCCACACAGCTCGCCGCGCCCGCCGCCAGCAGTGCTGCCTCGTCCGGCACGTCGAAGGCCGCGAGATCGGCCCGTCCTCCGACGGTGAGCGGCGCCGCCGTCACGTCGGCCACCGCCCCGGCCCCGGCCAGCGGGTCGAGCCGCGGCGCGGTGCCGGGGCGAGCCGGAGCGCCGGTGACCAGGAGCCCGGACCGGCGCATGGCCGTGATCAGGGCGGGCGGTGCGGTGGGGCCGGCCGTCGCCGCGGTCGTGCCGTGCCGGAGCATCCGGTGCAGCCCCCGCCGCACGCTGCCGGCCCGCCAGGTGTCGTCCGGCCCGAGCGTGTCGAGTGCCTCGCCGGTCAGCGGCTCCGTGCCCAGGGTGTCCGCCTCGCGCGGATCGGGGAAGTACGACTCCTCCAGCAGCCGGACCGCGTCCCGCTGCAGCAGCCCCGGGGTCAGGACGCCCGGCCAGCGCCGGACCCGGGCGGCGGGGTGGGCGGCGGCCAGTTCCCCGTACGGTCCGAAGTCCGCGACGACCGCGTCCTGCACGGCGACCGCCCCGCCGGGCACGGGTGCACGGCCGCCGCCCGGCAGGAGCAGGGCGGCGGCGTGGATCGTCAGCAAGGCTGAAGACCCTAGTTGGCGTTGAGGAGCTTGAGCTCCGGGTGGGCCGTGCCGCCCTCGATCGCGGTGGACGAGATGTGCGAGACGACGCGCTCGTCGACCGGGTCGTTCGCCGGGTCGTCGTGGATCACCAGGTGCTCGTACGTGGTGGCGCGCTGGGCGGGAACCCGGTCCGCCTTGCGGATCAGATCGATGATCTCCAGGCGGTTGGAGCGGTGCTTGGCACCGGCGGAGGAGACGACGTTCTCCTCCAGCATGATCGAGCCGAGGTCGTCCGCGCCGTAGTGCAGCGACAGCTGGCCGACCTCCTTGCCGGTGGTGAGCCAGGAACCCTGGATGTGGGCGACGTTGTCCAGGAAGATCCGGGCGATGGCGATCATCCGCAGGTACTCGAAGAGCGTGGCCTGCGTCTGGCCCTTCAGCTTGTTGTTCTCCGGCTGGTACGTGTACGGGATGAAGGCGCGGAAGCCCCCGGTCCGGTCCTGTACGTCGCGGATCATGCTCAGGTGCTCGATGCGCTCGGCGTTCGTCTCGCCGGTGCCCATCAGCATGGTGGAGGTCGACTCGACACCGAGGCCGTGGGCGATCTCCATGATCTCCAGCCAGCGCTCGCCGGACTCCTTGAGCGGGGCGATCGCGGTGCGCGGCCGGGCCGGGAGCAGCTCGGCACCGGCACCCGCGAAGGAGTCGAGCCCGGCGGCGTGGATGCGGCTGATGGCCTCCTCGGCGGAGACCTTGGAGATCCGGGCCATGTGCTCGATCTCGGAGGCGCCCAGCGAGTGGATGACCAGCTGCGGGAACGCCTTCTTGATCGCGGAGAAGTGCTCCTCGTAGTACTCCACGCCGTAGTCCGGGTGGTGTCCGCCCTGGAACATGATCTGCGTGCCGCCGAGCTCGACGGTCTCCGCGCAGCGGCGCAGGATGTCGTCGAGGTCGCGGGACCAGCCCTTGGCGGTGTCCTTGGGCGCGGCGTAGAAGGCGCAGAACTTGCACGCCGTGACGCACACGTTCGTGTAGTTGATGTTGCGCTCGATGATGTATGTCGCGATGTGCTCCGTACCCGCGTAGCGGCGCCGGCGCACGGCGTCCGCGGCCGCGCCCAGGGCGTGCAGGGGCGCCGACCGGTAGAGGTCGAGGGCCTCCGCCGGAGTGATCCGGCCGCCTTCGGCGGCTCGGTCGAGGATGGGCTGGAGGTCGGCCTTCTCGGTCACCGGGCTGTCACCTTTCGGCGGTTCTTCAACGGATCGTAGGGTCTGTGCCGGGTTCCCCGTCGTCGCCCGAAGGGCGGCCCCGGGACCCGACACAGTCCCTTTCGGACCGGTTCAGCGTACGCCAGCCCTGCTCCGGGTCATTGGCCGGACCGGGTCAGCGTGCCGTACGGAAGTCCGGCGCCCCGCTCGTCCGACCGGTACCGCAGGGTTCCGTCGGCGGCGAGGGTGAAGTGGACGCCGGAGACGGTGCTCGTGCACAGGCCCGCGGTGCTGGGCCGGTCCGGATCGGCGCGTTCCCGCAGCGTCAGCTCCTTGTCGGTGCCGGAGGTGAGGGAGGCGATGCTGTTGCAGCTGACCTCGATGCCGAGGGTGGAGACCGTCGTGTTCATCGTGACGACGTCGGCGCCCTTCTTCCCCTCCTTGAACACCGCGGTGAGCGTGCCGTGCGGCTGGCCGCTCGTCTTCTCGGTGACCGGCCCCTTCCAGGTGCCGATGAAGCCCTTGGGGACCTCGGTGACCTGCCGGGCGCCGCCGGTGGCGGAGGCCGAGGGTCCGGGTGTGGGTTCCTTGCCCGACGGGGTGGCGGCCGGGGCGGTGCCGGTGTCGGTGCCCCCGTGCTCGGCCGTGGGGGAACTGCTGCCGCCCGGCATCAGGTCGAAGAGGAACGCGCTGCCCACGGTCACCGCGGCGAGCGCGCCCGCCACCGCGAGGGCGACGGTGCAGCTCAGCCGTCGCCCGCCGCGCTCCCCCGGACCGGACTCGGTGCTCACACCGACGGTGAACCGCGGATCGGGGGTGCGCTGCCCGGGCACCCCGCCCGCCCCGGCGGTGGGCGGATACGACGGCGGGGTCGGGCCGGGCGTGGCGTACGGGCCGGCTGCGGGGTACGGGCCGGGCGTGGACTGCGGGCCGGGCGTGGACTGCGGTTCGACCGGCGGGCCGAACGCACCCGGGGCAGGGCCCCCGTTGAAGCCGAACGACGCCTGGGTGAACGGCACCGGCCCCGACTGCACCGGCGCTTCCTGCGGTTCCAGGTCGAGCAGCGCCACCGCCGACCTGCTGACCTCGCGCACCAGCGGACCGGGCAGCCAGCCCGCCGCCACCGCGGCCGCCGCACCGCCGGGCACCAGCTGCCGCGCGAGCTCCGCCGGAGTGGGCCGTCCGGCCGGGTCCTTCGCGAGGCAGGAGGCGATGACGTCACGCAGCCCGCCCTCCAGCTCACCCAGTTCGGGCTCCTCGTGCACCACCTTGTAGAGGAGTACGGCGGAGGAGTCGCCGAGGAAGGGAGCGGACCCGGTCGCCGCGTACGCCAGCACGGCGCCCAGTGAGAAGACGTCGGCCGACCCCGAGACGTCCAGGCCGCGGATCTGCTCCGGCGCCATGTAGCCGGGCGAGCCGACCGAGACGCCGGTGGAGGTGAGCGAGGCGGTGGCGTCGATGGCCCGGGCGATACCGAAGTCGATCAGCCGGGGGCCGTCGAGGGCGAGCAGCACGTTGGACGGCTTCACGTCCCGGTGGATCAGGCCCTGGCCGTGGACGGCGGCCAGCGCCTCGGCGAGCCCGGCGCCCAGGGTGCGTACCGCCTGCTCGGGCAGCGGGCCGTGCTCGGTGACGGCCTCCGAGAGCGGCGGCCCTGCCACGTAGCCGTGGGCCACCCACGGAACGGGGGCGTCCGGGTCGGCGTCCAGGACGGGTGCGGTCCACTGCCCGCCGATCCGCCGCGCCGCGTCCACCTCCAGCCGGAACCGGGCACGGAACTGTTCGTCGAGCGCGAAGTGCGGGTGGACGACCTTGACCGCGACGGTCCGGCCGCCCGCACTGCGCCCCAGATACACCCGGCCCATGCCGCCGGCCCCGAGTCGGCCGAGCAGCCGGTAGGCACCGATGCTCAGCGGTTCGCCGGCTTCGAGCGGCTGCATATGAGGACTCCCCTTGTGGACCGGCCGGACCTCCGACCGAAGCCTAGGGGCGAAGGTCATCGGGTCACAGGGGAAACCATCCGCCGATTTCGCCCCCAAGGGAACGAACGGCGCCATTCACCACAACAAAAGGCGTGAATGTGCCGTTCCCCGGTTCGATTGGGGGAGACGCCGCGAACGCACTCCCGCTCTCCCCGGGCCTCCCGCCAATCGGCCATTCACCGCGAATTCACCCGAACCGATATCCATACATCCGCACGGGTTGCGAGTTGTTGTCGATCGGCACGCGGCGGGAGAGCCCATGGACGGTCAGCCGCCGAGCAGTTCCACGTTCACGTCCGCGGGAAAGCCCGTGGTCGGGCCGGTCCGGCGGGCGAACTCCGTGACACCGGCCAGCTGGGCGGGGCCGAAGCGGAAGTCGAGGGTCGTGAAGTAGCGTTCCAGGACCTCCGCGTCGAAGGCCTCCCAGCGCGCGGCCTGCTCCGCGACCTTGGTGACCTCCTCCAGGGACACGTCCCGCGAGGCCAGGAACGCCTCGTGCACCTTCTTCACCGCGAGGGGTTCGGCCGCCAGGTAGTCCTTGCGCGCGGCCCAGACGGCGAAGACGAACGGCAGCCCCGTCCACTCCTTCCACATCGCGCCCAGGTCGTGGACCTGGAGCCCGAGCCGGGGGGCGTCGTGCAGGTTGGCGCGCAGCGCGGCGTCACCGATGAGGACGGCGGCGTCCGCCTCCTGCATCATCAGGCCGAGATCGGGCGGGCAGGTGTAGTAGTCGGGCGTGACGCCGAACCGCTCGGCGAGCAGCAGCTGCGCCAGCCTCACGGAGGTGCGGGAGGTCGAGCCGAGCGCGACCCGGGCCCGGTCGAGGTCCTCCAGGGGGCGCTGCGACACGATCACGCACGACATGACGGGCCCGTCGCACCCGACCGCGATGTCGGGGAAGGCGACCAGGTCGTCGGCGTTGCGCAGGAACTCCACGAGGGTGACGGGACCGATGTCCAGATCGCCTCTGATCAGCTGCTCGCTGAGCTTCTCCGGGGTGTCCTTCGAGAGCTCCAGATCGAGCAGGGTTCCGGTCCGTGCGAGCCCCCAGTAGAGGGGAAGGCAGTTGAGGAACTGGATGTGGCCGACGCGCGGCCGGCTGCGACGGTCGTCGCCTGCGACGGTTGAGACGGTTGAATTGTCCACATCGCGAGGCTAGACCCGCGACCGGCGGACGGCCTCACCGGGGGCGCGCGGCGTCGCGCCGGCCCCTCTTCCGGCGCTCCGGGAATGGTCGCCGAAGGGGTCTCGGAAGGCCTCTCGGGAAGGGGCCGGGAGTCACCCGGAAGGAGCATCCCGAGCGCTCATCCGCACGGCTGCCAAACATCCGATTGAAGTGATCTTTCCCTCTACCGTTCCTCACATGCTGCGTGCTAGGCTCATCGCCAAGTTGCAGTTTGGTTTCCCTTGCAGTACAGAGCCTGCGGAGCATGTAACCCGCAGGCTTTTGTAGTTTTCAGACTTCTTTGCAGGTTCTGGAGCAGGGCAACCCTTTGGCCCAAGGAGGGCTTATGGCTACCGGAACCGTCAAGTGGTTCAACGCTGAAAAGGGCTTCGGCTTCATCGCCCAGGACGGCGGCGGCCCGGATGTCTTCGTCCACTACTCCGCGATCAACGCGTCCGGGTTCCGCTCCCTCGAGGAGAACCAGGTCGTGAACTTCGACGTCACTCAGGGACCCAAGGGTCCGCAGGCTGAGAACGTCACCCCGGCCTAGTTGCCCGGGTCGGCCGATCGCGGCCGGTAATGCAGTACCCAAGGAGCCCCGCTCCCCCGCCCCGGCGGAGGAGCGGGGCTCCTGCCTGTATGGGGGAGCGCACCGTCCGCAGCGCCGGCGCTTGACCTTCACGCCGTGTGAGGCCTTGCACTGGGAGACATCATGTTCACCATCGGAGACTTCGCCAGGTACGGACGGGTGTCGGCCCGGATGCTGCGTCACTACGACGCCGTCGGACTGCTGCCCCCCGACCGTACCGACCCGGCCACCGGCTACCGCTACTACGGCGCCGCCCAGCTCGCCCGGCTCAACCGGATCATCGCCCTCAAGGACCTCGGCTTCACGCTCCAGCAGGTGCGGGCCGTCCTCGACGAGGAGGTGGGCCCGGAGGAGCTGCGCGGAATGCTGCGGCTGCGACGCGTGGAGCTGGAGGCGGCGATGGCCGCGGCGGCGGCCCGGCTGGCACAGGTCGAGGCGAGGCTCCGGTCGATCGAGAGCGAGGGACACATGTCCATGGACGATGTCGTGATCAGGTACGTCCCGGCGGTACGGGTCGCGGAGCTGACCGCCGTGGCCGCGGGGTACGGACCGGAGGAGATCACGCCGGTGATCAGCCCGCTGTACGAGCGGCTCTTCCCGCTGCTGGACGAGGCCGGGGTGCGCCCCACGGGCCCGGGGATCGCCCGTTACGAGGACGCCCCGGAGGGCGGCGGCGCGATCGTCGTCCATGCCGGGGTGACGGTCTCGGCTCCGGTCGGGCCGCTGGGTGACACCGGGGTCGCGGTGATCGAGCTGCCGCCGGTCGAGGCGGCGACCATCGTCCACCGGGGCTCCATGGACGGGATCCTGCCGACGGCGCAGACCCTGGCCCGGGGGATCGAGGCGAGCGGCTACCGCTCGGCGGGGTACGCGCGCGAGATCAATCTGGAGTGCCCCGAGGACCGGGAGAAGTGGGTGACGGAGCTCCAGGAGCCGGTGACCCGGGCCTGAGGACCATGGGCGAGGGGTGGGGGCGGGCCCGCGTGCGGCCCGTCCCCGCCCCTCCCCCGTTCACGCGCCGGTGCCGGGCCCCGCCCAGAGCCCGTCGTCGGTCAGCCCCAGCAGGTCGATCGCGTTGCGGCGCACGATGCGGTCCACGACATCGGCGTCCAGGTGCCCCATCTGTGCCTCACCGACCTCGCGGGACTTGGGCCAGGTCGAGTCGGAGTGCGGGTAGTCCGTCTCGTACAGGACGTTCCCCACCCCGATCGAGTCCAGGTTCTTCAGCCCGAAGGCGTCGTCGAAGAAGCAGCCGTAGACGTGCTCGGTGAACAGCTCCGACGGCGGACGGTGGACCTTGTCGGCCACTCCGCCCCAGGCGCGGTTCTCCTCCCAGACGACGTCGGCGCGTTCCAGGATGTACGGGATCCAGCCGATCTGGCCCTCCGCGTACATGATCCGCAGGTTCGGGAAGCGTTCGAACTTGCCGCTCATCAGCCAGTCGACCATCGAGAAGCAGCAGTTGGCGAAGGTGATGGTGGAACCGACGGCCGGCGGGGCGTCGGCGGAGGTGGACGGCATCTTCGAGGACGAGCCGATGTGCATGGCGATCACCGTCCCCGTCTCGTCGCAGGCCTGGAGGAACGGGTCCCAGTCGTCCGTGTGGATGGACGGCAGCCCGAGATGCGGCGGTATCTCGGAGAACGCCACGGCCCGCACCCCGCGCGCGGCATTGCGCCGGACCTCGTCGGCCGCCAGCCGCGCGTCCCAGAGCGGGACCAGGGTGAGCGGGATGAGCCGGCCGTGCGCGTCGGGCCCGCACCACTCCTCGACCATCCAGTCGTTGTACGCGCGCACCCCGAGCAGGCCCAGTTCGCGGTCCTTCGCCTCGGTGAAGGTCTGGCCGCAGAAGCGGGGGAAGGTCGGGAAGCAGAGGGCGGACTGGACGTGGTTGACGTCCATGTCGGCGAGCCGCTCGGGCACCGAGAACGAGCCGGGACGCATCTGCTCGTACGTGATGACTTCGAGCTTGATCTCGTCCCGGTCGTAGCCGACGGCGGTGTCGAGCCGGGTGAGCGGGCGGTGCAGGTCCTCGTACACCCACCAGTCGCCGATCGGCCCGTCGTCCCCCTTCGCACCCATCACGGGCGCGAACTTGCCGCCCATGAAGGTCATTTCCTTGAGCGGCGCCCGGACGATGCGCGGACCGGAGTCCGCGTACTTGGACGGGAGCCGGTCCCGCCAGACATGAGCGGGCTCCACCGTGTGGTCGTCCACCGAGATGATCTTCGGGAAGGTCTCCATGTGTACCAAGGTAGCGCTGATCTGACGAACCGTCAGCTGTTGGGACCCGTCCGGAACTCCGGACAGGCCCCGCGACGGGGCCCCGTTCCACAATCGTTGTCGAGGGCTTGTGCAGAGAGTCACCCACTGCTGACGCGCGCCCCGTTCACAAGGCAGACTGTTGACGGCGATACCAACGGTATGGAGCAATCCGGATGGTCCAGGTGAATCCGGATAAATGCCAGGTGCCGGGCAGCGCACAGAGCAGGACAAGGAGACAGCAATGGGCCGTGACGACGGGCCACGGGTACGTGTTCCGGAGCAACGCGCCCCGGACCGGGCGACGGTGGAGGAGGCCGGGCTGCACTTTTCCCTGCTCGGCCCGGTGCGGGCCCGGCGGGGCGAGGAGTCACTGCCCTCCGGCTCACCCCAGCAGCGCGCCCTGCTGACGGCTCTGCTGCTCAGAGGCGGCCGCACCGCGACGGCCGCCGAACTCATCGACGCCATCTGGGGCGAGGACCCGCCCTCCCAGGCCCTGGCCGCGGTGCGCACCTACGCCTCACGCCTCCGCAAGACCCTGGGCCCGTCGACCCTGGCGAGCGATTCCGGCGGGTACGCGATGCGGATCGGGCCCGAGGCGCTCGACCTGACCGTGGCCCAGGACCGGGCCGCCGACGCGGAGAAGGCCCGGGCCTCGGGCGACCGCTGCAGGGCCCGGACCCTGCTGAACGAGGCGCTCGGCCTCTGGGACGGCGAGGCCCTCGCCTCGGTGCCCGGCCCGTACGCGGAATACCAGCGCTCCCGGCTGGAGGAGTGGCGGCTCCAGCTCACCGAGACCCGCCTCGACCTGGACCTGGAGGTCGGCTGCCACGCGGAGGCCGTCTCCGAACTGACCGCGCTCACCGCCGCGCACCCGCTGCGCGAACGGCTGCGGGAACTCCTGATGGTGGCCCTGTACCGCAGCGGCCGCCAGGCGGAGGCCCTCGCCGTCTACGCCGACACCCGGCGGCTGCTCTCCGAGGAACTGGGCGTCGACCCGCGCCCCGAACTCGCCACGCTCCAGCAGCGCATCCTCCAGGCGGACGAGGACCTGGCCCGCCCGGCGGACGAACCCACTCCGGCCGCCGCACCGGTCCGCCCGGCGCAGCTCCCCGCCACGGTCCCGGACTTCACCGGACGCTCCTCCTTCGTCCGCGAGCTGGGCGACCGCCTGGCCACGGCGGAGGGTTCCGTCATGGCCGTCTCCGCCCTCGCCGGCATCGGCGGCGTCGGCAAGACGACCCTCGCCGTGCACGTCGCCCACCAGGCCCGCCCGCACTTCCCCGACGGGCAGCTCTACGTAGACCTCCAGGGCGCGGGCGCCCGCGCCGCCGAGCCGGAGACGGTGCTCGGCGCGTTCCTGCGGGCCCTGGGCACGGCGGACTCCGCGATCCCCGACTCCCTGGACGAACGCGCCGCCCTCTACCGCTCCACGCTGGACGGCCGCCGCATCCTGATCCTCCTGGACAACGCGCATGACGCGGCCCAGATCCGCCCCCTGCTGCCCGGCACGGCGGGCTGCGCGGCGCTGGTCACCAGCCGGGTCCGGATGGTCGACCTGGCGGGCGCTCACCTGGTCGACCTCGACGTGATGTCCCCCGAGGAGGCGCTCCAGCTCTTCACCCGGATCGTGGGCGAGGAGCGCATCAACTCCGAGCGCGAGGCGGCCCTCGACGTGGTGGCCGCCTGCGGCTTCCTCCCCCTCGCCATCCGCATCGCGGCCTCCCGGCTGGCGGCCCGCCGCACCTGGACGGTCTCGGTGCTGGCCGCGAAGCTCGCGGACGAGCGGCGCCGGCTGGACGAGCTCCAGGCGGGCGACCTCGCGGTGAAGGCCACGTTCGAACTCGGCTACGGCCAGCTGGAACCGCCCCAGGCCCGCGCCTTCCGCCTCCTGGGCCTCGCGGACGGCCCGGACATCTCCCTGGCAGCGGCGGCGGCCCTGCTGAACCTGGAGGTGCATACGGCGGAGGACCTCCTGGAGGCGCTGGTCGACACGAGCCTTCTGGAGTCGGCGGCCCCGGGCCGCTACCGGTACCACGACCTGGTGCGCCTCTACGCGCGTTCGTGCGCGGAGCGGGACGAGGAGGCTCCGGAGGAGCGGGAGCTGGCGCTGTCGCGGCTGCTGGACTTCTATCTGGCGACGGTCGCGAAGGTCAGCGCGATGGAGAAGCCGGGCGACACCCTGGTCAACCACCTCACGGCAACCTCGTACCCCGGCCTCGGGTTCGCCGGACGACGCGAGGCACAGGACTGGCTGTACGCCGAGGCCGGCACCCTGCTCGCCTGCGCCCGGCAGTCCGCCGGGGGCAGAACGCTCTCCCGGGCGGTCGACCTGCTGTGGATCGCCATCGATCTCGCGGAGTCCGGCGCCATCTCCAAGGAATACGAGGCGACCGTGACCGCGGCCGCGGCGGCCGCGCAACTCGCCGGTGACGCCAGGTCGGAGGGCCGCGCCCTGCTCATCCTGGCCAACGTGCACCACGTCTCCGGCCGCTTCGACCTGACCACCGAGGAGTGCAGCCGGGTGCTGCACCTGTCGGGCATCGCGCAGGACCCGCTGCCCGCCTGCTGGGCGAGCAACCTGCTCGGCATCATCTCCCTCTACGAGAACCGGCACACGGAGGGCGAGAGACATCTGGCCCGTGCCATAGAGCAGTTCCGCGACCTCGACGACCTTCCCGGTCAGGCTTCCGCCCTGTGCAATCTGTCGCGCGTCCATCTGGCGATGGGCCGGACGCCGACGGCCGTCTCGCTGGCGCGTCAGGGAACCGCGATGTACGACGAGATGGACCATGCGCTCAAGGGTGCCAACGGCCGCTACGCGCTGGGCCTGGCACTCACGCAGAGCGGGCAGCTGGACGCCGCGGCGGAGAGCCTGCACCAGGCTTACCAGGTCTTCAAGGACAGCCGGCAGCGGCTCTGGGAGGGCATGGCGCTCTTCCGCCTTGCCGAGGTCGACATCGCGGCCGACCGGCCCGCGCAGGCCGCGGCCGGGGCCGAGGTCGCCCTCACGGTCCTGCGCGGTATAGGCGGTGAGTGGCGGCGTGCCAACGTGCTCACCGTGCTGGGCAGTTCATTGGCAGGCATCGGCCAGACGGGCCGCGCCCAGGTCTGCTGGCGCGAGGCCCTGGCCATCTTCGAGACGCTCGACTCCCCCGAGGCGGAAGAGGTGCGTACGCTTCTGCGCGCCAGTGTGGGAGTCTGATCGCCCCCCTGCCAGGCCGTTCATCGTTCGTTTATCGCGGCACGACACTCTCTGAGCAGTCGATCCGTCGCGTCGGGGGGCAGACGGGGCGACCAAGGGCCGTGGCACTAGTGTGAACGGCCCCGACAGGCCCGTCCGGCAGTCCACGGGGGAACAGCCGGACGGGCCTTGCCGCAGCACACCGAATTACCAACGGGAGTAGACGATCATGGCCGACGCACAGAGCAACGACCCGATCATCAAGCCGCTCAACACCCACGCCACCAGCGAGCCGCTGAACGTCCTGGGTGCGGACGGCGAGATCAAGCCCTTGAACACCCACGCCACCAGCGAGCCCGCCGGCGGGGTCACGGACACCACCGACAACACCCACGCCACCACGGAGCCGGCCAACTGACGACTTCTCTCGACGGGGGCAGCGGCCGCGGCGGCGCGGAGGGGGAGCCGTCGCGGCCGCTGCATGTCCGTGCCCGATGGTCGGCGCGATGGCGTCGGCGTTCGCCGCTCTCCGCCCAGGGGCCCGCCACCGTCCTCGGCCGCGGTCTCACGCGGACGACCGGGCCCGCCTCCGGGCGCCCCGCACCCGGCCGCCGCACAGCGGCTGGGCGGGGCCGCCTCCGGGACGTCGTCCACGACGAGCGGCCGGGCGAGCCCGCGGGGGAACGGGGCCTGCCCGGAGCGGGCCGGGTACGCGGTACGTCAGCGCCCCCGCAGCTCCCCCTTCACCACCTTGCCGCTCGCGTTGCGCGGGAGCTCGCTGACGAACTCCACCGCCCTCGGCACCTTGTAGTTCGCCATCTCCCGCCGCGACCATGCGATCAGGTCGTCCGCCGTCACCGTCGCACCCGGCCGGCGCACCGCGTACGCCTTGCCGACCTCGCCGAGGCGCGGGTCGGGGACGCCGATCACCGCGACGTCGGCGACGTCCGGGTGCAGGCCCAGGAGCTGTTCGATCTCCGCGGGGTAGGCGTTGAAGCCGCCGACGATGAACATGTCCTTGATCCGGTCCGTGATGCGCAGGTTGCCGTCCTCGTCGAGGATGCCCACGTCGCCCGTGTGCAGCCAGCCGTCCGAGGTGATCGTGGCGGCCGTGGTCTCCGGGTCCTCGAAGTAACCGCTCATGACGTGGAAGCCGCGGACCAGGATCTCGCCGGGTTCGCCGGGGGCGGCCAGCACGCGGAGTTCCGTGCCCGGGATCGCCCGGCCCGAGGTCGAGGCGATCACCTCGGCCGGGTCGCCGCGGCGGCACATCGTGACGATGCCGCTCGCCTCGGAGAGGCCGTAGGCGGTCAGGACCGTGGCGATGTGCAGCTCCGTGCGGAGCCGTTCCACCAGTTGGAGGGGGACGACCGCCGCCCCCGTCACCACCAGGCGCAGGGCCGACAGGTCGTGGGAGGAACGGGCCGGGTGGTCCAGCAGGGACTGGTGGAGCGTGGGCGGGCCGGGCAGGACCGAGATGCGTTCGGCGGCGATGTTGGCGAGGACCGTGTCCACGTTGAAGACCGGCTGCGGGACCATCGTCGCGCCCCGCATCAGGCACGCGATGATGCCCGCCTTGTAGCCGAAGGTGTGGAAGAACGGGTTCACGATCAGATAGCGGTCGCCCTCGCGCAGACCTGCCAGCTCGCTCCAGATCGCGTAGCAGCGCAGGGTCTGGGCGTGGCTGATGACGGCGCCCTTGGGGCGGCCCGTCGTGCCCGAGGTGTAGATGATGTCGGAGGGCGCGGAGGCCGGGACCGCGTCGGCCCGTGACCGTACCTGCTCGGCGGATGTCCCCTCCCCCGATGCCAGGAAGTCCTTCCAGGTCATGTAGTCGTCGGCCTCGGGTGCGGTGTCGGCCAGCACCACCACCCGCTCCAGGTGCGGGAGTTCGATCTCGGACCGGCGCAGGGACGCCACGTACGACGTACCGAGGAAGGTGCCCGTGACGAAGAGCAGCTTCGCGCGGCTCCGCTCCAGGACGTACGCCGCCTCCGTGCCCTTGAAGCGCGTGTTCAGCGGGACCAGGACCGCGCCGGCGGTCACCGCGCCCAGTGCGGAGACGATCCAGTCCAGTGTGTTCGGCGCCCAGACCGCGACCCGGTCCCCCGGCTCCACGCCCGAGGCCATGCACGCGGCGGCGGCCCGCTCCACGCGTTCGCCGAGCTCCGTGTACGTGATCCGGGTGCGGCCCTCGACGACCGCCTCCCGCTCGCCGTACCGTTTCGCCGCCGCCCGCACCAGGTTCGGGACGGTGGACCATTCCTCGTCGCCGCGCATCTCGTGCCCTCCCGCCGAACCGGAACCCGCAGTAGCCGCCTCGTAGCTGACTATCCGTCAGATTAGCTGTAGCCTCCTCCGCTGTCAGCAGTCATGACGGCCTCGGAGGTGGCGGGTGGCGACGCTCAAGGACAAGGCAGCGATAGCCGGTATCGGGCAGACGGAGTTCGCGAAACACCTGCCCGAGTCCGAGAAGACCCTGGCGTGCCGGGCGATCACCGCGGCGCTGGACGACGCGGGCATCGCCGCGTCGGAGGTGGACGCGTTCGCCTCGTACACGATGGAGGAGACCGACGAGGTCGAGGTCGCCAAGGCGATCGGCGCCGGTGACGTCACCTTCTTCAGCAAGGTGGGATACGGGGGTGGTGGTTCCTGCGCCACGCTCGCGCATCTCGCCGCCGCCATAGCCACCGGACAGGCGAGCGTGGGCGTCGCCTGGCGGTCGCGGAAGCGCGGGTCGGGACCGCGGCCCTGGAAGAACACCGCCGTGCAGCTGCCCACCCCCGCCCAGTGGACCCGGCCCTACGGGCTGCTGCGGCCCGCCGACGAGATCGGGATGCTGGCCCGGCGGTACATGCACGAGTACGGGGCGACCCGCGACCACCTCTTCAACGTCGCGCTCGCCTGCCGCAACCGGGCCAACCAGAACCCGGCCGCCGTGATGTTCGAGCGCCCGCTGACCCGCGAGATGTACATGACCTCGCGCTGGATCAGCGAACCGCTCTGCCTCTTCGACAACTGCCTGGAGACGGACGGCGCCCTGGCCTGCGTCATCGTCTCCGCCGAACGCGCCCGCGACTGCCGGCAGAAGCCCGTCTACCTCCACTCCGTCGCCCAGGGACTGCCCGCCCAGCACCACGGGATGGTCAACTACTGGAACGACGACCCGCTCACCGGACCCGCCTGGACGGCGGCCCGACAGCTCTGGAAGCAGGCCGACTTCGGGCCGCAGGACGTCGATGTGGCCCAGATCTACGACGCGTTCACCCCCCTCATCCCGCTCTCCCTGGAGGGCTACGGGTTCTGCGGGCGCGGCGAGGGCGCCGCGTTCACCGAGGGCGGGGCGCTGGAGAGCGGCGGGCGGCTGCCGATCAACACGGGCGGCGGCGGACTCAGCGAGGGATACGTGCACGGCTTCAACCTCATCAACGAGGGCGTGAAGCAGCTGCGCGGCATCTCCACCGCCCAGGTCCCCGACGCCTCGACCTGCCTGGTCACCGCCGGGGAGGGCGTCCCGACGTCCGCCGTACTGCTGAGGAACTGAGGAGCTGACCTCGATGGCCCCGATGGATGACCTTCTGCTGCCCGTCGTCGACGAGGACGGCGCACCCTTCTGGGAGTACGCGGCCCGCGGCGAACTGCGCGTCCAGGCGTGCGCCGCCCCGGACTGCGGCCGGCTCCGCTTCCCGCCCCGGCCGTGCTGCCCGCACTGCCAGTCCTTCGAGAGCGAGTGGCGGGTGATGAGCGGACGCGGCCGCATCTGGTCGTACGTGCTGCCGCATCCGCCGCTGCTGCCCGCGTACGCCGCCCAGGCCCCGTACAACGCCGTGATCGTCGAGCTGGCGGACGCACCGGAGATCCGGCTGGTCGGCAACGTGGTCACGGGGCCGGACGCCCCGCTGAACTCCGTCGACCCGGCGCGGCTGCGGATCGGGGCGGCGGTGAAGGCGGTCTTCTGCCCCGTCTCCCCCGACGCGCCGCCCCTGGTCCGCTGGACGCTGGAACGGTGACCCGATATGACCCTGCGCACGGAGACGGACAAGGAGACCGGGGTCGCGCTGCTCACCCTGGACCGACCGGAGAAACACAACGCGATCGACTTGGCGACCGCTTCCGAACTCACCGCTGCCTGGCGGGCGTTCCGGTTCGACGACGAGGTGCGCGCCATTGTGGTCACGGGAGCGGGAGGGCGGGCGTTCTGCACGGGAATCGACCGGAACGTGGACGTCCCGCAGCCCTCGTCCCCGTACACGATCGACGATCCGCTGCTCACGATCGGGCCGAAGGCCAACGACCTGTGGAAGCCGGTCGTCGCGGCCGTGGAGGGGATGGCCTGCGGCGGGGCCTTCTACCTGCTGGGCGAGTCGGAGTTCGTCATCGCGTCCGAGGAGGCGACGTTCTTCGACCCGCACACCACGTACGGCATGGTCAGCGCGTACGAGGCGATCGCCATGGCCCAGCGGATGCCGTTCGGTGAGGTCGCCCGGATGACCCTGATGGGGACGGCGGAACGGGTCTCCGCCCGTCGTGCGTACGAGACCGGGCTGGTCAGCGAGGTGACCCCGCCCGGTGGCGCGGTGGCTGCGGCGCTGCGGGCGGCGGCCGTCATCGCCTCGTACCCGTCGGTCGGGGTCCAGGGGACGGTGCGCGCGCTCTGGTCCGCGAAGGAGGCCGCCCGGACCCAGGCGTTCGTCCACGCCCCGCACCTGATCGCCCTCGGGAACCTGGCGCCGGAGCGGCAGGCGGAGCTGTTCAGGGAGCGGGGCGGGGGTGGCGACGCGTTCCGGCTGCGGTGAGGACGGGGCGGCCGGTGTCGGTCAGTAGTCGAGTTCGGCGATGACCGAGCACTTCTTCACCCGGGAGACCTTGCTCGGGCTGGCCATCCGGACGGAAACGGTCTTCGTCTCGCCGCCGTCCGCGGACACGGTGGTCTCACCGGTCGTGACGACGTTGCCCGCCGCGTCGAGGAAGCGCACGTCGACCTCGTACGAGTGGCTGCCGACCGCGTTCGCCGTGAGCCGCACCGTGGAGGTGGTGACGGCCTTGCGCTTGCCCTTGCGGGGGGTCACGCAGCGGAACACGTACGCCTGCGGGGCGTCCGTGGCGGTGGCGGTGGGGGTCACGTTCGTGGAACCCGAGGAGCCGCTCGACGAGCCGTAGTCGTCATCGTCGTAGTCGGAGTCGGTGTCGTGGTACGTGCCGTTGCTCTTCTTCGAGCTGGAGCACCCGCCGCCGCTGCTGCTGCTCGACTTGCTCTTCCCGCTCCTGCTCTTGCTGCCGCCCTTGCCGCCGCTGCTGGAAGTGGAGAAGCCGGTGAGCGCGAGTACCACCGCGACCAGGACGACTGTGAGCTTCACGTGTTGCCGCACCATCGGTACGTCCCCCTTGTGTTGTGCTTCGTCTGTGCTGCGTGCCGGCCCCGTTGCCGGACGGCCGCGCGACACCGTAGCGCAGAGCATGGCGGGTCCCGACCGGCAGCCCGGTCATGACCCTGTCACGGTCTCGTCATCATCCGTCTGGTGGCGTGGGTCATGCCTCCGGCGTAGCGTCGAGTCGAGAGCGGTGAAGATCGGCGTCGCCGGCCGGCACGCGTCTCCCGCCCGCGGGAGGTACCGGACATGATCCGCAACGTCCTCGGCTCGATCGTCGCTCTCCTAGGAGCGGCGGCCGCCGTGCTGAGCCCCTTCCGTGACTGGTACGACGGCCGCCTCGGGCGGTACTACGGGGTCGACGACCTGTTCACCGGCGTCACCTCGGCCCACCCCGGCGTGCTCGGCTCGATCCTGCTTCCCTTCCTCTTCGCCGCGGTCCTGGCGATCGTGGGCGTGGTGCTCCGTTTCCGGCCGCTGGTCGCGCTCGCGGGTGTGCTGGTGCTCGGGTTCACGGTGTTGTGGATGGTGCGTCAGGGGCAGGCGGCGGGCAGCCTGACGGTGGCGGGTGACGGTTCCGGACTGCAGCAGGGGGTGGCGGGCGCGGCGGGCGGTGGCGTACTGCTTCTGCTGGGTGCGGCGCTGATGTCGGGGCGCGGGCGCCGTGTCCGGCCGGACCGCCGCGAGCAGCCGTACGCGGCGCCGGGGTCGGCGGACCCGGACACGTGGCCGCCCACGCGGGAGCCGGGGCCGTCGGTGCAGACGAGTCCCTGGCCGGAGCCGGAGGCGGACCCGTACGTGGGTCCGGGGTCGGGTGCGTCACCCGGGCCCGGGGCCGGGCCGCCGCCCGGACCGCCGCCCGGCCCCAGGACCGGGCCGCCGGCCGGGGCCCCGCGTGACCCCGACACGGAGCCGACCGCGACGTACCCGGTCCAGGACCGCCCGGATGACCCGGACCGCTCGGATGGCCCGGGCAAGGCAAGCCCGCCCGGCCAATCAAGCCCGTCCGGCGATTGAGGACGAAGCGGCCACCGGGCGCCCCCGGACCCTCTGTGTACCGCCCACCACATCCCCGGTTCCGTCCTCAAACGCCGGACGGGCTGGAGGTGGGCGGCCCAGCCCCCGGACGCCCCGGGGCGGGCGGCGCGGCCCCCGGACGCCCCGGGGCGGGCGGCGCGGCCCTCGGACGGGCCGGGGTGGGCGGCCAAGCCCGGGTCGGGAAGGGTTACGCGCGGGCCCGGTTCCCCGTGCCCGTGCCCTTCAGCGCGTCCAGCGCGTACACGCAGCGGTCCTTGCTGCACGCATAGACCACCCCGCCCTGCGCCACCGGCGACCCCGTGATCTCGCCGCCCGTGGCCAGCTTCCAGCGGAGCTGGCCGCCCGCCGCGTCCAGGGTGTAGAGCACATGGTCGGCCGAGCCGAAGTGGACACGGCCGTCGGCGACGACCGGCGCGCCCACCACCTCGCCGCCCGCGGCGAACCGCCACTTCGGGGTGCCCGTGACCGCGTCCAGCGTGTACAGCGCGCTGCCGCTGCCGACGTGCACGTTGCCCGCCACCACCAGCACCGGCTCGATGGACTGGCGGGACTCGGTGGCGATGCGCCAGCGGTCCTTGCCGGTCGAGGCGTCGAGGGCGTACACCGTGCCGAGGTAGTCCGCGAGGTACACCCCGCCGCCGGTGACGGCCGGGCCGGGGACGAAGGCGGGCGGGGAGAGGAAGACGGCCGGGGACTCGAAGTGCCAGCGCACATGGCCCGAGGCGATGTCCACGGCCAGGACCCGGGTCCCCGCCGAGACGTACACGTAGCCGTCCGCCGCCGGGGTCACCCGGACGGGCACCCCGCCGCAGGAGGCCGCGTCGCCGACCGGGTAGGACCAGCGCTCAATGCCGGTGCGGGCGTCGACGGCCCGCAGCCGGGCGTCCTGCCAGAGGTAGACCGTGCCGTCGTGCAGCGCCGGTCCGGCCTCCGCCGTCTCGAAGTCCGTCTGCGCGCCGTGGATCTCCCAGAGCCGCTCGCCCGTGGAAGCCTCCCACGCCTGGACGCCGCCGCCCCGCGTACCGGTGACGACCGTGCCGCGTTCGGCCTTGAGGGAGTACACCCACGCGTCGGACTGAAGCCGCCAGCGCTCGGTGCCGGTCGTGGCGTCCAGGGCGTAGAGGGACGGGCCGTCGGAGGCGAGGATGCTGCCGCCGTCCACGGCCATCGCCCAGGCCACGTCACGGGTCTTGAACTGGCGCCGGCCGTTGCCGGTGTCCAGCGCGTGCACCTCGAAGGAGGTGACGTACAGCAAGTCACCGACGACGACCGGCGTCCCCCACACGTCGTTCGACATCCGGAACCGCCAGGGCCGCCAGCGCCCCGGGCCCTCGGGCGCGCTGTCGGGCGCCTGCGCGGGAGCGGGTACGGGCGCGGTCGGGGCGGTGACTGCCCCGTTCACCCCGGCGGGTGGTCGCACCCAGCCGGTCGCCGGACCGGCCTCGGCGGTGGCCGCCGAGCCACGTACGTCCTGGGCGCGCGGGCCCGGACCGATCGGCACGTGCACACCGGACAGCCGCACCGGACCACCGTCGGACACGTGGGCCGGCGGCTGCGCGGGCGGCGCCACGGGTGCGGGAGGGACAGGCGCGGGAGGAACGGGTGCGGGCGCGACGGCGACCGCGCGTCCGCCGCCGCGGCGCTGTTCGATCATCGCGGTCGCGGAGGCCGGCAGCCAGGCCGAGGCCGTGCCGCTGTCGTCGCTGCCGGAGGCGAAGAGGTGCGGGGAGAGCTGGGCCTGCAGTTCGGCGGGGGTGGGCCGCATCGAGGCGTCCATCTGCATGCACGACTCGATCAGCGACCGCAGGTCGTCGGGCAGACCGCTCACGTCCGGGCCCTCGCGCAGCAGCATGAAGACCGTCTCGACCGGGTTGGCCCCGTGGAACGGGGCATGGCCGGTCGCGGCGAAGACGAGGGTCGAGCCGAGCGAGAAGATGTCGCTCGCGCCGGTGACGCTGCGCGAGTCACGCGCCTGCTCGGGCGACATGTACGCCGGTGTGCCCACGGCGACGTTCGTCATGGTGAGCCGGGTGTTGGAGACACCGGACGCGATCCCGAAGTCGATCACCCGGGGGCCGTCCTCGACGACGAGCACGTTGGACGGCTTCATGTCGCGGTGGACGAGCTTCGCCCCGTGGATGGACTGGAGGGCCTCCGCGATGCCCGCCGCCAGCCAGCGCACGGCCTGCGTCGGCATCGGCCCGCACTCATTCACTATCTCCTCGAGGGAGGGCGCGGGCACGTAGGCGGTGGCGAGCCAGGGCACCGCGGCGCGCGGGTCGGCGTCGACCACGGCGGCCGTGTAGAAACCGCTGACGGCTCGGGCGGCCTCCACCTCACGCGTGAAGCGGACCCGGAACAGCTGGTCCTCGGCCAGTTCCGTACGGACCGTCTTGATCGCCACCCGTCGGCCGGACGCCGAGCGGGCGAGATAGACCAGCCCCATGCCACCGGCCCCGAGCCGTCCCAGCACCTCGAACGGACCGATCCGCCTCGGGTCGTGCTGCGTCAGCTGCTCCACCACTTGCCTGCCACCTCCCCGTACGGACCTCGGTTGAGGAGAGGTCCGCGAAAAACCCGCCGTGTGCAGCGTCTCATCAGTGGGCACCACTCGGCGGTGCGCACCCCGATTGTTCCTGGCCCGGGCCCCGGTTGCGAACCCGGGGGCGGATCGGGGTGTCCCGGCTCACTTTGCCCCGTATCAGGACACCGGCGGCTGAAGTACGGCGAACACGGCGCCCTGGTCGTCCTGGAGGACCGCCATCCGCCCGTAGGGGATGTCGAAGGGCGGCTCGGAGACGCGGCCGCCGAGCCGTTTGACGGTCTCGGCCGACGCGTCGCAGTCCGCCACGGCGAAGTAGGTGAGGAAGTAGCTGGGCATCACGGCGGGGAACGCGTCCGTGATGACGCTGCGCCCGCCGACCGCCGTGTCGGGGCCCGGTTCGGTGCCGGCCGGGGACCACATGCGGAAGTCGACGCCCGACTCGGCGGTGCCCGGGTCGCCGGTGCCGGACTCGTCGAGCTCCGCCGACCTGAAGCCGAAGACCTCCTCGTAGAAGGCGTCGACCCGGTCCTTCTGGCGGGTGTAGACCTCGGTCCAGCAGAAGGAGCCGGGCTCGTTCTGCTTCTGGAAGCCCTTGCGCTCACCCGCCTGCCAGAGGCCGAACACCGCACCGCCGGGGTCTGCGGCCTGGGCGAGCACCCCGGACCGGCCGGCCCGGACGGGGTCCGTGATCACCTGGCCGCCGTTTTCGCGGATCCGGGCGACGGAGGCGGTGATGTCGTCGGTGGCGAAGTAGACGCCCCAGGCCGTCGGCATCCGGCCGTCCTGCTTGGCGGCGAGGGCGGCCACGAGAGCGCCGCCGCTGAGGGCGTCCGCGTACGGCCCGTCGCCCGCCCGGAAGGTCCAGCCGAAGAGCTCACCGTAGAAGCGCTTGCCCGCTTCGAGGTCGGGGAGCTGCACATCCACCCAGCACGGGGCGGACTGCGCGAATGCGGCCATGGGCCCGGATCCTTCCGTCGTGGTGACGCTCATCCGTGGTGACGCTCGTCCGTGGTGACGCTCGTCCGTGGTGACGCTCGTCCGTGGTGACGCTCGTCACACCCAACGTAGCCGCGCACCGGCCCGCCCGCGCCCCAGCCCCTCCGATGCGAACACATTTTCGATACGCACGCCGCGCGCACCCTCGTTACGGAAAGTTATCCACCGAAGTTGTCCACAGGCTGTTGATAACACTAGTCAGACCGTGGAGAACCGGCGGTGCACCCCTGGGGCGCATCCCCCGAAATCCCCCCACTCCCCCCACCGCACCTGCCGCACTCCCCATTTGCAGTCGGCCGAATCGCGCTCCGATCACCCGTCGGTAAGCTGACGGCATGACAGGACAAGTACGCACCGTCGACGGCCGCGTGGCCGGTCGGCGAGGACAGGCGACGCGGCAGAAGCTGCTCGACTGCCTCAGCGAGATGCTCAGCTCCTCGCCGTACCGGGACGTCAAAGTCATCGACGTCGCCCGGAAGGCGGGGACTTCACCCGCAACCTTCTACCAGTACTTCCCCGACGTCGAGGGCGCCGTCCTCGAAATCGCCGAAGAGATGGCCAAGGAGGGCGCCGGACTCACCGAACTGGTCGCCGGACGCTCCTGGGTCGGAAAATCCGGATGGCAGGCAGCCGAAGAACTCGTCGAGGGATTCCTCGACTTCTGGCGGCGCAACGACGCCATTCTGCGCGTGGTCGACCTCGGTGCCGCCGAGGGCGACAAGCGGTTCTACAAGATCCGCATGAAGATCCTGAACTCCGTCACCAACTCCCTTACGGACTCGGTCAAGGAGCTCCAGGCCAAGGGCAAGGTCGACAAGGACGTCAGCGCCGCGGCGATGGCGGGCTCCCTGGTCGCGATGCTGGCCGCCGTCGCCTCGCACCAGAAGGGCTTCACCACCTGGGGCGTCAAGCAGGCCGAACTCAAGCCGAACCTCGCGCTGTTGGTGCATCTGGGCATCACCGGCAAGAAGCCCACGAAGTAGCGCCCGCGCCGGAACCCCGTACTGGGTGACGCGCGGTGATCCCGGGCGCCCCAGGTCCTGTCTCACCGACGGCGGACCACGCATGTGGTCCGCCGTCGGCGTTCCCGGACACCTCCGGACATCACACCGGAGATCACGCAGGACCGTCGCACCCCTCCACCGCATCCGCCCCGTCCACCGGCTCCGCCCCATCCACCCGATCCACCGCATCCAGCCGGAACAGCCGGATCTCCCGGTCGATCCGGGCCTGGTACGCGGCATAGGGCGGCCAGAACTTCAGCGCCGCCTCCCACACCCCGGCCCGCTCCTCCCCCGCCAGCAGCCGTGCCCGTACGGGAATGTCGCGGCCCTTCCAGTTGATGACGGCCGCCTCCGGGTGCGCCAGCAGGTTCGCCGTCCAGGCGGGATGCCCCGGACGGCCGAAGTTGCTGCCGACCAGGATCCAGTGGCCCGGACCGCCGTCACCCGGCTGCGGCATGCAGGCCAGCGGGGTCGTCCTGAGCTGCCCGCTGCGCGCCCCCGGCACCGTCAGCACCACCCCCGGCAGCATCTGCGCGCTGAGCAGCACCCGGCCACGGGTGAGCCGGTGCACGGTGCGGTCCATGGCGGGCACGACGTGCGGGGCGATCCGCGCGAAGACGCGGGTCGAGGACACCTTCTGGACGAGCCGGACCCCGGGCGCCATCAGACCGCCACCTGACCGGCCGGCCCGCACCCCGCCGGGCCGCCGGCCCGCTCCTGCCCGAACAGACCGGCCTGCCCCTGTCCGAACAGTCCGGCCCGCTCGGCCGCATGGTCGCGGAGCCGGTGCACGGGGCCGAGGAGCAGCTCGTCGGACGCGGCCCGGTTGAAGTACAGCCGCGCCTCGTCCTCCCAGGTGAAGCCGGCGCCGCCGTGCAGCTGCACGGCCTCGGCGGTGGTGATCCGCAGCGCTTCCAGCGCCTGGGCGAGCGCGAGACCGCCGGATTCCGGGTCCCAGGCCGCGTAGTACGCGGCGGAGCGGGCCGAGCGCACACGTACGTACAGGTCCGCCAGGCGGAGTTTCACGGCCTGGAAGGCACCGCCCGCCCTGCCGGACTTCTCCCGCTCCCCGACGTGGTCGGCCGTCCGCTCCAGTGCGCTCGCCGCCGCCCCGGCCGCCTCGGCGGCGAGTGCGACGGCCGCCGTGCGCCCGGTGGCCGCGAGCGCGGCGATCGCGTCCACGGCGTCGTCGGCGCCGAGGAGTTCGGCCTCGGTGTCGCGCAGTTCGATCCGGGCGAGCGGCCGGGTGACGTCGAGCGAGGTCTGCCGGGTGCGGACGAGACCGGCGGGCGGCTGCGGCCCGTCGGTCCTGACCAGGAACAGCAGGGTGCGGCTGCGCGGAAAGCCGCCCGTGTGCGCGGCGACCAGGAGCAGTCCGGCGCTGTGCCCGTCCAGCACCTGGGCGGCCTCCCCGTACAGCCGCCACCCGCCGTCGCCGCCGGCCGGCCGGGCCTGCACGCCGCCCGCCCGTCCGCCGCCCGCCCAGGCGCCGCCGGTGAGATCGCCGGTGAGGCCGAGCGCGGTGGAGAGCGAGCCGCCGGGGACGGCCAGGGCCGCGGTGAGCTCGCCCGCCGCGAGGGGCGGCAGCAGGGCGGCACGCTGCTCGTCGGTGCCGAGGGCGAGGACCAGGGGGGCGGCGAGTACGGCGGTGGCGAGCAGCGGGGACGGCAGCAGAGCCCGGCCGGTCTCCTCCAGGGCGACGGCGAGCTCGGCCGGGCCGTGGCCCCCGCCTCCGTACTCCTTCGGGAGCGCGAGTCCGGGCAGCCCGAGCTCCCGGGAGAGCCGGTGCCACAGGGCGGTGTCGTACTCGTCCGGCGTCGCCGCAGCCCTCCCCGCATCGTGTTCGGCCAGCAGGTCACGCAGGGTGCGGCGGATCTCGTCCTGTTCCGCGGTGAAGGCGGCATCCATCGGCGGGCTCCTTCTCCTCGGAGGCCGACGGCCTCCGATCTGACGGGCCGTCATGCTAGGGGGGAAGCAGCGAGATTCCCAGAGTCTCGCAGAGCGACAGGCGCCACAAGATCCGCGCACTGCACGGCGGTTCACCTTCCATAAATCTGATGTACCGTCAGATCCATGCCTGCCACGCCCTCTTCCCGCCGCAAGGTCGCTGCCGTCGGCATATCCCTCGCCGACTGCGGACGCGTCGACACGGCCACCCCGTACGCCCTGCACGCCCAGGCCGCCCGCCGGGCACTCGCCGACTCGGGCCTCGACCGGTCGGTCGTCGACGGCTTCGCCTCCGCCGGCCTGGGCACGCTCGCCCCGGTCGAGGTCGCCGAGTACCTGGGACTGAAGCCGACCTGGGTGGACTCCACCTCGGTAGGCGGCTCGACGTGGGAGGTCATGGCGGCCCATGCGGCCGACGCCATCGCGGCAGGCCGCGCCAACGCCGTCCTCCTGGTGTACGGATCGACGGCCCGCGCCGACATCAAGGCGGGCCGCCGCACGTCCAACCTCTCCTTCGGGGCCCGTGGTCCGCTGCAGTTCGAGGTGCCGTACGGGCACTCGCTGATCGCCAAGTACGCGATGGCCGCCCGTCGCCACATGCACGAGTACGGCACCACACTGGAGCAGCTCGCCGAGGTGGCGGTGCAGGCCCGGGCGAACGCGGCGGCCAACCCGGACGCGATGTTCCGCACCCCGGTCACGGTCGACGAGGTGCTGTCGGGCCCGATGATCGCCGACCCGTTCACGAAGCTGCACTGCTGCATCCGCAGCGACGGCGGCTGCGCGGTGCTGCTGGCGGCCGAGGAGTACGTACCGGACACGGCGAAGGCCCCCGTCTGGATCCTCGGCACCGGCGAGCACGTCTCGCACTCCACCATGTCGGAGTGGGACGACTTCACGGTCTCCCCCGCCGCCGTGTCCGGCCGCCTCGCCTTCGAACGGGCGGGGGTGACGCCCGCGGACATCGATCTGGCGGAGATCTACGACGCGTTCACCTATATGACGCTGGTGACGCTGGAGGACCTGGGCTTCTGCGCGAAGGGCGAGGGCGGGTCATTCGTGGAGAAGGGCCGCACGGGCCTCACCGGCGAGCTCCCGGTCAACACGGACGGCGGCGGCCTCTCTGCCTGCCACCCCGGAATGCGCGGACTGTTCCTGCTGGTCGAGGCGGTACGCCAGCTCCGCGGCGAGGCGGGGGCCCGCCAGGTGCGCAAGGCGGGGGGCCGGCTGCCGGAACTGGCGGTGGCGTCGGGGACGGGCGGCTGGTTCTGCTCGTCGGGGACGGTGGTGCTGGGGCGGGGGTGAGGGGGCGGGCTCGCCGCACGGGGTGGAATGGGGGGATGACTGACGCATCGGCCTCCCCCACGCAGGACGCCTTCCTCGACCTCCTCCACGCCCAGCGCGTCTGGGACATCGAGCTCCCCGCCTTCGACCCGGCCGGGGCGCCCCCCGCTCCCCTCCCCCTCTTCCACGCCTGGTTCGCGGAGGCGGTCGCCGCCGGGCAGGCCGAGCCGCACACCATGACGCTGGCCACGGCCGACGCGGAGGGCCTGCCCGACGTACGCACGCTGATGCTGCACGACGCCGACGCGCGCGGCTGGCACTTCGCCACGCACGCCACCAGCGCGAAGGGCCGCCAGCTCGCCGCACGTCCGTACGCCGCGCTCGGCTTCTACTGGCCGGCGCAGGGGCGGCAGGTACGGGTCCGGGGACCCGTCACCACCTGCTCCCCCGCCGAGAGCAGCGTCGATCTGCACGCCCGCTCGACGGGCGCCCTCGCCTCGGCGCTGGTGGGGCGGCAGAGCGAGGTGCTGGGCTCGACGGGGGAACTCGACCGGGCCTCGGACGCCGCCTGGCAGCGGGCGCAGGAGGAGCCGGACGCGGAGGTGGCGAGCTGGACGCGGTACGTGGTCGAGCCGCGCGAGGTCGAGTTCTTCCAGGGCGACGCCCGGCGGCGGCACGTACGGCTGCGCTACCGCCGGGACGGCACGGGCTGGGAGCGGGAGCTGCTCTGGCCCTGATCCCTGACGCCTGACCCCTTGCTCAGGTCACCGTGATGGCCTGTACGGGGCAGGCGCGGGCCGCCTCGCCGACCATGGGCCCGGGCTCGGCCTCCGCCAGGAGCTCGCTGAGCCCGTCGTCGTCCTGCGTGAACACCTTGGGCGCGGCGAGCGCGCACTGCCCGGCGCCGATGCACACGTCCCTGTCGATATCGATCCGCATGTCCGCCATCTCCGTCCGTCCTTCCGCTCGGGTCCCGGTCACCAGGTCACGGGCAGTTCGATGAGCCCCTGGACCGTGTCCCCCGGTTTGAACGGGATCTCCTCGGCCGGCACCGCGAGACGCAGGCCGGGCAGCCGGCGGAAGAGCGCGGGCAGGGCGATCTCCAGCTCGGCGCGGGCGAGGTTCTGGCCCAGGCACTGGTGGATGCCGAACCCGAAGGCGACGTGGTTCCGCGCCCCCCGGCCGAGGTCCAGCTCGTCCGGCGACGGATAGGCGGCCTCGTCCCGGTTGATCACCGCGGTGGACAGCAGGACTCCGTCCCCGGCCCGCAGGGTCACCCCGCCCACCTCGATGTCCTCGACGGCCACCCGTGAGAGCCCGTCGGCGATGGACAGGAAGCGGAGCAGTTCTTCGACGGCGGCCGGAACCCCGTCGCCCCCGTCACGCAGCCGGGCCAGCTGGTCCGGGTGCTGGAGCAGGGTGAGGGTGCCGAGCGAGATCATGTTCGCCGTCGTCTCGTGGCCGGCCACGAGCAGGATCTGGGCCAGCCGCACCAGCTCCTCCAGGTCCACCGCCCCGGTCTCCAGCTGTTTGGCGATGAGCTCGTCGAGCAGCCCGTCGCCCGGGTCGCGCCGCTTCCGCTCGATCAGTGCGCGGAAGTACGTGCTCAGAGCGTCCCGCGCCGCCTCGACATCGGATCCCGCGGGGCCGCGCAGCAGCTTGCGGGACTGCGCCTCGAAGAACTCGTGGTCCGCGTAGGGCACGCCCAGCAGCGCGCAGATGACCATGGAGGGCACGGGCAGCGCGAAGGCTTCGACCAGCTCGGCCGGCGGGCCCTGCGCGACCATCGCGTCGAGCAGCCGGTCGACGATCTCCTGGATGCCCGGCCGCAGCGCCGCCGCCCGCCTGACCGTGAAGCTCGGGATCAGCATCCGGCGCTGCACGTTGTGCTCCGGGTCGTCGAGGCCGAGCAGTTCGACGCGGCGCTGGGTGGTGGCCGCCAGCCGTCGGGCGAAGAACGGGAACCCGGGATTCTCCCGGTCGGAGGACAGCCTCGGGTCCACCAGCAGGGCCCGCGCCTCGGCGTGCCCGGTCACCAGCCACACCGTACGGCCGTCGAAGAGCCGGACACGGGACACGGACTGCTGGCCCCGGCTCGTGCTCGGGTAGCCGGTCGGCGGGTGGTAGGGACAGGTTCGGTCCTGCGGGAAGACGACGGTCTCTGTCTGGGCCTGTGTCACGGCGGGCCTCGCAAGGAGAGGGGGGTGTCATACCGATCACCCACCACTAGATGCCTCAGGCACCTAAACGACTAGGTCCTGTTCGGCCAAATGCCCGGAACGGAGCGGGCGCATCCACTTTCGGCCACCGAGGAGCACCATGGAGGCAGGTGAGGACTGGAGGTCACCCATGACCAAACCCCGTAGCCGGTACGCCCCCGACCGCGGTCTGACCACACGCATGGTCACCACCATGTTCCTGATCGGCCTGCTGTACGTGGTCCTGGTCGGCGTCCTGCTGGCCGTGATGCGCGGCGCCTGGCCGATCATCCTGATCATCACCGGCGGCATGTTCGTCGCCCAGTTCTGGTTCAGCGACCGCATCGCGGCCTTCAGCATGGGCGCCCGCGAGGTCACCCCCGAGCAGGCGCCGGAGCTGCACGGCGCGATCGACCGGATCTGTGCGCTCGCCGACATGCCCAAACCCCGGGTCGCGATCGCCGAGAGCGACGTACCGAACGCCTTCGCCACCGGCCGCAGCGAGAAGACCGCCCTCGTCTGCGCCACGACGGGCCTGCTGCGAAGACTGGAACCGGAGGAACTGGAGGGCGTCCTCGCCCACGAGATGTCGCACGTCGCCCACCGCGATGTCGCCGTCATGACGATCGCCTCGTTCCTGGGCGTCCTCGCAGGCATGATCACCCGCGTCGCGCTCTGGGGCGGCTTCTCCCGCAACAGCCGCAGCAACGACCCCATGGGCATCGCGATCATGCTGATCCCGCTGGTCAGCGCGGTCGTCTACGCCCTGAGCTTCCTGCTGACCCGGCTGCTGTCGCGCTACCGCGAACTCTCCGCCGACCGCACGGCCGCGCTGCTCACAGGCAAACCCTCGGCCCTCGCCTCCGCCCTCACCAAGGTCAGCGGCCAGATGGCCCGGATCCCGACCCAGGACCTGCGGAAGGCGGAGCCGTACAACGCCTTCTACTTCGTCCCCGCCTTCTCCTCCAAGGAGAGCCTGAGCCGGCTGCTCTCCTCGCACCCGACCCTGGAACAGCGCCTGGACCAGCTGGCCCGCATCTCCGCCGACCTGTCCCGCCCGTGACCGAGGAGTACGCCCGTGGGTCTGCTCGACACCATCCTGGGCCGGAGCAAGCCGGTCCGCCCCGACCTCGACCAGCTCTTCGCCGTCCCGTCCGCCGCGCTGACCCTCCAGGCGGCCACGGGCTTCGCCCCGACCGGCCTCGGCTCCGTGTGCTTCGCCGGCGTGGAGGGCGCCGCCTTCGCCCGTATCCAGCAGGACGTACGGGAGCTGCTCGACGCGGACACCGGGCGCGGCGGCGTCCCGGTGGACTTCAGCCGGGACACGTACGGCTACACCTGGCTGCTCGCCCGGCAGCCGCCCGATGACCTCGCCGCGCTGGTCAACGACCTGCACGCGGTCAACACCCTGCTCCAGGACGGCGGCTTCGGCCCACAGCTGCTCTGCTCGCTGATCGCCTTCCGGGACGCGGAGGGCCGGTCGCTGGCGCTGGTCTACCTCTACAAACGCGGCACGTTCTACCCGTTCGCCCCGGTGCCGGGCGGCGGCGAGAAGCGGGACAACCAGCTGGAGTTGGAGGTCCGGGCCGCCCTTGGGGACGACCTTCGGGTGGAGAAGGACCTGGGGCGGTGGTTTCCGGTGTGGGGGGCGCCGGGGTTGTGAGGGCGGGCGCCGCGCTTCGGCCGGGGCTGATTGGCCGGCCTCCGGTCCATGGTCACCGCCGATGCCCTCGATGCCCTCGTCTGCCTGTGCCCACCGCCCGCCGATCCGTCGCCGGTGCGCGACTGGGCCGGGACCGTGCTCTACAACGAGGGCCAGGGCCCGCTGTGGGAGGCCCACGACATCGGATGCCTCGCCTTCCTGCCGGCCGTGCTCACGGGAACGGCGGAGACGGCGCACTTCGGGTACCTCTACGAAGTCCTGAAGCCGGCCGAGCACCGCTTCGCGACGGCCGGCCAGGTCCTCGGACCACCCGCACGGTGCCCCCGGGCGGTCCTCAGCCTTTCGGACCCGGCTTCCAGTCCTGGGCGAGCAGCCCGAGCACGACCTCGTCGAGGAACTCGCCCATCACCCAGGCCGCGGAGCGCAGCACGCCCTCGCGGACGAAGCCGTTGCGCTCGGCTGAGCGCAGCATCGCGGCGTTGTCCGGCAAGGTCTCGATCTGCAGCCGGTGCAGGCCGCGTACGACGAATCCGTACTGGCACAGGACCGCCACCGCGTCGGTGCCGTAGCCCTTGCCACGAGCGGACGGCCGCAGCCCGAGACCGATGTGCGCGGACCGGTTGTGGTGGTCGATGCCCCACAGCGTCGCGGTGCCGACCAGCGTGCCCTCGCCCAACTCCACGACGGAGAACGGGACGCACGCCTGGTCCTCGTCGTCGCCCACGAGCCGCGGGTCCTTCGACTCGGGCCCCACCGGCCGCCACGGCCCGCCCTCGGCCCGCGAGGCGTTGACCACGTCGTTGTAGAGCTCGGCCCGGAGGATCGGGATGTCTTCCTCGTGCCGGGCCCTGAGCCCGACCTTGCTACCGCTCAGCATGCAAGCTTCCTAACCGACCGGTGCCGCCGCCTGCAAGCGGATATCCCCTGGGAGAAGCCAGCTGCCCCGGTCCTGCTCACGGGCGGGAGCCGATGTCTTCGCACCGCTCCCCGCTGTCCTGGTCAGCCAGGATCCCTCCATGGCAAAGTGTGCCTGCGCCGACGAGCAGCCGCGGAGCCCCGGAATCGCACCAGCGATCCGGAGGACCCGGTGTGCTGAGGGCCGAGGGCATCGGCGCACATCCATGGGGAGGGGATCACCACACATGCGGAAGCATCTCGTGCGGGGCCTGGCGACGCTCGCCGGTCTCACGCTCACGTGTACCGGCCTGAACACGGTGAGCGCGGAGCCGGCCGCCGCCAAGGACGTGTACGGCTGCACGGTGGGCTACTGGTGCGGATGGTCGCGCGCGGACGGCACCGGGACGCGGTACATGACGAAGAAGAACGTCGCGGACCTGGGCAGTTGGAACAACAAGATCCGGTCGCACGTCAACCGCACGAACCTCATCGCCTGCACCTACGAGGAGAAGAACTACGCTGCGGGGGGAGGCTACTTCGCCGAGGATCCCGCCGGAACCGGCCTGGCGTGGAGCTCGGACACCCCTCCGACGACCAGCTCGATCAAGTTCGTCCGTACGGAGCGCGAGTGCGGCTGGACCGCCTCTCCCTACTGGTACTCCGAGACGTCTCCCAAGGCCCTGGGCTTCGGTGACATGAACGGCGACCGCAGGGCCGACGTACTGGCCCGCGACAAGGTGGGACGGCTCTGGCTGGCCTCGGGCAACGGGACCGGCCGCCTCGTCGGCACGGGCGGCTGGAACGCCATGAACGCCCTCACCCGGCACGGGGACTTCAGCCGCGACGGCCGCGAGGACCTCATCGCCCGCGAGGCGTCCACCGGCAAACTCTGGCTCTACCCGGGCACCGGCACCGGCTCCCTCGGCGCACGCAAGCTGATCGGTACGGGTGGCTGGAACGGCATGAGCAACATCACCGCCTTCGGTGACCTGACGGGCGACGGCCGCTCCGACCTGATCGCGCGCGAGGCGTCCACGGGCCGGCTCTACCTGTACCCGGGCACGTCGACCGGCAAGCTCGGAGGACGCAAGCTCATCGGCACCGGCGGCTGGAACGCGATGAACGCGCTCGCCGGCGCCGGCGACGTGAACGGCGACGGCCGCCCCGACCTCTACGCCCGCGAGGCATCCACCGGCAAACTCTGGCTCTACCCCGGCACGTCCACCGGCAAGCTCGGAGCGCGCAAGCTCATCGGCACCGGCGGCTGGAATGTCATGGCGAACTTCATCGCCGTCGGCGACTTCACCGGCGACGGCCGTCCCGACCTCGCCACCGTGACCAACACCACGTACGCCATCGACGGCTTCCGGGGCAACCCGGGCTGGCTCCTCACCTACCGAGGCCTGAGCAACGGCTCCCTGGCACGAGGCGAGCAGACCAACGGCGACTGGTGGGGCCTGAACGGCTTCAGCTAGTACTCCAGCATTACTTCGTGGCTTTCGCGGCGTGGCCCAGGAACGCGGTCCACGCCGCGGGGGCGACGGCGAAGGTGGGGCCGTCGGTGACCTTGGAGTCGCGGACGTGGACGGTGTGGGGGCAGGTGGCGACCTCCACGCAGGCTGCGTCCCACTTGTCGCTGTAGCTGGACTTGTGCCAGTCATAGGCGACTTCGATGCAGGCCTCGCCCTCGTTGCCGCTGTAGCTGGACTTGAACCAGGTCAGCCGGGGTCCGTGGATCACAGTTGCCTCACCTTCGTCTCGATGATCTCCGCGGACTTCCAGGGGTTCAGCGCCTGCGCCCGCAGGATGCCGAAAAGGTCGAGCTGATCGCTCACTTGCTCCGGCTTCGAGATCAACCTACCGCCGCCCTGCGCCTCCACATACATCAAGTTGCGGCCTTCCGCTGTGGACATGAGCTGCATGGGACCCATCAACCCCGCATGCGTGTGCTGCGCCGACGGCATCACCTGCACCGTCAGGTGGTTATGGCGCTCCACGCAGTCGAGCACATGCCGCAGTTGCTCCTTCAGTACCTCGGGGCCGCCGAGTGTCCGGTCCAGGACCGATTCCTCGATGACGTACCCGATACGCGGCGGCGGTGTGCGCGCGAGCACCGTCTGCCGTTCCAGCCGCGCCCCGACGTGCCGGGCGATCTCGTCCTCCGTGTACGCCGGTACCCGCGATCGGTACAGCGCGTGCACGTAGGCCTCCGTCTGGAGCAGGCCCGGGATCAGCATCGTCTCGTACGCACTGATGACCCGCGCGTGCCGCTCCAGCTTCGCCCAGTCCAGGAACTTCGGCGGGTACTTCTCCTCGTCCACCAGCTCACAGCACGCCTTCAGCGCCCCGCCCGCCCCGAACACCCGGTCCGCGTCGATCAGCAGGTCACGCGCGGGGATGCGCTCCGCCCGCTCCACCGCGCCCATCAGCGACTCCGAGATCAGCAGCTGCTCCGCCGCCTCCTTCTGCGTGAGCCCGGCCCGCACCCGGTGGATGCGGATCAGCTCCCCCACCAGCCGCCGCCCGCGCGTCGTCTCGCCACTCGTCCCCACAGCCGTCACCGCCCTCCCCACATCGCATGGATGTGGATCGCGTCCTGCTGGTCACGCTACGCAGTCGGCACGAAGCTCATAGGCATGACGAGCAAGAAACTCCCCGAATGGGTACCCGTCTCGGGGCTCCAACTCCACCTGACCGGAATCCACTTCGATGCCATCCGACTGCGCGGCGTACGGGGCGAGGCAGTACTGCACCACCTCGCCACCCTCACCGACGGCGATCCCGGGCCCGTCGTGCGGGAGGTCGCGGGAGGGCGGTGGACGTACTTCCTGCTCGAACCCGGCGCGAGCCAGGACTTCGGCTGGCCGCCCGGCGCGACGTGCTTCGGGCCGACAGCCCGTGACCAGTACGTGGGGATCCCGGCCGCGCACGGCAACACGTACCCGCTCAGCTGGCGGTGCGGGCCGCCCGAGGTCGGGGACTTCGTGGACGCGGAGTTGCTGCACGGCGTGGTGACGGCTCAACTCGCGCCCGAGGACATCCGGTTCCTCTCCTGATCAGCCCTGGCGACTACGCTGCCCCACCGGGGACAACCGAAGGGCGGGGCAAAGCAATGGCGGAGGCCGATCCGGAGACGGCGGACGCCCTGTGCCTCGCCGTCGCCGCGTTCGACGGGCACGTGGCGGATGCCCTGCTGGACGCCGGCGCCGATCCGCTCCGGCCGCTGCCCGACGGAAGCACACCGCTGCTGCGGGCCGTGGCCACCGGCCATGCCGGCGTGACCGTCGCCCTGCTCAGGCATGCCGAGGACCGGCTCACGGAGGAGCAGCGGGCGGGCCTTCTCGCCTGTGCTCGGCACTGGCACGAGACCGGCGCCGAAGCCGGGCTTCGCCTCGCGACCGGCGCGTCGGGCCCGGTCGAAAGCCGCCGGCTCGTTGACCATTTCGACGGCAACGAGTACCACGTGATCACGCTCGGCGGGATGCGTGTGTGCGACGGCCATTCCGCCGTCCTCACCTGCCTGGAAGCGGAGTTGGGGTTCCGCCGCTCGTTCGACGAGCTGTTCGCCCGGGCGCTCGCCCGCGCCGACGGGGCACACGCCGACTGGTGGGAAGCGACCCTCGCGCTCGCCAAACGGTCCGACGTGGAGGCCTGGGAAGCGGCCCTGGCGCTGCGCTCCGACCCTGATCCCCTGCGCCGGCAGTTCGCTGCGGACCTCGTGTGGTGTTTTCTCCTCGTCGACCATCCCGCCCCTTCGGGGGAATGGCCCTGGGAGCAGCAGGCCATGGACGTACTCCTGCCGTGGTTCGCCGAGGAGACCGACCCGACGGTGCTCGTGTCGGTCCTGAGGGCGCTCAACTCCGACGACATCGACGTCCCGGACCTCGAAGAGCTGGGGCTGGCCCTCCGCACGCACCCGGACCCGAGGGTGCGTGTCCAGGTGCCGAGCATGCTGCACAGAACGCGATACGCGTACACCCACCCCGAGGCGTTGGACGTGCTCGCCACGCTGGCTCGCGACCCGGACGCGCACGTCCGCGCCCACGTGTGCGAGGTCCTCTACGAGTTCGAGGGCCGCAGCCCCGCGGTCGCCGACATCCTGGCCGGATTCCTCGACGAGGACGACCAGTTGGTCCGCATCAAGGCCGTCAGCGGCCTCGCCGACGCCGATGACCCGCGCTGCCTGGAGGGCGCCCGCCTGATCGGCCCGGTCGACCGGGCGGAGTGGCAGGACACCTGGCTGCTGGATGCGCCGTGGCGCTACGAGCAGCGCCACGGCGGCTGAACCGGGCGGCCGGCCGGCGGGAGCGATTGCCGCGGTATCAGGCGAGGGCGGTGACCAGCAGGGTGAACGCGGCGACGATGACGGCGACGCGGACGTAGTGGTAGCGGTCCCAGCGGCTCATCTGGTCCTTCCAGTCCGCGGGCCGGTTCTCGGGGGTCCACGTCTTGCCCCGGTTGTTGATCGGGACGAGCAGCAGGATCGACATGATCACGCTCACGATCAGCAGCGCGGCGGCAATGACGACGAGTCCGGCGCCTGGGCGGTCCCATCCGGCTATGGCCCAGACCGCGCTGAGGACGAGCGAGCCGATGTACCAGAACGGCATGAGGGCGCCGAGCATCCGGCCTCCGTGGGCACGGGCGAGCTGGCCACTGTCCTCGGGAAGGGCGTTGAAGATCCGGTTCATGACGAAGGCGACGGAGAACTCCACCCCCACCATCAGGCCGACGACGACGGTGGTGACGACCTCAAGTGTGCTGAGCATGACGATCCCTCCGAGAACTAGCGTTGCTAGGCGATGGGGCAACGCTAGCGCTACGAACGCTCGGTTGTCTAGCGGTGCTAGGATCCGGTCATGTCGGTAAAGGAACGCAAGGAACGCGAACGGGCGGAACGTGAGCGCCTCATCGTGGTGACGGCCCGCGAACTCGCCGAGCAGCAGGGCTGGGACGCAGTCACCACCCGCCGGCTCGCCGAGCGCATCGAATACAGCCAGCCCGTCCTCTACAGCCACTTCCGCGGCAAGCGCGAGATCATCGGCGCCGTCGCCCTGGAAGGCGCCACCGAGCTGGCCGCGGCGGTACGGGCCGCGGCCGCCGCCGCTGACGGTCCGCGCGAGCGGGTCGCCGCCCTCGCCCGCGCCTACCTCGACTTCGCCGAGCACAACCCGGCGGTCTACGACGCCCTGTTCCAGCTCGACGGCGGCCTGGCGTACGCACAGGAGGACACCCCCGAGCAGCTGAAGGACGCCTTCGCGGCCCTGCTGGAATGCCTCACCGAGGCCGCCGGCGACGGTGTCCACCCGGCACTGTTCACCGAGGTGTTCTGGGCGGCCCTGCACGGCCTGGCGACCCTGACCCGAGCCGGCCGTCTGCTGCCCGAGGACGCCGCGCCGAGGGTGGAGCTGCTGGTGGACCGGCTCGCCATGGTCTGACGCACCGTCCCGGCTGCGTGCCTGCCGGGACGGTGCGTCGGGTCAATACGCCTAGGTGCGCTTGAAGTACTCGATCTCCCCGAGCGCGATCGGCCGCCCGCTCTCCTGGCCTGCCGCTTCCCGCACGGTGAACTCGATGGAGACGACGTCGCTGATGCCCGTCCGTACGGTCTGCTCGCCGGGCTTGTCGGTGAGTGTCCAGGCCTTCTCGTGGATCTTGCCGTCCTTCGTCCTGATGCGGAGATCCGCCTGTGTCGGCCGGGCGCCCTGCCGGAACGCCTCGGCCTTCGTCGACACCCCGGTGTGGACCGTGACGCCGACCAGCCGGAACGGCTTCTCGAACTCGGCCGTCAGCGCGGCGCCCGTCTTCGGGGCGCCCCAGTAGGTGTTCGTCACGCCGTCCACGGCCAGCTTCGCCGAGTGGCCGGGGGCGGACGCGCTCGCCGTGACGTCGGTGGGGCTGATCTCCCCCGTTCCGCCGAGCTTGTCCCGTACGTCCTCGACGACGTAGCGCCCGGCCGGTACGAGCAGGAAGCCCGCGACCAGGAGGCCTGCGATGACCAGAGCGATCAGGCTGCCTCGCAGCAGGCGCCCCGAGCCTGCCCGGACCCTGCGGTCGAACGGCCACCTGGTACGCCACCAGGGCAGCGGTTCCTCCTGCTCGCCCGGATTCAGCGGCGCCGCGCAGCGGCGGCAGAACTTCCGCCCCGGCCGGTTGGACGCCCCGCACGACGGGCACGGCGTACCGTCCGGCTCCTCGTTCGCCACGACCGGTCGGACGACGGGGCGCTGGGCGATCGGGACGCCGGGCTGCACGGCCACCACCGGCTCGACCGCCACGGGCTCGACCGGGCGTCCCGGCCGTACCGGAGCCGGGGCCGGAGCCGGAGCCGGGGCCGGAGCCGGTGGTGCCGGTCGTACGGGGGCGGGTGCGGGCTCGGGCGTGGCCTCGGGTGCCGAAGGACGGGGCGGCTCCTCCGCGACCGGTGCGGGCGGGGCCGGGGCGACCACGGGCGTGGGGCGCGGGGCCGGGGGTGGAGGCGTCACATCGGCTTCGGGTTCCGGCGCGGGCGCGTCGGCCACCGGTGCCGGCTCCGGTGTCCGGGCGCGCCGCGAGGACGACCCGCCCAGATACGTACCGCAGCTTCCGCAGAAGTCCTCGTACTCCTCGTTGGCGGCCCCGCACGCCGGGCACGAGCGCGTCACATCAGTCTCCTGTCTCGTGCGGTGTGCCCGGCAGGATCTCCACCCGGCAGGTGAGGTGGGCGGGGCACGAGGCCCGGACCACGGCCAGGACGCGGGCCGCGTCCACCGGCCGCCCGTCCGGTGCCCGGACCCGTACCAGCAGTTCCCCGGTCGGGGCGGGAGGGAGCGGGCCCCCGGGTTCCGACGACCACGCGGCGCCGCCCCCGTCGTGGATGTCGGCCTCCACACCGAAGCAGAGCCGCAGGTGTTCGGTGAGGCCGCGGCGGGTTCCGCGCCACCGGTGGAGCTCGACGGCGCGGGCGACGACGGCCCGGCGCAGGTCCACCGGCCAGGCCGGGTCGAGGTCGGCGCCGACCCAGGACGACAGCCAGGGCAGGAAGTCGTCCGGGGTCAGCGCGGGGTCGAAGTAGGACGGGAGGTTGTCGAGGGTGGAGAGGACGGGGGCCAGGACCGTGTCGAGGCCCGCCGTGAAGCGCTGGGCGAGGTCGTCGTCCGCGTACAGGGCGGGCAGCAGTCCGCCGATCGGGTAGCGGCTGGGAAGTCCGGGGACCGAGGCCCTGGTCATGAGCGCCCGCCGGGCCCGGCGGCCGTGACGACGACCTGGTGCTGGTGGGAGAAGACCAGCGCGTTCTCGGCGACGTCGATCCGGTCCGCCGCCGCTCCCCGGCGCCCGGTGAGCGGGTCGGCGGGGAACAGCCGTACCTCGTCGACGAGTCGGACTCCGGGCACGCTCTGCAGTACGGCGAAGATCTCGCCGTACTGCACGGGCCTGCCGAAGGGCCAGCCCGTCCCGTCCGTGCCGCCCCGCAACGGGTCGATGTGACGGAACAGCGCGTCGAGCGCCTGGGCCCGGACGCGGTCCATGTCGCCGGTGTCCGCCACCAGTTCGGCTACCACGGTGACGCCCACGTAGGCGGGCGGTTCCACGATCAGCCGGGTGCCGACCAGGCGGCGTTCGTCGAGCCGCCCGGAGACCGCCGCCAGCACCGGGTCCGGCGGGATCAGCTGCTCGAACCGCAGCCGGCCGCCTTCGTCGGGGACCGCGTCGGGCACCACCAGGACCCGCACGGCGCCGCCCTCGCCCGCGACGGCCGGCAGACAGCGGACCCTGCGCAGCGAGCGCGCGGCCTCCCGGGCGATGACCTCGTGGTCCTCGGCCGTGACCGCCCGCTCCTGGACCCGGAGGATGTGGGGCGCGCGCACCTTGGCGTTCTCGACGCTCTCGCCGTCGACCCCGCCGCGGGCCGCCTCCCGGTTGGCGACACCGGCGACGTACGGCACCGAACTGCGCAGGACCCGGATGGCGCCCCGGGCCACGTTCCCTGCTGCCCCGCCGCCCGTCCGGTAGCGCGGGACGCGGAGCTGGGCGCCCTTCGGGGGCACCGCCCCGTACCCGCGCATCGTGCCGTCCGCCTCGCGGACCTCCGGCGGGAAGGAGAACCGGCCGGTGACGGCGTCGATCCGTACGTGCCGGTCGTCCGGCGACGAGGCGCCGAAGTGCTCCACCGGTGTCCATACCTGCCATCCCTCGGCGGAGGACACCTGGACGACGGGCGGTTCCCCGTCCATCAGGAGCGGCACCTTCGTCACGGAGAAGTGCTGGCCGGCGACCCCTTCCGAAGTGCCGAGCGGGACGTCGAGGACGGTCTCCGCGTGTTCGACGCCGGTGGTGCCGCCGACGGTGAAGACCTCGGCCTCCCGGATCGTCGGCGACTCCGAGTAGAAGGGCTGCCCGGGTTCGGGCGCGGTGACCCGGCAGCGCAGCCATCCGGCCCTGATCCCGGCCGTCACCGAGGCGGTGTGCCCGGCGGGGACGAACACGGTGATCTCACCGGGCCTGTTGAGCCCGCCGGTGCTGTCGGTCCCGGTCTCGCAGGACACCCAGCGGGCACCGTCCCATGCCTCCCACACCAGCGGCGGCTGCCGGGGGTCGACGCCGACACCCTCCACCCGGCTGTCCAGGCGTACGGCGACGATGCACCGGGGCACGGCGGTGGGCAGCCCGAACAGCAGGGCGTCGCCCGGCTCGGGGCGTGACTGGAAGCAGGGGATGTCCTTGCCGGCGCCGAGCGGGGCGGTGCGGTCGGTCTGGTCCCCGGACGCGGGGGCGGTGACCAGCCTGATCAGCGAACTCGGCACGATCGCCAGGTCCTCGGTGGTCGAGAAGACCACCGCCTCCTCCGTCTCACCGCGGGCGGTGGCGACCTCCGTACCGGCCGGGAGCCGTACGGTGTCCGGCTGCGGGGCGGACAGCCAGAAGTCGACGTCCGCACGGGCGACCGTCGGCGGGAACAGCTGGACGCCCAGCAGGTCGAGGAAGGCGGAGTAGTTCCGGTCGGGCACCCGGTTCAGCCGGTAGAGCAACTGGTCGACCATGTACGCGAACGTCTCGATGAGCGTCACCCCGGGGTCCGACACGTTGTGGTCGGTCCATTCGGGCGAGCGCTGCTGGACGTACCGCTTGGCCTCGTCGACGAGTTGCTGGAAGCGGCGGTCGTCCAGGTTGGGGGAAGGCAGGGACATCAGGCCGCCCCCGCTTCTTCGGAGCCCGCTTCGGAACTGCCGGAGGACGGGATCGTGTAGAAGGGGAAGACGAGGTTGCGCAGGTCGTTGGTGGACCGCACGGTGTAGTGCACGTCGATGTAGAGGGTTCCCTCGTCGACGGTGTCGAAGGCGACCACCACGTCCCTCACCTCGATGCGTGGTTCCCAGCGCTCCAGTGACGTACGCACCTCGTGCGCGATGCGGCCCGCGGTGGCGCCGTCGCCGGGTGCGAAGACGTAGTCGTGGATGCCGCAGCCGAACTCGGGGCGCATCGGCCGCTCCCCCGGTGCGGTGCCGAGCACCAGGCCGATGGCCTCCTCGATCTCCTGGTCCCGCTCGACCATCCCGATACCGCCCGTGGCGCCGACCCGCAGCGGGAAGCCCCAGCCACGGCCGACGAATCCGGCCCCGCTCATATCGGGCCTCCGATCAGGACGTTCGGCGCACCCATGACGATCTTGGCGCCGCAGCTGGTGGTGTCGCCCATGCGGGCGGCCGGCAGTCCGCCGATCAGGACCGCGCCACCGGCCATGGCCGCCGGGTTCGGCATGACGACGTTCCCGGGTCCGAGCAGGGCGTGCGGAGGGATCACGCACACGTGGAGGCTGCCGGTGACGGCGGCCGGCCTGCCGCCGATCAGCACGGTGGCGACGGCGACCGCACCCGGTGGCGGGGTGCCGATGACGCCGCCGTGGACGGTGGGGTCGCCCGAGCGGGCTGCGGGGGGCATGGCTGCTGTTCTCCTTGCTGGGCCGGGAAGTTGGTTGCGGTGACGGGTTCGGGGGGTCAGTTGATCCGGATGAGCCTGGCCTTGAGGACGGCGAGCAGACCGCCGTCGACGGTGACCCCGGTCTTGCCGTTGATGGTCACCGAGGCGCCCTTCACCTCCACGTTCCCCGTACCGGCGTCGAGCGTGATCCCCGACCGGCCGAGGGACAGGGAGCTCAGCACCCGGGACGTGCCGCGGGCGAACACCTTCAGCGCGATCTCGCCCTTCCGCTCGTCCAGGGTGACCTCCAGCTGCTTGTCGCCGGTGGCCAGCCGTACTCCGGACGGGCCGCGCGGGGCGTCGAGCAGTTCGATCCGGTTGCCCGAACGGGAGACGAGGGAGCGGCGGTTGACCTTGCCGCTGGTCGGGTCGACCAGCGGCACGTCGTGGGGCGACGGCTTGTCGACGCCGTTGTACAGGCCGCCCAGCACGTAGGGGCTGTCCAGCAGGCCCTGTTCGAAGCCGACCAGTACCTCGTCATTGACCTCTGGGCTGAACACCCCGCCGCCGCCCTGGCCGCCCCACTGCACCGTACGGACCCAGTCGGACACATAGGTGTCGTCGAGCCAGGGGAACTTCAGCCGGACCGAGCCGCGTTCGCCCTTGCCCCTGCCTTCACGGATGTCGGTGACGACGCCGATCGCCAGGCCGGGGATGCGGGGGCCGCGCGGGGGTGCCTCGCCGCCGCCGATGAGTCCGGTCAGGGAGCGGTCGGGGGACGCGCTGACCAGTACGGTCGTGCGGTAGCCGCCGTGCGGGTCGAGGACGTGGTGGGACGCCGTCGCCGTGTAGCGGCCGGCGAAGGCGGGTCCGACGTTGCCCAGGGTGACGGGTTCACCGGCCCGCAGCCGCGGGTTCCCTTCGGCGACCGCCTCGATCTCCCCGAAGCCGGAGCTGACCCGTGCGGCCACCGCACCGGCGACCGCACCGGCTTCGGCCTGGGTCCGGTACGGGGTGTCGGCGACGGTCATCCGGGCCTTCGGGCCGAACGCGCCGGCTGCGGCGGACGGGCTCAGCCCGGGGACGACCGTGGTGGAGCGGACGGACGGCTGGCGCGCCACGAGCCGGGTCTTCGTCTCCACGTCCCAGCCGCGCACCTCGACGCTGTCCGCCCCGTCCGCACCGGTCAGCACGGCGCGCAGGGCCAGCAGGTTGCGCCCGTACTCCAGCACCATCGGATGCTTGGTGGCGGACGTGGCGGGCGAAGGCGCCGAGGCCGCCGGCTTCGGCTTCACGAACTGGAGCAGGCCCTTCTCGTCCACGCGTACGTGCGCACCGCTCTCGCCCGCGAGGTACTGGAGGAAGTCCCAGTCCGAGATGTTGGGCTGGGTGAGCTGCTTGTACATCACGGGGGCCGCCTCGACCTTCCCGCAGGTGAGTCCGGCACCGGCGGCGACCTTGCGGACGATGTCGGCGGCCTTCATGTTGCGGAAGGCCACCACCTTCCGGCCGCGCTGGAGCCGGTGGGCCTTGGAGAAGGCCCGGACGACGGTGAAGGAGCCGGTGGTGTCGCTGTCGAGTTCGAGCGCGGTCACCTCTCCGGTGAACAGCCGCTCGCGGGCCCGCTCCCGGACCGTGACCACGGAGATCTTCAACGGGGTGCCGATGGTGATCCCGGTGGCGGTGAGCAGGGTGTGGTACGGATCCCGGTACGTCAGTACGGCGGTGTCCGGAAGGCCGACGTTCTCGTCGACCGCGCAGCTCACCAGCTGCGCGGCCCAGGCCGCGGGCAGCTCGGCGGGCGCCTCGACGATCGGGTCGGCGGCGAAGGAACGGGCGGGTGCGATTCCGGTCACCGAGCGTCCTCCGCGGCATGGTCTTCCAGTGCGGGCACGAGGAGTTCCGTGCCCGGGGCCAGCTGCATGGGGTCGTCGATGTCGTTGGCCTCGGCGATCGTGCGCCACGCGGTGGCGTCGCCGTATTCGCGCCAGGCGAGCAGCGGCAGGCTGTCACCGGCGACGACCCGGTGGGTACGGCGTGCTTCCTTCGATCCGGACGTGGGGTTCTGCCCGGCCGGGTCGACGCTCGCCTCCTCGATGGAGAGGGAGCAGGTGGCGCGCAGCGGCTTCCCGTCGACGTCGAACAGCGTGTACGACACGGAGAGGCTGGAGAGCACCCCGTCGAACGACGTCGTCTTCGACGTCCCCCAGTCGAACCGCACCCAGGGGCTCGACGGCTTCTTGCGGCCCAGGCTGCTCGGGGTCGGCACACAGGCGGTCATCAGCTGCTCCACGGCCTTCTCCACCGAGTTGTCGTGGGTGGCGGTGGCGTCCAGGAAGACGTCCAGGGACAGCGACCGGGGCCCGCTGCCCACGAATTCGGGCAGCGCGGACTCACCTGCCGTCCGGGAGGGGGTACGCCGCCACTCGGTGCTCTTGGACAGGGAGAGCGTCGCCGGATTGAACTGGAGCGTGAGCCGGGCGAGGGTGCCGGACGGTTTGGCGCCCACGTCCGTCGGCGGTTCCATGATGGTCAGCTGAGCACGGGCACGGCTCGTGCGGGCGGCTGCGGCCACGGTGTTCCTCCTTCCTGCGCGTCTGGGTCGTCGACTCGGTCGAGGGCGCGGGCCATCAGGACGGCACCAGGCCTTCGTGCGCGATCTCCAGGGTCTCGATCGCCGCCTCGGAACTGGACGGGTCGAAGGACGGCCCCTGCCAGCGCACGGGCACGATGCCCTGGATCTGCCAGCTGATGATCCGGCTGAGGTCCGGCCGGAGCGCGACGATCTCGCCGTCCTTGCGTTCCACCCGCTGGGTCGTCTCGTTCAGCCATCGCGCGATCTTCAGGGTGTCGGCGGTGACGGGGCGGGTCAGCGTGATGTTGGTCCAGGTGATCCGCCCCGGCAGCTGCCAGGTGAAGCCGTTGTTGCCGCCCTCGGCGTACTGCTCCAGCTCCACCTCGGCGCCCAGCCCCGAGCAGGTGTGAAAGGCGCCCAGGTCGCTTCCCCCGATGGCGAGTTTGAAGAACACGCTCGTCGCGAAGATGTTGTCCGTCATGTGCGCTTCTCTTCTTCTCTGCGGTCCGTGGTGGGGCGGGGGTGGGCGGGGAGTGGCGGGGCGGCGGTGTCAGCGGCGGCCGTCGTACGGCCGTCCGGAGCGTTCCCGTCCTCTGCGCAGGTCGGCCCGGAGCAGCCTGCTGACCGGGTCGAGCAGCCGGCGGGCGAGCTCCTCGATGTCCACGCCGGTGGCCTCGTTCGGCTGCGGCGTACCGGGCGTGGTCGGTGCGGTGGTGGCGGGGGCGGGCTTGGGCTGGACCACCCGTACGGGCACTCCGGCGAGCCCGGCCTCGGCGACCGCCCGCTGGACCGCCTGGGCTCGGGAGCCGGGGGCGGGGGTGCCGGGGGCGGGGCCTGCCGGGCCACCGCCGCTCCGGTCCGTGCCGGGCCGGGCCGGGCCGGGGCGTGTGGCGCGCACGGTGAGCGCCGGCGGTCCGGCCGTCGGGGCGTCGTGGGGCGGGACCGGTCCCGTGGCGGGTGCGCCGGTTTCGGGTACCACCGGCAGCTGGAGGCGCTGGACCGGCACGGCGGCGCCTCCGGGCCGGGCGGAGCCGGGCGGATGCGGGCGCACCACGGGCACGGGCGGCGCCGCGGGTGCGGTGGGCCCGGCGGGCGGGGCGGACTGCGGTGCGGGGGACGGCGGTTCGGGCCTGCGGGCAGCGGGCGGCGTGGCCGGCGCCCGCCCGGACACCGGTGCTCCCGCAGGGGTGGCGCCACGCGCCGAGCGCTGGACCAGCCGTACGAGCGAGTGCACGGAGGGTCTGGCGGAACGGGCCGTGGCGGGGCGGCCGTTGTCTCCGGCCTTCGCTTCCCGGACCGGTGCGTCCCCTCGCGGGGTGGTCCGGCGCGCGAGGGCCGGGGACGTCTGCGCCCGGGTGTCCCGAGCCGCCCCGGCGGCCGGCGGGGAGTTGGGCACGGACCGCTGGACGGTTCCGCCGCGCGTCCCCAGTCCCGGCCCCGCGGACGGGGTGGCGGTGTCGGCGGAGGTCCGGACGGAGGGCTCGGCTGCTGCCGCGCCCCGGCGTGCCGGGGTGGGTACGACGGGGTGCGCCGCAGCGGGGTGCCCGCCGCCGCCCGGCCGTGCGGCGGCGCGCTGGGCCGGGGCGGCCTGGGCACCCGGCCGCGCGGTGGTCCGGGCTCCGCCACCGTTCGGCGGCGTCCCGTCCGCGCCCGGCGGCCTGACATCCCGCCGCCAGGTCGCCGCCACGACGGGCGGCCGCGCGGTGGTGGCGGCCGGCACCGATGCCGTGAAGCCCTCGGCCGCGCCGGTACGCACGGACAGCGTCCGCCCGCCGAGCAGGCCACGCGACCGCTGGACCACCGCCGGTGCGGGACCGGTCGCCTGCTCCTGGAACCCCTGAGGGGCGATGCGCCGGATGCGTGCCGGGGTGGCAGTGCTCGTGGAGGTGCGGGTGGTGTCCGTGGAGCGTGGGACTGCTGCGGACTGCGGAGCGGACGCCACGGGCCCGGCACCGACGTGGACGGGCGGGGCCGGCGCGCGCAACGGCATGCCGGACGGGGCGGACGGGGACGCCGGGGCGGGTGTGGACGCGGGCGGCCCCCCGGCCGTCGGGCCGCTCCGCAGCGGGCCCCCGGTTCCGGGCCGCGCACGGCGGGGGTCACCCAGCAGGGGCGCGTCGTGTGTGATGCCGGCGGTCGGCGGGAGAGCGGACAGGGGCGCACCGAGCCCGCCCCGGGTACGGGCCTGCGAGCCCGGTCCGCCGGGCGCGGGGGCGGTCGGCCGGTGCGCGGCTGCGGGGCCGCCGTCCGGGCCGGACGGCTGGTGCGCGGCGGGTGCGGGTGCGGGCGCCCGCTGCACGGGCGGCGGCGGGCCGGAGGTGCCGGACCGGGGTGCGGCGGGCCCGGATGCGGGAGCCGCACCGGGGACCGGGCGCTGCCGTTCTGCTGACGGGCCTTCTGTTGCCGTACGGCCCGTTGTCGGGCGCTCTGTTGCTGTACGGCCCGCTCCCGTACCGCCGTTTCCGTTACGGCCCGCTCCTGTACCGCCGGTTCCGGTACGGCCCGCTCCCGTACCGCCGTTTCCGTTACGGCCCGCTCCTGTACCGCCGGTTCCGGTACGGCCCGCTCCCGTACCGCCCGTCGAAGTCGCCGCGGGAGCGACGGGAGCCGCCGTCTCGGGCGTCTGCCGCTGGACCACGGGCAGGGCAGGGCCCTGCGGCGCGGCCGGGCCGGAGGCCACGTCGGGCGCGCCGTCCCCGGTCCGGCCGAACGGGACCGCGTCCGGGGGAAGTTGTCGCAGGGGCTTGCCGAGGGCGGGGCGCACCGGAGGCGCGGCCGGCGTGTTCGCGGCGTGCTCCGGCCGGACGGTGGGCCTGCGCTCCCCGGGGCCCGCGTGCCCCGGCTCTCCCGGCGCCTCGACCGAGCCGGCCGGGCTGCCCGGGGCGGGAGTCGCGGGCGGTGCGGGAGTCTCGGCCGGCGCGGGAGTCGCAGGAGTCGCTGCCGGTGCGCGCGCGATCAGGTTGCGCGGAGGCGTCACCGGTCGGCGGGCGACGATCAGAGATGGTGCGGTGCGCCGGGGGCGGACCGGGGCGGGCCGCGTCTGCGGGGCCGTGGCGGGACCGGTGGACGCGGAGGCGCGGGGATCCCGAGTGGCGGGCGGCTGCGCACCGGCCTCGGTCGCGGGGCCGGCGCCCGTGCGGTCGGCCGCGTCGGCAGGACCGGGCTGCCGCCCGGCGGTTTCACGGCCCACGGCGCTCCGGGACCGCGCACCGCCCGACCGCTGGACGGCGGCGAGGGTCCGCCGCGTGACAGGCGTACGACCGGGGACGCCGGCCGCGGGCGGCTGTACCGGCTCCGGCTCCTCCGGTGCTCCGCCGGCGGCGCGCAGGAGCAGGGGTGTTCCGGGTGCGGTGGTGCGGGCGCCACCGGGCCGTGCCACACCGTGGATGAGGCCCACGGGCGCGGACGGCAGGACGGCGTGGCCGAGCTCGCCCCCGTACGCGATGTTCTGCCACGAGGCGAGCCGGGACCTGAAGCGCAGTCCGTCGCTCACCCCGATCGAGGACCGGGCGACGGTCACGGCGGGCGGCGCCACCCGCCGCCAGCCGCCGTCCCAGTCCGCCTCCCGGCTCACCGCGGGGACGTCCTCCTCCGACGGCTCCGGCCCGGCGGACGGGGTGCCGTCGCCGGCCGCGCCGGCGTCGGGGGCGGCAGCCTGCCGCCGGTCCGCCCTGCGGAACCAGTCCCTGAACTCCACGCCCTCACCCGCTCTCGTTGACGCGGGTGTTGATCCGCGCTATCTCCCTCACCCACTCCTGCCGCTCACCATGGGTGAGGTCGAGGATGTCCTCACGCTGCCAGTGGAAGTGGTAGGCGATGTACGCGAGCTCCTCCCGCAGCCGGGAAGGCGCGTACGTCACGATTCCCCCAGGCGTTCACCCGAGAGGTCCACCTCGAACGACCCGTGGCACAGCGGGCACGTCACCGCGGCGTGCGTGTGACCCTCGCTGTTGATGCGGCGGTAGAAGTCCTGGAGGAACGCCACGTCGGTGGCGTACATCCGCTCGACCACCCCGGCGTGCACGTCGGTGACGGTGCCGAGCCGGGTGATGACCTGGCTGAGCAGCACCACGCTCAGGTACGCGGGGTTCTCCTTGACGCGCAGGTCGATCTGCGGGCGCAGCTCGTCCCGTGCCGTGGCGAGCCGCATCGACCCGCTCCGGTGCACCTGGCCCTCGTCGTCGACGTAACCGCGCGGGAGCTCGAACTCGAACTCCGTACGCAGGTCCTGACGGTCCCGCTCCCGGGCGGGAGGAGGCGTCGGGGCTTCCTCCCGCGGGGCGGGCGCGGCGGCGGCGAGGCTGTCGAGGACCTCGTCGAGGCCGCCGCCGGAAACGGTCCTGCGCCTCATTCGACGACGATCTCCTCGAAGGTGATGGTGACCGTCTCCGTCGCAGCGCTGGACTCGCCGGCCTTCAGCGAGGGGCCCTCCCACTTGCTGGCCCAGCCCTGCATCAGCTGGATGCGGCGGACGGTCTCACCCTTCGAGTCCTTGATCTCGATGGTGAGGTTCTGGCGTGCGGTGTCGACGGCTCCGTTGTTGAGCGTCTCCTTGATCCACTTGGTGAACTCGCTGCTCTTGTCGAGCCCGCGGGTGATCGTCACCTCGCCGGCCTGGCGCGCACCGGGCTGCTTGCGGATGATCTGCTTGCCCTCGGCGGTCACCTGGCGGACCTCGACGACTTCTTCCTCGACGGTCAGCCCGCTGATCTCCTGGATCGACTCCACGAGATAGCCGCCGAGCTGCACGCCGAAGACGTGGGTGGAAAGAGCATCGCCCTCTGCCATGACTGTGTGTCACCTGTTCTGTTCGTTGTCTGCGGGGTCACTCATCGACGAGGAGCGGTCACTCGTCGACGAGGCTGGTGCTGTCCGAGAACTGCGCGAGGCGGAAGATCACGAACTCCGCGGGCTTCACCGGGGCGACACCGATCTCGCAGACGACCTGGCCGAGGTCGATGGACTCCTGCGGGTTGTTGTCCCGGTCGCACTTGACGTAGAAGGCCTCCTCCGCCGTCCGGCCGAAGAGCGCGCCCCGGCGCCATTCCTCGGTGAGGAAGGCGGTGACGTTACGGCGGATGCTCGACCAGAGGCGGTCGTCGTTCGGCTCGAAGACCACCCACTGGGTGCCCAGGAGGATGGACTCCTCCAGGTAGTTGAAGAGCCGGCGCACGTTGAGGTAGCGCCAGGCGGGGTCGGACGAGAGCGTGCGGGCGCCCCAGATGCGGATGCCCCGGCCGGGGAAGGCGCGGACGCAGTTGACGCCGATCGGGTTGAGGAGGTCCTGCTCGCCCTTGCTCAGGCGGAGTTCCAGGTCCAGTGCCCCGCGGATGACCTCGTTGGCGGGCGCCTTGTGCACCCCGCGCTCGCCGTCGCTGCGCGCCCAGACGCCGGCGACGTGGCCGCTCGGCGGGATCAGGGTCTGCTGGCCGGTGGCCGGGTCGAGGACCTTGAGCCAGGGGTAGTACACGGTCGCGTAGCGCGAGTCGTATCCGGCGTCGTCGTTGCGCCAGGTACGGACGCGCTGGGCGTTCATCCCCGGCGGGGTGTCCAGGACGGCGACCCGGTCGCCCATCTGCTCGCAGTGCGCGATGACGGCCAGCTGCACGGCCCTGACGCCCTCGTCGTCGATGTCGCCGCGGCGGTGGGCGCTCATCAGGTCCGGGACGGCGACCATGGTGATCTCGTCGATGGCCTCAAGGGCCGCGATGCCCGTGCGGGCCGACGCGTCGCCCACGTACTCGCTCGGACCGGTCCGGACGGTCCCGCCCGCGGCCGGGGCGGCGGGCGAGAGGGAGAGGCTCTGGTTCTCGGGGCGGGTCTGCGCCGCACCGGGCTGTTCCGTGACCTCGACGAGCTTGGACTGGCGGGCCTGGGTGACCAGATAGCCCTTGACGTTCTTGCGTACGGAGGTGTCGTACGTCTCCACCACCTTGCCGCCCTGGCGCACCAGCAGCCGGAACCGGTCCTCCGGAGGGTTCTCGCCCTCGGGGTCGGCGACCTCGATGGAGAGGCCCTCACCGGCGCCCGGACGGGCGGAGACCAGGAAGCCGCCGAGTGCGACGGGCGGGGCCGCCACGGGCGCGGAGCCCTGCGGCGCGTCCTCGGCCGGGCCGCCGATGCGGACGATGTACGCCGCGCCGCCGCCGTTGCTGAAGTAACCGTGGACGGCCAGCGTCAGGTAGGTGTCGGGCGTGAAGGTGCCGAAGGCCGATACGTACTGGTCCCAGCTCGTCACCAGCGTCGGCCGGTGGAAGGGGCCCGTCTCCGCGAACCCGACGAAGGCGGCGACCGCGGTGCCGACTCCCTCGATGGGCCGTGCTCCGGACTGCACCTCCTCCACGTATACACCTGGGGTGAGGTACGACGGCATGCTCGCTCCTTCGGGTGGTCAGTCGTTCGCTTGTTCAGTCTTGCCCGGGGTGCCTGCGGGATGTAGGCCTCAAAGTCCTGGCCACGGGGCAGGGTGACTGCCTTCCCGGGCACCCCCGCCCCGGGCGCCCGGGAGTCCCGCGGAGGCCCTGCGAGGGCCCTGCGGCCCGGGGGAGGCCTTTCTCACATTCCGCCACCGAAATATTTCGCTCGGAATCCCTGTGACCCGCCCTCCGTCGCGAGGATTAGTTTCAGCCAGAAACTACTGGGCCGACGGGGCCGAACCGGCCGGATTTCCACGGCCGTTCGGCCCTCTGGACACCCTGACGCGCTCCGGTGAGCGGGGTGTGCGCGGTCCGAGCGGATGCCGTCCTCGGCAAAGGGCGGGGAATCCACCGCGGAAGACCGTCAATCACCGGCCAGGGCCCGCCCGTTCCCTTGGTTCCCGATCCGGACGGGTGTGTTCAGGACCACACCCCGGCGCGCCGCCATGTGGAGGTTTCCGCTGGCAGGGACCCTGTTTGTTCATGCTCCCGGAACGGAGGGGCAGGAATCCGGCGCTATCGTTCCTACGGCGTGAAATCGCTCAGCACACCACTGACATTGAGTACTTGGTGGCACTTGGAGGCCTGCTTACCGGTCGCCGGAGTCCCGGGTTTGGAACAGGTCACGGAAACGGTGACCTTGTCATTCTGTTGTATCCGAATGGGGGTGACCCAGTGATAGTCCTGGTTGCGGAACGTCTCCAGCGCAATGGTGGTGATCTTCCGCTCGCCGAAGGAGATGGTCAGCACCCCTTCGTCTCCCTGGAAGTTCGCCACCACGATGTCGGTGACGCCGAAGACCTTTCCTACCGGGACCGGATAGGTCCCGTCCCTCTCGGCACCGGCCTCCGTCTGCACGTCGATGGTCTGCGAGCTCTGCTGGGCGTCCGCCCCGCCGCCGCCCGTCGAACCCGAACCGCCCGTACCGGCACCGCCGGTACCGTCCGTCCCTGTTCCGGCGCTCGCCCCCTTCTCCTGGCCCTGCCCTCCGGCCGGATCGCCGCCGCCCGTGGTGCCACCGGTCGTCGCACCGCCCTGCGGCCGGGCCTTGTTCTCCTCCTGGGCCGCCGCGGCGGCCGCCTCCTTCGCGGTGCTGCGGACGGCGGGGCGCACCAGCGCGAACCACGCGACCAGCAGCGCGAGCAGGGCCGCCAGGACGATCAGCAACCACTTCGGAAGCAGCGGAAGTTGCGCGAACTCACCGGGCAGGGGCTCCGGCCGGCCGGGCCGGTCGGCCTCCGCCTCCGCCCCCTCGCTCTCCGCCACCCGGACCTCGAACGGCCAGGTGGTGGGGGCGCCGAACCAGATCAGTTTCCGGGCCCGCACCCGCAGGCCCGACTCGGCGGACTCGCCCGGCTTCAGGCTCAGGCGCTCCGGTGTGAAGGCGAGGCGGAGCTCCTCCCCCTCCTGCTTCGCGGTGAACACGACGTCCACGGGAGCGTTCCCACGGTTCTGCACCGAGGCCCGGAACCGGGCACCCAGCCAGCCCCTGCGCCGGCCCGGCTCCAGTCGCGTCCGCAGTTCACGGAACGGCTCGACGACCACCGTCGCCTCGGGCACGGCCACCGATTCGGGGTGCTCCGCCGGCAGGACGCGTACGCCCAGGGGTACTTCGCCCGCCTTGACCTCGTGGGACCGGGGCGGCGCGAGCCGCACCGTCACGGTCTCGGAGGTGCCCGGGTAGAGGGAGACCCGCGCCGGTTCGACCGTGGCCCACGCCGCGCAGTCGCCGACCACTTCGAGGGTGTACGCCTCGACGATGTCGCCGTCGTTGCGCACGGTCAGCGTGGTCGTCGCTTCGGCGCCCGGCGACACCGTCACCGTGGATATGTCGAATTCGGCAGATGTGGTCACGATGCGACGTTAGGCCGCGCCCCGCTCCCGGCAGCAGAGGCGGGAGGGCAACGTGCGGGCAGGTCCGGTGCCCCGGCGGAACACCCGCGCCGTCTCCTCGCACCCTGCCCGCGCGCCAGGTCCCCCTGCCCGGGGCCGGGAGGAACGTGCACGACACCCGACTTACCGGAAACCGGCGCAACCACCTATCGGGGAACCTGCGGAAGTAGCTGAGGAAGACGAGCACATGACCATGATCACGAAAGAAGTGACGCCGCCCGTGACGGGGGGCGGCCGCAGCCGCGGCCCCTCCGTGCCGGAGCAACGCACGGAGGGCACGCAGGCGGCGTCACCGGGGGGCCGGGTCTCCGTGGCCGTGTACGCGGAGGACCTGATCCTGCAGACCGGCATGGTGCACCAGTTGCGCATGCGGCCGGAGATAGAGCTGATACCGGAAGAGGAGGCCGACCGGGCGCAGGTCTCCTTAGTAGTGGTGGACATGGTGAACGAGCCCACCGTCCAGCTCCTGCACCGCCTCCAGCGCAACACCGCCACCCGCACCGGGCTCGTCGTCGGCTTCTTCGAGACGGGGGCGCTGCAGACCCTGATCGAGTACGGGGTCGCCGCCGTGCTGAGGCGTGGCGAGGCCGACCAGGACCGTCTCGTCCATCTGGTCACGGCGATCGCGAAGGGCGAAGGAGTGCTGCCGGGCGACCTGCTCGGGAAACTCCTCGACCACGTCAGCAGCCTTCACCGCACGGTCCTGGACCCCCGGGGGCTCTCGCTCTCCACCCTCACCGCGCGGGAGGCGGAGATGATCAGGCTGGTGTCGGAGGGCTACGGCACCGCGGAGATCGCGCAGAAGACCTCGTACTCCGAACGGACCGTCAAGAACGTGCTCCACGAGGTGGCGGCCCGGCTGGAACTGCGCAACCGGGCCCACGCGGTGGGCTACGCCATGCGGCACGGCCTCATCTGAGGTGTCCCTGGGCTCCACCCCCCGGAGCCCGCGCCCACGGGCCCCGGGGGCAACGGGCGTTGCCCCCGCGGTGCCCGGGGCTCCGCGGGGCGGGCCGCACCGGGCTCCGCGACCGTCGGCGGCCCGGTCGCGGTTCCGGAAGGGCAGCGTTCTGTGCACCCCTCGCCCTTCACCGCACCGCCCCGGCCGCGATATCCAGGAACAAGCATCCGACCGGCCGGCAGAGATCACCCGCAGGGATCCGCCCGCAGAGAGCAGAGAGGCGTGCTCCCCATGCGTACGCACAACCCCGGCAAGTCGCCCGCCGCCGGTGAGGCGCGCGGTCCGGTACGCCCGGCCGTCACGGCTCCGGCGACGAGTGCCGCGAGCCCGCCCTCCCCCGTGCGGCTCGCCCTGCTGCGCGGCGCCGGCAACGCCGACGTCGTCCAGATGCTGCGGCAGGCGGGACACTCCGGTACGTACGCCGCCGAGCCGGCTCCGCAGGTCGCCGGCGAAGGTCACGAGCAGCCGGGGCAGGCTGCGGTGCAGCGTTCCGCCGTGCCCGATGTGCTGCGCTCCGGCGGACGGCCGCTGGACGAGGCCACCCGCACCGACATGGAGTCCCGCCTGGGCGCGGACTTCTCCACGGTCCGCATCCACGACGACGCCACCGCCCGGCGCTCGGCCGCCGAGATCGGGGCCCGCGCCTACACCTCCGGCGATCACGTCGTGATCGGCGACGGCGGAGGCGACCGGCACACCCTCGCCCACGAGCTCACCCACGTCATCCAGCAGCGCCTGGGCCCGGTGGCCGGGACGGACAACGGGAGCGGGCTGCGGGTGTCCGACCCCGCCGACCGCTTCGAGCGCGAGGCCGAGGCGAACGCGCGCCGTGCCCTCTCCGGCCGGGCCGCCGTCCGGCAGACGTCCGGACCGGACACGGCACAGCGCTCCGCGCGGACCGGGGCCGTACAGCGCGTCGTCCAGGACCCGGAGAACATCCAGGACCTCTGGACCCACAGGTACTGGCAGGAGCAGGCCGGGAACAGCGCCGCCGTGGCTCCCAAGGCGTCGGGGTCGAAGCGGGAACTCCCCACGATCCTCAGGGACGTGGCGAAGAAGCTCCTCAGGGATCTGCGCAACGCGGGCCCGCAGGAGAAGGAGCTGCGGCTCTTCCGGACGATGACCGTCGAGGAGGCTGACGCGATCATGGAATGGAAGGGCGCCGGCAAGCACGCAGGCACCGAGGCGTGGCTGGAGGGCGACAGGAACCAGGGCGCGTCGGCCACCCAGAACTTCCACGCGGACAAGAACGTTGCGGATTCCAGCGTCGGAGCCATGCCGGTCAAGAAGCACCTCGGTGACATGGACCAGGCGTACGAGTACTACAGGCGCAACCACGAGCAGCACTACGAGATGGGGGCGAGGGCCGGCAACGGCCGGCTCGTCGACGGCCCGCCGACCCGCGTACTCGAGTTCACGCTCAAGCCCGGCGCCCACCGGCACCTGTTCACACCGGAGCACATGGCCCTGGCCGGGAACACCGGCGCACCCGAGGCCCTGCGCAGGATCCACGGCGAGAACAGCCAGTTCGAGACGGGCTCGGGCGGCGAGGGCAACCTCACCGGGCGCATCGGCATGAAGCTCGAGAGCCACGGCGACTTCAGTCTCAGTCTCGGATCGGAGACCGAGGCGACGCAACTGCTGTTCCAGCTGTTCGTCAAGGACGTCCAGGACGTGACGAAGAGGGCCAGTCACCGGTGGAACAACGAGACGGACCATTACTAACGACCTGGTGCACGATGAGAGCGGATCAGCGAGCGGCGTCATGCGGCTTCGAATCCAAGGCGGAGGAGGGAGGCGACGCGGAGCGTCGTTGACCGACGACAACGTCGGAGGCGGAGTCGCAGGGCGCCGGGAGCCCGCTCGCTATCGTGCACCAGGTCGTAAGGGCTGTCCGCCCGTACGTCCGCCGGGGCCGCAAAGGGCACCAGGTCTTCCCCCGCCCCGGGTACTCCGGCCCCTGCCCATCGTCCCCCGCGCCCACGATGCTCGAGCTGGAGAACCATCGACCAGACTGTGAGGTGGACCGTGGGCGGTCCTGCTGGCCCGGCACGCCGTACCCGGTTGCGCCGGCTGAGCGGTGTCGTGGTGTTGCTGGCCCCGCTGCTGGTGGCGGGTTCCGTGTCCGTCCCACAGGGCGCGACACCGGCGGCCGCCGCCTCGGACGCGGCTCCCGCGGACACCGCGCGGATCGCCTACGCCGGTACCGGGCATCGCAGTCTCGGGGAGCGTTCGTCCGGGACGACCAGCGCGGACCTGTTCGCATCCGGTCCCGCCCACTACGACCAGGACGCCTTCGGGCGCGGCAGCACGCTGGTCTTCACGAGCCTGCGCGACGAGGCGAAGCCCCAGGTGTACGTGCGCCGGACGGACGGTTCCGTGCTCCGGCTCACCACCGGCCGTGACGCCGCGCACCCCGAACTCTCCGTCGACGGGCAGACCGTGGTGTTCGACTCGGCGGAGCCGCGCGCCGGGCAGGCCGCGCAGCGTGACCTCTGGTCGGTCGCCGTCGACGGCTCCTCCGATCCGCAGCGGCTGACGGACACCGCCGCGAACGAGACCCACCCGACGCTCTCCCCGGACGGCACCCGCATCGCGTACGCGAGCGACGGCGGCCCGGAGAAGGGCACGCAGATCTATCAACGGGACCTGTCCGGTGGGGCGGTGACCTGTGTCAGCAACCCGGCGGAGGGCGACGCGAGCGAGCCGGAGTGGAACCCGGTGAACGACGCGGACCACCGGCAGATCCTCGTCTACACCCTGCACCAGGAACCCGAGTCGGACACCGACACCGGGAACCGGCTGCGGGTCACCGACGGTCCGGGCACCGGACGCCCCCTGCTGACCGGCGCCTTCGCCGGCTGGGGAACCCGCTCGGCCGCCTGGCTGCCGAACGGCGAAGGTCTGTACTTCCTCAGCCCCAACACGGACTGCGGGTGCTCCGTCTACGACCATGTGTACCGGACCGACACCCTCGACGACCCCGAACCGGTGAAGGAACTCGACGAGGACCGGACGGTGGAGTCTCCGGCCGTACTCGTGCGGGCGGGCACCCCGACGGTGGTCGTCACCCGCAGGACCACCGTGAAACCCGACGTCGTCACGCTCCAGGACATCCGGCAGGACGGCTCGGACCCCCGGGACCTCCGGCTCGACGTGCTGCGCGAGGACCCGAAGGCCCTCACCAACACCAGTGACGACCCCGCCAAGGATCCGCTGTTCCACCCCTCGGAGGGCTACGACCCCTGGACCGAGCGTCAGACCTACACGCCGAACGGCCTGAACATCGCCGTGACCCGCTTCCAGGACGTCGGCGGCGTGCGGGTCCAGCGGATCTGGCTGACCGACACCGACGGGATGCACGCGGAGGTGATGGACCTGGAGGGGCGGGGCGCCGGCGACTGGGACACCGACCCCTCCTTCTCGCCGGACGGTACGCGGATGGCGTTCACCCGGACCTCTCCGGGAGGCGTCGGTGACGCGGCGGGCCCCAGCCAGGTGCTGGTCGCCGATGTCGCCACGAAGAAGATCATCGGCAAGGTGGTCCCGCCCGCGGGGGAGGTGGCCGGCCAGGACGCCCAGCCCGCCTGGTCCGCGGACGGCACCACCCTGGCTTTCACGCGTAATGAGGTGATCCGGGGCCTCGGCGGCATCAAGCACGTCTGGACCGCCCAGGTGAAGGACCTCGGCCAGCAGCGGGACATGGACCTGAGCCGGCAGCAGGACCTCAGCGTCACCGGCTGCCCCGGCGAGTGCAAGGTGATCGACGACAGCCCCGCGTTCTCCCCCGACGGCACGTCCATCGCCTTCAACCGCAAGGACCGGGCCGATCAGATCAACCACCGGGCGAGCATCGTCGTCACCTCGCCCACCGGAACCGGCTGCCGGGTCGTGCTGCCGTCCGACCGGCGCAACGACCCCGACGCGTGCGGCGAGCAGATCCCGGACGTCACGGCGACCGGGCCGTACCAGCCGCGTGACGTGGCCTGGTCACCGGACGCCAAGCGGCTGGTCCTGAGCCACCGCCGGGACATCGCGCCGAACTCCCCCGAGCAGCTGTCCGAACTCGACCTCGCCACCGGCACGTTGACCGCGCGGACCGCGACGCTTCCGGGCCGCCAGAAGGAGCCCGCCTTCCGCCAGTCGGTCGACCTGGCCGTGACCGCACAGCCCGTCGGCCCGTCGGTGGAGGCCGGCTCCTCGGTGTCGTTGACGGTCACCGTCACCAACCGCGGCCCGGCCCCCTCCCCCGGCACCACGTTCGTCGCCGACACCCCGCCGGGCGTACGCCTGGAGGAGCTCGCCACCCCCGCCGGTCCCTGCGCCGCCGACCTGCTGCCGAGCTGTGATCTCGGCCTGCTCGCGCCCGGCGGCAAGGTGGAGGTCACCGCAACGCTCACCGGCGTGACGACGGGGCCCTGGCAGATCGGCTGGTCCGTCACCGGAGCCGTCGTCGACCCGAACCCCACGGACAACGACACCGCAACGGACGTCCGGGTCCGCGACGTCCCCGAGCTGCCCGATCCGACCCCCTCGGCGCCCACGCCCGCCCCGCCCCACACCACTCCCCCGTCACCGGCTCCGGCACCGCCCGCGCAGCCGCCCGTCCCGCTGCCGCCCGAGCCCGAGGCGGGCCCCGGCGTCGCCGTGCGGGCCCAGCCCAGCCCCGGATACGTCGGCGGGCGGGTCGTGGTGACGTACACCGTGCGCAACGGGAAGAACGCGCTCGCCACCGGTCTGCGGCTCCGCCTCGGGCTGCCCGCCGGGATTCCGGTGACGACCCTTCCGGCCGGCTGCGCGGGCGGGGTGTGCGCGCTGCCCGACCTGACGCCGGGCGCCAGGTCCGTCCTGCGGGTGGTGCTCGCCCCGGACCGGGCACTGCGGACCAGCGTCACCGGGACGCTGACCACGACCGGCACCGACGCGGACCGCGGCGACAACGTCTCCCGGATCCCGCTGCGCATCCTCCAGCCGCGCATCGTCTCGGTGCCCGAGGTCGGCAAACCGGGGTTCGTCACGTCCGTGCGCGGCAAGGACTTCCCGCCCGGCGTTCCGGTGAAGCTCACCTGGAAGCCCGGGATCACCGCGACCGCGCCGCCGGCCCGCCCGCTCGGTGACGGCACCTTCATCGCGCAGTTGCTGATCCTGGTGAAGGACCGGACGGGACCGCGCACCATCACCGCGTCGGGGCCGGGATTCAGCCCGGTCACCACCGACTTCCTGGTGGTCGGCGGCACCATCGTGCCCCCGGACGAGGTGGGGCGCAGGTGATCCACGAAGTCGACGAGGGGCTGCGGCTGTTGCTGGTCGACGCCGGGCTCCAGGACAGCGGCGTGGACCTGGTCTTCGACGCCCCCACGAAGGACTGGTCCGCGCGGCGCAACGCCCCCACGGTCAGCGTCTTCCTCTACGGCATCCGCGAGGACGCCACCCGCCGCCGTACCGGAACGAGCGAGGAGTACGACGACGAGGGCGTGGTCACGGGGCGGCGGACGCCGCCGCGCTGGTTCGAACTGACCTATCTGCTGACCGCGTGGACCAACCGCCCGCAGGACGAACACCGCCTGCTCTCCGAGGTGTTGCGCTGCCTGATCCGTACGGACGTCCTGCCCGCCCGGATGCTCACGGGCAGCCTTGCCGCGCTCGGGATGACCGTGGAGATGGAGGCCGCCTCGGCGGGTTCCGGCGACCGGCCGTCGACCGTGGACGTGTGGTCCGCACTCGGCGGCGAGCTCAAGGCCGCGATCGACCTGCGGGTCTGGGCGCCGCTCGGCGGAGAGGTGGTGGCCGCAGGGCCGCCGGTCACCGAGGGTCTGCTGGTACGGACGGTGCCCGAGGCCGACGGCGAGCCCACGGAGCCGGGGCGGCGGCTGCGCTACGACGGGGCGTCCGAGCCCCGCGGGCAGGGCTTCGCCGCGGAACGTGAACGGCAGCTCCCGCCGGGCCGCCGCAGGCGTGGAGGTCCGGCCCGGTGACCACGGCGTATCGGGCCCCGGGCGTCCGGGAGCCGGCTGTCCGGGAGCCGGGCGGCACCCCGGCGGCGGACATCGAGGAACTCTGGGCACGGCTGGGGGACATCGAGCGACGGGTACGGCACGCGGTCGCGCTGCGCCTGGAGACCGATCCGGAACCGAACGATCCGTACCGGGGGCAGTATCTGACCCCGGCGGCGGCCGAGCGGATCCTGGACTCCCGCGACGCGTTCCTCCCTGTCCCGGCGTACGGCGCCGACGCCGCACCGGACTCGCCTGACTCCCCCGACTCACCGGCCGGGGGCCGGATCGCGGCCCTCGCGGAGCGTTTCGGCCTGGTCGCGCCGGACCTCGATATGCTGCTGGTCGCGATGGCCCCGGACATCGACGCACGGTTCGAGCGGCTCTACGGCTATCTCAACGACGACCTCACCCGGCGGCGCGCGACGACCGGCCTGGCCCTCGAACTCTGCGAACTGCCCGCCGCGGGCCCCGGCCGCTTCCGCTTCGCCCCGTCCGCCCCGCTGGTCGCGTCCGGCCTGGTGGAGGTACTGGAGGCCGAACGCCCGCTGCTCTCACGGGTACTGCGCGTACCGGACCGGGTCACCGCGCATCTGCTCGGCGACGACACAGTGGACGGCAGGCTGCACGGTCTCGTCCGCGTCGCCGGGCCGCAGGAGGAGCCCGACCCGTGTCCGACGACGCTGCGGGTCGCGGCGGCGCTGGGCACCGGCAGCGGCCTGGTGCATCTGCTGGACCGCGGCGGCGACCCCGGCCGGCTCGCGGCGGACGCGCTCCTCGTGGCCGGGCTCCGACCGCTGGTGGTGGACGCCACCGCGCTGGCCGCCGCCCCGGAGCCACTGCGGACGGCGCGGATCCTGGCGACCGAGGCGCGGCTGAGCGGCGGCGGTCTCGTCCTCGGGCCGCTGGAGACGCTCACCCCCGAGCAGCCCAAGGGCGCCGGCCTGATCGACGCGCTCTGCGAGGCAGTGGGCGGCGGCTCCCCGCTGATCGTGTACGGAAAGAAGCACTGGGACCCGTTGTGGTCCGCCGAGAGCCCGGTGACGGTCCCGGTCCCGCCCCCGGACCCGGCGGACGCGGCACGACGGTGGCGCCGGGCACTCACCGGGGCCGGTGCCCCGGCCGGCCTCGCCGCCGGCACCGCGACGGCCGACGCGCACCTGGTCGACGCCACCCGCGCCTACCGCCTCGACTCCGGCCAGATCCGCAGGGCCGCCACCGTCGCCTCCCGGCTGGCCGGTCTGGAGGGACGCCCGGTGGAGGCCCGGGACCTGCGCACCGCCGTGCGGGCCCAGAACGGGGCGGGGCTGGCACGGCTCGCCCGCCGCATCGAGCCCACGGTCGGCTGGGACGACCTCGTGCTGCCCCCGTCGACCCGCCGCCAGCTGTCCGACCTGGCGCTGCGCGCACGCCACCGCGAGCAGGTGCTCGGCCGGTGGCGGATGCGGCCGGGCGGCGGCCGGGGCCGGGGCATCGTCGCGCTGTTCGCCGGCGAGTCCGGGACGGGCAAGACCATGTCGGCGGAGGTGGTGGCGGCCGATCTGGGCATGGAGCTCTACGTCGTGGACCTGTCCTCCGTGGTGGACAAGTACATCGGTGAGACCGAGAAGAACCTGGAGCGGATCTTCGTCGAGGCGTCCGACGTCAACGCGGTGCTGCTGTTCGACGAGGCGGACGCCGTCTTCGGGAAGCGCTCGCAGGTCAAGGACGCCCAGGACCGGCACGCCAACGTGGAGTCGGCCTACCTCCTCCAGCGGATCGAGTCCTTCGACGGCATCGCCGTCCTCACCACCAATCTGCGGGCCAACCTCGACGAGGCCTTCACCCGCCGCCTCGACGTGGTCGCCGACTTCCCCGTACCGGACGCGGAGCAGCGCCTCGCCCTGTGGGAACGCTGCCTGGGCACGGAGATCCCCCGCGCACCGGGCCTCGACCTGCGGACCTGTGCGGAGCGTTTCGAGCTGACGGGCGGCTCCATCCGTGCCTGCGCGGTCACCGCCGCCTACCAGGCCGCGGAGTCGGGCCGCCCCCTGGACACCGATCAGCTCGTCTCGGCCGTACTCGCCGAGTACCGCAAGCTCGGACGACTGGTCCTGGACAGCGAGTTCGGCCCCTGGCTGGAGCGCGCCCGACGGGCGGACTGACCGGGCCGCGCTGCCCATCCGGAGCGCTGGACTCCCGTACCACCGTCCGTATCATCTGCTTCATGACTGCCGAACCCGCCCGATCCGCCGGCCGTATGCGCGCCTCCGACGCCGACCGTGAAGCGGTCGTGGAACAACTGCGGGAGGCGGCGGCCGAGGGCCGCATCGATCTTGAGGAACTGGACGAGCGCCTGGGCCTGGCCCTCACGGCCAAGACGCACGCCGAACTCGCCCCGCTCACCGACGACCTGGGACCGGTCGTGATCGAATCGGGCGAGCCGCTGGTCCTCAAGGGCGGCATCCACGGCGCACAGCGGACGGGCCGCTGGAAGGTGCCGCCGCGGATTGTCGCGTACGGGGGCATGGGCAGCGTGCTCCTCGACTTCACGCAGGCCGAGTGCCGGCTGCGCGAGATCGACGTGGAGGTGGACGCGCAGATGGCCGGGGTGGTGTTCGTGGTCCCGGAGGGCTGGAAGGCGGACACGGACGCGCTGGATCTCGGCTTCGGCGGGCTGAAGGACAAGACCACGGGTGAACGGCTGCCCGGCACGCCCGTGCTCCGGATCACGGGTTCGTGCGGCGCGGGCGGCGTGGTCGTCCGCCACCCGAACCTCCGGGAGCGCCGCAGAAGGCGCAAGGAACTGTCGCGTTGAGCCGCGCCGGCGCAATGCCGCACACCACGTGGCCGAGGAGCTGTCGATGAAGTGGTTCCAGCGGGATCGCACGGAGCAGGACCCCGGCGTGACACCCCTCGTCGGAGTCACCAAGACCGCAGGAGCGTCCGGGCAGGCGCCTCCGCTGCTCACCGCGGGTGGACCGGTGCTGCAACGCGTGGGCGGCGACGGCAACCAGGTCGCACCGCTGACGACCGGAGCGGGACCGGTCGTTCTGGACATCACCCACCACGGGGCCGGCCATTTCGTCGTGGACGCGCTGGGCCCGGACCTCCAGTCGCAGAGCCAACTGGTGTACACCGACGGGCCCTTCTCCTGCCGCTCGCTGGTCAACGCCGACGACAGGTCCGTGCGGGCGCTCCGGGTCCAGGCCGACGGGCCGTGGACGATCGAAGCGACCTCGGTGTCGAGCGCACTGCCCCTGGACGACCATGCGCGGCGGCCCGCATCGGACGTCCTGCGCTACGAGGGCGGCCCGGGCATCGCGACGCTCCGCTACGAGGGCGACCCGCAGTCGGACGACGGCGGCTACTTCCTCGTCGACACCTTCGAGACGGACGGCAGCGGTTTCCTGGACGAGCTGGCCAACCACATCGGCCCGTGGCGGGGCGAGGCGCCGCTGCCCGGTCCCTGCCTCGTCCACGCCCGCTCCGACGGCCCGTGGTCCATCAGCGTGCAGCGGCTGGGGTGAAGACCGGTCGGGCCCGACCGTACGCGGAACCCGAGGTGAAGCCGGTCCCGTCCGTCCGGCCCGAACACCGCCGCTTCACGAGGGCCGGACGGTGAGGATCTGCTCGGCCCGGCCGACGGGGCCGTGGATGTCGTGCAGGACCGTGCTGGTGATGCCCTGGCCGGTGGGGCCGAACACGACCGTGGTGTCGAGCCCGGTCCAGTCGCCCCCGGGCCGGCGGTGCAGGTGGATGGTCAGGTCGACGTTCGGGAACATCCAGGCGGTGGGCTGCTCGCGTACGGCGATGCCGTTGGCGGTGTCGACGAGCGCGACGTACGACGCGAGCGGGCCGGCGGGTTCGCCCGCGACGAGGTCGAGGGGCGTGGAGATCCAGGCCGCCGTACGGCCCGGCCGGGGCGGCGCGAGCGGACGGACGTCGAGGGACGCGATGTAGCCGCCCGGCCAGAGATCGGCCATGGGCCAGGGTGCGAGCGCCTCGGGAGGGGTGAGCCGGTCGGCCTCTCCACCGGCGACGGCGCCGGTGTCGCCGGAGGCGAGGCACCAGGCCCTGGCGCGTACGACGGGACGGTCGCCGATGAGGGCGACGGCTTCGACCAGTTCGATGGTGCGGCCGGGCCGGATGGTCTCGACCCGGATCTCGCACGTGTCGAGGGCGAGCCGGCCGAGGATGTCGAAGCTGATCCGGGACAGCAGGAGCGGCTCGCCCGGCCGGTCGGCCAGGTGCCGGTCGATGGCGTGGGTGATGAGGCCACCGAGCGGGCTGAAGTGCACTTCGTCCGTGCTCCACGCACCGCTCGCGTGGGCGGTGGGCTTGAAGCTGTGTGCGTCGATGCGCTCGTAATAGCTGCCGGTGCTCATGCGGTGGTTCCCTCGCGGCTGTGCGGATCAAGGAACACCAGCGTGTCACCGCACGGATGCCGACCGCCGCCCGGGTCCCGGCCGCGTAGTCCCCGCAAGGCCGGTCACGGCAGGTCCGGGGCCCAGGCGCCCGGGTCCCGGCCGTGCCTTCCCGGCAAGGCCGGTCACGGCAGGTCCGGGGCCCAGGCGACGCCGTTGATGTGCGACCCGCCGTCGACGAAGAGCGTGTTGCCGGTGACGTAGCGAGCGCCCTCGCCCGCGAGGAACGCGGCGACCGGGGCGATGTCCTGGTCGGGGTCACCGACCCGCCCCATGGGGTTCGTGGCGTCGGCCTGCCCCTCCAGTTCCGGGTGCTCGCTCATCATCCGCCGGAAGGCCGCGCTCTTCGCGCCCGGGCAGATCGCGTTGACGACGACCCCGGTGGGGGCCCACTCTCGGGCGGCGGTCCGGGTCAGGGTGCGCAGGGCCTCCTTGGCCGTGTTGTACTCCAGGGTTCCCATGTGGGCGTTCACGCCGTTGAGGCTGCACATGTTGATGACCCGGCCCCATCCCCGCGCCTTCATGTGCGCGAACGCCGCCTGCATCGCCCAGAACGGCCCGTAGAAGCCCACGCCCAGACCGCGGGCCAGCATCTCGTCGGTCTTGTTCTCGACCCGGCCGACATCGCCCGCTCCCCAGGCGTTGTTGACCAGGATGTCGACGCTGCCCCATTCCCGTACGGCGGTGTCGACCATCGCCAGCACCTGCGCCCGGTCACTGACGTCGGTGCGCACGAAGCGGCCGCCGATCTCCTCGGCCGTGGCGCGGCCGGTCTCCTCGTTCAGCTCCGCGACCACGACCCGGGCCCCTTCGGCGGCGAACCGCCGGGCCACGGCGGCTCCGATGCCGTCCCCGGCGCCGGTGACGATCGCGACGCGTCCTTCGAGTGACATGTGCGTACTCCCAGCAGTCGGGGCAACAGAACCGGCGTTACGCATCCAAACCGGTACGGCCCCTCCGGGCCGCACGCCGTCCCGCTGGGCGGGACACCGTCCCCGCACGCCCCGTCCGGTGGGGGCACCGTTCCCGCACGCCCCGCTCAGGGCCGGAAGACCGCCACCGCCTCGCACCCCTCCTCCCGCCGGAACGTCACCCGCAGCTCCATCCCGATGGCGAGGGCGCTCTCCTCGCACTCCACGACCTCCGTCATCATCCGCGGCCCCTCCGCGAGATCGACGACCGCGGCGACGTACGGGACACGGCCGCCGAACGGCGGCAGGTCGTTGCGGTGGACGACGGACCAGGTGTAGAGCGTGGCCCGGCCGCTCGCCCGCACCCAGTCGACCTCCTCGCTCCAGCAGTGCGGGCAGAACTCGCGCGGGTAGTGATGCGCCCGGTCGCAGGCGCGGCAGTGCCGCAGCAGCAGATGCCCCTCGGCGGCGGCGTCCCAGTAGGGGCGGGTGAACGCGTCGGGTTCCGGGAGGTCGTAGCGGGGAGCCCGCACCGCGCCCGTCACAGGAAGAGCCCGAACGCCCGGTCCAGGGACCAGGCCTGCCAGGACATCGCGAACAGCGCGACGAGGGAGATCAGCGCCATCATCGCGTTCTGTCCCTGCTCGGCCCAGTCGTGGATCATCAGCACCAGGTAGAGCAGATTGAGCAGCAGCCCGGCGACGAGCGCGACCGGGGTCAGGAGGCCGGTCACCAGGCCCAGGCCCAGGGCCAGTTCCGCGTAGACGACGAGGTACGCCATGGCCTTCGGCCGGGGCGCGACGATCTTCTCGAAGCCGGTCCGGACCATCGGCCAGCGGTGCTTGCCCGCGACGTCCGACGCCCAGGCGATGCCGGTGCCGCGTTCGAACCAGCCCTTCTTGTCCTTGTGGCGCCAGCTCTCCAGCCACCACAGGCCGAGGCCTATTCGGAGCACGGCGAGCCATTGGGCTCCGTCGAGCCAGATCGTCCGCATGTGGGGCCTCCCGTTCGCTGGATCTGACGGTACGTCAGTTCACCCGATGGCGGCGGCCCGCGCAAGAGGCGCGCACCCGTGATCAATTCGCAATCGATTCCGGTCTTGACCGAGACCCATCAAGGGGGCGCGCGATTACGCTCCGAACCATGTCCGACAGCACACCTACCGCCGGTAGCAGCAATACCCCGGCCCCCACCGACATCACCGAGGACCGACCGGTCTACGTCATCGGCGGCGGTCCGGGCGGCCTGGCCGCCGCCGCGGCCCTGCGCGAGCAGGGGGTCCGCGCGGTCGTCCTGGAGAAGTCCGCGGACGTGGGGGCGTCCTGGCGGCGCCACTACGACCGGCTGCACCTGCACACCACCCGGCGCTGGTCCGCCCTGCCCGGGCTGCCCATGCCCCGCAGGTTCGGCCGCTGGGTCTCCCGGGACGACGTGGTGCGCTACCTGGAGAAGTACGCCGAGCACCACGAGCTGGAAGTGGTGACGGGCGTCGAGGTCTCCCGCGTCGACCGGGCGGCCGACGGCACCGGATGGCGGCTGACCGCGACCGGCGGACGGGAACTGACCGGCCGGGCCGTGGTCGTGGCCACCGGCTACAACCACACCCCGCGGATCCCCGACTGGTCCGGACGCGACACCTTCACCGGCGAACTGCTGCATGCCTCCGCGTACCGCAACCCGGCTCCGTACGCGGGCCAGGACGTCCTCGTCGTGGGCGTCGGCAACACGGGCGCGGAGATCGCCGTCGACCTGGTGGAGGGCGGCGCGGCGCGCGTACGGCTCGCGGTGCGCACCGTCCCGCACATCGTGCGCCGCTCCACGGCGGGCTGGCCCGCACAGGCGACGGGCATCCTGGTGCGCCGGCTGCCCGTCGCGCTCGTCGACCGGGCGGGTGGGCTGATGGCCCGCGTCGCGGTGCCCGACCTCGCGGAACAGGGGCTGCCCCGCCCGGACACGGGCCTGTACTCCCGGGTCAAGGACGGGGCGATCCCGGTCCAGGACGTGGGACTGATCGACGCGGTGAAGGACGGCCGGGTGGTACCGGTGGCGGCCGTCGAGTCGTTCGACGAGGACGCGGTGGTGCTGGCGGACGGGACCCGGATCACCCCGGACACGGTGATCGCCGCGACCGGCTATCGGCGGGCCCTGGAACCGCTGGTCGGCCATCTCGGGGTGCTGGACGCGCGGGGCCGTCCGGTGGCGCACGGCGGCCGCACGCCGAAGCAGGCGCCCGGCCTGTACTTCACCGGGTTCACCAACCCGATCAGCGGCATGTTCCGCGAAATGGCCCTGGACGCACAGAAGATCGCGAAGCGGCTGGCGCGCAGCGTTTGATCCGCCCCCGCCCGCGCGAAGACCCCGCAGTCGTCGGCCGGGAAACCGGACCCGGCCGTGATCCGTCCCCGCCCGCGCGAAGACCCCGACCGGTTCGTGCTCCAGCGCCGGGACAACGAGACCCACCTTCCGTGGTGGCCCGGTCAGCCACGTCCCGCCCGGCACCCTGACCCGCTACGGCGCCGCGCTGCGCGCGCCCGTCGGAGCGGGGACGGACGGCGCCGTCCGCTCGGGCGAGCGCGTCGCCGAGGAGGTCGTCGCCGCACTCTGACGCCCGTGGGGCGTCCCGAGGTCGAGAGCGGTGGTCCGGTGGCAGGATCCCGGACCACCGCTCTCAGGTCCTTCCGGACCACCGCTCTCAGGTCCTTCCGGAGCTCCGCTCTCAACCTTTCCCTGCACGCCCATTCCTGACGGGCCGTCAGTTCAGTAACCTGACAGAGCGTCAGTTTTGTGCCCGGGCACCGCGCGTGCCGACGGACTTTCGAGCAGGAGTGGGCGGAACGATGCTTGGATCGACTCACGGCACCCTCACCACCGACTTCCGCGCCAGGGTGGTGGCCTGCGGCGAGGAACCGCACGCCGCCGTCCACAGCATGGCGGCCGCCGCCGCGGAGGGCGACCTCGACGTCAGCGGCCGCCCGCTGCACGCGCCCGTACCGGATCTGGACCGGTTCTTCCGGCCGGAGTCCGTCGCCGTCATCGGCGCGTCCGACACCGAGGGACGCCCCAACACCGGGATCACCCGTCAGCTGATCGCCTGGGCCGAGCGCGTCGGGGCACGGCTGCATCCGGTGCACCCCACCCGCGAGTCCGTCTTCGGCCGGGCCTGCGCTCCCTCCGTCGCCGATCTGCCGGAACAGGTGGACCTGGCGGTCCTGCTGGTCGGCGACCCGCTCCCCGTGATCGAGGAACTCGCGCAGGCCAAGGTGAAGTTCGCCGTCGCCTTCGCCTCCGGATTCGCCGAGACCGGTGCGGAGGGCGCCGCCGCACAGGCCCGGCTGGCCGCCGCCGTCGAGCGGTCGGGGCTGCGGCTGCTCGGCCCGAACACCAACCTCAACGCCTTCGAGGAGTTCCGCGACGACCTGGACGGGCCGGCGATCGCGCTGATCACCCAGTCCGGCCACCAGGGACGCCCCGTCTACACGCTCCAGGAGCTGGGCGTGCGGCTCTCGCACTGGGCTCCCACGGGCAACGAGGCCGATCTGGAGACCTCCGACTTCATCGCGTACTTCTCGCAGCGCCCCGAGGTCGGGGCGATCGCCTGCTACGTCGAAGGGCTCAAGGACGGGCGCTCCTTCCTGCTCGCCGCGGACCGCGCCGCGCGGGCCGGGGTCCCGGTGGTGGCGGTCAAGGTGGGACGTACGGAGACGGGGGCCAGGATGGCCGCGTCACACACCGGCAAGCTGACCGGCGCCGACCAGGTCGTCGACGCGGCGATGCGGCAGTTCGGCGTGATCCGGGTGGACGGCCTCGACGAACTCCAGGACACCGCGGCCCTCCTGGCCCGGGCCCGCAAGCCCCTCGCCGACGGCGTCGTGGTGTATTCGATCTCGGGCGGCACGGGCGCGCACTTCTCGGACCTGGCGACGGAGGCCGGTCTGTCGCTCCCGGTCCTGTCCGAGGCGAAGCAGGCCGAACTCCACACCTGGATCCCCTCCTACCTGAACGTGGCGAACCCGGTCGACAACGGCGGCCACCCGGTCGGCGACTGGCGCGGCCGGAAGATCATCGACGCGATCCTCGCCGACCCGGAGGTCGGGGTGCTGATCTGTCCGATCACCGGCCCCTTCCCGCCGATGAGCGACAAGCTCGCGCAGGACCTGGTGGACGCGGCGGAGGCCACGGACAAGCTGGTGTGCGTGATCTGGGGGTCGCCGGTCGGCACCGAGGACGCCTACCGCACGACGCTGCTCGGCTCGTCCCGCGTCGCCACCTTCCGTACGTTCGGCAACTGCATCACCGCGGTGAAGGCGTATCTGGACCACCACCGGTTCACCGCCTCCTACCGCTCCCCGTTCGACGAGGCGCCGCGCACCCCGTCGCCCTCCTTCCGCAAGGCGCAGGCACTGATGCGCCCGGGCCACCAGCTGAGCGAGCACGCGGCGAAGCAGCTGCTGCGCGCGTACGGAATCCGGGTGCCCCGCGAGCAGTTGGTGACCAGCGCCGCGGCGGCCGTCCGGGCGGCGGGGCTCGTCGGCTACCCCGTCGTCATGAAGGCGTCCGGCGCGCGGCTGGCGCACAAGACGGAACTGGGCCTGGTCAAGGTCGGTCTCACCTCCGCCAGCCAGGTGCGGGACGCCTATCGCGAACTCACCGACATCGCGCGCTACGAGGACGTCGAGCTGGACGGCATCCTGGTCTGCCAGATGATCGAGCGGGGCGTCGAGATGATGGTCGGCGTCACGCAGGACGCCCTGTTCGGACCGACGGTGACGGTCGGCCTCGGAGGCGTACTCGTCGAGGTGCTGCACGACGCGGCGGTGCGCGTGCCGCCGTTCGGCGAGGACCAGGCGCGGGCGATGCTCGGCGAACTGCGCGGCCGGGCACTGCTGGAAGGCGTGCGGGGCGGTCCGCCGGTGGATGTGGACGCCCTCGTCGAAGTCGTCCTGCGGGTGCAGCGGATGGCCCTGGAACTCGGCGACGACCTCGTCGAGCTCGACATCAACCCGCTGATGGTGCTGGGCCGGGGCCAGGGCGCCGTCGCCCTGGACGCGCTGGCGGTCTGCCGCTGACCGACCCCGCCACCACGCCGACCGCCCACCCCGCCACCGGGCCCACCACCCGCCCAGGAGCTGCCTCATGCCGTCCTCCCCCGAAGACACCACTGACCACGCCGACCCGTCCGGATCGCCTGAATCATTGATACTCCACGCCACTGACAACGGCGTCTCGTGGATCACGCTCAACCGCCCCGCGGCGATGAACGCCGTCACCTGGGACCAGCGCGAACGCATCATCGCCCTGCTCGGCGAGGCCTCCGCCGACCCCGGCATCCGGGCCGTGGTCCTCACCGCCACCGGCCGCGGCTTCTGCGCGGGCGCCGACCTTCGCGGCGCCCCGGCCACCGGTTCCCAAGCCACCCGTTCCCCCGCCACCGGCGACCGGGTCCCGGGCGACGTGGCCCGTACGATCCGGCTCGGTGCTCAGCGCCTGATCGCCGCGGTCCTGGACTGCGAGAAGCCCGTCCTCGCGGCGGTCAACGGCACGGCGGCGGGCATCGGCGCGCATCTCGCGTTCGCCTGCGACCTGGTGCTGGCCGCCGAGTCGGCCACGTTCATCGAGGTGTTCGTGCGCCGCGGCCTCGTACCGGACGGCGGTGGGGCGTACCTGCTGCCGCGCCTGATCGGCCCGCAGCGCGCCAAGGAGCTGATGTTCTTCGGCGACTCGCTGCCGGCGGCGGAGGCGGAGCGTCTGGGCCTGGTCAACCGGACGGTCCCGGACGAGGAGCTGGCGGCTACGGCGAAGGCCTGGGCCCAGCGCCTGGCCGAGGGACCCACCCGCGCGATCGCCCTCACGAAGCAGCTCGTCAACGCGTCGCTGGACGCGGACCGGACCACGGCGTTCGCGGCCGAGGCGATGGCTCAGGAGATCAACATGACGACGCAGGACGCCAACGAGGGCGTGGCGAGCTTCGTGGAGCGGCGGGTGCCGAAGTACCGGGGCGTGTGAGGGGCGCCCGCGTCACGCGGGGGACAGCCCGCTCGTGTCCAGGTCCAGGCCGAACGGGTCCGGCAGCCGCAGAACCGTACCGAACGGGTGCGGGCCGTCCACGTGGGTGTACCCGAGATCGCCGGGCTCCGAGAACAGGGTGACGCTGCCTTCGATCCGGTCGACGAGGAGGTAGAGGGGGGCACGGTACTCGGCGTACCGGCGGCGCTTCACGACCCGGTCGGTCTCCGCGTCCGACTCGGACGTGACTTCCACGACGAGAAGCGTCTGGTCGGGGAGCAGAGCCCCGCCGCCCTTGGCGAGCGCCTCGGGTACGACGGCGATGTCGGGGACGTACCAGTTCGACGAGCCGGGCAGGTCCAGGTTCCCCGAGCCCTCGACGCATCCGAGTGCGTCGACACGGTCCTCGATCTGGCGGCGGACCACCCGGGCGGCGCGTTCGTGCTCCCAGGTCGGTGACACGGGCTCGATGATCCCCTCGATGATCTGGACACGATCTCCGCGGATGCGCTGTACCGCGCATTTCAGGGCGCGTTCGGAGTCGATGCCCTGCCCGTAGTCGGGCGCACTGGTCATCTCGCATCTCCTTTCGCTCCCCCACTTGTGACAACTCCGGGTATCCGCTGCGCCACCCGGTGTCGCCGCTGTACGGGAAGCCGCGGCCAACCTCCATGTGCGGGCGTCGGGCACCCCTGACTTTCGGCAGTGCCGCCGCAGCCTCCGGTTGCGTACGGTCGGCCGGGTGGAGAGAGCGACGATCAGCGACGCGGCCCGGCGGGCCGCCGCACCGGGGAGCCTGCTGACCGTGGCCGCCGGGGCCTGCGTCGCACTGAGCACGGTCAGCCTGTGGTGGGCGCTGCCTGCCGCGGTGACGGCGTTCCTCGCCGGGCGCGAGCCGGGCAGGACCGGGCCGACCCTTCTGGTGCTCGTCACGCTGGTGGCCGGTGGAGTGGTGGCGGTTGCCCTGGTGCCTTCCTGGCTGCTGATGGCGGGGCGGTTCGTCGCGGTGGTCGTGGTGGCCGCGATGCTGCCGTGGTTCGCGGGACGGTTCTGGCGTCAGTACCAGGAGCTCGTACGGGCCGGCTGGGAGCGGGCGGCCCGGCTGGAGCGCGAGCAGCAGCTCGTCGCGGAGCAGGCCCGGTCCCGTGAGCGGGCCCGCATCGCGCAGGACGTGCACGACGTCCTCGGGCACGAGCTGAGCCTCATCGCCCTGTCGGCCGGCGCCCTCAAACTCGCTCCCGGGCTGGACGAGGTCCACCGGGCAGCGGCCGGCGAGATCCGGGCCCGGGCGGCCGCCTCGGTGGAGCGGCTCGGCGAGGTGATCGGCCTCCTGCGCGAGGAGGCTGACGACGGGCCGCCCGGACCGCCCGGCACCGGCATTCCCCGGCTGGTCGCGGAGGCGGCCGCCGCCGGTCTCCCGGTCGCCCTCCACACCGAGGGCGACGCCGCGGCCATGCCCCCGCCGGCCGCACGGGCCGCCCACCGCGTCGTCCAGGAGGCCCTGACGAACGCGGCCAAGCACGCGCCGCGGGCCCGGGTGGACGTGCGGCTGGTCCACGGAGGCGGGGTGACGACGGTACGGGTCGAGAACGGCCCGCCGCCCGGAACCACGGGCTGGTCGGGCGCCCCCGGCACCGGGCTGGGGCTGATCGGGCTGGACGAACGCGTACGGCTGGCGGGGGGCACCTTCACCCACGGCCCGTACGCCGACGGCTTCGCGGTCGTCGCGCGCCTCCCGCACACCCCGCCCGTCCAACTCCTCCCCACCGCCGCGCCCGAAGCCGTCCGGCAGGACCTGCCCCCGGAGCACCGGCGCGCCCGCAGCCGCGTCCGCCGGGCCCTGGTCCTCGCCGTCGTGCTGCCACTGGCGGCGTGGGCGGTGCTGAGCGCCGCGCTCATGGGGTGGGACATCCACTCGGCCCGGCAGTCCGTCCTGCACCCGGGCGACTACGCACGGCTCCGGGTGGGCCAGGAACGGGCCTCGGTCGCCCACCTGCTGCCCGAACGCGAGACCAGGCAGCGGCCGGTGGCCGGGGAGCCGAAGGGACCGGGCGTCACGTGTGTGTACTACGCGATGACCGCCGACCGCTTCGATGACCGGTCCGGGGACGCGTACCGGCTCTGCTTCCGGGACGGCAGACTGCTGTCCAAGGAGGCACTCGCCCCGTGAACGCCGCACGCCCCCTCCCGCACCACGAAGGAAGACAGATGATCCGCGTCCTCATCGCCGACGACGAGCCGATGATCCGTGCCGGGGTGCGTGCTGTGCTCTCCACCGATCCGGGCATCGAGATCGTCGCCGAGGCGTCGGACGGCCACGAGGCCGTGGAGCAGGTGCACCGTCACCACCCGCACGTGGCCGTGCTCGACATCCGGATGCCGGGGACCAACGGCATCGAGGCGGCTGCCGAGATCCGGCGCACCGTCCCGGCGACGGGCGTCGTGATGCTGACGACCTTCGGCGAGGACGACTACATCCTCCAGGCGCTCGGGGGCGGCGCCGCCGGTTTCCTGATCAAGTCGGGTGAGCCCGAGGAGCTGATCGCGGGAGTCCGCGCGGTGGCCGACGGCGCCGCCTACCTGTCACCGAAGGTCGCGGCCCGGGTCGTCGCCCATCTCTCGGCGACGGGCGCGGGCGCCCTGGCAGGCCGCCGTACCGCCGCCCGGGAACGGGTCCGCGCGCTCACCGCCCGGGAACGCGACGTGCTGGCCTTCCTCGGCGGCGGGCTGTCCAACGGGCAGATCGCGCGCCGGCTCCACCTGGTCGAGGGGACGGTCAAGGCCCATGTGAGCTCCATCCTGGCCCGGCTGGGCGTGGACAACCGGGCCGCCGCCGCGGTCGTCGCCCACGAGGCCGGGGTCGCCTCCCCCGCGCAGCCGCCCGCCGATCGCTGACGCCGCCGCCCGGGCGAGCGGCAGGAAAGCGAGCAGTACGGCCGCGGCCACCGAGCCTCCGAGCACCGCACCGGCCAGCACGTCGTGCGGATAGTGCGCCCCCACCAGAACCCTCAGCAGCGCCGCCGCCGCTGCCAAGGGCAGGGTGACGGCGGCCAGTCGGGGCCGCAGCAGTGCCAGGCCCACGCCCAGACCGGCCGCGAGGGTGGCGTGGTTGCTCGGGAAGGACCAGTCACCCGGTGACGGGCACTCGGCGAGCGCCGCCGCGCCGTGGAGCAGTACCCGGCAGGGGCGCTCCTCGTCGACGACGAGCTTCACGGCCTCACTGATCGCGTAGGCGAGCACGGTGCCGGACCCGATGAGCACCGCACCGGCGGAGACCTGGGTGTCACCCCGCCGTACGGCACGCCACCAGACCCACACCAGCAGCAGTCCGAGGGCCACCAGCATCCCGTCACAGGCTGCTTCCAGCAACGTTCCCGCCCAGGCGGGTACGTCGTCCACCGCCCCGGTCACCGAGCGGTATACCGACGCCGAGGCGCCGTCCGTCACCTCCACGGCCCGTTCGGTCCCCAGGCCTCCCGGGGCGAGGCCCATGACGGTGGCCGCTCCCGCCCCGAGGACCGCGCAGGCGACCAGGGGCCGTGCGTTCCGGGTCCGGCTTCCGGTTTCTCTTCTCATGGGGCCCGAACGTAGGCGCGACGGCGGCGGGACTCCCGGGCCGAACGGCAGGGGTCACCCCTGACGAAGGTCGGGGGTCCTTCCTTCCCCGCCCTTCCCATCTGACGCATCGTCAGCTCTAATCGAGGGGTGATGGGACACGCAGGCATGGCCGCAACCGCAGTCCGCTATCTCAGGTCCGTCGGCGCTCCGACGGCCGTCGGCCCGGAGCGGGTCGATCCGCTGCCGCGGCCCTCGCTGCGGGCCGTCGCCGAGGACGAGCGGCTGCCGCTCGACCGGGGCGAGTTCCGGCGCGTCCTGGGGCACTTCGCGAGCGGGGTCACCGTGGTCACGGCACACGACCCGGGCGACGCCGACGGATCGGCCGGCCCGGCGGGCTTCGCCTGCCAGTCGTTCTCCTCGCTCTCGCTGGACCCGCCACTGGTCACGTTCATGGTCGCCCGTACGTCGACGACCTGGCCCCGCATCGCCCGCGCCGGGGCCTTCTGCGTCAACATCCTGGGCGCGGACCAGGGCGCGCTGTGCCGGGGCTTCGCGGTGAGCGGGGCCGACAAGTTCGCCGGAGTGGCGCACTCCCCCGCGCCCGCGACCGGTTCGCCCCTGCTGCACGACGTGCCCGCGTGGGTCGACTGCCGCATCCAGGCCGTCCACACCGGCGGCGACCACCTGATCGTCGTCGGCCGGGTGGAGGCGCTGGGGGCGACGGCGGACGAAGACGGAGAGGGTCCGCTGCTCTTCCACCGCGGGTCGTTCGGACGCTTCAGCGGCTGAGCCGGCTCACCCCGCGACGGCGTCCGCCGCCATCGACCGATCGGCTCACCCCGCGACGGCCGCGGGCAGCCCCTTCACCCGGCGGATCATCAGTGCCATCAGCGCCGCCATCGCGCAGAGCGCCCCCGCCGCGTACCAGACCACGTCGTACGAGCCGAAGTGGTCGCGCGCCACCCCGCCGAGGAACGCCACCAGCGCCGCGCCCACCTGGTGGGAGGCGAGGACCCAGCCGAAGACGATCGCGCTGTCCTCGCCGTACTGCTCCCGGCACAGGGCCAGGGTCGGCGGGACCGTGGCGACCCAGTCGAGGCCGTAGAAGACGATGAAGAAGATCATCGGCGGCTCCACGGTGGCGGACATCAGAACCGGAAGGAAGAGGAGCGAGACGCCTCGCAGGGCGTAGTAGACGGCCAGCAGCCGGCGGGCGTCGAAGCGGTCGGTGAGCCAGCCGGAGAAGACCGTGCCGATGATGTCGAAGATCCCGATGACGGCGAGCAGCGAGGCCGCCGCGGTGATCGGCATGTGGTGGTCGTGGGCCGAGGGCACGAAGTGGGTGCGGATCAGACCGTTGGTGGAGGCACCGCAGATCGCGAAGGACCCGGCCAGCAGCCAGAACGGTCCGGTGCGGGCCGCGTCGAACAGGACGCGTACGGTGCGCCTCGCCGCCCCGCGTGCGGGCGCGGGCTTGGCGACGTACTCACCGCCGTACGGGGCGAGGCCCACGTCGGCCGGGTGGTCGCGCATCAGGAGCATGACGAACGGGACGACGGCCAGGGCGGCCAGGGCGACGGTCACCGAGGCGGGCTGCCAGCCGTGCCGGTCGACGATCCAGGCGCACAGGGGCAGGAAGACGAGCTGCCCCGAGGCGCCGGCCGCGGTGAGGATGCCGGTGACCAGGCCCCGGCGGGCGACGAACCAGCGGTTGGTGACCGTCGCGGAGAAGGACATCGCCATCGCGCCGGTGCCGAGCCCGACGAGCAGCCCCCAGTAGATCATCAGCTGCCAGGCCGCGGTCATCCAGACGCTGGCCAGCGCACCGGCCGCCACGGCGCTGAGGGCGACGACCACGACCCGGCGGATGCCGAACCGGTCCATCAGCGCCGCGGCGAACGGCGCGGTGAGCCCGTACAGCGCCATGTCGATCGAGACGGCCAGCCCGATCTCCCCGCGCGACCACCCGAAGTCCTCGTGCAGAGGGTCGATCAGCAGCCCGGGCAGGGCGTTGAAGGCGGCGCCGCCGATGATCGTCACGAAGGCGACGGCGGCGACGATCCAGGCGCGGTGAATGCGGCGGGGCCGGGGGGCCTCGTGGCCGGTCCGCGGGCTGTCGTCGCTGGTGGCGGGTTCCGTTGTCTGGGTCACGCCGCCAGCATCCGGCCTCCGCGGCCCCTCCCACGAGTGGCCCGGAGGACATGGTTCGCAGGGATCGGGCCACGCGTTCCCCGACACCGTCCGGAAGCCGGCTTCTCGCATACGCGTACGATCTGCGTCGATCGGCGGCCGGGCACACCGCACACGGAGCGGGCCCACGCGTCCGCGCCGCTCCGTCCGCGTCCCGGGGGTCTCGCATGCAGTGGGTCGAACGTCAGCACTTCCACCACAGGTCGGCGCTGATGCAGGGCTGGGGGGCCGTTCTGCTGCTCGTGGCCTGTGGGTTGTGGGTGCGGCTGGGCTTCCTGATGTGGGACCAGGACGACTCGTTCTACTGCTCCCGCGCGTCGATCTGCGAGCTGGACGGCACCATGTCCACGCAGCTGATCCTCCTGGCCGTCTCCGCGCCCCTCTCGGTGGCCGGCTCGGCGCTGCTCGTCGCGGGCAGTGCGCGCCGGCAGACCACCGAACACGTCCTGCGGGTCATCGAGATGCAGCAGTCCGAGGAACGGGCCCGCCGCAAATAACCGCACGGTGAGCCGCCCAGACGGCCGTCGCTCCCACCGCGTACCAGAACAGGTCGGGCGCGTTGAACGTCGAGCCGAACACCAGCCGTGCCACCGCGCTGCGTTCGGACAGTTCGGCGGGTACGCCGGTGAGCTGGAAGAACTCCACCGCCCAGCTGATCCCCAGTCCGGCACCGGCCACGGCGAGCGGCCGGGCGCGGGGGGCGCACAGAACGACGAGGGCGCAGACCAGGACGGTGTAGAGCGCGTCACCCGCGTACTTGGCGACCGCTCCGTCCGCCACGGTACGCACTCCGAGCCCGGCCGCGACGGTCAGCACGGCCGCCCCGGCCGCAACTCCCCGGATGCGGGGAACACTTCGCCCGCTCACCCGATCCGCTCCAGCCGCCGGATCGGCCGGGCCGCCAGCAGGACGCCCACCGCCAGCATGTTGATCACCGCACCGGCGAGCAGCACCTCCGGGGCGCCCAGCCGGTCCGCGACCGGTCCGGCCAGCGCGCGGCCCGCCGCCAGCATCAGCAGCGAGCCGGCCACGTCGTACGCGTGCAGCCGGTTCAGCGCCTCCGGCGGTACATGCGTCTGCACGGTCGTCGACCACATCACCAGCCAGAACGCGAACGCCGCGCCCGCCACGAACTGTCCGGCCCCCAGCGCGAGCACCGGCAGCCCGAGCCCCAGCACCACCAGGTTCACGCACACCCCGGTCAGGGCGAAGGCCCCCGCGGTCAGCGGGCGGCGCGGGCGCAGCCGCAGGGCCAGCAGGCCGCCGAGGACGCTGCCCGCGCCGTTCACCGCCATCATCGCGCCGTACGTCCCCGAGCCGTGCGCCTCGGTGACCTCGACGGCGGTCAGCGGGAGCATCGGCCCGAGCACGGCGAAGCCGTACACCGTCCAGATCGCGATCACGCCCCACAGCCAGCTGCGCGCCCTGAACTCGCGCCAGCCGTCGACCAGTTCCGCGACGAACGTCCCGCGCGGCGCCTCGTCCGACGGGGCGGGCGCGAGCCGCAGCAGGAAGAGGCAGACACCGGAGACCAGGAACGTCGCCGCATTGGCCGCGTAGACCGCGCCGGCGCTCGCCAGCCCGACGAGCATGCCCGCGAACGCCGGGCCGGCCATGGTCATCAGCGCCTCGGACACCCGCAGCACCGCATTGCCGCGCTGCACGTCCGTCGCCACCCGCGGGGTGGTCGAAGCGACCCCCGGCTGGAAGAGCGCCGCCCCCACACCGGCCACCGCGCTCAGCGCGTACACCGCCCACAGCGGCGGGTTGCCGGTGGCGAAGGAGACCGCGAGCACCGAGGCGCCGATCAGCCGCAGCGCGTCAGCGATGATCATCATCCGGCGCGGGGTGAAACGATCCGCCAGGACGCCGCCGAAGAGGACGAACAGGGCCAGCGGGCCCATCCAGGCCGCCAGCGCGAATCCCACCGAGGAGTGCGGCCGCCCGGCTCCCAGCAGCCCCGCGGTGAGCGCCACCGGGATCATTCCGTCGCCGAAGAGGGCGGCGGTCCGGGCCACGAAGAAGAGCCGGAAGTTGCGGTTCCAGAGCCGGTCCGGTCCGAGGGGCGCACACGGCAGGGGCGGCGCATCGCGCGGAGCGCCTTCATGATCCGCGGCGGGAATGCCCGCGAGGTCTGCTGACTTTTCCTTCACACCGAGGACATGTATCAGCTTATGGTCTACACCAGCTAGTGCGAAGGGAGTCCGTACCGTGCCGCACCGGGTCGTCGTTCTCGCCCTCGATGGGCTGCTCCCCTTCGAACTGGGCATCCCTCAAAGGATTTTCGGCCGTTCGCTCGGTTCCGAGCCGCTGAACCGAGGCCGGAAACTGTACGAAGTCGTGACCTGCTCGATCCGGCCGCCCGGCCCGGTCAGCACCGACGCGGACTTCACGATCACCGTCGAGAACGGCCCGGAGGCGCTCGCCACGGCCGACACCGTGGTGATCCCCGCCAGCTACGAACTCGGCCCCGTCTACACCGAGGGCCGGCTGACGGACGAGCTCGCCGCCGCGTTCGCGCACATCAGGCCCGGCACGCGGATGGTCTCCATCTGCACCGGCGGCTACGTCCTCGCCGCGGCCGGATACCTCGACGGGCGCCCGGCCACCACCCACTGGTCCGCCGCCGACCACTTCCAGAAGCTGTTCCCCGCCGTCCGGGTCGATCCCGACGTCCTGTTCATCGACGACGGGGACGTCCTCACGTCCGCCGGGGTCGCCGCCGGCATCGACCTCTGCCTGCACATCGTGCGCCGCGACCACGGCACCGCCGTCGCCAACGACGTCGCCCGGCGCACGGTCGTACCGCCGCACCGCGACGGCGGCCAGGCCCAGTACATCCAGCGCCCGCTCCCCGACCCGGGCGTCTCGGCCACGACCACCGCCCGGGCCTGGGCGCTCGGCCGGCTGGAGTCGCCGATCCTGCTGCGCGACATGGCGCAGCAGGAGTCGATGAGCGTACGGACGTTCACCCGGCGGTTCCGCGAGGAGGTCGGGATCAGCCCGGTCCAGTGGCTGACCCAGCAGCGGGTGGAGCTGGCCCGCCGGCTGCTGGAGTCCACCGATCTGTCGGTCGACCGGATCGCGCGTGACGCCGGCTTCGGCACCCCCACCTCCCTCCGGCAGCATCTGCAGGCGGCGCTGGGGGTGTCGCCGACGATGTACCGGCGGACGTTCCGGTCGACGGCGGCCGGGGCCCGGCCGCGCGGTGTCAGGGCCTAGAGGAGTGTCAGGGCCTAGAACACCAGCACGCCCCGGGCCACCCGCCCGTGGTGCGCGTCGTCCGCCGCCTTGGCGAAGTCCTCCACCGGGTAGGTCTCGGTGACCAGTTCGTCCAGCAGCAGCCGGCCCTCGCGGTACAGCTCCGCGTACAGCGCGATGTCGCGCTGCGGCCGCGAGGAGCCGTAGCGGCAGCCCAGGATCGACTTGTCCAGGTACATCGACGAGACCAGGAACGACGCCTCGGCCGTCGCCGCCGGCACGCCGAGCAGGATCGCCTGGCCGTGCCGGTCCAGCAGGTCGATCGCGGTACGGATCAGCTCGGTGCGACCCACGCACTCGAAGGCGTGGTCGGCGCCGTGCGGCAGGATCTCCTTGACGCCCTCCGCCGAGGTGAGGAAGTGCGTGGCGCCGAACTGCCGGGCCACGGCCTCCTTGTCGGGGTTGGAGTCGACCGCGACGATGGTCAGCGCTCCGGCGATCCGCGCGCCCTGGATCACGTTGAGCCCGATGCCGCCGGTGCCGATGACGACGACGCTCTCGCCGCGGTCGACCTTGGCCCGGTTGAGTACGGCTCCGACTCCCGTCAGCACCCCGCAGCCGATCAGGGCGGCCGAGGTCAGGGGCAGGTCGGCGGGGATCTTCACCGCCTGCACGGCCTTGACCAGGGTCCGTTCGGCGAAGGCCGAGTTGGACGCGAACTGGTACAGCGGTTTCCCGCCGCGCGAGAACGGCTGCCCCGGCATGCCGATCGCCTTGCGGCACATCGTGGGCCTTCCCCGGTCGCACTGCGCGCAGGCGCCGCAGCTGGCGAGCGTGGACAGGGCCACATGGTCGCCGGGCGCGACATGGCTCACGCCTGCGCCGACCGCCTCGACGACGCCGGCGCCCTCGTGGCCGAGCACGACCGGCAGCGGGAACGGGATCGTCCCGTCGATCACCGACAGATCGCTGTGGCAGAGCCCGGCCGCGGCGATGCCCACCAGCACCTCGCCGGGGCCGGGGTCGCGTATCTCCAGGTCGTCGACGACCTCGGTCCGTTTGCCGTCGAAGACGACGCCTCTCATCTCGACTCCCTCGCTGGGCCGAGCACGCGCTCGGCGGTGGTGTTCCTTGAATTGCCGGTGTGCTTCCCGCACTTGTGCGTGTACGTGGCCAGATCAAGCCCCTCCGGCGAGTGAGGAGCGGGGTCCGGGGCAGCGCCCCGGCGACGCGCCCGCGCCAGGCAACCGGAGCTCGGCCCCGACCGGGGGCTCCGCCCCCGCACCCCCGCTCCTCAATCGCCGGAGGGGCTTGATTTCACGCCCCGCTCCCGCAGGGCAAGCCCCCTCAGGCAGGAGGACACAGGCCCACTCCACCCCGCAGGAACGAATCCGCGCCCGCCCCACCCCGCAGGGACGAATGCGGGCCGCCCCACCCCGCAAGGGGAAGGAACCCGTGCCGCAGAGGCGGTGGCAGGCGCCCGCCCCGGGGCGGGAAGGCTCACCCGGCTACGCGTTCGGCCGCGCCGCGGCCTTGGCCGCCGCCGCCATCTCCTCCAGCTGCGCCAGCATCGGCATCGGGTCCGTCCCGACCGTCCCGGGCAGGAAGTCCGCGATGCGTTCCGGAGTCCACGCCGCCCCTTCCGCGTACCCCGCGCGCAGTTCCCTCGGCTGGGCCCAGACCGCGATCTTCGGGCCCGCGATCGTGTACACCTGGCCGGTGATCCTCTCCGCGCGGGCGCGCTCGCTGAGCAGGTAGACGACGAGTGCCGCCACGTCCTCCGGTTCGCCGATCTCCTTCAACTCCATGGGGACGTTCGCGGACATCCGGGTCCGCGCCACCGGCGCGACCGCGTTCGCCGTGACGCCGTACTTGTGGAGGCCCAGCGCCGCGCTGCGGACCAGCGAGATGATGCCGCCCTTGGCCGCGCTGTAGTTCGCCTGGGCGACGCTGCCCTGGTGGTTGCCGCTGGTGAAGCCGATGAGCGTGCCGGCGCCCTCCTGTTTGCGCATCACCGCGGAGGCCGCCCGGAAAACGGTGAACGTGCCCTTGAGATGGGTGGCGACCACGGGGTCCCACTCCGCCTCGGACATGTTGAAGAGCATGCGTTCACGCAGGATCCCGGCCACGCAGACGACCCCGTCGATCCGGCCGAACTCCGCCAGCGCGGTGTCCACGACCCGCTGTCCGCCGGCCATCGTGGAGATGTCGTCCGCCACCGCGACCGCTTCGCCGCCCGCCGCCACGATCTCCTTGACGACGGACTCCGCTATCTCGCTGGCGGGCTCACCTCCCTCGATGGAGACGCCGTAGTCGTTGACCACGACCCTCGCCCCCTCCGCCGCCGCGGCGAGCGCGACGGCCCGCCCGATGCCGCGCCCGGCACCCGTCACTGCCACGACCTTGCCTGCCAAGAAGTTCCCCATGCCCGGCCCCTTCCCGCGGTTTCTGACGGACCGTTAGATTCTATGGGTCATCAGGTCCACCGGCACAAGCCCCAGGAGGCGCCATGTCTTTGCCGGCCGAGTTCCACGACCTCGCCAAGCGCGTGAACAACTGGGGTCGCTGGGGTGCCGACGACGAGATCGGCACCCTCAACCTCATCACCGACGAGGTCGTACAGGAGGCGGCGGCCACCGTCCGCAGCGGCCGACGTATCGCGCTCGCCCTGCCGCTCCAGCAGGACGGCGTACAGAGCGGGCTGATCCCCGGGCGGGTCAATCCGCTGCACACCATGGTCCAGATCAATCAGGAGATCTTCGGCCCCGGCACCGTCGCCACCAGCGACGACACCGCCGTCCTGGGGCTCCAGGCCGCGACCCACTGGGACGCGCTCACCCACGCCTCGCACTCGGGGAAGATCTACAACGGGCGGCCGGCGGCCACGATCACCGCCCACGGCGGCGCGCAGTTCAGCGGCATCGACAAGGCGCCGCACATCGTCTCGCGCGGGGTCCTCCTCGACGTCGCCCGTGCCCACGGCGTGGACCGGCTGCCGGGCGGCCACGCGGTCACCCCCGAGGACCTGGAGGCGGCCGAGGAACTGGCCGGGGTCAGGGTACGGTCCGGGGACATCGTCCTCGTACGGACGGGACAGGTGCAGGTGTACCTCTCCGGGGACAAGAACGCCTACGGGTATCCGTCACCGGGCCTGTCGATCCGCACGCCGGAGTGGTTCCGGGCCCGCGACGTGGCCGCGGTCGCCAATGACACGCTGACCTTCGAGATCTTCCCGCCGGAGATCGAGGACCTGTGGCTGGGGGTGCACGCACTCGACCTGGTCGAGATGGGCATGCTCCAGGGCCAGAACTGGAACCTGGAGGACTTGTCCACAGCCTGTGCGGACGCGGGGCGCTACGCCTTCCTGCTCTCCGCCATGCCGGAGCCCTTCGTCGGCGCCACCGGCACGCCGGTCGCCCCGGTCGCGATCCTCTGAGCCGCCGCCGCGCGCACGGAACCCGCCATACCGGCCGCCCCGTGCGCGGGTGGGCGCGCCGGACCCCGCGAGCCCGGCCTGATCCGAACGAGAGGCCCTACGCGCGGTGGCTGCCCGCGTGCGCCTCGTGTGCCTCGTACGCGGCGCCCGCGCCGCAGCCGTCGGCATTCTCGCGCTCGGGAGGGCCTGGCTGCATCTGCACCTGGATCAGCGGGATACCGCGGTCGACCTCGCACCAGATGCGCTTGCCCGCACCTTCCGGCTGCCAGCCCCAGCGGTCGGCCAGGCCGTCGACCAGTTCAAGGCCGCGGCCGCCGGTGTCCTCGCCCTCCGCGTGCCGCTGCTGCGGCGGGCGGCAGCTGGTGTCGGCCACCTCGACCCGGACGGTCCCGGCATTGCCCGGGGCCCCGGTCGAGCCGAACAGCATGCGCAGCACGGCCGGACAGCCCGTGTGCACGACCGCGTTCGTGACCAGCTCCGAGATGAGCAGGATGAGCGTCTCGGCCAGCGGCTCGTCGTCTCCTATCCCGGATCCGACGAGCCTCGAACGCGCCCATCTGCGGGCCCGTCCGACCTCCGCGGGGTCGGGCCCGACCTCCAACTGAACCTGAAGCACCTGCACCGCTCACACCATCCGAACCGGCGGACACATCGCCTCGCGCCTCCTCAGGGTCACGGAACGTGATTCCCTTACGAGACAGCATGGTTGACGTACAGTCACCGCAACAAGCGCTTCGGGCATATTCCAACGCGAAGGAGTACGCGTGGTGCATACTGTGCGACGCACGTTGCGGAGAGTCGAACAGAGGCGCGCAGTCACCCCGGGAATCGCTTCCCCGGCAGGCCCGGCGCTTCCGCGTGGATCACGAGCAGGGCACCTCTCGCGGACCGGAGTCGCCGCACAGGCCACATCCGGATCGCCAGGTTCCAGAACCACTCGCATCCAACGGAGCGTACCCGAGCCCGGCGCCGACTCCGGCCCGTGACGAATTACGCATAGGACACAAGCCGGTATCGGGACGTACCGACTGCGCTGCGTCACTCCGCAGCGTGAACCTCTGGGGCCCGTCGCGTCACCTGCGTGCACGGGGCACCCTTGCACCCCGCTCAGCCCAGATCGGCCGCCAGCACCTCCTCCGCGTCCGCCGCCGTCAGCCACTGCCCGGACCGCAGCCAGGCCCGCTTGAGACGCAGATGGACATCCGCCTCCCAGGTGAAGCCCATGCCGCCGTGCACCTGGAGGCAGTCGCGGGCGTTGTCGACGGCCGCCTCGTCGGCAAGGAGCTTGGCCCCGGCGGCCTCCACCGGGTCGCCGGTCACCGCGGCCGCGTAGACGGCAGTGCGGGCCGGCTCGGCGCGCACCAGCATTCCGGCACACAGATGTTTGACCGCCTGGAACGCCCCGATCGGCACACCGAACTGTTCCCGCGAACCGGCGTGTTGGACGGCCGCCTCCAGGCTGCGGGCGGCACTGCCGAGCTGTTCGGCCGCGGCCAGCAGCGCACCCTCGCACCGCAGCCGCGCCCCGTCGGGCAGCACCTCGCCCTCGTACGCGGACAGGTCCGGCACCCGCCACAACGGCGTACCCGGATCCAGCGACCGCACGGGCCGGGCCTCGTCCACCAGCCGTCGCAGCGCCCCGCCGCTCACCAGCCGCGTCCGGTCCCCGTCCAGGACCAGCAGCGCGTCGGCCCCCTCCAGGTGCCCCACGGGCCGCCCCGCCTCCGCCAGCGCGACCACGGCCTCACCCTCGGCCGCCCCCTTCACCGCGCCCGCGGCCAGCTGGGTGGCGGCCAGCGGTCCGGGCAGCAGCGCCCGCCCCACCTCCTCGAACAAGAGTACGGATTCGGGCAGTCCGAGACCGACCCCGCCCGCCGCCTCCGGGAGCCGCAGCGCGAAGAACCCGGCCGCACCGAGCTCCCGCCACAGCGCCCGGTCCACGCCCCCTCCCCGCTCGTGCGCCGCCCGCATCCGGTCCCTGTCGAACCGGCCGGCGAGCAGGCCCCGTATCCCCGCCCGCAGGGCGCGCTGGTCCTCCGAGAGCTGGAAGTCCACTCCCCGCTCACCGCCCCTTCGGCAGGCCGAGAATCCGCTCGGCGACGATGTTCCGCTGGATCTGCGAAGTACCGGCCGCGATCGTGTACGAGAGCGAGGAGAGCCGGTCCAGCACCCACTCCTGGTCCAGATCCAGGGCGTCCGTGGCCCCGAGCACCTCGGCCGCCGCCTCGTACAGCTCCTGGCGGACATGCGAGTACCGCAGCTTGAAGACCGAACCGCCGATCCCGGGCACTCCCCCACTGGCCTGCGCCTCACTGACGTTCCACTGGGTGAGCCGCCACAGCGCCCGGAGCTCGGCACTCAGCCTGCCCAGCCTCCGGCGCAGCACCGCATCGTCCCAGCGCCCGTTCCTGCGGGCCTCGGCGGCCAGCGCGTCCAGCGTCCGGCGGCAGGCGACGACCTCGCCGACGAAGGCCGTCCCGCGCTCGAACGAGAGCGTGACCATGGTGACCCGCCAGCCGTCGTTCTCCGCCCCGACGCGGTGCGAGACGGGCACCCGCACCTCGTCGAGGAACATCTCGGCGAACTCGGTGGACCCGGCCAGCGTCCGCAGCGGCCTGACCGTGACCCCCGGACTGTCCATCCGCATGGCGAGCCAGCTGATGCCCCGGTGCTTCGGCGCCTGCGCGTCCGTCCTCACCAGCAGCTCGCACCAGTCGGCGACCTCCGCGTGCGAGGTCCAGATCTTCTGCCCGCTCACCACGTAGTCGTCGCCGTCGCGCACCGCCCGGGTCCGCAGCGAGGCCAGGTCCGATCCCGCGTCCGGCTCGCTGAACCCCTGGCACCACATCTCCTCGCCCCGCAGCACCGGCGGCAGCCAGCGGGCCCGCTGTTCGGCGGTGCCCTCGGCCGCGACGGTGGGTCCGGCGTGCAGCAGCCCGACGAAGTTCGCCCCGACGTAGGGCGCCCCGGCCCGCTCCGTCTCCTCCAGGAAGATCAGGTGCTGCGTGGGTGTGGCGCCCCGGCCACCGGCGTCGGCGGGCCAGTGCAGCCCCGCGTACCCGGCGTCGTACAACAGCCGCTGCCAGCCGGCGTCGTACGCCCTGCGCCCCGGCCAGTCACCGGGGTCCGGCTTCCCGGGCAGCCCCGGGAGCACCGAACCCAGCCACTCCCGCAGCCGCGCCCGAAAGGCTTCCTCTTCCTCCGTGTACGCAAGGTCCATGACGTGCGCGCCTACTTGTCGAGGTCGAGACCGAGCATCCGGATCGCGTTCCCGCGCATCAGTTTGTAGACGGTCTCGTCGTCCAGTCCCTTGACGTGGTCGAGCGCGACCTCCTTGGTGTGCGGGAAGGTCGAGTCCACGTGCGGGTAGTCCGTCTCGAACGTCGCGTTGTCACGCCCGACGACATCGAGCGACGCGACGCCGTGCTTGTCGCGGAAGAAGCAGCAGAACATCTGCCGGTAGTAGTACGTGGACGGCGGCTCGGGAATCAGATCGCGCACCCCTCCCCAGGCCCGGTGCTCCTCCCAGACGTCGTCGGCGCGCTCCAGGGCGTACGGGATCCAGCCCATCTGGCCCTCGCTGTACGCGAGCTTGAGCTGCGGGAACTTCACCAGCACCCCGCTGAACAGGAAGTCCATCATCGAGGCCATCGCGTTGTTGAAGGAGAGCGAGGCCTGGACGGCCGGCGGGGCGTCCGGCGAGGCGGCCGGCATCTGCGAGCTGGAGCCGATGTGCATGTTCACGACCGTGCCGGTCTCCTGGCAGACGGCGAAGAACGGGTCCCAGTACCCGGTGTGGATCGACGGCAGCCCCAGATAGGTCGGGATCTCCGAGAAGGTCACCGCCCGCACTCCCCGCGCGGCGTTCCGCCTGATCTCCGCAACGGCCAGATCGATGTCCCAGAGCGGGATGATGCAGAGCGGGATCAGCCGGCCGCCGCTGTCCCCGCACCACTCCTCGACCATCCAGTCGTTGTACGCGCGCACACAGGCGAGCGCGACCTCCTTGTCGTGGGCCTCGGCGAAGGTCTGCCCGCAGAAGCGCGGGAAGGTGGGAAAGCAGAGGCTCGCCTCGACATGGTTGAGGTCCATGTCCTTCAGCCGCTCGACGGGGTCCCAGCACCCCCGCCGCATCTCGGCCCGGGTGATCCCCTCCAGCGTCATGTCGTCCCGGTCGAAACCCACGGCGGCGATGTTCCGCTTGTACGGGAACTTGAGGTCCTCGTAGATCCACCAGTCGGTCGGCGGCCCGTCCGGGTCCATCGTGATGACGTACTTGCCGCCGGTGTACGCCAGCTCGCCGATGCCCGCGGTCAGGGGCTGCGGTCCGCGCTCGCGGTACTTGGCGGGCAGCCAGGTCGAGAAGAGGTGCGGCGGCTCGATCACATGGTCGTCGACGCTGACGATCCGAGGCAGTTCCGTCATGGTGTCCCCTTCGGCGCACGCATTTCTGATGACCCGTCAGATTGACGTCGCCCACAGGCTAGCCCCGCACCCCTGGACCGACAAGGCGCAGCGCTCTACGCTCTCCGCACGATCTGACTACCCGTCAGCTGTGAGGGGTTCGCCGTGAACGAGACCGCACACGCCCTGGGTGCATCGGGCACCTTCTGGGAGCTCATCGAACGCCGGGCCGCCCTGACGCCGGAGCGGACCTTCCTGATCCAGGACGACCGCACGCTCACCTTCGGCGAACTGCGCACCCGGGCCGAACGGGTGGCGGCGGGCCTGTACGCCCTGGGCGTACGCCCCGGCACCGTCGTCGCCTGGCAACTGCCGACGCGCCTCGAAACGGCGCTGCTCTCCTTCGCACTGGCCCGGATCGGGGCAGTGCAGAGCCCCGTCATCCCCTTCTACCGCGACCGCGAGGTCGGCTTCGCCCTGCGCGAGTCGAAGGCGGAGTACTTCGCGGTGCCGGGCACCTGGCGCGGCTTCGACCACACCGCGATGGCCGCCCGCCTCTCCGCGGACCTCGCACACCCGCCGGAGCTCATCGAGGCGTACGACACCCTCCCGGACGGCGACCCTTCCTTCTTGCCCCCACCGCCCTCCGACGGCACGGCGGTGCGCTGGATCTACTGGACCTCGGGCACCACGTCCGACCCGAAGGGCGTCCTGCACACCGACCGCAGCCTGATCGCGGGCGGCTCCTGCCTGGCCCACGCGCTGCACCTGTCGGCGGACGACATCGGCTCGGTGGCCTTCCCGTTCGCCCACGTCGGCGGCCCGGACTACGCGGTGATGCTCCTCCTCTACGGCTTCCCCGCAGTCCTCTTCGAGCACTTCGCGATGCCGGACGCCCTTGCGGGCTATCGGCGCCACGGGGTCACGGTCGCAGGGGGCTCCACCGCGTTCTACTCGATGTTCCTGGCGGAACAGCGCAAGGACCCGGGCCGCCCGGTCGTCCCCACCCTCCGGCTGCTGGCCGGCGGCGGCGCCCCGAAACCCCCCGAGCTGTACCACGCGGTGGTCCGCGAGATGGGCGTCCAGCTCACCCACGGCTACGGCATGACCGAGGTCCCGATGATCACGATGGGCGCCCCCGACGACACGGTGGAACACCTCGCCGAGACGGAGGGCCGCCCGCCCGAGGGCATGGAGATCCGGATCACCGACGAGGACGGCAAGCCGGTGCCGCACGGGACGGACGGCGAGGTACGGCTCCGGGGCGAGGCGGTCTGCCGGGGCTACCTGGCGTCCACCTCCCCCTCCCCCTTCGACGCCGAGGGCTTCCTGATCACGGGGGACGTCGGGCATGTCCGGCCGAGCGGGCACCTCGTGCTCACCGGCCGGCTGAAGGACATCATCATCCGCAAGGGCGAGAACATCTCGGCGAAGGAGATAGAGGACCTCCTGGCCCGCCACCCCGGCGTGGGCGACGCGGCGGTGATCGGCCTCCCGGACCAGTCACGCGGCGAACGCGTCTGCGCGGTGGTGGAACAGCCCCCCGGCGCCGCCGCACTCACCCTCCCCGAGCTGACGGCCTACCTGCGGGGCGAGGGCCTGTCGGTCCACAAGCTCCCGGAGCAACTGGAACTGGTCGACGCGCTGCCCCGCAACGAGGCGCTCCGCAAGGTCCTGAAGTACCAGCTGCGCGAACGGTTCGCGTGAGGCGGGGTTCCGTCCTCAAGCGCCGGACGGGCTTGTTTGTGCGGCTTGCTCCGCGGGGTGCGCCTTGACCCCCGGGTGGGGTCCGGTGCCCCTCCGGGGCGTCTCCTCAAACGACGAACGTTTCCAGTCCCACGCAGCGGACCCCGGTATCCGTTCGTCGTCCTGCGGGGACTCCCCTGCACGGCCCCGGACCGGCCGCCTTGCGTCTGCGGCAGCAGTCCCACCGGCGTGCAGACGCAGGCGATGCCGGGTGGGGGCGTGCAGGGGAGTCCCCGCAGAAAATGGCGTACGACCCGGGTCGTTTACGTACCGGGGTACACACGCCATTTTTGAGGAGTCTCCCCGGAGGGACCCCACCCCCACCCACCGCACACAGGCGCACCCCGCGGCGGGGCCGCACACAAGCCCGTCCGGCGCTTGAGGACAAAACCCGCGCCCCGGACAGGGGCAAGGTCAAAGCACCGCCGCCGCCCGCCCAAGGGCTACGCGTCAGGCTCGATCACAGTGACATACGCGGCGAACGCCGCCACCGCGTCCGCCTCCGCGATCCGCCCGTCCCGGTCCGCGTCCAGGCTCTGCGCCGCGAACGCCGCCGCGTCCGCGCTCGCGCCGAGGACCCGCAGGGCCCGCTCGACGGCGGACACCGCGGCGGCGCCGTCGTTCTCCGGGTCGGCCACGGCGATCGCCGCCCGCAGGAAGGGGCGGGCGATCTCCGCGAAGCGCTCGGGGTTGTCGCGGAGGCGTTTCACCGCGCCGCCCACGAATTCCTCCCGGGTGACCCGCTGGTCCCCGTCAACGTCGGCGATGCCCGCCATGCCCTGCCAGAACGCCTCGGCGCCGCTGTAGAGCGCCTGGCCCTTGTCGCAGCGGGCCGTCGTACCGAATTCGGTGAGCAGACGGGCCGCGGCGGCACTGAAATCCGCGCGATCGATGTATCCGTTGCCGTCCTGGTCGAAGGCGGCGAAGCGGAAGGCGATCTTGCGCTCATACTCTGCGCTGTCCATGCGGGGAGCGTACGACGCCCGCAGGCGTCACGTGTCACTTACGCGCGTCACCAGTGTGACAACCCGGTATTAATGTCCGCCGCGGGCGGGCGGTGGCGGCCGTTCAGGCCGAGAGCGGCTGGGCTTCGTCGTCGACGGCGGAGTCCCAGTCCGGGTAGACCTCGAACAGCCGCCGTACGCCCAGCGCACCGAGCACCCGGTTGACGTGGGAGCCGTCCTCGGCGCCCCGCGCGGGCAGGATCAGCCGCAGCCGGCCCCCGCAGGAGCGCATCAGACGGCGGGAGGCGATCAGGACACCGACGCCACTGGAGTCGCAGAAGAAGACCTCGGAGAGGTCCAGCACGACGTTGTGGCGGCCCACCGCCACCGCGTCGTGGACGGACTGGCGGACGACGGGTGAGGTCACCAGGTCCAGTTCGCCGTGCATGTGCAGAACGGTCCACTCGCCCCGCTCGGTCTCGGCCACTCTCAGTGTCACGCGACTGGGCCTCTCGCTCCGGGGATCCCGGGGGATTCCAGTGATCCGGAAGTTTGCGTTCCTCCTCGCGGCTGCCCCGGCGTACTCCCCATGAAACACCGCCCCCCGCAGGAAGGCCCAGAACGGTTTCGGGCAGAAATGATCACTTCGGGTCCGATTCCGACCCTGCGGGGCGCCGCATTCCCTACCATCCAGGGCGATCGCGGGGACGTACTTGCCGTAAAGGGGCGTGCTCGGTCAGCCTTGCCGACTACATTCGATGTGACGAGGGGTACAGGGCACGAGGCCCTGACGGGACAGGGCTGGGGGTCGTATGGCTAAAAACGCACCACCCCGCTGGGACCGCAGCATGCAGCAGCGGCTGGCACGCGGCGAGGCCGCGGCCCTCGGTGAGCTCTACGACCGGTTCGCCTCCCTCGTGCACAGTCAGGCCAGCCGGATGCTGGACGACGAGAGCGCCGCGGACCTCGTGACCCGCGAGGTGTTCGGCTACGTGTGGGAGAACCCGAACGCGTACGACCCCAAGCAGGGCTCGATGCGCGCCTGGGTCGCCCGGCTCACGCACCGCGAGTCCGTGCAGCGGCTGCGCAGGGCCGCCGCCGCGCGGACGGACGACGAGTACGGCGTCCGCGAGGACGACGACGGGGACGACGCGGCCGGCTTCGCCCCGGCCGACCTGGAGGAGCGGGTGCGGCTGGCCACCGCGGCGGCCCGGGCCGACTACATCGTCGCGTCCATGCCCGCGCCGCTGCGGGCCGCGCTGGAGCTCGCGTACATCCAGCGCCGCGACTACCGGCAGACCGCGACCGACCTCGGGGTCACCGAGGACGAGGCGCGTCGCCGGCTGCGGCTCGGGCTGCAACTGCTGTCCACCGCGCACACCCGTCCGCTGGAGGGCTCCTCGCCGCCCGGATACGGGCGGCCGCTGTGACCGACGACCCGGACGGCCACGAGGCGGACGGACGGGACGACGAGGTGCGGGGCGCCCGGCGCATACCGGGCCCACGGGCCGCCGCCGACGACTTCGGCCCCGACCGGTTCGTCCCGCCACCGAAGGCCGTCTCCGTGATCCAGGAACCCGACGCGGAACCGCCCGCCCCGAAGCTGTCGCACCGCGTCCTGAAGGCCCTTCTCGGAGCCTGGGCGCTGACCGCGTGCTCGGCCGCGGAGACCGAGGCCGTCGAGGCGCACCTCACGGAGTGCGCCCCGTGCGCGGACGAGGCGCTGCGCCTGCGGGACGCGGTCGGCCTGCTGCACACGGACCGCAGCCTGGACCTGGATCCGATGCTCCGGAGCCGGGTGCTGGAGAACTGCCTGAGCCGCCGGCCGGCCAGGATCCCGGTTCCGGGGTGGGCCTCCCCGTACGACGCGGAGACGGCCCGGCTCGACGCGCTGCTGCGCGACATCGGTGACTCCGAGTGGCACGCCCCGGTACGGCTGAAGTGGTTCGAGGGCGAGCGCGGGGTGAACCGCAAGACGACGGTCGCCGGCGTCATCGGTCATCTGATGACCGTCGACGGCCTGGTCAGCACCGCCCTCGGTCTCGACGACCCGCTCGCCGACAGCGTCCCCGGCATCCCGCGCCGGGGCTCAGAGCTGCCGCTCGCCCCCGCCCCGCGCACCGAGACGTACTGGTCGGCCGCCCGGCGTCCGCCGACCCGCACCGTCCGCGAACCATGGCGCGACCAGAGCCACACCCTCATCCGCACCGTGTCCTTCGCGGGGCGCGGCGTCTCGGATCTCTCCGTCTCGTACGGCGACTTCGCCCTGCCGTTGCAGGACGCGCTGCTGGACCGCGCCTTCGAGTGCTGGGTGCACGCCGGTGACATCGCCGAGGCGGTGGACTACCCGTACGAGCCGCCCGCCGCCGCCCATCTGCACCGCATGATCGATCTGGCCGCGCGGCTCCTGCCGGCCGCCCTGGCCGAACGACGCCGGGCGGGCCTGGCCGGTCCGGCCCGCCGGCTGGTGACGGCGGGGTCGCCGGGCCGCTCGCTCCATCTGGAGGTCGAGGGCTCCGGCGGCGGCAACTGGTACATCGCGCTGGACTCCCCCGCCGCTCTCGGTTCGCCCGATCACACGGTGGCGCAGGTCGCGCTGGACGGGGTCGAGTTCTGCCAGCTGGTGGCGGGGCACGTGCCGCCCGTGGAGGCCGCGGCCGGTCAGCGCGGGGACCGGGACGCGATCCGGGACGTGCTCTTCGCGGCGGCCTCGCTCAGCAGGCTGTGACCGACACCCGCCCTAGGCGAAGATCACCGTACGGCGGCCGTTCAGCAGGATGCGCCGCTCCGCGTGCCACTTCACCGCGCGCGCCAGGGCCTGGCACTCCACATCGCGCCCGATGGCGACCAGCTGGTCCGGCGTGACGCCGTGGCCCACCCGCTCGACCTCCTGCTCGATGATCGGCCCCTCGTCGAGGTCGGCCGTGACGTAGTGCGCCGTCGCACCGATGAGCTTCACCCCGCGGGCGTGCGCCTGGTGGTACGGCTTGGCGCCCTTGAAGCTCGGCAGGAACGAGTGGTGGATGTTGATGATCCGGCCGCTGAGCTGCTTGCACAGATCGTCCGAGAGGACCTGCATGTAGCGGGCCAGGACGACGAGCTCCACGTTCTCCTCGCGCACGAGCTCCAGCAGCTGTGCCTCCGCCTCTGCCTTGTTCTCCCTGTTCACGGGGATGTGGCGGAAGGGGATGTCGTACGAGGCGACCAGTTCGGCGAAGTCCGTGTGGTTGGAGACGACCGCCGCGATGTCGACCGGCAGGGCCCCGATCCGGGACCGGAACAGCAGGTCGTTGAGGCAGTGGCCGAACTTGCTGACCATCAGCACGATCCGCATCCGCTCCGAGGAACGGTGGATCTGCCAGTCCATCCGGAAGGAGTCACCGATCGCCGCGAAGCTCGCCCGCAGCTTCTCCGGCGTCACCGGGCTGTCCGCCGAGAAGTGGACGCGCATGAAGAACAGACCCGTGTCGTGGTCCCCGAACTGCTGGCTGTCCTCGATGTTGCAGCCCGTCATGAAGAGATAACTCGACACGGCGTGCACGATGCCCTGTTTGTCGGGGCACGAGAGGGTGAGGACGTACTGCTCGGGGGCGGTGTCAGCAGGCTGCGGTGCGGTCATCCCCGTAGCGTGCCACACCGTCAACCTTTACGAGGCGGCCTCTCAGCTCCTAGTCATGATGCGGAGCACGTCCAGTGAGCGCGGCGGGACGTCCGGGTCCTCGCCGTCGTTCGTGGCGAGCAGCACATGGGCCTCGCGGGCGGCCCTGACGGCCTCCGGCCAGCCGTGGTGCTCCAGGTAGGCGGAGACGGGGGCGTCCGCGCCGACCTGGTGCATGATGCGCAGCACCCGCAGCACGGCGACGTCGACGAGGGCGGCCTCACCGGAGTCCCGGAAGACCGTGCCGACGTACTTCTCGGCGGACCAGTTGTCGAGCCAGGTGTCCTCGACCAGGCGGTACACGGCGTCGGTGACGTCGCCGTATCCCTCCCGGCCGGCCAGCCAGCACTCGTGATGGAAGACGGGGTCGGAGAGCATGTGCAGCGCCGAGCGCACGTTGCTGCGCCAGCGCCACCACGGAATGTCATTGAGCGGCATGCCGCCCATGGTGGAGGAGCGACGGCCGCGACGGGAAGAGTTCTCGGAACCTTGCTGCACGGTTGTCGATCGTACGTTCCCTTTTCGGCTTTCCGTACGGCCCCCTGCAATTCACCTGGACGTCACCGAGCGTTGAACGGAGCACACTGCGGCGTTACCCGGGGACGGGAAGTGTCTGGGTCCATGACCGGACGGCGACGCCCCCTCTCCCCCCGCCCCTTCAGATTGCTCACCGGTGCGGTGGCGGCAGGGGCTCTGCTGATGACCGGCTGCGGTGTGCTCCCTGGGGCCTCGGGGGACTCCAGGGAGCCCGTCACCGTCGTGACCTGGGCCCCGAGCGGTGCCGCGGGGCCGGACGCCGCCAACATGGCCGGCATGACCGCGATGGCGCAGACGTACGCCCGCTGGATCAACGGCGAGGGCGGCATCGACGGGCACGAGCTGCGCGTGGTCACCTGCGACGAGCAGGACAGCTCGATCGGCGCGGGCAACTGCGCCCGCCGGGCGGTCAAGGAGAAGGCCGTCGCGGTCCTCGGCTCCTACAGCCGGCACGGGCGGGCGTTCATGGCACCGCTCGAAGTGGCCGGGATCCCGTACATCGGCGGCTACGGCGCCTCCGAGGAGGAGTTCCGGAGCTATATGTCCTACCCGGTCACCGGCGGCCAGTCGGCGCTCCTGGCGGGCAACGCGAAGCAGCTGGCCGCCACCTGCGACCAGGTCTCCCTGGTGCGTCCCGACACCCTGGGCGGCGACAGCCAGGCGTGGCTCCTCAACACCGGCCTCACCGAGGCCCGCCGGCCCGCACCGGTCGACGTCCGGGCGGACGAGGGGGCCACGTCGTACGACGGGGCGGCCGGGCGCGCACTGACGGGAGCGGGCGAGGACGGCGGCTGCGTGACGGCCGTGCTCGGCGACCGCACGGAGACCTTCTTCGACTCCTTCCGGCGGCTGGAGCCGGCCGGCGGATCGGTGCGGATCTCCTCGGTCCTCGGCAGCATCGGCCAGCCGCTCATCGACCGCACCGGCGGTCGCGACAGCCCGTTCGAGGGCGCGTACGTCACCGGGTGGTACCCGGCCCCCGGCGATACGCGCTGGGACCTGATGCGGGACGTGATCGGCAAGCACGCCTTCGGAGACAACCGCATCGATCCGGACGACACGGGCGTACAGACGACCTGGATCGCCTACACCGCCCTGAAGTCGATCGTCGAGTCGCTGGACGAGGCGCACATCACGGCCCGGAAGGTCACCAAGGCCCTCAACAAGGGCACCCGGGTGGACACGGGCGGCCTCACCCCCGCCCTGCGCTGGCGTTACGAGGACATGATCGGCTCGTCCTCGTATCCGCGCATCGTGAACAGCAAGGTGACGTTCCAGGTCGTGCGCGACGGCCGGCTGGTCGCCGACAGCAAGGGCTTCGTGGACGTGACGAAGACGCTGTCGGACGCCAGCGCGACCGGCTGAGGGCGGTCCGCCGGGCTCAGAGCGCGGTGGACGCCCGCTTCGTCAGGCCGTACTTCGTCGCGATGGCGTTCCACAGCCTGGATGCCTGCTTCTTGGCCGCGGTCGCCTCGCCGCTCTGCACATTGGCCTGCTGGTAGTGCGTGGTGAAACGGGCCTTGCCCTTCTTGCACACCTTCTTGCTCTTGGCCTGCGTGGCCCAGGCCGCGTAGTGGTCGTCCGCCGAGGCGGACGCCTGCCAGGCCTTGGTGAGGGAGGCGGCCAACTGGACGTTGTCCGGCAGCTTGTCGACCGACAGCCCCTTGAGCCGGGTCACCAGATCGCGGCGCTGCTGGGCGGCGCCCTTGAGGTCGGCCACGGCCTTGTCCAGGTCGGTGCAGTTCTTGGCCTTCTCCACCGCACCGATCACCGCGGACCGGCTGTTGTTGCTGTCCGCGAGCAGCTTGTCGAGCGCCTCGGCCTGCGGCTTCGCCGGGTCGGGAGCGGCCTGCGTCGCGGGCTGGGAGGCGGGTGAACTCGCCGCCGCCACCGGCTGCTTGGCCTCGTCGCCCTTCTCGTCGCCACCGCTCAGCAGGGCGCCGGCCCCGAGCCCGATCACGGCGCAGCCGACGACGACCGCGGCGATCAGCGGGACGTGCGCGGACTTCTTGCGCCGCCCGTCCTGCCCGCTCTGCGGCAGCCCGTGCTCGGGGCCCGTGTACGGGGGCGCCTGCTGGTACGCCTGAGGGGGCGGCCCGCCCTGGTACTGCTGCTGCCCGCCCTGGTGCTGCTGGTGCTGCTGCGTGGGGTCGAACCGGGGCATCTGCTGGGTGGCGCCCGCGGGTTCGTCGCTGCGGAAGAGGTTGTCGAACTCCGCGGGCGGCTGCCGCTCACCGGGTGCCCCGGGCCGGATGCCGTACGGGGCGCCACCGGGCACGGGCGGTATGTACTGGGTCGCGTCGGCGTCCTGGCCGCCCTGCGGGGGCGGCGGCGCGGCGTGGCCGCCGGACTGCGGGTACGCCTGCTGCGGGTCACGGCCGAGGAACCGCGTGGACTCGGCGGGTGCCTCCGGCGGCAGGCCGCCCGGCCCCGGACCGGCCGGAACCGCCGCGATGTACTGCGTGGCGTCCGCGTCGCCGCTCGCGCCGGGCACCGCCTCGGGCGGCAGCGGCATGGCGTACGGCGACGGCGGGGACTGCTGGGGCTGCTGGAGTTGCTGTCCGTGCTGGGGCTGTGCGGGCGGCTGCGGCTGCTGAGCCTGGCCGTACCCGGAACCCTGCTGCCCCTGCCCGTACTGACCGTGCTGCGCCTGCTGCTGCCCGTACTGCCCCTGCTGCTGACCGTACGCGCCGCCCTGCTGGTCCTGCCCGTACCCGCCCTGCGGGGCGGCGTCCTGGTGGGACGTCTGCGGTCCCCAGGGCTGCCCCCACGGCTGACCGCCGGCCGGGACCGCCTGGTCCGCGGGTCCCCCCGGCGTCCAGGGCTCGCCGCCGCCCGCGGGCAGCACGACGCCCTCGTGCGCGGGTCGTACAGCAGGGAGCTGCTGCTCGTCACCCTGTCCGCTCTGTGTCACCGGGACTCCTACGTGTGAACCTATGGAATCGTCGGCTCACGCTATCGGGTGGTCCCTGCCGTTCGCCAAGCGCGTGTTGTCACTCACGACCCCTTCACACGGGCTGTAACGCCCAGCGCCCTCACGACGCAGTTAAGGGGGCGCCCGTGCACCGCAGGTCCGGACGCGTCCTCCCCTCAGGCCGCCTGGAGCTCCAGGCGGGCGCCGAACTCCCGTACCGCGGGCTCGTCCCCGTACGGCACGAGGCGCTGTTGCAGGTCGTCCAGATACTCCGTGCCCCGGCTGGAGCGCACCGTGCCCAGCAGCTCCATCGCCCGCGTCCCGGTGTGACAGGCCTGCTCCACCTCGCGCAGCTGCACCTGCGCCGCGGCCAGCAGGGCCAGGCCGATGCCGCGGCGGCGGGCGCGGGACTCCGGAAGGCCGCCCAGGGCCTCCTTCGCCCGGCGCGCGGCCGCCTCCGCCTGGCCGAGGTCACGGTGGCAGTGCGCCAACTCGTCGGCGAGATAGGCGTGGTCGAAGTGTGTGATCCAGTCGGGATCGTCCCCGCTGTCCGGATCGGCCTGCTCCAGCGCCGTCAGCGCCCGGCCGGCCACCACCTGCGTGGTACGGGCGTCCCCGAGCAGCGCGTGGCCGCGCGCCTCCGCCGCGTAGAACATCGCCTCCGCCCGAGGCGTCACCCTGCCGCGCGCTCCCTCCTGCGCCGCCCTGGCCAGCTGGGCGATCTCCCGCGGATTGCCGAGCTGGGCCGCGAGATGACTCATCGAGGCGGCCAGCACATAGCCCCCGTAGGCCCGGTCGCCCGCCGCCTGGGCGAGGCGCAGCGCCTGGATGTAGTAGCGCTGGGCGAGGCCCGGCTGGCCCGTGTCGATCGCCATGTACCCGGCGAGCTCGGTGAGCCGCGCCACCGCGGCGAACAGCTGCCGCCCGGTCGATTCGCGGTACGCCCCCGAGAGCAGCCCGGAGACCACGCTGTTCAGGTAGTGCACCAGAACCGGCCGCACATGGCCGCTGCCGAAGCGGTGGTCCAGGTCGACCAGCGCCGCCGTCGTCGCCCGCACCGCCTCGACGTCCGGCATCCCGACCCGGGCCCCGGCCACCCGCGCCACCTGCGGGTCCGCGCCGGTGATCAGCCAGTCCCGGCTGGGCTCGACCAGTGCCGAGGACGCGACCGCGGAACCGGACAGGAAGTCGCGGCGGCCGACGTCGCTGCGCCACAGCTCGCAGACCTGCTCGATCGCCCCGACCACCGTCGGGGCGAACTGCAGGCCGACGCCGGAGGCCAGGTTCTTGCCGTTGGCCATGCCGATCTCGTCGATCGTGACCGTACGGCCGAGCTTGCGGCCGAGCGCCTCGGCGATGATGCCCGGTGCCCTGCCGCGTGGTTGCTGCCCGCGCAGCCAGCGGGCCACGGAGGTCTTGTCGTAACGGAGGTCGAGCCCGCGCTCGGCCCCGACCATGTTGACGCGGCGGCTGAGGCCCGCGTTGGAGCATCCGGCTTCCTGAATGAGCGCCTGGAGCCGTTCGTTCGGCTGGCGTGCGACGAGAGGCCTGGCTGCCATGTGTGTCCCCCTGAGGCCGCAGTGATCGGTAAAGGATCACTGCCCGACATATGCCTGAGAAATTCGCCGATTCATCGTGTTGGTCACTTTTGAGCTGTCTCCGCCCTTTCCTCCCGGCACGCGCCCTAGGATGCCGAACGAACTGTGCCGGATCTCCGGTATGTGGCTACCCGCCCACCGCCCACGTCCCTCCCGCGCGCCCCCACCCGTGCACCAGTGCGCCCCACATGCGGAAGCGTTGGACCGTAACCGCGCCGCCACGCCCGTAACCCCAGGTGGCGGCGGGAGTTGTGCTGTGCGTGGAAAAGCCCATCGGAGTCATGGAAGCCGCACAGATCCCCCAGCAGCGAGCCGAGCAGCTGCTCGACGCCGCGGTGCGGTACGCGGAGGAGCGGCACTGGGACGTGTGCCCGGGCACCTGGCTGGAGCCGGCCGGCGGCACGGAACGGTGCTCGTGCGGCGAGGCGGCCTGCGCGGCGCCCGGCGCCCACCCGACCCGGGCCGACTGGGCGGGCCGGGCCACCGGCAGCGGTGCGGCGGCCCGCCGGATGTGGTCCCAGCACCCCCGTTCCTCGATCCTGCTGCCGACCGGACGCGCCTTCGACGCGATCGACGTACCGGAGTCGGCGGGCTTCCTGGCGCTGGCCCGGATGGAGCGGATGAGCCTGCCGCTCGGCCCGGTCACCCGCACCCCCGACCGCCGGATGCAGTTCTTCGTCCTGCCGGGCGCCGCCGCCAAGGCCGACGCCCTTGTCCGGAGGATCGGCTGGGACGCGGGGGCCATCGGTCTGCGCGGACTGGGCGAGGGCCACTACCTCGCCGCCCCGCCGACCCGTGTCGGCGGCACCGGGGTGGTGCAGTGGGCCCGCAGTCCTTCCACCGCCAACCGCTGGCTGCCCGAGGTGGACGAGCTCATCAGCCCGCTCGCGTACGCCTGCGGGCGCGAAGCCGCCGACGCGCGGGGGCGCCTTTCGTAGGGTGTCCCCAAGTACGGGGACTTCGAAGGGCGTGCAGCATGCCGGACCGGACAGACAGCGACAACGCCGACCGGGCCGTCAGGCCCGGCGTACGGGCGGAAACGCCCGCGGTACGGGTGGAAGGGCTGTGGAAACGGTTCGGCGAACACACCGCGGTCGCCGGGATCGATCTGGTGCTGCCCGCGGGCAAGTTCATCGGGCTGGTGGGTCCCAACGGCGCCGGCAAGACCACCACCCTGTCCATGGTCACCGGTCTGCTCCGCCCGGACCTGGGCCGGATCGAGATCGGCGGCCGTGACGTCTGGCGCGACCCGGTCGAGGTGAAGTCCCGCATCGGCGTCCTGCCCGAGGGGCTGCGGCTCTTCGAACGTCTCTCGGGGCGTGAACTCCTCGCCTACACCGGCCGGTTGCGCGGTCTGCCCGGCGAGGAGGTGGACAGCAGGGCCACTCAGCTGCTGGACGTCCTGGACCTGGCGGGCGCCCAGCACAAACTGGTCATCGACTACTCGACGGGCATGCGCAAGAAGATCGGGCTCGCCGCCGCACTGCTGCACAACCCCGAAGTGCTGTTCCTGGACGAGCCGTTCGAAGGCGTCGACCCGGTGTCGGCGCAGACCATCCGCGGGGTGCTGGAGCGCTACACCCGCTCGGGGGCCACCGTCGTCTTCTCCAGCCATGTGATGGAACTCGTCGAGTCGCTCTGCGACTGGGTGGCCGTCATGGCGGCGGGCACCATCCGCGCCCAGGGCACCCTCGCCGAGGTCCGCGGCGACGCGTCCTCGCTGCAGAACGCCTTCCTGGAACTCGTCGGCGCGGGCGACCGCGACGACAGCGCCGCCCTCGACTGGCTCGGCGGTGCCCGATGAGCGTGCTCGACGCCCCGGCCGCCTCGGGCCCCCGCGCAGGCCGCCCGCCGGGCGGCACGGAGCTGGTGCCCGTTCTCGTACGGCTGAAGCTCGCCCTGCTCCGCAACGGGCTGCGGCAGTCGGCCGGCCGCCGGGCCGTGTACATCGCCTCCGTCGTCGCGACCCTGCTGATCGCCCTGGGACAGCTGGTCGGGCTGATCGCGCTGCGCGGCAACGCCCACGCGGGTTCCCTCGTCGTGCTGCTGGCCGCGGTCCTGGCGGTCGGCTGGGCCGTGATGCCGCTCTTCTTCGCCGCCGGCGACGAGACCCTCGACCCGAGCCGCCTCGTGATGCTTCCGCTGCGGCCCCGGCCCCTGATCACCGCGCTCCTGGTGTCGTCGCTGGTCGGCATCGGCCCGCTGTTCACGCTGTGCCTGGCGGCCGGATCGGTGACCGCGCTGGTGCACGGGGCGGGCGCGGTGGTCTTCGCCGTCCTCGCGGCCCCGCTGACCCTGCTGGTCTGCGTGGCGCTGGCGCGGGCCGTCGCCACGGCCAACACCCGGCTGCTGACCTCGCGCAAGGGCCGCGATCTCGCGGTGCTCAGCGGGCTCGTGATCGCGGTCGGGATCCAGGGCGTCAACTTCGGTGTCCAGCGGCTCGGTCAGGCCGGCGGGCTCTCCGCACTCGACCCGGCGGCGGACGTGGTGCGCTGGCTGCCGCCGGCCTCGGCGATCGGCTCGGTGGACTCCGCGTCCCAGGGGGCGTACGGGCGGGCCGCCGTGCAACTCCTCCTCTCCGCGGCCGCACTCGTCCTGCTGCTGGTGCTGTGGCGGCGCAGCCTGGAGAGGCTGATGACGGAGCCCGACGGCTCGACGCTCTCCGCCGCCGAACCGGCCGGTACGAAGTCCGGCACGGACGGCTCCGGCTTCTGGGCGCTGTTCCCCGAGGGCCGCACCGGCACGGTGATGCAGCGCAGCCTGCGGTACGTCGCCCGGGACCCGAAGACCAAGGCCGCCTGGGTGACGGCGCTGGCGATCGGGCTGATCGTGCCGCTGTTCAACGCCCTCCAGGGCACGGGGTCGTTGTACTTCGCGTGCTTCGGCGCCGGGATGCTCGGCATCCAGATGTACAACCAGTTCGGGCAGGACACCTCGGCGTTCTGGATGGTGGCGCTGACGATCTCCTCGACCCGTGACGCGTATCTGGAACTGCGGGCGCGGGCGCTGGCCCTGTTGCTGATCACCCTGCCGTACACGGTTCTGGTGACGGTCCTGACGGCGGCGGTGCTCGGGGACTGGGGGGCACTGCCGGAGGTCATGGGGCTGTCGTTCGCGCTGCTGGGCGCGATGCTGGCCACGGGTGCGGTGGCCTCGGCGAACTTCCCGTACTCGATCCCGCAGGACGGTGCGTTCAAGAACGTGGCGCCCGGGCAGGCCGGGCTCGCCTGGATCTCGATCTTCGGCGGCATGGTCTCGGCGGCGCTGCTGTGCTCCCCCGTGATCGGCCTGACGGTCTGGCTGCATCTCGGCGACGCGGAGACCTGGCTGTGGCTCCTGCTGCCGCTGGGGGCCGGCTACGGGGCCCTGATCGCCTGGGCAGGGGTGCGGGTCGCCGCGCCCCGCACGGCGGACCGGCTGCCGGAGATCCTGACGGCGGTCAGCAAGGGGTGACGGGCGGGACGGACCGGGCGGGCTCCGCCCCGGGGCCCCGGGGAGCCGCCGGTTCCCGGTCGTCCCGGACGTCCTCGGCGAGCTGCTCCAGGAAGGGTTCGACCGCGGCGCGCCAGCCCTCGGGCCGGTCGTAGTGGACGAGGTGTCCGGCGTCGGCCACCTCCGCGTACTGCCCGCGGGGCAGCACCCGGACCATCTCCTGGGCCTCGGCCCTCCCCAGCTCGCCGTCGAGGCCGCGGAGGACCAGGGTCGGGCAGCGGACCTGGGCCAGCTCCTCCCAGTGCGCGTCGTGGACCCAGGTGGCGCGGGACCGGAGCATCTGCCGGCGGGAGAAGACGGGCCGCCATCCGTCGGCCCGCTCGGCCATGACCTCGGCGAAGAACTCACCGCGGGCCGGATTGGGCCGTTCCACCCAGGGGTCGTCCTCGCCGAACCACTTCCGTACGTCGGACAGGGTGGCGAACGGAAGCGGCCAGGACCTGAACCAGTCCTCCCACTCCCGCTGCGAGGCCGCGCCCAGCGCGGAGGCCCGCATGTCGCAGATGACCAGGGCCCGGACGAGGTCGGGGCGCTTCGCGGCGAGCTGCCAGGCGGTGAGCGCTCCCATCGAGTGCCCGACGAGGGTGACGGGGGCGAGGCCGAGCTGTTCGATCGCGGCTTCCGCGTCGGCGACGTACGCCTCGCGGGTGTACGGACCCTCGGCCGGTTTCTCGCTGCGGCCGTGTCCGCGCTGGTCGAGGCCGACCGCGCGGTGCCGCTCGGCGAGCCAGCGGGCGGTGGAGGCCCAGTGCGAGGCCCGGCCCATCAGCCCGTGGAGCAGTAAGACACCTCCGGGGCGCTCCGCTTCCCCGCGCCCCTTGGGCGGATCCGCGAACTCCCAGGCCGCGAGGCGTACGCCGTCGGTTCCGGTCACATCGATGCGCCGCACCATCTGTTCTGGCACCCCCTTCTGGTCCCTCGATCACCATGTGGTCGCGTCGGCCAGACTATCGAACCTTTATTCGAAAACCGGGTTCCGGCACACAACACCGCTCGTTCGAGTGACCGCCTCTCAGGATTGACGTCGGCCACGGCGGGGAGATCTTCTCCGGGAGGCGGGTCACTCGGGGATGAGGGCTCGCGGGAACCGACCTCGAGAGCTCGGGGCTCCAGGTCGGGACAGGGGAGGACAGGCCCCGGCGCCTTGCGGCGCCGGGGCCATCCGCCATTTCAGGACCGCTCGCCACGGCCGCGTGCACGGACCGGGCCCGCGGGACCGCGGGAGCACTCTCGCGGTACGCGGACAGGGCCTGCGGGACCACAGGAAGCCTCTCCCGGTGCGCAGGCCGGACATGCCAGTACGACGGGCGCATTCCCTGCTCCCCTCCCCGACCGCGCGGCCAGACGGCCGACACTCTCAGGTATCCCTCAGCCACAGACTGGCACGCGATCCGTCCGGGCGCTGCGATTCCGGACGGAAAAACGGAAAACGGACGTCAGCAACCGCTGATCGTCCGCCACCCGCACTTCGGCGCCTGCTCATCCTCCGAGCATCGCCACGTTCAACGCCGCACCCGATGCAGCGCCGCCCGCTCCTTCCGGACTGCTGAGCACCGTGCCCTGTTCAGCGCTTCGCCACGAACACGTGCGACGCGACCTCCGCGTCCAGTTCCGCCGCCTCTCCGCTGCTGCCGACCAGCACTCCGCCGGGCGACTGCGTCACGCTGACCACCGAACCGGGCTGCACGCCCGCCCGTCGCAGCGTGTACATCAGCTGGGCGTCCGTCTGGATCGGCTCACCGATCCGGCGGACCACCACGGTCTTGCCGTCGGCGCCCGGGTCGAGCTCCGCCAGGCTGACCATGCTCGCGTCGAGGAACGGGTCGGCCTCGGCCTTCTCGCCCAGCTCCTCCAGTCCCGGGATGGGATTCCCGTACGGGGACTCCGTCGGGTGGCGCAGCAGCTCCAGCACCCGCCGCTCCACGGCCTCGCTCATCACGTGCTCCCACCTGCACGCCTCGGCGTGGACCTGCTCCCACTCCAGGCCGATCACGTCGACGAGCAGACACTCGGCGAGCCGGTGCTTGCGCATCACGCGGGTCGCCAGCCGGCGCCCTTCCTCCGTCAGCTCCAGGTGCCGGTCCCCCGCGACCTGCACAAGGCCGTCGCGCTCCATTCGCGCCACCGTCTGGCTGACGGTGGGACCGCTCTGGTCCAGCCGTTCAGCGATCCGGGCGCGCATGGGGACCACGCCTTCCTCTTCGAGTTCGAGGATGGTGCGGAGATACATCTCCGTCGTGTCGATCAGTCCGGACATTCGTGCCCCTCGATGCAGTCGTGCGCTGGCCCTCGTCCAATTCTGACGCATAGCGCCGACAACCGTGCCGCACCGTCCGAAGGAGCTGTCCCCGCGGGGCCCGGAGCGGCCTGTGCGGTATTGACATGTCACTGGTCCAGACCGCAACGTGATCGGCGGCAAGGACGTCCCGCACACCCCCCACTCCGCCGGAAAGGCCCTCCTCGATGAGCGAAAGCAAGCTGGCCGGTCAGTTCTTCGACGCAGCGATCGGCCTGCTGGAGCGGGTGCGCGACGAGGAGTCCGGCTCCATCGCGGCCGCCGGTGCCGCGATCGCCGACACCGTCGTGGCCGGCGGCAGGCTCTTCGCCTTCGGCGCCGGACACTCCTCGCTGGCCGCCCAGGACGTCGTCTACCGTGCGGGCGGCCTCGCCCTGATGAACGTGCTGGCCGTCCCCGGCACCCTCGGCGTCGACGTCATGCCGGCGACCCTCGGCTCCGCCCTGGAGCGGGTCGACGGCCTCGCGGGCGCGGTGCTCGACTCCAGCCCGGCGAAGGCGGGCGACGTCCTCGTGATCATCTCGCTCTCCGGCCGCAACGCCCTGCCGGTCGAGATGGCGCTGAACGCCCGCGCGCTGGGCCTGAAGGTCATCGGCGTCACCTCCGTCGCGTACGCGGAAGGCACCCGCTCCCGGCACAGCTCGGGCGGATTCCTCCGGGACCACTGCGACATCGTCCTCGACAGCAAGATCTCCATCGGCGACGCCGAACTGGACGTCGACGGCATCGAGGCCCCCTTCGCCCCCGCGTCGACGGTCGTCACCAGCGCGATCATGCAGTCGATGATGGCCGCCGCGGCGGAGAACCTGCTGGAGCGGGGCGTCGAGCCGCCGCTGCTGCGGTCGGGCAACGTCGACGGGGGCCACGAGTGGAACGGGCGCGTGATGACGGAGTACGCGGACCGGATCTTCTACCGCCACTGACCGCCCCGCCGGCCCGTCGAGGCACCGTGCGAGCATGCCGCCATGACATCCGGCCGGATCATCTTCCTCAACGGGACGTCCAGTTCGGGGAAGTCCAGCATCGCCAGGGAGCTGCTGGACATCCTCGACGACGGCGTCTTCTTCCACCTGGCGGTCGACAGCTTCAACGCGATGCGCAGCAAGCGGGAGCTCGGGGCGCAGGAGCTCGACGGCGCGCTGCGCCGGACCAGGATGGGCTTCCACCGCTCGATCGCGGCCATGGCCGAGGTGGGCAACGACGTCGTGGTCGACCATGTACTGAGCGAGCCGTGGCGGCTGCTCGACTGCCTGACGGTGCTGCCGCCCGAGAACGTCCTGTTCGTCGGCGTTCGCTGCCCGCTGGACGAGCTGGTCCGCCGCGAGCTGGCCCGGGGCGACCGCCCGCCGGGGCTCGCGGCTCTCCAGTACGACGCGGTCCACGCCCACGGCGACTACGACCTGGAGTGCGACACGGGTACGGCGAGCCCGCGCGCCTGCGCCGAGCGCATCAAGGAGTTCCTGCCGCACCGCACCGGCCCGACCGCCTTCACGCGCCTCCGCCGGCAGCATCTGCCGGCCGCGCGGTAGCCGTCGGCGCGCAGTCTGCGGCTGCGCCGCGGGAACGGGTTTGACCGGACGCGATGCCGCAGGCCGGCGGCGAGCCCGAGTGCCCCGACCGCACGCCGCCCCCTGAGCGACCGCACGATCGAAAGCGATGTGGACGCCCCCCGGACCCCGACCAACCCCGAATTGCACCCACATCACTCCCAAGCCGGAACGGGCGGCGGCCGGAACGGGGGCGCGTTTCAGGCGCGGGACGGGGCGGGGCCGCTCGTCGCCTGATGCAGGTCCACCGACGCCGCCACCCGGTCCGCGACGCTCTCCGCGTACACCGCGTCCGGGCGCTCGAACGCGGCGCGGTGGGAGGAGCGCAGGAACGTCACCACGCCCAGGGTCCGGCCCCGGCTCCGCAGCACCACGCACAGCGCGTGCACCGCGTCGGCCGGCCAGCGGCGCTCCGTCGCCCACTCCCCGGCCGCCCGGGCCGAACCGGCACCCGCCGACGCCCGCACCGAGCCCGTACGGTCCACCGCCTGGAGGGCGGGGTGGCCCGGGGCGTACCGCAACGGGATGCCGCCGCCGGCCACCGGCAGGCACGGGCCCGGGGCGTCGGACGGGGTTCCCGCGGCGCGTACCAGGCGCTCGCCCGCCACCAGGTCGATCAGCGCGTGGTCGGCGAAGCCCGCGAGGGCGTAGTCCAGCGACGACGTGGCCGCCTCCATGGGGTCCTCGCACTCGGCGGCCGAGCGTGAGGCGCGGTGCAGCTGGCTGGACCGGAACCGGGACCGGTCCGCCTCCTGGGCCGCCAGTTTCGTCGCCGTCACGTCCTGGAACAGCCAGCCGACGCCCAGCGGCACCGGCTCCTCCGCGAGCGGCGAGGCCAGCCGCAGGAAGCCGCTGCGCCAGCAGCGGCGCCGGTCGCCGTCGCCCGTCCGCAACGTCACCCACAGCTCGGCGGGCGCGGGCGGTGCGCCCTCGGCCAGTACGTGCTGGAGGGCGCCCTCCAGGTCCTCGACGCCCTGCACGATCAGCTCGCCGAGCGGCCGGCCCAGCAGCGTCGTCCGGCCACCGCCCAGGGCGCGGGCCGCGTGCGCGTTGACGACGGTCGGCCGCAGGTCGACGTCCACGAGGACGACACCCCACGACGCGTCCTCGAACAGCGCCTCGCTCAGCGCGATGGACCGCTCCAGGTCGATCTGCGCATGGACCTCGCTGAACGCGCAGTACACCCCGGCGGGCTTCCCGTCCGCGCTCCGCACCCCGGCCGACTGGGTCCGTACGAGCACCCGCCCGCCGTCCTTGCGCAGCAGCGCGAACTCGTGGACCTGCCGCCCGGGCCCGTCCATGACGGCCATCAGCCGCCCCTGCACCTCACCCGCGTCGGCCCGCCGCACGGCCCAGCCGGCGAACCCGGGCCGCCCGACGGCCTCCTCGGCGGACCAGCCGAGGATCCGCTCGGCCTCACGGTTCCAGTGGGTGACGGTCCCGTCCGCGTCGAAGGCGCAGAGGGCCGCGTCCATCCCGTCGAGGAGAGCCGCCAGCAGCTCCGCCCCGGGAGCCGGATCGGGACCGTTGGGACCCTCGGGACCGAGAGCGTCGGTCGTTCCGCTGGTCGTGGAAGGACTCATCCCGGACCCCCGACAGGTCGTGTCCGCCATTGCCGCACGTCAGACCATTGAACTCGAACGTGACCCAGCACACAGCGACTTCCCCGAAATCAATGGCTCCGATAATTCGGTTGTGCGGCGCCGGGGAGCTTCCTAGGCTGAAGCCACACGTAGGGAAAGGAGGTGTTCCGGAAGTGATTTCTTCTCGGACTCGTGAGGTGACTGCGGGCTGACGCCCGTTGTCGCGCTCTTGCAGTGCAGGCCGGTCATCGGCCAATCCCAAGCAGTCACCGACCCGCAGGCTCGCCGGTAAGTCCGGCCGGCTCCTCCGCAAGGAGGGACCAGAGCCTGCGGGTTTCTGCATGCCGGGGCGGCTCCCTTGCCGGTGGTTTCCCGGGCGGCGCGGCTGAGGGTACGGGCGTCCCGCGCCCCGGGCCCTACGGGCAGAGCCGCTCCACGCGCCACGCCCCGCTTTCCCGCACGTAGCGCAGCCGGTCGTGAAGCCGGTTCTCGTGCCCCTGCCAGAACTCGATGGTGTCGGGGACGACGCGGAAGCCGCCCCAGTGCGGGGGTGCGGGGACCTTCTCGCCCTCCGGGTAGCGGGCCTCAAGGTCCTCGTAGCGGTGGATCAGCTCCTCCCGGGAGCCGATCACCGTCGACTGCTCGCTCGCCCACGCGCCGAGCTGGGAGCCGTGGGGACGGGTGCGGAAGTAGGCGACCGTCTCGTCGCGGGGAACGCGGGACGCGGTGCCGGTGACGATGACCTGGCGGGCCAGGGGGTGCCAGGGGAAGAGCAGCGAGACATGCGGGTTGGCGGTGAGTTCCCGGCCCTTGCGGGAGTCGTAGTTGGTGAAGAACACGAAGCCGCGCTCGTCGTACATCTTCAGCAGGACCGTGCGGGAGGACGGGCGGCCTTCGGGGGTCGCCGTGGACACCACCATGGCGTTCGGCTCGTGGAGCATGCCGCCGGCGGCGACCTGCCGGAACCAGTGGGCGAACTGCCGCATCGGATCGGCGGCGAGTCCGTCCTCGGTGAAGGCCTCGGACCGGTACTGCTCGCGCATCGCGGCCGGATCAGTGGTGGAATCGAAGGAGGAGTCTGCGGTGGGCACGGTGTCATCCTGCCGCAGCGGCCGGACACAGGTCGTAAGGAGGTCCGCCCCGCCGTAACGCGGTGGAACGGGAAGGCTGTGCCGGATGTCACGCTTCCCGGTCACGTCGGAACCCGCCAGTATCTTGGGTGGGCCCTGGGGCCCGCTCGCAGCCGCCGATCCGAGGGAGCCGCCTGATGTCCGACTTCGTACCCGGACTCGAAGGAGTCGTCGCGTTCGAAACGGAGATCGCCGAACCCGACAAGGAAGGCGGTTCGCTGCGGTACCGAGGCGTCGACATCGAGGATCTCGTCGGCCACGTGTCGTTCGGCAACGTGTGGGGCCTGCTGGTCGACGGGGCGTTCGCTCCCGGCCTGCCGCCCGCCGAGCCGTTCCCGATCCCGGTGCACTCCGGTGACATCCGGGTCGACGTCCAGTCCGCCCTGGCGATGCTCGCGCCCGTGTGGGGCCTGAAGCCGCTGCTGGACATCGACGAGGAGACCGCCCGCAACGACCTGGCGCGGGCCGCCGTCATGGCGCTGTCGTACGTCGCGCAGTCCGCGCGCGGACAGGGCCGGCCGATGGTGCCGCAGAGCGAGATCGACAAGGCCGGATCCGTCGTGGAGCGGTTCATGATCCGCTGGCGCGGCGAGCCGGATCCGCGCCATGTGAAGGCCGTCGACGCGTACTGGACGTCGGCCGCCGAGCACGGCATGAACGCCTCGACGTTCACCGCCCGCGTCATCGCCTCCACCGGCGCCGACGTGGCCGCCGCGCTGTCCGGTGCGGTGGGCGCGATGTCGGGCCCGCTGCACGGGGGCGCGCCGTCCCGCGTCCTCGGCATGATCGAGGAGATCGAACGGACCGGCGACGCCACCGCGTACGTGAAGCAGGCCCTGGACCGGGGCGAGCGCCTGATGGGCTTCGGCCACCGCGTCTACCGGGCCGAGGACCCGCGCGCACGCGTCCTGCGCCGGACCGCGGAGGAGTTGGGCGCGCCCAGGTTCGAGGTGGCGCAGGCGCTGGAGAAGGCCGCGCTGGAAGAGCTGCACGCGCGGCGCCCGGACCGGGTGCTGGCGACGAACGTGGAGTTCTGGGCGGCGATCATGCTGGACTTCGCGGAGGTGCCGGCGCACATGTTCACGTCGATGTTCACGTGTGCGCGTACGGCGGGCTGGTCGGCGCACATCCTGGAGCAGAAGCGGACGGGGCGCCTGGTGCGCCCGTCGGCGGAGTACGTCGGCCCGTCGACGCGCAGTCCGCGGGAGATCCCGGGGTTCGAGCAGCTGGCGGACCTCGGTAACTGACGCTGCCGGAACCGAAGAGCGACGGGCGCGGCCTCCCTCCAAGGGGGTCGCGCCCGTCGCGTACCTGTGCCGCGCCTGTGGCGAGCCTGTGTCATTCCCGCCGCAGTCTGGGATGGGCGTCGCGGCGCGCCTCGTTGACGCACCGCCGTCAGCGTGTCGCTCCGTCGCATCCGGTCGCCTGACCGGGGGCTTCGTCCAGTTGTTGTACGTTCCGGCTGTCGTACAGGGCAGCCCTCACTGCCAGTTAGGCCAAAATGACACACAAGGGACGCATCGTCTTCGCAGTTGCCCTCACCAGCACCCTGGGGCTCGGCCTCACGGCCTGCAACGACGGCGAGGACTCGGCATCGGCGCAGGAGTCGCCTTCGGCCTCCGCCCCGGCGTCGTCCGACCCGGCATCGTCGGACCCGAGCAGCGAGAGCCCGTCCGCGGACACCGGTGACGACGCGGCCGATGCGGCCGGCGGTGACGTCGCCGCGCCGGGCACGAAGCTCAAGATCGGTGACCGGGCGGTCGTGCCGTTCAAGTACGGGACCGACAAGAAGGGCACGATCGCCGTGACGGTCACGGCGATCGAGAAGGGTGCCGAGGCCGACATGTCCGCATTCGGCGAGAAGGCGAAGGGCATGACGCCCTACTACATCCGGATGAAGGTGGAGAACGTCGGCGGCACCGACCTGTCGTACTCCTCGCTGAAGCTGCGCGGCAAGCTGGCAGGCGGCGGCCCCACGGGCGTCATCCTGATCGGCGACCTCAAGGGCAAGTGCGACAGCGAATCCGCTCCCCGCGACTTCACCACCAAGGGCGCGTCGTACGAGACCTGCTCGCTCAGCGCCACGAAGACCGACCCCATCGCGGCCGCCTCGTTCGAGGAGGGTGACGCGTACCGCGACAGCCCGGTCCTCTGGACCAGCTGACCAACCGATTCCGTGTCCGCGCGCCGGGCATCTCGTCCTGGACGGATGCCCGGCCGGCGGCCGGCCCGCGCCCTACAGCTTTCCGGCGAGGAGCACGGTGCGGTGGCCGCCCAGTGTGCGGCGGACCTCCCGGGTGAAGCCGGAGGTGAGCTCCGCCCAGCCCCAGAACGTGAACCCGAGCTGCCCGCACGCGTAGTAGTCGTCCTCCCAGCTCCACCGGGCGATGCCGGAGGAGCCTCCGCAGGACGGGCAGTGCACGATCCCTTCGCCACCGCCCTCGGCCCAGTCATGGAATCGCCCCTTGAAGGGCTCCCAGGCCGACTCGATGGGCTGCCACATCTCGTCTACCAGCCGGATCTCGGTCCGGCAGAGCGGACAGACGGCCGCGCCCGCGTCTCCCTGGCCGCTGTCGAAGACGGTACGGCCGGTCTCGACATGGACCCCGTTGGACCACAGCTCGACCGGGTCCGGGTCGTCGACGGCCTTGGTGAAGTGCGGGCCGGGCGCGTGGCCGTACCCGTCACCGCCCAGGACGCAGTCGGTCCGCTCGGCGGCCACGATGCCTTCCGCGATCAGCCACTCCAGGACCCGGGCCCCGAGCTCCTGCGCGTCCCGCTCGGTGGCGTCGAGGTCGACGATCGTCTGGAAGTAGTCCCCCACGGTTCTCCCTTTCCTCAGCGGCCCACGTGTGCGGTGAAAGCGGCCCGAGCGGTGGGCGGGAGCGCCGGGCCCTCGGAGTTCAACGAGTCATGGACACGTAAGGCGGCCGGACGAGCGCGGACTTGGCGACACGGGCCGCCCTCCCGCCGCCGTCGGCTGAACCTGAACCACGCGCGCAGGACCCATTGTTCTCCCAGCAGACGACCCAACAGGCCCGAGATTCCTCGGGGCTGAGGGCCTGGACCCGCAGCATCGCATATTTCCGGGACGGGATGCCGACCTCATCGGAGTCGGCCACGAGCAGGCTGCCGCGCTGCGTCCCGGAGTACGCGAGGCGGGGAGAGCCGGCCGTTCCCAGCACGGTGAAGGGCCCGTTCGGCCCGGCACGGACCCGGCAGGCGCGGTTCGAGGACCAGAAGGCTGGCGCCCGGCAGCACGGCGCACGTGCTCAGGTACCGGGGCTGCCCCCTGTGCGCTTCCCCGTCGGTGAGTCGAAGCCTCACCCCTGACGAGCGCGAGGGCGCCGCGCGCCTCGCCGGACTCCGTGACCTTCTCGAAGCGCCCCGAATCACTGATGCACCAGTGGCCACCGCAGGCGTAGAGTCCGCCTGTTCACAGGGGAGGGACAGAATTTCAATGGAGATCCACAGAGCCGTCCGGGCGGCCGTCACACTGGGCCTCATCGGAGCCTTCGCGGGATGCGCACCGGGCGCCACCGAGGCGAAGGACGCCCGTCCGGCAGCACGGACCAAGACGGTCGGCTACGCGAACACCACACTGCTGCCCGAACGACCGGCCTCTGACGGGACGACGATCGTGGTCGGGAATCCCGAAGCACGCTCGACGGTGCACGTGTACGAGGATCCGCGGTGTCCCGTCGTCGAGGAGTACGAGCGGACGGGGGCCAAGGGGCTCAAGGAGCTGCTGCTCAAGGGGGAGATCAAGGCCGAGTACACCTTCGCCTCCTTCAAGGACGACCGTCTCGGCGGCGACGGTTCGAAGCGAGCGGTCAACGCGCTGCGGGCCGCGCTGGAGAAGGGGAAGTTCGTCGAGTACCACGCCCTGCTCATCGCGAACCAGCCTGTTGCCGAGCTCAGGGACGGGTTCACGACCGACTTCCTCCTGAGTCTGGCCAAGTCGATCCCGGGGCTGCGTGACGACGCCTTCGACCGGGCGGTCAGGACGATGAAGTACAGCTCCTTCGTCACGGCTTCCCAGAAGGCGTACGAGCAGACCGGTGACGATCCGATCGGACCGGGCACGCCCACGGTGGTCGTCAACGCCCACACCATCGACGGTGGTCTGTTCGGTGCCGTCTTCGACGCGGAACTGTTCGGCCTTCTGGTGACGGACCTTCACGAGCGCCCCTACGCGTGGACCACGGAGTACGAACCGATCAGGGAAGCGCTGGAGGACGCGGCCGTCGAGTCCTGAGAACGGTCGGGCGGGCGCGCGCGATGCCGGGCCTCATGGCAACGGGCGCGTCAGCCAGACCACTTCGCCCTTGTCCTCCACGGTGACGTGGTCCCGCACGAACCCGAGCTTCTCCAGGACGCGGAACGACGGGGTGTTCCACGCGGCGACGGTCGCTCCGATCCGCGGCCGCCCGGTCGCCGCAGCGGCATCGAGCACCGCGCGGGCCGCCTCGGTGGCGTAGCCGCGGCCGTGCACCCGCTGGAAGAGCTCGTACGCGATTTCGGGCTCCTCCAGGGTGGAGCGGCCGATGATCAGTCCGCAGTAGCCGATGAAGTCGCCCTCGTCACGGCGCTGGATGGGGAGCAGGGCGATCCCCGTCGTCTGCGTCGCGGCGATCAGCTTCGCGATGAGCGTGCGGGAGTACTCGACCGTGCGTGTCCCCTCGCCGCGTTCGGCGTACAGGGCGGTGAGCTCGGCGGCGTCCGACTCGGCCCACGGCCGCAGGATCAGCCGCTCGGTCTCCAGGTGGAACGACATCGTCTCGTACGTGGTCATGCCCCGCCCCTCCCCCTCACCGGCCTGCACGAATCATCGCCCCGTTCGCCTCAGGGACGGTTCAGACCCCACGTCTGCAGGACGAACGGCCGGCCCTTCTCCTCGCCCTCGATCAGCGGCACGTCCAGCCGGCTGAAGCCCGACTTCTTCGCCACCGCGACGCTGGACGTGTTCTCGGCCTCCAGCTCCAGGATCACCTGCTCCACGCCCAGTTCCTCGAAGGCGTACGCGGCCATCACCCGCACCGCCCGCGCGGCGAGCCCCTGGCCGCGGTGGGCCGGGCCGACCGCGTAGCCGAGTTCCGTGCCCTCGGGCGCGCGCCGCAGCATCACCTCACCGAGCGCCGCGCCGCCGTCGGTCGTGATGGCGAGCAGGATGGTCGTGCCCTCCGCGCGCAGCCGCCGGTCCTTGTCCAGCCGGGCACGGGAAGCGGCTTCGTCGAAGGGGGAGACGAGCGGTGTCCAGTACGCGGTGTCGGGGTGGTCGAACAGATCCGGCATCACGGCCAGGTCGTCCTCGGTCCAGTCGCGCAGGACGAGGCCTTCCCCTCTGAGCTCCATGTGCTCGGGAAAGGGTGCTGCGGCGGTGGTGCTGCTCATGGTGCGGGCCTCCCTGGCGGGTTCAGGACGAGGAAGGATATCCGGGGCCCCGGACCCCCAGCCCCTCACCCCAGCGCGTCGTCCAGCAGCGCCGCCCACTGCGCGACGACCCGTCCCCGGCGGGCCGTGTCGTCGGTGAGGACGTTGGCGAGGCCGAGGCCGCGGGCCATGTCGAGGAGGCCCTGGACCGTTTCCCGTACGCCGGGGCGGGTCTCGTCGGCGTTCAGGAGACCGACCGCGATGCGGTGGGTCTCGCGGCCGACGCGGGCTTCGAGTTCGGTGACGCGGGGGCGGAGCTGTTCCTCGTTGGAGGCGGCGACCCAGAGCTGGAGCGCGGCGCGGAAGAGCGGGCCGGTGTAGAGGTCGACGAGGGCGGCGACGACCGCCGCGCGGTCCTGGTCGGGGACGGCGCGCAGGGCGGCGGAGCGTTCCTCGGCGACGTATTCGACGGCGGCGGTGAACAGGTCCTCGCGGGTCGGGAAGTGGTGCTGGGCGGCGCCGCGCGAGACTCCGGCGCGCTCCGCGACGGCGGAGACGGTGGAGCCTGCCCAGCCGTGTTCGGCGAGGCAGGCGACCGCGGCTTCCAGCAACCGTTGGCGGGTGGCGCGGCTGCGGTCCTGCTTGGGTGATGTCACAGCAGCCATGCGGGATCCCGTCGTTCCAGGAAGGCCGTCATCCCCTCCCGTGCCTCGTCGGAGGCGAAGAGTGCCGCGGAGCGGGCGATGAGGTCTTCCGCGTACTGGTCGAAAGTCTCCCGCACAGTAGCCGTGACCAGCTCCTTCGATGCGGCCAGCCCCTGGGGCGAGGCTCTGCGAAGTCCGTCGAGTACCGGTACGAGCGCCTTGTCCACGTCCTCGGCGGCGAGGGTGACGAGGCCGGTCCTGGCGGCTTCCGTCGCGTCGAAGCGTTCGCCGGTGAGGTAGTAGCGGGAGGCGGCGCGGGGGTCCATGCGGGGCAGCAGTGGCAGGGAGATGACGGCGGGGGCGAGGCCGAGGCGGGATTCGGTGAGGGCGAAGGAGGAGTCGGGGCCGGCCACCGAGATGTCGCAGGAGCCCAGCAGTCCGAGGCCGCCCGCCCGGACGTGGCCCGTGACCCGGGCGACGACCGGTTTGGGCAGGGTGATGACGCGGAGCATGAGCGCGACGAAGGCGTGCGGGTCGGCCGGTGCCTTCAGGTCCGCGCCCGCGCAGAACGTGTTGCCGGTGTGGGTGAGGACCACCGCTCGTACGGTGTCGTCGGCCGCGCAGGCGTCGAGGGCTTCGGACAGGCCCGCCACGAGCGGTGCGCTCAGGGCGTTGCGGTTGGCCGGGGCATCGAGGGTGAGCGTGGTGATGCCCCGGTCGTGGGTGGGTGGGGCGAGGGTCATTGCTGCTGCTCCTTCTCCCTGTCGCGCAGTTCACGGCGCAGGATCTTCCCGGAGACCGCGCGCGGTACGGCGTCGACGAACTCCACGCGGCGGATCTTCTTGTACGGGGCGACATGTGCGGCGACGTACGCCATGACGTCCTCGGCGGTGAGGTCCGGGGTGCCCGGCTGGCGTACGAGGAAGGCCTTCGGGATCTCGTTGCCGTCGGCGTCGTTCACGCCGATGACGGCGGCGTCGGCGATCGACGCATGGGTGAGGAGGAGCGCTTCGAGTTCGGCGGGGGCGACCTGGTAGCCCTTGTACTTGATGAGTTCCTTGACCCGGTCGACGACGAAGAGCCAGCCGTCCGCGTCGACGCGTCCGACATCGCCGGTGTGCACCCATCCGTCGCCGTCGATCATGGCGTCGGTGGCTTCGGGGCGGCCGAGGTAGCCCTTCATCACCTGGGGGCCGCGGATGAGGATCTCGCCGTCGGCGTCGATGCCGAGGTCCGTCCCGGGGTCCTCGATGGACGTGATCCGCATCTCGGTGCTCGGCAGCAGCTTCCCCACGGCTCCGGGCGGCGGGTTCTCCGCTTCGAGGGGCACGACATGGGTGCCGGGCGAGAGTTCCGTCATGCCGTACGCCTGCCGTACGGGCGGGATGCCGAGGCGGGCGGAGCAGGCGGCGGCGAGGTCGGCGTCCAGGGGTGCGGCGGCGCTGACGATGTATGCGAGGGAGGACAGGTCGTAGTCGCCTACGGCCGGATGCTTGGCGAGGGCCAGGACGATGGGCGGGGCCACGTACAGCCCGGTGATGCGGTGCTCCTGGATCACGCCGAGGAACTGGTCGAGGTCGAAGCGGGGCAGCACGACGACGGTGGCTCCGCAGCGCAGCGGGACGTTCATCAGGGCGGTCAGCCCGTAGATGTGGAAGAAGGGGAGGACGGCCAGGATGCTGTGGCCGGGCTCCATGGGGATGAAGGGGCGCAGCTGCTCCAGGTTGGTGCCGATGGAGCGGTGGGTGAGCATGACGCCCTTGGGGGCGCCGGTGGTTCCGGAGGAGTACGGGAGTGCGGCGATGTCCTCGGGGCCGAACTCGATCTCGGGGTCGGGGGCCGTGGAGCCGAGCATGTCGAGTACGGAGGTGTGGCCCTCGGCCTGGTCGCAGACGAAGATCTCCCGGATGCCGCCGGCGAGTTCGGCGGCCCGGCGGGCGACGTCGAGGAACAGGGACACGGTGACGATCCAGCGGGCGTCGGAGTCGTTGAGCTGCTGGGCGAACTCCTCGGCCGTGGACAGCGGGTGCACGGTGGTGACCGACGCTCCGGCGCGCGTGGCGCCGTAGAAGACGGCGGGGTAGGCGATCGTGTTGGGGCTGTGCAGGGCCAGGACGTCGCCCTTGCGCACGCCCGCCTCGGCGAGGTGGGCGGCGATGCGGCGGTGGAACGTGTCGAGCTGGGCGTACGTGACGGAGAGGCCGTTCGTTCCGTCGATCAGGGCGACGGTGTCGCCGAAGGCCGCAGCCCCGCCGAGGACCGTTTCGTGGATGGGTGTCTCGAGGGCCGGAACGTCTTCGTACTCGCTGTGGAACACCATGGCGGTTCCCTTCGACGCGGGCAGGGCAGGCCGGGGACGATGAGCAGGAGCCGGCGGGCTCAGTAGGACTTGGGGAGGCCGAGGGACTGGTGGGAGACGTAGTTCAGGATCATCTCGCGGCTGACCGGCGCGATCCGGGCCACCCGGGACGCGGTGATCAGGGACCCGAGGCCGTACTCGCGGGTGAGGCCGTTGCCGCCGAGGGTGTGCACGGCCTGGTCGACCGCCTTGACGCAGGCTTCCCCGGCGGCGTACTTCGCCATGTTGGCGGCCTCGCCCGCGCCGATGTCGTCGCCGTCGTCGTAGAGCCGGGCGGCCTTCTGCATCATCAGCCGGGCCAGTTCGAGTTCGATGTGGGCCTGGGCGAGGGGGTGTGCGATGGCCTGGTGGGCGCCGATGGGTTCCTTCCACACCTGGCGGGTCTTCGCGTACTCGACGGCACGGCCCAGCGCGTACCGGCCCATGCCGATCCCGAACGCGGCGGTCATGATGCGTTCGGGGTTGAGTCCGGCGAAGAGCTGGAGGAGTCCGGCGTCCTCCTCGCCGACGAGCGCGTCGGCGGGCAGCCGTACGTCGTCGAGGACGAGTTCGAACTGCTTCTCCGGGGCCTGGAGTTCCATCTCGATGTGGGAGCGCTGGAAGCCGGGGGCCTCGCGCGGGACGATGAACAGGCAGGGCTTCAGTTTGCCGGTCCTGGCGTCCTCGGTGCGCCCGACGATGAGGGTGGCGTCGGCGATGTCGACGCCGGAGACGAAGACCTTGCGGCCGTTCAGCACCCACTCCTCGCCTTCGCGGCGGGCGGTGGTGGTGATGCGGTGGGAGTTGGAGCCGGCGTCGGGTTCGGTGATGCCGAAGGCCATGGTGAGGCTGCCGTCGGCGAGGCCGGGGAGCCACTGCCGCTTCTGGTCGTCGGTGCCGAAGCGGGCTATCACGGTGCCGCAGATGGCGGGTGAGACGACCATCATGAGGAGCGGGGAACCGGCAGCCCCCAACTCCTCCAGGACGATGGAGAGTTCGGCCATGCCCGCGCCTCCGCCGCCGTACTCCTCCGGGAGGTTCACGCCGAGGTAGCCGAGCTTGGCGGCCTCGGCCCACAGTTCGCGCGGGTGGGCACCGTCGCGGACGACGGACGTCATGTAGTCGCGTCCGTACCGCTGTCCGAGTGCGGCGACGGCGGCGCGCAGGCCCTGGTGCTCTTCGGTTTCGAGGACGGTGCTCATGCGGTCGGTTCCTCCTGTGCATCAGTGACGACGGCGAGCAGCGCGCCGACCTCCACCTGGAGGCCGGGTGCGGCGTGCAGGGCGGTGAGGGTGCCGGAGGCGGGGGCGAGGATGCGGTGTTCCATCTTCATCGCCTCCAGCCAGATCAGCGGCTGCCCGGCCTCGACGGCGGCCCCGGCCGCGAGTCCGTCCGCGAGGCGGACGACGGTGCCGGGCATCGGGGCGAGCAGGGAGCCGGGTTCGGTGCGGTCGGTGGGGTCGGTGAAGCGGGGCAGGGCGGTGAAGGCGTACGAGCCGGTGGCGGTGTCGACGTACACCCGGTCGTCACCGGTGGCCACCGCGAAGTGCCGGGTGACGCCGCCGGTTTCGAGGGTGACGCGGTCGGGGCGGGCGGCGACGACGCGCATGCCCGGTTCGAGGGCGAGGCCTCCGCGGGTGGTGCGGTAGGTGATGTCGTGCTCGCGTCCGTCGGGTTCGCCGCGGTAGCGCCGGAGCCGGGGCTGCGAGGCGACGTTGCGCCAGGCACCGAAGCGGGCGACGCCGCCGGTGGCGGTGCGGCGGGCGGCTTCGGCGAGGGCGGCGGCGGTGGCGGCGAGCCGCCGGCCGCTCTCGTCGGCCTCCGTGGTCAGGGCTGCCAGGTGCCGGTCGTAGAAGCCGGTGTCGAGGCGGGCGGCGACGAAGTCCGGGTGGCGCAGGGAGCGTACGAGGAGCTCGCGGTTGGTGACGGGGCCGTGGATGCGGGCGCGCTCCAGGGCGCGGGCGAGGAGGCGTACGGCTTCGGTCCGGGTGGGGGCGTGGGCGATGACCTTGGCGAGCATCGGGTCGTAGTGCACCCCGATGGTGTCGCCGCCGGTGTATCCGGTGTCCAGGCGCAGTCCCGGCTCGTCCGGCATGTCGAACGAGAGCAGCGCTCCGGTCTGCGGCTGCCAGTCACGGGCCGGGTCCTCGGCGTAGAGCCGGGCCTCGACGGCGTGCCCGGTGGGCGTCGGCGGTTCGGCGGCGGGCAGCGGCTCGCCCTCCGCGATGCACAGTTGCAGCGCCACCAGGTCGAGGCCGAACACGGCCTCGGTGACGGGGTGCTCGACCTGGAGACGGGTGTTCATCTCCAGGAAGTACGGACGCCCGTCGGCGGCGACGAGGAACTCGACGGTGCCGGCACCCCGGTATCCGACGGCCCGTGCGGCGGCCGTGGCGGCGTCGTGCAGCCGGTCCCGGAGCGCGCCGGTCAGACCCGGCGCGGGGGCCTCCTCGATGACCTTCTGGTGGCGGCGCTGGAGCGAGCAGTCACGGGTGCCGAGCGCCCAGACACCCTCGTGGTCGTCAGCCATGACCTGGACCTCGACGTGCCGGCCACGCTCCACGTACGGCTCGGCGAACACCTCGCCGTCCCCGAACGCGGACAGCGCCTCGGCCGCCGCAGCCGTCAACTCGCCCGGCAGATCGCCCAGTTCCCGGACGATCCGCATGCCGCGCCCACCGCCTCCGGCAGCCGCCTTCAGCAGCAGCGGCAGGTCCTCGGCGGTGGCGGCCGACGGGTCGACGGGGGCGAGCAGCGGCACCCCGGCTGCGGCCATCAGCTCCTTGGCCCGGGTCTTGGACGCCATCAGCTCGATGGCCTTGACCGGCGGACCGACCCAGACCAGCCCCGCGTCCTGCACCGCGGCGGCGAATCCGGCGTTCTCGGAGAGGAAGCCGTACCCGGGGTGGACGGCGTCGGCACCCGCGGCGAGCGCGGCGGCGACCACGAGGTCGCCGCGGAGGTAGGTGTCGGAGGGCGCGGCCCCCGGCAGCCGTACGGCGGTGTCGGCCTCCCGTACGTGCAGCGCTCCGGCGTCCGCGTCGGAGTACACGGCGACGGTGGCGATGCCGAGCGCACGACAGGTACGGAAGATCCGGCATGCGATCTCGCCCCGGTTGGCGACGAGGAGTGAGTGAATAGTGGCTGTCAACGAAGAACCCTTTCCGCTAGAACACCGCGACCATCGATGAGGAACCCCGGCGGCGAGCAACCACCTCCGCGAGAGCGGCGGCGGTTCAGCCGCGAAGGGGGCCCTCACATCCGGAAGACGCCGAAGCCGCCGCGGGCGCCCTCGACCGGTGCGGTGTGGATGGCGGACAGGCACATCCCGAGGACGGTCCTGGTGTCGCGCGGGTCGATGACCCCGTCGTCGTACAGCCGCCCGGACAGGAACATCGGCAGTGACTCGGCCTCGATCTGCTGCTCGACCATGGCGCGCAGTCCGGCGTCCGCCTCGTCGTCGTACGGCCGCCCCTTCGCGGCGGCGGAGGCGCGGGCGACGATCGACAGCACCCCGGCCAGCTGCTGCGGGCCCATGACGGCGGACTTGCTGCTGGGCCAGGCGAACAGGAAGCGCGGGTCGTAGGCCCTGCCGCACATGCCGTAGTGGCCGGCTCCGTAGGAGGCGCCCATCAGGACGGACAGGTGCGGGACCTTCGAGTTCGACACCGCGTTGATCATCATCGCGCCGTGCTTGATGATGCCGCCCTGTTCGTACTCCTTGCCGACCATGTAGCCGGTGGTGTTGTGGAGGAAGAGAAGCGGGATGTCCCGCTGGTTGGCCAGCTGGATGAACTGGGCGGCCTTCTGCGACTCCTCGCTGAACAGCACGCCCTGCGCGTTGGCGAGGATGCCGACCGGATAGCCGTGCAGCCTGGCCCAGCCGGTGACCAGGCTGGTCCCGTAGAGCGGTTTGAACGCGTCGAAGTCCGAGCCGTCGACCAGCCGGGCGATGACCTCGCGCGGGTCGAAGGGCACCTTCAGATCGCCGGGCACGATGCCGATCAGCTCGTCCTCGTCGTACTTGGGCGGCTCGGCGGGACCCGGATCGGGGTGCGCCTTGCGCCAGTTGAGGCGGGCGACGATGCGGCGGGCCTGGCGCAGGGCGTCGTGCTCGTCGACGGCGAAGTGGTCGGCGAGGCCGGAGGTGCGGGCGTGCATCTCGGCGCCGCCGAGCGACTCGTCGTCGCTCTCCTCACCGGTGGCCATCTTGACCAGGGGCGGGCCGCCGAGGAAGACCTTGGACTGCTCCTTGATCATGACGGTGTGGTCGGACATGCCGGGGACGTACGCGCCACCGGCCGTGGAGTTGCCGAAGACGACGGCCACGGTCGGGATTCCGGCGGCGGACAGCCGGGTGATGTCGCGGAACAGCGCCCCGCCGGGGATGAAGATCTCCTTCTGGGACGGGAGGTCGGCGCCACCCGACTCGACCAGGCTGATGCAGGGCAGGCGGTTGGCGAAGGCGATCTCGTTGGCCCGCAGGGCCTTCTTCAGCGTCCAGGGGTTGGAGGCTCCGCCGCGTACGGTCGGGTCGTTGGCGGTGATCAGGCACTCGACGCCCTCCACCACCCCGATCCCGGTGACGAGCGAGGCGCCGACCGCGTAATCGCTGCCCCAGGCGGCGAGCGGCGACAGCTCCAGGAACGGGCTGTCCTCGTCGACGAGGAGCTCGATCCGCTCCCGGGCGAGCAGCTTGCCGCGCGAGCGGTGCCGCTCGACGTACTTCTCGCCGCCGCCTTCCAGCGCCTTGGCGTGCGCGGATTCCAACTCGGCGAGCTTGTCGAGCATGGCGGAGCGGTTCGCGCCGTATTCCGGGCTCGTGGTGTCGAGCCCGGTGGGCAGGACGGTCATGCGTGCACCTCCGGTGCGTCGGAGCCTTCGCCCAGCAGGGCCACGGGTATCTCCAGCCGGCGCGAGCGCAGCCACTCCCCCACGGCCTTGGCCTGCGGGTCGAAGCGGTGCTGGGCGGCGACGCCTTCGCCGAGGAGTCCGTGGACGGTGAAGTTCAGGGCGCGCAGGTTCGGCAGCACATGGCGTACGACGGGAAGGCCGGCGGTCTCCGGGAGGAGTTCCCGCAGCCGTTCGACGGTCAGCTCGTGGGCCAGCCACCGCCAGGCCTCGTCGCCGCTGACCCACACCCCGATGTTGGCGTCGCCGCCCTTGTCGCCGCTGCGGGCACCCGCGACGAGCCCGAGGGGCGCGGTGCGGGTGGGGCCCGCGTCCAACGGGGCGGGCAGCGGCGGAGAGTCGACTTCCGCCAGTTCCCGGGTCCGGACGGCCGGCTCCTGCGCCTCGCGCCGCCCGTCGGGCAGCACCGCCACCTGCTCCACGTCGCCCGCCGGTACGTACCGGGCCTCGAACACCCCGTAGGGCGCGCCCTTCCCGGGCGGGGCGGTGACGTGGAAGCCCGGGTAGCTGCCGAGGGCCAGCTCGATCGCGGCGCCGGACAGGGCGCGCCCCACGGCCTCGGGGTCCTGGTCGCGGACGACGAGCCGGAGCAGGGCGCTCGCCGTCTCCTCGGTCGGCGCGTCGGTCCGGTCGGTGCGTACGAGCTCCCAGCGCACCTCGTCCGGCTGCCGCCCGGTCCGGGCGAAGGCGTCGGCGATCTGGTCGCGGACGAGCTGCGCCTTGTCCTCGATGTCCAGTCCGGTGAGTACGAAGACGACCTCGTTCCGCCAGCCGCCGAGCCGGGTGAGTCCGGCCTTGAGCGTGGGCGGCGGGGCCTCACCCCTCACCCCGGAGATCCGGACCCGGTCGGGGCCGTCGGCGGCCAGTCGTACGGTGTCGAGCCGGGCGGTGACGTCGGGTCCCGCGTACCGGGCGCCGCCGGTCTCGTACAGCAGTTGGGCGGTGACGGTGCCGAGGTCGACGACGCCGCCCGTGCCGTCGTGCTTGGTGATGACGGACGTCCCGTCGGCGTGGATCTCGGCGACGGGGAAGCCGGGGCGGCGGATGTCGTGGCCGCGGAAGAAGGAGTAGTTCCCGCCGGTGGCCTGGGTGCCGCACTCCAGTACGTGCCCGGCGACGACGGCTCCGGCGAGTGCGTCGTGGTCCTCGGGCCCCCAGCCGAAGTGGGCGGCGGCGGGTCCGGTGACCAGGGCGGCGTCGGTGACCCTGCCGGTGACGACGACGTCGGCGCCGGCCCGCAGACAGGCGGCGATGCCCGCCCCGCCCAGGTAGGCGTTGGCGGTGAGGAAGCCGTCGGGCACGGGCAGGCTGTCGCCCTCCACATGGGCGACGCGCACGGGCACGCCGACCTTCTCGGCCAACGCCCGTACGGCATCGGCCAGTCCGGCGGGGTTCAGGCCGCCCGCGTTGGCGACGATCTTCACCCCGCGCTCGTGGGCGAGCCCGAGCCCTTCCTCCAACTGGCGCAGGAAGGTGGTGGCGTATCCGCGCCCGGGGTCCTTGAGCCGGCTGCGGCCGAGGATGAGCATGGTGAGCTCGGCCAGGTAGTCCCCGGTGAGGACGTCGAGCGGGCCGCCGGTGAGCATCTCGCGCACGGCGTCGAAGCGGTCGCCGTAGAACCCGGAGGCGTTGCCGACCCGCAGCGGCGCGGTCACCGGTCCGCCTTCGGGGCCCGTCCGGTTCCGGCGGGCCCGGCGAAGGCCTGCGCGATGTCCAGCCAGGCGTCGGCGTCGGCACCCTCGGCCCGGACGGCAAGGTCGTCGCGGTGGGCGCGCTGGGTGACCAACAGGCAGAAGTCGTGCAGGGGCCCGGTGACTCGCTGGGCGGCACCCTCGGGGCCGTAGGCGATCAACTCACCGTCCGGTCCTTCCAGTTCCACCCGGAACTCCTCTCCCGGCGCCTGGATTCCCCGGACGAGGAAGGCGTAGTCGCGGGCCCGGACCCCGATCCGGGCGACGTGCCGCAGGCGGGCGGTGGGGGTGCGGGTGACGCCGAGGGCCTCGGCGACGTCCTGGCCGTGGGCCCAGGTCTCCATGAGCCGCCCGGTCGCCATGGAGGCCACGCTCATCGGCGGGCCGTACCAGGGGAAACGCGTCCCGGCCGGCGCCGCCCTCAGCGCTTCCTGGAGCCGCTCCCGGCCGGTACGCCAGCGGACGAGGAGCGCGTCGGGGGCGTACGCCGCGACGACCTCATCGGCGGCGCGGTCGACGAAGCCCTCGGGGTCCTTCATCGCCTTCTCCACCTCGTCCCCGAACCGCTCGGGTTCGGTGACGGCGATCAGGGCGACCTCGTCGGTCCAGCTGAGATGGGCCACCTGGTGGGCGATGGTCCACCCCTCGGCGGGTGTGGCGCCCGCCCATTGCGGGGTGCTCAACCCGGCTACGAGCAGGTCGAGTTCCTCACTCTCGCTGCGCAGGTCGTCGAGCACGGGTGCGGCATCGGACACGGTGCGCTCCCCTCGGGGCGTGGCGGTGTGTCCCGGAGCCTGCCAGCGTTACGGAAAACAATCAAGCATGCTTGCATGATTTTCCTCCGGACTCGGTCCGGCGCTGCGGAACGTGCGCGAACCACCCTGGGGCATGGCGCCCGTCAACAGTCCCGCCAGATTCTCCTTCGAGGAAGTCGGTACGGACCGGTGGCAATGGGCCGGGTCCGATCACCATGGTGCGAGGCCGTACACCGCTGTGCGATAAGGGCCTTGGGCTGTCGGCCGGTACCGCTCAAGCTCGTCCGGTACGAGCTCGACCGCCACCTCACGTGATCGATTGAACCGCGGCTTCTCACTCATCCATGCGGCGGTTCCCACCCGGCCGGCCGGCGCCCCACACCCACGGGACCGCCTGCCGGCGTCAGTACGGACGTAAGCGAGCCGTAGGGCCGGATGTCAGTCAGCTGACGGAGGCTGTCGGCACGGCGGCCGAGCCATTCTCGTGGAGACAACGAATCCGCCCGGTACCCGGGCGAGACCACGAGGAGCGGACCATGAGCACCATCGCGCAGCACTGGATCAACGGACAGTGGACCGGCTCCGGCCCGGTTCTGGAATCGGTCAACCCGGCCGACGGCACGGTCGTCGGCTCGTTCCACGACGGTGGCGAGGCGGAGGCCTCGGCCGCCGTGGACGCCGCCGCCGCCGCGTTCGAGACGACCGAATGGGCGCGCACTCCCTCTCTTCGGGCGACCGCGCTCAACCGGCTCGCCGATGCCCTCGAGGCCCGGGTGCCCGAGGTTGCGGCCATGCTGTCCCGGGAGAACGGCAAGCTGCTGGGTGAGACCACGTGGGAGGTCAGCGGTGCGGTGGGGTGGCTGCGCTACGCGGCGGCGTCCGCGCGTACCCAGACCGCCGGGCGCGCCGCGGAGACGGCACCCGGCCAGTACACCCACTCGGTGCCCGAGCCGCTCGGCGTCGCCGGGATCATTTCTCCCTGGAATTCCCCCATCATGCTGACCGTGCGGGCCCTGGGCCCGGCGCTGGCCGCCGGCTGCACCGTCGTGGTCAAGCTTCCGGCTCAGACGGCGCTGACCAATGAGCTCTTCGCGCAGGTCCTGGCCTCGGTCCCGGAGATCCCGGCGGGCGTGGTCAGCGTGTTCACCGAGTCCGGCAACACCGGGGCCCCGTTCCTCGTCTCCTCGGACAAGGTCGCCGTGATCAACTACACCGGCAGCACGCCGGTCGGGCGCAGTATCGCGGCTGCGGCCTCCACCACGCTCAAGCGGCTCGGTCTGGAACTGGGCGGCAAGGCGCCGATGGTGATCCTTCCGGACGCCGATCTGGACATGGTGATCCCGACCGTGGTGCAGTCGCTGGTGCTGATGAACGGGCAGTTCTGCTGCACCGGCTCCCGTGTACTGGTTCACCGGGACATCGCCGACCAGGTGCGCACTCGGCTCACCAGCGCGCTCGCACAGGTGCGGCTCGGGTCGGGCGACGACGAGAAGGCCCAGCTCGGCCCGGTGATCGACCGGGCGTCCGCCCAGCGGGTGGACGCGATCGTCGAGGAAGCCGCCACATACGGCACGGTGCTGCTGCGCGGCGGTGCGGTCACCGACGGCCCTCTGGCCGCCGGGGCGTTCTACCGGCCGAGCCTGATCGAGGTGGACCGCACCGACGTCCGGATCGTGCAGGAAGAGGTCTTCGGTCCGGTCCAGACGTTCGAGGTCTTCGACGACGAGGACGACGCCGTGACCAAGGCGAACGCCACCATCTACGGCCTGGCCGCCTCGGTGTTCAGCTCGGACTCGATGAAGGCCCGCCGGATCGCCCGGCGCATCCGCACCGGCACCGTATGGATCAACACCTGGGGAGCCATCAGCGAGGACTTCGAGGAGGGCGGCGTCAAGGGAAGCGGCTACGGCTACCTGTGCGGCCCGCGAGCGATCGAGGAGTTCCAGGCCCTCAAGGTGTACGTGGAGCAGGACCACACCCAGTCCGCTCACTGATCCAGATCATCACCTGGCCCGGCGCCCACCTGGGCGCCGGGGAGCCCCCTGCACGAGAAGCGTGCACCACGGCGTCGCGTCTGATCACCGGAGCGACGAACGCTCCGTCTCGCCCCGGCTGAGGAGCTTGCGGAAGGCGGATACCAGCAGCGGCCGGCGGTGAACCATCTGAGCCCTGAGCCCTGAGCTGCTCACCCGGCAACTGCTGCCGCTGTTGCGCGCGCGGGCAGCCCATCACGCAGCGCCAACATCGCCTCGGTCGCGCAGGAACCGAGGGAATCAAAACGATACGCAGCATTTCGATGTGGAGTGGTCCATGAACGAGAGAACTGTTTCCCATGCCTACGGTGCTGACGATCCTGGACTGCCGAGCCCACCGGCAGTGACAGACATCCGGCACATGCTCCGGGATCAGCGCCGGAACGGGGTCGCGAACGCCGAACCCCGGCTCGGCCCCACCGTTCCGGCCCCCGTCCGGCGCTGGAAGCTGTGGCTCCTCACCGTGTGCGGCATCTACCCCACCATCGTCCTGCTGGGCCTGGCCACGAACCCTGTGCTGGAGGATCTGTCCCTGCCGGTGCGACTCGCTGTACTCGTCCCGGTGGCGGCAGCAGCGATGGTCTGGCAGATCAATCCCCGACTGCAGCGGCATTTCGGGGCTTGGCTCACCAGATGACAAGCAGCCCGGCTCCGCCGCCGGTGTGCTCCGCGGCGCCCGCACACCACAGACCACTGCGCAGGCTCACGGCGCGAGGCCGCGACGAGACCCACCGCGGCGTCTCCTCACTGGAGCTCTTCTTCGACCTGTGCTTCATCGTGGCCATAGCTCAGGCAGGCGCCCAGTTGGTGCACACCATGGTCGAGGGGCACACGGGCGAGGGGATCCTCGACTACTTGATGATCTTCTTCGCCATCTGGTGGGCGTGGATGAACTTCACGTGGTTCGCCTCGGCTTACGACAACGACGACGTGCTGTACCGGATCGTCACGCTGATCCAGATAGCCGGCGTGCTCGTCCTGGCGGCGGGCGTCTCCCAGGCGTTCGAGGAACACGCGTACCTGGTCGTCATCCTGGGCTACGTGATCATGCGGCTCGCCATGACGGCGCAGTGGCTGCGCGTGGCACGGTCGAGCCAGGGCCCCGAGCGGACGATGGCACTGCGGTACGCCATCGGGCTGTGCCAGATCGGCTGGCTGGGGCTGCTGGTCCTGCCGGAGGCCGACCGCCCGTGGGTCTTCCTGGTGATGGCGCTGCTGGAGATGGCCGTACCGCTGTATGCGGAGCGGTCCCACGCCACGGCCTGGCACCCCCACCACATCGCCGAACGGTACGGGCTGCTCACGCTCATCGTGCTCGGCGAGACCATTGCGGCGGCCACCGTTGCCGTGAAGTCGGGGATCGACGAGCACGAGGCCCTGGGTGAGTTGCTGCCCATCGCCGCCGGCGGACTGCTGATCATCTTCGCCGCCTGGTGGGTGTACTTCGCGGTCCCCATCCACGGGCACCTCCGGTCCAACCGGCAGTCCTTCCTCTGGGGCTACGGCCATTACCTGATCTTCGTCTCGGGTGCCGCGATCGGGGCCGGCCTGGAGGTGGCGGTGGAGCAGGCGGTGGGCAAGACGCACCTTTCGGCGCTGTCCGCGTCGGCGGCGGTGACGCTCCCGACAGCGCTGTTCCTGCTCACGGTGTGGGCGCTGCACTCGCGCTTCTACAAGGTCGGGATCGCCCAGCAGTCGGTGCTGCCGGCCACGGCGCTGCTGGTGGTCGTCTGTACGTTCCTGGGTCACTGGGCAGTGCTCGCGGCGGGGCTGGTGGCGGCACTGGCGGTGGCAGTCGGGGTGACGCTGACGGCGCTCGGGGCGAGCCCGGAGCGTGGGAGGGGCGAGGAAGGCGTCGCGGTGCCAGTTCCGTAAGGGAGCCCTCGTCGCTGCGGGAACCTGGCCGGCACGGCGTACGACGGCGCCCGTGCCGTGCGACCGGTGCATCTTCGTCTGGGAGCTGCGGGTGTCGACGAAGCAGATGGCTTTATGTTCCGTTTGCCGGTGGGTGCGATAATTGCTGGTCAAGCGCGTGGCTGGTGGTTCGACTGCTTCGCGGGATACGGCGAAGGACGCGGCGGATGTGGGCGAAGCCAAGTACAGGCATGGGTGTCGGCCCGACCGGTCTGGTCGGCCGGGAGGGCGAGCTCGCCGAGCTTGCGACGTTCCTGGACATGGCCGGGGCGGACGGAGCCGTCCTGCTGCTCACCGGTGATCCGGGCGTGGGGAAGACGGCGCTTCTGGACGCGACCGCCGAGCTGGCGGCGGCGAAGGGAGTGCGGGTCGTCCGCGGAAGCGGCGTCGAGTACGAGACGGACATCAGCTTCGCGGGGCTCCATCAGCTCGTCGGCTCGCTGCCGGACGAGCTCGGTCGTCTGCCGCGTTCCATGCGGGAGGCCCTCGAGGTCGCCCTCGGTCTCGGTGCCGGTCCCGCGTCGAGCCGGATCGCCGTCCTGAACGCGGCACTGGCCCTGTTCGACGAGGCCGCGAAGGAGCGGCCGTTGCTCCTCGTGGTCGATGACCTTCATGTCGTCGACCAGGCGAGCCAGGCTGCGGTGGGTTTCGTCGCCAGAAGACTGGAGGGCCGCCGTATCGGGCTGCTCGGAGCGCAGCGGCCGGAGTCCGGTACATCCTTCCCGTCCACCGGTCTGCCGGAGTTCGAGATCGCGCCGCTGGACGACGCGGACGCCCTGCGGCTGCTGTCCCGGCGCTTCGCCCACCTCCCCCGCCGGGTCCTTTCGACCGTGGCGCACGAGGCGCGGGGAAACCCCCTGGCGCTGCTCGAGTTCGCCGGGTCCACCGGGGTGTCCGGCGACCAACACGGCCAAGGGGCGGGGCGGGCGAGCGGCCCGGGGCGGGATGTCCGCGCTCTGTACGGCGCCCGCGTCGGACGGCTGCCGCAGAGGACGCGCGAGGTACTGCTGCTCGCGGCTCTCGAGGGCTCCGGCGACATCGGCATTCTCGAGGCGGCCGGCGGGCCGGGCAGCCTTGAGGAACTCGCTCCCGCGGAGCGTGACCACCTGGTCATGGTCGAGGAGAACGGCCGCGTGGTGCGCTTCAGGCACCCGCTGGTCGGGTCCGCGGTGGTCGACGGTTCCACCGGCGAGCAGCGGCGCAGCGCCCACCGCCGGCTGGCCGGCGCACTGGCCGACCACCCCGAGCGGCGCGGTGATCACCTCGCGAGAGCCACGACGGCGCCCGACGAGGCGGTCGCCGCCATCGTGGAGTCGGCGGCCCGGAGCAGCCTGCGGCGCGGTGACGCCGACGGCGCGATCGCGAGGCTGCGGCGCGCGGCCGAGCTGAGCACCGACCGAGCGGAGCGCAGGCGCCGCCTGTCCCAGGCCGCCTATACCGCCGCCTGGGTCGCGGGTCATCTGGAGGTCAGCCAGGAGATCATGCGTGAGGTCAAGGGTGATCCGGCGGCCCGGTCGCTCTCGGCGGCCGCGACGGCCGGCTTCCTCGTGCTCGTCATGGAAGGCGACGCCGATACGGCCCATGCACTCCTGATGGAGGCGGTCGGGCAGGCCTCGGTGATGCCCGGACCGCCGCGTGAGGAGCTGGAGACCGCGCTGTTCACCCTCACCCTCGCCAGCCAGTACTCGGGCCGGCCCAAGCACTGGAAACCTCTGGTCGACGTGCTCGCCCGGTCCCCCGAGGCGGCGCCCGCCGCCGCGGCGTCGCTGGGGCGCGTCCACCACGACCTCGGCTCCGTCACCGACGGCATGCTGCGCCGCCTGGACGAGGAGATCTCGCGGCTGAGGGACCGGAGTGACGCCGACATGGTCATCCGCACCGCCCTGACCGCCTCGTACCTCGACCGGCTTCCGGGCTGCCGCGAGGCCGTGTCCCGGGTCATACGCGACGGCGGCGCGGTGGGATCGAGCATGCCGGCCCTGATGTTCGTCGCCCTGGACGACCTGTACACCGGCCGGTGGCAGACCTCGGCCGACGCCTCGGACGAGCTCATCGCACTGTCCGAGGAGACGGGATACCACCTGTTCGCCCAGGTGGGGCACTACGTCGCCGCGATGGCCGCGGCCCAGCGCGGCGACCTCGACGCGTGCCACCGCCACTGCGAGGACATCTGGGGGTGGTCGGGTCCCAGGGGCCTGCGGCGGCTGGAGAACTGCGCCCACCAGGCGGCGGCCCGGGCGGCCGTCGGCGCCGCCGACTTCGAGACGGCCTTCCGGCACGCCACAGCGATCTGTGCCCCGGGTGTGCTGCCGCCGTTCAACCCCGAGGCCGTGTGGTCCGCGCCGGACCTCGTCGAAGCCGCCGTACGCACCGGGCGGCACGCTGAGGCGCGACGACACGCGGACGCGCTGTGCGACGCCGGTGTCGGTCACCTCTCGTCGCGGTTCGCGCTGAGCGTGGCCACGGTCACGGCGATGACATCGGCTTCCGAGGACATGGTCCGGTGCTTCGAGGAGGCACTCGGACTGCCGGGCGTCGAGCAGTGGCCCTTCGAGGTCGGCCGTGCCCATCTGGCGTACGGCGAAGGGCTGCGCCGTCAGGGGCTCAACCGCGAGGCCCGGGTGCAGCTGACTGACGCCCGCGGCCGCTTCGAGGAGCTCGGGGCCCGTTCGTGGGAGGCCCGGGCGGCGGCGGAGCTCCGCGCCACCGGGATGACGCGGACCGGCCGGGGCAAGGCCGGTGAGGCCCTCACCCCGCAGGAACTGGAGGTTGCCAGGCTGGCGGCGACGGGGCTGTCGAACCCGCAGATCGCGTCGCGTCTGTTCCTTTCGCCGCGGACCGTGTCGTCGCATCTCTACCGTGTGTTCCCGAAGCTGGGGATCACGTCGCGGGCCGGGCTCCGCGACGCTCTGGAGGCGCTGCCTCCCGAGCCTTCGGCCACCCGGCCGTGAGAGCTGCCGCTCGGGTCTCAGCACTGCCCTGTGCTGACGTAAGCGTGCCGTCGGCCGGATGTCAGTCAGATGACGGAGGCTGTCGGTAGGGCGGCTGAGCCATTCTCGTGGAGACAGCGAATCCGCCCGGTACCCGGGCGAGACCACGAGGAGCAGACCATGCCGTTCGTCACCGTCAGCGACGGAACCGAAATCTTCTACAAGGACTGGGGCACGGGCCGGCCGGTCATGTTCCACCACGGCTGGCCGCTGAGCTCGGACGACTGGGACGCCCAGATGCTGTTCCTCCTCCGGCACGGCTACCGGGTCATCGCCCACGACCGCCGCGGGCACGGGCGCTCCACCCAGGTCGGCCACGGACACGACATGGACCACTACGCGGCGGACGCCGCCGCCGTGGTGGCGCACCTCGGCCTGCGCGACGTCGTCCACGTCGGCCACTCCACCGGTGGTGGAGAGGTCGCCCGGTACGTCGCCGGGCACGGTGCCGGGCGGGTCGCCAAGGCCGTCCTCATCGGAGCGGTCCCGCCGCTCATGGTCCAGACCGAGTCCAACCCGGGAGGGCTGCCGGTCGAGGTCTTCGACGGCTTCCGTGAGGGTGTGGCCACCAACCGCTCCCAGTTCTACCTCGACATCGCCTCCGGGCCGTTCTACGGGTTCAACCGCCCGGGCGCGGACGTGTCCCAGGGTGTCATCCAGAACTGGTGGCGTCAGGGGATGGCCGGTGGCGCGCAGGCGCACTACGAGGGGATCAAGGCGTTCTCGGAGACCGACTTCACCGACGACCTCCGGGCGATCGACGTGCCCACGCTCATCATGCACGGCGACGACGACCAGGTCGTCCCGATCGCCGCCTCCGCCGAGATGGCGATCACGTTGGTCAAGAACGCGCGCCTGAAGGTCTACCCCGGGCTGTCGCACGGCATGTGCACCGTCAACGCCGATACCGTCAACGCCGACCTCCTCGACTTCATCGAGAGCTGACACCGGCCCGGTACCGGCACACAGCCCGTCAGCACGGAACAGAAGAGTAATCACCATGACCGCAACACCCACCGGCTACGTGACCGTCGTCTGGGACGCGAAAGCGCAGCCGGGCAGGGAGGCCGACCTCAAGGCGTTCGTCACCGCCGCCGTCACCCCATCGCGCAACGACCCCGGCAACATCGACTACGAAGCCCACGAAGTCGAGGGCAGGCCCGGCGAGTTCGTCATCTACGAACGCTGGGAGACCCGCGCCCACCTCGACGCCCACCTCGCCGCGCCCCGGATGCAGGAACTCGTCCCGCAGATGCTCGAACTGATCGACGGATCCATCGAGGACGGCATCCGCCTGCTGCGCCCGTTCCGCCCCGCCCAGTAGGCCTCCGCCGGCGGGCCGCACCACCGCGGAACGATCCGCGGGGTGCTCCCGGTAACCGCTTTCCGGGAGCACCCCGCTCCGACGACCGAGTTCACCGGCCACATCGGGCAGAGCGCCGAGGAGGCCGCCATCACCCTCCACACCACCTGAACCCACACCGCGACGACGCCCGGTGAGCGGGCCCACCAGTCACCCCGCCACCGGAACGTGTCGCGCTGCTCCGCATCGCCGGAGCCGATGACGCAAGGAGAACCGCCGTATGACTGTCATGAAGAGCACGATTCCCGATGCGGTCCGTCAGGTCGCCGGGAGCGCGCTGCAGAGCACCCTCGTGGACCTCCTCAGGATCTCGCTGATCGGGAAGCAGGCGCACTGGAACATCGTGGGGCCTCGCTTCCGCTCCATCCACCTGCAGCTCGACGAACTGGTCACGGTGATCCGCGAGGCCGCCGACACGGTCGCCGAACGGGCTGCGACGCTCGGTCTCCAGCCGGACGGCCGGCCGGAGACGATCGCCTCGTCGTTCGCACTGCCCAGCCCGAAGGACGGCTGGATACGCGACGACGACGCCGTCGAGATGACGGTCGAAACCCTGGGGGCCGCCGCCACACGGCTGCGCGAGCGCATCGACGCCACCGAGGGGGCCGACCCGGTCACCCAGGACCTCCTGATCTCGATCAGCGCCGAACTCGAGAAGCAGGCCTGGATGTTCGCGGCTCAGGGCGCCTCACGAACGGACTGAACGGCGGACCACGCCCACCTCCGCACCACACCGAAGAAGGGAGGGCGCCGTGCCGGCATCCCCGATCCGGACACGCCGAGGACTTCGCCCACAGGGCAGCGCGTGTTCGAGATCCGCAGAGACAGCACACCGGCCCGAGCAGACCCGGGTCTGTGCAGCGAACGTCGAATTTGCTGTGCGCGACGGCGATGGAGCGGCCGGCGCCTTCCGGTCGTCGGCTCCTTCAACGTCTGGCCGGCCCTTGCTGCTCGGCGAGGGGAAGGTCAGCCGCCGTGAGCGTCAGCAGCCGCGTCCTTCATCCTGAGCGTCGTGCTGGCGCCGTCCAGCGCCTCGCGGATGATGTCGGCGTGGCCGCTGTGGTGGGCGATCTCGCGGAAGATGTGCCACAGGACGCGGCGGACCGTCCAGAGAACGGGCTCCGGCGGTGACCACGGGTACACCGGCAGCGTGACCTCGCGGTCGAGGTCGGCCTCCTCGCGCACCGTACGGTCGAACGCGGCCGCCGCGGTGTGGAAGGCCTCCAGGAGGTCGGGCAGCTTCTCGGTGTCCGTCATCCGGTTGCCGTCGGGGTCGAGGTCCGCCCAGTCGATCTTCGCGGGGGCGGTGCCCTCGATGACGTCCAGCCAGCTGCGCTGCACGAGCCCGAGGTGCTTCAGCAGTCCGCCCAGCGTCAGCTCGCTGACGGTCGTGCGGGCGCGTGCCTGGGTGTCGTCGAGATTCTCGACGGTGAAGAGAAAATTGGTGCGCTGGTCGGTCACGAGCGCAAGCAGATCGTCGCGTTCCGGCATGTTTTCCTCCCGGTCGGATATCGCGATCACCCTAGACCGTAGGGAAGTTGTGGGCGTGGAACATGGCCGTGCCCGGGGCGGCCTCTCCAGGGAGAGGCCGCCCCGGGCACGGTGGGGGGTGAGCGAAATGGGCCCCAGCGGTCAGAGAGCCGCCACGTGGTACGGCGACACGTTCATCCATCCGTTGGCCGCCGCACCGTTGCGCGTGCCCTTGGTGGACTTGGCCAGGGTGTACCAGGAGTCGACGTAGTCGGGGTCGTCGGTCCACCAGGCGGTGGGAATGGCGTCCAGGAGGGCGTCGGCGAGGGGGATGTACACCCCCTGGTCGGTGATCGTCAGCAGGACCGTGACGATGGCCTTGGCGAGCGCCTGGTAGTTGGTGTCGCCGTCGTCCTCCATCATCACGGCGTCGGCCATGTCGTACTTGTAGTTCGACCAGTTCACGAGGACCTGGTTCGGGTAGTACGTGGTGGAGTCCTTGTTCAGGTAGGGCATCTCGACAGTGTCGACGCGCGGCTTGCCGTCCTTGCCGAAGCCTGTCACCAGGGTGAAGATCTCGGCGTCACCCTTGAACCACGGCTCCTCGTCGTCGGAGAGCCGCACCGAGTTGATGAGCGTGGTATCGATCCCCGCGGCGGCGGCCGGAGCCACGGCGTTCAGCCGCGCAGCCGGGACCGGTACGTCGAGTCCCTTCGCCTCCAGCGCCTCGTTGATCAACTTCATGCCCTCGGTGACAGCCTTGGTGCCGTCGATGTCGACGAGGTAGACGGGCCGGTCGGGGGCGGCGTCGAGGGACAGCTCATGGGCAGCACCCTCGCTGTCGTACGCGGTGAAGGTCGACGCGTCGTCGTCGGACGGGGCCGCGGCCACCAACGGGGCCGCACCCCTGGCGAGCGCCGTCTCCATCGACGGGTCCGCCAGGCGGACCCGCAACAGCGAACCCATGTCGCTTCCGAGCCCCTTGGCGGCGGCGACGCCCCGGTCGGCCGCGGCGACGCCCGAGGAGAGGCGCTTGCCCGCAGACGTGGTGGAGGCGCCGGTCAGCGCCCGCAGGTCCACCGAATCCGCAGCCAGCGTGGCCGTACGCACCTGTCTCTGCCAGGCCTGGTCGGTGAGGGAGCCGGCGAGCGCGAGAGCCGTCTCGTCCTCGATTCCGGCGACCGACGTGGCCGAGGCGGGGGCGGGGGCGGCCGGGCCGGCGGTGTCGTGCTGCGCGGCGAACGCGGTGCCCTGGAGGGGTATCAGGGCTGTCGCGGACAGCACGACCCCGATCAGGGCGACGCGCAGCGGTGATGACGTGGTCAAGGCTTTCTCCTGCTGAGTGAATGGTGCACTTCAGGGGGAACGGGCCTATCTATGCGAGTAGACCCGTTCGAAAAGATGTACCGCGCAGGAGCTGACCAAACCTTTGGGCACCAGGGGTTTCGATTTCAACTACTGGCGCGTACTGCCGCGTTGAGTGATATCCGGCCACGCCCGGCCGACTCCCGCCACCTATGGGCCCGCCATCCGTGGACCGGCAGCCCCGCCGCCCCGCCCCCGTCCCCCGTGCGAGCTACGCGCAGGTGCGCTCCGCGAGGTGACGATTCACGGCCGCCGTCTCCGTAACGTTCGGGCCAGCGGAGGAACACAGCCGCAGAAGCAGACAACTCCCCCCACTCACCTCCCCGTTCGGAGAACGAAGTGACGCGCATCATCAGGAAGACCGTCATGGCAGCACTGTGCATCACCGCGATCGGTGCGGGTCTCGTGGCCTGCGAGGACGACGACGAAGGCTTCCTGGAGGGGCTCGACGGCGACCCTTCGGTGTCGAAGCCCGCCCTGGACGAGCTCTCCGGAACGAAGAAGGTCACCATCCAGGGCAGCTCGGTGGCCATCGCCTGCTCCGGAGACCGGAAGGACGGCAAGCCGGTCGTGGTCGTGATGGCCGGGCTGGGCGACGCGCTGGACAAGACGGCCGCCTTCCGCAAGACCCTGAGCACGCAGCACCGGGTCTGCTCCTACGACCGGCTCGGCGAGGGCGGGAGCGACAAGCCGGCCGGCCCTCAGTCCATCACCGCCGGCGGGAAGATCCTCACCGGCGTGCTCGACCAGGTCGCCGGTGACATCCCGGTCGTCCTGGCCGGCCACTCGCTGGGCGGGCTCCTCGCCGGCCGGTACGCCCCGGAGCACCAGGACCGGGTCAAGGGCCTGGTGCTGATGGACGCCACCTCGCCGACGTCGAGCGCTGACATCGAGAAGGTGATCCCCGCGTCGGCCACCGGCACCAGCGCTCAGCTGCGCACCGCGACCGCCAGGACCTCCAAGGGTGAGAACCAGGAGAAGCTCGTCTTCCCCGACGGCGAGGTGAGCTCGGCCGGGAGCATCCCGGTGGAGGTCATCCAGCACGGCACCAAGTACCTCGGCACGTTCCCCGTGTACGGGGACGGCCTGGAGAAGGTGTGGACCGAGGGGCAGCGCAAGTGGGCCGGGATTTCCGGCAACAGCAAGCTCAGCACGGCCGCCGGCAGCACCCACCACATCTACCTGGACCGCCCCGACCTTGCCGTCAAGGCGGTCCAGCGCGTCACGGAGCAGGTCGCCCGGTAACCCGCCGAGACCTCCCGCCGCGCCGGGAGGGGCCGATCTGACCGCGTACCGCTCCCATGCTCGCGCCGATGACGAGCGCGATGGCCAGGGCGTCCGTCGTGGAGAGGGCCTGGTCGAGGATGAGGAAGCCGGCCGCTGCCGCGATCGCGGGTTCCAGGCTCATCAGGATGGCGAAGGTGGGCGCGGGCAGCCGGCGCAGCGCCATGAGTTCGAGCGTGTACGGCAGGACCGAGCTCAGCAGCGCTACGGCGGCGCCCAGGCCGAGCGTGGACGGGACGAGGAGTTTCGAACCCGACTCCATGATGCCGAGCGGCAGCGAGAGGACGGCCGCCACCACCATCGCCAGGGCCAGTCCGTCGGCCTGCGGGAAGCGGCGGCCGGTGCGGGCGCTGAAGACGATATAGGCCGCCCACATGGCACCTGCGCCAAGTGCGTACGCGGCGCCCACCGGATCGAGCCGGTCGAAGCCCCCGCCGCTCAGCAGCAGCACACCGCCCAGCGCGAGCCCGGCCCAGACCACGTTGACGAGGCGGCGCGAGGCGATCACCGAGAGGGCGAGCGGGCCCAGCACCTCCAGCGTCACCGCGGCGCCGAGCGGGATGCGGTCGGCGGCCTGGTAGAAGAGCGTGTTCATGCCGCCCATGGCGAGGCCGAAGGCCACCACCGTGCCCCAGTCGGCCCGCGAGTGGCCACGCAGCTTCGGGCGGCAGACGACGAGCAGGACGAGAGCCGCGGCGGCGAGTCGCAGCGTGACGACGCCGAGCGCGCCGGCCTTCGGCATCAGCAGCACCGCGACCGCCGAGCCGAACTGGACGGAGAGCCCGCCCGCGACCACCAGCGCCACCGGCGTGAGCGCCGCCCTGCGGCCTCCGGTGCGGGGTCCGCCGCCGAGGGCGGTGACCGCCTGGGGGACGGCGACTGCGGCGGCGGCCGGTTCTGCGGCGGTGCCCTGGTCGTTCACCTGTTGGCCTGACTTTCTGAGTTCACGGAGCAAAAAGTGCAACACAATGCACTGTTGAATTGAAGATACTGCACTCACCTCATGCAGCCCATCCCTTTACCGTAGGGACCTGAGCGCGGCGCGTGAAATGCCGATTGGGCTCCCGTTATGCTCCACACGCATGAGCACGGGACAGGGCGCGGGCGACGCCGCGGGCAGGAGCGCGGGCAGCAGCGCCGGAAACACCCACCGCGCCATCGAGATCCGCCATCTGCGGGCCTTCCTCGCCGTCGCGGAGGAGTCCAGCATCACCCGGGCGGCAGCCGGGCTCCGCCTCACCCAGCCGGCCGTCTCGCGCACCCTGGCCGCCCTGGAGCGCCATCTCGGCGTCCGGCTCGTCGACCGTTCCACCCACCACCTGGAGCTCACCCCCGAGGGCGTCGCCTTCCGCGACCGGGCGGCCGCGGCGGTCGCCGCCTTCGACGCCGCGACCGACGCCGAGGGACTGCGCCGGTGGCCGCTGCGCCTCGGCCACGCCTGGTCCGCGTTCGGGCGCTACACCACCCCGCTGCTCCGGAGCTGGCAGGAGCGCTACCCGCGGACTCCGCTCGAACTCCGCCGGATCGACGACCGCACCGCCGGGCTGACCCGCGGCGAGGTCGACGCCGCCCTGCTGCGCGGCCCCGTGGACGCGCCGGGGCTCGTCACGGAGGTGCTGTACGAGGAGGAGCGGGTCGCGGCCGTGGCGGCGGACGGCCCCCTCGCCTCCCGCGCCACGCTCCGGCTGGCCGACCTGGCGACCGGCACCGTCGTCCTGAACACCGTCTCCGGCACCACCACCCCCGAACTGTGGCCGCCGTCCGCCCGCCCCGCCGCCACCCTGACCGTCGCCAACACCGACGACTGGCTCGCCGCCATCGCGGCCGGGCGCGGGACCGGGGTCTCCGCCGCGTCGACAGCCGGAATACACCCGCATCCCGGGGTCGCCTACCGCCCGCTCGTGGACGCCCCGGCCCTCCCGGTACTGCTCGCCCGCCGCGACGCCCCCGGCCACCCGGCGCTCGGCGACCTCGCCGCCCTGGCCCGCGAGATCGTGGCCCGGGACGCCTCCGCCGGCACCTCCGGCGACTCAGGCCCTTAGGTCCCGCTCCAGCCCCTCCGCCAGCACCTCCGCGAGGTGCCGCGCCCGCACACCTCCCACCTGGGCCAGCTGGGTCCGGCAGGAGAACCCGTCCGCCAGGACCACCGCGTCCTGCGACGCGCCCCGCACCGCGGGCAGCAGCTGGTCCTCCGCGCAGGCCACCGAAACCTCCCAGTGGCCCCGCTCGAAGCCGAAGTTGCCCGCCAGGCCGCAGCAGCCTCCCGTCAACTCACCGCTCAGACCAGCCCGTTCGCGCAGCCGACGGTCCGCCGCATCGCCCAGGACCGCGTGCTGGTGGCAGTGCGTCTGGCCGGTGACCGGCCGGTCGAGACGCGGGGGCTCCCACTCCGGGGCGCACTCCTCCAGGTACTCGGCCAAGGTGCGCACGGAGGCGGCCAGTTCGGCGGCGCGGGGGTCGTCGGGCAGGAGCTCCGGCAGATCCGTGCGGAGCGTCGCCGCACAGCTCGGTTCCAGGACGATCACGGGGCTGCCGAGCACGCCGCCCAGCCGCTCCAGCGTGCGGCGCATCACCTTGCGGGCCCGGGTCAGCTGGCCGGTCGAGACGTAGGTGAGGCCGCAGCACAGGCCGTTCCCGGGCGTCAGCGCCGTCCGTCCCGCCGCCTCCAGCACGCGGACCGCCGCCCGGCCCACCTCGGGCGAGAGGTGTTCGGTGAAGGTGTCCGGCCACAGGAACGCCACCTGGTCGTTGGAGTGGAGAAACGTCCCCTTGCCCTGACGCCGCAGGAGCCACCGGGTGAACGTCTCCCGCGCCAGGACCGGGATCCCGCGCTCCGGCGCGATGCCCGCCGCCCTCCTGGCCAGGACCGCGAGCGGGCGCACCCGGGCCAGGGCGTTGAGCGCACCCGCGAGGGGGGATGCGAGGCGCAGCCACCGGGGCAGCCACCCCATCGCGTAGTGCGCGGCGGGCCGCAGCCGCCCCCGGTAGTGGTGGTGCAGGAACTCCGCCTTGTACGTGGCCATGTCGACACCCACCGGGCAGTCGCTGCGGCAGCCCTTGCAGGACAGGCACAGGTCGAGCGCGTCGCGCACCTCCGTCGAGCGCCAGCCGTCCGTGATCACGCCACCCGCGGTGCCGGCCAGCATCTCGTGCAGCAGCCGGGCCCGGCCGCGCGTGGAGTGGGCCTCCTCGCCGGTCGCGCGGAAGGAGGGGCACATGACGGACGGGCCCGAGGCCTGTTCCGTACGGCACTTGGCGACGCCGACGCATCTGCGGACCGCTGCGGAGAAGTCTCCGCCGTCGTGCGGATAGCCGAACACGACGTCGACCGGCTCTTTCGGGAGCACCTCGAAGCGGAGGTTCTCGTCGAGGCGGGCCGGGCGGGTGAGGATGCCCGGGTTCATGCCGCCGTCGGGGTCCCAGAGGTCCTTGAACCGGCCGAAGAGGGCGACGAGTTCGTTCCCGTACATCTTGGGGAGCAGTTCGGCGCGTGCCTGGCCGTCGCCGTGTTCGCCGGACAGGGAGCCGCCGTGGGCGACGACGAGCGAGGCCAGGTCCTCGGAGAAGCGGCGGAAGCGGGCCACGCCGTCGGCGGTCAGCAGGTCGAAGTCGATGCGGACGTGGATGCAGCCGTCGCCGAAGTGCCCGTACGGGGTGCCGCGCAGGCCGTGTTCGGCGAGCAGGGCGCGGAAGTCGCGGAGGTAGGGGCCGAGCCGGGCGGGCGGCACGGCGCAGTCCTCCCATCCGGGCCAGGCCTCGCCTCCGCCCGGCATGCGGGTCGCCGTCCCGGCCGCGTCCTCGCGGATCCGCCACAGGGCCCGCTGCCCGGCGGGGTCGGTGACGACTGCGGCGTCCACCGCGTCGGCGGACGCGGCGCGCACGATCCGCTCGGCGTGCGCGCGGGCCTCGGCCGGGGTGGCGCCGCCCGTCTCCGCGAAGAGCCAGGCGGCGCCGCGGGGCAGTCCGGCCGGTTCGCGTACGAGGTCGGCGGCCATGCCCTCCACCGTCAGCGGGTGGAAGGGCAGGAGGCCGGGGGCGGCCTCGGCGGCCGCGGACTCGTCGGCGTAGCCGAGGACGGCGAGCGCGCGGGCGGCGGGGGCCTCGACCAGGCGCAGCGTCGCCTCCGTCACCACGCCGAGCGTGCCCTCGCTCCCGCAGAACGCGCGGGCGGGGTCGGGTCCGTTCTCGGGGAGCAGGGCGTCGAGGGCGTATCCGGAGATGCGGCGCGGGAGTTCGGGGTATCCGGTGCGCAGGAGGGCGAGGTGGCCGGCGACCAGTTCGCGGAGTCCGGCGGGGCCTTCGGCGCCTCGTTCCAGGCGCAGGGTGTCGCCGCCGTAGCGGGCGACGGTCAGGGCGTGGACGTTGTCGGCGGTGGTGCCCCAGGCGACCGAGTGGGAGCCGCAGGAGTTGTTGCCGATCATGCCGCCGATGGTGCAGCGGCTGTGGGTGGAGGGGTCCGGGCCGAAGGTGAGCCCGTGCGGGGCGGCGGCGGCCCGCAGGTCGTCCAGGACGACGCCCGGCTGGACCACGGCGGTCCGTGCGCCGGCGTCCAGTTCGACGATCGACCGCAGGTGGCGGGTCAGGTCGAGGACGACGCCGGTGCCGGTGGCCTGCCCGGCGATGGACGTCCCGCCGCCGCGCGGCACGACGGGCACGCCGTGCGCCCGGCAGACGGCCAGCGTGGCGGCGATGTCGTCGGCGTCGCGCGGGGCGACGACTCCGAGCGGCACCCGGCGGTAGTTGGAGGCGTCCATCGTCGTCAGGGCCCGCGCGGTGGCGTCGAACGCGACCTCGCCCCGTACGGAGGCGCGCAGTTCACGGACGAGCGCGTCGGGGATGCCACCGTGCGGAGGGTTGCCGGTCGGGGGGTTGCCGGTCGGAGCGTTGCCGGATGCCATGCGGCCAGGATGCCGTCGGCCCGGCGGACTCGTCCGGCCGCCCCGCCCGACAGCCCCCGTGCGTTTCCGCCGATTACGTCAGTACGTCGGAATATGCCGGACTCGCAAACACAAATGGAACAGAGAACACCACAAGTTCTTCCCAAACAGATCGTCAATTCTCATATAGTGACTCAGACTTGTCTGGGAATCATGTGTTCCAGTTGTCGCATTTGATCACCCCAGTCACGACTCGCCCGAACCGTCCCATCCGTCACCGTCCGCTCCCCGAGGACTCCGCTTGCGCCCCTCAACCCGGCCGACCGCACTGGCCCTGCTGGTCACCGTGGCCCTCACCGGATCCCTGTGTCTGTGGGCGGCCGCCGCCGCTCCCGACTCGGCCAGGACCGCAGTGGCCTGGGGGGCGAGCGCCGCCGCAGTGCTGCTCTCCGCCGCCGTCGCCACCGCCGTACACGCCCGCCTCACCGCGCGCCGGCTCCGCGAACTGCTCGCGGCCGAGAGCGGGCGGTTCACCGCCGAGACCTCGCGGATGGTGTCGGCCTCCGCCGCCGAGGCCCAGCGGTTCACCGCCGAGACCGCCCGGATCAAGGCCGCGGCAGCCGCCGAGACGGCCCGCGTCGCCAAGGAGGCCGCGGCCGGCTCCGAGCGGCTCACCGTCGACAACGCGCGCCTCAAGGCCCGCGCCGCCCGCAGTGAAACCGAGCGCTCCGCCGCCGTCGCCGCCTGCGCCAACGCCGCCGGACGCATGCAGGCCCTGGCCACCAGCATGCTCGCCGACCTGCGCGACATGGAGCACCGGCACTCCGCCGAGGACGTCCTGGGCGACCTGCTGCACCTGGACCACCGCACCGCCCAGGCGGGCCGGCTGGCCGACTCCATCGCCGTGCTGACCGGAGCCCGCTCCGGGCGGCGCTGGGCGAAGCCGATCGTGATGGAGTCCATCCTGCGCGGCGCGATGGGCCGGATCAGCGGATACCAGCGCATCCGTCTCCACTCGACCAGCGACGTCGCCATCGCCGGCCACGCGGCCGAGGGCGTCATGCACGCACTGGCCGAACTCCTCGACAACGCCGCGAACTTCTCGCCGCCCACGGCCGAGGTCCACGTGTACGTCGAAGAGGTCCCGGCCGGCATCGTGCTGACCGTCGAGGACAGCGGTCTGGTCATGAGCGACGTGCAGCTGCGCCGCGCGGAGCGGGCCGTCTCCGCGACCGACCAGGACCTGACCGGCCTCTCCGGCACCCGGCTCGGCCTCGCCGTCGTCGGCCGCCTCGCCCGCAAGCACGGTCTGACCGTCTCGTTCCGGCCCTCGGCGCGCGGCGGCACGGGTGCGCTGATGATGCTCCCGCAGGAGATCATCACCCGCACCCCGGTGCCCGCACCCGAACCCGCCGAACCGGCCGTCCCCGCCCCGCGCGAGCCCGAGCCGGTCCACGCCTCCGGCGCCGACCGCACCGTCGCCGAGGCCCCCGACACCGCCCGCCCCCAGGAGCCCCTGCGCTCCGACTCCGGCTCGGAGACCACCGGCGGCCTCCCCCGGTTCGGCGAGAGCGGCCTGCCCAAGCGCTCGCGCGGCCGCACCCTGGCCGCCGCCGAGTCCCGCGCGCGGGCGGCCTCCGAAGCGTCGGAGGCCGAGACGGCCGACGGCTCCACCCCCCGGTCCCGTACGTCCGACCCCAAGGCCCAGGCAGCCCGCTTCAGCAGCTTCCGCCAGGCCGTACGGCCCAACTCCCCGCACCCGGAAGGCAACACCCGATGACCGCGACCACCGACGAGAAGCTCAACTGGCTGCTGGAGGGGCTCCTTGAGCGCACCCCCGGCGCCCGTCACGCCCTCGTGCTGTCCAGGGACGGCCTCAAGCTGTGCCGTACCCCCGAGCTCTCCGTCGACCAGGCGGACCAGCTGGCCGCGATCTCGGCCGGAATCCAGAGCCTCTCGCACGGCGCGTCCGTCGAGTTCGGTGACGGCACCGGCGGCGTACGCTCCGCGATGGCCGAGTTCTACGGCGGGGTGCTGTTCATCGTGGAGGCGGGGGCAGGCGCCCACCTCGCGGTCGTCGCCTCCGACACCGCCGATGTCGGCCTCGTCGGCCACAACATGAGCGAGCTCGTGGAGCAGCTCGGCGAGCATCTCGTCGCCCCGCCGCGCGAGTCCGTCCAGGCCTCCGAGACCGCGACCGTATGACGCCCCGCCCCCGCCCCGGCCGGGACGACGACCCGGACCGGCTGTACACCCTCACCGGTGGCCGCAGCCGGTCCGATTCGGCCGCCTTCGACCTGGTGACGCTGGTCGTCTCCGAATGCGAGCCGGCCCCCGGCATGCAGTCGGAGCACGTCACGATCCTGCGGATGTGCGAACGGCCCACCGCGGTCGTCGAACTCGCCGCCGGACTGAACCTGCCCGTCAGCATCGTGCGCATCCTGCTGTGCGATCTGCTCGACACCGGCCGGATCAGCGCCCGCCACCCCCGTACCGCACGTGTCGCGGACCGGCTCCCCGACCCCGACATCCTGGAACAGGTGCTCGTTGGACTCCGCAACCTCTGACCGTGCCGCCCTGCAGGCCACGGCCGACAACGGACTGAAAATAGTCGTCGTCGGCGGCTTCGGGGTCGGCAAGACCACCATGGTCCGATCCGTGAGCGAGATCCGTCCGCTCAACACGGAGGAGACGATGACCCGCGCGGGCGAGGCCGTCGACCACCTCGACGGGGTGCAGTCGAAGACGTCCACCACCGTCGCCTTCGACTTCGGCCGGATCACGCTCGACGCACGCTCCGTGCTGTACCTCTTCGGCGCACCCGGCCAGGAGCGCTTCTGGTTCCTGTGGGACCGGCTGTTCTCCGGAACCCTGGGCGCCGTCGTCCTCGTCGACACCCGGCGCCTCGCCGACTCCTGGTACGCCATCGACCGCCTGGAGCACCACGGCACCCCGTTCATCGTGGCGTGCAACGACTTCGGCGGCCCGCTCCACACCGAGCAGCAGATCCGTGAGGCGCTCGCCCTCTCGGACGACGTACCGCTCGTGGAGTGCGACGCCCGGGACCGCTCCTCCAGCAAGTACGTCCTGATCACGCTGGTGGAGCACTTGTACGCCCTCTCTCGGGGCACGGCCGGATCCGCCGCCTCCGTCTCCTCCGCCACCCGTCCGGAAACCGCTCCGGAGAAGACCCCGGAGCCCACCCCGTGACCCAGCCGCCAGAACCACCCCCGGGCTGCCCCGCGCACGGACGCGTACCGCTGTCCGGCCCGCGGTTCCAGACCGAACCCACCCAGCTGTACCGGGAGATGCGCCGCGACCACGGTGCCGTGGCCCCCGTCGTCCTGGACGGCGACGTCCCGGCCTGGCTGATCCTCGGCTACCGCGAACTGCACCAGGTCACCAGCGACCCGGTGCTGTTCAGCCGCGACTCCGACCTCTGGAGCCAGTGGGAGCACATCCCCGACGACTGGCCGCTGCTCCCGATGATCGGCCGCAAGCAGCCGTCGATCCTCTACACGGTCGGTCCGCGCCACGTCGAGCGCGCCCGGATGATCAGCAACGCCCTGGAGGCGGTCGACCCGTTCGCCCTCAAGCGGTACGCGGAGGAGTTCGCCGACGAACTCATCGACCGGTTCTGCTCCAAGGGCTCGGTCGACATCATCGCCGAGTACGCGATGCTGCTCCCCGCCCGCGTCCTCGCCAGGATCTACGGCGTCAGCGACGAGGACGGCGACGCGCTCGTCGGCTCGATCAACGACATGATCGACGGCCGGGAACGCGCCCTGGCCGGCCAACAGCACCTCGGCGCCACGATGTTCACACTGCTGGCCGACAAGCACGCCGAACCCGGCGACGACGTCGCCACCCGGATGCTGGCCGACCCCGGCGCCTTCACGGACGAGGAGGTCATGCAGGACCTCATGGTCATGATGGCCGCAGGCCACCAGCCGACCGCCGACTGGATGGGCAACTCGCTGCGGCTGATGCTCACCGACGACCGCTTCGCCGCCTCGCTCTCCGGCGGCCGGCACAGCGTCGCCGAGGCCATGAACGAAGTCCTCTGGGAGGACACCCCGACCCAGAACGTCGCCGGCCGCTGGGCCTCGCGCGACACCCATCTCGGGGGCCGTCACATCCAGGCGGGCGACCTGCTGCTCCTCGGGATCGCCGCCGCCAACGCCGACCCGCAGGTCCGCACCGACGGCTCCGCGCTGACCGGCGGCAACAACGCGTTCCTCTCCTTCGGCCACGGCGAGCACCGCTGCCCGTTCCCGGCCCAGGAGACCGCCGAGGTCATCGCCCGTACCGGCATCGAGGTCCTCCTGGACCGCCTCCCGGACATCGACCTGGACGTCCCCGCCGAGCAGCTCACCCGGCGCCCCTCCCCATGGCTGCGGGGCCTGACGGACCTGCCCGTCGCCTTCACTCCCACCCCCGCCACAGGATCCGCCAACGGAGGCCAGACATGACCCGCATCGCCCTCGACCCGTTCGTCGCCGACCTCGACGGCGAGAGCGCCGCCCTGCGCGCCGCGGGTCCGCTCGCCGAGGTGGAGCTGCCCGGCGGGGTGCACTGCTACGCGGTCACGCACCACGCCGAGGCGAGACAGCTGCTGACCGACTCCCGCATCGTGAAGGACATCAACGTCTGGGGCGCCTGGCAGCGCGGCGAGATCCCGATGGACTGGCCGCTGATCGGCCTGGCCAACCCGGGCCGCTCCATGCTGACGGTCGACGGCGCCGACCACCGCCGGCTGCGCACCCTGGTCGCGCAGGCCCTCACCGTGAAGCGGGTGGAGCGGCTGCGCGCGGGCATCGAGGCGCTGACGACCGCGAGCCTGGACCGGCTCGCGGCCCTGCCCAAGGGCGAGAAGGTCGACCTGAAGGCCGAGTTCGCCTACCCGCTGCCGATGAACGTGATCAGCGAGCTGATGGGCGTCGACGGCGCCGACCACCCCCGCCTCAAGGAACTCTTCGAGAAGTTCTTCTCGACGCAGACGCCGCCGGAGGAGGTCCCGCAGATGATGGCGGACCTCGGCACGCTCTTCACGAAGATCGTCGACGCGAAGCGGGCCGAGCCGGGCGACGACCTGACCAGCGCCCTGATCGCGGCCTCCGAGGACGGCGACCACCTCACCAACGAGGAGATCGTCAACACCCTCCAGCTGATCATCGCGGCGGGCCACGAGACGACGATCAGCCTGATCGTCAACGCCGTCGTCGCTCTCGAAACCCACCCCGAGCAGCGCAAGCAGGTCCTCTCAGGCGAACTGCCGTGGGAGAACGTGATCGAGGAGACCCTGCGCTGGAACACCCCGACCTCGCACGTCCTGATCCGTTTCGCGACGGAGGACGTGGCCGTCGGGGACAAGGTCCTGCCCAAGGGAGAGGCCCTGATCGTCTCCTTCGGCGCGCTGGGCCGGGACGAGGCGCAGTACGGCCCGACCGCCGGTGAGTTCGACGCGGGCCGCACCCCCAACCGCCACATCGCCTTCGGCCACGGCCCGCACGTCTGCCCGGGCGCGGCGCTGTCCCGCCTGGAGGCGGGCGTCGCGCTGCCCGCCCTGTACGAGCGCTTCCCGGAACTGGAGCTGGCCGTACCGGCCTCCGAGCTGCGGAACAAGCCGATCGTCACCCAGAACGACCTGTTCGACCTCCCGGTCGACCTGGGCTGACCGGGGTGCGTACGGGGGCGGGCTGCCCCGTCCCCGTACGGACGTACCTCCAAGGTCCACGCGTCGGCTCCCCTGTCTCATCCGACGGACAGGGTGCGTGGCCGCTTCACCGAGCGGCTACGCTCCGAGTCGTGGCCGACATCCAGATTCCCGCTGACATCAAGCCCGCCGACGGACGCTTCGGCGCCGGTCCTTCCAAGGTGCGGACGGAGGCGCTCGACGCGCTGGCCGCCACCGGTACGTCTCTTCTCGGTACGTCCCACCGCCAGGCCCCGGTGAAGAACCTGGTCGGCGCGGTACGTGACGGCGTGCGCGACCTCTTCTCCCTCCCCGAGGGATACGAGGTGATCCTGGGCAACGGCGGCTCCACCGCCTTCTGGGACATCGCGACGCACGGCCTGATCGAGTCGAAGTCCCAGCACCTGAACTTCGGCGAGTTCTCGTCGAAGTTCGCGAAGGCCGCCAAGCTCGCCCCGTGGCTGGCCGACCCGACCGTCATCGCCTCCGACCCGGGTACCCACCCGGACCCGAAGGCCGAGGCGGGCGTCGACGTCTACGCCTTCACCCACAACGAGACCTCCACCGGTGTCGCCGCGCCCGTCAAGCGCGTCGCGGGCGCCGACGAGGGCTCCCTGGTCCTGGTGGACGCCACCTCGGGCGCGGGCGGCCTGCCGGTCGACATCGCCGAGACGGACGTCTACTACTTCGCCCCGCAGAAGTCCTTCGCCTCCGACGGCGGCCTGTGGATCGGCGTCTTCTCCCCGGCGGCCCTGGAGCGCGCGGCGCGTGTCCACGCCTCCGGCCGGCACATCCCGGAGTTCTTCTCGCTGCCGACGGCGATCGACAACTCCCTGAAGAACCAGACGTACAACACCCCGGCGCTCGCCACGCTGTTCCTCCTGAACGAGCAGCTGACCTGGATGAACACCCAGGGCGGCCTGGGGTTCACCACCGGCCGCACGGCCGCCTCCTCCGGCCACCTGTACGGCTGGGCCGAGGAGTCCAAGTACGCGACCCCGTTCGTCACGGACCCGGCCAAGCGCTCGCAGGTCATCGGCACGATCGACTTCGCGGACGAGATCGACGCGACGGCCGTCGCCAAGGCGCTCCGCGCCAACGGCATCGTCGACACGGAGCCGTACCGCAAGCTGGGCCGCAACCAGCTGCGCGTGGCGATGTTCCCGGCGATCGACCCGTCGGACGTCCAGGCGCTGACGGCGTGCATCGACTACGTGATCGAGAAGCTGTAGTCCGTACGCCCCGGAACGGCCCTGCGCACCGCCAGGTGTGCAGGGCCGTTCCTGCTTCACTCGACCGAGTGGCATATGCCAGAACCACGGTCCATGGCCGTCCCGCTCTACGATGATGCTCTCGACACCAGCCATTTCAGGAGGACCGCAATGTCTGCAGCCGCAGTCGAGCACCCCTGTGAAGACGAGCCGGAGCTGTCGTTGCTCGAAGAAGCCAACGGGCTCGCGGAGCAGCTTCCCGGACGTCGCGTCGAGATCATCGGAGGCGTCATCACCGTGGCCCCACCCCCGGACGGCCCGCACGCGGACGCGTTGACCACGCTCATGATCCCGTTCCTCGCCGCAGGGCTCCACGGCGAGGAGTCGAGAGTCCTCCAGGGCGTCGGCCTCTGGCTGCCGGGCGGTCCCGAGGACTACGCCATCCCCGACCTCGCCCTCGTCGACGCCGATCTCGACGAGCACAGACTTGAGAACAACTGCTACGACCCCGCCGTCTTCCGCCTGGTCCTGGAGGTCACCTCCAGCAACTACAAGAGCGACCTGCGGCACAAGGTCGCCGCGTACGCCGAGGCCAAGATCCCCGTCTACGTGATCCTCGACCGCAAGCACGGCCGGGTCCACGTCCTGACCGAGCCCGTCGGCGGCACGTACGACCGCCACGAGGTGTACGCCCCCGGCCAGGAGGCCCCGCTCCCCGACTCGATCGGCGCCGAGGTGGTCCTGGACGTCGCCGAGCTGATCAAGGCGGGCCGGGCGAAATCAAGCCCGTCCGGCGCTTGAGGACACAGAGTCCCCCGAGGCCCACAGCCGCCACCGCTCCTCGCCGTCCTCCCACTCACCGGTCGGCACGAGCCCGGCCGCAGCGGCCACCGCAGCGGACGCGGCGTGGTCGGGGTGGATGTCCGCGACGACGGTACGCAGCACTCCCGCGTCCCACAGGTGCGCCACCAGGCCCACCGCCGCCTCCTTCGCGTAACCGTGCCCCTGCCACTCGGCCCCGACCACCCAGGCGACCTCCGCACCCGCGCCGCGCACCGTCGCCTGCACGTAGCCCGCGAGGCGGTCCTCGTCCCGGATCCTCAGCACCCAGTTCCACCAGAGCTCCTCCGGGTCCGGGGATCCGGCGGTCTGGCGCTCGTACCGGGCCCGCAGTTCCGCAGCCGACTCCGGGGCGCCGCCCGTGAAGGTGTGCAGGGCGGGATCGTCGAGCACCACCGCCATCTCGTCCGCGTACGCCACCCGCAGCGGCAGGGCGTCCAGGCGGGCGGTGGTGAAGGGCTCGGGGCCGTGGTTCGTCGTCATAGACGGACGACCTTATGCCGGGCCCCGATATGCCGGGTCCGCCGATGCCCGCGAAACGCTCGTTCGGCGCCGCCCGCGCAGATGACACGACGCCGGGGCGGCGGACCATGGAGGGTATGGAGACGGTCACCGAGCTGAAGCCGTTCGTGAAGCAGTACGCCGTGCTGCTCAGCACACGGCGGCAGGACGGCACGCATGCGGACACCCCCGTCAACATCGCCGTCGAGGGCGACCACGCCTACATCCGTACGTTCTCCTCCGCGTGGAAGGTGGAGCGGATGCGCAACCACCCCCTCGTGCGGATCGGCCCGTGCACCCTGCGGGGCCGGCCGACGGGACCGCAGATCACCGCGCACGCCCGCCTCCTCCAGGCCGGGTCGAAGGAGAACACGCACGCCGCCCGGATGCTGTCCCGCAAGCACCCGATCGTGCAGGGCGTCCTCGTCCCGCTCGCGCACAGGATCAAGCGGGACCGGACCCTGCACTACGAGATCCGGCCGCTCGACACGTAGAGCGCCGTCAGCCCTGCCGGCGCCGCCTCCCCAGGAACAGCAGCAGCCCGATCCCGGCGAGCACGGCGATCCCGGTCAGCGTCGTGCCCTTCACCGGCACCCCGTTCCCGTCCGCCGTACTCCCCGCCCCGGCGGACGACGGCGACGTGCCACCGGCCCGGGCGGGCCCGTCGCCCTCACCCTTCTTCAGGTCCACCCGCACCACCTCGCTCTGCTCGCCCTCGGAGCCGTACATCAGCGCCGAACCGTCCGCCGTGTACGTCACCGACTCCGACTGCCCGAGCAGCGGGGATTCGACCGGGTAGTCCTTGCCGAGCCGCCCGTTCGCGAAGGGGTACCCCCGCGCGCTGAAGTACGAGCGCAGCACCAGCTCCTTGCCGTCCGGCGAGAACGCCCCGTCCGTCACCCACGGCACCTCCCCGACCCGCCGGAACACGTTGTCCCCGCCGGTCGTGAGCTTCGCGGGACCTTCGTACAGCCCGCCGCCGTCCTCGTTCTTCGACGCGATGTACACCCGGCCCGTCTTCGGGTGGACCATCAGCGCCTCCGCGTTGCGCGGACCGTCGACGTACTTCACATCGAACTGGGTGGCCCGGACGGTCGCGTCCCGGAGCACCTTCGGCTCGGGGAAGCGGTAGATCCAGACATGGTCCCAGCTGCCGTTCAGGTTGTCGCCGATGTCACCGACGTACAGGTTCCCGTCGGGCCCCAGCGAGATCGCCTCCACGTCCCGGGGCGCGCCCACGCCCTTCATGGTGATCCTGGCGACGGTCTTCCCGGTGCGGGAGTCGACGGCGAAGACGTACGGCCCGTCGTCGCTGTCGTTGTGCGTCCAGTAGATCCCCGGATGGGCACGGCTGGCGGCCAGGCCGCTGGACTCGGTGATCTGCGGGTCCTCGATCGTGAAGCTCCGGTCGGCCTCCCCGTCGTCGGCCACGGCAGGAACCACCGCCGCGAGGGACAGCAGCGCGGCGGCAGCGGAAACGGTCAGTCGGTACGAACGCATGGCACAAGTGTCCATCGTCACGTCGCAGGCCGGAGCCATGATCGGCCATGATGGCGCCATGCGTTTCATGTGTGTCGGCGATTCCATGACCATCGGACGCGCCGGGGACTTCACATGGCGCTACCGCATGTGGCAGCACCTCGAAGCGTCATTCGACGGCCCGTACGCCATCGTCGGCCCGCGCACCGAGCTGTACGCCACCGACACGGGCACACCCGCCTCGACCGCGTACGCCGCCGAGGACTTCCCGCCCGACGCCCGCCGCCACCTGGCCGGCTGGGGCGAGGGCTGGCTGCACATGGCGCCCGTGATCGCGGACACGGTCACCGAGCACCGGGCGGACGTCCTGCTCGTCTCGCTCGGCCTGATAGACCTCGGCTTCTACACGGACAGCGACCAGACCGCGCTGAACGCCCACGCCTTCCTCACCGCCGCCCGCACGGCGAACCCGCACATCAGATGCGTACTGCTCCCCGTCATACCGAACATCCGCGCCGAATCCGACGCCCCCTTCGCCGCCGAGTGCACCCGCTTCAACGAGCTCCTCGCCAAAACGGTGGCCGACCTCGACACCCCGACGTCTCCCCTCCTCCTGGCCTCGCACCCGCCCGGCTACGACATCCACACGGACACGTACGACGGCACGCACCCCGGCCCGTCCGGCGAGCACAGACTCGCGGCCGCCTACGCCGACGCGATGCACCAGGCGTGGGGGCTGGGCGGGCCGTACCGCGCCGAGGACGACTTCCTCATCCCTTCCCCGTCGGCTTCGCCCGTACGTGCATCCGCTCGCCCTGCGGTCCGAACAGGCTGAGGAACTCCACCGGCTCCGGCCCCGCCGCACCCCACCAGTGCGGGGTGTGCGTGTCGAACTCGGCCACCTCCCCCGCCGTGAGCACCAGGTCGTGATCCCCCAGCACGAGCCGCAGCCGCCCCGAGAGCACGTACAGCCACTCGTACCCCTCGTGCACCCGCTGCTCGACCGGACCCTCGTTCCCCGTGGCACCGGGCATGACCTGCTTGTACGCGTTCACCCCGCTGAGGTGCCGGGTCAGCGGCACGAACGTCATGCCGTGCCGCTTGAACGGCCGGAACGTGACCCGGGGGTCCCCCGTCTCCGGAGCGCCGACCAGCTCGTCCAGCTGCACCCCGTACGCCTTCGCCAGCGGGAGCAGCAGCTCCAGCGTGGGCTTGCGGCCACCGGACTCCAGCCGGGACAGCGTGCTGAGCGAGATCCCGGTCGTCTCGCTCAGCTGCGACAGCGTCGTCCCGCGCTCGGTGCGCAGGGCGCGCAGCCGCGGCCCGACGCCGGTCAGGACGGACGACAGCTCGTCGTCCCCCATCGTGGAGCTCTCTGTTCCACCCTTGCCTTCTGCCATTCCTCCATTTGCCGACCCGGCAAGCGGTGTTGTCAACCGGAGGCGTCTGCGGACTCCACGGGACCGGCCCCCGCCGGTCCGATCATGGCCATGGACAGCCGGGTGAACTCACTGGTCAGCCACGCGGGCGGCACCTGGCGGGGGCGGCGGCCGTGATGGGCGAGGAGCTCGTCGACGGACCGGGTCAGCACCTTCACCACCACGGCGAGGTTCCCGTCGACCCCGTGGCCGCGCAGCTTGGCGCGCTCGGCCTCCTGGGTCAGGAACTCCACCCACACCGACCGCCACATCGTGAGGTGCTCCTCCATCTCCCGGCTCACCCCGAGCACCTCCACGAACGCCACCCTCGCATCCCGCGGATCCCGAGTGACGGCCTGCACATAGGCGTCGAAGAGCCGGTAGACGCGCTCCTCGGTCGGACAGGTCTCCATGCCCTCGGCGGACAGCTCCGTCTCGGACGCCCGCATGCCCCGGGTCGCCACCTCGTCGTACAGATCGACGAGCAGCGCCTCGCGCGACTCGAACTCGCGGTGGAACTCCCACACTTCCACCTGCGCGGCAGCGCACAGAGCCTCGACGCCGGTGTGGGCGTAGCCGTACGTGGCGAACAAGGTCCGCCCGGCCTCCATGAGCTGCGCACGCACCCACGCAGGGTTCCGCGCCGCTCGCGCTCCGCGCCACAGCTCCATCACGGCATCCGTCATCGGTCCTCCTCGGTCCGCCGTCCAGGCCCCCGGGCCCACTGTCCTCGCTCCACCGTGCGGACGGCACCACCGCCACACGGCGAACAGCCGTACGCCCTCACTCGGCAGCGCTCGCTTCCGCCGCCCGGAGGATGGTGAACCGCTCCCGCCAGGGCAGCGGTTCGGGCTCCTTGTAGTCGTCGGGCAGGGGCGGCGGCACCCACTTGACCATGTGCGCCTCCCAGGCGGCCTCCTGCCTGCACGGCCGGCACACGGTCTCCTCGCCCGTGGGCCGGAAGAGGTGCTCGGCGCCCTCCTGCTGCGTCTCGCACGCGATGAGCTGCCGAAGGGCGGGGGGCGCAGGAACAGGCGGCTCCACGGGCAGGGGCTCCGGCATCAGGGCCTTCAGCCGCTTCCCCAGGAACCCGGGGGCATACCGGACCCCGTCCTCGGGCAGCGCCCGGCTGAGCGCCAACCGCAGCTCCGCCGCGCTCACCCCACGCCGCAGCCATTCGGCGGCCGTCCCGGCGAGGCGCCGGGCCTCGGGTACGCCGAGCCGCAGCTGGAGGTCGGCATGCCGGAGGGAGAGCAACACGCGTTCGGCCTGGATGACTTGGGGGTCGGCGGGCTCGGGCACGACCTCGGGCTCGACCTCGGGCACGACCTCGGGCTCGGGCTCCGCGGTTTCGTCCGCGAGCTTCGGCTCTTCGGTGGGTGGGTGGGAGGAGTTCTTCTCCCGTTCTTCACCTTCAGGTAGGTAACCACCGACGGACCGAGTCCTCGGTTGACCGACCGTCGGATAGTGATCACTCGGTCCCACCTGCGGCGATCCAGCTCTTTTGTCATGGATGCGCCGGGCCTCGCGGTCCGTGAGCGGAACATTGGACAGGAGCTGATCGGTCACCCAGAGCCCGCCGTCGTCCTGCCGCCGCCGCTCGTGGAGGTACCCGAACTCCTTGAGCAGCCCCTTGGCCTTCTGGTAGGCGCGCCCTTTGAGGCCCAGCCTCTTGGCGTGCTCACCGAGGGGCTTACCGGTCCACTTCTCGGGGAGGCCCTGCACGTAGGCGATGAGGATCTTCGCGTCACTGTCGAGCTTCGGATGACGGACGACATCGTGCGACGCCTTCACGAAGCCGTAGGACGGCGAGATAGCATGGCAAAGCATTCTCGGTGGACCTCTGATCCATCGCGGGGTGAAGGCCCTCGGCATACGGTGCTGGTAACACCGCCGGGGGCCGCCCCATGCGCCGAGGCGCACGGAGCGTAATATCGCGATCACCGTACATCACATTTCTCGCGCTCGACCACCTCCCGCAGCAGCTCGAACAGCAGTTCCGCATCCACGAACGGGACTTGAGCGCTCGGCAGAGAACGCCAGTCCAGCGGGTACGTCAGCCCGTGGACAGCGGGCACCCCGACGAAGGCCGCCCCCTCCCGCACCAACGCCTCGGCCCCGACGGGCCATCGATAGGCGCGGGCACTTCCGGGCGGCAGCAGGAAGTACATACTGCGGTCGCCGATCCGGGACCGGATGATGGGCCCGGCCCGGAAATCCGTGAACTGCATGACCTCGTACGCCACTTGCTCGCCCAGGATGCCGATGATCCGCACGGCGTCGAAGTGGATCCCGGCGTGGCGGAGGGCATGGCCGGTCGCGGGGATCCAGGAGGGCATCAGGTCCGGTGAACTTTTCTGATCCATACGGAAAGCGTCGGCACTCGCACGTACCGTGACCAGGGACACAAGGCGTCTGTGCACTGTTGTGCACCTGGGGGGTGGGCTGTGCACACCAGTAACCATGGGGGCGGCAATGCGGAGATGTTCGGGGCGTTGTTGCGGCACTACCGTGAACGAGCCGGACTCTCCCAGGAGGGGTTAGGGCAGAAGATCGGATTCTCCAAGTCGCAGGTGGCGATGGTGGAGCGGGGGGACCGCCCTCCGAAGGGGGTATTCACCCCACAGGCTGATGCCGCGCTCGGCGCCGACGGTGCTCTGATCGCCGCGGGTCAGAAGTTGACGTCAAGCCGCGTGGCTTCCTGGTTCGAACCTTTCGCCGAGGAGGAGGCCACGGCCAGGGCGCGGTACGAATACGAGTCCCACCTCGTGCCCGGACTACTGCAGACCGAAAAGCACGCACGTGCCCTGTTCAGAGGCGCCTGCCCGCCTCTTGACGACGACGAGATCGAGGGATTGGTCGCGGGCCGCCTCGCACGACAACGCATGCTGACCCGCAAACCGTTGCCGGACATCAGCTTCGTCCTGGAGCTCAGCCCACTCACCCGCCCGATCGGCGGACGGGACGTGCATCGAGCACAGCTCCATCACATTCTTGAGGTCAGTCGACTACGGCACGTGCACATGCAGGTCATGCCGCCTCAGCGGGAGACACACGGGGGACTGAGCGGGCCCTTCGTCCTGCTGGAGACCGACGATCGGCGCCGGTTGGGCTTCCTGGAGGTCCAGACCCGGAGCTTCCTTGTTGACGAACAGCCAGAGCTGGGAAGCCTGTTCGCCCGGTATGGCATTCTGCGGACCCAGGCTCTCGGACCGGAAGAGTCACGCGAACTGATTGAACAGGTAGCAGAAGGACTATGAGTACTGACCTCCAGTGGATGAAGAGCAGCCACAGCAGCACAGAGGGCGGCAACTGCGTAGAGGTGGCCACCCGCCCCCACGCCATCCACGTCCGCGACTCCAAGGACCTCACCGTCCCCCCGCTCACCCTCTCCCCCGCCGCCTGGGCGGCCTTCCTCAAGCACACGGTGGTATAGCTCCATGACGACCTGGTTCGACGAACTGCCCGAGGTCATCACCCGGGCCGATTTCGGTGCCCTGGTGGGACGTCCGCCGCGCAGCATCGAGCTGATGGGGTACCGGGGCCTGGTCGCCGAACCCGCGTTCCGCAATCGCAACAAGCTCGTGTGGAACGAGGAGGCCGCGCTCGGCTGGTTCCGCTCGCTGCACAACCACGCGGTGATCGTTCCGGCGAACGAACAGGCCCTGCGCGACCTCGCCGCGCACCGCGCGTACATCTGCCCGCTCGACAGCAAACACGTGGCCCTCGCCCGGCCCCGGATGCTCATCATGTACGAGCGGGGCGGCAGCGGAACGGTATTCGGCGTCGACGCGGTGGAGACCCTCAACCAGGAGATCGACGGAACCCGCAGCCCGAGCCCGCGGACGCGGCAGATCCTGCGTGACGGGGAACCCCTGGGCACCAACTCGTTCCCGCACCCATGGACCGTTTTCCACCTCCGCGAGGCCGGCACCATCGGCCGGATCACACCGGCGATCCAGCAGGGCCGCTACCTGCGCGTGGACGACGTCCTGGACGCGATGACGTCCGACCACCTCTCGGTCCCCACGCTGGACGAGGCCTTCCCTTCCCGGAAGTGAGCGCGCGGCCCCGGCACCACGAACGCCGACCGCCTCGGTTCGACGCAGGCAGTGGTCCCCGGTCTCGCGGGCCGAACAGCAGTGCTGCCGTACGCCTCACAAACCACAGCTGCCGCGACAGTTCCCCTCAGAATGCTCAAGTCCCGCTTAAATCAGGAGCATTCCTTGATCATCCCGCAATAGGCTGGGTCGACCGGCCCTGGCCAACTGGGCGGGTCGGTGACCATGTGGCCCGCGGACAAGGGGCCACTGAAGAAACGCGGGGGAAACAGCATGAGCAAGAGATTCCTGTCGACGGTCGTGGCCGCTGGTCTGGCCTCCGTCTCCTTGGTGGCGCTGGGCCCGGCGGGCTCGGCGAATGCAGCACCGATCGTCTGCGAGCCTGGCTACAAGTCCGCGAAATGGACCAGCCTGAGCAACAGTTGGGTGATCACCCACGCGAAGCAGATCAACATCCCCAAGGACGGCACCGGCTCCTACACCAAGTCGGCGACCTACCGGCAGACGGTCACCTCCGGGCGCGAAGTGTCCGCAGGCGCCAGCTACTCGGCCAGCTGGGTCATCAGCAGCATGGACGCACATGTCTCCGGGACCCTCTCCAAGGCCGGGGAGAAGACCAAGGAGAAGAGCGAGTCGGTCACGTACAACTTCAACAAGCCGGGTGTCTACGTGGTGTTCAGCGGCGTCAAGAAGGCGTCCGGCTACTACACCGCCAAGACCTGCAACACCCGCGGCACCGGTTTCGGCAAGACGGGCTACGGCAAGGCCCGCAGCTGGAACGTCCAGGCCGAGGGTGCGGTGAAGTGCACCGAAGCGCCCAAGAAGGGCACCGCCAAGCGGGCGGCCAAGGCCTACTGCTGAGGTGACACCGTCCCGGTGGGCATAGGCCTGGCGGGACGGGACGTCGTGAGGGCCGGACCGAGAAGGTCCGGCCCTTCCACGTCGGACGCCTCGGGCACCTCGGCGAGGTAGCCGTCGACGTCTCCCGCCTGGCTCTGCACCATGATCCGACCGTAGGCGCCGCCGTCGCGGGCCACGCCCCGTACGGCGTGGGTTCAGCGCGTCTCGTACCGGTCCTGTGCGTCGAGCACGCTGTCCGCGTAGCGCGCGGCCCAGGCGCCCATCCCCCGCATCGGTGTGAGCAACGCCGTGCCGGCCTCGGTCAGTGCGTAGTCCACACGTGGTGGGGCCTCGGCGTACGCGTGGCGTTCGACGAGGCCGTTGTACTCCAGCCGCCGCAGCGCCTCGTTCAGTACCTTCGGGCTGATCCCGCCGATCCGCGCCACGAGCGCGCGTGGCCGCATCGGCCCGGTCGCTCCGAGCGTGAAGACCACGACGCTGTCCCAGCGGTTGGCCAGCACCTCGAACGCGACGCGCGCCTGACAGTCCGCCGTGTACGCGAGGTCCGGCAGACCGGCGGCCGGATCAGTCAGCTTCTCCATGCCGCCCATCCTGCACCCGCCGATGGACACCGAACGGTGCGCGTCGGCCTTCGTAGCGTCGTCCCACCGAACGGAACGAGCAGGACGAGAGGGAGCACGACGATGCGCATTGGCGTACTGGGTACGGGGGGCATGGCGGCGGCCCTGGGCGGCGCGTGGGTGCGGGCCGGGCACGAGGTGTTCATCGGCGGGCGGGACGCGGCCGCCGCCGGGGCACTCGCCGGACGGATCGGGGCGGCCGGGCACGGGACACCCGGGCAGGCGGCGGGGTACGGGGAGGCGGCGCTGCTCGCCGTACCCGCCGGGGCGGCCCCGACGCTGGCTCGGGAGCACGCCGGGGCCCTGGCCGGGCGGACGGTCGTGGACTGCACGAATCCCCTCACTCCCGGGCCCGGCGGAGTGATGCTGACGACCGGAGCGGGGGAGAGCGCGGCCGGCCTGATCGCGGCGGCGGCGCCGGGCGCCCATGTGGTGAAGGCCTTCAACCTGGCCCACGTGAGCATGTGGAACCACCCGGCGGGCGCCTTCGGCCCGGCCCCGCCCGCAGTGCCGTTCTGCGCGGACGACCCGGGGGCCACCGGGCACGTCACGGAGCTGATCACCGGAATGGGGTGGAGCCCGATGCCGGCGGGCGGGCTGGACCGGGCGGCGTACGTGGAGGCCACGGCCGCGTTCGTGATCGGCGTGTGGTGGGCGGGCGGCTCACCCGCCCTGGCCTTCCCGGAGGCCCCGGGGACCGCCTGAGACCCTGCGGGGCCCCGCGAGTCCGGGCGGAACCCCTCCCCGAGCACAGCTTGTCCCGGCCAACTACGGTTTCCCCATGACGACTTCGACGCCCCGCCCCGATCTTCGGCCACCAGGTCTGAACACCGACGAGAAGACCACCCTGCTGACCTTCCTGGACTACCTGCGCGAGTCCGTCCTCGCGAAGGCGGACGGCGTCTCCGAGCCGGCGGTCCGCACGGCCGGTGTGCCTTCCGGGACCAGCCTGCTCCAGCTGCTCAAGCACCTGACGGCCACCGAGCTCAACTGGTTCGTGTGGGCCTACACCGGCACCGGCCGCGAGCCCTGGGACGACGAGGGTGCGGTGTCCGCCGACGACACCGCGTCGGACGTGGCGGCCGCCTATCGCGCGGCGATCGCCCGGGCGAACGAGGTCGTCCTCGCCTGCGCCGACCTGGACCGGCCCGGCGCCCGCTCGCTGCGCGAGACCCCGCCGCCGTCGATGCGCTGGGTCCTGGTCCACATGATCGAGGAGACCGCCCGGCACGCCGGTCACGCGGACATCCTGCGCGAGCAGATCGACGGCTCGGTCGGGCGATGACGCGAGTGCGGTGCATCAGGCGCACTCGCGGCGGCCGGCGAGGGACGAACGAGCGGCGATCCGGGTTCGGGCGGTGACCGGTACAGGCGACTGCCGAACGCGTGTCAGTAGGACGCGTGTCAGCCGCAGGCGTGTCAGTCGGACATCGCGACCAGGACCCGGCGCGGACCGGTGAAGGGCCGCCGGCCATGCCCGACCAGGACGTTGTCGATGAGCATCAGATCACCGGTGCGCCAGTCGACGTCCACCGCCGCTTCGAGCCCCTTGTCCCGCACCTCGATCACGTACTCGTCCGGGATCGGGCTCCCGTCGGCGAACCGCACCGACTGCGGCAGCTCCTCCTCGGGAAGGATCTGCGCGAGCTCGGCGGCCATGTCGTCGCCGAGAGCCGCGGGATGCCACTGGTCCGACTGGTTGAACCACACCTCGACGCCCGTCACCGGGTGCCGGGTGGTCGACGGCCGCGACTGGGAGATCCGCAGCCCACCGTCCGCCAGCCATGTCCACTCGGCCTCGGTGCCCTTCAGGAAGACTTCCACCTCCGCCCGGTCGGTGGTCTCGAACGTGTCCTGCCAGCTCTTGCCCAGCCCACGCCCCCCGTGCAGGTTCTGCGCGTAGCGGACGCCACCCGCGAAGGCCTTACGGATCGCGGGGTCGAGGGACTCCAGCCAGCGCACTCCGTCGACGACGGGCGTCGCGCCGCCCGTGGTCGGCTCGTGCGCCGCGAAGAAGAGCAGCCGCGAAGGCCAGGCATAGGCGTACGAGAGTTCGTTGTGCATCGAGATCGTCAGCTCCGACGGGTACTCCGTCGACGTGTAGACGTTGCTGCCCACCTTGCTGCGCGGAGAGTTCCCGTGCACGTAGGCGAGACGGTTGGGCAGCAGCCGGTCCATCACCGGATCGAGCGTGTCCTCGGCCACCTGGAACCCACGGAACACCAGGGCCTTCTCGCGGACGAGCAGTCCGCTGATCTTCTCGGCATCGCTCAAGAACTCCACGAGACCGGCCGCCGACGCCTCGACGCCCGCGTCGGCCGCGGTGATTTCCAGCGGCTTCCAGCCGTACTGATCGCTCATCAGTTCCTCACATCGCTCTGGGACGGTCGGGGTGTGCCGGACCATCGGGGTTGGACCATCAGGGTTGGACCGTGCGGAAGAACTCCAGGACGCCCTTGTTCACGGACTCCGGGTCTTCCAGGTAGCCGTAGTGACCACACCCGGCGACCGTCTCGAAGCTCGCGCCCGGAATGGCCTCGGCGACTTCCCGCCCCAGCTCGGGCGGGGTGACCAAGTCGTCCTGGAACGCGATGACATGGACGGGCACCGAGATGCTCCGGTAGGCGACGAGACGGCCCGCAGGCGGATCGAGCACCAACTGCCGGCGCTCCCCGGGCCCGACCCCGGAGGTCATCTCGAAGATGTCGAGCCAGTCGCGAATGTCCGCGTCGTTCGACAGCGTGCGGGGCGAGAGGTTCCGCATCGCCTGGACCACCGCGCGCAGGAGAGGCGGCTGCTCGACCCCCGAGTCGTACAGCTCGATCTCCGCCCGCGTGAGGGCGGCGCGCAACACGTCCGTACGCCCCCGGGTCGCCATCAGCACGGCCTGCTGTACGAGATCGGGGCGCAGCAACGCCAGCTCCTGGACGATGTACGCGCCCATGGAAGTGCCGATCAGCCGACACCGGCTCAGCCCCAGCACTTCGAGCAGACCCACGAGGTCGGCCACCATGTCCTGGATGGTGAACCCCTCGGCACAGACGTCGCTCGGCGCGATCCCCCGGTTGTCGAAGGTGATGACCCGGTACCCCGCGGCCCGCAGCGCGGGCACCTGGTGCAGGTGCCACGCCTGGCCCGAGGCTCCTGAGCCCATGACAAGGACGACGGGCTCTCCGGCACCTCCTGTGTCGTCGTAATGCAGGCGTATTCCGTTGACGGGGACGATGGGCATGGTGGTCACCTACGAGTGAGAAAGTCCGGTGGGAGTGGGGAAAGGACGGTGCGGCGCGGCCGAGGCGTTCAGGCCTCAGGCACCCCACTCGGCCTGTAGCCGCTCGATCTCGTCCTGACTCAGCCCCGTCAGGGCCCCCTCCGCCGCCAGTTCGGCCCTGTCGTCCTGACTTGTCTCGCCGGTGGCTGTGTTGGTGTGGAGTTGGGCGAGGGCGGCGACGGTTTTGTGGTCGAAGATGTCGCGGACGGTGAGGGTGAGTCCGGTGGTGCGGGCTTGGGTGATGAGTTGGAGGGAGCGGATGCTGTCGCCGCCGAGGGTGAAGAAGTCGTCGTCGATGGTGACGTGGTCGAGGTCGAGGGTGTTGGCGAAGAGGCGGCAGAGGGTTTCTTCTTGTGGGGTGCGGGGGGCGCGTCCCTGGGGTGTGGCGGTGTAGTGCGGGGTGGGGAGTGCGTTGCGGTCGAGTTTGCCGTTGGGGGTGAGGGGGAGGGCGTCGAGGGAGACGTAGGTGCTGGGGAGCATGTAGTCGGGGAGGGTGTGGGCGAGGTGTTGGCGCAGGGTGGCGGGGTCGACCGGCGTGGCGGGCACGATGTAGGCCGTGAGGCGTTTGTCGCCGGGTTGGTCTTCGCGGACGATGACGGCGCACTGGGTGACGGAGTGGTGGGTGGCCAGGACGGTTTCGATTTCGCCGAGTTCGATGCGGAAGCCGCGGAGTTTGATCTGGTGGTCGGCGCGGCCTTGGTAGTGGAGGTGGCCGTCGTGGGTCCAGCGGGCGAGGTCGCCGGTGCGGTAGAGGCGGGAGCCGGCGGGGCCGTGGGGGTTGGCGGTGAAGCGTTCGGCGGTGAGGTCGGGCCGGTCGAGGTAGCCCCGGGCCAGACCCGCCCCGGCGATGTAGAGCTCGCCCGTGGTGCCGGGCGGGACTGGCTGGAGGCGGGAGTCCAGGACGTAGGTCTGGGTGTTGCTCAGGGGCTGCCCGATGGTGACGGGGGTGTGGGGGGTGATGGTGGCGGTGGTCGACCAGATCGTCGTCTCGGTCGGCCCGTAGACGTTGAGCAGGGGCCGGCCCGTCGCGGACGTCAGCTGGGTGGCCAGGTCGGCGGGGAGAGCCTCGCCACCGATCAGGACACGGACACCCCGCAGACTCCCCCCACCGACCGCACTGCCCGCGTCGCTGACCAGGGTGCGCCAGAGACTGGGAGTCGCCTGAACGACAGTGATGGCCTGCTCAGTGATCGTGGCGTGCAGGCGGGCAGGGTCGTGCGTCAGGTCGGATGAGGCCAGGTGGAGGGTGGCCCCGCAGGTCAGAGGGGCGAACAGCTCCAGCCCTGCGATGTCGAACCCGATCGTGGTCACCGCCAGCAGCCGGTCCTCGGGGGTGAGGGGGATGCGGGTGTGCATGTCGGTGAGGAGATTGGTCAGGGCGGCCCGGGAGATGACCACACCCTTGGGCCGTCCCGTGGAGCCGGACGTGAACAGGACATAGGCGGCACTGTCACCACGCACCGGCTGGGGCGAAACGGCGTGAGAAGCGGGCTGGTGGGTGTGAAGTTCCGCCAGGAGCTCCGGGTCGATCGTCAGGACGGGACGGGTCGCGTCGAGCATGTGCTGGATACGGTCCGCCGGATAGTCCAGATCGATGGGCAGATAGGCACTGCCGGTCTTCAGGACGGCCAGCAGCGCCACGACCAGGTCGGCTGAGCGGGGCAGGGCCACCGCCACGAACCGCTCCGGCCCCGCACCCCGCTCCAGCAGCGCACCCGCCAGACGGTCGACGCGCCCGGCCAGCTGGGCGTAGGTGAGGCCGGTGTCGGCGAAGGCTATTGCGACGGCGTCCGGAGTCTCGGCTGCCCGGGCCTCGAACAGCCCCACCACATCACTGCCGCCCAGATCCCGGCCGGTGTCGTTCCACTCGGTCAGCACCCGCTGCCGCTCCTCCGCACCGAGCAGGGGCACCTGCCCGACCCGGGTCCCCGGATCCGCGGTCACCGCCTCCAGCACCCGCACGAACCGCGCACACAACAACTCCGCGGACCCCTCATCAAACAAATCCGCACTGAACTCAAGCACCGCATGCATACCGGCGTTGTTTCCCAACTCCGCATAGGAAAGGGAGAGGTCGAACCGCGAGGCCCCCGTGCTGCTCGGCTGGTGGACCGCCTTGAGGTTGCCGAACTCCGCGCCCCCGCCGGCCGAATCGCTGGTCACGTTCGGGCTGAGCATGGTCTGGAAGAGGGGGTGGCGGGCGCTGGAGCGCTGGGGGTTGAGAGCTTCGACGAGCCGCTCGAAGGGAACGTCCTGGTTGCTGTAGCCGGCCAGGTCACTGTGGCGGACACGAGTGAGCAGTTCGCTGAAGGTGGGATCGCCGGCAAGGTCGCTGCGGAGGACCAGAGTGTTGACGAAGAACCCGACAAGGTCCTCGACGGCATCGTCCGTCCGGCCTGCGATGGGCGTCCCGATGGGGATGTCGGTGCCCGCACCGAGCCGGCTGAGGAGTACGGACAGTGCGGCCTGGAGCACCATGAACGTACTCGCCTGGTGCTCACGGGCCACGTGAGTGATGCCGGCGTGCAGCTCCTGAGGAATGTCAAAGGTGATGGTGCCGCCACGGTAGGACGGCGTGGCCGGGCGGGGGCGATCGGTCGGCAGGTCCAGTTCGGCAGGCAGGTCGGCCAACGCGTCACGCCAGTACGCCAACTGACGTGCGATGGCACTCTCCGGGTCGTCCTCCGAACCCAGCACCTCACGCTGCCACAGCGTGTAGTCGGCATACTGCACCGCCAACGGCTCCCATACAGGCGGCGCACCCTCGCAACGAGCCGTGTACGCCTCCGTCAGATCCCGGGCCAGCGGAGCCAGCGACCACCCATCGGCCGCGATGTGATGCACAACGACAAGCAGCACGTGCTCATCAGGTGCCAGCTCGAACAACGTCGTACGCAAAGGAGTCTCGGCGGCGAGGTCGAAACCATGGGCCACGGCCCGGGCCAGATCACCTTCCAGCGCACTCTCATAGGTAGCGGCCACAACCAGACGGGGACGGGCCCCGTCGCCGTCGAGAACCACTTGGTGAGCGCCCTCGTCATCCTCCGCCACAACCGTGCGCAAGGACTCGTGCCGGTCCACCACATCACCCAGCGCCGCCTCCAACGCCACCCGGTCCAAAGCCCCGTTCAGACGCAGCGCGACCGGAATGTTGTAGAGCGAGTTACCGGGCTCGTACTGCTGCAGGAACCACAACCGCCGCTGCGCGAACGACAACGGCACCCGCCCGGGACGCACCCCGGCCACCAGACCAGCACGCGCCACCGAAGCACCGGCCAGCCCCGCCGCGATACCAGCAACCGTCGGCGACTCGAAAAGACGACGAACCGACAGCTCAACACCCAGCCCCGAACGAATACGGGAAACCAGACGCGTAGCCAGCAGCGAGTGCCCACCCAACTCGAAGAAGCTGTCATCGACACCGACCCGCTCCAGACCCAGGACATCCGCGAACAGCCCGCACAGGATCTCCTCCTGCGGACTACGCGCCCGACGCGACACCTCCGCGCCCACACCGTAATCAGGAGCGGGCAACGACCGGCGATCCAGCTTGCCGTTGGCGGTGAGGGGCAGAGCATCGAGGTGGGTGAACGCGGACGGAATCATGTAGGTGGGCAGGGCTTTGGCGAGGTGTTGGCGCAGGTCGTTGATGTCGGGGGTGTCGCCGGTGGTGTAGGCGACGAGGCGCCTGTCGCCGGGCTGGTCCTCGCGGACGATGACGGCGGCTTGGTTGATACCGGGGAAGGCGATGAGAGCCGATTCGATCTCGCTGGGCTCGATGCGGAAGCCGCGGAGTTTGATCTGGTGGTCGGCACGGCCGAGGTAGTGGAGGTGGCCGTCGTGGGTCCAGCGGGCGAGGTCGCCGGTGCGGTAGAGGCGGGACCCGGCGGGGCCGTGGGGGTTGGCGGTGAAGCGTTCGGCGGTGAGGTCGGGCCGGTCGAGGTAACCCCGGGCCAGACCCGCCCCGGCGATGTAGAGCTCACCCGTGGTCCCCGGCGGGACCGGCTGGAGGCGGGAGTCCAGGACGTAGGTCTGGGTGTTGCTCAAGGGCTGCCCGATGGTGACGGGGGTGTGGGGGGTGATGGTGGCGGTGGTCGACCAGATCGTCGTCTCGGTCGGCCCGTAGACATTGAGCAGGGGCCGGCCCGTCGCGGACGTGAGCTGGGTGGCCAGGTCGGCGGGGAGAGCCTCCCCACCGATCAGGACACGGACACCCCGCAGACTCCCCCCACCGACCGCACCGACCGCGTCGCTGACCAGGGTGCGCCAGAGACTGGGAGTCGCCTGAACGACAGTGATGGCCTGCTCAGTGATCGTGGCGTGCAAGCGGGCAGGATCGTGCGTCAGGTCGGATGAGGCCAGGTGAAGGGTGGCCCCGCAGGTCAGAGGGGCGAACAGCTCCAGTCCCGCGATGTCGAACCCGATCGTGGTCACCGCCAGCAGCCGGTCCTCGCGGGTGAGGGGGATGCGGGTGTGCATGTCAGTCAGGAGATTGGTCAGGGCGGCCCGGGAGATCACCACACCCTTGGGCCGTCCCGTGGAGCCGGACGTGAACAGGACGTAAGCGGCACTGTCACCACGCACCGGCTGGGGCGAAACGGCGTGAGAAGCGGGCTGGTGGGTGTGGAGTTCCGACAGAAGGTCCGGGTCAATCGTCAGGACGGGACGGGTCGCATCGAGCATGTGCTGGATACGGTCCGCCGGATAGTCCAGATCGATGGGCAGATAGGCACTGCCGGTCTTCAGAACGGCCAGCAGCGCCACGACCAGATCCGCCGAGCGGGGCAGGGCCACTGCCACGAACCGCTCCGGCCCCGCACCCCGCTCCAACAGCGCACCCGCCAGACGCTCCACACGCCCGGCCAGCTGGGCGTAGGTGAGGCCGGTGTCGGCGAAGGCTACTGCGACGGCGTCCGGAGTCGCGGCCGCCCGGGCCTCGAACAACCCCACCACATCACTGCCGCCCAGATCCCGGCCGGTGTCGTTCCACTCGGTCAGCACCCGCTGCCGCTCCTCCGCACCGAGCAGGGGCACCTGCCCGACCCGGGTCCCCGGATCCGCGGTCACCGCCTCCAGCACCCGCACGAACCGCGCACACAACAACTCCGCGGACCCCTCATCAAACAAATCCGCACTGAATTCGAGCACCGCATGCATCCCACCCGCTTCGGCCTCCCCGGAAGCTTCGAGCTCCCGGATGGCCAGCAGCAGATCGAACTTCGCCACAGCGTTGTCCGCGTTCATGGTGCTCACGTCGATACCCGGGAGCCGGCCGACGCCGGAGTCCACGGTCGGGTCGACGTTGTGCAGGGTGAGCATGGTCTGGAAGAGGGGGTGCCGGGCGGTGGAGCGCTGGGGATTGAGGATCTCCACGAGCCGCTCGAAAGGCACGTCCTGGTTGCTGTAAGCAGCCAGGTCACTGTGGCGGACCCGCCCCAGGAGCTCGCCGAACGAAGGATCACCGGAGAGATCACTGCGCAGCACCAGCGTGTTGACGAAGAACCCGACAAGGTCCTCGACGGCATCATCCGTACGGCCCGCGATCGGCGTACCGATGGGAATGTCGGTACCCGCACCGAGCCGGCTGAGAAGCACAGCCAGCGCCGCCTGGAGCACCATGAACGTACTCGCCTGATGCTCACGAGCCACCCGGGCGACACCCGCGTGCAGCTCCTGAGGGATATCGAACGTGATCGTGCCACCACGGTAGGACGCCATGGCCGGACGAGGACGATCCGTCGGCAGGTCCAGTTCAGCAGGCAGATCAGCCAACGCCTCACGCCAGTACGCCAACTGACGTGCGATGGCGCTCTCCGGGTCGTCCTCCGAACCCAGCACCTCACGCTGCCACAGCGTGTAGTCGGCGTACTGCACCGCCAACGGCTCCCAGACGGGGGCCTGACCGACCGCGCGCGCGGAGTACGCCGCCGTCAGATCGCCGGCCAGGGGTGCGAGCGACCATCCGTCGGCCGCGATGTGGTGCAGCAGGAGCAGCAGGACGTGCTCGTCCGGACCGATCCGGAACAGGGTGGCCCGCAGCGGGATCTCCGTCGCGAGGTCGAACGCGCGCGCCGTGGCCACGGCCAGCGCCTCACCCAACCGCTCCTCGTCGGCGACCTGCTCCACCGCCAACGGCACCGCCGTGTCAACGGGTCGCACGACCTGGTACGCGCCCCCATCGTCCTCGGCGAAGACGGTCCGCAGCGACTCGTGCCGGCCGACCACGTCCGCGAGCGCCGCCTCCAGCGCCTCCCGGTCCAAAGCCCCGTTCAGACGCAGCGCGACCGGAATGTTGTACAGGGAACTGTCGGGCTCGTACTGCTGCAGGAACCACAACCGCCGCTGCGCGAACGACAACGGCACCCGCTCCGGACGCACCCCGGCCACCAGCCGGTGACCCGAGCGGCCCGCCACGGTCATCAGCTTCGCGAGACCGGACACCGTCGGGTTGTCGAACATGTCGCGCACCGACAGTTCCGAACCGAGGACCGAACGCGCCCGCGCCAGCAGGCGGATCGCGAGCAGCGAGTGCCCGCCCAGCTCGAAGAAGCTGTCGTCGACGCCGACCCGCTCCAGACCCAGGACATCGGCGAACAGCCCGCGCAGGGCGTCCTCCCACGGGTTGTGGGCGCCGCGCGTCACGAGCGACTCGGTCCCGCGGCCGGAGTCCGCCTCGTGGACGGGGGCGGGCAGCGCCCCCCGGTCCAGCTTCCCGTTCGACGTCAGCGGCAGCGCGTCCAGGGACATGAAGGCCGACGGCACCATGTAGTCGGGCAGGCGCTGCTCGACGTACGAGCGGAGCAGTGACGGCGCCGTGTCGCCACCCTGCTCAGGTACCACGTACGCGACGAGGCTCTTGTCCCCGGAACCGTCCTCGTGGACGACGACCGCAGCCTGCCGGACGCCGTCGACACCCACGAGCGTGGACTCGATCTCGCCCGGTTCGATCCGGAAGCCACGCAGCTTCACCTGCTGGTCGGCCCGGCTCACGTACCGCAGTTGCCCGTCGGCAGTCCACAGCGCCAGGTCGCCCGTGCGGTACATGCGCGACCCTGCGGGACCGAAGGGGTTCGCCACGAAACGTTCCGCTGTCATGCCGGAGCGGTTCAGGTAGCCGCGGGCCAGCCCCGTGCCGGCGATGTACAGCTCACCGGCGACCCCGGGGGCCGTCGGCCGAAGCCCCGCGTCCAGGACGTAGGCCTGTGTGTTCCAGAAGGGGCGCCCGATGGGCACGGGGCCCGTGGGCGTCGGGGCGCCCGGCTCGATCCGGAAGTCCGTGCAGTTGACCGTGGCCTCGGTCGGACCGTACGCGTTGATCACCACCGCGTCGGGATGCCGGTCGCGCCACGCGGCGAGCTTCTCGCCGAGGAGTTGCTCCCCGCCGAGGATGAGCGTGCCCGACGGCGAGGCGGCGTCGCCAAGTGTTTCGAGGAGCGCCAAGTGGCTCGGCGTCGCCTTCATGAATGTCGGCCTGCCGGCGTCGGCGGGCACCTCGTCCTGGAGATCGGCGATCCGTACGCAGCCGCCGGACACCAGCGGCGTGTACAGGGCGGTGACGGTCAGGTCGAAGGCGATCCGGGAGTGCAGCAGTGCCTCTCCGGCGGCGTCCGGATACACGTGGCGTGCCCGCTGGAGGTAGGCGCCCACGGAGCGGTGCTCGACGACCACGCCCTTGGGCAGGCCCGTCGATCCGGACGTGTAGATCACGTACGCGGGATGGTGCAGGGCTGTCGTCCCGGACGTGTCCGCGGCCGCGAGCGCCTGCCCGGACAGCTTCGCCAGCTCGCCCCGGACCACCTCGTCGTCCAGCAGGAGTGTGTCGACGCCCTGCACGAGCCCGGACCACTCCTCATTGGTGAGGGCGCAGACGGGCGCGGTGTCCGCGAGCATGTACTGGATCCGCTCGGACGGGTACTCGAGGTCCAGCGGGAGGTACGCACTGCCGGACTTCAGCACCGCGAGCAGGCCCACGATCAGTTCGGCGGACCGGGGCAGCGCCACCGCCACGTACCGCTCGGGCCCCGCACCGCGCTCGATCAGGAGCCGTGCCAACCGGTTACTGCGCAGGTCCAGTTCGGCGTACGAGAGCGAGGTGCCGTCGACGATGAGCGCCGGGGCGTCCGGGGTACGGGCCGCCTGCGCCTGGAAGAGGGTGACCACGCTCGCGGGCTCGACGTCACGCGCGGTGTCGTTCCACTCGTCGAGCATCCGGTGGCGCTCCGTGGCGGACAGCACCTCCACACGGCCGACCCGCTGCTCCGGCTCGGTCACGACCGTGGCGAGTACCCGGAGGAAGCGCTCGCACAGCGACTGCGCGGTGGACGCGTCGTACAGGTCAGCGCTGTACTCGAGCACGCCCCCCAGGCCCGCCTCCTTTTCGTAGAGACGGAACAGCAGGTCGAACTTGGCCCCTTCGGCGCCGGTCGGCACCATGGACGCCGAGAGCCCGGGCAGTCCGAGAGCAAGGCCGGCCGAGCTGCGCGGGTCCGCGTTCTGCACGACGAGCCGCACCTGGAAGAGGGGGTGGCGGGCGGCGGAGCGCTGGGGGTTGAGGACTTCGACGAGCCGCTCGAAGGGGACGTCCTGGTTGCTGTAGGCGGCCAGGTCGCTGTGGCGGACGCGGGAGAGGAGTTCGCTGAAGGTGGGGTCGCCGGAGAGGTCGGTGCGGAGGACGAGGGTGTTGAGGAAGTAGCCGATGAGGCCTTCGACGGCGTCGTCCGTGCGGCCTGCGATGGGCGTTCCGATGGGTATGTCGGTGCCCGCGCCGAGCCGGTTGAGGAGTACGGACAGTGCGGCCTGGAGCACCATGAACGTACTGGCCTGGTGCTCACGGGCCACGTCGGTGATGCCCGCGTGCAGCTCCTGGGGAATGTCGAACGTGATCGTGCCACCACGGTGGGACGGTGCGGCCGGGCGAGGGCGATCGGTGGGAAGGTCGAGCTCGACGGGGAGGCCGGTCAACGCGTCGCGCCAGTAGTTCAGTTGGGCCGCCAGCCGGCTGTCCGGGTCGTCCTCGGAGCCGAGCACCTCGCGCTGCCACAGGGTGTAGTCGGCGTACTGCACCGGCAGCGGCGCCCAGTCCGGCGCCGCACCCTCGCAACGAGCCGTGTACGCCTCCGTCAGATCCCGGGCCAGCGGTCCGAACGACCACTCGTCGGCCGCGATGTGGTGCAGCAGGAGCAGCAGGACGTGCTCGTCCGGACCGATCCGGAACAGGGTGGCCCGCAGCGGGATCTCCGTCGCGAGGTCGAACGCGCGCGCCGTGGCCACGGCCAGCGCCTCACCCAACCGCTCCTCGTCGGCGACCTGCTCCACCGCCAACGGCACCGCCGTGTCCACGGGTCGCACGACCTGGTACGCGCCCTCATCGTCCTCGGCGATGACCGTGCGCAGCGACTCGTGCCGGCCGACCACGTCCGCGAGCGCCGCCTCCAGCGCCTCCCGGTCGAGAGCGCCGCTCAAGCGCAGAGCGACGGGAATGTTGTAGGTGGCGTTGGGGCCCTCCAGCCGGTGCACGAACCACTGGCCCCGCTGCGCGAACGACAACGGCACCCGTTCGGGGCGCACCCCGGCCACCACCCCGGTACGAGCCGTGCCCGTGCCCCGTGCCACTTCGGCTGCGATGCCGGCGACGGTGGGGGCTTCGAAGAGGCGGCGTATGGAGAGTTCCGCGCCCAGCGCGGTACGGATGCGGGAGACGAGGCGGGTGGCCAGCAGGGAGTGCCCGCCCAGTTCGAAGAAGCTGTCATCGACGCCGACCCGCTCCAGACCGAGGACGTCGGCGAACAGCCCGCACAGGATCTCCTCCTGCGGAGTACGCGCCCGGCGCGACACCTCCGCGCCCACACCGTAATCGGGGGTGGGGAGTGCGTTGCGGTCGAGTTTGCCGTTGGGGGTGAGGGGGAGGGCGTCGAGGGAGACGTAGGTGCTGGGGAGCATGTAGTCGGGGAGGGTGTGGGCGAGGTGGGTGCGCAGGGTGGCGGGGTCGGGGGTGTCGCCGGTGGTGTAGGCGACCAGGCGCCTGTCGCCGGGTTGGTCTTCTCGGACGATGACGGCGCACTGGCTGACGGAGTGGTGGGTGGCCAGGACGGTTTCGATTTCGCCGAGTTCGATGCGGAAGCCGCGGAGTTTGATCTGGTGGTCAGCGCGGCCTTGGTAGTGGAGGTGGCCGTCGTGGGTCCAGCGGGCGAGGTCGCCGGTGCGGTAGAGGCGGGACCCGGCGGGGCCGTGGGGGTTGGCGGTGAAGCGTTCGGCGGTGAGGTCGGGCCGGTCGAGGTAGCCCCGGGCCAGCCCCGCCCCGGCGATGTAGAGCTCACCCGTCGTGCCGGGCGGGACGGGCTGGAGGCGGGAGTCCAGGACGTAGGTCTGGGTATTGCTCAGGGGCTGCCCGATGGTGACGGGGGTGTGGGGGGTGATGGTGGCGGTGGTCGACCAGATCGTCGTCTCGGTCGGCCCGTAGACATTGAGCAGGGGCCGGCCCGTCGCGGACGTCAGCTGGGTGGCCAGGTCGGCGGGGAGAGCCTCGCCACCGATCAGGACACGGACACCCCGCAGACTCCCCCCACCGACCGCGTCACTGATGAGAGTGCGCCAGAGACTGGGAGTCGCCTGAACGACAGTGATGGCGTGCTCAGTGATCGTGGCGTGCAGGCGGGCAGGATCGTGCGTCAGGTCGGATGAGGCGAGGTGAAGGGTGGCCCCGCAGGTCAGAGGGGCGAACAGCTCCAGCCCTGCGATGTCGAACCCGATCGTGGTCACCGCCAGCAGCCGGTCCTCGGGGGTGAGGGGGATGCGGGTGTGCATGTCGGTGAGGAGATTGGTCAGGGCGGCCCGGGAGATGACCACGCCCTTGGGCCGTCCTGTGGAGCCGGACGTGAACAGGACGTAGGCGGCACTGTCACCACGCACCGGCTGGGGCGAAATGGCGTGAGAAGCGGGCTGGTGGGTGTGGAGTTCCGCCAGGAGCTCCGGGTCGATCGTCAGGACGGGACGGGTCGCGTCGAGCATGTGCTGGATACGGTCCGCCGGATAGTCCAGGTCGATGGGCAGGTAGGCACTGCCGGTCTTCAGGACGGCCAGCAGCGCCACGACCAGGTCGGCTGAGCGGGGCAGGGCCACCGCCACGAACCGCTCCGGCCCCGCACCCCGCTCCAGCAGCGCACCCGCCAGACGGTCGACGCGCCCGGCCAGCTGGGCGTAGGTGAGGCCGGTGTCGGCGAAGGCTATTGCGACGGCGTCCGGAGTCTCGGCTGCCCGGGCCTCGAACAGCCCGACCACATCACTGCCGCCCAGATCCCGGGCGGTGTCGTTCCACTCGGTCAGTACCCGCTGCCGCTCCTCCGTGTCGAGCAGGGGCACCTGCCCGACCCGGGTCCCCGGATCCGCGGTCACCGCCTCCAGCACTCGCACGAACCGCGCACACAACAACTCCGCGGACCCCTCATCAAACAAATCCGCACTGAACTCAAGCACCGCATGCATACCGGCAGTGCTGCCGTCGTCGCTGTGCCGTTCTCCCAGGTTGAAGGAGAGGTCGAACCTGGCGACGTCCGAGCCGATGGGCTGGTCGGCGGCCTCGATGCCGGGCCACGTGGTGAGCGACTTCGCGGCTCCCTGAAGGCCCAGGTTGTGCAGGGTGAGCATGGTCTGGAAGAGGGGGTGCCGAGCGGTGGAGCGCTGGGGATTGAGGATCTCCACGAGCCGCTCGAAAGGCACGTCCTGATTGCTGTAAGCGGCCAGGTCACTGTGACGGACCCGACCCAGGAGCTCGCCGAACGAAGGATCACCGGAGAGATCACTGCGCAGCACCAGCGTGTTGACGAAGAACCCGACAAGGTCCTCGACAGCGTCATCCGTACGGCCCGCAATCGGCGTCCCGATGGGAATGTCGGTACCCGCACCGAGCCGGCTGAGAAGCACAGCCAGCGCCGCCTGAAGCACCATGAAGGTACTCGCCTGATGCTCACGAGCCACCCGGGCGACACCCGCGTGCAGCTCCTGAGGAATGTCAAAGGTGATGGTGCCGCCACGGTAGGACGGCGTGGCCGGGCGGGGGCGATCGGTCGGCAGGTCCAGTTCGGCAGGCAGGTCGGCCAACGCGTCACGCCAGTACGCCAACTGACGTGCGATGGCACTCTCCGGGTCGTCCTCCGAACCCAGCACCTCACGCTGCCACAGCGTGTAGTCGGCATACTGCACCGCCAACGGCTCCCATACAGGCGGCGCACCCTCGCAACGAGCCGTGTACGCCTCCGTCAGATCCCGGGCCAGCGGAGCCAGCGACCACCCATCGGCCGCGATGTGATGCACAACGACAAGCAGCACGTGCTCATCAGGTGCCAGCTCGAACAACGTCGTACGCAAAGGAGTCTCGGCGGCGAGGTCGAAACCATGGGCCACGGCCCGGGCCAGATCACCTTCCAGCGCACTCTCATAGGTAGCGGCCACAACCAGACGGGGACGGGCCCCGTCGCCGTCGAGAACCACTTGGTGAGCGCCCTCGTCATCCTCCGCCACAACCGTGCGCAAGGACTCGTGCCGGTCCACCACATCACCCAGCGCCGCCTCCAACGCCACCCGGTCCAAAGCCCCGTTCAGACGCAGCGCGACCGGAATGTTGTAGAGCGAGTTACCGGGCTCGTACTGCTGCAGGAACCACAACCGCCGCTGCGCGAACGACAACGGCACCCGCCCGGGACGCACCCCAGCCACCAGACCAGCACGCGCCACCGAAGCCCCGGCCAGCCCCGCCGCGATACCAGCAACCGTAGGCGACTCGAAAAGACGACGAACCGACAGCTCAACACCCAGCCCCGAACGAATACGGGAAACCAGACGCGTAGCCAGCAGCGAGTGCCCACCCAACTCGAAGAAGCTGTCATCGACGCCGACCCGCTCCAGACCCAGGACATCCGCGAACAGCCCGCACAGGATCTCCTCCTGCGGACTACGCGCCCGACGCGACACCTCCGCGCCCACACCGTAATCAGGAGCGGGCAACGACCGGCGATCCAGCTTGCCGGTGGGGGTCAGGGGCAGGGTCTCCAGCACGGCGACGGCCGCCGGAACCATGTGGTTGGGGAGGCGCTCGGCCAGGTGACGGCGGAGTTCCGCCGGGTCGGCCGTGGTGCCGTTCGCCGACGTGACGTAGGCGACGAGGCGTTTGTCGCCGGGCTGGTCCTCGCGCACGATGACCGCGCACTGGCCGACGGAGTCGTGCGCGCCGAGGACCGATTCGATCTCGCCGATCTCGATGCGGAAGCCGCGCAGTTTGACCTGGTGGTCGGCGCGGCCGATGAACTCCAGGACGCCGTCGGCCGTCCACCGCACCACGTCCCCGGTGCGGTACATGCGGGAGCCCGCCGGGCCGAAGGGGTTGGCAACGAAGCGCTCGGAGGTGACCTGCGGCCGCTTCAGGTAGCCGCGCGCCAGGCCGGCGCCCGCCACATAGAGCTCTCCCGGGATGCCGACGGGCGCGGGCCGCAGCGCACCGTCCAGCACGTACACCTGCGCGTTGGAGACAGGAGTGCCCAGTTCCGCGGGGCTGCCGTCGCGTACGGGGCCGGTGACGCTGTCGGCCGTGCACTCGGTCGGACCGTAGAAGTTGAAGCCGGACAGGCCGTCGACGGCTGCCAGGTCCCGGCGCAGGGCCTCGCCGATGGCCTCGCCTCCGAGCACCACGAGGGCGGGGCGGTGCCGCTCGGGTGCCAGGAGTCCCGCCGCTATGAGGTGCTGGCACTCGGAGGGTGTCATGTCGACGACGTCGATGCGCTCGGCGTCGACCTGGCGGGCGAAGGCCTCGGGGTCGTGCCGGGTCTCGTCGTCGACCAGGTGCAGCTCGTGCCCGTGGGCCGCCATCCACAGGAACAGGCCCCAGGAGGCGTCGAAGGAGAACGACGCGGTGTGCGCCATGCGCAGCCGCCGGCCTCCGACGGATTCCACGACGGGGGCCAGGACCTCGGCCTGGTGGTGGTGGAGCAGATTGGTCAGGCTGGAATGGTGGATCAGGGCGGCCTTCGGCCGGCCCGTCGACCCGGAGGTGTAGAGGATGTACGCGCCGTTGTCCGGGGTCGCGCGCTCGCCCGCCGGGGCGGTGGAGGGCAGCGCGTCGAGGTCGGCCACGAGCTGCGGGTCGTCGAGGCGCAGCACGGGGACACCCGTGCCGTCCAGGACGTCGGCGCGCCCGGAGGCGGCACCGGCGGTCACCACGAGGGCCGGGGCCGAGTCGGTGAGCATGAACGAGGTGCGCTCTTCGGGGTACTCGGGGTCGACCGGCAGATAGACCGCACCGGCCTTCATGGCGGCCAGGAGCGCGACGACGGACTCCACGGAGCGCGGCAGGACCACGGCCACGACGTCCTCAGGGCCGACTCCGTGGTGGACGAGCAGCTGGGCCAGCCGGTTCACGCGGTCGTCGAGTTCCCGGTAGGTGACGGCGGTGCCCCGGAAGACCACCGCCGTCTCGTCCGGGGTGCGCGCCACCTGTGCCTCGAAGAGCCGGGGGAGGATCTCACCCGGCACCGCCCGGTCCGTGAGGTTCCAGTCGACGAGCATGCGCCGTCGCTGCCCCTCGTCGAGGGTGTCGATCCGGCCGACCGGCGTCCGCGGGGCGGTGATCAGCAGTCGCAGCGTCCGCAGCAGCCGCTCGGCCAGCTCCTCGGCCTGGGCGTGCTCGAATACGTCGGGGCGGTAGTCGAGCTGGAAGCGCAGCGTGCGGTCCGGCATGGCCACGAGACCGAGGGGGTAGTGCGTGGCGTCATAGCCGACGGAGCGCAGGATCTTCAGGGCGCCGGACGACTGGTTCAGGTCGTCGGCGTCCAGCGGATAGTTCTCGAACACCACGGAGGTGTCGAAGAGTTCACCGACGTCGGTGAGCTGCTGGATCTCCGCGAGCCCCAGGTGCTGGTGGGCGAGGAGGCGTGCCTGCTCGTCCTGGATGCGGGTGAGCAGCGCGGCGAAGGGCTCCTGCGGGCGCAGCCGTACCCGCAGGGGCAGGGTGTTGATGAAGAGGCCGACCATCTCCTCGACCCCGTCGAGCTCCGGCGGCCGGCCGGAGACGGTGATGCCGAACACGACATCGTCAAGGCCTGTCATGGCGGAGAGCAGCAGCGACCAGGCGCCCTGCACGATGGTGCTGGGCGTCAGGCCGTACTCGCGGGCGAACGCGGTCAGTTCCTCGCTCTCCCGCTCGTCGAGCCCGAACAGGACACGCTCGGGGACCACGGGCGGCCGGCCGGGAGGAAGAGCGGCGACCAGGGTGGGCTCTTCGAGGCCGGCCAGCGCATCGGCCCACGCGGCGCGCGCGCCGGCGGTGTCGGCCTCCGACAGCCAGGTGAGGAACGCGCGGTACGGACGCACCGGCGGGAGGCCCGTGGCGTCGCCCTTCGCGAGATAGAGGGCGAACAGGTCCTTCATCAGGACCTGCATGGACCAGCCGTCGAGCAGGATGTGGTGGTTGGTGAGGATGAAGCGGTAGCGCTCGTCGCCCAGGCGGATGAGGGTGAAGCGGACCAGGGGAGCCTGCCCCAGGTCGAATCGCCGGTCGCGGTCCTCGGCGGCCTCGCGTTCGGCGTGCGGCTCGCGTTCCGCGTCCGGGACCGAGCGGAGGTCGACGGTCCGCCAGGGGAGCGTGACGTCGCGCAGGACGAGCTGGGCCCACTCCCCCGACTTGCGCTGGCGGAACGCGACGCGCAGGTTCGGATAGCGGGTGAGGAGGGATTCTCCGGCGGCGCGGAGTGCGTCGCCGTCGAGCGGGCCCTCGAAATCCGTCGCCACCTGTGCCACGTAGACGTCCGTGCCGTCCGGCCCCTCCGCGTCCGCCTCTTCGAGGACATGGTGGAAGAGCAGGCCTTCCTGGAGGGGAGACAGCGGGTAGATGTCCTCGATCTTACGCGGCTGACGCTTCACTGACATGTCTCCCACCGGACCACATTTAGCCTGAGAAGCCAGCTTCGAGAATACGGCTGGCAGCAATAGCAGCCCGCAGCCTATGAAGTTGACCGGACATCACGCAAGCAAACTCCGGCGGTTATTAACCCCCAGCTTAAAATACGGCGCAGGATCCACCGGAGGCAGCCGGGGCATACTAAATCCTGCCTTAAACAAGTTGGCGTCCGGCCGCCCGGTTCCCCGCAGTGTTACCGTCGCTGCTCTTATGTCGGAACGGGAGACGCCATGACGCAGCAGGGGCTCGAGGAGGAATTCATCTCCTGGGTGGGCAGCGATTCATTCAGTTGCCTGGCAGCGCGTGCAGCGCTTCGACAGAATACGCTGTTCATGCATGTCTACGAGGAACTGGACTCGGACAAGTACAGCCAGGAGTTACATCGGGATCTGGTCGAGTTCATCGATACGCGACTGAAGGACGAAAGCGACTTCGCATCCTTCGTGGCCATATTCCGCATGCCGTACGAGCTCTCCGAGGAGGAGTTCGAAGAGGGGCTCTGGGGGCAGCTTGCCCGGCTGCACGACATCGACTCCAGGGCGTATTCATGGAGTGCCGACGTATCCAGCGACGTGAACGCGGCAGATTTCGCCTTCAGCGTCGGGGGCAGGCCCTTCTTCGTGGCCGGGCTCAATCCGGGGTCCTCCCGAATATCCCGGAGGTTCTCCCGGCCGGCCCTCGTGTTCAATGCGCACGAGCAGTTCCGGCGGCTGAAGGCCGACGGGACGTACTACGGGCTCCAGCGCACGATCCGCGCGAAGGAGATGAAGCTCCAGGGCAGCGTCAATCCGATGCTGACCGACCACGGGGTGTCGTCGGAGGCCCGGCAGTACTCGGGCCGGGCCGTACCGCACGACTGGCAGTGCCCGTTCCGGGCCGGGCCCCAGGTCTCGACCCCGGTCGGCTGACCCGGCTCTTCCGCCCGGTCCGCCGTCGGAGCGCCCGAGCGGCCGACTGTCCTGCGGGCGTGATCGCCGGTGGCCTCGCGGCCCGATCAGTCGCCGTCCTCACGCAGCAACGCCTTCGCCACGAGCTTTCCGTCGGTGAAACAGAGCCGGTACACCTCGGACCGCAGCGAGAAGTACCCGCTGCTCTCGGCACGGTAGAACCTGCAGGAGGCTCGCGCGGGCTTGGGAGGCTGCTCGAAGTCGGCGCCCACCCGCACCTGCTGGGACGGAAGTTGGTCTCGCAGGCGCTCCCAGGTCTGGCCGTTGCGCAGGCCGTCGTAGGTCTCGGCGTCCAGCGTCATGCGGTCGAGGTTCCGGGAGGAGTAGCTCACCATGAGCACCCCCACCGCCACTGTCGCCAGGGCCGGGACCGCCACCGCCGTCACCAGGCTGCGGCGGACGCGCCGCTGGGCCTGCTGCCGGGCGCCGAGCGACACGGGGGCCTCCACGTGCCCGGTCGGGGGCGCCGGTTCGGTGCCGTGCGCGGGGCCGGAGTGCGGCAGCCGCGCGGTCACTTCGAACCCGCCGTCCTTGCGCTCCTGTGTGATCAGTGAGCCGCCGAGGACCCTGACACGTTCGGCGAGGCCGACCAGGCCCATGCCGGTGCCGCTGCTGTCCCCGGGGGGAGAGTCGGGGGCCTCGTTGGTGACCGAGACGCTCGTCCGGTCCGTCCACCTCTCCAGATGCACCCGGACCTCGGCGCCCGGCGCGTGCTTGGCGGCGTTGGTGAGGGCTTCCTGCACCACGCGCTGCACCGTCTCCTCCACCATGGGAGGTGAGGTGGCATCGAGGCCGACGGGCCGCAGTTCGACCAGCATCCCCGCCTTGCGGGCCCGGTCCACCGTGCTCAGGACGTCCTCACGTGGGCTGCCGGCGACGTCCTGGCCGCCGTCCACGCGCAGCACACCGATGATGTCGCTGAGCCGCTCGATGGCGCGGGCCGAACTCAGCCGTAGATCACCCGCCGATGCCCGCGCCGACGCGTCGAGTCTCGGATTGACCTCCAGGGCACCGGCCTGCATGGCGATGAGCGTGAGGTCGTGGCCGAGCTGGTCGTGCATGTCCTGGGCGATACGGGCCCGTTCGCGGGTGCGGACGCGGTCCGCCGCGAGCACCTGCTCACGCTCCAGGTTCTGGGCGTGCTGCCAGCCCGCGAGTTCGAGTTCACGCCGCTGGTACCGGTGGCGCCCGGCCAGGCCCGCGGTGACCGCGCACACGAGGAGGGGTGCGTTGTTGAGCACGGCCGTGAACTGCCCCGCCCTGATGCCCATGCCCACGAGGGTCAGGGCCACCAGACTCACCGCGAGTGTCACCTCCGCCGGCCGCCCCCGCACATTGCGGCGGCCGATCAGATAGCTCATCGCGAACATCGCCGGCGAGAACCACGCGTTGATCAGGGCGAGTACCGTACTGACGCACCAGGACAGCGGCAAATAGCGGTTGCGAAACGCGATGGCCGGCAGCAGGAGGGCCACCCCCGCGAGCCTCCACCAGATGGACGTCGAGGTCAGCTCGGCGGGGGAGGCGAACAGGGGCGGGAACGTGAGGGCCGCCCACAGGGCCGCCGTGCTGACGGGTTTGCGCCGGGCCAGGGATTCCATCAGGGTGCGCAGCCGGTCGGCCCGCCGCTCAGGCGCGGAGGCCTGCCCGGAGTCTGTCACTGTGAGTCCTGGTGGGAAAGCGGCGCAACGGATGCCGTGCCGAAGGAAAGAGAGAGAATCCTGTGATTCGAGTTCTGCTGGCGGACGACGAGGTGATGATGCGGGCGGGCGCCCGGGCCATCCTGTCGGCGGACCCGGAGATCGAAGTGGTGGCGGAGGCCTCCGACGGCCGGCAGGCCGTGGAACTCGTGCACCGTCACCGGCCGGACGTGGCGCTCCTCGACGTGCAGATGCCTCACCTGAACGGACTGGACGCGGCGTCGGCGATCCTGCGGTCCGACACGCCCACGGCGGTGATCATCCTCACGACGTTCAGCAACGACGACTACATCGCGCGGGCGCTGAGCGACGGTGCGAGCGGATTCCTGCTGAAGTCCGGCGACCCGCGCGAACTGATCGCGGGCGTACGCGCGGTCGCCGATGGCGCGGCCTATCTGTCGCCCGAAGCCGCACGGCGGGTCATCCGCGGCCTGCCTTCGAGCCGTACGGCGGGCCAGCAGGCCGCGCGTGAGCAGATCCGCAAGCTCAGCGGACGCGAGCAGGAGGTGCTCGGCCTCCTCGGCGCGGGTCTGTCGAACGCCCAGATCGCCCGCCGTCTGCACCTTGTCGAGGGAACGGTCAAGACGCATGTCAGCTCCATCTTCACGAGACTGGCGGTGGGAAACCGGGTGCAGGCAGCCATCATCGCCCATGAGGCGGGACTCATCGAGGAGGCCAAGGGGCGGTAGGAACCGCCCCGTCGGCCCCCGGGCCGCCCCGGTGCCCGGCTCACCCCCGGTGCCGGCCCGTGCCCCCGGCCCCGGCGTGCGAAGCCGGGGACCTGCCCGTGACGACCGGGCACGGCACCGTCCGGAACCCACGGCCGCCGCGGCCGCCCTGGAAGCCACCGCCCTCACCCCGTGGGGGTGCGCAGCCGGTCCGCGAGGACACGGCCGACGCCGGCGACGTGCGTCGCCTCCGTCATCAGGTCTCCGTGCGTCGATTCGATCGGGTGCACATCGACGTGACCGCCGATGAACGGTTGCCAGGAGCCGACGTCGAGGCGTTCACGGTCCTCCTCCGCCATGAGGGTCGCGGAGAAGAAGAGCACGTCGCCGTCGAAGAATCCCGGCTGGAACTTCCGCATGATCCGGATGTTGTTCACGAAGACGTCCTTCAGGGCCACGATGCCCGCGGCCTCCAGGTGGGCGAGGGGCTCATCCGTGTTCTTCAGGAAGTCCGGGAGACGCATCAGCACCGCGTCCTGGTCCGCCCTGAGCTCCGCCTCGTCGAATTCGAAGCCCATCGCCCGCAGATTCTGCGCGACGATCTCGTGGTCGACGACCTCCCGGTCCTTGGCGTCGTCGGTCGGCGGATAGGCGTCGAGCAGCGCGAGCAGCTCGACGCGCTCCCCCTCGGCCCGCAGCCGGACCGCCAGGGCGTGCGCGGTGAGCCCGCCGAAGGACCAGCCCGCGATGCGGTAGGGGCCGTGGGGCTGCACGGACCGGATCCGGGCGAGGTAGTCGTCGATCATCTCGTCCATGTCCGCCGGGAGCGCCCCGTCACCGTCGAGACCGCGCGACTGGATGCCGTACAGGGGCACGTCCGGGCCGAGATGCCGCACCAGACCCGCGTAGCACCAGCCGTAGCCGCTGCCCGGGTGCAGGCAGAACAGCGGGGCGGACGAGCCACGCGCCTGCAGCGGCAGCAGCACGGCCGCGGCGTCCCGCGCACCCGCTCCCCCACCGCCGGCGAGCGAGGCGGCCAGGGCCGCGACGGTGGGCGCCTCGAAGATCCGGCGCACCGGCACGTGGGTGCCGAGCTCCGCGTGGATCCGGCCGACGAGGCGTGCCGCGAGGAAGGAGTGGCCACCCAGCTCGAAGAAGTCGTCCTCGACACCGACCCCGGCCACGCCGAGCACGCCACCGAACAATTCACACAGCGCCCGCTCCAAGGCGGTCTGCGGCTCCCGCGAGACGGCACCGACCGACTGCTCGGGCGCGGGCAGCACCGCCCGGTCCAGCTTGCCGTTGGCGGTCAGCGGCAGCGCGTCCAGCACGACGAACGCCGACGGCACCATGTGATCGGGCAGCAGCCCGGCGCAGTGGCCACGCAGGCCGCCGCGGTCGGGCGCCGCTCCGTCGTGGGCCACGAGGTAGGCGACGAGGCGCCTGTCACCGGGCCGGTCCTCGCGCACCACGACGGCGGCCTGCGCGATGTCCGGGTGGCCGGTGAGGACCTTCTCCACCTCACCCGGCTCGATCCGGAATCCGCGGATCTTCACCTGCCCGTCGGTCCGGCCCAGGTAGAGGAGCTGTCCGTCGTCGGTCCACCGGGCCAGGTCGCCCGTGCGGTACATGCGCGCGCCCGCGGTCCCGTACGGGTCGGCGACGAACCGGCCCGCGGTCAGCGCGGGCCGCCCGCCGTAGCCGCGGGCCAGGCTCGGACCCGAGATGTACAGCTCTCCCGGCACACCCGCGGGCAGCGGGCGCAGCCGCGCGTCGAGGATCCGGACGGCGGTGTTGGCGACGGGGGTGCCGATCGGCACCGCCACGGGCCAGCGGCCCGTGTCCGCCGGCAGCTGATACCCCGTCACCACGTGTGTCTCCGCGGGTCCGTAGTGGTTGTGCAGGCGCAGGCCCGGGCGGGCGGCGAGCAGGGCGCGCAGCGCCCCGTGCGGGGTCAGCGCCTCCCCGGCCTGCACCAGGTCGGTCAGCCGGGAAAGTTCCCGGCCGTGCGCCACGGCCGCCTCGGCCACCGCGTCGAGGACCAGGTTCGGCGCGTACAGCTCCTGGATCGCGGCGTGCTCCAGCCACGCGGCCAGCGCCACCGGGTCCCGCCGGGTGTCCTCGTCGCACACCACGAGCGTCTTGCCGGACAGCAGCGCGGACAGGGTCTCCTGCACCGACACGTCGAAGCTGACCGCGGTGAACTGGGCGACGCGAGTGCCGGGGCCGCCGGGCAGCGCGCCCTCGTGCCACTCCAGCAGGTTGGCGGTCGAAGCGGCGGGCATCACGACGCCCTTGGGGCGGCCCGTCGACCCCGACGTGTAGATCACGTACGCCGGGTGTGCCCCGTCGAGCGGCGCGCGCCGCTCGGCGTCGGTGACGTCCGTGGCGGGCAGCGCGGCGAGCACGGCCGCCGTGGGGGCCGCGTCGACGGTCACCGTCGCATCGACGACCTCCGGCGGCAGCACGTGCGCGTGGGCGGCGGTGGTCAGGACGCAGGCGGGCCGCGCGTCGCGCAGCATGTACGCGATCCGCTCCGCCGGGTACTCCGGGTCGAGCGGCATATAGCCCGCGCCCGCCTTGAGGACGGCGAGCAGCGCGGTGACCAGTTCTGCCGAGCGGGGCATGGCGACCGCGACCAGGCTCTCCGGGCCCACACCGCCGGCGATCAGCGCACGGGCGACACGGTTGGCGCGTTCGTTGAGTTCCGCGTAGCCGACCGCGCCACCGGGGTGCTCCACCGCGACGGCGTCGGGGTGGCGGGCCGCCTGCTCCTCGAACCGCTCGGGCAGCGAGGCTCCGCCCACGGCGAGCGCGGGCCCGTCCCACTCGGCGAGGACCTGGCGGCGCTCGGCGTCCGAGAGGATCTCGATGTCCCCGATCCGGCGCCGCGGGTCGGCGGTCGCCACCTCCAGCAGGCGCAGCAGCCTGGCCACGAACGACTCGGCCGTGCTCCGGTCGAACAGGTCGGTGCTGAACTCCAGGACCGCACCGAGCCCGGCCGGGGCGCCGTCGGCGTCGCGTCGCTCGATGAACGCGAAGAACAGGTCGAACTTGGCGGTGGCCACGTCGGCCCTCACCGGCGCGACGGTCAGGCCCGCGAGCTGCCCGGACCCGGGCCGCGCAGCCGCATCCTGATCGGCGTTGCTGTACGTCAGCATCGTCTGGAACAGCGGGTGCCGCGCCACCGACCGGTTCGGCCGCATCTCCTCCACCAGGCGCTCGAACGGCAGGTCCTGGTTGCTGTAGGCCGCCAGGTCCGTCTCCCGCACCCCCGCGAGGAGCTCACCGAAGGTGGGGTTGCCCGAGGTGTCGGTGCGCAGGACGAGGGTGTTGACGAAGAACCCGACGAGGTCGTCCAGGGCGTCGTCGGTACGCCCGGCTACCGGAGTGCCGAGCGGGATGTCGTCGCCCGCGCCGAGCCGCGTCAACAGGGCGGCGAGGGCGGCCTGGAGCACCATGAACGGGCTGGCCTGGGCGGAGCGGGACAGCGCCACGATCCGCTCGTGAACGTCCTTGGGCACCTCGTAGCGCACCCGGTCGCCGCGGTGGGACTCGGTGGCGGGCCGCGGCCGTTCGGTGGGCAGCGCCAGCTCATCAGGGGCCCCGGCGAGGGTCTCCTTCCAGTAGGCGAGCTGGCTGGCGGCCCGGCTGTCGGTGTCGCTCTCGTCGCCGAGCGTCTCGTACTGCCAGAGGCTGTAGTCGGCGTACTGCACCGGCAGCGGCTCCCAGTGCGGCGCCGCACCCTGGTGACGGGCCGTGTACGCCTCCGTCAGGTCGCGGGCGAGCAGCGGCATCGACCATTCGTCACCCGCGATGTGGTGCAGAAGCAGCAGCAGGACGTGACGGTCCTCGCCGTCCGCGAACAGCGTGGCCCGCAGCGGCACCTCGGCGCTCAGGTCGAACGCGTACGCCGCTGCGGCCGCCACCTCGTCGGCGAGCGGCTTCTCGGACACGCGCCGCACGTCCAGCACGGGCCGGGCCCGGTCGCCGTCGAGGACGGTCTGGTACGGGCCTTCGGCGTCCTCGGCGAAGACGGTGCGCAGGGACTCGTGGCGCTCGGCGAGGTCCGCGAGGGCGGCGCGCAGCGCATCGTGGTCGAGGGCGCCGGTCAGGCGCAGGCCGAGGGGGATGTTGTAGGTGGCGCTCGGGCCCTCGAACCGGTGCAGGAACCAGAGGCGGCGCTGCGCGAAGGACACCGGCACCCGGTCGGGCCGCGGCACGACGGGCATCACCCTGCGGCGGGCGCCGTTGGCCCCGTCGAGGAGCCGGGCCAGAGCGGCGACGGTCGGTGTTTCGAAGAGTTGGCGTACGGAGAGTTCGGTGTTGAGGGTGGTGCGGATGCGGGAGGTGAGGCGGGTGGCGGTGAGGGAGTGGCCGCCGAGGTCGAAGAAGTTGTCGTCGAGGGTGATGGTGGGGAGGCCGAGGATGTCGGCGAAGAGGGTGCAGAGGATTTCTTCTTGGGGGGTGCGGGGGGCGCGTCCCGTGGTCTCGGTGTGGGTGGGGGTGGGGAGGCTGGTGCGGTCGAGTTTGCCGTTGGTGGTGAGCGGGAGGGTGTCCAGGTGGGTGAACGCGGACGGGATCATGTAGGCGGGCAGGGTGTTGGCCAGGTGGTCGCGCAGGGCGCCGGTGTCGGGGGTGTGGCCGGTGGTGTAGGCGAGGAGTCGTTCGTCGCGGACGATGACGACGGCCTGGTCCACTCCTTCGAAGCCGGCCAGGGCGGCTTCGATCTCGGCGGGCTCGATGCGGAAGCCGCGGAGTTTGACCTGTTGGTCGGTGCGTCCCAGGAAGCTGATGGTGCCGTCCGCGTTCTGGCGGGCGAGGTCGCCGGTGCGGTAGAGGCGGGAGCCGGCCGGGCCGTGGGGGTTGGCGATGAAGCGTTCGGCGGTGAGGTCGGGCCGGTCGAGGTATCCGCGGGCCAGTCCCGTCCCGGCGATGTAGAGCTCGCCGGGGGTGCCCTGCGGGGCGAGACGGAGCCGGGAGTCGAGGACGTAGCAGGCCATGCCGTCCAGCGGGCGGCCCACCGGCACACTGTCGGGTACCTGCCCGGGGTCGGTGAGCCGGTGGTGGAGGGCGAAGGTGGTGGTCTCGGTGGGACCGTAGCCGTTGACGACCTGGGTGCCCGGCGCGGCGGCGAGCACGCGGCGTACCGCGTGGGCGGGCACCACATCACCGCCGGCCCACACCTCACGGACCCCGGCCAGGGCGGCGGGGTCCTCCTCGGCAATGAGCTGGAACAGGCCCGCGGTCAGCCACAGACCACTGACCCGGTGCTCGGCGACCACCCGGGCAAGGACGCCCGCATCGACGTCACCGGGCGGGGCGATCACGACACGGCCGCCATTGAGCAACGGCACCCACATCTCGTACGTCGAAGCGTCGAAAGCATGCGGGGAGTGCAGCAGCATCGACTCCCGCCCACCCCCGGCGAAACACGACGCCGCCGCGAGCCCGGCCACGTCCTCATGCGTGACCGCGACCCCCTTGGGCACCCCCGTAGAACCCGACGTATACATCACATACGCCAACTGACCCGGCAACACCACCGGCAACCCACCACCACCAGCACCACCACCACCACCAGCACCACCCTCCGCAGGCACCCCACCGGTGTTGTGGCCGGTGTCGTCGCCGGTGTCGTCGCCGGTGTCGTCCACGACCAGGACCTCGACTCCCAACCGCTCCGCGGCCTCCACCCCGGCACGATCAGTGATCACCACCCGCGCACCCGTCCGGGCCACCACCCCCGCGACCCGCTCCCACGGAGCGGACTCATGCACCGGCACATACACCCCACCGGCCTTCACCACACCCAACGAGGCCGCCACCACCCCCGCACCCCGCGGGAGCAACAACACCACCGGCGACTCCGAACCCACCCCCGACGCCACCAGCCGACCCGCCACCCGGTCCGACCACACACCCAACTCCCCGTACGACCACCGACGCCGCCCCCACTCCACCGCCACCGCATCCGGCACCCGCTCCACCTGCTCACCGAACAACCCACCCAACGACACAGCCGCAGCACACAGACCAGGCCCCTCAGCCCCCGCCAGCAAACCCACACGCTCAGCCTCACCAAGCACACCGATCTGACCGACCGGCCGATCCGGCACGGCCAACAACCCCTCAAGCACGCGCACCAACCGTTCACCCAGGGTCTTGGCTGCGGCGTGGTCGAAGATGTCGGGGCGGTGGTCGAGGCGGAAGCGCAGCGCGGGGCCCGGGACCGCGACCAGCGTGAGCGGGTAGTGCGAGTGGTCCGTGGTGCGCTGTGCGACGACCCGGACGGCACCCGGATCCGCCGGCCCGGAGTCCGCACGGGTCAATCGGCCCGCGTCGTGCGGGTAGTTCTCGAAGACCAGTACGGAGTCGAAGAGTTCGGCGTGACCGGACGCGTCCTGGATGTCGGTGAGGCCCAGGTACTGGTGCGGGAGCAGTCCGGCCTGGGTGCGCTGCAGACGGGTCAGCATGTCCGCGGCGGTCTCCGCCGGGCGCAGGGCGAGGCGCAGCGGCACCGTGTTGATGAAGAGCCCGACCATGTTCTCGACGCCCGGGATCTCCGGCGGACGGCCGGACACGGTGACGCCGAAGGCCACGTCGTCGCGGCCGAGGAGCTGGGCGATGAGCAGCGACCAGGCGCCCTGGACCACGGTGTTCACGGTCAGCCCGTGGGCCCGGGCCCGGGCGGTGAGGGTCGCGGTCGACTCCTCGGACAGGCCGAAGTCGATGCGCTCGGGCAGGCCGGGCTCCGCGTCGGCCCGCTGCCCCGCCGGTGCGAACAACGACGGTTCGTCCAGGCCGGCCAGGGCGGCGGACCACTCGGCGCGCGCCTCGTCCCGGTTCTGCGCGGCCAGCCAGCCGAAGAAGGCGCGGTACGGCGCCACCGGCGGCAGCGCGGCGGCGTCGCAGCCGTTGGCGTAGAGGGCGAACAGCTCGTTGAGCAGGACGGACAGCGACCAGCCGTCGAACAGCACATGATGGAACGTCAGGGCGAAGCGGTAGCGCTGCGCCCCGGTCCGGACCAGGGTGAAGCGGAGCAAGGGAGGGGCGGCGGGATCGAACCGCGTCTCCCGGTCGGTGCGTATCCGCTCCTCGGCCCGGGCTGTACGAGCGGCGTCGTCCGCTACCTCGGTGAGGTCGAGCTCCGACCACGGGGCGGGCACGGAGCGCGGCACGATCTGCACGGGGGTGCTCAGGCCGTCGTGCCGAAAACCGACCCGCAACGTGGCGTGCCGTTCGAGCAGGGTCTCGACGGCGGTCCGGAGCAGCCCGGTGTCGAGCGGGCCCTCGATGTCGAGGATGTGCTGCGACACATAGACGTCGGGTGCGTCCAGGTCGTACAGACTGTGGAAGAGCAAGCCCTCCTGCAGTGAGGTCAAGGGCAGGATGTCCTGCAGTCCGGACCGGGGCGTCGTCACAGCGTCCTCCACTCGTTTTCCGGCAGGTCGATGTCGTTCTGGCTGAGCAGGTTCAGCGACATGTCGGAGACGGTCAGCCCGCCCGCATCCAGGGGCCGGCCGTCCGTGGGCCGGGCCCTGCCGACGTGCGGGCCTGGAGCAGGATCCGCTCCACCTCGTCGTCGCGCCGCCGCGGGGGCGCCCCAGGTCTCATGACGTCGTCACAGTGGAATCGGGGGCGGGCATGGCTGACAATGCCCTCCCCCGAAATGCGATCCCGTACGGGAGACGTTCGTCCTCATGCGGCCGGGGAAGTAATTCGCCTTCTCACGGCCACAGTCGGGGCAGCGAAACAAGCCAAGAAACGAACGACCTTGACTTGGCACATATTTTCGACCGACTCGATCGAAACTACCCGGCCGCTGTCGGCAGGTCAAAGAGAATGCGGGCGGATTCAAGCACTCTCCGACCTCGACCGGAAGTTTCTGCACGCGTTGTGCGGCGGTTCTCCGAAATACCTCGGCTGCGCCTCGATACGGCCTTGAGCACTCCTCGACCGGCCGCGCCCTGCACCTGCGGTCGGCTACGAACGCGAGTGCGGGGCCGGTCTCACCATCGAGTCGGCTGCATAGGGACGACTCCACAGTTCGAGGGGATCGGCACCCCGCCCGCCGGAGACAGGCGCCTGGGTTGCGGTGTGCTCCCGTGCCGGCTCGCCTCAGGCACGGTCAAGGTCTCCGCGGCCAGGGAGATGCCGTCGAGCACCGCGCTGCCCAGAGCGGTGATCCGGTGGTTCACGGTGTTGTGGTGGCGCTCCGACTGGATCAGCCCCGCACGGCGCAGGACGCTGGTGTGCTGGCTGACGGCGGCGGCGGACGTGCCGACCCTGCGGGCGAGTTCGCTGGTGGTGCCACCGGCCTGGGTGAGGCGCAGGAGCTGGGCCCTGGTGCGCCCCATGAGTGCGCCCAGCGCCTCGCCGTCCTTCACCGGGGAGCCCCACAGAGTGCGGGCCGCTGTGGGTGTCAGTTGGGCGGAGAAGACCAGGACGGGCCTGCCGTTGGTGCCTGCCACATGACGAAGCAGCACGGCGGGCCGGTCACCGAGAAAAATGGAAGGGGCAACGAGAAGGCCGTTACCGTCGGACTCGATCTCCCTGTCGTCGCCACCCTGCACTTCGAGCACATGGCCATTCAGTTTAATGTCGGGATGCAAATAGTTGAGCAGGTTCCCACCGCCGTTCAAGCACGCCCTGAGCCGCCCCTCCCGCTGCTCCGCCAAATAGGTGAGCATCGACTGCCAATACGGCATTATGGACAGCTTCGTAAATTCTTCCACAGCCGCCCGGCCTTCGGGCCAGCCGAGGCTCAATGCTCGAAGTCGGCTCCCTGCGGGTGCGTTCTCGATGGGGCCGAGAAGCCAGGTGAGGTCGGAGGCCCTGGCGAGCGTCCGCAGCACGTCAGGGACCGTCGCACTCGTCCCGAGGCGGGCATCGAGCTGCTTTCTCCACTCCTGGAACGCCGGTGCGGCTCTGTTCGCCATATAGCGAACGGAGAATACCCCTTCGGACACGGGGCCCAGGGTCGCCATCATATGGACCCGGTCGACTCCCGTACTCTTCAGATCAATGCGCAACACGCCAGCCCCATCCCCGTAACCAGAGGGGAATTCCCTTGCCGGGACCCCCGTCCGGACTTGTTACGTCTTATAGAAACCGCACACGCCTGCCGACCGACCGCATCGACTTGTGTCCGCGCCAGTACTTCGGCGGCGCCGGCGGGCACTATTCATGCAATGACGCTCCAGCGAGTCAAGCATCACCAAGGAGAGTCAATGAACCGGGCACACTTGATGCCTCAGAAGTCAATCCTGGAATTCAGTCCTGAAATTCAATCACATCGACCTCGTGTCGGGACGACCTTGCGAGACGACAGCCGAAAGCAACCGCGGGAACTGTGCCCCCAGCGGCGATCCAGCCGATCGGCCGACTCATGGTGCGCTTAACACATTCCCGCCCTCCCCGGTCGCCCTCGGAATCAGGAATGCGAATCGGATAGAAAATCAAAATTCGCACATGAATTCGACTGACATGGCTGACGCTACCCCTTCGGTTCAGGCCAGTCAAAGGATTCTTGTGCTGTCTTGAGTGTTCTCCGACCTTAATTTGAAGTTTCCCTGTGCGGTCTTGAGTGGTTTTCAGGCCCTCCTTGAGGTGTCCTGGCCCCGAACACGTGTGAGTCCCCGTCAGCTCGCTGACGGGGACGTTGCGCCTGTGGCGTGGGGTCGCCTCGGGGCGGGGGCAGGCCGAAGGCCCGTCTCACGCGTTGGGCGCCCTCCGGAAGCACTTCGCGGCGACGAACATCGCGACCGTCATGAGCCCGGCACTCGTGGCGAGTGCGCTGAGCACACCGAGCCCCGGGTCCCAGCCGAGCGCCAGGTCCCTGGCGCCGTCGACCGCGTACGTCACCGGGTTGGCCTCGGCGACGAACCGCAGCCACCGTGGCAGCACTTCGAGCGGGACGAAGGCACTGGAGGCGAACATCAGCGGGAACATCACGAGGACCGCAATGCTCGACATCACCTCCACGCTGCGCAGCCAGGCGGCCAGTGCGATGAAGCCCCAGATCAGGGACCAGATGACGAACAGGGTGAGCAGAAGCGCCGCGCCGGTTCCCAGGATCCCGCCCGAGGGGCGGAAGTCGAAGATGAGGAAGCCGGAGAGCAGCAGGGCGACCAGCTCGGCGAAGACGCGCAGCAGATCCGCCAGTGAGCGCGCCACGAGGACCAGGAACAACCGGGTCGGCAGCACACGAAAGCGCGCCACGATCCCGTTGTCCATGTCCCTCACCAGGCCCACCCCCGCGGCCTGTGCCGAGCCGATGCCCGTGGTGACCAGGAGCGCGGGTATCAGATAGTCGATGTAGCGCACCCCGTGCGGGAAGTCGTCGCTGTTCGCCATGCTCCCGAAGACCTCGTTGAGCAGCAGGAGCATGATCAAGGGTTGGGCCAGGCTGAAGAAGGCCAGGCGTGTGTCGCCGTACATCGAACGGACCTGCCGTGCGGTGAGCACCCACAGCTGAGTGGTCGCACTGCTGCCGCACCACGCCGCCCGGTCGTCGTGCGCGGCGGCTGCCGAGACGGCCGGGGTGCGTTCCTGGAGGGCCACCGGAACTCCTGTGATCAGGCCGCGCCGCCGAGGGACGCCGGCGAGGGGTCGGGCGATTGGGTGAGCGCCAGGTAGACGTCGTCCAAGGACGGTTCCTTGACGGTGAGTTCGACGAGCTCGGCATCCACGGTGTCCAGTGCCCGTACGACGGTCGCGACCTCGGCCGAGGTGTCGACGGGGATCGTCAGCGTGTGGGTGTCCGGCTCGGTGTGGGGCTGGAAGCCCGCGGCGGCCAACGCTCCGGACGCCGCGGACAGCACGGACCCGGGTGCGAGGACGGCGCGTACGGAGCGGCTGCCCAGGTCGGCCTTGAGCCGTCCCGCGGTGTCCGAGGCGATGACCCGGCCCTTCGACAGGACGGTGATCCAGTCGGCGAGCCGGTCGGCCTCGTCCAGGTACTGCGTGGTGAGCAGCACGGTCGTGCCACGCGCCACCAGGGACTCGACCGTCTCCCACAGGGAGAGGCGGGTGGCGGGGTCGAGCCCGGTCGTCGGCTCGTCCAGGAACAGCACGTCGGGACGGCCGACGAGGCTGGCGGCGAGATCGAGGCGCCGGCGCATGCCGCCCGAGTACGTCCGGGAGGGCTTGGCGCCGGCGCCGGTGAGGTCGAACAGCTCCAGGAGCTCTCCGGCCCGCGCCGCCGCGTCGCGCCGGCCGGCGCCGAGGAGACGGGCGATCAGCACGAGGTTGTCGTACCCGGACAAGTGCTCGTCCACCGAGGCGAACTGACCGGTGACACCGATCCGGGCCCGCACCTGGGCGCCCTGGCGGGCCACGTCGAAGCCTGCGACCGTGGCCTTGCCCGACGTCGCGGGTGACACCGTGGAGAGGATGTTCACCAGCGTCGTCTTGCCCGCTCCGTTGTGACCGAGCAGTCCGAGGACCTTGCCCCGGGTGACCTCGATGTCCACGTCGCTCAACGCCCGGACCTCGCCGAACGTCTTGCCGACGCCGACCGCCTCGATCACGACCTCGCTCAAGCCGCGTCCCGTGCGGCCGCGTCCATCGCATCGACGAGGCTCTTGGGACGCATGTCGGTCCAGTTCTCGTTGATGTACTCCAGGCACGCCGAGCGGTCCGTCTCCGCCAGAGCGACGGTCCAGCCCGCGGGCACTTCCGCGAAGGACGGCCACAGCGAGTACTGCGCCTCGTCGTTGATCAGTACGACGTACGTGGCTTCCTCGTCCTCGAACGGGTTACTCATGTCCGGTTCTCCCTCTTGCTGCTGGTGATGGGTGGGACTGGTGCAGGTGGCGTTACTGATGCAGGTGGTGCGAGTGGCCGGTGGAAGAGAAGACCTTCCTGCGTTCCTCTCGCATGTCCCGCAGTAATTGAGCGCGTGTATTCAAGCCGAGCATCGGCGATCTGTCACTGAATTAAGCCCTGACTCAATCGGGCAGCTTGATGTCGCGGAAATCCACATCCAGTCGATCGGGGCCGCGCAGACTCAGATTCGGCTTGTACGGGATTTCTTCGCCGGTCAGCCGGGGATCGATCACACGCGTCGCGAACAGTTCGAAAGCGATACGGACTTCGAGGCGGGCGAGCGCGGCGCCCAGACAGAAGTGCGCACCGGCGGAGAAGGACAGATGCTGAGAGGCGCGCGGGCGGCGGATGTCGAAACTGTCCGGGTCCTCGAAGACCTGCGGGTCGCGGTTGGCCGCGCCGATCAGGACGAGCAGCATGTCTCCGGCCCGTGCCACCGTGCCGCCGACGGCGGTGTCCTGCCGGGCCACGCGCGTGGTCAGCTGCACCGGGGCGTCGTACCGCAGCACCTCTTCGACGGTGTTGCCGGCCAACTCGGGCTCGGCGCGCAGCAGGCGGAGCGCGTCGGGGTCACGCAGCAGCGCCAGGACACCGTTGGCGATGAGGTTGACGGTGGTCTCGTGGCCCGCGTTGATGAGCAGGATGCAGGTGGCGAGGAGTTCGCTGTCGGTGAGCTGGTCACCGTTCTCGTTGACCTGGATCAGTTGGGAGACGAGGTCGTCGCGCGGGGAGGTCCTGCGCTCGGCGATGACCTCGCTGAAGTATCGGATGAACTCGGCGCGGGCCCGCGCCGCTTCGCCCGTGGCCCGTGGCGCGACGAGGCCGGGCAGCGGTGGCTCCAGGGCCTCCGAGAGCTTCGCCGACCACGCCTGGAACAGGTGGTGGTCGGCGACCGGCACACCCAGCAGTTCGCAGATCACCTGGAGCGGCAGCGGATAGGCCAGGTCGGAGACGATCTCGAAGCGGCCGCGCTCGGCCGCGGCGCGGAACAGGTCCTCCGTGAGCGTCCGGATCCGCGGCTCCAGGGCGGCGACCACCCGCGGGGAGAACGCCTTGGTCACCAGGCGGCGCAGCCGGGTGTGGTCCGGCGGGTCCAGGTGGATGAAGTTGCGGGTGCGGGGGCCCCGCGCGGTCGGGGAGAGCCGGAAGAGGTCACGTTCGCTGCTCATGGCGGGGTCGCGCAGGACCTTCGAGCAGTCGGCATGCCCGGCCACCACGACCAGGCCGTCCGACGCGGTGTGCGCGGACGCCTCGCGCAGGCGGCGCAGCACCGGGTAGGGGTCCGGGCGGCCGGCGGGATCGACGAGGGCTTCGAGGTCGGCACTCAGGCCCGCTCCGCGGCCGGGCGCACGGTCGGAAATCTCAGGTATGCCACCCGTCATGCGTGGAGCTCCTTTTACGCCGTGAGGTTTGCGATCTGGCGGCCGTGAAGTCTGCGATCTGCCGGGACAAGGGCAGCGCGACACTAACACTGCACCGCTTTCCCCCTGCATCATTAAGCCGAAACTAAAGGACGACCGACCGGCCCTTTCGGCTCCTACGGGGGTATTTAAGGTGAGCGTGAACGTCCGTTCGGAAATCCTTGACACGCTCTGGCCGCGATGACGTAGCTTGATCTCCCAGCTGAGGTGAGATCCGGCAGGCAATTCACATACCACCCGAATCACCGGTCTCTTTCCGACCTCTTTCCGGTTCTGAGACTCATGGCCAGCGCACAGCCGTCGGAAGGTCGAATGGGCAATGTACGACATCACGCAATCCGCCAGTGTCGTTGAGGCATTTCGCCGCAGCGTCTCCACGCGGCCCGACCAGGACGCAGTCGCCTTCCTGACCGACCCCGACCGGCCCGACCTCGCCTCCCCCCTGACCTACGCCGAGTTGGACCGCGAAGCCCGCGGCATCGCCGCCCGGCTCCAGGAGGAGGGGCACCGGCCGGGCAGCCGGGCCCTGCTCCTCTATCCGGTCGGCACCGAATTCGTGGCCGCGTTTCTCGGCTGTCTCTACGCCGGGGTCATCGCCGTACCCGCGCCGCTGCCCAGCCAGTTCCGCCACCACCGCACGAGGTTGCGCAACATCGCCCTCGACGCGGGCGTCACGGTCGTCCTCACCGACGGAGCGAGCGCCGACGACTGCCGGGAATGGGCGGACGCCGTCCAGCTCACCGGCGTGGAAACCGTCGTGACCCGCCCCGAGGGCCGGCGGCTCGCCGACCCGGACGCCTGGACCCCCGTTCCCCTGGACCAGGACACCCTGGCGCTGCTCCAGTACACGTCCGGTTCCACCGGCGACGCCAAGGGCGTGATGATCACCCACGGCAATGCGCTGCACAACGTCGAGGCGTTCGCCAGGGCCGTCCGCTGGACCGAGGAGACCCGCAGCGGCGGCTGGGTGCCGCTCTACCACGACATGGGCCTGAGCGCCCAGTTGCTGCCTGCCCTGCTGCGCGGCGGCAGTTGCGTCCTGATGGACCCCATGGCGTTCGCCCGCAGGCCGGTCCGCTGGCTGCGCGCCATCGGCACCTGCGGGATCAACGTCTCCTTCGCGCCCAACTTCGCCTACGACCTGTGCACCCGCCGGGTCACCGATGCCGAGGTCGCCCAGCTCGACCTGTCGCACTGGACCTACGCGGCCAACGGCTCCGAGCCCGTACAGCCGGATGTCCTCACCGCCTTCACCAAGCGGTTCGCCGCCGCCGGCTTCCGCGAGGAGGCGTTCGCCCCGAGCTACGGCATGGCGGAGGTCACCGTCTATGTGAGCACCCGGGGTCACCAGCCCCCGCTGGTGCGCTCGGTCGACGCGGAACGGCTCGCGCAGGGCGAGTTCGTCCTCGCCGAGCCGGGCCGCCCGGCCCGCCATCTCGTCAGCAACGGCCCCGCCCCCGCCTTCGACATCCGGGTCGTGGACCCGGTCACCCACGACGTGCTGCCCGAGGGGCGCATCGGTGAGATCTGGATCAGGGGCGCCAGCGTCGCCGTCGGGTACTGGGGCCGCGAGGAGGCGACCCGGGAGACGTTCCGGGGCACGACCGCCGACGGTGACACCGGCTATCTGCGCAGCGGCGACCTCGGCACGGTGCACGAGGGCGAGCTCTACATCAACGGGCGGATCAAGGAAATGATCATCGTCAACGGCCGCAACCTCTACCCGCACGACATCGAGCACGAGCTGCGCTCCCAGCATCCCGAGCTCGGCAGCTGCGGCGCCGTGTTCACCGCACCGGAGCGGGACGATGCGCCCGGTGCGGCCACCGAGAGCCTCGTCATCACCCATGAGGTCCGCGGCGTCCCCGCCGACGAACTGGCCGCCCTGGCGGGCCGGATACAGATCACGGTCAGCCGGGAGTTCGGCGTGCGGGTCGACGACGTCCTGCTGCTGCGCCCCGGCACCGTCCGGCGTACCACCAGCGGCAAGATCCAGCGCGCCGAGATGCGCTCCCTGTACCTGGCAGGCGAACTCAAGACCGCCGGGAACCGCGGGTGACCACCCCACAGGCCACTACCACCAAGGAGATCGACGTGACCGCCTCTGACCTCGACCACGGCAATCCGGCACCCCGGACCGCCGGCTCGTCACCCGACGAAGTCCGCGCGTGGCTCATCGACTGCGTGGCGGAACACGTACGGCTGCCCGCCGAGGAGATCGCCCCGGAGACCCCGCTGGCCGCCTACGGCCTGGACTCCATCACTGCCGTGTCCATATCCATCCGGATCGAGGACCACTTCGCCATCACGCTCGACGCGAACGCCATGTGGGACCACCCCACGGTGGCCGCCCTCGCCGAGATGCTCAGCGGTCGGCTGCTCTCCGCGGCCTGAGGCACACACCGCAGGGATTGGGGACCCGTCGGCACGACGGGTCCTTTTCCCGTGCCCCCGATCCGCCCTGCCGTGCCTCCATTTCCTGTTGTCCTTCCTGTTGTTCGCAAGGCTCCCGTGAAGAGAAGGGTGTGGGTGGACGATGTCCGACTCCCGCATGGTCCACCGTTCGGTAACAGCCGCCCAGGCAGAGATGTGGATGGCGCAGCAGCTCGACCCCGGCAGCGCGCAGTACAACATCGGTGCCTACCTCGACATCGACGGCCCGGTCGACGTCGAGATCTTCCGGCTCGCCGTGGCCCGTGCCGTGGCGGAGACGGAGGCCCTGCGCGTCCGGTTCGCCGAGGACGCGCAGGGCGTGCACCAGGTCGTCGACCCCGACCATGACGCACCCGTGCTGTTCGTCGACGCCACGGACCGGCCGGACCCGCGCGCCCACGCCGTCGCCGAGATGCGCGCGGACCTCGCCGTCCCCGTCGACCTCACCACGGGCCCCGTGTTCGCCCACACCCTCTTCAAGGTGGCCGACGAGCAGTACCTCTTCTACCTCCGCTGCCACCACATCTCCCTCGACGGCTTCGGTCAGGCCCTGTACTGGCGCCGCCTCGCGGAGCTCTACACCGCCCTGGCCGCAGGACGGGAGCCCCTCCCCCGCGACTTCGGCACCCTCGCGGAACTGCTCGCGGAGGACGCCGGCTACCGCGCGTCCCAGGCCCACACCCGTGACCGCGACCACTGGCTCGGCAGCCTCGCCGGGGCCCCCACGACCACCGGCCCGGCCGGCCGCACCGCCGCCCCGTCACCGCACGGGCTGCGCCGCACCGTACGGCTCACCGACGCCGAGGCCGCCCGCCTCGCCGAGGCCGCCGATGCCTCCCGCACCCGTTGGTCCTCCCTGGTCGTCGCCGCGGTCGCGGCCTACGTCCACGGGCTTTCCGGGGACCGGGACCTCGTCCTCGCCATGCCGTTCACCGGCCGACTCACCCCCACGTCCCTGTCCACCCCCGGCATGCTCGCCAACGAACTGCCGGTGCGCCTGCGGACCGACGGCACCGACGGGCTCGCCGCACTCGCCGCACACGCCACGCAGCAGATCGGCCTGGCGCTCCGCCACCAGCGCTACCGCGGCGAGGAACTGACGCGTGAACTCGGCGACGAGGCGCCGCGCGGCGACGTCCTGGTCAACGTCATCGGCTACGACCTCGACCCGGACTTCGGCGGACACCCCGCTCACGCCCACCAGCTGTCCATACCGCCGGTCGCCGGCCTCGCCGTCAACGTCTCCGGCGCGCCCGGCAGCACCGGTGGCGTGCGCGTCTCCTTCGACGCCAACCCCGACGTCTACGACGAGGACGAACTCGCCGCGCACCTGGCCCGGTTCGTCGCCTTCCTCGACCGGGCCGTCCGCGATCCGCAGCGCCCGCTCGGTCAGATCGGTGTGCTTGGTGAGGCTGAGCGTGTGGGTTTGCTGGCGGGGGCTGAGGGGCCTGGTCTGTGTGCTGCGGCTGTGTCGTTGGGTGGGTTGTTCGGTGTGCAGGTGGAGCGGGTGCCGGATGCGGTGGCGGTGGAGTGGGGGCGGCGTCGGTGGTCGTATGGGGAGTTGGGTGTGTGGTCGGACCGGGTGGCGGGTCGGCTGGTGGCGTCGGGGGTGGGTTCGGAGTCGCCGGTGGTGTTGTTGCTCCCGCGGGGTGCGGGGGTGGTGGCGGCCTCGTTGGGTGTGGTGAAGGCCGGTGGGGTGTATGTGCCGGTGCATGAGTCCGCTCCGTGGGAGCGGGTCGCGGGGGTGGTGGCCCGGACGGGTGCGCGGGTGGTGATCACTGATCGTGCCGGGGTGGAGGCCGCGGAGCGGTTGGGAGTCGAGGTCCTGGTCGTGGACGACACGGGAGACGACACCGGTGGCGTGCCCGTGGAGGGTTCCGGTGCCGATGCTGGTGGTGGTGCTGGTGGTGGTGGGTTGCCGGTGGTGTTGCCGGGTCAGTTGGCGTATGTGATGTATACGTCGGGTTCTACGGGGGTGCCCAAGGGGGTCGCGGTCACGCATGAGGACGTGGCCGGGCTCGCGGCGGCGTCGTGTTTCGCCGGGGGTGGGCGGGAGTCGATGCTGCTGCACTCCCCGCATGCTTTCGACGCTTCGACGTACGAGATGTGGGTGCCGTTGCTCAATGGCGGCCGTGTCGTGATCGCCCCGCCCGGTGACGTCGATGCCGGCGTCCTTGCCCGGATGGTCGCCGAGCACCGGGTCAGCGGTCTGTGGCTGACCGCGGGCCTGTTCCAGCTCATTGCCGAGGAGGACCCCGCCGCCCTGGCCGGGGTCCGTGAGGTGTGGGCCGGCGGTGACGTGGTGCCCGCCCACGCGGTACGCCGCGTGCTCGCCGCCGCGCCGGGCACCCAGGTCGTCAACGGCTACGGTCCCACCGAGACCACCACCTTCGCCCTCCACCACCGGCTCACCGACCCCGGGCAGGTGCCCGACAGTGTGCCGGTGGGCCGCCCGCTGGACGGCATGGCCTGCTACGTCCTCGACTCCCGGCTCCGTCTCGCCCCGCAGGGCACCCCCGGCGAGCTCTACATCGCCGGGACGGGACTGGCCCGCGGATACCTCGACCGGCCCGACCTCACCGCCGAACGCTTCATCGCCAACCCCCACGGCCCGGCCGGCTCCCGCCTCTACCGCACCGGCGACCTCGCCCGCCAGAACGCGGACGGCACCATCAGCTTCCTGGGACGCACCGACCAACAGGTCAAACTCCGCGGCTTCCGCATCGAGCCCGCCGAGATCGAAGCCGCCCTGGCCGGCTTCCAAGGAGTGGACCAGGCCGTCGTCATCGTCCGCGACGAACGACTCCTCGCCTACACCACCGGCCACACCCCCGACACCGGCGCCCTGCGCGACCACCTGGCCAACACCCTGCCCGCCTACATGATCCCGTCCGCGTTCACCCACCTGGACACCCTCCCGCTCACCACCAACGGCAAACTCGACCGCACCAGCCTCCCCACCCCCACCCACACCGAGACCACGGGACGCGCCCCCCGCACCCCCCAAGAAGAAATCCTCTGCACCCTCTTCGCCGACATCCTCGGCCTCCCCACCATCACCCTCGACGACAACTTCTTCGACCTCGGCGGCCACTCCCTCACCGCCACCCGCCTCACCTCCCGCATCCGCACCACCCTCAACACCGAACTCTCCGTACGCCAACTCTTCGAAACACCGACCGTCGCCGCTCTCGCCCCCGTCCTCCACACCGTCAGCCACCCGCCGCACACCCCGCTCACCCCCACACCCCGTTCCTCTCGCACACCCCTCTCCCACGCGCAGCGCCGCCTCTGGTTCCTGCACCGGTTCGAGGGCCCGAGCGCCACGTACAACATCCCGATCGTGCTGCGGCTGAAGGGCGCTCTGCACCGCGACGCCCTGGAGGCCGCGCTGGGTGATGTGGTCGAACGGCACGAGTCGCTGCGTACCGTCTTCGCCGACGACGTCGACGGCGCCCACCAGATCGTGCTGGAGGCCCCCCGTGTCACGCTGGGCGTCGCGGCCGACGAGGAGGAGCTGCGCGGGGCGGCACTGTACGCCTTCGACCTGGCAGCCGAGATCCCGCTACGGGCGACCGTGTGCGAGGTCGCCGAGAACGAGCACCTCCTGCTGATTCTGCTGCACCACATCGCGGCCGACGAGTGGTCTCTCGCACCGCTGGCCCGCGACCTGACGGATGCGTACACCGCTCGTCACCAGGGTGCGGCGCCGCACTGGGAGCCGCTGCCGGTGCAGTACGCCGACTACACCCTGTGGCAGCGTGAGGTGACCGGCTCCGAGGACGACCCGGACAGTCGACTCTCCGCACAACTCGCCTACTGGCGAACGGCGTTGGCCGGCATCCCGCAAGAGCTGGAACTCCCCCTGGACCGGACACGTCCGGCCACCGCCTCCTATCGGGGCGGCTTGTTGGAGTTCGCGGTGCCGGACGGGACCCTTGAGGGCCTGGCCCGGGTGGCGCGCGAGAACGGCGTGAGCGAGTTCATGGTGCTCCAGGCCGCGCTGGCCGTGCTCCTCAGCCGGCTCGGCGCGGGCACCGACATCCCCATCGGGACGCCCATCGCAGGCCGCACGGACGACGCCGTCGAGGACCTCGTCGGCTACTTCCTCAACACCCTCGTCCTCCGCACCGACCTCTCCGGCGACCCCACCTTCGGTGAACTCCTCGCCCGTGTCCGGCACACCGACCTGGCGGCCTACAGCAACCAGGACGTCCCCTTCGAACGCCTCGTCGACGCGCTGAGCCCGGAGCGGTCGGTGGCGCGGCATCCGCTGTTCCAGGTGATGCTGACAACGACGCGGCAGTCCAGCGCGTTCGACGTCTTCGACCGGCTGCCGGGGCTCTCGGTCCAGACGGAGGCGCTCCACACCGGCACGTCGAAGTTCGATCTGCTGTTCAGCTTCGGGGGTGCCACGGGTTCGCTCGAGTTCAGTGCGGATCTGTTTGATGAGGGGTCCGCGGAGCTGTTGTGTGCGCGGTTCGTGCGGGTGCTGGAGGCGGTGACCGCGGATCCGGGGACCCGGGTCGGGCAGGTGCCCCTGCTCGGCTCGGAGGAGCGGCAGCGGGTGCTGACCGAGTGGAACGACACCGGCCGGGATCTGGGCGGCAGTGATGTGGTGGGGCTGTTCGAGGCCCGGGCAGCCGCGACTCCGGACGCCGTCGCAGTGGCCTTCGCCGACACCCGCCTCACCTACGCCCAGCTGTCCGGGCGTGTGGAGCGTCTGGCGGGTGCGCTGCTGGAGCGGGGTGCGGGGCCGGAGCGGTTCGTGGCGGTGGCCCTGCCCCGCTCAGCCGATCTGGTCGTGGCGCTGCTGGCCGTCCTGAAGACCGGCAGTGCCTATCTGCCCATCGATCTGGACTATCCGGCGGACCGTATCCAGCACATGCTCGACGCGACCCGTCCCGTCCTGACGATCGACCCGGACCTCCTGGCCGAACTCCACACCCACCAGCCCTCCGCCCAGGCCATCACTGCGCCCCAGCCGGTGCGTGGTGACAGTGCCGCCTACGTCCTGTTCACGTCCGGCTCCACAGGACGACCCAAGGGTGTGGTGATCTCCCGGTCCGCCCTGACCAATCTCCTGACCGACATGCACACCCGTATCCCCCTCACCCCCGAGGACCGGCTGCTGGCGGTGACCACGATCGGGTTCGACATCGCGGGGCTGGAGCTGTTCGCACCCCTCACCTGCGGGGCCACCCTCCACCTCGCCTCATCCGACCTCACCCACGACCCCGCCCGCCTGCACGCCACGATCACCGAACACGCCATCACCGTCGTCCAGGCGACTCCCAGCCTCTGGCGCACCCTGGTCAGCGACGCGGGCAGTACGGTCGGTGGGGGGAGTCTGCGGGGTGTCCGTGTCCTGATCGGCGGCGAGGCCCTCCCCACCGACCTGGCCACCCAGCTCACGTCCGCGACGGGCCGGCCCCTGCTCAACGTCTACGGGCCGACCGAGACGACGATCTGGTCGACCACCGCCACCATCACCCCCCACACCCCCGTCACCATCGGGCAGCCCCTGAGCAATACCCAGACCTACGTCCTGGACTCCCGCCTCCAGCCCGTCCCGCCCGGCACCACGGGCGAGCTCCACATCGCCGGGGCGGGTCTGGCCCGGGGTTACCTCGACCGGCCCGACCTCACCGCCGAACGCTTCACCGCCAACCCCCACGGCCCCGCCGGCTCCCGCCTCTACCGCACCGGCGACCTCGCCCGCTGGACCCACGACGGCCACCTCCACTACCAAGGCCGCGCCGACCACCAGATCAAACTCCGCGGCTTCCGCATCGAACTCGGCGAAATCGAAACCGTCCTGGCCACCCACCACTCCGTCACCCAGTGCGCCGTCATCGTCCGAGAAGACCAACCCGGCGACAAACGCCTCACGGCCTACATCGTGCCCGCCACGCCGGTCGACCCCGCCACCCTGCGCACCCACCTCGCCCACACCCTCCCCGACTACATGCTCCCCAGCACCTACGTCTCCCTCGACGCCCTCCCCCTCACCCCCAACGGCAAACTCGACCGCAACGCACTCCCCACCCCGCACTACACCGCCACACCCCAGGGCCGCGCCCCCCGCACCCCACACGAAGAAACCCTCTGCCGCCTCTTCGCCAACACCCTCGACCTCGACCACGTCACCATCGACGACGACTTCTTCACCCTCGGCGGCGACAGCATCCGCTCCCTCCAACTCATCACCCAAGCCCGCACCACCGGACTCACCCTCACCGTCCGCGACATCTTCGACCACAAAACCGTCGCCGCCCTCGCCCAACTCCACACCAACACAGACACCGGCGAGACAAGTCAGCCCGACAGGGCCGAACTGGCGCCGCTGCCTGCCGCGGAGCTCGAAGCTCTGCTCGCGCGCGACGGAGACGTCGCCGACGTGCTGCCGCTTTCGCCCTTGCAGGAGGGCCTGCTCTTCCACCACATCTACGACGAGCAGGCGCCCGACGTCTACACGACCCAGGTGACCCTGGACCTCGAAGGCCCGCTGGACGCCTCGCTGTTGCGGGCCGCGGCGCAGACCCTGGCCGACCGGCACACGAGTCTGCGTGCGGGTTTCCGGCACGAAGGGCTCAGCCGGCCCGTCCAGGTGATCCCGCGCACCGTCTCCGTACCGTGGAGCGAGCGCGACCTCTCCGGGCTCGACGAGGCCAAGCGTGCGGCGACCGCCGCGGCTGCCGCGGAGCAGGACCGGACGCGGCGGTTCGACCTCGCGGCGCCGCCGCTGCTGCGGTTCTCGCTGCTCCGGCTCGGCGCGGACCGGCACCAGCTGATTCTGACGGCGCATCACATCCTGTTCGACGGCTGGTCGATCCCGGTCATCGTGCAGGAGCTGTTGTCCGCGTACGCGGGCGCCGAGCTGCCCGCCGTACGCCAGTACCGGGACCACCTGGAGTGGCTGGCCGTCCAGGACGACGCGCCGGCACACGAGGCGTGGGGCGAGGCGCTCGCCGAGGTCACCGCGCCGACGCTGGTCGCTCCGGAGGACGGCGCCGCCGTCAGCGCGGCCCCGGAACGGCTGGACATCGAGCTGCCCCCGGCACTGTCGCGGGATCTGGCGGACGGCGCACGGGCACACGGGCTCACCCTCAACACGGTGGTGCAGGGCGCCTGGGCGGTGCTGCTCGCCCGACTGACCGGCTCGCAGGACGTCACCTTCGGGGTGACCGTGTCGGGCCGGCCGCCGGAGCTCGACGGTGTCGAGCGCATGGTGGGGCTGTTCATCAACACGCTGCCGCTTCCGGTGACGCTGCGGCCTGCGGAGTCGCTGGTCCGGTTTCTCGCCCGGGTGCAGGGCCGGCAGGCCGCACTTCTCGCGCACCACCATGTCGGCCTCGCCGACCTCCAGCGCATCGCGGGTGTGGAGAAGCTCTTCGACACCGCGCTGGTCTTCGAGAACTTCCCGCTGGACCGCTCCGCCATCGACGCGGTGGCACACAGCGCCGGCCTGAGGCTTCTGTCCGCCGAGGGCCGCGACGGCACCCATTACCCGCTGAGCCTGATCGCGCTGCCCGGAGAGGACCGGATGCGCTTCCGGCTCGACTACCGGCCCGACCTGTTCACCGCGGGTCAGGCCGCGGCGCTCGCCGACCGCTTCCTCGCCGCCCTGGAGGCGGTGGCCCGGACACCTGACCGCCCGCTGGGACAGCTCGACCTGCTCTCCGACGGGGAGCGGCAGCGGAGTCTCGGTGCCCTGAACGACACGGCGCGCGAGGTGCCGGACACGACTCTCGTCGAACTCCTGCACACCCAGGCCGACCTGAGCCCGGACCGGCCCGCTGTCATGTTCGAGGGGACGACTCTGTCCTACGCACAGCTCGACGCCCGGGCCAACCGCCTCGCGCACCGGCTGATCGAGGACGGTGCGGGCCCCGAGCGTTTCGTCGCCGTCGCCCTGCCTCGTTCCGAGGACCTGGTCGTGGCGCTCCTCGCGGTGCTCAAGACCGGTGCGGCGTACGTCCCCGTGGACCCGGACTATCCGGCCGACCGGATCGCGTATCTGCTGGGCGACTCGCGGCCCGCGCTGCTCGTCACCTCCGAGGCGCTCGCGCCGCGCCTGGCCTCGTCCGGGGCGCCTCTGCTGCTCCTGGACGCCGAGGACACGGCGCGGGCACTCGCGGCCCTCCCGGACAGCCGCCCGCGCGGGCAGGCTCCACGGCCCGCCGGCCCGGCGTACATGATCTACACGTCGGGTTCGACCGGCCGCCCCAAGGGCGTGGTCGTGTCGCACGAGGCGATCGTCAACCGGCTGCTGTGGATGCAGGACCGGTACGGGCTCGACGCGAGCGACCGGGTGCTGCAGAAGACGCCCTCCGGCTTCGACGTGTCGGTCTGGGAGTTCTTCTGGCCGCTCATGGCCGGCTCCGTCCTCGTGGTCGCCAAGCCCGAGGGCCACCGCGACCCGGAGTACCTGGCCGAGGTGATCCGAACGCGACGGATCACCACGGTCCACTTCGTGCCGTCGATGCTGCGCGCCTTCGTGGAGTCCGGCGCGGCCGAGCGCTGCGGCGGGCTGCGGCGCGTCATCTGCAGCGGCGAGGCGCTCCCTGCCGATCTCGTCGAACGCTTCCATTCGCTGCTCGACGCGGAGCTGCACAACCTGTACGGCCCCACCGAGGCCGCCGTCGACGTCAGCCACTGGGCCTGCGCGCCCGGGCGTGGGACCACGGTCGTGCCCATCGGCCACCCGGTCTGGAACACCCGGCTGTACGTCCTCGACGGCAACCTGCTCCCGGTGCCCGACGGCACCCCGGGCGAGCTGTACCTGGCCGGGGCCCAGCTGGCCCGCGGCTACTTCGACCGGCCCGGCCTCACCGCCGAGCGGTTCGTCGCCGACCCGTTCGCGACGGCGCCCGGCGCACGCATGTACCGCAGCGGCGACCTGGCCCGCCGACGCGACGACGGAGCCCTGGAGTACCTGGGCCGCACCGACGACCAGGTGAAGCTGCGCGGCCAGCGGATCGAGCTGGGCGAGATCGAGGCCGTGCTCGCCGGGCACCCCTCGGTCGCCCACGGATCCGTCGTCGTGCGCGAGGACACGCCGGGTGCCCAACGCCTGGTCGCCTATGTCGTGCCGGCGCCCGAAGCGCCCGCCGCCGACGCCGAAGCACTGCGCACCCACATGGGGCGGAGCCTGCCCGAGTACATGGTGCCGTCCGCCGTGGTCGTGCTGGACACGCTGCCGCTGACGCCCAACGGCAAGCTCGACCGCAAGGCCCTGCCCGCGCCCGGACCGGCCGAGGGCCGGGCCGTGGGTCGGGAGCCGGGCACCACTCAGGAACGTCTGCTGTGCGAGCTGTTCGCCGAACTCCTCGGTGTCGAACGGGTCTTCGCCGACTCCGGCTTCTTCGCCCTCGGCGGCGACAGCATCCTGTCCATTCAGCTGGTGAGCCGGGCCCGCCGCTCCGGCCTCGTCCTGTCGCCGCGTGACGTCTTCGAGCGGCAGACCCCCGAGGCGCTCGCGGAGGCGGCGGTGAGCGCCGCCGGTACGGCGGGCGCCGCCGGGGAGCCCGTCTCCGGATCGGGTGCCGTGCCGGTGACGCCGATCGCCGCCTGGCTTTCCGAGCGGGGCTCCGCCCCCGGATTCGCGCAGTCGATGGCGGTGTCCGTGCCCGCCGCCCTGACCCACGCGTCACTGGTCGCCGCCGTACAGGCGCTCATCGACCACCACGACGTCCTGCGGCTGCGGCTGCTTCCCGGCCAGGAGTGGTCGTTCGAGATCGCCGAGGCAGGTGCCGTGGCCGCCGGGCCGTGCGTGACCCGGGTCTCCGCGGCCGGGCTCGACGCGGACTCCTTCGACGCACTGGTGCGGGAGCGGGCCGGCCGGGCCCGCGGGGAGCTGGCGCCCGCCGCCGGTGCCGTCCTGCGCGCCGTGTGGTTCGACCGCGGCCCCGACGAGCCGGGCCTGCTGATGCTCGTGGCCCACCACTTGGTCGTCGACGGAGTGTCCTGGCGCGTGCTGCTGCCCGACCTCGCGCAGGCCTGGCAGGAAGTCGACGCGGGCGGCACTCCTGCCCTCGACCCGGTCGGCACCCCCTTCCGACAGTGGGCCCAGCTGCTCCACGAGGCCGCCGTAAGCCCCGCCGTCGTAGCCGAACTCCCCTGGTGGGACAAGGCGTTCGCGCAGCCCGACCCGCTCCTCGGCGACCGTCCTCTCGATGCCGCCCGCGACACCTACGGCACCGCGGGCCGGCTCACACCCCGGATCGCGGACGACGTCACCCGCGCCCTGCTCACGGAGGTCGCGCCGACCTTCCGGGCCGGCGTCGACGAGATCCTGCTGACCGCGCTCGCACTCGCACTCGACGCCTGGCGCGGCGGCGCCCGCGACGGCGCCACGGGCCTGCTCGTCGACATCGAGGGCCACGGCAGGCACGACGACGCGATCCCGGGCACGGACCTGTCCCGGACCGTCGGCTGGTTCACCACCCAGTACCCCGCGCGACTCACCCCGGGTTCCGGCCGCGACAGTGCCGCCGCGCTCAGGCGCGTCAAGGAACAGCTCCGCGCCGTGCCGGGCCACGGCCTCGGCTACGGGCTGCTGCGCCACCTCAACCCCCGTACCAGGGAGGCGGTGGCGGCGCTCGGCCGTCCGCAGATCGGCTTCAACTACCTGGGCCGCGTCGCCGTCGGCGCACCGGCGGGTACCGGTCCGGACGCCGCCGACTGGTCGATCGTCGCCGACCTCGCGAACGCGGCCGGCGCCGCCGACGCGGAGCTCCCGCTCGCGCACGCCCTCGACCTGGACGTGGCCGTTGTCGACGGTGCCGCGGGGCCGGAGCTCAACGCCGCGTTCACCTGGGCCGCCGAGCTGCTCCCCGAGGCCGAGGTCCACCGCATCGCCCAGCTCTGGACCGCCGCCCTCACCGGTCTCGTAGCCGCAGCCGGACAGCCGGACGCGGGCGGTTTCACGCCGTGCGACCTCCCGCTGGTCTCGCTGGGCCAGGACGACATCGACACCCTGGCCGAGCGCGTCCCCGGCCTCGCCGACGTCCTGCCGCCGACCCCGCTCCAGGAGGGTCTGCTCTTCCACCACGTCCTCGACGAGGACGGGCCGGACGTCTACACGGCCCAGCTGGCCGTGGACCTCGCCGGGCCACTCGACGCCGACCGCCTGCGCGCGGCCGCACAGGCCGTCCTCGACCGTCACCCCCACCTCAGGGCCGGATTCCACCACGCGGACATCTCCCGGCCGGTCGCCGCCGTCCACGCCACGGCGGCCGTGCGCTGGCACACGGTCGACCTCTCGGCTCTCGACGACGCCGAGCAGGACCTGCGCAGCACCGCGCTGGCCGAGTCCGACCGTACGGAACGCTTCGACCTGACGGCGCCGCCCCTGCTGCGTCTGGCGTTGGCCCGGCTCGCCGAAGGCCGCCACCGGCTGATCGTGACGAGTCATCACCTCGTGCTCGACGGCTGGTCCATGCCGCTCGTGCTGCGCGAGCTGCTGACCCTGTACGCCGCCGGGACGCCGCTGCCGCGCCCGCGCCCCTACCGCGACTACCTGTCCTGGCTCGCCCGGCAGGACCGCGCGGCCGCGCGCGACGCCTGGTCCGCGCACCTCGAAGGCCTGACCGAGCCGACGCTGGCCGCCCCGGCCGGCCACGCCGAGGCGGCCGTGGTGCCGCACCGGGTGACCTTCGGCCTCACCGGCGCCGGCACCGCGGAGCTGACCGGGCGACTGCGGGCGCACGGTCTCACCCTCAACACCGCCGTCCAGGCCGCCTGGGCGCTGGTCGTCGGAGGGTTCACCGGCCGCGACGACGTCGTCTTCGGCGTCACCGTCTCCGGGCGCCCCGCCGAACTCGCCGGCGTACAGGACATGGTGGGTCTCTTCATCAACACCGTGCCCGCACGCGTCCGCCTGAGCCCGCGGGAGCAGCTCATCCACCTCCTGGGCCGCGTCCAGCGCGCCCAGGCGGAGCTCCTGGAACACCAGCACCTCGGTCTCGCCGACATCCAGCAGCGCGCCGGACTCGGTGAGCTCTTCGACACCTCCATGGTCTTCGAGAACTATCCCGTCGACGCGGCGGGCCTCGGCGGCTTCGCGGCGAGCGGCGGCCTCACCGTCACGGCTGTGGACGGCCACGACGCGACCCACTACGCACTCGGTCTCGTCGTCCAGACCGGAACCGGCCTGGACTTCCGTCTGGACTACCGGCCCGGCGTCTGCACGGCCGACGAGGCCCGGGCCCTGGGTGAACGCCTGCTGCGCGTCCTCGACCTCGTGGTACGCGCCCCCGAGACACCGATCGGCCGCCTCGACCTGCTCGGGGACGCCGAGCGGCGTTTCCTCACCGACGTCAACCGCACCGCGCGCGCCCTGCCGGCCGGCACCGCCGTCGAGCAGTTCCGGGAGGTGGCCGCCCGCACCCCGGACGCCACGGCCCTCGCCTTCGGCACCCGGACGATGTCGTACGCCGAACTCGACGCGGCGTCGGACCGCCTCGCCCACCGGCTCGTCGCGCGGGGCGCCGGGCCCGGGCGGTACGTCGCCGTCGCGCTGCCGCGCTCGGCCGACCTGGTGACCGCGCTCCTGGCCGTACAGAAGGCGGGCACGGCCTACGTGCCGGTCGATCCCGCCTACCCGGCGGAGCGCATCGCGTTCGTCCTCGCCGACACCCGCCCCGTACTCCTGGTGACGGACTCCGCGACAGCCGGCGCGCTGCCCGCACCGTGCCCGCCACTGCTGCTGCTCGACGCCGACGGTGTCCCCGGCCCGTCCGTCGAGGAAGCGGAGCCGGCGGGCGCCCTGCCCGTGGTCGTCCCCGACAGCGCCGCGTACGTCATCCACACCTCGGGCTCCACCGGCGTGCCCAAGGGCGTCGTCGTCTCGCACCGGGGCATCCCGAACCTGGCGCACGCCCAGATCGAGTCCTTCGCCATCGACGCGTCGAGCCGGCTGCTCCAGTTCGCCTCCGTCAGCTTCGACGCCGCCGTGTCGGAGCTGTGGACCGCCCTGCTCGCCGGCGCCTGCCTGGTCCTCGAACCCGCCGACGCGCTGCTGCCGGGCGAGCCGCTGGCCGCGACCCTCACCAGGCAGCGGATCACCCATGTGACCCTGCCGCCCGCCGTCCTGCCCCAGCTCTCCCCCGACGCGCTGCCGGCGGGCGCGACGCTCGTCGTCGCGGGCGAGGCCTGCCCGCCCGCCCTGGTGGAGACCTGGTCGCGCGGCCACCGGATGATCAACGCCTACGGCCCGACCGAGACCACGGTGTGCGCCACGGCCGGCGAGCCCCTGTCCGGTTTCGTCACGCCCCCCATGGGCCGGCCGCTCCCCAACACCCGCGTCCACGTCCTGGACGGCGCGTTGCGCCCGGTCCCCCTGGGCGTCGCGGGTGAGCTGTACGTGGCCGGCGACGGCCTGGCCCGCGGCTACCTCAACCGCCCCGGCCTCACCGCCGAGCGGTTCGTGGCCAGCCCCTTCGGCGGGGCGGGGGAACGGATGTACCGCACCGGCGACATCGTGCGCTGGAGCTCCCAGGACCGCCTGGAGTACCTCGGCCGCGCCGACGACCAGGTCAAACTCCGCGGCTTCCGCATCGAGCTCGGTGAGATCGAGACCGTCCTGGGCGCGCACGGCTCCGTCGGCCAGTGCGCGGTCATCGTCCGCGAGGACCAGCCCGGCGACAAACGCCTCACGGCCTACGTCGTGCCCGCCGCGCCGGTCGACCCCGCGGCCCTTCGCGCGGCCGCCGCCGCCCGGCTGCCCGACTACATGGTGCCGTCCGCGTTCGTCGTGCTCGGCGAACTGCCGCTGACCGCCAGCGGGAAGGTCGACCGCAAGGCTCTGCCCGCACCCGACTACAGCTCGTCGGACACGGCGCGCGGACCCCGCACGCCCCGCGAGGAGATCCTGTGCGGGATCTTCGCCGGCATCCTCGGCGCCGCTCGCGTGGGCATCGACGACAGCTTCTTCGACCTGGGCGGCCATTCGCTGCTCGCGACGCGCCTCGTCAGCCGGATCCGTGCCGTGCTGGGGGTGGAGCTCTCGGTGCGGCAGCTCTTCGACACGCCGACGGTCGCCGGGCTCTCAGCGGTCCTCGACGGCGACGGAGTCGGCATCGCGCGTGCGGGCCTCGTCGCGGGCCCGCGCCCGGAACGACTGCCGCTGTCCTTCGCCCAGCAGCGCCTGTGGTTCCTGCACCAGTTCGAGGGCGCCAACCCGGTCTACAACATGCCCATGGCGGTGCGGCTCTCCGGCGTCCTGGACCGGGACGCCCTGGAACAGGCACTCGCCGACGTCGTGCGCCGCCACGAAGCTCTCCGTACCGTCTTCCGGGAGGACGAACACGGAGCCCACCAGGTCGTCCTGGCCGACGCGCGACCGGACCTCGTCCTCAGCACCGGCCCGGGAACGCCGGCCGACCGGATGGCCGAGGCGCTCGCGGAAGGCTTCGACCTCACCGCCGGGCTCCCCCTGCGCGCCGTACTCGTCGAAACGGCTCCCGACGACCATGTGCTCTTGCTGGTGGTTCATCACATCGCCGCCGACGGCGCCTCGTTGGAGGTCCTCGCGGGTGACCTGACGGCGGCGTACGGAGCGCGCTGTGCGGGCCAGGCCCCCGACTGGGAACCGCTGCCGGTCCAGTACGCGGACTACACCTTGTGGCAACGCGAGGTACTGGGATCGGAGACCGACCCGGACAGCGCCGCCGCACGCCAGCTCGCCCACTGGGTCAGCGCCCTGGCCGACCTCCCCGCCGAACTGGCACTCCCGGTGGACCGGCCACGCGGCGCGACACCCTCCTACCAGGGCGGAGCCGTGGGCTTCGACGTACCCGCCACCCTCCACGCCGACATGACAGCACTCGCACGCGAATGCGGCGCCAGCGTCTTCATGATCGTGCAGGCCGCACTCGCCGTACTGCTGTCACGACTCGGCGCGGGCCACGACATCCCCGTCGGCACCCCCATAGCCGGACGCACCGACGAAGGACTGGAAGACCTCGTCGGATTCTTCGTGAACACCCTGGTACTCCGCACCGACGTATCCGGCGACCCGACCTTCCGCGAACTCCTCCACCGCGTCAGAGAATCGGACCTCGCCGCCTACGACAACCAGGACATCCCCTTCGAACGCCTCGTCGACGCCCTCAACCCACCCCGCTCCACCGCACGCCACCCCCTCTTCCAGGTCATGCTCGCCGCCGACGACTCCGTACGCGACGGCGTGCTCGGCCACTTCGCGGGACTGCCCGGTCTGACCGCCACCGCGGAGAGCAGCGGCGGCGCCACCTCGAAGTTCGACCTCGTCTTCAACGTCTCCGAGCGCCGCACCGCCGACGGCGGGCCCCACGGCATCGAAGGCGCCCTCGAATACAGCACGGACCTGTTCGACGCCGACACGGCCGCGTCGATCGCCACACGGCTGGTGTGTGTGCTTGAGGGGTTGCTGGCCGTTCCGGATCGGCCGGTCGGCCAGATCGACGTGCTGACCGGGGACGAGCGGGCACGGTTGCTGGCACCGCCGACTCCGGCCGGTACGCCCGGGCCCGTCCTGCCCGAACTGTTCCAGGCACAGGCCGCACGCACCCCCCACGCCACCGCCGTGGTCTTCGAGAACGAACACACCACCTACGCCGACCTCAACGCCCGCGCCAACCAGCTCGCCCGGCTCCTGACCGAACGCGGCGCGGGCCCCGACCGGCTCATCGCGGTCGCCCTGCCCCGCTCCACCGAACTCGTCGTCGCGCTCCTCGCCGTGATCAAAGCCGGCGCCGCCTACCTCCCCATCGACCCCGACTACCCCGCCGACCGCATCGCCTTCATGCTCGCCGACGCCGACCCCCTTCTCCTGATCACCCACACCGACGTCGCCGGCCAACTCCCCGGCAGCACCCCCGCCCTGACCCTCGACACCCCCGACACCGCCCACCTGCTCGCCACCACCGACAACAGCAACCCCACCCACACCACACTCCTGCCCCAGCACGCCGCATACGTCATCTACACCTCGGGATCCACCGGCACCCCCAAGGGCGCCGTCATCCCGCACCACAACGTCACCCGCCTCTTCGACGCCACCCGCCCCTGGTTCCACTTCGACGACAACGACGTATGGACCCTCTTCCACTCCTACGCCTTCGACTTCTCCGTATGGGAGCTGTGGGGCCCCCTCCTGCACGGCGGCCGCCTCGTCGTCGTCCCCCACACCACCAGCCGCTCGCCCGCCGACTTCCTCCACCTCCTGGCCGACCAGGGCGTCACCGTCCTCAACCAGACACCCTCCGCCTTCTACCAACTCATCCAGGCCGACGCCGCGGACCCCCGCACCAGCCACCGCCTGACCCTGCGCACCATCATCTTCGGCGGCGAAGCGCTCGACCCCGGCCGCCTCACCGACTGGTACGCACGCCACCACGACGAACACGCACCCCAGCTCGTCAACATGTACGGCATCACCGAAACCACCGTCCACGTCACCCACCAACCCCTCGACCCCACCACCGCCACCACCCAGCCCGGCAGCATCATCGGCGAAGCCATCCCCGACCTCGGCCTCTACGTCCTGGACAACGCCCTGCGCCCCGTTCCCCCGGGCACCGCCGGCGAGCTCTACGTCACCGGCGACGGCCTCGCCCGCGGCTACCTCAACCGCCCCGACCTCACCGCCACCCGCTTCATCGCCAACCCCCACAGCACGACGCCCGGCCAACGCATGTACCGCACCGGCGACGTCGCCCGCTGGACACCCCAACACCGGCTGGAATACCTCGGCCGCACGGATCACCAGGTCAAGCTCCGCGGCTTCCGCATCGAACTCGGCGAGATCGAGACCGCACTCACCACCCACCCCACCATCGCGCAGGCCGCCGTCATCGTCCGCGAGGACCAGCCCGGCGACCAACGCCTCACCGCCTACGTCACCGGCGACTCCCCGGACCCCACCACCCTGCGCACCCACCTCGCCCAGACCCTCCCCGACTACATGATCCCCAGCACGTACGTCACCCTGAACGCACTCCCACTCACCCCCAACGGAAAGCTCGACCACAAAGCACTCCCCGCCCCCGACCACACCCCCACCGCCAACGGCCGCCACCCCCGCACGCCCCAACAAGAGATCCTCTGCACCCTCTTCGCACACACCCTCGACATCCCCGCCGTCACCCTCGACGACAACTTCTTCGAACTCGGCGGCCACTCCCTGACCGCCACCCGCCTCGTCAGCCGGATCCGTGCCGTGCTGGGGGTGGAGCTCTCGGTGCGGCAGCTCTTCGACGCGCCGACGGTCGCCGGGCTCTCAGCGGTCCTCGACGGCGACGGAGTCGGCATCGCGCGTGCGGGCCTCGTCGCGGGCCCGCGCCCGGAACGACTGCCGCTGTCCCACCCCCAGCAGCGCCTGTGGGTCCTCCACCAGCTTGAGGGGCCGAGCGCCACCTACAACATCCCCCTCGGCCTGCGCCTCACGGGCACCGTGGACCAGGAGGCCCTGGAGGACGCGCTCGCCGACGTCGTGCAGCGCCACGAGTCCCTGCGCACCGTCTTCGCGGAGGACGACGAGGGCGGCCACCAGGTGGTCCTCAAGGACGCGCGGCCGGCCCTGCATCTCCTGCGGGGCCCCGTCGACGCGGAACAGCTCCGCGAGACCGCACGGCACGCCTTCGACCTGGCGGCCGAGCCCCCGCTCCGCACCACACTCGCCGAACTCCCCGACGGCGATCATGTGCTGTTGCTGGTGGTCCATCACATCGCCGCCGACGGAGCCTCGTTGGAGGTCCTCGCCGGTGACCTGACAGCGGCGTACGGAGCGCGCTGTGCGGGCCGGGCCCCCGACTGGGAACCGCTGCCCGTGCAGTACGCGGACTACACCCTGTGGCAACGCGAGGTACTGGGATCGGAGACCGACCCGGACAGCGCCGCCGCACACCAGCTGGCCCACTGGGTCACCGCCCTGGCCGACCTCCCCGCCGAACTGGCACTCCCGGTGGACCGGCCACGCGGCGCGACACCCTCCTACCAGGGCGGAGCCGTGGGCTTCGACGTACCCGCCACCCTCCACGCCGACATGACAGCACTCGCACGCGAATGCGGCGCCAGCGTCTTCATGATCGTGCAGGCCGCACTCGCCGTACTGCTGTCACGACTCGGCGCGGGCCACGACATCCCCGTCGGCACCCCCATAGCCGGACGCACCGACGAAGGACTGGAAGACCTCGTCGGATTCTTCGTGAACACCCTGGTACTCCGCACCGACGTATCCGGCGACCCGACCTTCCGCGAACTCCTCCACCGCGTCAGAGAATCGGACCTCGCCGCCTACGACAACCAGGACATCCCCTTCGAACGCCTCGTCGACGCCCTCAACCCACCCCGCTCCACCGCACGCCACCCCCTCTTCCAGGTCATGCTGACCGTCGAGAACGAAGACAGTCAGGCCTCCCTGGAGCGGGTGCGGGAACTGCCCGGTCTCGCCGCGCGCCCCTACCCGGTGGAGACCGGGGTGGCCAAGTTCGACCTGACCTTCGGCCTCGCCGGCCGCAAGGGCCGCATCGAGTACAGCCAGGACCTGTTCGACGCCGGCACGGCCGACACTCTCGCGGCACGCTTCCTGCGGGTGCTCGAAACCGCCGTGGACCGGCCCGACCGCCCGGTCGGCGGCATCGACGTGCTCGACACCGCCGAGCGGGAGCGCGTCCTCGGTCTCTGGTCGGGCGCGACGACCGGGCCGGCACCGGTCGAAGGACCCGTGCACGAGCACTTCGCCCGGCAGGCGGCCCGCACCCCCGACGCCGTGGCGCTGCGGGCCGGGGACGAACTGCTGACCTACGCCGCTCTCGACTCCCGCGCGAACGCCCTGGCCCACCGCCTCAGGGCCGCGGGCGTCGGGGCCGAGTCGCCCGTGCTGCTGGTGATGGAGCGTTCGGCCGACCTCGTCGTGGCGACCCTGGCCGTCCTGAAGGCCGGCGGGATGTACGTCCCCCTGCACGCCGCCCATCCGGGCTCACGGGTCAGGGAGGTCGCGGCGGAGAGCGGCGCCGTGGCCGTCCTCACCGACGAGGCCATGGCCGGCAGGGCCGCGGCCGCGGGCCCGCCGGTCCTCGTCGTCACCGGCGACGACACCGCCGCCGCACCGCCCGCCGGCCCGGCCGTGTCCGCCGACCGACTGGCGTACGTGATGTACACCTCCGGCTCGACCGGCGTCCCCAAGGGCGTCGCCGTCACCCACCGCGACGTCCTCGAACTGGCCCAGGACCACAGGTTCGCGAGTGCCGCGCACCAGCGGGTGCTCCTGCACTCGCCGCACGCGTTCGACGCTGCCACCTACGAGCTGTGGGCGCCCCTCCTCTCGGGCGGCCAGGTCGTCGTCGCGCCCCAGGGTGACCTCACCCCCGCGGTGCTTGCGGAGACCGTCGCGCACCAGCGGGTCACGGCGCTGTGGCTGACCGCGGGGCTCTTCCGGCTCATCGCGGACGAGGCACCCGAGGCGCTGCGCGGCGTGCGCGAGGTGTGGACCGGGGGCGACGTCGTGCCGGCCCACGCGGTACGCCGCGTCTTCGAGGCCTGCCCCGGCCTGACCGTCGTGGACGGCTACGGGCCGACCGAGACCACGACGTTCGCCACCAGCCACCGGATCGAGGCGGACCTCCCCGTCCCGGACCGGATCCCGATCGGCCGCCCCCTGGACGGCACCCGCGTCTGGATCCTCGACGCCGGACTCGGCCCCGTGCCCACCGGCGCCCCGGGCGAGCTGTACATCGCCGGAGCGGGTCTCGCCCGCGGCTACTGGAGGCGTCCCGGGCTGACCGCGGAGCGGTTCGTCGCCGACCCGTACGGCCCGCCCGGAGGCCGTATGTACCGCACCGGCGACCTCGCCCGCTGGCGGGCCGACGGAACCGTCGAGTACCTCGGCCGCGCCGACGACCAGGTGAAGCTGCGCGGCTTCCGTATCGAACCGGGCGAGATCGAGGCCGCCCTCGCCGCGCTCCCGGCGGTGGGTGAGGCCACCGCCGTCCTGCGCGAGGACCGGCCCGGTGAGAAGCGCCTGGTCGGCTACGCGGTGCCCGCGGCGGGCTCGGCGCCCGTGCCCGAGGAACTCCGCGCCGAGCTGGCCGAGCGGCTGCCCGCCTACATGGTGCCGTCCGCGGTGATCGTCCTGGACACACTGCCGCTGACACCCAACGGCAAGGTGGACCGCCGGGCCCTGCCCGCCCCCCGGTCGGGGCCCGCCGCGGCCGGCCGCGAGCCGCGCAACCGGCGCGAGCAGGTGCTGTGCGACCTGTTCGCCGAGGTGCTCGGCGTCGAACGGGTCGACATCGACGCGGCGTTCTTCGACCTGGGCGGCGACAGCATCCAGTCGATCCAGCTGGTCTCCCGCGCCCGCAAGGCGGGCCTCGTCCTGACGACGAGGGACGTGTTCGAGCGCCGCACGGTCGCCCGGCTCGCCGAGATCGCGGAGGGCGGGACCACCGTCCTGGCCGACACCGCCGAGACCGCGCTCGGCGAGTTCCCGCTCACCCCGGTCATGGCGTGGATGCGCGAACGCGGCGGCCCCGTCGACGGCTTCGCCCAGTCCATGGCCCTGCACGTACCGGTGGGCCTCGACCGGGGCCGGCTCACCGCGACCCTGCAGGGCCTGCTCGACCACCACGACGCGCTGCGCCTGCGGCTCGACGTGGATCCCTCCGGCGCCTGGACGCCCGTCATCCAGGCTCCCGGTGCGGTGGACGCGGGGGCCTGCCTGTCCCGGGTGGACGTCTCGGGGCTGGACGAGGAGTCCGCGCGGGCCGTCGCACGCGAGGAGGCCGACGCCGCCCGGCGGTGGCTGGCCGCCGCCGACGGTGCCGTGTTCCGGGCGGTCTGGATGGACCGCGGGCCTCGGGTGCCGGGCTGGCTGCTGCTCGTCGTCCATCACCTGGCGGTGGACGGCGTGTCCTGGCGGATCCTCGTACCCGACCTGGCACAGGCCTGGGAGCAGGTGCGGCAGGGCCGCGGGGTGCGGCTCGACCCGGTCCTGACGTCCCTGCGGGGCTGGGCGCGCAAGCTCGCCGACCACGCGGCGACCACGGAACACGAGGACGAACTCCCGCTGTGGGAGGACATGCTGACCACGGGCGCGGACGAGCGGCCGCTCGGCTCCCGGCCCCTCGACCCGGCCCGCGATCAGCACGCCACCGCGGGGCACCTCAGCCTGCGGCTGCCGCACGACATCACGAAGGACCTGCTGACCACCGTGCCCACGGTGACCCGGGCGGCCGTCGACGAAGTGCTGCTGTCCGCCTTCGGCCTCGCGGTGACGGCATGGCAGCGCGAGACCGGACGCACCGGCGGCGCCCCACTGGTGACCGTCGAGGGGCACGGCCGGCAGCAGGACCTGCTGCCCGGTGTCGACCTCTCCCGCACGGTGGGCTGGTTCACCAGCCTGCACCCGGTGCGCCTGGACCTCGGCGACACGGACATCACCGAGGCCCTGGCGGGCGGCGCGGCCGCCGGGCAGGTCCTGCGCCGGACCAAGGAGCGGCTGCGGGCGGTGCGGAACGGCGGCATCGGCTACGGCCTGCTGCGCTACCTCAACCCGCGGACCTGGAAGCGCCTCGCGGACGTCCCGGCACCCCAGCTCGGGTTCAACTACCTGGGCCGCTTCAGCACGGCCGAGCCGGACCGGGACGCACCGTGGGGCGTGGTCGCCGAACTGGCGGGATCCGGCGGCGGATACGACCCGCGCACCCCGCTCGCGCACGCCGTCGAAGTGAACGCGCTCACACAGGACGGGCCCACGGGATCCGAACTCATCGCCAACTGGACCTGGGCAACCGGCCTTCTGACGGAACAGCAGGTGACGGACCTCGCCGAGCGCTGGTTCGACGCACTGCGCGCCCTCGTCACGCACGCGCAGCAGCCCGACGCCGTGGACCTCACGCCGTTCGACGTGGCGCTCGACTCCATCAGCCAGAGCGAGATCGACGCGTTCGAGGCGGAGTTCCAGGACGAGTGGGACGACTGACCGCGGCCGACTCTGCCGAAAGTCATAGAGCCGCTCTGTCGAACGGCCGATGACCCGACAGGGGGAGATTCCATAGCGTCTCCCCCATGACGCGAGACCTGAGGATGTGGCGACGATGATCACGTTGCGCGAAGTGACCAAGCGATACGAGTCGACCGTTGCCGTGGACAACCTGAACCTGGAGATCCCGGCCGGCCGGGTGACCGGCTTCCTGGGCCCCAACGGTGCCGGCAAGTCGACCACCATGCGGATGATCATGGGGTTGGACCGGCCGACGTCCGGTGAGGCACTGATCCACGGCAAGCCCTACTCGGCGATGAAGTACCCGCTGCGCGAGGTCGGGGCGCTCCTTGAGGCCAAGGCGCTCCACCCGGGCCGCAGCGCCCAGAGCCACTTGCTGGCCATGGCCCAGACGAACGGCATCCCGCGCAAGCGCGTCAGTGAGGTGCTGGAGATCGTGGGCCTGGAGAAGGTGGCCAAGAAGCGCGCCGGCTCCTTCTCGCTGGGCATGGGGCAGCGCCTCGGCATCGCCAGCGCTCTCCTCGGCGATCCCCAGGTGCTGCTCTTCGACGAGCCGGTCAACGGCCTGGACCCGGACGGGGTCCGCTGGGTCCGGGAGCTGATGCGCTCGCTGGCCGCCGAGGGCCGCACGGTCTTCGTGTCGAGCCACCTCATGAGCGAGATGCAGCTGACCGCCGACCATCTGGTCGTCATCGGCAAGGGGCGCCTCCTCGCCGATGACACCATCGAGCAGGTCATCGCGCGCAGTTCGCTGACCGCTGTCAGGGTGCGCACGCCCGACAGCCACGGGCTCAACAACCTGACGGCCGGTCTGGCGATGCCCGATGTCGACATCCAGCGGAACTCCGAGAACGAGATCATGGTCTCCGGCACGACGGTGGAGGTCATCGGCGACCTCGCCTTCAACCTCGGCGTAAGGCTGCACGAACTGCGGGTAGTGGAGGCCTCGCTGGAGGAGGCCTACATGGAGATGACCGCAGGCAGTATCGAGTACAAGTCGCCGAAGCCCGCGGGCGCGGACACGCCCCGGCCCGACGCCCAGCAGAAAGTCGAGGCCTGAGCCATGTCGAGTGCGATCACGAATCCGACCGGCACCGGCCGCGAGTCGGTCCTCGCGAACACCTCCTCCTACGGCCGCGGCCGCACCGTCGGCGCGGTGGCGGCGGAGTGGACCAAACTGTGGTCCGTGCGGGCCACCTGGTGGTGCCTCGCGGGCTCCGTCGTATTGATGGGCCTCTTCGCGCCCGCCCTCGGCGGCAGCATCGCGAACAACTACCGCACCGACGGCGTCGACACGGACGTCCCCATCGCCCACTCGTCCGCGTTGGCGATGAACCTGGTGCAGTTCGCCATCGTGGCACTCGCCATGCTGTCGATGACGACCGAGTACTCCACGGGCAGCATCCGGACGACGCTCCAGTGCGTGCCGGTGCGCGGCCGGATGCTCTTCGCGAAGTCCGCGATCGCCGCGCCGGTCATGTTCGTCGTCGGGATCGTCCTGGCGGTGGTCGGCACCCTCACCACCACGCCGCTGCTGTTCGAGTACGCGGACACCGACATGAGCAAGGCCGTCCCGACCATCCTGAACGCCGGCGTCTACGTCGCCCTCGTCGGCGTCTTCGCCATCGGGGTGGGGGCCGCGGTGCGCAGCGCGGTGGGCACGCTGACGACCGTCTTCATGGTCCTCGCGGGCCTGCCGGGCGCCCTGGCGGTGTCCAGCAACGACATCACCCAGAAGATCCTCGACTATCTGCCGTCCACCGCGGGCCAGCACCTGATGGACGGCGACACCGACCCGTACGGAAGGCCGGCGGCGCTGCTCATCATCCTCGTGTGGGTGGCAGCGGCCCAGGTGGTCGGGTACATCGTCCTGAGCAAGCGGGACGCCTGAGCGGATGGCGGCGGCTGTCCTCCCCCGGCAGCCGCCGTCATCTCTTTTCCTGTCTCTTCCTGCCCCTTCCTGTCCAAGGGTTGGGGCGGGCGTGTGGTGAAAGGCCCGCCTGCCCGGTGCGGTGGCGGTCCTGCCGGACGCACGGTGTGGCCGCCCCGACTCCCGACCGCCTCCTTTCCGTCTCCCCGCTGACCACCGGCCACCCGGCCACCCGGCCGCCTGATGCTTTCCGGGCCGGCCGCTGACGTACCGGACGGGCCCGGCCGCTGACGTACCGGACCGGCGCCGCCGTCCGGGTGCTGCGTGCCCTCCACGGCCCTGGCGTTGCCCCCGGAATCCGTACTCGCGAAGCAGGGCACGGGCTTCCGGAGCCGACGTGCCGCGCCCGGCCCGGGTCAGCTTTCCGGCCGGGGAGCGGGCCGCCTCGGTGCCGTCGGGCTCTTCGGCCGTGCCACGAATGTCGGGCCCTTCGGCCGTGCAACGAATGAGGGAGGAGCGTAAACCCATGCCACCATTGGCAACCGCTAAGACGGTTTATTATCGGCGCCATACATCAGCCCTAGAGGGAGCCAATAGGGAGTTATCGGGAATGAGGCAGGAGCGCGCCGTCCGGACTCGTCAAGCGCTCATCCTTTCGGCCGCCGAGGTCTTCGAGCGGTGCGGCTATACCCGGACGAAGCTGACGGAGATCAGTTCCAACGCCGGGGTCAGCCGTGGCGCGCTGCACTTCCACTTCGAGAACAAGGCCGTGGTGGCCGCCACCGTGGAGGCCACGGCGGCCGCGACGCTGCGCCGGACGGCGACCGAGGCACGCCGTCCGGGCGACAACGCGCTGCAGCGGCTCATCGGCACCTCACGGGCCATGGCCGAGCAGTTGTCCGATGACGTGGTGGCCCGCGCCGGATACCACCTGAGCTGCGAGGCAAGCGACGGCACCGGTCTGGATCTGCGCGGCGAGTGGTATCGCTGCGTCCAGCGGATGATCACCGAGGCGGCCACCGAACGTCTGCTCGCCGAGAACGTCTCCGAACAGGAGGCGGTGACCTCGATCGTGGCCGCGACCACCGGTTTCGAGGTGCTCGGCCGTACCGATCCGCGCTGGCTCGCGGCCGAGGGGATCGACCGGTTCTGGCGTCTGCTGCTGCCGTCCCTGGTCACGGCCGAGGCGCTCGCCACCGTGGACGCCCCGGCGCACCGCGCCGACGCGGCGTAGGGAACGGGCCGCGCCGACACGGCGGACGGGACCGGGGCGGCCGGCGCCCCGAAGGGCCGCGGCACACCGTGGCCGCGGCCTTGCGGGACCGCCGGCCCGGAGCGGGTGTCCTCGGCACCGCGCCGCCCCGTCGGCGCGGGCGCGGCCGGGCCCGGGGCGGTCGGGCCACCGACGCGTCGAGCAGCACCGGTGACTGCGCGTAGCCATGGACGGTGGGTGAGCGAGTGCCGCACGGCGTGGTGCCGAGCGAGCCCCTGGTGTCCCGCCCGGCCGCGACCCCCAGGTGCGGCGTGCCCAGGAGTCCCTGACCGCCCGAGCCTTCGCCCTGCTCGGAGGGGTGCGATCAGCGAGGACGCCAGGTCGCCGCCGGGCGCGAGCCGCTCTCCGGCGATGGCTGATGGATCACCGAGCGGACTCACCCGATGAGTGCGGGCACGAACTCGTCCTCTTCCTGGTCACGCTGCGTCGCGGCCTCACGCCAGGTGCGCTGCCCGGCCCGGAGGACGTCCCGCGGATGAGCGCTCCCGGAACCAAGTCCGATGCCGGCAGGTGCTGGAGCGTCCCCGTCACCCGCCCGAAGATGTCTGCGTGATCCGTCGGGATCTTCGGCAGCGCCCGGGCGCCGGTGAACGGACGATGAACATTCTCGCCACGGCCTCGGAGTCACCGTGCGGCAGAAGTTCTCCAACACCCTTGGCCCGGGCCGACAGGACGGCGTTGTGGCCCGCTTACGCCCTCATGGGGACCCGATCCGGTCCAGGACGCCCTGCGGGGCGTCCTGTTCGACGTCAAGGCCCTCTCCGCGGCGATCGAGTACGCCATCGGCGACTCGCACCCCGCCTACCAGCGCCTCTCCCCGTACACGGAACAGACGCAGTCGGCGCGCCGCCTTCACCCGGCAGCCACGGAATGCCCTCCCTTCCTCTATATGAGACCCGGCAGCCATCTTCCGCTTCCTTGTTCTTCTTCCTTGCGAGCGCTTCAAGAGGGCAAATCAAGGTGACCTGGAGGGTGTTTGGAGCACTTGTCAGGTGTTTCGCGACGGATTCTCCGGGCTAATTGGGGAAAAGGTCGCTATGGTTCGGATCGTTTGCATTGACAAAGCCGACCGGGCGGGTTTTTTATGAAAGGGTTCGGTGGAGGCCTGCTGCAATGCACGGCGTCGACAGCACGATGAGCACGGGCAACCCGCCTGGCGCTCGTCCGGGTCCGTACTGCGCAGGTCACCGATTCAGGTCTGTGGCCGGCGGGTTCGTGTGACTTCGATGCCGAGGAGTTCGAGGGGGTGGAATTGGACACCGCGGGTGATCTGTACGGTCGGCGGATCGGCCATGTTCCCGATCCTCGGGCGGAGTTCGCCGAGTCGGCAGGGGGCCGTCCGGCGGGTGCACCGCACTCTGCGGCATCCCGGGCGGAGCCCGGCCGGGGTCCGCTCCGGGCCCGGGGCGCGTCCGACCTGACGCACCACCACACAGAGTCCCAGCAAGGCGAGATACCGACACGGACGGGCGGCCACGCCGTGCTCTGCGGCGACGTTCTCGACGGTCGTACAGCGGCTCCCGCCCGCCGCGCACGCGACCTGGTCCTTCATCGCGTCGGCGACTTAGAGGATCTCGGCGGCCCCGCCGTCGAAGACGCGCGCGTGGACGGGGATTCCGCCGTCGCCGGCGGCCGCGAGGCCCGCTCCGACCTTCTTCAGCTCCGTGCGCAGGCCCTTGGGATGCCCGTACGTGATGGCCGGCAACCGCTCGTCCGGGTGGACGCCGTTGAGCAGGGCCGGCTCCGTGCCGAACCCCTCCTCCACCACTCGGGCGCGGGCCCGGCCCCCGGCCCGGAACAGCACCATCGGCACCGGTATCAGCGAGGCGAGCCGGTTCGCGACGAGCGCCTCCACCCCCTGACCGTGTGTCACGTACGCCCGCGCAGCGCAAGGGCACAGCCCATCGACGACCGCGGCCACGTCCAGCCGGCGCAGAGAGTCGCCGGCGACAGGCAGGGCGCCCCGGCGCCTCTCCTCCACGGGCGCCACCACGCACTCAGGACGCTGGCGCTCAGCCCGTGGCCGCGAGGACCCCGGCAGTCATTGACACACCCGGTCCAACGCCACCAAGCCGGCCCAGGACACCCGTCCCGAGCCCTCACCATCCGATCGAACGAGCCGCAAAGTACCACTCAACGGGGAGCAGAATATGGACATCCAGGTTCTGGGTTCGATGTCAGTGCGCGTAGGCGGACACTCCGCCGCCCCTTCCGCGCCGAAGCCAAGACAGGTTCTCGCTCTACTCGCGCTGCACGCCGACCAGATGGTCCCCGTGTCGATGCTGGCGGAGGAGTTGTGGGGCCACAATCCGCCGCGCAGCGCCCGTACAACGCTGCAAACGTACGTGCTGCAACTGCGCGACCTCATCGGTGAGGCGCTCGCCCGCGAGGGCAGCGGCCGCGAGGGCGCCAAGGACATCCTGGTCACCCTGCCCGGGGGGTACCGGCTCGAGACGGGAGGCGGCAGCGTCGACTTCCGGACCTTCGAACGCCGCGCCGCCGCCGGGTTCCGCGCCATGGACATCGAGGACTACCAGGGCGCGACCCGCAAGCTGCGCGAGGCCCTGGACCTGTGGTCCGGCGAGAGCGCGCTCGCCGACATCCAGGCGGGCAGCCTGATCACCATGGAGGTCGAACGGCTCGCAGAGGCACGCCTGTTCGCCCTCGACCAGCGCATCGAGGCCGACCTCCGCCTCGGCCGCCACCGTGAACTGGTGTCGGAACTGACGTTCCTCGTCCACCGCTACCGTACGCACGAGGGACTGCATGCCCAGTTCATGCTGGCGCTGCACCGCTCGGGGCGGCGCGGCGAGGCCCTGCGCGCCTATCAGCGGCTGCACGCCGCGCTCGACAGCGAGTTGGGCCTGGAGCCCTCGCTGCCGCTGCAGCGCCTCCAGCGGTCCATCAGGACCCAGTCGGACACCTTCGAGGTGGACGGCACGGTGAGCCACGCCGCCGGGGTGCGGGGCACCGCATCGGGACCCAAATCCGCCCGCGTGTGCTGAACCGGCCGGGACGCACCGCCCCCGCGCACAGCGTCCCTCGACACCAATCGACCTCGGCATCTTTCTCGAAGGGTACGCCGCCCCCCTGCCGGCACATGCCGGGCCTCGGCTGCCTGCGCACGCCCGACGGCATCAGTGGTGCCCGGTCACGACGGACGGAGAGGGCTTCCGTGGAAGTACGGCTGCGGGACGTGCTGATCGACGTCGCGAGCTGACACCGTACTGTCCGCCGAGTGTGGTGCCAAGATGCCTGAGCAGTCCTCAGTACTCCAGTCGGACGTCGGTGTATGTCCTGCTGGAGTACTAGGGGGAACACCTCCGGGCCTAACCAGGGATCGTCCCGATGGACCGCGCCCCCGGCCTCCGCAACCGTAGCCACATGACCGAAACCACGCGCACAACTCGCCTGTTCGCCGTGCTCGTTCCGCTGTTCATGCTTCTCTACGGTGTGTTCCGCCTCATCGACGGCAGGGACGGCGACCACGGGCCCGGGCTCGCCTGGAACATCGGGCACTCCTTCTTCTTCGCCGCCTTCCTCCTGCTCGGCGCGCTCGTCGTGGAGCTGCGCAGCCTGGTCCACGTCGATACGGCGCGAAGGGCGGCGGCCGCCGGGGCGGCCATGGTCGCCGGGGTGTTCGGCGCCGGGTGCTTCCTGTGGGTGATCACCGGGGACCTGTTCCCCCGCTTCGACGACGCCGCCCCGCTGCCCGAACCGCTGGAGCTCGTGGGTCCCCCGGCCTTCCAGGTCGGCATCCTCACCCTGCTGGTCATGCTGGTCGCGTCCCGGCCGCGGCAGCTTCCGGCGTGGAGCCCGGTGCTCGTCTTCGCCGCCTTCCTCCTCATCGCCGTGAACCTCGATCTGATCCCGGTCGCCGCCCTGGCCCTCATGGCGGGCCTCGCGCCTCTGGTCCGTACGCGGAGCGGCAGCATGCGGGCGTCCTGATCAACCCGGTGGCGTGAAGCACGAAAACCGGTGGAACGCCGTTGCCACGCTCCCCTACCGTGCTGCCGAGCCACCACGTCGTCCAGGCAAGGATGTTCCGTTGTACACCGCGTGAGACCTCCCCACTGCTGATCTGTCGCGCGTCGCGCCTGTGCGCCGCGCTGTTTTCTGCTGCGGACTTCTCACCTGAAACCGGTGCACCTCTGTGCTCAACAACTGGCTCGTCATGCCCACTTGCCTGCCACTCGTCATCCGTCGCTGCCACTCGTGCGCGGCCGAACGCTTCCGGGCGAACGGCAAGTTCCGCGTCAACGCGAACCACAAGCTGCTCGACGCCTGGCTCCTCGCTCTCTGCACCGCATGCGGGGAGACCACGAAACTCACGGCCTTGGAGCGGACCCATGTGCGCTCCGTACGACCTGAGCTGCTGGACCGCATGCACGCCAACGATCCCGGCTTGGCAGCGGAGTTGCTCCAGGATCCGGTCGTACGTCACCGCAACCACGTCGCCCTCGACTGGGCCGGCGCCTGGCGTCTCTGCACCGGCGGAACGGATCGCCTGGACCGCGAGGGGATCGATGTCGCGGTCCGCTTCGCCGCCCCGATACCGGTCAGGCCGGCGCGGCTCATCGCCGAAGGCTGCGGGCTCTCGCGGGGCGCGGTCGGGCGGCTGATCACGGAGGGGAGGCTCGTCTCGGCCGTCCGGCTGAGCGGCAAGCTCTCCGCCGACTTCACCTTCACGCTGAAGCGCTGAGTACGGTTCACCCGCCTCCGGGCCCGGTGGCCTGTCCGGCACGATCCGCCGGACAGGCCCGCCGCCCGGACCCCCGTACCGGGCTTCAGCGCCGGGCCAGTGCCAACAGGCTCAGGCCGAACATCAGGACTCCCAGGGGAAGATGGACCGACGGTACGTGGGCGATCCCGAGGACCACCTGGACCGAGGCGAGGACCAGGAAGCCCGAGGCGTACCAGATGGGCCTGGCCGGGCCGCCGCCCGGCTTCCACGCCAGTACCGCCGCGATCACGTACAGCATCGCGGCCCCGTACATGACGCGGGCGCCCGCGCTGTGCAGCGTCTCTCCGTAGGACGAGGTCAGCAGCAGTCCGGCGGAGATCGCCTGGAGGAAGATGGTCAGGGCCTGCAGGGCGATCGCGATCTGCAGAAACGAGATGCGACGCGGTGCTGCCGTTGCCTGGGTCGCCATGCGACGGTCCCCTTTTCCGCCCCGCTGGGCAGTAGATCGATAGGGTCTTACCAGCCCGACGACGCGGGCCCGCGAAACGTAAGGCGAGGGGGCGTTCGGGACGTGGGGACGGCGAGGGCGGCCATCGATGACATAGCCGGCGAGCGGCGCCAACTGCTCAATGTTGCCTACCGGTTGCTCGGCTCACTGGCCGAGGCAGAAGACGCCGTCCAGGAGGCGTACGCACGCTGGTACGCCCTGTCACAGAACCGGCGGGACGAGATCGTGTCCCCCGGCGCCTGGCTGTCGACGGTGACCGGTCGCATCTGCCTGGACGTGCTCGGCTCGGCGCGGGCCCGGCGCGAACGGTACGTCGGCGCATGGCTGCCCGAGCCGTTGCCGGACCGTACCGAGTGGGACCGCGGCCGGGGCGCCGATCACACCGATCCCGCCGACCAGATGGTCCTGGACGAATCGGTGACGATGGCCTTCCTCGTCGTCCTGGAGTCGATGACGCCCGCCGAGCGGGTCGCGTTCGTCCTGCACGACGTCTTCCGGTACCCCTTCGCCGAGATCGCCGACGTCCTCGGCCGGACCTCCGCCGCCTGCAAGCAACTCGCGGCCTCCGCCCGGCGCCGGGTGCGGGCGGCCGAGTCCCCGGCGACGGGGACCGGGCAGGCGGAGGCGGTGCGGCACGTCAAGGAGGCGTGGGAGACCAAGAACGTAGCGGCTCTCGTCGGCCTTCTGGACCCCGCCGCCGTGATGACCGCCGACGGCGGCGGCCTGGTCGGCACCGCGTTGCGCCCGATCGAGGGCGGCGCGCTCATCGCCCAGTACATGGTCGCCATCGCCGACAGGGCCCCGGGCCTCGAACTCCTGGAGCGGTCGGTCAACGGCGCGCCGGGGCTGGTGGCCCAGCGGGGCGGCGCCGTGATGACCGTGGCCTCGTTCGAGATCGTCGACGGCCGCATCACCCGGATCTGGGTGGTCCGCAACCCGGAGAAGCTGCGGCCGTGGCTGGGGGACGGTGACGAGCCGGCGTCCGGGTGAGCGCACCCCTGAAGGTGCGCCGCTCCTACGGCAGAGATGAGATCCCCTCAATTCCGCAACTCAGAGACCCACGATGGGTGCCGAACAGTCGTGCCCGTCGCCCGAAAGCCCCACGCCGTGCAGCACGGGTGACTCACCCTCGGGGATCGCGAAGGTGAGGCTCGCTCCCGTCGGCGTCACCACGAGCGTGCGCTGGTCGCCGAAGGTGAGTGACGGACAGGGCTCCCAGGAACAGTCGGCCCTGTCCAAGGCGGCAACCACGTCCGTGTACGTGAGCCCTGAGGGAAAGGTGCCCGCTCCCCCGGTGACGGACGGGGGGAGTTCCACCACGTCACGCCAGGTCTGGACGCAGATGATGCCCACCTTCCGGCAGCGGCAGACACTCAGCTCAAGATCCCCGTAGCCGAAGAGCCGCGGCCACTTTCGCCTTCGGCTCGTCGTGCCGATCTCCCACGGCTCGCCGAAAGCCTCGGTCACATCGCGCCAGTCCGCTCCGCTGAACGCCGGCCCCAGTCGGCCCGTCTTCGCCATAGCGGCCAGAACATCGAGAATCTCCACGAACCGGAGCCTGACACGTGCCCTGACCAGCAGTCCAACGAGTTCGGGGGATGCCGCCGCGGCCTGTTCGGCTCAGGAGTAGACGATCGGGCACCCCCGCCGCACGGAGTGCTCGGCAGCGCAAAGGAACAGTGCGACGTAGAACGCCGCATCCAGGTCGTCGGCCCACGGCCCCGGTCGGGCAGCGGCCAGTTCCTTCGCTGCTCCTTCCCGGAACCACACGGTCAGATCGAGGTTGTCGCACATGCGCGGGGTCTCCGCCGGCAACTCGATCGCTGTCGCCAGGCGTTGGGCGAGGGCCAGGACCTGGGGTGCACCGGCGACCACGGTCGACGACTCGGCGTAGGCGGAGCCGATCGGCAGCCGGATCTCCTCGTCGAGCGAGAACGGCACCAGCACCGACCAGTTGGACAGGGTCTCGGTCTCCTCCCGCGAGAGGTGCGCTTCGCACAGCGCGTCGAACCCGTCCATCGAGGAGCTCAGCTTCTCCTCGAAGGCCTGCCCGGAGCCGCGGACGAAATCCGGCTCCTCCGGTACGGAGTCGTAGGGCGGCAGGCCGCGTTGCCGCAGGTCATCGTTGAGCGCCGTGGCGATCTCGCCCCACCCCTCCTCCTCACCGAACCACTCCTCCGCGCCGACGCTGATCAGGTATACGCCCATGACCGCAACGTACGCCCTGCCACTGACACTCCCGTCGTGGCCGGCTCGGTTCAGGCGTGCAGCGTGGGCCGGTAGGTGAGTTCCTGGATGTCGCCGTCGAGTGTCCGGTGGCCGGTCAGCTCCAGGTCGAAGTCGGCCGCGCCCTTGAAGACCGGGGCCAGACCGGTCCGGCCGGTGATCACGGGGAACAGGGTCACCTGGACGCGGTCCACCAGGCCGGCCGCCATCAGCGCCCGGTTCATCGACAGGCTGCCGTGGGAGCGCAGCGGGACGTCGGACTCCTTCTTGAGCCGGGCGACGACGTCGACAGCGTCGCCGTGCGCGACGGTGGCGTCCGGCCAGTCCAGTGGGCCTTCCAGCGTGGTCGACACCACCGTCGCCGGCAGGGCCCTCATCCGGGTCACCCAGGGGTCGCGCACGTCGGAATCCTCGGTACTCTCGGCCAGCATCTGCGCGAACAGGCGGTACGTGTTCGCACCGAAGATCATCCGCTGCTCGTCCCGGTACAGACCCAGGCGGTGGTCGAGGAGTTCCGGGCCCTGCTTGCCCCAGTAGCCGGTCCAGTCACCCCCGGCGCCGCCGAAGCCGTCGAGACTGGAGAAGACGTCGAAGGTGTAGGTGGCGGTCATGATGCTCTCCTCACGTGCGGCTGGTCGCGCGCTGCGGGGCGCGCCGTAAGTAGAGACTGACCACCGCGTCGGGACTCATCGCCCGCCGCGCCGCCTCACCCCCGAATGCCGCGCAGAAGGTTGCCCACCAGGGCGTCGGCGAAGGCCGTGTCGAGTGGCTCGTCCGGCATCATCAGGCGGTGGTAGCAGGCGCCCCAGAGCTGGTCGACGACCACCTGGGGGTCGACCTCGGCACGGATCTGGCCGACGTGCTGGGCGCGGGTGAGCCGGTCCACCGCGAGACGGCGGCGCGGGTGAATGTAGTGCTGCGCGAGGGCGTCGGCCAGCGCGGGGTCGGTCTGCGCCGCGCCGACGAACTGGGCGATCACCGGACCGGCGGGCCGGCCGGTGAGCAGGCCGACGAAGGAGTGGAGCTGGGCCGTGAGATCGCGTTCGATGTCGCCGGTGTCCGCGAACGCGAGGGTGTCCTCGACCGCCGTGAAGTACGCCTCGAAGGCGAGCGCCCCCGGCGAGGGCCACCATTTGTAGAGCGTCATCTTGCTCGCTCCGGCGCGGGTGGCCACCTTCTCGAAGGTGATCCCGGGCAGTCCCGCCTCGAACAGCATCGCACCGGCGGTCTCCAGTACGGCCTGCCGTACCTCCGCGGCCGGGCGGCGGCCTCGGCCGCGCCTCTCCGGGCCCTTCGGCGGCTCGTCCACGTGTTCCAGCCTTTCAGGCTTGCCGTATATGGACGATCAGTCTACATTTATTTTATGGACGAATCGTCCATAAAATAAGGGAGGCCACACATGAACCCCGCGAACCCCACCGCAGACACCACACACACCGCAGACACCGCAGCCACCGCACCGCGCGTGGCCATCGTCACCGGCGCCTCCGGCGGCATCGGCCGCGCCGTCGCCGAGCGCCTGGGCTCCGACGGTCTCGCCGTCGTCGTGCACTACGGCCGGGACAAGGCCCGCGCCGACGAGGTCGTGGCCGCCGTCACCGCAGCCGGCGGGGCCGCCACCGCGGTCGGCGGCGACGTGGCCGACGAGGACGCGATGGGCGCGCTCTTCGCCACGGCCGAGCAGCTGTACGGGGGCGTGGACGTGGTCGTGAACACGGCCGGGATCATGCTCCTCTCGCCGATCGCCGAGCTCGACCTCGCCGACTTCGACCGCATGCACCGCACCAACGTGCGCGGCACGTTCGTCGTCTCGCAGCTCGCCGCCCGTACGCTCAGGACCGGTGGCGCGCTGATCAACTTCTCGACGTCGGTGACCCGGCTCCAGCAGCCCACGTACGGGGCCTACGCCGCCACGAAGGGCGCCGTCGAGGCGATGACGCTGATCCTCGCCCGCGAACTGAAGGGCCGCGACGTGACCGTGAACGCCGTCGCGCCCGGCCCGACGGCCACGCCGCTCTTCCTCGACGGAAAGCCGAAGGAGGTCATCGACGCGATCGCCTCCCGCACCCCGCTCGACCGCCTCGGCACGCCGGACGACATCGCCGAGGCCGTCGCCTTCCTCGCGGGTCCCGGACGCTGGATCAACGGGCAGGTCCTGTACGCGAACGGCGGGATCGCCTGACCCGCGGCCGGCCCGGCACGAGGCAGTGGCGTGCGGAGTCGGGTCGAGAGAGATTTGGGGTGCACGGGGCGACCGCCCCGGCAGCCCGCCTCCCCGAAAGGCGCACGTGAACGACCGACCGCACCCGACCGCAGAGTTCGCGATTCGCTCCGCCCGCACGGACGACCCCGCGGAGACCGACCGGCTCTACGACATCTGTCTGCGCACCGCCGCATCGGGCAAGGACGCGACGGGTTCCTTCGAGGACCCCCGGCTCCCCGGCGACATCTTCCTCGCGCCCTATCTCCGGTACGCCCCCGACCTCGCCTGGGTCCTCGCCCGCCCGGACCGGCCCGCCTCCGGGTACGTCCTCGGCGTCGCCGACACCGCCTCGTTCGAGCAGACCCTGGAGCGGGAGTGGTGGCCCGCACTCCGCGCCCGACGCGAAGGAGTGCCGGTCCGTGAGGGTTCCGCCGACGCCTTCGCCCGGACGTGGATCGATCGTCCCCCCACCGCTCCGGCCGAGGTGACGGCCGCGTACCCCGCCCATCTGCACATCGACCTCCTGCCGGAGGCGCAGGGCGGCGGGAACGGGTCCCGGCTGATCCACACCCTGCTCGGGGCGCTGCGGAGCCGTGGCGTCCGCGGCGTTCACCTCGGCGTGGGCAAGGCGAACGCCGGTGCGGTCGGCTTCTACCGGCACCTCGGGTTCGAGGTGCTCGTGGAGGAGCCGGGTTCGTTCACCCTCGGCATGAGGCTTCAGGAACGGGGCGGGGGCGAGGGCCGGGGCTGACCCACGCCGTCCTCACAGACGGGAGGCGATACCGCATCCCTCGTCGACACCGTCCGGTACGAGTGCCTCCATCGGCGTGCTCCTGTCGTACGGGTCCACCACGTCGCCTTCGCCCGAGCCGTCGCCGACGGCGCGCTCGGCGGCGAACTCCGGGACGAAGTACCCGGTGTGGTTGTCGCACCCGCCGTTCGCGGTGTCCGAGCGATAGGAGACGAGGGAGAACGTCCCCTGCTCGGTAATGATCTTCGCCGGGTCGTCCCAGCCCATCACGACCTCGCGGCGCACGATCGTACGCGCGACCTCGTCGCTGCCCTCGGCGGCGCGGACCACGGGGTACACGAACGTCACATCGGCCGTCACCTCGACCGCACCACGCTTTCCTTCGCGGTACGTGATCCGGCCCCGGGTCTTCACCACGTCCCCGACGATCCGCACCTTCGACGGCGCGAAGCGGCTGAACAGCTTCAGGGGATCGTTCTCGGCGCCCGGTGCGCCGAACGCGCCGGCCACGTAGTCCTGGACGTCCTTCTGATGCGGGTTGATCAGCGCGATCGCCTTCTCCGGCCGCTCACCGCGCAGCGCTCCGGCGTCGAGGTTGGACGAGGCGAGGAAGTCCAGGGACCGTTCGAGCGCCTGGGCGACCTGCGCCTTGCTCATCCAGCCCGTGGCGCGCGCCGCGGGAAGGGTGAGCGCGGCCACCCCGTCACCCCAGGCGGCTGCGGGGGAACCCCTGAACGGGTCGTCCGGGGTGGGGCGTTCCGCTGCGGCCTCCGTCGGGGGCGGCCCGGTCGGGCGCTCCGACTCGGCGGCGGGAGACACGGTGTCACCGCTGCCGCCGTCCGCTCCGAACCACCCGGTGACCCGCCCCGGGTCCAGGGCCACGACGAGCAGGGCCACCAGGACGAAGAAGGCGACGAAGTACCACGCCCTGCCCCCCGACCGCGCCGGCGGCCGGTGCGTACGCCAGCCCTCCGGCGGTCCGGGCTTCTCCGCCAGCCGGCTCGCCACCATCCGGGCCCGTGCCGACGGTTCCTCGGGCGCTCCCGGGGTGCCGGCCTCGGCGTCCCGGAGGAAGCGCTCCCATTCCTCGTCCGGTATCGACGTCTCGTCCTTGCCCACGTCCGCGCTCCCACCCCTGCTCCGCACCCGGCCCCTCCCCAGGGCCCCGGGGCCAAATTTGTCCGTGCATCATCACACAGGCGGGGTGCGGCGGGGCTGTCGCCGATACCTCAGCCCAGCGTGACCCGAGCGGTGATCGGCAGATGATCGCTGCCGGTCGCGGGCAGGGTGTGGATGCGGCCGACCGTCGCCGAGCGGGCCAGGACCTGGTCGATCCGGGCCAGCGGGAAGGACGCGGGGAAGCTGAAGGCGAAGCCGCGTTCCGACACGTTCAGCTGCGAGGTCAACGGGGAGAGACCGCGGTCGTCGACCGTGCTGTTGAGGTCTCCCAGCACGATCACCCTGCCCACCGTCTCGGCGGCGACGGCCCGGCCCAGCAGATGGGCGCTCTCGTCCCGCCAGGATGAGGCGAATCCGCTCGTTCCGACGCGGATCGACGGCAAGTGGGCGACGTAGGCGGCGACTTCGCCCTGCGGGGTGTGGACCACGGTACGCAGCCCGCGGCTCCAGCCCTCCTCGATCCCCTTCGGCTTGATGTCCACCACGCGGGTGCCGGTGAGCGGATGCTTCGACCAGATCCCGACCGTCCCCCGGACCTCGTGGAACCGGAAGTCCGGGGCGAGGGCCTTCTCGTACGCCGGCAGAGCGGCCGGGACCAGTTCCTCCAGCGCGATCAGGTCCGGCCCGGCCCCGGCGAGCGTCCGGGCCGTGCCTGCCGGGTCCGTGTTCACATCGCTCACGTTGTGCTGCACCACGACCAGATCGCGCTCACCGGGCTCCGGCGCGGCGAGGAACAGACCGCCGAACGCGTACGCCCAGGCCGCCACCGGCAGGAGCACGGACAGGAGTGCCGTGACCGAACGGCGCAGCAGGGCGCAGGCGATCAGGACGACGACCATGAGACCGAGCCAGGGCAGGAACGCCTCCAGCAGGCTTCCCAGATGACCGGGCCGGTTGGGCAGCACCCGGGGGAAGGCGAGCAGGAGTGCCGTGAGGAGGGCGAGTCCGGCGATCACCCGGCCCCGCGTCCACCGCCCGGGCCGCTCCCACGCCCACCGGGAGACACCGGCCCCCGCCGCCGGGGCCGCACCACTGTCCGCCCTCCCAGCCGGGGCCGCCGAGGCCGCCGCACCGCTGTTCGTCCTCTCCGCCATCGTGTTCCGCTTGTCCCGTCCGCTCGTTGACCCTTGGTTGACCTTGCTTTCGAGGACGGGCTGCCGGGCCGGACAGTTCCCGGCGGCGCGGCAGGCCGCGTCGGCCGCCCCGTGTCAGGCGGTGGCCGAGCGGGGTGGCCGGCCACCGCCCGGCACGGGGCGGCGGCGCCCGGCCCGGGCCCCGTCGGCAGCCGGACGATGCGTCAGAAAGCGTTACCGCACACGCGTTTGGGGGCTGGATCAGGCCCGGGCACGCCTCCGCTAACCTGTGGCCATGCACGGGGGAACTGAAGAAGACTCTGGTTTGAGCGGCAGCGGAGCCAGGCCGCTGGAGGCGCGGGATCCACGGCGTATCGGCTCGTTCCGGCTGCTCGGGGTGCTCGGCTCCGGAGGCATGGGCCGGGTCTATCTCGGCGTCACGCCGGAGGAATCGAAGCCTGCGGGGCGGGATGCGGGGCATTACGCCGCCGTGAAGCAGGTGCTCCCCGCGCTGGCCGAGGACACCGCCTTCCTGGGGCACTTCGGACACGAACTCGACAACCTCGGCAAGCTGCCCGACGGCACGAGCGCGCGGCTGCTGGCGAGCGACCGGACCCACCGGCCCCCGTGGTTCGCCACCGCGTACATCCCCGGCATCACGCTCAGCGACGCCATGCGGCTGCACAACGACCCGCTGCCCGCGGACTCCCTGTGGCGGCTGCTGCGCGACGCCGCGGCCGGGCTGCGCGCGGTCCACGCCACCGGCATCGTGCACCGCGACCTCAAACCGTCCAACGTCATGCTGACGCTCGACGGCGTCACCCTGATCGACTTCGGAGTGGCACGGGCCGCCGACCAGAGCCGGCTCACCAAGACCGGCATGGTCGTCGGCACCCCCGCCTACATGGCGCCCGAACAGGCCATCGCCAACCAGAAGCTGACCGGCGCAGCCGACGTCTTCGCGCTCGGCAGCCTGCTGCTGTACGCGGCCAACGGGCGGCCGCCCTTCGGGGACGGTTCCGGGCTCGACCTGCTCTACCGCATCGTTCATGAAGCGCCCGACTTCGGGCGGCTGCCGGAGAACGATCCCGAGCTGGCCGATCTCCTGCGGTCCTGCCTGGCCAAGGAGGCCGCGGACCGGCCCACGACCGACGAGCTCTTCGCCCAGGCCGCCGACCACGTCCCCGCCGCGGCCTCCTCGCCGTGGCCGCCGGCCGTCACGGACCGGATCACCGAGCGCGAGGCATTCGCCGCGAAGCCGCCCCCGCCCGAGGCCGATGCGCCCGGCTCCCCCGGTGACGCAGGGAGCACGGCGGGCGCCGGCACGGACCCCGAGCCCTCCCCCGTGCAGATCGTGAAGCCCGGCACCGGACCGGACGGGAAACCGGCCGGCGCGCCACCCGAGCGGCGCTCCCGTCGCCGGCGGGTGCTGCTGATCGCACTGCCCGTCGTCGTGGTGGCCGGCGGCACCCTCACGTTCAGGCTCGCCCCCTTCGACATCCCTGACGCGGACGCGCGCCCCGGGGCATCGGGCCCGCAGACCCCCGGCACCCCGTCCGCGTCGGCGGCGGGCGGCGGGGCGACGAAGTCCGCGAAGCCGTCGGCCGAGCCCTCGGGTTCCAAGAAGGCGCCGAGCGCCCCGGCCGCCGAGGAGGCGGAGGGCGGCGGCGCTGCGGGTGCAGCGGGTGGAGCCGCCGGCGAGGGCGCGGCCGGGAGCGGCGGTACGGGCGGCGCCACCGCTCCGGCGGGGACGGGCGGCGGGACGGGCGCCGGGGCAGGCGGCTCGGACGGGGGCGCGCAGACCCCCGCGAAACCCGCGCCCACGGGAACGCACTGGATCGAGAACGCGGGCAGCGGGCGGTGCCTGGCCGCGTCCGTCAACCGGTTCTCGGGCAGCGCGAGCGTGACGACCACGACGTGCGGCGGCACGTCGGGCAACGGGACCACGATGAACTTCGCGTGGACGTACACGTCGGGTTCGGGCGGCACCTTCAGGCTCATGAACCAGGGGACCGGGAAGTGCCTGGAGCCCCAGCAGTTCCAGGGGTACGCGTTCAAGGACTGCACCGGCTCCTCGAACCAGACGTGGAAGATCGGCGCCACGTCCGGCAAGGGCCGCACCTTCACCAACGTCCGCCTGGGCGCGTGCCTGGGCGTGACCCCCTACAGCGCCCTCACCACGGTCACCTGCGACGCCCAGGACAGCTCCCAGCTCTGGTCCGACATCGCCCCGTCCTGAACCCCGACGGTCCGCACCTGGCCAGGGGGCCCGGACCGGCCGCCAGTCGTGGGAGTGCGGCGCCCGTGCGAGTGACCCTGCGGCCTCGTCGTTCCGTACGGTCGGACCATCACACCTACGGTCCCCGGCATGAAACGCACCAAGCTCGCCGCTGCCGCAGCCGCCACCACAGCCGCCGTCACCACGGTCTGCGCCCTGTGCCTGACCTCCGCCGCCCCCGCCGCGGCCGACTACTCGGGCAATCCGCTGGCCGGGGACAACGGCTTCGGCGTACTCGTCCAGGACGACGCCACCCTGGGCAGCACGGAGACCGAGGGCTCGGTGGCCATCGGCGGGAACCTCACGTACGGCCCCGGGTACAACGTCGCGCTGCACACCCCCGGCACCTTCACCGCACCCGGTGACGCCAACCCGACGGCCCTGCTCGTGGGTGGCAGGGCCGATCACGCGAGCAGTTCCCCGCAGGGAGTGCTGAAGGTCCTCAGCGACGGCTACGTGAAGATCGGCGACGGAACCGGGTCGTCCGTCCTCAACACGGACGCCAACAACGCCGAGGTCAACACCCAGGTCGTCGCGGCCGGTGCCGCGCACAACTCCACACCGCGGATCGAGACGACCGTCCGCCAGCCCGTCGAGTCGGTCACCGACACCACAGGGCTGCCGGACCTCGACACGCTCTTCTCGGCCTACCGCGACCGCTCCGACGCGATCGACACCTGCGACACGAACGTCATCCTGCGCGATGCCGCCGGAAACCCGCTGCCCGACCAGACCGGCTTCCCGGCGGGCACCAGCGCGCACGTCACCCTCACCGAGGGGGAGACGAACGTCCTCCGGCTGACCGGGGAGCAGTTGAACAACCTCTCCGAGATCGCCTTCGACACACCCCCGACGGCGACGACACCGTTCGTCGTCGACGTCGACACGACAGGCACGAACGGTACGTACGTCTGGCACATGCCGAACCTAGCCGGGACGTCCGGCGAACAGGCCCCGTACATGCTGTGGAACTTCCCCGACGCCACCGACATCACGATGGCGGACGGCGACTCCCTGGAAGGCACCTTCTTCGCACCCCGGGCCCACCTCACGGACCTCGACGCGTCCAACATCGAGGGCACGATCGTGGTACGGGAACTGACGGCCGGCCCCCTGACGGCGGGTGGCGCCTCGTCCGTCGACGCGGGCGAGATCCACCAGTTCCCGTTCGCCGCCGAGATCGACTGCGTCGGGGACGAGTCCCCCTCCCCGACGGCGACCGACCCGACGCCGACTCCCACGGAGCCCACGCCCACACCCACGGAGCCCACGCCCACACCCACCGAGCCGACCCCCACCCCGACCGAGCCGACACCGACACCGACACCGACCGAGCCGACACCGACGCACGGCCGCCCGACCCCGCCCCCGCCGGACCAGGGCGGCCACCACCACAAGCCCGGCGGCGGGCTCGCCGACACCGGTGCGTCCACGACCCTCTTCGCGGCGAGCGGCAGCCTTCTTCTCGTCGCCGCCGGTATCTGGATCCTGGGACGGCGCCGCCGGCCGCGGCACTGACGCGAGCCGCCGGGTCAGCGGCCCGGGAAACGTTCCCCGCACTCGGCGCAGTACTTCGGTGCGGACTCCTGCGACATGCGCCCGCACTCGGGACACACCCGGTCCAGGGAACAGGGCGCCTCGCCTCCCTCGGACGACACCGCGGAAGCCGGGGCGCTCTTGATCGCGAGGCCCGGGCGGCGGCGGTGCACCGTGAGGTAGGCCAGGCCGTCCGGACCTGCGGTCAGGGAGCGGCGCGAGGTGCGCGGGAGCCACATGACCGTGGTGGGGCCGAGAACGAGGGGTTCGCCGCCGTCGCCCGGGGTGAGGCGGCCGCCGCCGTCGACGACCACGAGAAGAACGTCCAGGACGTCCTCCTGATGCACCCCCACCTCGCCGCCCGCCGGAAGACGGATCAGGTTGGCGTCCAGCTCCCGTCCCTGCCGGTCGAGTTGCCAGAGTGCTCCGCGGTCGCCGGGAGCTGCTGCGGCGAGCAGGCCGCTGAGCACGGTCAGTACCTCGGGAGTGGCGTTCACGGCTCCCAGGCTACGCCGTAGGGTGGTGCGCTTCCGCGTCCCCGTCGCGGACAGGAGACATGGAGGGCCGGCACATGGACCGTCACCCCGACGACAAGTACCCGCCCATCGAACCGTACGAGCACGGCATGCTCGATGTGGGCGACGGCGACCTCGTGTACTGGGAGGCGTGCGGAAACCCGGCCGGCAAGCCCGCCCTGGTCGTGCACGGGGGCCCAGGTTCCGGCTGCGCGGAATGGCCGCGCCGGTACTTCGACCCGGACCGCTACCGCGTCGTCCTCTTCGACCAGCGCAACTGCGGCCGCTCCACCCCGCACGCGAGCGACCCGGCCGCCGACCTGCGGCACAACACGACGGACCACCTGATCGCCGACATGGAGCGCCTGCGCGTCCACCTGGGCATCGACGCGTGGCTGCTGTTCGGCTGGTCCTGGGGCTCGACGCTGGCCCTGGCGTACGCCGAGCGGCACCCGGAGCGGGTCAGCGAGATGGTGATCGACTCGGTCACCACGTCCCGCCGCTCCGAGATCGACTGGCTGTACCGCGGGGCGAGCCAGTTCTTCCCCGACGCGTGGGACGTCTTCCGGGCCGGCGTGCCGGAGGCCGCGAGCGACGCGACCCCGGACGTCCTCGCCGCGTACGCCCGGCGGACGGAGAGCCCCGATCCGGAGGTACGGGCCCGGGCCACCGCCGACTGGTGCGCCTGGGAGGACGCGGTGCTCTCCCTGGAGACGTACACCGGCCCGCCCCCGTTCAGCGGCCGCCCCGACCGGGCGCAGCGGGCCATGGTGCGGATCTGCGCGCGCTACTTCTCCCGCGGCGCCTGGCTGGAGGAGGGCCAACTGATCCGGGACGCGGGCCGGCTGGCGGGCATCCCGGGCGCGCTGGTGCACGGGCGCCTCGACATGGGCGGCCCGCTGACCACCGCGTGGGAGCTGGCCAAGGCGTGGCCGGACGCGGAACTGACGGTGATCGCGGACGCGGGGCACCTGGGCGGGGCGGCGACGACCCGGGCGGTCCTGGCGGCGCTGGACGGGTTCGGCGGGCCACGGAACCGCTGAAGCCGGCAGCCGGTACCGGGATGTGCTGGGCCCCGCACCATCTGTCGGGCCATCATGTACGGGGCAGGCAGGGCCGGATGAGCGGGGGGCGACGCATGCGTGGTGAAGTGCTCGACGGACGGTACCGGCTGACGGAACCGGTGGGTTCCGGAGGAATGGGCCGGGTCTGGGTGGCCGAGGACGAACGCATCGGGCGAAAGGTCGCGGTCAAGGTCCTCTCCCGCATCGACGAGGACACCTCGGCCACCCGCTTCGCCCGTGAGGCCCGGGTCGTCGGCGGGCTGTCGAGCCCGCACATCGTCACCCTGCACGACTTCGGCGAGGCCCAGGTGGCCGGGGAACGCGTGCTGTACCTGGTCATGGAACACCTCCAGGGACGGGACCTCGGGGCCGTACTGGAGAGCAGGAAACCCGAACTCCCCTCCCCCGCCGAGGTGATGGGCTGGGGCGTCGAGATCTGTGCGGGGCTGGAGACGGCCCACCGGGCAGGCGTCGTGCACCGGGACATCAAACCGGCCAACGTCCTGCTCACCGCGGACGGCACCATCAAGATCCTCGACTTCGGGATCGCGCGCATGCTGTCGACGGCCGCCGCGATGACCCGCACCGACCTGACCGCCGCCGGCTTCGTCATCGGCACCCCGCTGTACATGTCGCCGGAGCAGATACGGGCGCCCGACGTCCTGGACAGCCGCAGCGACCTGTACTCCCTCGGCTGCCTGCTCCACACGCTGCTCACCGGCGGACCGCCGTTCACCGGAGCCGGTACGGCCGTCCTGGCGCAGCATCTCGGCGACGTCCCCGAGCCGCCGAGCGCACGGCGCGCGGACCTCGCCGGGTTCGGTGAACTCGACGCGATCGTGCTGCGATTACTCGCCAAGGAGCCGGGCGAGCGGCCCGAGGACGCGGCGGAGACGGCTGCTCTCCTGCGGGCCGCGATCACTTCCGGGCCGGCTCCGGCCGCCCCCGCCCTGCCGGAGCGTGCCCCCACCGTCCTGGGCTCGGTCCCCCACTCCGCGGCCCCGGCCGAGTCCGCCCCCGCCGCTCCGGTCCCGCATCCGCCGGTTCCGCCCACTCTCCCCTTCCAGCCGTCGATGCCGGCCTACCCGTTCCCGCTCCCGGGCGGCCCGCAGCCCCCGGCCACGTCCCAGCGGCTGCGCATCGCCGGGCGGGCGTCGCGCGACGGAGTGGTCTCCACCCGGACCGTCGCGGCCACCTGGCTCGCCGGCGGAGGTTCGGCGCTGGTCACGGCGCTCCTGGTGGCGTTCTGCTCCCCGGCCGGTGCGAAGGGGGTGCTCGCCGGCGCCGTACTCGGCTGTCTGCTGGGCATGGCGGGAGCCCAGGGGTTCACCAACATGTTCGACCCGCAGGAGAAGTCGCTCTTCAGCCGGCTCGTCTCCGCGCTCCTGCTCGCCGTCCCCCTCGGCGTGGGCGGTGCGGCCATCGACAACTCGGTCACGGACGAACTCTCCTGGCGCTACCTCGTGATCGCGTTCGCGGCCTGCGTCGCCGCGCTGACGGTGGGAGTACTGATCGCGGACCAGCTCATCACCCGCCTGCGCCTGTCCCCGCGCGCGGCGCTGATCCTCTCCATGAGCGGCTGGATCAACGGCGTCGGCGCCTGGGCGGTGCTCGCCTACCGCTCCCCGCTCGAAACCGTCGGCGCGGTGCCGGTCGCCTGCGGCGTATGGCTCGTCACCGCCGCCTTGCTGGGCCGGATCGTGGCCCCGTCCGCGCACCGGAGCGGCCGGGCGGCCTGAGTGCGCACAGCACCCCGGGCCGCCCGGCCGGCCGGGTCCAGGGGGCTCGCGGGCCCCTGCCCCGGCCCCTGCCCCGGCCTGATCCGGACGAAAGGCCCTACCAGGCGAAGGCCTCCGGCGACGGGCCCGGGCCCGGGAAGATCTCGTCGAGGCCGGCGAGCAGCTCGTCCGAGAGCTCCAGGTCGACCGCGCGCACCGCGGACTCCAGCTGCTCCAGGGTGCGCGGACCGCTGATCGGGCCCGTGACACCGGGCCGGGTCAGCAGCCAGGCCAGGCCCACCTCGCCCGGCTCCAAGCCGTGCTTGTCGAGCAGGTCCTCGTACGCCTGGATCTGCGCCCGCGCCTTGGGGTCGGCGAGCGTGTCGGCGGCCCGGCCGGACGCCGAGCGGGAGGAGCCGCCCGTGCTCTCCTTGCGGATCGCGCCGCCGAGCAGTCCGCCGTGCAGCGGCGACCACGGGATGACGCCGAGGCCGTACTCCTGCGCGGCCGGGATGACCTCCATCTCCGCGCGGCGCTCCGCGAGGTTGTAGAGGCACTGCTCACTGACCAGACCGAACGAACCCCGGCGCTGCGCCGTCTCGTTGGTCTGCGCGATCTTCCATCCGGCGAAGTTGGACGAGCCCGCGTAAAGGATCTTGCCCTGCTGGATCAGGACGTCGACGGCCTGCCAGATCTCGTCGACCGGGGTGTCCCGGTCGATGTGGTGGAACTGGTACAGGTCGATGTGGTCCGTCTGGAGCCGCTTGAGGCTGGCGTCGACGGCACGCCGGATGTTCAGCGCGGAGAGCTTGTGGTGGTTGGGCCAGGCGTCGCCTTCGGCGGCCATGTTCCCGTACACCTTCGTCGCCAGGACCACCTTGTCCCGGCGCTCGCCGCCCTGGGCGAACCAGGTGCCGAGGATCTCCTCGGTGCGGCCCTTGTTCTCGCCCCAGCCATAGACGTTCGCGGTGTCGAAGAAGTTGACGCCCGCGTCGAGTGCGGCGTCCATGATGGTGTGGCTGTCGGACTCATTGGTCTGCGGACCGAAGTTCATGGTGCCCAGTACGAGGCGGCTGACTTCGAGTCCCGTGCGTCCCAGATGTGTGTACTTCATGAGGCCCAAGCCAACGCCTTCGAGTCCGCTCGAAGCAAGCACCCGTCCACATCCGGGCGGGGAGTCATTCCTCCAGTCCGGCCAGGGTCCCGGCCAGCCAGCCCAGTTCCGCCTCACTGGTCGCGCGGGCGATCCTCAGCAGACCCCGGCGGAAGGGGTCGTCGAACGCCTCGGCGCCGAGCGGCCGCTCCCCCTCGTAGAAGAAGCTGCTGGGCTCCTCCAGGAACGTCAGCCGCCTGCGGAGTACGGCGGCCTGCTCGGCCGGGTCCGTGAGGTGGCGCAGGAAGGCGAGGACGGTGAACCAGCGGTTCTCGTCGCTGATGTCCAGCTCACCGGCCTCGCGCAGCCGGCGGAGCAGCTCGTCGCGGCCCTCGTCGGTGAGGGTGAGCGTGTGCCGGGGGGCGGCCCTGCTGCCGGGTTCGGTGCGGCGGCCGAGCAGGCCGGCGCGCTCCAGCCGTTTGATCGCCGGGTAGAGGGTGCCGTCGGCGATCGGGCGCACATGGCCGGTGAGGTGGGCGACCCGCCGCTTCAGTTCGTACCCGTGCAGCGGCTGCTCGTACAGAAATCCCAGGATGGCCAGTTCCAGCATTCCCGTATCTTCCCCCATCCCGTTATACCTCGACGCCGATGTATAGTCCCAGCGATGCTCAGGCGAGGCAGCGGGATCCGAGGAGGAGACATGCAGGACGCACAGGTGACGGCCGGCGGCGCGCGCATCCGGTGGGTGGAGATCGCGGGCCGCGACGCCGCCGAACCGGCCCGGCTCTATCTCCACGGACTCGGCGCCTCCAGCGGGCCCTACTTCACGGCGAGTGCCACCCACCCGCTGCTCGCCGGCGGCCGCGCCCTGCTGATGGATCTGCTCGGCTTCGGCATCAGCGACCGGCCCACGGACTTCGGCTACACGCTGGAGGACCACGCGGACGCCGTCGCGGCCGCGCTGCAGCAGGCCGGGGTCCGGGACGCGGAGGTCGTCGCGCACAGCATGGGCGGCGCGGTGGCGATCGTCCTCGCGGCCCGCCACCCGCACCTGGTGGCACGGCTGGTGCTCGTGGACGCGAATCTCGACCCGGTCGCCCCGTCGACGGTGCCACCGGCGGACAGCAGCGGCATCGCCGCGTACACGGAGGAGGAGTTCCTGGGCCACGGCCGGGACGAGGTCCGCGAGCGGGTGGGCGCGCACTGGTGGTCGACCATGCGGCTCGCCGGGCCCGAGGCCCTGCACCGCAGCGCGGTCCACCTGGCGCGCGGGACGACACCGACGATGCGGGCACTCCTGCTGGAGCTGCCGATCCCGGTGACGTACCTGCGCCCGGAGAGCGACGGCCCGCTGCCCGGCGAGGACACACTCACGGCGGGTGGGGTGCGCGTGGTCGCGGTCCCGGACTGCGGGCACAACATCATGCTCGACAACCCCGAGGCGTTCGCGAAGGAGACGACGCTGGGGTTCAGCTGAGAGCCGTGGCCGTCATCAGCCGACCGCGGCCGCCACGGCGACGACGGCGAACATCAGCACGAGCACGGCGGCCATGATGCGGTTTCTGGTCTTCGGGTCCACCCGTCGAGCGTAACCGCCCGGCTCAGCGCCCCAGCGGCCAGGCCCGCACGACCTCGTACCTGGGCTGCTCCCCCGGCACCCCGTCCACCGGCAGACGGCTGCGTACGAGACTCAGCTCACCCACCTCCCAGTGCAGGCCCTCGAAGCCCTCCAGGGCGGCGGCGAACGGGGTCAGGTCCGCCGGGACACGGCTGCGGGCCAGGGTCAGGTGCGGGGTGTAGCGGCGGTGCTCCTCCATCGGCACCCCGGCCCTGCGCGCGGCGGCGTGGGCACGCTCGGCCAGCAGCCGCAGGGTGTCGAGCGCGCCCGCGGCCCCCGCCCACAGCGCCCGCCCGTCGAACCGGCCGCTGCCGTGGACACGCATCCCGAACGCCTCGGTCCGGTGCGCGGCCCGCTCCAGCCGGCTGTACAGATCCGGCAGCAGCTCCTCGTCGACCTCCCCGAGGAAGGCCAGCGTGAAGTGCCAGCCCGGGGTCCCGGTCCAGCGCAGGGTGTCGGCGCCCGGCAGGGAGCGCAGAGGGACCACGGCACGGCGCAGCTCCTCGACCGCGGGGGCCGGCGGCAGGACGGCGGCGAAGAGTCTCATGCGGCGAGTCTGGCAGCCCCCGGCGCGCCGCCCCACGCGTACGGCCCCGCCCGATTCCCGGGCGGGGCCGTATCGCGTCCGTTGCGGCGGCTCTCAGGCCGCCGTAGCCAGCTGCTCGCGCGGGACGAACCGCACGTGCGGGCGGCCCGGGCGCAGGTCGACCTTGAGGCGCAGGCCGCCGACGCGGGCCAGCATGAAGCCGACGCCGAGCGCGGCCACCAGGGAGAACGCCCCGCCGACCGCCATGCCGGTGCGGACGCCGTACGTGTCGCTGATCCAGCCGACGATCGGGGCGCCCACCGGCGTACCACCGGCGAAGACCATCATGTACAGGCTCATGACCCGGCCGCGCATGGCCGGGTCGGAGGCCATCTGCACGCTGGTGTTCGCGCTGATGTTGGTCGTCAGGCCGATCATGCCGATCGGGACGAGCAGGGCCGCGAAGAGCCAGACGGACGGCGCCATGGAGGCGATGATCTCCAGCACGCCGAAGACCGTGCCGGCGGCCACCAGCATCCGCAGCCGCGAGGAGCGGCGACGGGCGGCGAGGAGTGCGCCGGCGAGGGAGCCGGCCGCCATCAGGATGTTGAAGAACGAGTACATCCCGGCGCCGCCGTGGAAGATCTCGTCCGCGAAGGCCGTCAGCCAGATCGGGAAGTTGAAGCCGAACGTGCCGACGAAGCCGACGAGGACGATCGGCCAGATCAGCTCGGGACGCCCGGAGACGTACCGCAGCCCTTCGCGGAGCTGCCCCTTGGCGCGGGGGACGACGACGGCCTTGTGCAGTTCACTCGTACGCATCATCAGCAGGCCGACGAGCGGTGCGAGGAACGACAGGCCGTTGAACATGAAGGCCCAGCCGCTGCCGACCGAGGTGATCAGCACACCCGCGACGGCGGGACCGATGAGCCGGGCGGACTGGAAGTTCGCCGAGTTCAGGCTGACGGCGTTCCGCAGCTGGGCGGGGCCGACCATCTCGGAGACGAACGCCTGGCGGGCCGGGTTGTCCACGACCGTGACCATGCCGAGCAGGAAGGCGATCAGGTAGACGTGCCACACCTCGACCACACCGGAGAGCGTGAGGACGGCGAGCGCGATCCCGCACAGGCCGAGTGCCGCCTGGCTGATGAGAAGGAGCTTGCGCTTCGGGAGCCGGTCGGCGATGACGCCGCCGTACAGGCCGAAGAGCAGCATGGGGAGGAACTGGAGCGCCGTGGTGATGCCGACGGCGGTGGCGGACCCGGTGAGGCTCAGGACGAGCCAGTCCTGCGTGATGCGGGACATCCAGGTACCGGTGTTGGAGATCACGGCGCCGGTTGCGAACAGGCGGTAGTTGCGGATCTTCAGCGACGAGAAGGTCCCGCCGGGCTTGCTCTCGTGGGTGGAAGTCGGTGCGGGGGCGGAGTCTGCTCCGGATCCCGTACTCAAAAGGGTTCGCCTCCTCGGGCGTGGACATTGCGCTGACTGACGGGGATGCGGCGGGGGGCGGTGCGCCGGGTCCGTCCGGCGCGGCCCGCTCCGCTACAGGTGGGCGAGCTTCTCCAGCACGGGCGCCGCGTTGCGCAGCGTCTCCCACTCGTCCTCGTCCAGGCCTTCGGCGAGGGTGGTCAGCCAGGCGTTCCGCTTGGAGCGGCTCTCGGCGAGCATGGCCTCGGCCTGCTCGGTCTGGCTGACCATCTTCTGACGACGGTCATCGGGGTGCGGTTCCAGTCTGACCAGTCCCTTGGCTTCCAGCAGCGCGACGATGCGGGTCATCGACGGCGGCTGCACATGCTCCTTGCGGGCCAGCTCACCGGGGGTGGCCGAACCGCAACGCGCGAGTGTGCCGAGCACCGACATCTCGGTGGGGCTCAGCGACTCGTCGACGCGCTGGTGCTTGAGGCGCCGGCCGAGCAGCATGACGGCGGAACGAAGGGAGCTCACGGCGGCGGCACTGTCGCTGTCGTGGATCAGGTCAGGCATGTTTGTTAGCGTAACTCATTACCTACCCTAAAGACCACTCGGTGGTACACGCGCGAGGCCCAGATCACCAATCGATCACCCAAACGAGTGAGTCGATTCCGGAAAGTCACGCGGATCGGGCTCGCGGGACGTAACCCTGCATGCCATGGGATCGACAGTGCTCAGCCTGCGGATAGACGGTGAGCTGCTCGACCGGCTCAAGCAGCACGCCGCCAAACGCGGAATGAGCGTCCAGGACTATGTGGTCCGGACGCTCATTCGCGACGATTTCGACGAGCGCTTCCAGGCGGCCGTCGACGAGACGGAGAAGTTCTACGGAGCGGAGGGGGTCGCGGCCGAGGAGGTCACCTGACGGAGACCTCCGGGCCGTGGGCCCACGCCCCTACCCCTCCGGGTGATCACGTGAGGCCGAGCGCCGGCATCGCGTAGTAGAAGACGAAGACCGCCGACACCGCATACATGGCCACCGGCACCTCGCGCCCCCGCCCGACGGCCAGCCGCAGCACGCAGAACGTGATGAAGCCGATCCCGATGCCATTGGTGATCGAGTACGTGAACGGCATCATGACCATGGCCAGGAAGGCCGGGACGGCGAGCGTGTAGTCGCTCCAGTCGATGTCCCGCACCGAGCCGGCGATGATCAGGAAACCCACCGCCAGCAGGGCCGGAGTGGCCGCCTGCGAGGGGACCATGGTCGCCAGCGGTGTGAGGAACAGCGACGCCGTGAACAGCAGACCCGTGACGATGCTCGCGAAGCCGGTGCGGGCCCCCTCGCCGACGCCCGCCGTGGACTCCACGAAGCAGGTGCCCGCCGATGCGGAGCTCGCGCCGCCCGCGGCGACCGCGATGCCGTCGACGAACAGCACCTTGTTGATACCCGGGAAGTTGCCGTCCTTGTCGGTCAGCCTGGCCTCGTCGCCGACGCCGAGAATGGTGCCCATCGCGTCGAAGAAGCAGGACAGCAGCACGGTGAACACGAACAGGATGCCGGTGAGGACACCGACCTTGTCGAAGCCGCCGAACAGGCTGACATCGCCGATCAGCCCGAAGTCGGGCGAGGCGACCGGGTTGCCCGGCCACTCGGGCACGGTCAGGCCCCAGGCCTCGCCCGGCAGGTCGGCGACCGCGTCGATGATCAGCGCGACGACCGTCATCGCCACGATGGAGATCAGGATCGCGCCCGGCACCTTGCGGACGATCAGCGCGAGGGTGAGCAGCGCGCCGAGGACGAAGACCAGGACCGGCCAGCCGTTGAGGTGACCGTCGTTGCCCAGCTGGAGCGGGACCGTGGTGTGCGCGAGGTCCGGGATGCGGGAGACGAAGCCCGAGTCGACGAGGCCGATCAGCAGGATGAAGAGGCCGATGCCGATCGCGATGCCCTTGCGGAGCGAGGTCGGTACCGCGTTCATCACGCGTTCCCGCAGACCGGTCGCGACGAGCAGCATGACCACGATGCCCGCGAGGACGACCATGCCCATCGCGTCGGGCCAGCTCATCCGGGGGGCGAGCTGGAGGGCGACGACCGTGTTGACACCGAGGCCCGCGGCCAGCGCGATCGGCACGTTGCCGATGACACCCATGAGCAGCGTGGAGAACGCCGCGGTCAGCACCGTCGCGGTGACCAGCTGACCGCTGTCCAGCTGGTGGCCGTACATGTCCTTCGCGCTGCCGAGAATGATCGGGTTCAGCACGATGATGTACGCCATCGCGAAGAACGTGGCGAAGCCACCGCGGATCTCACGCGCGACCGACGACCCCCGCTCGGAGATCTTGAAGAAACCGTCCAGGCCACCGGTGGTCCGGGGTGAAGGAGGCGGAGTGGGGTCGACCGGAGCGGTGGCCGAGGGGGACATGTATGACCTCAGTCGTGCGTAGAGGGGGGTTAAATCTGGTCAGCTTTGGACGTTCACACGAATAATTCGAGACAGCCGTAAGCAGATTCAGTATGAATACATAAGGCAAAGATCGCTATCTCCGCGCGTAGACCCTTGCGTCGACTGGCCTGACCAGCTTTGCGTACGCCGCGCATACACTGGCCGCATGGCGAAGTGGACAGCGAAGCACGAGGCACCCGAGCCCCTGGAGGGCCCGGTCGTCGCGACCATCACCGGCGGCACGATCCTCTGGTTCGTCCTCTTCCTGGTCCAGCTCCCGTTCTACGGCTGGTTCGACGACCACGGACACCTGTGGTGGGTGTGGACCTGTCTGGCCGGTGCCGGCCTCGGACTGATCGGCATCTGGTACGTACGGGGCCGCGACGCGGCACTCAAGCGGGCCGCCGCGGCCGCCGCACCGCAGGACGGTTCCGGCGACACCCCGCCCGCCACCGCCTGAACCGGACCGCCTCCACCGCTCCCGTACGACCACGGGACCATTCCCCTCCTCCCCCGGTCTGATCTTCCGGCTGCTCGGTGGGTGAACCGCACGATCCGCCCGTACCGTCGGAACCATGACTCAGCGGGCAATCGATCCCTCCGGGGAACAGCCGACAGGTTCCTCCGGACCCCCCGGCACCGGCCGGCCGGTGAAGATCGACGCCGGTTCCGAACTCGACCCGGTCCACCCGGTGGACCCGCCCGCCCCGGCCGCCGCCGCCCGCGGACTGACCGCGGCCGAGGTCGCCGAGCGGATCGCCCGCGGCGAGGTCAACGACGTACCGGTGCGCTCGTCCCGGTCCGTGACCGAGATCGTCCGCGCCAACGTCCTCACCCGGTTCAACCTGATCATCGGCGTGCTCTGGGTGATCATGCTGTTCGTCGCGCCGATCCAGGACAGCCTCTTCGGCTTCGTGATCATCGCCAACACCGGCATCGGCATCGTGCAGGAGTGGCGGGCCAAGAAGACCCTGGACAGCCTCGCGGTCATCGGCGAGGCGAAACCCACGGTGCGGCGGGACGGGGTGGCGGCCGAGGTCTCCGTCTCCGAGATCGTCCTCGGCGACCTCGTCGAGCTGGGCCCCGGCGACAAGGTCATCGTGGACGGCACGGTCACCGAGGCCGACAGCCTGGAGATCGACGAGTCCCTGCTCACCGGCGAAGCCGACCCGGTGCTGAAACGGACCGGGGACCCCGTCATGTCCGGCAGCTTCGTCGTCGCCGGCGGCGGCGCCTTCACCGCGACGAAGGTCGGCCGCGAGGCCTACGCCGCGCAGCTCGCCGAGGAGGCCTCCCGCTTCACGCTCGTCCAGTCGGAGCTGCGCAGCGGCATCTCCACCATCCTCAAGTACGTCACCTGGATGATGATCCCGACCGCGATCGGCCTGATCATCAGCCAGCTCGTCGTCAAGGACAACAACTTCAAGGAGTCGGTCGCCCGGACCGTCGGCGGCATCGTCCCGATGATCCCCGAGGGTCTGGTCCTGCTCACCTCGGTCGCCTTCGCGATCGGTGTCGTACGGCTGGGGCGCAAGCAGTGCCTGGTCCAGGAGCTCCCCGCCATCGAAGGGCTGGCCCGGGTCGACGTCGTCTGCCTGGACAAGACCGGCACCCTCACCGAGGGCGGCATGGACGTCAGCGAAGTCCGCGCGCTGAACGGGACGGACGAGCCGTACCTGCGCCGCGTCCTCGGGGCCTTCGGTGCCTCCGACCCGCGGCCCAACGCCAGCCTCCAGGCCATCATCGACACCTACCCGGTCCCCGAGGGCCAGGCCTGGACCGTCACCCAGGCGCTGCCGTTCTCCTCGGCCCGCAAGTACAGCGGCGCCGCGTTCGACGAGGGCGAGGGGCGTGAGTCGTCCTGGCTGCTCGGCGCCCCGGACGTGCTGCTCCCGGAGGCGGACCCGGCCCTCACCGAGATCGAGCAGCTCAACGAGCAGGGCCTGCGGGTCCTGCTGCTCGCCCGCGCGCGGGGCGAACTCGACGCCCCGGACAGCGCCGACGGGGCCGTGCCGAGCGCGCTGGTCGTCCTGGAACAGCGGCTGCGGCCCGACGCCGGGGAGACCCTCGCCTACTTCGCCGACCAGCGGGTCGCCACGAAGGTGATCTCCGGGGACAACGCCGTCTCGGTCGGCGCCGTCGCCGCGAAGCTCGGGCTGCCGGGCGCCGAGCACACCATGGACGCACGCAAACTGCCGACCGACCCCGACGCGATGGCCACCGCCATGGAGGAGAACACGGTCTTCGGCCGCGTCACCCCGCAGCAGAAGCGGGACATGGTCGCCGCCCTCCAGTCCCGCGGCCACACCGTCGCGATGACCGGCGACGGCGTCAACGACGTCCTCGCCCTCAAGGACGCCGACATCGGCGTCTCGATGGGCTCGGGCTCGGAGGCGACCCGGGCGGTCGCCCAGATCGTGCTCCTGAACAACAGCTTCGCGACGCTGCCCTCCGTCGTCGCCGAGGGCCGCCGGGTCATCGGCAACATCACCCGGGTCGCCACGCTGTTCCTCACGAAGACCGTCTACTCGGTTCTGCTGGCCGTCCTGGTCGTCTGCTTCCAGGTCGAGTACCCGTTCCTGCCCCGCCATCTGACCCTGCTGTCGACGCTGACGATCGGCGTCCCGGCGTTCTTCCTGGCCCTGGCGCCGAACAAGGAACGGGCCCATCCGCACTTCGTGCGCCGCGTCATGCGGTACGCGATCCCGTCGGGCACCATCGCGGCCGCCGCCACCTTCACGATGTACCTGATCGCCCGGAACCACTACTCCGGTACGGGCGCGCTGGACGCGGAGACGAGCGCCGCCACGCTCACGCTGTTCCTGGTCTCGATGTGGGTCCTGGCGATCATCGCGCGCCCCTACACCTGGTGGCGGATCTGTCTGGTGGCGGCGATGGGCCTGGCGTTCCTGATCGTGCTCGTGGTGCCGTGGCTCCAGGACTTCTTCGCCCTGAAGCTGGTGGGCACGACGATGCCGTGGACGGCGGTGGGCATCGCCGTGGTGGCCTCGGTCGCCCTGGAGTACGCCTGGCGCCTGGTGGGCCGCCGCTTCCCGGCGTAGCGGCAGCCCGGGGCCGCCCCGTACTCAGTCGAACCAGCGGTCCCGGGCCAGTTCGTCCGTGCGGGACGGGTCCTCCAGCAGGGCCGCGACCTCGAACCGGCGCGGCCACTGGCCCGCCGCCCAGGCCAGGCCCGCCGCGACGCCCTCCAGGGTCGCGGCGTGGACGACACCGTCCGGGGTGCGGCGCCAGTCCAGCTCGACGCCACCGGCCCGCAGTTCGCCGTGCTCGACGTACGTGTCCGGGGTGCCGGGGCCGAGCAGGATCCGGACCGGGCCGGGGACCTGGTGTTCCTCCCCCTCGGACGTCACCTCCGCCTCGACGCTCTCGCCGAGCCGCCGCACCTGGAACAGCTCGGCCAGCTCCGCCGCGCTCGACGGGGCGACGGGCAGCAGCGCCACGCCGCCGGTCAGCGGCAGCAGGTCCGGGGCGTCCGCGATCATCGCGTCCGCCGCGTCGACGACCCGCACCTCGCCGTCGACGACGGCCCGCAGTTCGTCCGGCAGCGTGACCTGCTCCGGATCGAGTTCGGCGAGCGCCGTGTACAGGGAGTGCAGCTGTACGGGGCCGACCGGACGGTCCTCGTCCGCGAGCCGCCCGAGGAGTTCGGCCGCACCGCCGGGCTCGTCCAGCAGGGCCGCGACCGACGTCCGTACCCCGAGGGCGCGCAGCACCTGCGCGTCGTCGAAGCCGGTCGCGTCGGCGGAGTCGTACAGGCCCGCGAGCCGGGGGTCCCCGCCGTGGGCGCGCAGGCCGGCCGGGCGGCGGCCGTCCAGCACCGGGTGATCGCGCAGCCACCAGGCCGTGTACGGGCGTACGGACTGCGTCGTGCCGTCCGGGAGCAGCACGCGCACCGGCTGGGTCAGCGCGTCCCGCAGCGGCGGCCTGGCGAGCAGGGCGAGCGCCTGGGGCCAGGCGTCGTCGTCGACGAGGTCGAGGTCGCGGACGGCGACGATCTCGGTGGCGACCGGCGGCACGGGGGTGTCGGGGAGCTGGTCGAGGATGTCCTCGCACCACACGTCGACGGCGTCGAGCAGCCCGGCGTCGTCGGGCTCGGCGAAGTCGCTGTCCCGGGGTTCCAGTTCATCGGGGTCGAGCACCACATCCGTGGCCCTGACGAGCGCGAACGTGGCAAGCACCCCGCAGGCGGTGAGCGGCTGCTCGCCCCACCGGCCGGCCAGCTCCTCGTCGCACAGGGCGAGTTCGCCCTCGCGCATGATCGCGGCGAACGGGCTGCCCGGCAGCACCAGTTCACCGGCCGGCGCGAGCTCGCCGTCCTCGTCGGGCAGGGCGAGCGCACCGAGCCAGGGCTCGTCGCCGGGTGCCAGGTCGGCGTCCCGGACCAGGGTGAGGACGGTCTCCACGAGCTCGTCGCCGTCGAGCGCGTCCTCGTCCCAGATCTCGCCCGCGTCCAGCGAACCGGCGACGGCGGCCCGCACCTGCGGGGTCGTCAGCACGGCGCGGGGCGTGGCGGGCAGGGCGCCCAGCTTCTCCAGGAGCGGGTGCGCGGCGTCCGGATGCGCGACCTTCAGCCCGAGCCGGCCGAGCCGGTCCAGGACGGGACCGGTCAGCGCGTCGGGCAGCGGGAGCAGGATCTGCCGGGGCCCGATCGTCGTCCGCGGGACGGCCGGCGCGTCGGGGTCCGGGCCCTGGGACTCCGTGCCGGCGAGCGGCACCGGAAGGCCGGAGAGCCGGTCCGGCTCGACACCGGCCAGGCTGTCGTACAGCCGCCGCCACCAGCCCGGGTCGCGTTCCAGACCCGCGAGCCGGTCGATCGCCTCGGTCAGCGGCACCCGGGCGACGCCGAGTGTCCGCAGTTCGACGCGGCGCTCAAGTCCCGCGGGCAGCAGGCACGGCAGCACCTCGGCCAGCACGGCGACGGTCTCGGCGCCGACCCCCTCCAGCACCTCGGCCTCGATCGGCCGCAGCGCGGTGGTGGCCTTGCGGGCGCTCTCCGTCCCCGCGTCCCAGCTGTCCCACCGGTCGGGTTCGGCGGCGGGGTCGCGCGGGGCGGCCGGTTCCAGGAACGCGACCCGGGGCAGCCGCTCCAGTACGGCGCCCCGCAGCGCGCCGTCCAGTTCGCCCTTGCCGAGCGGCCCGGGCACGAGCCCGATCGTCGCGACGGTCACCGGCTGCCAGTCGGCGAGCAGTTCCGCGTACGCGTCGGCCGCGCGCTGCACCAGGAAATCGGTGAGCAGACCGGGCGCGGGGTGCCGGCGGGTGGTGTCCAGCGGCAGCGAGGCGATGAGCAGCGCGGGAAAGCCGAGCGGTTCGTCGGTGGGCGTCGGGGCGTGCACGACGGGGGCCGTGCGGGGCTGGACCGGGGCGCCCTCCGCGTCCACGGGGACCGCCCAGGTCACCGACCAGTGCGGGCGCAGCCGTTCCTCCAGCGGGCGGTCGGCGAGCAGGGCGGGCTCGACCGGACCCTGGTGGGTGACGGTCCGCCAGCGGTTCGTGCCGTGCCCGGAGTCCTCGACGTGCGTGTACGGGCCGTGCTGCGAGCGGCGCAACGTCCGTACGGTGTCCGGGGTTTCCACGACGATCTCGTCCAGGCCGGACAGGGTCAGGAGCAGGGCGTCGTCGATCGCGCCGAGCAGCCGGCCGACCAGGTCCTCGGCGACGCCGTCGCGCAGCGGCAGGATGACGACGGTGTCGTAGCCGTCGGGTGCGGTGCCCTCGGCGGGCAGCGGGAGGCGCAGCAGCGGTACGTGTCCGTCGCGGCGGCGCAGTTCGTCGCCGAGGCCGGGGCTGCCGACGGCCGCCTCGCGGGCGAGGTCCCGGGCCTCGGCGAGGGACCAGCGCACGCCTCCGTGCCGGCCCACGACGGCCGGCTCGTCGCTCACGGCGAGGACGGCGGCGAACCCGACGCCGAACCTGCCGACGGCCCCGTCATGCCCCTCACGCTTGGCGGAGGCCCGCAGGGTGGACAGCGACTCCACGCCGGTGGCGTCCAGGGGTGCGCCGGTGTTCGCGGCGGCGAGGACCGCGGGGGCGGTCGCCGTCGCCGGGTGCAGGGTGAGCCGGAGCCGGCCGGGCACATGGGCGCGGGCCGCGGCGTCGGCGGCGTTCTGGGCCAGTTCGACGACGAGGCGGTCGCGGTAGCCGCCGAGCGCGAGGTCCTCCTCGGCGTTGGCGTCCTCACGGAAGCGGGCGGGGCCGGCGCCCCAGGCATCGAGCACGCCGCGTCGCAGCCGCGCGGTTCCGAATGGGTCGGCCCCCTCGGTCGCATTCATGCTCACGCCGTGACTCCCTCATCCGTCGTCCGGTTTACGCGTACCCCGTGCCGCCAAGTGTGCGCCCCGAAGCTACCGGGTCTTCCGGGTACGGGTGCTCCGCCGGGTGCGGCACGCCCCTGTCCGGTGGGTGGGGGTGGGGTCCCTCCGGGGAGACTCCTCAAAAATGGCGTGTGCACCCCGGTACGCAAACGACCCGGGTCGTACGCCATTTTCTGCGGGGACTCCCCTGCACGCCCCCACCCGGCATCGCCTGCGTCTGCACGCCGGTGAGACTGCTGCCGCAGACGCAAGGCGGCCGGTCCGGGGCCGTGCAGGGGAGTCCCCGCAGGACGACGAACGGATACCGGGGTCCGCTGCGTGGGACTGGAAACGTTCGTCGTTTGAGGAGACGCCCCGGAGGGGCACCGGACCCCCACCACCGGGCAACGGCGCACCGGGGCGGGGGACCCGCACCCATCAAGCCCGTCCGGCGCTTGAGGACGGAACCCCGAGCCCCGGACCGGGGCAACCCGCACCCCGCCGGAAACCGCCCCCGGGCCACTGCCTACGAGTGGCCGAGGTCCTCCGTCGGCGCATCCGTCTCCACCGGCACGGAGCCGGAATCCCGCGCCGGACGCAGCGGGTACTCGTCCACCTGCATCGTGTCCAGCGCATGCGGCGCCGGCTTCGGCGGCTTCGGCATGACCGCGGCCTCCGAATGCCCGCCGCACCCGTACGACAGGGACACCACGTGCCCGTCCGCCGGACCGAACTCGTTCGCGCAGACCCCGAAGGCCTGCTTCAGCGAACCCGCGAGCGGCACCAGGAAGGCGCACGACACACACGTCGCCGGGGCCGCCTGGGCCATCGGCGTCTTCGCGCCGAACCCCTCGTCCCAGCGGTCGGCCGCCGCATAAAGCCCGTACCGGGACAGCACCCGCGCACGCCGCATGCCGAGCTCGTCCGCGACCGCCGCGATCGAGCCGCGGCGCGGCGGCTCCGGGCGCGTCGTCAGTTCCGCGTCCTCGGACTCGACGAGGTCGGCCAGCTCGCCCGAGACCGCGGCGACCGCGGAGTTCGGCGGGAGCTCGTCCTCACCGGTGTAGCCCGGCTCCAGGCGCAGGTCGTCCGCCTCGGTGGGCAGCAGGTCGCCCGGCCCCATGTCGCCCGGCCGCAGCCGCTCGCTCCACGGCACCCACTCCGGCGCGAGCAGCGCGTCGGTGCCCGGCAGCAGGACCGTCTCGTCCAGCGTGACGTTCTTCGCGCGGGAGGCCCTGGCGACGGTCACCGCCCAGCGCCAGCCCCGGTAGGCCGGGTCCTTGCACTCGAAGTAGTGCGTGACGACGCGGTCCCCCTCGGGGACCACGGCCACATGCTCACCCACCACTCCCGGCGCGGCCGCTTCCTCGGCCGCCGCGCGGGCGAGGTCTACGGCCTCTGCGCACAGGCGGTCGGGAACGGGGGTACGGGCCGTACGGCTTCTCGTCGTCGCAGCACTCACAGGTCTCGCTTCTCTCCTACGCCAGTCTCACGAGCGCGCCAGCACATCCATCGATTTCGGCCATACGGTTGCGGGCGGAGCGGACCTGGGGGCCGCGTCGACGTCCACACCCGTTTGTACCTGCCTCGGGCGCACCTTCTGCGATCCATTCTGCGGGATCGCCGAGAGGCGCGCGGCCAAGAACAACCGCCGGTGGCGCGCTACGCACGCTACCCTCTCCGCCGCTCCCCGCCCACCTGCCCGTCCCAAACGACGTCGTATCCGACGCCGTGTCCCCGCTGAAGAACGCTCTCCGGTCCTCCCGGTCCGGCCCTCCGCACCCCCTGCGACCTGGCCGATCACTGACCCGACGGGGCGGTCCACGTCGCGCGCCGCGCCGATCTCGGTTCGTGACGCCGGGGACTGGGGCACTATGACCAAGTGGCTTCTGCCAGGTCGCACGACGAATCCGGCCCGCTCCGCAGAACGGGCCGGTCGATCGGTCATGCCCTCCACACCCCGTTCACCGGAACCGCCCGCGGCATCCGGAAGGCGACCCACGCCCACGGGGCCGGTGAGTCGGGCCTCGGCAAGCTGATCGAACTGCACGCGGTGAACGGCGCGGGCGACGTGATGATCACGGTCGCGCTCGCGTCGACCGTGTTCTTCTCCGTACCGACGGACCAGGCCCGCGGCCGGGTCGCGCTTTATCTCGCCGTCACCATGGCGCCGTTCATCCTGCTCGCCCCGGTCATCGGCCCGCTCCTGGACCGCCTTCCGCACGGCCGTCGCGCCGCCATGGCGGGCTCCATGCTGGCGCGGGCCGTCCTGGCGCTCACCATGTCGGGCGCGGTCGCCACCGGCGGGCTGGAGCTGTATCCGGCCGCTCTGGGCGTACTGGTGTGCTCGAAGGCGTACGGAGTGGTGCGCAGCGCCGTCGTACCGCGTCTGCTGCCACCCCGTTTCTCGCTCGTGAAGGCCAATTCGCGGGTCACCCTCGCCGGTCTCCTGGCGACCGGCGTGGCCGCGCCCATCGGGGCGGGGCTCCAGACCATCGGTCCGCCGTGGCCGCTGTACGGGGCGTGCACGATCTTCGTCGGCGGCGCCGTCCTCGCCTTCACGCTGCCGCACAAGGTGGACTCGGCGAAGGGGGAGCGGAAGGCGCATCTGGTGCCGCCGCACGGCGAGGGTGCCGTCCGGCCCGAACCACTCCGGAAGAACGCCGCGCCCGGGAACGGAAAGAAGCCGGCCAAGGAGAAGGGCGGGGAGAAGCGGCCCGGGCTGCGCTCCGTCGGCCCGTCCGTCCTGCACGGGCTCCAGGCCAACGCCTCCCACCGGGCGCTCTCCGGGTTCCTGATCTTCTTCCTGGCGTTCCTGCTGCGCGAGCACCCACTGGCCGGGCAGAGCGCCGCGATCTCACTCGGCATCGTCGGTGTGGCCGCCGGAGTGGGCAACGCGCTGGGCACCGCGGTCGGCTCCTGGCTCAGAGCCCGCGGTCCCGAGATCATCGTCGCCTCGGTGCTGGGCCTGGCGCTGGGCGTCGCCGTGCTGGCCGCCGTCTTCTTCAGCACGGTGATGGTCGCCGCGCTCGCGGCCATGGCGGGCTTCACCCAGGCCCTGTCGAAGCTGTCGCTGGACGCGATGATCCAGCGCGACGTACCGGAGGAGGTGCGGACGTCCGCGTTCGCCCGCTCGGAGACGTTGCTCCAGATGGCCTGGGTGGCCGGCGGCGCCGTCGGGATCGCCCTCCCCCTCAACGGAGTACTGGGCATGTCGGTCGCCGCGGGCATCCTCGCGCTCGGTGCCGCCACGTCCGTACGGGGTCTGCTGGGCGCCGCGCGGGGCGGCTCGCCGCACCCCCGCGTGGCGTGAGCGTGAGCGACCGATAGCCTTCGGCCCATGACCGTTGCGTTCTTCTCCGGTAAGGGCCGTCGAATCGGCGTCGCTCTTGGTGCCGTGTCCGCGGGACTCCTTGTCCTCTCCGCCTGCGACAAGCCGACGCCGCTCGCCACCGTGACGGTCGGCGACAACTCGGTGAGTGCCGAGGCGTCCTGCTACAACGACGGCAAGGCCCTCAAGGAGTCCGATATCCAGGGCTGCCTCAACAAGAAGGCGGAGAAGACCGTCAAGGCCGCGATGGACGACAAGGTCCGCTTCGGCGTCGACCCCGAGGTCGCGGACAACGGCTGGACCCTCTTCATCAACGGCCAGCAGGCCGAGCAGGAGCCGTACAAGAAGACCTACCGGTCCATCCCGGGCAGCGCCTTCTTCTCCAGCCAGACCGGCGAGACCACGAAGTCCACCCAGATCAGCATCGTGGAGACCGACGGCAAGAAGCTGACCGGCATCTGGCACTTCAAGCTCGAGAAGTCCGACTGATTCCCTCCTGACCTCGGAGGACTCCCCCGTGCGTGTGCTCGTCGTGACCGCTGTCCCGGTGGAACGGGACGCGGTCACGCGTGCGTCCGGGCCCGACAGCGACGTCTCCGTCCATACGGTTCCGGGCGCCGAGATCCATCGCGCGGGCCCCTACGACGTCCTCGCGGGCGGCGCGGGGCCGGCAGCGGCGGCGGCCTCCGCCGCGTTCGCCCTGGCCTCGGACCGCTATGACCTGGTGATCTCGGCCGGTATCGGCGGCGGGTTCGCCGGTGCGGCCCCGGTCGGTTCCCTCGTCGTGGCCGGCCGCATCGGCGCGGCGGACCTGGGCGCCGAGACCCCCGCGGGCTTCGTGCCCGTCACCGAGCTGGGCTTCGGCCAGGTCTGGCACTTCCCACCCCGCTCCCTGGTGAGGGCGGCGGTCGCCGCCACCCGTGGGGTGACCGGCGACGTCCTCACCGTCTCCACGGTCACCGGCAGCGCCGAACGCGCCGCCGCGCTCCGCACCGCGCACCCCGGCGCCGTGGCCGAGGCCATGGAGGGCTTCGGGGTCGCGGAGGCGGCCGCACTGGCCGGTGTCCCCGTCCTGGAGATCAGGGCCGTCTCCAACGCCGTCGGCCCGCGCGACCGCGACGCCTGGCGCATCGGCGACGCGCTGGCCGCGCTCACCGAGGCGTTCGGGAAGCTCACCCCCGTACTGGAAGGCTGGATCCACCATGACCGACACGACTCCTGACCCGCTGCGGATCGCCTTCTCGCCGTGCCCGAACGACACGTTCGTCTTCGACGCCTGGGCGCACGGCAGGGTGCCCGACGCGCCCGCGCTCGACGTCACCTTCGCGGACATCGACCTCACCAACGGCATGGCCGAGCGCGGCGAGCTGGACGTCCTCAAGGTGTCGTACGCGGTACTGCCCTGGGTGCTCGACGAGTACGCGCTCCTGCCGTGCGGCGGGGCCCTGGGGCGGGGCTGCGGGCCGCTCGTCCTCACGAAGGAGGCGGGCGCGGACCTGACGGGGAAGACGGTCGCGGTGCCGAGCGAGCGCTCCACCGCGTACCTGCTCTTCCGCCTCTGGGCGGCGGAGGTCGTTCCCGGCGGGGTCGGTGAGATCGTCGTCATGCCGTTCGACGAGATCATGCCGGCGGTGCGGGACGGCAAGGTCGACGCCGGGCTCGTCATCCACGAGGCGCGCTTCACGTACCAGAACTACGGTCTGCACAACCTGGCCGACATGGGCCGGCACTGGGAGGACACGACCGGGCTGCCGATCCCGCTCGGCGCGATCATCGCCAAGCGCTCCCTGGGCGCCGACACGCTGAAGCTCCTCGCCGACTCGGTGCGCACGTCGGTCCGGATGGCCTGGGACGACCCGGAGACCTCGCGCCCCTACGTCCTGGAGCACGCGCAGGAGATGGACCCGTCCGTCGCCGACCAGCACATCGGTCTGTACGTGAACGAGTTCACCGCCGACCTCGGCGAGGACGGCTACGCGGCGATCCGGGGCCTGCTGACGCGCGCCGCGGCCGAGGGACTGGTGCCGCCCCTCGGCCCGGACGCGCTGTCGTTCGTCTGAGCGCCTGGGGCGTGTTTCGGAAGTAGCGCCGTCCGCCCGGAGAGCAGGCGGGACTTCCGAAACACGCCCTAAAAGAGCGTTTTGTCCCGGCAGGGGTGCTTCATCGCAGTTCAGGTGGCAGAACGGTTCGGGTCGGCTGAGGCTTCGGACGTCTGTTGTGGGCAGGCGGGGCGGGTGACGTCTTTCGAGGGTCCGTTTCGATCCCTTCGCTCCTGTCTGATCCCAACGCGCCCCCGGTCGCGCCTGTTTGCGCCCTTCAACGGGAAGGCCGCCATTGCTACTACAGAAACATGCCTCGCGGACCGCGACCGTATCCGAGCGACTTGTCCGATGCCCGTTGGAAACTGCTGGAACCAACTCTTACGGCCTGGCGGACCGAGCGAAGGGGGAAGGGCTTGGACATCGGCCGGCCGCCCGAGCACGATCTGCGCCGGATCATGGACGCCATCCTCTACGTCGACCGGACCGGGATCCCATGGAGGTATCTGCCACACGACTTCGCTCCGTGGGAAACCGTCTACGGATACTTCGCCGCCTGGCAGAAGGACGAGGTCTGCGACCAGCTCAACGGCCTACTGCGGCACTTGGTCCGGAAGGCCGAAGGCCGCGATGTCGAGCCCAGCGCCTGCGTTCTCGACGCCCAGAGCGTCAAGACCTCGGCCAATGTGCCCGCGGCCGGTCAGGGCATCGACGCGGGCAAGAAGATCGCGGGCCGCAAACGTCACATCGGCGTCGACACGCTCGGCCTCCTCCTGGCCGTGCTGGTCACCGCCGCCAGCGTCTCCGACAACGCCGGTGGCATCCATCTGCTCTCGGACATCGCCGAAGGCCACCCCCGCGTCACGAAGGCGTGGGCCGACAGCGGCTATCGAACCAAGGTCATCGACCACGGCGCGCGCCTGGGCATCGATGTCGAAGTCACGCGTCGCGACCCCGCCCAGAAGGGCTTCAAGGTGATTCCGCGGCGCTGGGTCGTCGAGCGGACCTTCGGCTGGCTCATGCATCACCGCCGTCTCGCCCGCGACTACGAAACCCACCCCCACCGCTCTGAAGCCATGATCAAGGTGGCCATGGTCGACCTCATGAGCCGACGACTCACCCACGAATCCACCTCGAACTGGCGCGACTCCTGAATCAGGAGAAAGCGCCCTGAGCAGGGCAGTGCCAGTCGGCCGAGTCGATCACGTTCGCGTCCGTGTCACTGAGGTGGAAGCAGTTTCCGTTGACCCACACCGTGATCGACTCGGGCCGATAGTCGACCTGGAATGGTTCGTCCTCCCGCAGAGTTCCGGACCATGAGCCATCCGCTGCAGGCGAGTGGGTGACAACGACCCACGTCTGCTTCGGGAGCATCTGGTGCGTCTCTGCCCAGGGTTCCACGGTCAACTCCAGCGCGGACTCACCTCCATTGCTGATCAGCAGCCGCGCTGTTCCGACGCTGTCCATTCCCTGCCCCCCTCCTTGCCCCTACGGGCGATCCCGCACGCAGCTGCAGAGTACGGGCGCGCACGACCCGATCGTCACGCACGACTGTCTGAAGTCGCCCTGCCACCCGAGATATCAAACAGCCCTGCCGGGACAAAACGCTCTTTAAACGTCGAGCTGGTCCGCGACCGCCCGCAGCAGGCCGGCGATCTTGGCGCCGGACGCCTTGTCGGGGTAGCGGCCGCGCTCCAGCATCGGCGTGATGTTCTCCAGCACCGTCGTCAGATCCTGCACGATCGACGCCAGTTCGTCCGGCTTGCGGCGCTGGGCAGCCGCGACGGACGGGGTGGGGTCGAGGATCGCCACGGAAAGTGCCTGGTCACCACGTTGTCCGGCGACCACGCCGAACTCGACGCGCTGGCCGGGCTTGAGTGCGTCGACTCCGTCGGGAAGCACGGAGGAGTGCACGAAGACATCGCTGCCGTCGTCGCGGGAGAGGAAGCCGAAGCCCTTCTCGCTGTTGAACCATTTGACCTTGCCAGTCGGCAAAGCACGCACCCCATCTCAACCCGTATGCCGGAACAAAGCCCTCAGCAGGTCAGGCCGTCCTGTGGTCGTGCTTCCCCTGCTGGCAGAAGCCTCCACAGGTGAAGTACCCCTCGTCAAGCCTGGTCATCCGGACTCTGTCCGGAAACGGCACCTGCCCCGCCCGGGAGCGGCCCGACGCCGCCGGGAACTACCCTGACGGGGTGAGTACTCCCACTTCCGGCGCAGGCGACCGTCTGGTCCGCATCGGCGCGATCGTCTTCGTCCTCGGCGCCCTGTCGACCCTCGCCACCATGGCCCCGCTCTTCCTCGGCACCGACCCGTTGCCATCCGTCTTCTGGTCCCTGTGCATGCTGATGGGTGTCGGCTTCCTGATCGCCGCGGCGGGCGTGGTCCGTTCGGCGCGGGCGGGCTCGGCGCAGCGGTAGGGGCCGCGTCTCAGCCCGCCGCCCCCTCTCCCGCTCCGCCCGTGTAGCGGGCCAGTTCCCACGGATCGTGCGCGGAGAAGATCTCGACCCGGCCCCCGTGGTCGCGGAGCAGTTCGCGTAGCCGTGCCCGGGTTCCCAGGCGCAGCTCGCGGTGGACCTGTGAGGTGGTCTGGACGAAGTCGAGCAACGGATGGGTTTCCTTGAGCGGGCCGACCTCACGGTGGTAGTAGTAGGCGTCGCCGCAATGAAGGAGCCACCGGTCGCCGTCCTGTACGGCGATCCCCGTGTGGCCGGCGGTGTGACCGCCGAGCGGCACGAGCCTGAACTCCGGCCCCAGCCCCTTCGGCCGCAGCGCGGTGAACCCGAACCACTGCTCGTCGGACTCGGTGCCGTAGGTGATCCACTGGGGCTCGTGCGACCAGTGGGCAGGCCGGTAGCGGAAGCTGGGCGCCTCGGAGCGTGCCGCGTCGAGTTCGGACGCGAGTACGTGGACCTGGGCATCGGGGAAGTCGGGCAGGCCGCCGCTGTGGTCCACGTCCAGGTGCGTGAGGAGGATGTGGCGCACGTCGGACGGCGCGTATCCCAGCCGGGCGACCTGCCGCAGGGCCGTCTCCTCCTCGTCCAGCGCGGGACCGGCCATCTCGACCCACTCCGTGCCGAGCGTGCCTGCCGGATCGCGGACATCACCGAGCCCGAGTCCGGTCTCGACCAGGACCAGGCCGTCGGCAGGGGTCTCGATCAGCAGACAGTGGTTCACGGCGGGAGCGGGCCGCAGTGCGGCGTAGGTGGGCTCGATCGTCCGGACGGATCCACAGTTCAGGTGATGAATCTTCATGCCGACTAGGCTGCGACTTGAACCGCGATTCAAGTCAAGGGGGCTTTTCATGGCGGAACAGTTGCTGGACATCGCCGACGTCGCGCGGTGCTCCGGACTGGCACCCTCGGCGCTGAGGTTCTACGAGCGGAAAGGCCTCATCGCTCCCGCGGGCCGCAACGGGCTACGGCGTACGTATCACCCGGATGTGCTGGCGCGCCTCGCCCTGATCACGTGCGCGCGCGGCGCCGGGCTCTCGGTCGCCGAGATCGGACGGTTCCTGGTGGCACAGCCGTCGGATCCGGACCTGCGTACGCGCATGGCCGCCCGGGCCCGTGACCTCGACGAGCAGGTCGGCCGTCTCACACGTCTGCGTGACAGCCTTCGCCACGCGGCCGTCTGCGACCACGAACCGATCGTCGACTGCCCCGACTTCAAACGGGCCATCGGCGAGGTCGCCCCACCGGCGCTCGCCGCCGGCGCGTCAGCCCTGTGACGCCGTGTACGCCGCCAGCCACGCCGGGAACTCCGTCAGCGACGTGAGAACGACGTCCGCGCCCGCCGCGCGGAGTTCCGCCTCGTCGCACGGCCCCGTCGTCACGCCCACCGAGACCGCGTTCGCCGCCTGCGCGCCGCGTACGTCGCCCGTGTGGTCGCCCACGTAGACGCCCGCTCCGTGCTCGCGCAGTGCCTCCGCCTTCGCCTCGGCCCACAGGCCGCCCACGATCACGTCGGGTTCGATGCCGAGGTGGGTCAGGTGGAGCTTCGCGTTCGGTTCGTACTTCGCGGTGACGACCATCGTGCGGCCGCCGAGTGCGCGGATCGCGTCGATCGACTCCCGCGCCCCGGGCATCGCGAGCGTCGGGCGGATCGCGTGCGTGGGATAGATCTCACGGTAGCGGTCAGCCATCGCGGCCACTTCGTCGGCCGGGAACCAGTGCGCTATCTCCTGCTCCAGCGGCGGACCGAGGCGGCTCACCGCCAGATCGGCGTCTATGAACGTCCCCGTCTCGGCGGAGAACGCCAGGAAGGCGGCCTTGATGCCGGGCCGTGAGTCGATGAGCGTCATGTCCAGGTCGAAGCCGACCGTCAGCGTGTGGGAAGCCATGTGGTCCATTGTGCCGAGCCCCCGGCAGAGCCGGTACACCGCCGGAGAACCCCGGACAGGCGACGCTTAGACTTAGCCAAGCCTTACTTTGCTTGGCTTTGTCTCGCTTGTCTCGCCTGTCTATGGGGTTCGATGCCAACCGCCGCACCACGCCGCTCCAGACGCGCTCTCGCGACGGCGGCGGCCGTTGTGGCGCTGCTGATCGCGGTGCTGCTCAGCCTCGCCGTCGGGGCACGCTCCATACCCCCGTCGGAGGTGTTCGACGTCCTGCTCCACGGCGGGCACTCCGACGCCGCCGAGGTCATCCGGAACATGCGGGTGCCCCGCACCCTGATCGGTCTGATGGTCGGCGCCTCGCTCGCCCTCGCCGGCACGGTGCTCCAGGGCATCACCCGCAACCCCATCGCCGACCCCGGCATCCTCGGCATCAGCCAGGGCGCCTCGGTCGGCGTCGTGCTGGCCATCGCGTACGCGGGAATCCACACGCTCACCGGATACGTCTGGTTCGCCTTCGCGGGGGCGGCCGTCGCATCCGTCGCCGTGTACGCCATCGCCTCCAGCGGGCGCGGCGGCGCCACCCCGGTGAAGCTCGCGCTCGGCGGCGCGGCGATCAACGCGCTGCTGGTGTCCGTCACCATGGCCGTGCTGACCACGAAGGCGTCCGCGCTGGACGAGTTCCGGTTCTGGCAGGTCGGCTCGATCGCCGGACGCGAGGCCGACGTGGCCCAGCAGATCTGGCCGTTCCTGCTGCTCGGCACCGTGCTCGTGCTCTGCGTCGCCCGCGGCCTCGACGCCCTCGCGCTCGGCGAGGACATGGCGAAGGGCCTCGGGCAGAAGATCGCGACCGTACGCATCGTCGGCGGCATCGGTGCCACCGTGCTGACCGGCGCCGGCGTCGCCGCGGCCGGCCCGATCGCGTTCATCGGCCTCGCCGTTCCCCACATCGCCCGGGCGATCGTCGGCAGCGACCACCGCTGGGTGCTCCCGATGGCCGCCCTGATCGGACCCGTGATGCTGCTCGTCTCCGATGTGATCGGCCGGATCGTCTTCCCGCCGAGCGAGGTGCCCGCCGGGGTCATGACGGCCCTGATCGGGGTTCCGTTCCTGGTCACGCTGGTGCGCCGGAAGGCGGTGCCCGCATGAGCGCCACCACGGCCGCGGTGCGGCCCGCCGGATACAGCCTCGTACGGATCGGGACCCGCGGGCGGTTCCTGCTGCACCGGCGGGCCACCGTCGTCGCCGCGTCGCTCGTCGTCCTGCTGGCCGTCGTCTGCGTCGCGTACCTCTGCGTCGGCGAGAGCTTCGTCGCACCGTCCGAAGTCCTGAACGTGATCCTGGGCCGGCCCTCCCCCGACGAGCTCGTCGTCGGCACGCTGCGGCTGCCCCGCATGGTCGTCGGGCTCCTCGTCGGCCTCGCCTTCGGCATCGCCGGCGCGCTGATCCAGACCGTGGCCCGCAACCCCCTCGCCAGCCCCGACATCATCGGCATCAGCCAGGGCGCGAGCGCGCTCACGGTCGGCGCGATGACGTTCGGCATCACCTCGTACACCGTCCTGCCGTACCTGTCGGTGATCGGCGGAGTCGCGGCCGCGGCGCTCGTCTACGCCTTCGCGTGGCGCGGCGGGCTGCACGCCACCCGCTTCGTCCTCATCGGCATCGGTTTCGCGATCGCGCTGCGCTCGGTCACCACCCTGTTCCTGACCAAGGGCGACTACCTCGTCGCCCAGCAGGCCCAGATCTGGATGACCGGATCGCTCAACGGCCGCGGCTACGACGAGGCCGCACCCATCGGCTGGACCCTCCTCGTCCTGCTGCCCGCCGTCCTGTGGGCCGCCCGCGCCCAGCGGTCCGTGTCCATGGACGACGACACGGCGACCGCCCTCGGGGTCCGGCTGGGGCGGGTACGTCTGGGACTCGTCGCCCTCGGCGTGATCCTGGCCTCCGTGGCCACGGGAACGGCCGGACCGGTCGACTTCGTCGCCCTGCTCGCCCCGCAGATCGCCCGCCGCATGACCCGCACCGCACAGATCCCGCTGCTCTGCTCGGCGCTGCTCGGCGCGGTGATCGTCGTCTTCGCGGACCTGCTGGCCCGCAGGCTGTTCTCCCCCACCGAACTCCCGGTGGGCGTCCTGACGGCGGCGGTCGGCGCCCCGTATCTGATCTGGCTGATCATCCGCGGTCACGGTGGCCGCTCGGGAGGCAACGCATGACCACGACCAGCCGACTCACGGTGCGCGAGCTGACCCTCGCGTACGAGGACCGCACCGTCGTCCACGAACTCGACCTCGCCGTCCCCGACGGCAAGGTCACCGTCATCGTCGGGCCGAACGCCTGCGGCAAGTCGACGACGCTGCGCGCGCTCGGCCGGCTCCTCAAGCCGCGCGGCGGGGCAGTGCTCCTGGACGGCACCGAGCTGTCGAAGATCCCCACGAAGAAGATCGCCCAGTCGATCGGGCTGCTCCCGCAGACCCCCGTGGCCCCCGAGGCGATCACCGTCTCCGACCTCGTCGCCCGCGGCCGCCAGCCCCACCAGCACTGGTGGCAGCAGTGGTCCCAGGAGGACGAAAGGGCGGTGACCGAGGCCATGGAACGTACCGACATCACCGCACTCGGCTCCCGGTCCGTGGACGAACTCTCCGGCGGACAGCGCCAGCGCGTCTGGATCGCGATGGCCCTCGCCCAGGACACGGACCTGCTGCTCCTCGACGAGCCGACCACCTACCTCGACATCGCCCACCAGGTGGAGGTCCTCGACCTGGTCCGCCGGCTCGCCGCCCCCGCCGCCGACGGGACCCGCGGCCGGACCGTGGTCACCGTCCTGCACGACCTCAACCAGGCCGCCCGCTACGCCGACCACCTGGTCGCCATGAAGGCAGGCCGGATCGTCGCCGAGGGCCACCCGCGGGACGTCGTCACCGCCGAACTCGTACGCGAGGTCTTCGGCCTCGAAGCCGTGATCGTCCCGGACCCGGTGACGGGCTCCCCGCTCGTCGTACCCGGCGCGCCCTGGCAGCCCACGCCTTCCTCCTGACGCCGCACCCCACCCACGAAAGGCATCGCATGTCCTCCGCCCTCCGCCGCCGCGGAATCACCCTCGGCGCCCTCGCCCTGACCGGCGCGCTCGCGCTCACCGCCTGCGGTTCGTCCGACTCGGACTCCGGCGGCGGCGACAGGGCCGACGCCGCCGCGACCCACACCGTCAAGACGGCCATGGGCGACGTGAAGGTCCCCGTGACGCCCAAGCGCGTCGTGGTCCTCGACACCGGCGAGCTGGACTCCGCACTCACCCTGGGCGTGCAGCCCGTCGGCGCGACGCACTCCGCCACGGAGGACGGCTTCCCCGCCTACCTGCCGGCGGAGAAGACGAAGAAGCTCACGGAGGTCGGCGAGATCGCCAACCCCAACATGGAGACCGTCGCCTCCCTGAAGCCGGACCTGATCCTCACCAGCAAGGTCCGTGACGGCGACCGCTACGAGCAGCTCAGCGCCATCGCCCCGACCGTGATGACGGAGTCCACCGGCACCGCCTGGAAGGAGAACTTCCAGGTCCACGCCGAGGCGCTCGGCAAGCAGCCCGAGGCGAAGAAGATCGTCGCTGCGTACGACGCCCATGTCGCGAAGGTGACCGCGGCGATCGGCGGCAAGGAGAAGGCGGCGGCCACGGACGTCAACTTCGTGCGCTTCGTCGAGGGCGCCGACATCCGCATCTACGGCAAGCAGAACTACATCGGCTCGTTCCTCGCCGACCTCGGCATGGGCCGGCCCGCCATCACGGACAAGGCCAAGGACGGCTTCTCCTACGACGTCTCCCCCGAGAAGATCGACCTCGCGGACGCGGACGTCGTCTTCACGTCCACGTACGGCGACCCGGACAAGGCGGGGGCGACGAAGACGATGAAGAGCGGCCTGTGGAAGGGCCTGACCGCCTCGAAGAACGGCAAGGTCTTCAAGGTCGACGACCGCCTGTGGATCGCCGGCATCGGCTACACGGCGGCGGGCCAGATCCTCGACGAGTTCCAGACGAAGCTGGCCGGCTAGCCGTTGCCGCCGGTCCGGGGCTCGGGGTTCCGTCCTCAAGCGCCGGACGGGCTTGAGTTGTGCGGGTGCCCCGCGGGGTGCGCCTTGACCCCCGGGTGGGGTCCGCTGCCCCTCCGGGGCGTCTCCTCAAACGACGAACGTTTCCAGTCCCACGCAGCGGACCCCGGTATTTGTTCGTCGTCCTGCGGGGACTCCCCTGCACGGCCCCGGACCGGCCGTCCCGCGTCTGCGACAGCAGTCCCACCGGCGTGCAGACGCGGTCGAGACCGGGTGGGGGCGTGCAGGGGAGTCCCCGCAGAAAATGGCGTACGACCCGGGTCGTTTGCGTACCGGGGTGCACACGCCATTTTTGAGGAGTCTCCCCGGAGGGACCCCACCCCACCCACCGCACAGGGGCGCACCCCGGACCGCCGCAACCTCACCGCCCGCCCGGCCGAGGGCCCCGTGCCCGCCACACCAGGTAGAGCGCGGAGGCAACGGCCGCACCCCGCACCACCCACGGCCACGTAGCGCCGATCGCGGGGCCCATCTGCCCCTCCGCGATGGGTGCGCCCCACCGCCCGTCCATCCGGCCCCACAGCCAGACCAGGGCGCCCACCGCGACGATCCCGGGCAGCCCCATCACCGCCCACTTCGCCTCCGTGCGCGACAGCGTGCGGGAACCGTACGCGAGCAGCCAGCCGCCTGCGAGGGCCAGCAGGGCCTGCGGGGTGTCCATCACCGCACCGGCCACCAGCAGCGCGGCGGCCAGCAGGAGCAGGGGGTGCGAGAAGCCGCGGCGCGCGGCGGCGTCGCGGTCACGCGCGCGGCGCAGCCGCGGCAACCGCCTCCGGCGCGGCGCCTCGGCCTCCGCCTCCGCCTCCGCCTCGAACTCGTCGTCCTCCGCGTACTCCTCGTCGTCCTCGTCGCCGTCGCCGTCCTCCGCCGCCACCGGCGGCCTCAGCACCGCCGGGATCTCCACCCCGCCCCGGAAGCCCGGCACATCGGTCCCCGCGCCGAACTCACCGACGTCACCGAACCGGCCCGGGGCCACGCTCCACCAGTCCGCGTCGTCCCCCGACGGGCCGAGTTCGTCCGACCCCGCCCGGTGCGGCGGGGACGGCGCCGGGCGGGGCGGCGGCCCCGAAGCGGCTTCCCGCGCTTCCGACGCGCCCTTGCGCGAACTGTCTTTCCGGAGCTTCCCCCGGCGCGGGCGCGGGATCCCCGCCGGCGGCGCGCCGCCCGTGTCCGGCTCCTGCGGCAGCAACGGCGTCCCGTCGCCCGACGAGGCCGCCGCCGCGACCAGTTCGTCGGGGGTGCCGAGCTTCCCGATGATGCGGCGCACCGCCCCCGGGGTGTCCGCGGCCTGCGCCACCCGCTGCCGGTCGATCTCGCCCCGCAACTCCGACACGAGTCTCATCCGGGTGCCCGAGGACAGCTGTTGCTGCTGTGCCAGGTCGCCGACCCGGCTCAAGTAGTCGTAGACCAGCTGGTCGCTCTCGATCCCCACGCGATCGTTCCCCTCTTACCGCCCTGCACCGACGGTAGCGTCCTCGGGCCTGTCCGGAGCGACTACCGTGGGACGGATGGGGATGACCACACCACCGCGGACGCTCGCCGAGGCTCTGCGCGCCCGGGACGACGAGTCACTGGCCGGGCTGCTGCGTGCCCGGCCGGATCTCCTCACCCCCGTGCCCGGCGACATCACCCAGCTCGCGACACGCGCCGGCACCCGTGCCTCCGTCGTCCGCGCCCTGGAGCACCTCGACCGCTTCGCCCTGCAGACCGCCGAGGCCCTGGCCGTCGCACCCGACCCGGCGCCGTACGACATCCTGCTGGGCCTGCTCACGGGCGACGGCCGGGACGACGGGGAGCACCGGGACGACGCGGGCGCCGCGATCGTGGCGGCGCTGCCAGGTGCCCTCGGCACGCTGCGCGAACAGGCCCTCGTCTGGGGCGAGGACGACCGGCTGCGCCTGGTGCGCACCGCCCGTGAACTGCTGTCACCGTCTCCGCAGCACCCCTCTCCCACCGGTCTCGGGCCGACCGTCGCCGAGGCCACCGCCGGCATGTCGCCCGGCCGGCTCCAGGAGATCCTCCACGAGGCGGGGCTGCCCGCCACCCATGACCCGGTCTCCGCGGTCGGCGCCCTCTCCGCGCTGTTCACCGACCGCACCCGGATGGGCGAACTCCTCGACACCGCCCCGGTGGAGGCCCTGTCGGTGCTGGACCGGCTGGTCTGGGGCCCGCCGTACGGCGAGGTCACCCCGAACCCCACCCCGCCCGTGAAGTGGCTGCGTGACCGCGGGCTCCTGCTGCCCGTGTCGACCCGCACCGTCGTCCTGCCGCGCGAGGCCGCGCTGCATCTGCGCGCGGGGCGCGCCCACCGCGTGCCCGAACCGCAGCCGCCCGCCCTTGTCACCGTCGCCGAACGCGATCCACAGGCTGTGGACAGTGCCGCGGCCGGACAGGCGTTCCTCGCGGTGTCCACCGTCGAGGAACTGCTCAAGAGCTGGAACGGTGGCGGCCCCGCGATACTGCGGGCCGGCGGCCTCAGCGTCCGCGAGCTGAAGAAGACCGCCGCCACCCTGGACGTCTCGGAACCCGTCGCCGCGTTCTGGATCGAACTCGCCTACGCGGCCGGGCTGCTGGCCTCCGACGGCGAGGCGGACGAGCGGTACGCACCGACTCCCGCGTACGACGAGTGGACGGAGCTGTCCGCCCAGGACCGCTGGGTGGACCTCGCCTCCGCCTGGCTCGCCGCCACCCGCACCTCGGGCCTGATCGGCGGCCAGGACGCCAAGGGCCGCGCCCTGTCCACCCTCGGACCCGAACTCGACCGCTCCGCCGCGCCGGAGGTCCGCCACCGGGTCCTGGCCCTCCTCGCCGCGCTGCCGCCCGGCACCGCGCCTGACCCCGCGTCCCTTCTCGCCCGGCTCCGCTGGGAACGGCCGCTGCGCGGCGCCTCCGCCTCCGCCGGGGACACCACCGACCTCCGGTCCCGGATCGCCCTGTGGACGCTGAACGAGTCGGAACTCCTCGGCATCACCGGCCGCGGCGCCCTCGCCTCGCAGACCCGCGCCCTGCTCTCCGGCGGACGCGTCGAGGCCGCCGCCCGGCTCGCCCCGCTCATCCCGGAGCCCCTCGACCACGTCCTGCTCCAGGCCGACCTGACGGCCGTCGCCCCCGGCCCGCTGGAACGCCCGCTCGCCGACATGCTCTCCGCGCTCGCGGACATCGAGTCGAAGGGCGGCGCCACGGTCTACCGCTTCACCCCCGGCTCCGTACGCCGCGCCCTGGACGCCGGGCAGTCCGCCGCCGACCTGCACGCCTTCCTCGCCGCGCACAGCCGCACGCCGGTGCCGCAGCCCCTCAGCTACCTCATCGACGACGTGTCGCGCCGCCACGGCCATCTCCGGATCGGCGCCGCCTCCTCGTACGTACGCTGCGACGACGAGGCCGTCCTCAACGAGATCCTCGCCGACAAGCGCTCCGCGACCCTGCGGCTGCGCCGGCTCGCCCCGACGGCCCTGGCCGCCCAGATCGACCCGGCGTCGCTCCTCGACGGCCTGCGCGAGATGGGGTACGCGCCCGCCGCGGAGTCCGCCGAGGGCGACGTCCTGATCACCCGCGCCGGCGCCGTCCGCACACCGCCGCGCCGGGCCCCCGTCCCCGTGCCCGAAGGCCCGCCAGTGCCCGACCCGACCCTCCTCGGAGCGGCGGTCCGGGCGATCCGGGCCGGGGACACGGCGGCGACGGTCGTCCACAAGGAGACCGGCCCCACCGCGTCCGCGGCGGGCGCACTGCCCCGTACGACCTCCGCCGAGACCCTGGTCACCGTCCAGGCCGCGGCGATGACGGGCTCGGCGATCTGGATCGGCTACGTCAACGCGGAGGGCGCCGCCAGCCAGCGCGTGATCGCCCCGGTCCGCGTCGAGGGCGGCTACGTCACCGCGTACGACCACACGGCGGACGAGGTCCGCACGTACCCCCTCCACCGGATCACGGGCGTGGCGGAACTGGCCGACGACCAGACGTGACGTCGCCCCTGGGGCGGTGAGGTTGCGGCGGTCCGGGGTGCGCCCCTGTGCGGTGGGTGGGGGTGGGGTCCCTCCGGGGAGACTCCTCAAAAATGGCGTGTGCACCCGGGTCGTACGCCATTTTCTGCGGGGACTCCCCTGCACGCCCCCACCCGGCATCACCCGCGTCTGCACACCGGCCCTGCGACTGCCGCAGACGCAAGGCGGCCGGTCCGGGGCCGTGCAGGGGAGTCCCCGCAGGACGACGAACGGATACCGGGGTCCGCTGCGTGGGACTGGAAACGTTCGTCGTTTGAGGAGACGCCCCGGAGGGGCACCGGACCCCACCCACCGGGCAACCGCGCACCCCCACGGAGCAAGCCGCACCCATCAAGCCCGTCCGGCGCTTGAGGACGGAACCCCGAGCCCCGGACAGGGGCAACACCACCCCGCCCCCACATACGGCACACTGGAGGTTTGGCCAACCCGCCGCCTCCGGGCGGCCCCGTAGAAAGGGCCGAAGCGCGTGACCGGACCCCTCATCGTCCAGAGCGACAAGACGCTGCTCCTCGAAGTCGACCACGAGCAGGCCGACGCCTGCCGCCGTGTGATCGCCCCCTTCGCGGAGCTGGAGCGTGCGCCCGAGCACATCCACACCTACCGGCTGACCCCGCTCGGGCTGTGGAACGCCCGCGCCGCAGGGCACGACGCCGAGCAGGTCGTCGACGCGCTCGTGAAGTACTCGCGTTACCCCGTACCGCACGCGCTGCTCGTCGACATCGCCGAGACGATGGACCGCTACGGCCGCCTCACGCTCTCCAAGCACCCGGTCCACGGACTCGTGCTGACCTCCACGGACCGGCCGGTTCTGGAGGAGATCCTCCGGTCGAAGAAGGTCCAGCCGCTGGTCGGCGCCCGGATCGACCCGGACACCGTGGCCGTGCACCCGTCCGAGCGCGGGCAGGTCAAGCAGACGCTGCTGAAGCTGGGCTGGCCCGCCGAGGACCTCGCCGGGTACGTGGACGGCGAGGCGCACCCGATCGACCTGGACGAGAACGGCTGGGCGCTGCGGCCCTATCAGCAGCAGGCTGTCGAGGGGTTCTGGCACGGCGGGTCCGGGGTCGTCGTGCTGCCGTGCGGGGCAGGGAAGACCCTGGTCGGGGCGGGTGCGATGGCGCAGGCCAAGGCGACCACGCTGATCCTGGTCACGAACACCGTCTCGGCCCGGCAGTGGAAGCACGAGCTGGTGAAGCGGACGTCGCTGACCGAGGAGGAGATCGGCGAGTACAGCGGTACGCGCAAGGAGATCCGCCCGGTCACCATCGCCACGTACCAGGTGCTGACGACCCGCAGGAAGGGCGTCTACCCGCACCTGGAGCTGTTCGACTCCCGCGACTGGGGTCTCGTGATCTACGACGAGGTGCATCTGCTGCCCGCGCCCGTCTTCAAGTTCACCGCGGATCTCCAGGCGCGGCGCCGGCTCGGGCTCACGGCGACGCTCGTGCGGGAGGACGGCCGCGAGTCGGACGTCTTCTCGCTGATCGGGCCCAAGCGGTTCGACGCCCCGTGGAAGGAGATCGAGGCGCAGGGCTACATCGCGCCCGCCGACTGCGTCGAGGTACGGGTCAACCTCACGGACAGCGAGCGGCTCGCGTACGCGACCGCCGAGGCGGAGGAGAAGTACCGGTTCTGCGCGACGACCGCGACGAAGCGCAAGGTCACCGAGGCGCTGGTGCGCAAGCACCAGGGTGAGCAGACGCTGGTCATCGGGCAGTACATCGACCAGCTCGACGAGCTGGGTGAGCACCTGAACGCCCCGGTGATCAAGGGCGAGACCAGCAACGCCCAGCGCGAGAAGCTGTTCGGCGCCTTCCGGGAGGGCGAGATCAGCGTGCTGGTCGTGTCGAAGGTGGCGAACTTCTCGATCGACCTGCCGGAGGCCACCGTCGCCATTCAGGTGTCGGGCACGTTCGGTTCGCGTCAGGAGGAGGCCCAGCGGCTGGGCCGGGTGCTGCGGCCGAAGGCAGACGGGCACGAGGCGCGGTTCTACTCGGTGGTCGCGCGCGACACGATCGACCAGGACTTCGCGGCGCACCGCCAGCGGTTCCTGGCGGAGCAGGGCTACGCGTACCGGATCGTGGACGCGGACGAGCTGCTGTCGGACAACTGAGAGGGTGCGGAGGGGCGGGTTCAGCTCCTGCGGCGGACGCCCGCCTCCTCCGCGTACTCGCCGAGTACGACGACGCCGAACGCGGCCCTTGCGTAGACCTTGACGGCGCGCAGCGCGTCTCCGGCGCGGTGGCTGTGGGAGTGACCGGTGGCCGCGGTCGCGCCGTGCGCGGGGCCGGTCCTGCGGGGGTTCAGGGTGACGGTGCTCATGTCTCCATGGTGCTCCGGCCGGGTGTGCCGCCGCGTCGGTCCGGAGGTGGAAGCCCGTGGTCGCGCGTCTACCCCCGTGGTCGCATGCCGTCCCCTACGGGGTGGAGGGCCGCCCTCGTCCTCCGCGGGGGTGGAGGGCGGCCGAAATTCGTTCGCGCCCGGCCTGGACGGTCGATACAATCGCCGGTCTGCCCGCCTCCCGCACCGTGGTACCGGCCGTCCGCAAGGACCCGCGCCGGCAGCCGGGGGAGCGCCGCCGACCGGACGGAAACCGGCCGACAGCCGTACGTACGGCCACGTGCGTACCAGTGATCGATCCCCGAGCGGACCGCATCGCCCCCGAAGGACTGACCGGGGCGGGGGCGGTCCGCCGTCCTGCGTTGAATGCCGGAGGCAACACCGTGCCCGCGCACGAACACGAAAGCGACACCACCACCGACCCTCTCGCCCATGAGCGCGCCCATCTCGCCGCCTCACGCGCCGCCCTGCGCGCCATGCGCGAGGACGCCCAGGCCCTGAACATCCGCGATGTCACGGCGAACTGGGTGAACGCCGCAGTGCTCCAGGCCCAGATCGCCGACCGCATCAAGTCGCTCGCCGACCTCTCACACACCCCGCTGTTCTTCGGGCGGCTGGACTACCTCCATGTGGTGGGTGCGGCGCAGGCCGAGGGCGCGGAGGGCGAGCAGTTCTACATCGGGCGCCGCCACGTCCATGACGCCGACGGTGATCCGATGGTCATCGACTGGCGTGCGCCGGTCTCCCAGCCGTTCTACCGGGCGTCCCGGAAGGACCCGCTCGACGTCGGCCAGCGGCGCCGCTTCGGTTACACGGGCGGCGAGCTGACCGCGTACGAGGACGAGCACCTCACCGACCCTTCCGAGGCCGCGCAGACGAGCAAGCTCCTCCAGGCGGAGATCGAGCGGCCCCGTGTCGGCCCGATGCGTGACATCGTCGCGACGATCCAGCCCGAGCAGGACGAGATCGTCCGCAGCGACCTCGGCGGCACCGTGTGTGTGCAGGGCGGGCCCGGCACCGGGAAGACGGCCGTGGGCCTGCACCGGGTGGCGTATCTGCTGTACGCGCACCGCGAGCGCCTCGCCCGTACCGGGACGCTCGTCATCGGGCCGAACAAGTCCTTCCTGCACTACATCGAGCAGGTGCTGCCGGCTCTCGGTGAGCTGGAGGTGAAGCAGGCGACGGTCGACGACCTGGTGACGGCGCAGGTCGAGGTCCGGTCCACGGACGAGGCGCGGGCCGCCGTCGTGAAGGGCGACGCCCGGATGGCGGAGGTGTTGCGCAGGGCGATCCGTTCGCACGTGACGATGCCCGTCGAGCCGGTCATGGTGGTGCGCGGGTCGCGGCGCTGGCGGGTCCCGGCGTACGAGATCGAGGAGATGGTCAAGGAGCTGCTGGCCAGGGACATGCGGTACGGGGCCGCGCACGAGGCCCTTCCGCAGCGCATCGCGCACGCCGTGCTGGTGCGGATGGAGGAGGCGGGCGAGGCGCCCGACGACCGGGTGCAGAACGCGGTGGCGCGCACCCCGGCGGTGAAGGCGGCCGTGAAGGCGGTCTGGCCCGCAGTCGAGCCGTCGAAGCTGGTGCTGCGGCTGTTGTCGGACCCGGAGTTCCTGGCCGCGCACGCGGACGGGCTGCTCGGCGAGGACGAGCAGAAGGCGATCCTGTGGACGAAGCCGGCCCGCAGCGTGAAGGCGGCGAAGTGGTCGGCGGCGGACGCGGTGCTGATCGACGAGGCGAGTGATCTGGTGGCGCGTACGCACTCGCTCGGTCATGTCGTCATCGACGAGGCCCAGGACCTCTCGCCCATGCAGTACCGGGCGGTGGGCCGGCGGTGCTCGACCGGTTCGGCGACCGTGCTCGGTGACCTGGCGCAGGGCACGACCCCGTGGTCGACGCAGAGCTGGGAGCAGGCGCTGCACCATCTGGGGAAGTCGGACGCGCTGGTGGAGGAGCTGACGGCGGGCTTCCGTGTGCCGCGCGAGGTGATCGCGTACGCCTCCCGGCTGCTGCCGGTGATCTCGCCCGGGCTCGCGGCGGTGGAGTCGGTGCGTGAGTCGCCCGGTTCGCTGTCGGTGCGGGAGGTGACGGGTGCGGAGGCGCTGGACGCTGCGGTGGTCGCGGCGTGTGCGGAGTCCCTGGAGCAGGAGGGTTCGACCGGTCTGATCGCCGCCGACGCGCGCATTCCGGCACTGGCCGGGGCGCTGACCGCGGCGGGCCACAGCTACCTCTCCCCCGGCCAGGAGACGACCGCCGAGTCCCGGCTGACGCTGGTCCCGGCGTCGCTGGCGAAGGGGCTGGAGTACGACTACGTGGTGCTGGACGAACCGGCCGCGGTGGTCGACGGCGAGCCCGACGAGCGGACGGGGCTGCGCCGGCTGTACGTCGCGCTGACCCGTGCCGTGTCGGGGCTGATCGTCCTTCACGCGGCGCCGCTTCCGGAGGAACTGGCCTGACGTACGCGGGGTGGGGGCGGGGCCCGCCCCCACCCCGCGTTCGGTCAGCCGGCCGTGCAGGCCCTCCCGTTCAGCTTGACCGTGCCCGGGTCGGCGGCCGCGCCCGAGACGCTGCTGTTGAACCCGAAGTCGATCTCCGCGCCCGGTGCGAGGGTGCGGTTCCAGGACAGCGGTGCGGCGGTGACCGTACGCCCGTACTGGGCGAGTTCGGCGCTCCAGGTGTGGCTGAGCTGCTGGTCGCCCGGAAGCAGCCAGGTCAGGGACCAGGGGGTGAGCGCCTCGGTTCCGGTGTTCTTCACCGTGACCGTGGTGGTCGAGCCGGTGCTCCACGGGTGCGAGGAGTACGTGACGCGGCAGGCGCGGGCCGGGCCCGCCCCGTCAGCGGCGTCGTCCAGGTAGGAGGCGATGTAGGCCAGCGGTGCGTTCCAGTTGATGGCGACCTCGTTGGTGGCGTACGAGCCGATGTCGTCGAGGTAGCACATCGCCGCCGCACAGCCCGTGAGCTTGGCCGCGGCCTCCGGGTCACCGGAGGTGGGGGCGGTGAGGTTCGGTCCGCCCGCCAGGGAACCGGCCGGCGGGTGGGGCAGGTCGGGGTCGCTCTGGTGCGCCCACGTCCGGTGGTGCTGGTTCTGCGAGCTGCGCTCGCCGTATCCGGTGACGTAGGACTGGTTCAGCGGGTTGCGCCCGAAGAGGTAGTCGGCGCCGCGCAGTACGGCGTCGCGGTACCCGGCCTTTCCGGTGAGGTCGGCCGCGGTGGCGAGCACGATCATGTTGTTGAGCACCTGGCTGTTGGATCCCCAGGCGTAGTTCTGGCCGGCCGGGGCGTACGGGACGCCGTAGAGCTGGTCCCGGGTCTGGGCGGCGTAGCGGTCGGCGGCCGTGGTCACCACGGTGCGGACCTGGGCGAGCTGGTCGGCGGTGAGGTCATTGGGGACGGTGGCGAGGGTCAGGACGCCGAGCCCGGCGGTTCCGCCCCACCACATGCCGCCGTCGGCCGGGAAGACCTTGTCGGTGTCGCCGTGCAGCGGCGACGCGAGGAGCGCCTGGCGGTAGGTGTCGGCGCCGGTGGTGGTGAAGAGTTCGGCCGCGGCCCAGTAGAACTCGTCGGAGACGTCGTTGTCGCTGTAGGTGCCGCCGCCCGTGCCGTCGTTGGGGTCGGCGAGCACGTCCGGGTGGGCCTTCGCCGCGGTCCACGCCGTCTCGGCCGCCGTACGGCACCGGTCGGCGAAGTCCGCGTCGTACGGGGCGTAGAGCCGGGCGCACTGGGCCGCCGCGGCGGCCAGGTTCAGGGTCGCGGCGGTGGACGGCGGGTGCAACTCGCGCTGCTGGGGGTCGAGATGGGGCAGCAGCGGCAGGCCGGTCCACTGGGCGTCGTGCATCTTGTGGTGGACCATTCCGGCGAGCGGCTGCCCGGCCGGGACCTGCATGCGCATCATGAAGTCGAGTTCCCAGCGCGCCTCGTCGAGGATGTCCGGCACGTCGTTGCCGTGCTCGGGCACTCGCAGTGCGCCGTCGCCGAGTTCGGCGGACTCGGCGCCGTCTGCCGTCAGGGTCCGCTCGTACGTGTCCATCAGCTCGGCGACCGCGATGCCGCCGTTGACGACGTACTTGCCGTGGTCACCGGCGTCGTACCAGCCGCCCCGCACATCGAGCCGGTAGTCGCAGACGCCCGGCTGGCAGGGCACGTCCGTGTCGCCCTTGTTGGGGGCGACTCCGAGGTGTCCGGCCGGGCGCGCGTACTGCTCGCCGACGAGGTCCGCGTCGATCTCGATGCCGCTGCGGTTCTGGTAGAAGTACGCGAGCGAGTCGCCGCGCAGCGCGTCGTAGAGGTCGGCCCCGATGGAGAAGGGCTCGCTGACCTGCCCGTCCGCCTCGACGGTGTACCCGTCTCCGGCGGTCGTGACGTCGCCGAAGTCGAAGGTGTGGACGTTCTGGCGGGAGGTCGGGTCGACACCGCCCGGGACGGTGGTGCCGGTGGCGGCGGCCGATCCGTCGGCGGCCCTGAGTGTCCAGGGCAGGGGCTCGGTCGCGTCGGTGACCAGGGTGCCTTCCTTGGGGCCCTGCGGGAGGTAGCCGACCTGGTTGACGCGGACCCGCGAGCCGGTGTCGGGCACGTACACGGGCGGTTCGGCACCGCCGCGCAGGGACACGTCGTCGAGACAGAAGGTGGCCGCCTCGTCGCTGCCGCCTATCTGGAAGGCGAGCTGGGCGGCGTCGCGGTCCGCGGTCGCGGTGAAGAAGTGCGTGACGGGGGCCGCTTCGGTGCCGATCTGGTCGGTCGAGGAGAGGTCCGTGGTCCACGGGTCGACGGCCAGTTGCACATTGGTGTGGATGGACAGCGGTGTGGTGGAGGTGGCCGTATAGGTGAGGCTGTACGTCTCCCCCGCGACGAGCGGGATGTCGTTCTGGCCGACGATCACGTCCCACGGGTTGGCCGTTCCGGCCGGTACGTCGGTGCAGAGCCGGCCGTCCGTGACCGCGGCGGCGGTGTTGGCGGTCCACCACCAGGGCGCGGTGCCGGCGGCGAAGTCACCGTTGGTGATCTGCTCCGGGGCCGGTTCGGCGTCCTCGGCGGCGGCGCCCGGTGCGGTGAGGACACCGCCGAACAGGGCGGTGAGAGCTAACGTGCCGAGCACTCGGCGGCCGCGCCGGGCGCGGGCGCGACCGGTGGGGGACGGGGGCGGAGAGGCGTTCACCGGGGGCCTTTCGGTAGGGGCGAATACGTCCAGGGGGTGGCGGATGAGCGGTGGGAACGCTCCCATGAGCAGTAGAAAATGCCGGGGAGGCACCGTGGGAGCGTTCCCACACCGCCGTGTCGCCATTGTGAAGCCGGGGGCGTTTGTTGCGCCAGGGTCATGACAGCACGAGCCTGCGAACGCCGCCGGAAACGACTGGGGGGCGGGCTGCCGTGTCCCGGCATCCCGCCCCCGCCCTCAAAGTCCGCACGCGAATGCCCTACCCGTCGAGCACGTCCCGCCACTGCCGTACCGCCGCCACGTCCACCGGCCCCGCCCAGCCGCCCGGCCGGGCCGCTCCGCCGATGTGGACGGCGTCGATGCCCGCACCCAGCAGCTCCGGCAGGTGCTCCAGGCGCAGACCGCCACCCACGAGGATCTGGGGCTCGTACCCCGGCTCGCCCTTGCGTGCCGCCTCGACGATCAGCGTGGGGATGCCGTCGTCCACCCCGGCGGCCGAACCCGCGGTGAGGTAGGTGTCCAGGCCCGGCAGGTCGGCGAGGGACTTGCGCAGCGCGTCCCGGTCGGCCGCGCGGTCGATCGCACGGTGGAACGTCCAGCTGCAGCCGTCCAGCTCGGCGACGATCCGCTCGACCGCGACGAGGTCGGGGTGGCCGTCCTCGTCCAGGAAGCCGAGCACGAACTCGTCCGCACCCTCCGCCCGGAGTTCGCGCGCCTTGCGGACGAGGACGCCGACGTCGCCGGCCGCGAAGCCGTCCGCCACCCTGAGCATCACCCGCAGCGGGATGTCCACCGCCGCGCGGATCGCCGCGAACGTCGCGCAGGACGGGGTGAGGCCGTCCGCCGCCATGTCGGTGACCAGCTCAAGCCGGTCCGCACCACCCGCCTGGGCAGCGACCGCGTCCTCCGCGTCGAGAGCGATCACCTCCAGGACTGCACGGTTGCTCATGGGAACCCAATCCTCCAGAAACCATCAATAGGTCTAGTCCAATGCCAGCCTACGGGGCGGTAGGCCTGGGGCGCAGCCTCACCGTGAACGCGAAGATACGCGAGGCCGGACGCATGGCCGTCGACCGGACGCGCGCGGTCCGCGGTTCCCTCGCAGATCACCCTTGCGTTCGCATAGGGGCAGGGGGTATACCTGAGTCATCAATACATACCCCCCAGGGGTATGTAGGACCGATCGAAGGAGGCCCCGTGTCCGCGCAGACCGCAGCCACCACCGGCACCACTGCCCCCAGTGGCTCCACCGGTACCGGCGTCGCCGCAGAGGTCGAGCTCGCCATCGGCGGCATGACCTGTGCCTCGTGCGCGGCCCGTATCGAGAAGAAGCTCAACCGGATGGACGGGGTCGAGGCCACCGTCAACTACTCCACCGAGAAGGCCAAGGTCAGCTACCGGGGCGAGGACGTCTCCGTACAGGACCTGATCGCCACGGTCGAGAAGACCGGCTACACCGCGCACGAGCCCGCTCCGCCGGTACGCGGCGGCGACGCCCCCGCCGGGACGGTGGAGGCGGACGAGCTGCGCCAGCTGCGGCAGCGGCTGATCACCGCGGTCCTGCTCGCGGTGCCGGTGATCGCGATGTCGATGATCCCGGCGCTCCAGTTCGACAACTGGCAGTGGCTCTCCCTCACCCTCACCGCCCCCGTCGTCACGTACGCCGCCTGGCCCTTCCACCGTGCCGCGTGGACCAACGCCCGGCACGGCGCGGCCACCATGGACACGCTGATCTCGGTCGGCACCTCGGCCGCGTTCCTGTGGTCGCTGTGGGCACTGTTCTTCGGCACCGCCGGGATGACCGGCATGACGCACCCCTTCGAGCTGACCATCGGCCGCAGCGACGGCTCCGGGAACATCTATCTGGAGGCCGCCGCGGGCGTCACCGCGTTCATCCTGGCCGGGCGCTACTTCGAGGCCCGTTCCAAGCGGAAGGCGGGCGCCGCGCTGAAGGCGCTGCTGGAGCTCGGCGCGAAGGAGGTCACCGTCCTGCGCGAAGGCCGTGAGGTCACCGTGGCCACGGAGGATCTCCGGGTCGGTGACCGGTTCCTGGTCCGCCCGGGCGAGAAGATCGCGACCGACGGCACCGTGGTGGAGGGCAGTTCGGCGGTGGACGCGTCGATGCTCACCGGTGAGTCCGTGCCCGTCGAGGTCACGGTCGGCGACACGGTGACCGGCGCGACGCTGAACGCGGGCGGCCGGCTCGTCGTCGAGGCGACGCGGGTCGGCGCCGACACCCAGCTGGCGCGGATGGCGAAGCTGGTCGAGGACGCGCAGAACGGCAAGGCCGCGGCCCAGCGGCTGGCCGACCGGATCTCGGCGGTGTTCGTCCCCGTCGTGATCGCGCTCGCGCTCGGCACGCTCGGCTTCTGGCTGGGCAGCGGGGAGGGCCTGACGGCCGCGTTCACGGCCGCCGTCGCCGTACTGATCATCGCCTGCCCGTGCGCCCTGGGCCTCGCCACCCCGACCGCCCTCATGGTCGGCACCGGACGCGGCGCCCAGCTCGGCATCCTCATCAAGGGCCCCGAAGTCCTGGAGACCACCCGCCGCGTCGACACCATCGTCCTCGACAAGACCGGCACCGTCACCACCGGAAAGATGACCCTCCAGACTGTCCACACCGCACCCGGCACCACCGAGAACGACGTCCTGCGCCTCGCCGGAGCCCTGGAACACGCCTCCGAACACCCCATCGCCCAGGCCGTCGCCACCGGAGCCACCGACCGCACCGGCGCCGCGCTCCCCACCCCCGAGGACTTCGCCAACGTGCCCGGACTCGGCGTCCAGGGCATCGTCGAGGGCCACGCCGTCCTGGTGGGCCGCGAGCAGCTGCTGTCCGAGTGGGAGATCCACCTGCCCGTGGAGCTGGCCCGTCGCAAGGCCGAGGCGGAGGCCGCCGGCCGTACCGCTATCGCGGTCGCCTGGGACGGCGAGGCGCGTGCGGTCCTGGAGGTGGCCGACGCGGTGAAGGACACCAGCGCGGAGGCGATTGCGCGCCTGCGCAGGCTCGGCCTGACACCGATCCTGCTGACCGGCGACAACCGGGCGGTCGCGGAGTCGGTCGCGGCCGAGGTCGGCATCGACGAGGTGTACGCGGAGGTCATGCCGCAGGACAAGGTCGACGTCGTCAAGCGCCTCCAGGGCGAGGGGCGTTCGGTCGCTATGGTCGGCGACGGAGTGAACGACGCCGCGGCCCTCGCCCAGGCCGACCTGGGCCTCGCCATGGGCACGGGCACGGACGCCGCGATCGAGGCCGGCGACCTGACCCTGGTACGCGGGGACCTGCGGGCCGCCGCGGACGCGATCCGGCTGTCACGGAAGACCCTCGGCACCATCCGTACGAACCTGTTCTGGGCCTTCGCCTACAACGTGGCGGCGCTGCCGCTGGCCGCGATGGGCCTGCTGAACCCGATGATCGCGGGGGCCGCGATGGCGTTCTCCTCGGTGTTCGTGGTCGGCAACTCGCTGCGGCTGCGCGGGTTCCGGGCGGGGGTGTAGGGCACTGCCGTACGCGGCACGCGCGTGTGGGGTCGGTCCGGTGGATCAGGCCCCACCGGCGCGTGCGATGCGCTCTTCGAGCGCCTTCCGGCGGTCCGGCCACTCCTCCGCCGTGATCGAGAAGATCGCGGAGTCCCGCAGGCGCCCGTCCTCGCCCGGCGCCCACGACCGGGACCAGTTCCGCAGCACGCCCTCGAAGCTCGCGCCCGCCGCTTCGATCGCGGCACGGGAACGGCTGTTGCGGGCATCGGTCTTCAGGTCGACGCGCGCCACGCCCCACGCCTCGAACGCGTGCCGGAACAGCAGGTACTTGGCCTCGGCGTTGATTCCCGAGCCCTGCGCGGAGGCGGCGAGCCAGGTGAAGCCGACCTCGATCGCGCTCAGCGTGTCCTCGCCCAGCCAGTACCGGGGCTCCCAGTACGCCGTGACGCCGACCGCTCGGCCGGACGCCCGGTCGATCTGCGCGTACGGGAACAGCTTCCCGGTGGCGGTGCGGGCCAGCTGGGCGTCGACGTACTCGCCGACCTCATGCGCGCGAGGCACCCACGTGAACCGGTACGAGGTCCGGTCCTCCTCCGCGGCGACCGCCAGATCCTCCGCATGTCGGTGTCCCAGCGGCTCCAGGCGCACACGCGCACCCTCCAGAACCGGCCCTTGCAGCGCGAAAGCCATCACTCGTCCGTTCAGTCGTCTGGAACGCTCCGTACGCGGGCGCGGGCCCGCGTACGGAGCGTTCCAGAGGCGCCCGGCCATGTCGTGCGAATATCGCGCGACGCCCCACACGACTCCTGTGCCACCGCTCACCTCCCGGCGCGTACGAACCGCACCACCGACCCCGCCCCCGCCTGGGCGGCAGCCGCCAGCGCCGCTTCGGGGACGACGCCCACCACCGGATAACCGCCCGTCGTCGGGTGGTCGTTGAGGAACACCACCGGGCGGCCGTCCGGCGGGACCTGGACGGCTCCGAGCACCATGCCCTCGCTGGGCAGTTCACCGGTACGGGCCCGCTCAAGCGGCGGGCCCTCGGTGCGCAGGCCGATGCGGTTGCTCTGCGCGGAGACGCGGTACGCCGCGGTGGTGAACGTACGGAGCGCGGCGGGCGTGAACCAGGTGTGGCGGGGGCCGAAGTGCACCGGGAGCACGAGTCCGCCGGGCGCGCCCGGCCACGGCACCGCGCCGGCGGGCGGCTCGCCGGCCTGCGGGGGCGGGCCCAGGGGCAGTACGTCCCCGTCGCGCAGGGGCGCGGGGCCCAGACCGGAGAGCAGGTCGGCGGATCTGCTGCCGAGCACCGGGTCCGCCGCCACGCCGCCCGCGAACGCCAGGTAGCTGCGCAGTCCGTGCACCGCGGGCCCCGCCTCCAGCACCGCACCCGCCGGCACGTGCACCGCGGCGCCCCACGCCACCGGCCGCCCGTCCACCGTCACCCGGCACGGCGCCCCGCCGACGACCACCCGCACCGCACGGTCCGGGCGGACGGCGCAGCCGGTGGCGGTCGTCTCCAGGACGGCCGCGGTGACCGGGTTGCCGGCGAGCCGGTTGGCGAGCGCGGCGGCGGGTGCGTCGAGGGCGCCCGCCCGTCCGACGCCCAGATGGGCCAGTCCGGCACGGCCCTCGTCCTGCACGGTGGTCAGGGCCCCGGCGCGGACGACCTCCAGCCCTGCGCTCATTCCCCCGCCTCCACGAAGCGGACCCGCGCGCCCGGCCCCAGCAGCGCGGCCGGTTCGCGGTGCGGGTCCCACAGCGGGCCGGGGTCCGGCAGCCGGCCGATGAGCTGCCAGCCGCCGGGGGACGGGCGCGGGTACACCCCGGTGTACGGGCCGGCCAGCGCGACCGCGCCCGCCGGGACCCGGGTGCGCGGGGTCGCCCGGCGCGGCAGGTGGAGGCGGTCCGGCAGGCCGGTCAGGTAACCGAAGCCGGGGGCGAACCCGCAGAAGGCGACCCGGAACTCGGTTCCGGCGTGGATGCGGGACACCTCGGCGACGGCCACCCCCCAGGCCTCGGCGACATCGGCCAGGTCCGGGCCGTCGTACACGACGGGGAGCTCCACCGCCGCGGCCGCACCGGGGAGCGGCGGCGGTATGTGCCAGGCCGGCAGCTCCCGGGCGAGCGCGGCGGCGGCGTCCCGTGCGATGCCGTCGAGCAGCACCGTCCGCTCGCCGGGCACGATGTCGCGCACGTCGGGCAGTTCACCCGCCGTGCGGCGCCGCAGCACCTCCGCGTGGAACGCCTCCGTGGCCTCCCGGCCGTCCAGCTCGACCAGCAGCGCCCGGGGTCCGGCGGGCAGCACGACGAGCGGCCGACCGGTCCGTCCTTCCGCGCTCATGCGAACGCCCGCACCGCGACGCCCGCCTCTTCCAGCGCCGCCCGCACCCGCCGGGCGAGTGCGGCGGCGCCGGGGGTGTCGCCGTGGACGCACAGGGACCGGGCGACGACGGGTATCCGGCCGCCGTCCGCCCCGGTCACCCCGCGGTCGACGGCGAAGCCCACGCTGCGGCGTACGACCTCGTCCGGGTCGTGCACCACCGCCCCGGGCTCACCGCGCGGCACGAGGGTGCCCTGCGGGGTGTACGCGCGGTCGGCGAAGGCCTCCTCCACGGCGGTCAGACCCGCCTCCGCGGCGCGGGCGAGCAGCCGGGAACCGGGCAGCCCGAGGACGGCCGGGTCCCCGCCCGCCAGCCGGACGCCCTCGATGACGGCGGCGGCCTGCTCGTCGTCGCGGACGGTGCGGTTGTAGAGGGCGCCGTGCGGTTTCACGTACGAGACGCGGGAACCGGCCGCCTCGGCGAACACCCGCAACGCACCGATCTGGTAAGCCACTTCGGCGGCGAGTTCGTCGGCCGGTACGTCCATGGCGCGGCGCCCGAAGCCGGCCAGGTCGCGGTACGAGACCTGCGCCCCGATCCGTACGCCCCGGACGGCCGCCGAGTCGCAGACCCGCCGCATCACGGAGGCGTCCCCCGCGTGGAATCCGCAGGCCACGTTGGCGCTGGTCACACAGGCGAGAAGAGCCTCGTCGTCGGTGAGCGTCCAGCGTCCGAAGCCCTCGCCCAGGTCCGCGTTGAGGTCCATGACCGCGACCGACCGGCCCCATGGGTCCGGCCGGTCTGCGCTGCCGGGCACGTTCGTCAGATTGGTCACGGCCGCACGGTAGCGCCCGTCCCGCCCCGTGCGGCGGTCCGTCTCAGTCGAAGAGGCCGAGCTCGCGCTCCCGGACGCCCTCCAGCTCGTACCGCGTCCCCACGAGGGGGCGGCCCGCGCACAGCCTGATCAGGGTCGACCCGTCGCCCCGGTACCGCCCGGGGGCCCGGCCCTCCTGCTCGACGCCGAGGGTCACTTCCCGCCCGCTGTCCGTGAGCTCCGCGACGAGCAGCGGCACCTTGCGGCGCAGGGCGCGCGGGACGAGGAGGCCGAGCGCGTACGGGAACCCCGGGCCCGCGTACGCCCCGGGCAGCCCCCATGCCTCGCGTACGTCCCCCGCGTGCACCCACTCCCCCAGCGCCACCGCGTCCAGGATCCCGCCCGCCGCGGCGATCGCCGGACCGGCGTCGGTCATGCCCCGCTCCAGTTCGTCCACGACCTGCGGGTGCGTCCAGTCGGCGCGTTCGGCGATGTCCCGGTCGTTGCACTCGGGGCTGAACACATCCGGTCCGAAGCGGCTCTCCACGACCCGGCTCAGCACGGATCCGCAGTGCGCGAGCACGTCCCGCACCGTCCAGCCGGGGCACGCGGTGCGCAGGTCGAAGTCGCCGTCCGCGGCGGACCGCAGCAGCGGGAGCAGGGCGTCCCGCTCCGTGCGCAGGAGGAGACCGGGCAGTTCGGGATCGCGTTCGTCAGCCATGGGACCAGCCAACCATCCCGGCCGCGGGCGGACTTGGGATTCACCGCCCACGGTGAACAAGGACACAGCCTGCCGAACGCCCTAAGGGCTGTCCCGCAATTCCTGGTGGATCAGCGCGCGGCGTCAGATGCGGTGCATCGCAAGGCGGAGAGGCGCTCGCATACTGGATGTATTCGGGCGTTTCGACAACGCGGCGAGGTGCCGTAGCTGGCGTCGCGCGCCCGCCAGGAATTGCGGGACAGCCCTTAGGCTCGGAGCATGGACGACATGGACCCGGCCCCGCGCAGCGGTGAGGCCGACACGCTCCGCGGCCGCTGGCACGAGTGCCTCGTCGCGGCCCGGGGCGGCGATGCGGGCCCCGACCCGCTGCCGTACGCCGACAACCTCCTGGAGCGGTGGGCCGAGCCCCAGCGGCGCTACCACACCACCGCCCACCTGGCCGCGGTCCTCGGCCACATCGACACGCTCGCCGGACATGCCGCGGACGCGGACGCGGTACGGCTGGCCGCGTGGTTCCACGACGCGGTCTACCGGCCGGACCGTTCCGAGAACGAGGAGCGCAGCGCCGTCCTCGCCGAGCGCGCCCTGTCGGAGGCCGGGGTGCCCGCCGCGACCACCGCCGAGGTCGCCCGCCTGGTCCGGCTCACGGTCACGCACGACCCGGCCGCCGGCGACACGAACGGCGAGGCGCTGTGCGACGCGGACCTCGCGATCCTCGCGTCACCGCCCAAGGAGTACGCGGAGTACGCGGCCCGGGTGCGCGAGGAGTACGGCTTCGTCCCCGACGAGGCGTTCCGTGAGGGCCGGGCGGCGGTGCTGCGGCAGCTTCTGGAGCTGCCGCGGCTGTTCCGTACCCCGCACGGGGCCGCCGAGTGGGAGGCGCGGGCCCGGCACAATCTGGCCACCGAGCTGGAGCTGCTCACGCACTGAGTGCCTCACCCGCACCGGGGGCAGAGCGGAGCGCGGGGAATGTGCGGGACCGTTTGGCCGTTGGAACCTGTCATGCCCGACTCCGCCGCTCGCCGCTCCCGTATGCCCCTGGCCGTGTACATCCTCGGCCTCTCGGTCTTCGCACTCGGTACCAGCGAGTTCATGCTCTCCGGGCTGCTGCCGCCCATCGCCGATGACATGAACGTGTCGATCCCACGGGCCGGGCTCCTCATATCCGCCTTCGCGATCGGCATGGTGGTCGGCGCCCCGCTGCTCGCCGTGGCCACCCTCCGGCTGCCGCGCCGCACCACGCTCATCGCGCTGATCTCCGTCTTCGGCCTCGGCCAGGTCGCGGGTGCGCTCGCGCCGACGTACGAGGTGCTCTTCGCGTCCCGGGTGATCAGCGCACTCGCGTGCGCCGGGTTCTGGGCGGTCGGGGCGGCCGTCGCCATCGCGATGGTGCCGGTGAACCAGCGGGCCCGTGCGATGGCCGTGATGATCGGCGGACTGTCCGTCGCGAACGTGCTGGGAGTGCCGCTGGGTGCCTTCCTGGGCGAGAACCTGGGCTGGCGGTCGGCGTTCTGGGCGGTCGGGGCGGCCTCCGCCGTGGCGCTGGCCGGGGTGGCGACACTGATCCCCCGCATCCCGCTGCCGGACGAGAAGCCACAGCTCAAGCGGGAGCTGGCCATCTACCGCGACCGGCAGGTGTGGCTCTCCATCGTGCTCACCGCGCTCGCGGCGGGCGGTGTGTTCTGCGCGTTCAGCTATCTCGCGCCGCTGCTGACGGACGTCGCCGGGCTGGACTCGGGCTGGGTGCCGACCGTGCTCGCGCTGTTCGGGATCGGTGCGCTGATCGGCACGGTGATCGGCGGCCGGGTCGCGGACGCGCACCTCTTCGGGGTGCTGCTGAGCGGGATCGCGGCCTCGACGGTGTTCCTGGCGGCGCTGGCGCTGTTCGCGTCGAACCAGGCCGCCGTGATCGTGCTCTCGTTCCTGCTGGGACTGTCGGCGTTCTACACGGCTCCGGCGCTGAACGCCCGCATGTTCAACGTCGCGGGCGCCGCCCCGACGCTGGCGGGCGCGACGACCACGGCCGCGTTCAACCTGGGCAACACCGGCGGGCCCTGGCTGGGCGGCACGGTGATCGACCTGGACTTCGGTTTCGAGGCCACCGCGTGGGCGGGGGCGGCGATGACCGTGCTGGCGCTGGTGACGGTGGTCCTCTCGCTGCGGTTGCAGCGCAGCCGCAACGCCTCGTCCCGGCTGGTGGCGGGCGCCCCGGCCGCGGCTTCGCGGGAGGCGGCGCAGGACGCGACGGTGTGCGCGCCCTCGTCGGCCGGCTGAGCGCGGGGCGGGACCTCAGCCCGGAGCGGGGCGGCCCTTGGGGCGCCGCAGGCCCGCTTCGGTGATGCGGCGGACCAGTTCCTTGGAGCCGATCTGCCGGGCCCCGGCCCGTACCGCGTCCTCGTACCGTGCGGCCGGTACGTCGTAGTGGTCCCGCTCGAAGGCGCGGGGCGGGCAGCCGATGGACGCCGCGAAGGTGTGCAGTTCCTCGAAGGACACGTCGCTGACCAGGTGCGACCAGAAGCGCCCGTGGCCCGGCCAGTCCGGCGGGTCGATGTAGACGGTCACGGCCGCAGTATCCCGGTGAGCGAGCCGACCGGGGCGACGGCGACGGCCGCCTTCGTGCAGACCCAGTGCGGGTCGGGCCCGAGCTCCGGCTCGACGTCCAGGGCGTGCGGGTCGCCCGCGTCGCACACCGGGCACAGCGGCCAGCGGCCGTACCGCTCCAGCAGTGCGTCCTGTACGTCCTGGGCGACGAGGCCGACCAGGAACTCCACCCCGTCCGGCCACTGCTCGACCCACCAGCGGCGGTGTGTGACCGCGTCCTCGACCAGCGAGACGATCTGTGCCTCGGCGACATCTCCGGCGGCGAGATCGGCCATGACCAGTGCGCGGGCGGTGTGCAGCGCCTGCTCCAGGGTGTTCAGCTCCATGCAGCCATTGTCCACCTGTGCGCCGGGCGTCCGGTGCGCACGCGTGCTGCCACAGGTCGGGACCAAAGGGGGGTTGACGGTCACCGGGGTTGAAAATATCTTTCAAAGGTGACCAATGACCTGAAGGAAAGTTTCAGCGCCGATTCGCCGCCCGCCCCGGCAGCCCTCGCGGCGAAGGTGCGGACGCTCGCGCCGTCCATGACCCGCTCCATGCAGCGGGTCGCCGAGGCAGTCGCCGGCGACCCGGCCGGCTGCGCCGCCCTGACGGTCACCGGTCTCGCCGAGCTCACCGGCACCAGCGAGGCGACCGTGGTCCGCACCGCCCGCCTCCTCGGCTACCCCGGCTACCGCGACCTGCGCCTCGCGCTGGCCGGTCTCGCCGCCCATCAGGAGTCCGGCCGCGCGCCCGCCGTCACCGCGGACATAGCGGTCGACGACCCGATCGCCGACGTGGTCGCGAAGCTGGCCTACGACGAGCAGCAGACCCTCGCCGACACCGCCGCCGGGCTCGACACCGTACAGCTCGGTGCCGCCGTGGCCGCGGCCGCCACCGCCCGCCGGATCGACATCTACGGCGTGGGCGCGTCCTCGCTCGTCGGCCAGGACCTGGCCCAGAAGCTGGCCCGTATCGGCCTGATCGCGCACGCCAACATGGACCCGCACCTCGCGGTGACCAACGCCGTGCAGCTGCGCTCCGGCGACGTGGCCATCGCGATCACCCACTCCGGCTCGACGGGCGACGTCATCGAGCCGCTGCGCGTCGCCTTCGACCGCGGCGCCACGACGATCGCGATCACCGGCCGCCCCGACGGCCCCGTCACCCAGTACGCCGACGTCGTACTGACCACGTCCACGGCCCGCGAGAGCGAGCTGCGCCCGGCCGCCATGTCGAGCCGCACGAGCCAGCTGCTGGTCGTGGACTGCCTGTTCATCGGGGTCGCGCAGCGTACGTACGAGACGGCCGCCCCCGCCCTTGCCGCGTCCTACGAGGCACTGGCCCATCGCCACGCCCCCCGCACCCGCTGACCAGCGGCACCACCCCGCACCCGCACCCGCAGAACCGCACGAGTTCAAGAAAGCAGAGCCGCTCTCCATGACCTCCCTCACCGACGCCGACGCCACCACCCCCGACGGTTACGGCGAACTGCGCGCCCAGCTCGCCACCCTCACCACCGAGGCATTCCGCCCCGAGCTCGCCGAGATCGACCGGCTGGCCACTGCGGAGATCGCCCGGATCATGAACGACGAGGACCGGACCGTGCCGGCCTCCGTCGCCGAGCTGCTGCCCGAGATCTCCGCGGCGATCGACGCCATCGCGGCGCGCATGGCCCGCGGCGGCCGGCTGATCTACGCGGGCGCCGGCACCGCGGGCAGGCTCGGTGTCCTGGACGCGAGCGAGTGCCCGCCCACCTTCAACACCGACCCGGCCGATGTGATCGGTCTGATCGCGGGCGGCCCGTCCGCGATGGTCACCGCCGTCGAGGGCGCGGAGGACAGCAAGGAGCTGGCCGCCGCCGACCTCGACGCGCTGGGCCTGACCGCCGAGGACACGGTGGTCGGCATCTCCGCCTCCGGCCGTACTCCGTACGCGATCGGGGCCGTGGAGCACGCCCGCGCCCAGGGCGCCCTGACCCTCGGCCTGTCCTGCAACGCGGACTCCGCGCTGGGCGCCGCCGCCGAGCACCCCCTGGAGGTCGTCGTCGGCCCCGAGCTGCTCACCGGCTCCACCCGGCTCAAGGCGGGCACCGCCCAGAAGCTCGTCCTCAACATGCTCTCGACGATCACGATGATCCGGCTCGGCAAGACGTACGGGAACCTCATGGTCGACGTGCGCGCCTCCAACGAAAAGCTCCGCGCCCGGTCCCGGCGGATCGTCTCGCTGGCCACCGGCGCATCGGACGCCGAGATCGAGGCCGCGCTGGCCGCCACCGACGGCGAGGTGAAGAACGCCATCCTGACCATCCTCGGCCAGGTCGACGGCCCCACCGCCGCCACGCTGCTGTCCGCGTCGGACGGCCACCTCCGCGCCGCGCTCGCCGCGGCCCCCCGCACCACCTGACCCTCCCCGCACCACCTCCGCTCCCCCGCACAGCAAGGCACCACGCACCATGGCTACAGAAGACAAGAACCGCGCCACTGCCGCCGCGATCCTTCCGCTCGTCGGTGGCGCCGCGAACGTCAGCTCCGTTGTCCACTGCATGACCCGGCTCCGGCTGGGTCTGCGCGATCGTTCGCTCGTCCAGGACGAGGCACTGAAGGCCGTGCCTGCCGTCATGGGCGTGGTCGAGGACGACACGTACCAGATCGTCCTCGGTCCCGGTACGGTCGCCCGCGTCACTCCTGAGTTCGAGAAGCTCGTCAAGGAGGGCCAGGAAGCGGCCCCGGCACCCGACCCGGCCGTCACCCCGCTCAGCGCGGAGGAACTGGCCGCGCAGGGTGCCGAGATGAAGGCGGCCAGGAAGGCGAAGAACGCCACCCCGTTCAAGCTGTTCCTGCGCAGGATCGCCAACATCTTCGTACCCCTGATCCCGGCCCTGATCGGCTGCGGCATCATCGCGGGCCTCAACGGCCTGCTGGTCAACCTGGAGTGGCTGCCCTCGGTCACCCCGGCCCTGGCGGCGATGGCGTCCGGCTTCATGGCCCTGATCGCGGTCTTCGTCGGCTACAACACGGCGAAGGAGTTCGGCGGCACGCCGATCCTCGGCGGTGCGGTCGCGGCCATCATCGTCTTCCCGGGTGTCGCGAACATCGAGGCGTTCGGCCAGAAGCTCTCCCCCGGCCAGGGCGGCGTCCTCGGTGCCCTGGGCGCGGCGGTGCTCGCGGTGTACGTGGAGAAGTGGTGCCGGCGCTGGGTGCCGGAGGCGCTGGACGTCCTGGTCACCCCGACCCTGACGGTCCTGGTCTCCGGACTGGTGACGATCTTCGGCCTGATGTACGTGGCGGGTGAGGTCTCCACCGCGATCGGCACGTTCGCCGACTGGCTGCTGTCCAACGGCGGTGCGGGCGCGGGTCTCGTCCTCGGCGGCTTCTTCCTGCCGCTGGTCATGCTGGGCCTGCACCAGGCGCTGATCCCGATCCACACCACGCTGATCGAGCAGCAGGGTTACACGGTCCTGCTCCCGATCCTCGCCATGGCGGGTGCCGGCCAGGTCGGTGCGGCCATCGCGGTCTTCTTCCGCCTCCCGCGCAACGAGTCGATCCGCCGGACGATCAAGTCCGCCCTGCCGGCGGGCTTCCTGGGTGTCGGTGAGCCGCTGATCTACGGTGTCTCGCTGCCGCTGGGCCGCCCGTTCATCACGGCGTGCGTGGGCGGTGCGTTCGGCGGTGCGTTCGTCGGCTTCTTCAACCAGCTCGGCGACGCGGTGGGGTCCACCGCGATCGGCCCGTCCGGCTGGGCGCTGTTCCCGCTGCTGGACGGCAACCACGGCCTGGGTGCGACGATCGCGATCTACGCGGGCGGCCTGGTCGTCGGCTACCTGGCGGGCTTCGTCGCCACGTACTTCTTCGGCTTCAGCAAGGACCTGCTGGCGGAGTTCAACGTCTCCCAGGAACCGGCCGTCTCCACGGTCGCGGCCACCGGCCCGTCGGCTCCGGCGGTCGGCACCACGGGTCCGGACACCACCGCGAAGGAACCTGCGGGGGTCTGACGGATCACGGAACCACGGAAGGGCGGCGCCCCGCGAGGGTGCCGCCCTTCCGCCGTTGTCCGCCTCAGACCGGAAAGGCCTCCGTGGACAGCGTGACGTCGAAGGGCGCCGGCAGCACGAGCGGCTTGCCGAACGGCACCGGGGCGGAGCGCTTGTACGTACCGTCCTCATTGGGTTCGGTGAACAGCGTGGCCATGGGCCCACGGGCGTCGAACCGGTCGATCAGCAGGTACATGAGCACGCCTCCGCGCGCATAGGCGCGGTACTTCTTCGTCCGATCCTCGCGGGCGTTGCCCTTCGTCGATCTCGGCGCGCCACCCCTCGGGCACGTCCAGTTCCTGCCAGGTGCGCAGCAGGTAGTCCCACGGGCGGCCTTCAGAGTTCTGCTGGTGCTCGACCATCGCGGCGGTCATCGCGGGTCCCTTCTCCTGAAGCCAGTCCGGGGAGCGTAGATCGACGAATCAGCGACGCCGGGCCGCTTTCCTCAGCGTCCCACGGTCGAGTGACCGGCGCGCCGAGCACCGCGCACTCCGGGACGGCCCGTTCGGCAGCGTGCCGATTTCACTTTCCGTGATTATTTCGCTACCTTCCGTGACGAGCGACCATGATCATCACGGTCGGCCCCGCACCCCTGGAGATCGTCATGCGACACCTCTTCACCAAGGCCGCAAGCCTCGCGGCCGTGGCCATGCTCGCCCTCACCGCCGCCCAGCCCGCCCAGGCCACCCAGAGCCGGGAGGGGGCACGTGACGCGGCGGTCGCGCCCGCGTACTTCGAGATGACCGACATCACGCGGAGCACGTTCGTCGTGAAGCTGGTCGAGGAGCGCGAGATCAACCACGCCAGGGACCTGGTGAGCGGCGAGACCACGGACCGGCCGCACGTCGTCGGCCGCATCATGAAGCGCCAGGCCGACTACAACCCGCGGTGGAGCTTCCACCTCGACCCGCAGACGGTCCAGTTCTTCGACGTCGCCATCGAGGTCTGCGACGCGACGATTCCGTATGTCGAGGACCACCTCGACGAGGCGGGCGGCGCCTTCCTGCCCGGAGCCATCTTCTGCCCGTGGTCCTCGAAGCTCGTCCGGGAAGTCCCGGCCCCGTAGTACCGGTTGCACGAAGGAAGGGCGGCGCCGCGACAGGGGTGCCGCCCTTCCGGAAGCGGCGGATTGCCGAAGGGGAGCCTTCCTGGAGGGCAACCGGGGATGTGCACAAAGAACACTGCCGCTGAGAGAGCAGGACTCCCGAACGGGGACGTCGAACCGGTCAGCGTCCGGCCGGAGCCTGCGCCTTCACCATCTCCAGCAGCGCCTGATGCGTCTCCGGGTCGGCCGCCGCGATCAGCCCGCCCGCGCCGGTGTGCACCGGCAGGCCGCGCAGGTCCGTCACCACACAGCCGGCGGCTTCGCACAGCGCGATCCCGGCGGCGAAGTGCACGCTGTCGCGCAGGTCGCCGTCGGTGACGTACGCGGCCCTGCGACCGGCGGCGACCCAGGCCACGGCCAGCGTGGTGGAGACGACACGCGGCCGGAACCGCTCGGTGAACTCCGGGGCGGCGAGCAGGTGTACGGCCCGGAAGTCCGGCGCGCTCGGGAACGGGGGATCGAGATTGACGTCAACCAGCCGTGACCCGGACGAGGGTGAGAGCTCTTCGTCCGCGCCGTCCCTCCGGACACGGGCGTGTGTGCCGTCGGTCCAGAACACCTCGCCGCTGAAGGGGTCGGCGGATGCGGCGGCCGTGACGCCGGTCCCCACCCGCAGGGCGACGTTCACCGCGACCAGCATGTTCCGCACGGCGTAGTTCAGCGTGCCGCACAGCGGATCGACCAGCCACCTGCGCTCCGCACCGGCCGCACCGGTGTCCCCGCTCTCCTCGCCCGTCACCGCGTCCTCGGGCCGGGCCGTCCGCAGCACGTCGAGGATGGCCTGCTCGGCCGCGAGGTCGGCGGCCGTCGCGAAGTCACCGCCGGACTTCTCCGTACGCGGGAGCACGGCCCCGTACATGCCGCGAACCACCGCCGCTCCCGCCTGCGCTGCTTCGACGGCCAGTTGCGCATCGCTTGCCGTGCCCATGCTCACCATGCCCGCAGGCTATCGGCGACTCCTGACCACCCGGTCCCGGGCACCGCCGCAGCCATCGGCAGCTCCTGCTCACACGGCCCCGGCACCGCCGCAGGCATCGGCGACTCCAGCTCACACGACCCCGGCACCGCCGCAGGCATCGGCGACTCCGGCTCACACGACCCCGGCACCGCCGCAGGCTATCGGCGACTCCGGCTCACACGGCCCCGGCACCGCCGCAGGCTATCGGCGGTCCGCCCCGGCGCACCTCCGGGCCGCCCCGCCGCCTCATCGCGGCAGCTGCCCCTCGCGGTTGATCTCGGTGACCCGCGCGCGCAGCGCGAGCCCCGGTGGGGCCGGCCGGACGGAGTCGGGCGGGCAGTCCCACTCCGCGCCGCCTCCGGGCGGGCGCAGCTGCACATAGGGCCCGACCCACCCCATCACCCGGCCCACCCGGCCGTCCCGCTCGTCGACGGCGAACGCCCCCCGCTCCGGCACGGAGACATCCGGGCCCCTGCCACCGTCACCCGCCATGACCGGCCGCCTTCCCGCACAGCAGCCCGTGCTGCTCCTTCATCTCCATGATCCATTCATTCCACGCTGAGTAACCGAAATGCATACTCAGCGTGCTTATTCTTCTGCGGACCCGAAATCGACACAGGTCACGCACTCCGCATGCCGAACCGGAGCACGCCGCCCCGCACGGGCCCACTCGGAGCCCCAGGCGCGCGGGCGTCGCACGCCACCGGCCCGCACTTCCCTCGCGTATCAACAATCGAGACGGAACGTCCCACTCCTCAAGACGATTGATAGGTTCGATCTCCGCCTGCCCAGCCAGGTCGCCGAGCGGAAGGTTGCGACAGATGCCGAAGACGGTCATTCACGTGTTCCACGACGACGACGCCTCGATCACGACAGGGACCCGCGTCGCTCAACGGATCCAGGAGGTCGCGGCCGAGAACGACACCACCGTCGAGGTGCTGTGCTTCGGACCGGCCCAGCGCCGCCTCGGTGACCCGGAGCCCTCCGGGGCGAGCGCGGTCTTCAACCGGCAGGTCGACGAACTGATAGCCGACGGCGTGACCGTGGGCGCCTGCGTCAACGCGGCCCGGGCCGACGGGACCGAGGCCGGACTCGCCGGGCGGGGGCTGAACCTGCGGGTGGCCCGGGACGAGTTCCTGCGCTTCACCCTGGAGGGCGCCACGGTCATCACCTTCTGACGTCGCACACCGGCCGATCGACGCGCCCCGAGTCCTACGCCCCCACGGGCGGAGGGGCCCGGAGCTCGATCCCCGGACCCCTGCGCCCCTCACTGCGGTCGCGTCAGCCGCCGACGTACGCCGCCAGATGCTCGCCCGTGAGGGTGGAGCGGGCCTCGACGAGGTCCGCCGGCGTGCCCTCGAAGACGACCTTGCCGCCGTCGTGACCGGCCCCGGGGCCGAGGTCGATGATCCAGTCGGCGTGCGCCATCACGGCCTGGTGGTGCTCGACGACGATGACGGACTTGCCGGAGTCGACGAGCCGGTCCAGCAGGCCGAGCAGCTGCTCGACGTCGGCGAGGTGAAGTCCGGTGGTGGGCTCGTCGAGGACGTAGACCCCGCCCTTGTCACCCATGTGGGTCGCCAGCTTCAGGCGTTGGCGCTCGCCGCCGGACAGCGTGGTGAGCGGCTGTCCGAGGCTGAGATAGCCGAGCCCGACGTCGGCGAGCCGGGCGAGGATGCGGTGCGCGGCCGGCAGGTGCGCACCGCCCGCGCCGAAGAACTCCTCGGCCTCGGCCACCGACATCGCGAGGACCTCGCTGATGTCCCGGCCGCCGAGCTTGTACTCCAGGACCGCCGGCTGGAACCGCTTGCCCTCGCAGTCCTCGCACGGGGTGGCGACCCCGGCCATCATCGCCAGGTCCATGTAGATGACACCGGCGCCGTTGCAGGTGGGGCAGGCGCCCTCGGAGTTGGCGCTGAACAGCGCCGGCTTCACGCCGTTCTCCTTGGCGAACGCCTTGCGGATCGGTTCGAGCAGCCCGGTGTACGTCGCCGGGTTGCTGCGCCGCGAACCACGGATCGGGCTCTGGTCGATCGAGACCACGCCCTCCCCTGCCGGAATCGAGCCGTGCACGAGCGAGCTCTTGCCGGAACCGGCCACGCCCGTGACGACGACCAGCACCCCGAGCGGGACATCGACGTCGACCTTGCGCAGGTTGTTCGCCGTCGCCCCGCGGATCTCCATCGCGCCCGTGGCCTCGCGCACCGTCTCCTTGACGGCGGCCCGGTCGTCGAAGTGCCGGCCGGTGATCGTGTCGCTGGCCCGCAGCCCTTCGACGGTGCCCTCGAAGCAGATGGTGCCGCCGCCCGAACCGGCGCCCGGGCCGAGGTCGACGACGTGGTCGGCGATCACGATCGTCTCCGGCTTGTGCTCGACGACGAGCACCGTGTTGCCCTTGTCGCGCAACCGCAGCAGCAGGTTGTTCATCCGCTCGATGTCGTGCGGGTGCAGACCGATCGTGGGTTCGTCGAAGACGTAGGTGACATCGGTGAGCGACGATCCGAGATGGCGGATCATCTTGACGCGCTGTGCCTCACCGCCCGACAGCGTGCCCGCGGGCCGGTCGAGCGAGAGGTAGCCGAGGCCGATCTCCACGAACGAGTCGAGCGTTTGCTGCAACGCGTCGAGCAGCGGCGCCACCGACGGGTCCTTGATGCCGCGCACCCATTCGGCGAGGTCCCTGATCTCCATCGCGCACGCGTCGGCGATGCTGATCCGCTTGATCTTCGAGGAACGGGCGCCCTCGCTCAGCCGCGTACCGTCGCACTCGGGACAGGTGGTGAAGGTGACCGCACGCTCCACGAACGCCCGGATGTGCGGCTGCATCGCCTCCTTGTCCTTGGACAGGAACGACTTCTGGATCTTGGGGATCAGCCCCTCGTACGTGAGGTTGACGCCGTTGACCTTGACCTTGACCGGCTCCCCGTAGAGGAAGTCCCGCAGCTCCTTCTTCGTGTACTTGGCGATCGGCTTGTCCGGGTCGACGAAGCCGGACTGGGCGTAGACCTGCACGGTCCACTGGCTGTCCGACTTCCAGCCGGGGATGGTGAACGCACCCTCGGAGAGCGACTTGCTGTCGTCGTAGAGCTGGGTGAGGTCGATGTCGGAGACCGAACCCCGGCCCTCGCAGCGCACGCACATGCCGCCGGTGCGCTGGAAGGTCGCCTTCTCCGCCTTCGTCTTGTTGCCGCGCTCGACGGTGATCGCGCCGGTCGCCCGGACCGATGCGGTGTTGAAGGAGTACGCACTGGGCGGCCCGATGTGCGGCTTGCCGAGCCGGCTGAACAGGATGCGGAGCATCGCGTTGGCGTCGGTGGCGGTGCCGACCGTGGAGCGGGGGTCGGAACCCATCCGCTGCTGGTCGACGCTGATCGCGGTGGTCAGCCCTTCGAGTACGTCGACCTCGGGCCGCGCCAGCGTGGGCATGAAGCCCTGCACGAAGGCGCTGTAGGTCTCGTTGATCAGCCGCTGCGACTCCGCGGCGATGGTGCCGAACACCAGGGAGCTCTTGCCCGAGCCGGAGACTCCGGTGAACACCGTCAGCCGGCGCTTCGGAATCTCGACGCTGACGTCCTTGAGGTTGTTCACGCGCGCGCCGTGCACCCGGATCAGATCGTGGCTGTCGCCCGCGTGCGGCGCGGCCGACTGCGCGTCGTCCGTCCTCTTCGCCCTGGTCATCGTGTCTCCCTCTGTGGGCGGGACCGCCCCCGCGGTCCCGTCGGCTTCGTACGGTTTACGACTGGGGTCGTACGACGGCTCAGCGCCGTTCCTGGACGCGGATCAGGTTGCCTGCGGGGTCCCGGACGGCGAAGTCGCGCACGCCGTAGGGCTGCTCGGTCGGCTCCTGGACGATCTCGGAGGTGCCGGACTGCACCTTCTCGAACGTGGCGTCGAGGTCGGGCGTGGCGAGCAGGACGCGGGCGAAGGTGCCCTTGGCCATCATCGCGACGACGGTGGCGCGCTCCTCGTCGGTGACGGAGGGGTCGGCGTACGGCGGCTCCAGAACGATGGACGTTCCGGGCTGCCCGACCGGGCCGACCGTGATCCAGCGCATCGCGCCCTGGCCCACATCGCCCCGTACCTCGAAGCCGAGAACGTCGCGGTAGAAGGCCACCGAGGCGTCCGGGTCGTCGTGCGGAAGGAAGGTGGAGTGAATGTTGATGTCCATGTCCGCCACGCTATTCCGGCTTACGGGCGGGCGCTTCTCGATTCCTGACCGGTCGCGTCACCTGCTTCTCCAGACACGACGGCACCCCCGCCCGGTCCCGGTCCGCCTCACGCTTGTAGACACTGGGCGACACCCCGACCAGTTCGGTGAAGCGGGTGCTGAACGTACCCAGGGACGAGCAGCCGACCTCGAAGCAGATCTCGGTGACGCTGAGGTCGCCGCGGCGCAGCAGGGCCATCGCCCGTTCGATGCGCCGGGTCATGAGGTAGCCGTACGGGGGCTCGCCGTAGGCCCGCCGGAACTCCCGGCTGAGATGCCCGGCGGACATGTGCACGCCACGGGCAAGCGCCTCGACGTCCAGCGGCTGCGCGTACTCCCTGTCGATGCGGTCACGGACGCGACGGAGCCGGGCGAGATCGCTCAGGTGCTGTGCAGGGTCGGTTCTGCTGGTCACCTGTGCAAGCGTGCCACGCCGGGTCGGGGAATGCCCGGCGTTGCCTGAAGGTCGCGGGCGCGCCTCGGCTGTCTGCCTCCTGGGGAGGGCGGCGGGCGCGCCGCGGCTGCCTGCCTCCTGGGGAGGGCCCGGGCAGCCGCGGCGCACCGTCCTACGCGCGCCTCACCACGCCCCCGGCGCCGGCGGCGGGACGACCGTCGGCCGGTCGTCGCAGGTGATCGTGTTGGGCAGCAGCCAGGGAGCGAGCCAGCCGCCGTCGTTGCCGCCCCGGTCGGCGAGGGAGAACTCCGAACCGGTCGCGGCGAAGTGGAACGAGCCGCAGTTGTTGACGCCGACCGCGCCCACGTTGCGCGCGTCCACGTTCTCGAAGCTCGCGCCACCCGCCGCCCGGGCGCTCAGCACCGAGGTGCCGGTGCCGTCGACCCGGATGTCCTTGAAGTGGACGCCCTCGATGTCGTACTGGTCCTTCACCGCCCAGTCGGAGACGAGCATGATCGCGTTGTAGGTGCTGTCGAGGTAGTGGTCACCGGTGACCCGGATGTCGGCGGCGTCGATGCTCCTGTCCAGGGCGAAGATCCAGAGCGCGCCGAGCCCGATGTTCCAGTTCAGCTCGTACGTACCGGCCCGGGCCGTCGTGTTGTTCGTGAGGTCCAGCTTCCCGGCGAAGGGCTCGGCGCCGAAGCGGGAGCCGATGTGCAGGGCGCTGCCCTCGCGGACCGGGTCGGCGACCAGGTTGCCCGAGACGGTGGTGTCGGTGCCGCCGTAGATCGCGATGCCGTTGGCGAGGACCGGGCTCTGGACGGTGTTGTGGTCGAAGGTGTTGCGGGCGTTGGCGGTCTTCTCGCTCCACATCGCCAGACCGTCGTCGCCGGAGTTGCGTACGAAGGTGTGCGAGACCCGTGAATCGGTCACACCCGTGTGGAAGTTGATGGCGTCGGCGATCTGGTCGACGATGATGTTGCCGTCGATGCGCAGGTTCTTCATCGGCCCGTCGAACCACATGCCGACCTTGGTGTGGCTGATGTGCAGACCCTCGATGGTCGAGTCGCTCATCGCGCCGCCGATGCCGTTGACCTGGTCGGTGTCGATACGGCTCCGTACGTCGCCCTCGATGGCGAAGCCGGACAGGTGCACGTTGCGGCTGCCGCCGTCGGCCGCGTCCTTGCCGTAGAACCCGACGCCGGTGTGGGTGGAGCCGTCGGCGGCGGGCTCGTCGAGTGCGACCTCGCGCCCCTTGATCTTCGTGTACCAGGTGCCGGCGCCGGTGATCGTGACGTCGTCGACGACGATGTGCCGGTCGACGCGGTACGTACCCGGCGGGATGTACACCTTGAGGTGGGTGCGCCGGGCGAAGGCGATGGCCTTCTCGATCGCGGCCGCCGCGTCGCGCCGGCCGGTCGGATCGGCCCCGAACGCCAGGACGTTGGCGGCGAGCAGTTCGACGTGCGGCCGGCCGACGAGCTCCGAGTCCAGCAGGTCGACGACCGTCCACGCGGCCCGGCTCCCGGCCGGGACGGTGAGCCGCACGGTGTCTCCCGCGCGGTACGTACGGCCGAGCAGGAGGCGCTGCTCGTCGTAGAAGTGGCTGGGCCGGAACGGCTTCTCGATGACCGGGGCGGGGGTCGTGGCAGCGGGCACGCAGGAGCATTCGGTGATCCACCAGTCGGGGTGGAGCAGCCCGGCGCCGGGGTCGTTGGAGAACGGGTACTGGTTGTACAGCCAGGAGTACTGCGAGGTCAGCGTCATGCCGGCGCGCTTCTTGCCGTTCACCGCGACGTCCAGCGGCGCCGTGATCCCGCCGCCGCCCGGCGCGTCCGGGATGCTGTAGCGCACGGTGATCGCGTTGGACGCGGCCGGGAGCGTGAACTCGACGTGCTCGCCCGGGGTGAGCCTGACCGCCTTACGGCCGGACGCCTCGGCCGGGAGCGTGTAGGCGGTGCGGTCGGGCCCGATGACGGTGCCGGTGGTGACCGCGTTCTCCGCCTCCTGCTCGGCGAAGGCGACCTTCGCGCCCCTTCCTGCGACGAGCGCGGGGTCGAGGGCGGCCCGGGTGACTACGGGGGTCGGGGCGGCGGGGGCCGGGGCTGCGGCGGGGTGGGCGCCCGCGGGCGTACCGACCAGCACGCCGATGCCGAGGGCGGCCGCGGTGAGTGAGGCAACGGTGGCCGCGTGCAGACCTGTTGGGCATCGCGGTCTTCGCACCCGCGTTCCGAATCCGGTGAACTTCCGTGACATCGCAGGCCCGTTTCTCTTGGGAGGGGTGCGTCCGGGGGGTGGGGCGGCCGCCGAGAAGGTGAGGCGACAGTAGGACCCGCACACCCCGCCTCACAAGACTCCTGCGAGGAGATTTCCACTCCCTGCCGCCCAACTGCGCATACTCGTCGTCTTTTTGCAGGACTCAGGCACGTCATTGCGGAAGGTGTTTACGCGTCACAGAAGGAAGGGGCACCCCGTCACCGCACGGATCCGGGCCGTTCGCAGGGGTGCGGCATCTCACCACTGGCCCGCAGCAGAGAAGGGATTCGGGCACGAGTCGGCCTCCTGCCCACGGAGAGATGGCGGGTCAGAAGCCGGGTGCCGAACAGGGCGAAGGCGGCCTGGTCACGGCCGCCTGTCACACCTCACGTCCTTGCGGCCCTCAAGGCCGGACCGACCGCACCGCCATGAGGAGCCCGCTCGCCCAGGCCATGCGGACGGAGCGGAAGTCCTCGCGCTCTTCCAGGTCGGCCAGGAGGCGCTCAACCGAGGCCTCGTGGCCTTCCGGCCAACCGGGCTGCGGGTCGAGGTCGTCGATCAGATACGTTCCGCCAGGGGCCACGAGCCGCAAGGCTTGTTCCAGGTGCGTGAACTTGCCGGGCCAGGTGTCCGCGAACACCAGGTCGAACGGTTCTCCGTCATAGGACTGAAGCCATTCGCCGCCGTCTCCGGCCACAAAGGTCACCCGGGGATCGGAGCCCAGCTGCTCGCGGGCGACTTCCTGTACGGTCTCGTCGAGTTCGACCGTGACGAGGCGAGAGTCGCTGTCCATCCCGCTCAGCAGCCAGCCGGTGCCCTCGCCCACACCCGTGCCGAGTTCGAGGATGCGGCCACCGGGACGTGCGGCCGCGAGAACGGCCAGCAGACTGCCGGTGCGCTCCTCGCAGGACAGGGTGAAGCCCGCGTCGCGCGTCGCGGCACGCAGGGCCGGCAGGGAAGCAGGGAGGTGGCTCGGCTCGTCGTCCATCCGAAGATGATGCGGCCACCGCACCTGCCCCGCAACGTCTTTGCCGTCCCGTCAGCGGATCCCGGCCGGCCCTCACCACCGTCGCGCCTGCCCGCACCGGATCGAATCGGCCCGGCAAGGACGGCGGGGCACGCAGCTCACCCAGGCAGCCGCACATACGGGCCGACCCGGCCCACCCGCACGGCCCGCCATCCGCCCCATCACCCGGCCCACCGCCCGTCCCGCGCATCGACCGCGAACGCTCCGGGCTCCGGGCTCCGGGCCTCGGCGTACACGCCTTCGGGTCACCGGCCTCCGCCGCCACGCCCCGCACCCTCCCCCGCAAGCACCTGCGACAACCTCAACGCCGTGTCCAGGTTGCAGCGGCCCAGGTCGACGAGCACGCCGGACCCGTCACCCGCGTACGAGAGCGGGTCGATCCGCAGCGACGGCAGCACGACCCCGACCCTCGCGAACCCACCACGCAACCGCGCCACCACTTCCTCGGCCTCCCGCACTCCGCCCACCGCCGCCTCGCACCGTTCCGTAGTCGTCATGATCCATTCCTTCCACTCTGAGTAGTTTCGATGCATACCCAACGTGTCCATTTGCTCGCCGACCTGGAAAGGGTGCGGTTCCGACAACCCCGCGTGAGCCACGGGGATTCGTCATGCCAGCCCCCAGAGAGGTCGCCCCTCCTCGCCACGGGCCCTTCTCGGCGCCGCACTCCGCCACTGAACCGAGGACGCGCGCATCGGAGCGGGCGTGGCCCGAACCTCCGCCGTCGGCAACGGGGCTGAACCGGCGTCCGGCAGTGAGCCCGCCGAGGCCTGGACCACCAGAAGCGGAGGGATCACTTCCCCATGTCGATATGGCGTGAAGAGGCTTTACGATCACCGGAAACTCACTCAAGCCGACTGAAAGGGTTCCCCGTGCACCACTCCGCACCAGCCGTCCCGGCCTCGGGCCGACGAAGATCCGGACGCAGACAACGAGGCCTGGTGGCCGCCGTGTTGGCCGCACTCGTCTGCGCCCCGCTGCCCCTGCTCGACGGCCCCGCGTTCGCCGAGAACGCCACCCCGGCCGCCGACAGCTCCGAAGCGCGGCAGCCGATGCCCGCGCGGACCGAAATAGTCTCCGAACGCACCGAATCGACCACCAGTTGGGCGAACGCCGACGGCACGACCACCGTCGAGGCGTCCACGGGCCCCATCCGCGTCAGGCAGCCCGACGGGAGCTGGCGGCCGATCGACACCACCCTCGTGGCCGAGGACGGCACGGTACGGCCGAGGACCGCAGCCGCCGACATCAGCTTCTCCCCCGGCGGATCGGGCGCACCCCTGGCCGAGGTCTCCCGGGGCGGCCGCACGCTCGGCCTCAACTGGCCCGGCAAGCTGCCGGCACCACGCCTGGACGGCCCGACCGCGGTCTACCCCGGCGCCGTCGAGGGCGGTGACCTCGTGGTGACAGCCCTCAAGGAGGGCTTCTCCCACTCGGTCGTCCTGCACGAGCGCCCCGACGGCCCGGTCACGTACCGGCTGCCCGTCTCGGCCGAAGGTCTCACCCTCCACGAGACCGCCGACGAGCGGCTGCGCTGGAGCGACGGCGGCGGCCGCACGGTGGCCACCGCGCCGCTGCCGGTGATGTGGGGTTCGTCCGAACAGCACGCCTCCGGTGAGCCCGAGGACCTCGCGGCCATCGACGTCACGATCGAGCGGGACGCGGACACCGGTGACCAGGTCCTGGTCCTGGAGCCCGACGAGAAGTTCCTCGCCGACCCCGACCTGGAGTACCCGGTCACCATCGACCCGACCGACTCCCTGCTCGGCCCGGTGACCGACACCTGGGTCCAGTACGACGACTACCTCACGTCGCAGCGCGGTTCGACGGAGCTGAAGGCCGGTACCTACAACGGCACCGAGAAGGCCCGCTCGTACCTCAAGTTCGACGTGGCGAAGTACGCCGGCAAGCACGTGCTCGACACCGACCTGCGCCTGTACTCGTACTACTCGTCCACGTGCGACACCACCGGCTCCGGCAACCAGGTACGCCGCATCACCTCGGCCTGGGACCCGTCGGCCATCACCTGGGCCGAGCAGCCGACGGTCACCTCGACCGGCGCCGTGACCTCCACCGCCGCCAAGGGATACAACGCCAACTGCCCGGCCGGACACGTCTCCTGGGACATCGACGGGATCGTCCAGGCCTGGGCGGACGGCCAGCCGAACCACGGTGTACGGATCGCGGCCGTTGACGAGACGGACCCGCTGACCTGGCGCCGCTACCACTCGGCGAACCAGACGGACGGCTCGCACAACGCCGCCTACGAGCCCTCCCTGACCGTCACCTACAACTCCAGGCCCGGTACCGCGACGGCCGTCTCCCCGCTGTCCGGCACCTACACCGCGGACACGACACCCACCCTGTCCGCCAAGGCCACCGACGCCGACGCCCAGCAGCTCACGCTGGCCTTCGAGGTCTGGGCGGCGAACGGCAGCGCGGCCCTGCAGTCCGGCACGTCCGCCTCCGTGGTCTCCGGAGCGGTGGCGACCCACACGGTGGGCACCCTGGCGTCGGGCGACTACAAGTGGCGGGCCAGGGCGTCCGACGGCACCGATACCGGGGCCTGGTCGGCGTGGCAGACGTTCACCGTCGACACCGTCGCGCCCTCGACCCCCACCATCACCTCCACCAGCCACCCCTCCGCGTCGGCCTGGTACAACGCGACCGCCTTCACCGGCACGCTCGCCGCGACGGACGCCTCCGGCGTGACCGGGTACGCCGTCAAGCTCGACCAGAGCCCGGCCACCGCCGCCGGAACCACCGTCACCCAGACGACGGCCGACGTCAGCTGGTCCGGGCGCACCGACGGCACCTGGTGGGTGCACGCGGCCGCCAAGGACAAGGCGGGGCGCTGGTCACCGACCCAGCACCGCGCGTTCAACGTCGACACCACCGCCCCGGGCTCGCCCGGCGGCCTGGTCTCCTCCACCCACCCCGTGACGACCGGCGCGTACGCCAACCGCACCGCGTCCTTCAACTGGTCGGCACCGACCGACCTGTCCGGCGCCGCCGGATACGTGGTCACCGCGGACCGCGTCGCGAGCACCCTGCCGGCCACCACCGGCACCGTGCAGACGGCGACGACGTTCACCACCACCGTCGACGCGGACGGCACCTGGTACCTGCACGTGCGGGCCAAGGACCAGGCGGGCAACTGGTCGCCCACCGCCGCGCACCTGCCGTTCCGGGTCGACATGACGCTGCCGCCGAGCCCGGTGATCAGCTCCTCCACGCACCCCGACCAGACGGGCGCGTACAAGAGCGGTTCCTTCAGCGCGACCTGGACCGCGCCCTCCGGCGCCTCCGCCGGGTACAGCATCGTCGTCGACGGCACCGCCGACACCGTGCCCGACAGCACGGCCGAGACGACCGGCACCTCGTACACGACGACCCGCACCGAGGGCACCTGGTACCTGCACGTGCGCGGCATCGACGGCAACGGCACGGGCGGGGCGACCTCGCACCACCGCTTCACCGTCGACACCACCGCGCCCGGCGCCCCGGCCGTGACCTCCGCGGCCTACCCGTCGGACGCCTGGGCCGGTGGTGCTCAGGTGCCCGGGACATTCACGCTGACGCCGGCCGGGACCGACACCCGCGCCCTGACGTACTCGGTCGACGGTGGCACCGCCCGGACCGTCACGACGACCGGCGGTCCGGTGGCGCTGCCCCTCACTCCCGACACGGACGGCAGCCACCAGCTCGTCGTCACCGCGACCGACCGGGCCGGAAACGTCTCGACCGGGACCAAGCGTGCCTTCCACGTCGGACGGGCGGCCGTGACCGCGCCCGTCAACGGCGAGGTGCTCGTCGGCTCGGTCGACCTCGCGGTCAGCGTCCCGGCCTCGCTGACGGACGTCACCTTCCTCCAGCGGAGCTCGTCCGCAGACGCGTGGCAGGTCCTCCCGGCGTCCCAGGTGACCCGCGCCACCGACGGTTCCGCCGTCACCTGGCCGGTGCCTCTGAGCGGCGGTGTGGCGCCGAAGCTGCTGTGGGACACCTCGTCCCTGTCCAGCAGCGGCGGACTGCAGATCGGCGCACGCTTCGGTGGGTCGTACACCCCGCCGGGGGCCGATCCGGTCTCGGTGATCATCGACCGTGTGGAGGTCATCGAGGGCGGCACGGGCGACGACATGGAGGAGTCGGAGCCCGCCCGGGCCTACGCCCTGGAGCAGGCCGAGACCCGCGCGGCGGAGAACCCCGACGCCTACGCCCCGCCCTACGTCGACCCGGCGACGGGTGACCTGGTCGCACCGGTCGTGGAGCCGGCCTCGGCCGACGCGGCGTCCGCCCCGATCCAGGTGACCCAGGCCCCGGCCGACGAGGGCAGTGGACTGCCCGCCGAGGACACGGAGGACGGCACCAAGCCCGATACCGCGAGCACGGAGGAGGAGACTCCGACGCCGCCCGCAGACGAGTCCGCGGAGACCACCGGCGAGGAGTCGTTCGCCCTGCCCGAGGACGCCGAGGAGACCACGCCCGCACCTGCCGGGCCGACCGTCACCGAGCAGGTCGCCCCGCGCACCGAAGTGGTGGAGCACAGCGTCACCGCGCTGGAGTCCGTACGCGACGAGGTGCTCCAGCTGTCGGACGCGGAACTGCCCGGCGCGAGCGGACTGCGCATCGCGTCCGTGGACGCGGCGGAGAACCGTGTCGTCGTGGCGACCGAGACGGCGGACCCGGCGCTGGTCGCGGCCCTGGGCGAGCGGTACGGCACCGACGCCGTGGCCGTGCAGGTCATGCCCGGGGTCGACGCGCTGGGCCCCCAGGCGAACCGCTACAACGACACCTCGCCCTACTACGGCGGGGCGCGCATCTACTCGCAACGGACCGTCAGCGCCGCGTCCTGGTGCACGGCGGGCTTCTCCTGGAGGTACGACGGCAAGTGGTACATGGCGACCGCGGGCCACTGCACCACCGGCAACGGAGCCATCCTGAACCCCAGCCAGAGCGACTACATAGGCCCCGTCGTCCGGGACACCTGGAAGAACGGGTACGGCACGGTGAAGCTGTCCGGGCAGGGCTACTACGCCGGCGATCTGGCCCTGTACCGGGTCAACAGCGACAGCTCCGCGTCGGCGCGGATCTACAAGGGCGGCAAGACGTCCTCCTCCTCCCGGCCCGTCCATGACTACTGGCGGCGCTGGGCGCAGGAAGGTGACAAGGTCTGCACGGGCGGCATGATGACCGGCGAGAAGTGCGGCTGGAAGGTGACCGACACCCAGGTGAACTTCACCTACTCCGGCGGAACGAAGGCCAAGAACATGGTCGTCGCCAAGAAGACGTCCGGATCCTGCACGATCAACGGTGACTCCGGCGGTCCGGTGTACACCGTCGACAGCAGCGGCCGCGCCTTCGCCAAGGGCATCATCTCCGGCGGAGGCGGTGGCGGCGGCGACAACAGCGGTGGATTGTTCGACCCGTGCTGGCTGTACTTCACCGACATCGGACTGGCCAACAGTGCCTTCCCCGGCACGGTAGCGAGGTACTGACATGCGCCGCGCACTTCTCACGCTGATGCTGGCGGCAGCCCTGACCGGCTGTTCGTCCCTCGGCGACGACGCACCGTGCACCAAGATCGGCGCGGACTCGCAGGTCTCCGCCGTGTGGCAGCCCGCCGACTTCGGCGGCCGGGACGAGGTCAGAATCCGGCTGTGCGTGGACGACACCTGCGAGGAGCGGACATCGGGCGGTCCGGACGATCCGTACGCCACGCTGTCGGTCAGACTCCCCGACGACGTCGGTGCGTCCACGGTGCCGGTACGGCTCACCGTGACCTCCGCGAAGAGCGGCGCCACGGTGGTCGAGGACAGCACCCGGGCCAAGCTGAAGAAGCAGCACCCCAACGGCGCGTCCTGCCCGCCCTCCGTGTGGACGGCGACATTCCGCGCCCATCCCGACAAGGGCCTCACCTCACCCGAGGGCATGAAGCTCCAGTGATCCGGCAACCCGGGACGCCAACGGCCCCGTAAGGACCCTGCGCCCCGCGTCCGCGAAGCGCCCCTGCCCCGGCACCATCGGGGCAGGGGCGCTTCGCGCGGTTCTCCCACCACGTCGTCGGCCGGTCCCTCAGGCATACGTCATGGCCCGGGGCCCAAGCGTCAAGATCCGAGCGCTCTTTCAGCGGAATGGTGCGGGATTTCGCACTTGCTGCCCTTCCCGGCAGGCGCACATATGGCACTCGAAGGTTCACTCAAGTCCATGCCCTTCGCCGACGCGCCACCACTCGCCTGTCTACAGGGCCTGACGCATGGGCAGTTGCGGGACGATCAGGCCTCGGTCCGTCAGTACGAACCGGCCTATGCTCTGGTGGTGTCCAGCGCGATCTCACCGGCAGCGCCCCTGGCCTTGATCGAATCGGTGGCGGAGGGTTACGAGCATGAAGCGAAGAGGTCCTGAAACCAGCTCTCTCCAGCCTCGCGCCACCACGCGGTGTGCCATGACGCCTTCGACCGTTCGCGGCCTCGCCCTGCCCACTTCGCTGATGTCTCTCATCGAGCGCGGCCTCTGGCGTCACCCCGGTGACGCGGTACTGACGGAGGTCATCCCGTGGTTCGAGGATCCGCTTGCCTTCGTGAAGAACCCGGAGCAGATGACATACGCGTCCCAATCCATGGACATGTTCGCCGACGATCCGCACTCCACCTACTTTCGCCAGGCACGCGGCAGCAGCAGCGCCGCCCCGCTCGAACTGCCATGGCTAGACGTTGAACAGGCGGTACTGATCTCCATCACCCGCAACCCCGGGGACGACGGTGCCCTGGCCCTCGACTATCGGACCGACCCCTCGGATCCCCGCGTCGTCGGCAGTGACTACTGGGCGGACCCGCTGATGTGCCGGTGGCGGGTCGTAGCACCCACGTTCTCGGATTTCGTCTCGCGCTTGGGCCTGCAAGGGCAGACACATCCGATCGACTGACCAACCCCTCAAAGAGGCAGGTCCCAGAGGGGCGCTGACAGCCCGGAGCTCAAGCCTCGGTCCCCGGGCCGGTCGGCACAGGCCCCGCGACGGAGCCGTGTGCGGCCGTGGACGGATGACGGCACCGCGTCACCCCGGCCGAACGATCTCTGGCTGGTGTTCCGTGGGCGAGGGAGTGCGTCATGTCTGTTCGACTGCTCAACGACGCCGATGTCCGTGCCCCTCTCGAGAGTTGAGAGCGAAGTGAGCACACCGGTGCGACCGGGGGGCGGACTCACGTATACGGGCGCGGTCTCACGTCTACGGGCGCGCCCACATCGCTCTCAACTGCGATTTTTGCCCGGGGCTCAAGCCCCGAGATCCGAGCGCTCTTTCAGCGGAATGGATGGCGGGATTGATTCCCACCCACCCTCCCTGCCTGGCGGGTTGACTTTTCGCGATCGACTTGCAACGGAGGGTAGCGACGCTCTAGCGTCAGCCGTGACACGACGGCCCCCGCCGGTGCGCAAACACCGAGCAGGGGCCTGACCAGGACGATCGAAGAAGGCGATCTCATGGCTGCCAGCCAGCTTAGTGCTGCCCCTGTTTCCGTGCCCGGCCCCACACCCTGCCCCGCGCCCGCGCTCGGCCACCCGATGGCGAACCCCGGCTACGGCAAGCGTTCGGCCCCCGACCAACGCCCCCGCACCGGCCACGACTTCGCCCACCTCCTCCCCCGCGACGCCGCCATCGCCGCGTACATCGACGGACTGTGCGACGGCGCCGACATCTCCGTGAAGATGCTCGCCAAGGTGCTGCCGTACGGGCAGTGCGCGCTGCGGACCTCACTGAACCGGCTTCAGGCGGAGGGCCACCTGCGCCGGGGCAGTGAGTGCGTCGCGACGGAGGAGGCGCTGATCTGGGTGACGCGTACGTTCTTCTCCCGCACCGCGCGCAAGGACGACTGGTGGGCGGCGTACACGCGGGGCGACGTACCGCAGACACCCCAACGCCCCACCCGTTCGCGCTCGTTCATTCTCCTGGCGGCGCTCGGCGAGACGGCCCCCACGCTGACCTTGTCCGAAGTGAACTGCGTGACGCTGGAACCGCGGCTCAGCGAGTGGTTCGAGCGCGGCGCCACCGAAGCGGAGGTCATGTCCGCGCTGACGCAGGGACTGCCGTCGGTCGTCCACAGCCCGGTCGACTTCGTCGGCGCGAGGCTGCTGAAGAAGCTGCCACCCGCCCGCATCGCCCCCGTCCACCAGGTCCTCCTGCGCACCCTGGAATGCAGCGAGTGCCGGGCTCCCGGAAGCCCCGAGGCGATGCGGGGCGGCATCTGCGGAGCGTGCCGGGGCAACCCCACCGCCGCACCCAGCGGTCCGGCGGGGGCCGTTCCCGTACAGGGCGTGCGGGCCCGGATGAGCGCGGTGCGGGCGGGGCTGGTGCCGCGGGCGGAGCGCAACCGTCGGTGACGCCCCGGCCGGGGTGCGCGTGGGGCTGACCCCGACGGCGGTCTTCCACTACGGGCCCGACCGGACGCTCGTCACCGCCAACGGCAGCTCCCACGATGTCCCGAAGGGCAGCCCCGACCTTGCGCTCAAGGAGATCGAGGGCATGGTCGCCGCACAGCGATGACGAACCCCACCACTGTCAGTCGTAGAAGAAGAGCTCAAGGTCTTCGATGGATCCCGGTCCGGTGAAGAAGGCCTCGGCCTGCGCGACTTCGTCCTCCGGAGGCAGCTCGCCCTTCAGGAGCTGCTTCGTCCAGATCTCGCCCTGCTCGCCGACCGCGTAGATGCCGGACAGCAGCTCAGCCATACCCGCAGGGTGCGGAGGGAGGAGGCCGACGACCGGCTGGAGGACCCAGCCGCCCGACCCGGCAGCGAGCCGCAGCACCCCGGCCCAGTTCGCGATCCTTCCGACGCGTACGTGCCAGGAGTCCTCGGTGAACGGGGCCGACCGCCCGCCGTGGAGGGGGTTGGTGGCGCAGCCGATGTCCTTGATCACTTGCCGCTCCACGGCATCCCGGACCCATCGCCCTTCCTGCGCTTCGTCGATGGCGGCCTCCCACCATTTCCACCCGTGGTCGAGGCGCTCCGCGAACGTGTCCATGGGGACAGGCTTCCATGCGCGTTGCCGGGACGGAGCCGACCGATCACGTCGAGTTGGGCGGCTGCGGCCCGTCCTTCAACCGCCGCTCAGCGGCGAACCCCAGGCGGGATCGTGACGCGATCTCCTCGTCAGGTGGGAGAGCAGGTGCTCCGCCGTACTGGAGGCGGTGGCCGGCGGAGCTCCGACCGAGATCAGGGCGGCGCTGACCCGGGCCGGCGCCGGCTCCGGCACCTCCGAGTCGGCCAGGAGGGGAAGCACCAGCAGAAGGCGGGCGGCCGTGTCCTGGACGCCTTCGGCCACAGGGGACGGGGACGGGCTGTCGGCGAGTCGGACCAGTTCCTCCCACGTCAGCCCGACTCCCGAAAGGTCTCCTTCCCAGCTCGCCACCTGCTGGGCGTGGCTCCGCCCCGCATGAGTGAGGAGGTAGTCGATGCCGTACTCGCCGATCATGTTGCGATGGATGACCACAACTCCGGGACCGTCATCGGCCGGCACACGGAACACCGGCCAGCGTTCGGGATCGAAGAGGACCTCGGACAAGGCATCGGCATCGGCGCCGTCGTCGCCGAACCACTCCGGACCAGGACGCGCTGCACTCGCTCCTCCGCCGCACACCGGCATGAGGTGGTTCGACCAGAACCCCGGGCGATCCAGCAGAGCCTCGCCCGCCACCAGTGGCCCGTCGTCGTATCCCTTGATCAGCACCCCTGGATCCTGTCACCGGCCACTGACACGATTCGGTCCGGTTCGGCTCGGGATGGGTTGCGGGGGCCACTGAGCGTTGTCAGCGTTGCCTCTCCAGGGTGAGGACGGCTTTGGTGTTTGCCCGCGTTTGTGGACATCTCTTGAGGGTCAGATCGTGAGATCTGGCATGGAGGTGTCGTGGTGGGTACAGCCCGGTATTCGGAAGAGTTCAAGCAGGACGCGATCAAGCTGGTGGCCTCCACCGGCCGGTCCGTCAACTCCGTGGCCAAGGACCTCGGTGTCAACACCGAATCCCTGCGGAAATGGGTACGCGCGGCCGAAGACGCCGAGGTCGGCGGGGGTGGTGAGCCGGTGACCCCGGCGGAGCGCGAGGAGCTGAAGCGGCTGCGTAAGCAGGTGCGTGAGCTGGAGCTCGAGAAGGAGATCCTGAAGAAGGCGGCCCAGTATTTTGCGAAGGAGATGGGTCGATGACCGGCCGCTGGCGGTTCATCTCCGACCACCACATGGAGTACGGCATACAGCGGCTGTGCAGAATCTTCGGCGTCTCCCGGTCCGGCTTCTACCGCTGGCGGGCCGCCGCGCCTGCCCGGGCGGCCGGGGCCGCGGCAGAGGCGGCGCTGACCGAACGGATCCGCGGCATTCACACCGGGACCAAGGGCGCCTACGGCGTCCCCCGGATCACTCGTGAGCTGCGGGAATCGGGTCCGGTGGTCAATCACAAGCGGGTCGCGAGGCTGATGCGGTCCGCCGGCATCGCCGGCCGCCACCTACGCAAGGGGAAACGGGCCACCGTCCAGGACGCACGAGCGCCCAAGGCCCCGGACCTGGTGAAACGCGACTTCACCGCGCACAGGACGGACGTGCGCTGGTGCGGCGACATCACCTACCTGCCGGTCGGAAACCACTGGATGTATCTGGCGACGGTCATCGACATGCACTCCCGGCGAGTGGTCGGCTGGTCCCTGGCCGAGCACATGCGTGCCGATTTGGTCATCAATGCGATCGAGGCCGCTGTCGCCACCCGTGGCGGATCTGTCGATGGCGTGGTATTTCACTCGGATCGCGGCACGCAATATACATCGGACGCGTTTGCCGCAGCATGCCGTCGACATGGAATTCGCCGCTCTATGGGCCGAGTTGGATCCAGCTATGACAACGCAATGGCAGAATCCTTCTTCGCCAGCATCAAACGCGAACTCCTCCACGGAGAACGCTGGAAGCATGCTCCCGAGGCCCGTATGGCGGTGTTCTCCTGGCTCGCCTGGTACAACAACCGGCGCCGTCACTCTGCCCTCGGTCACATCAGCCCGGTCGAGTTCGAACGACAGGCCATCACATCACGTAGCCTGAAACTGGCTGCATAGGTCGTAGATGTCTACATAATCGGGCAAAGCCCATCACAGCCTTCGCCCCACGGGACGGACGCGACCACAGCGCGTGACACCCGCTTCCCATCCACAACAGCGGGCAGCAGAACACCGACTACACGATCAACGACGCCTACCATTCCCGAGGCCGGAACAGTTGGACATCGGTGATCCGTCGGTGCTGACGGCGTACGGCGAGAGGGAGAACACCCGGCTGGAGCATGTGCGTGAGCTACGGCGGGTCCTGGAGTACCGGAAGTTCGCCGAGACGGAGGGCGAGCCGCGGGAGTGGGTGGACGCGCGGGCCTGGACGACGGGTGAGGGGCCGAAGGCGCTGTTCGACGCGGCGGCGGGTTGGCTGCGGGAGCGGCGGGTGCTGCTGCCGGGGGTGACGACGCTGACACGGCTCTCGGCCGACCGAACAGGGCCCACCGCGAGTGCGTGAACCCGGCCAGGGGCCGCAAAGCTCACACCGGCCCGAATCGCACACGCAGCACCCTCCGGGTGCCGGGGTGTACAGTTTTTCCGGAACGCATTCCGTTTAACGTTCTAAACGGAATGCGTTCCGGAACATGAGTCGGGGCGATCGAAGGAGGATGCAGCATGCCCACCGCCCCCCGCAGGACCAGGAGCGATGCGCTGGAGAATCGCGAGCGACTGCTGGAGATCGCCGCGCGCGCCTTCGCTGAGCAGGGCCCGGAGGCCACGCCGGCCGCCATCGCCAAGCAGGCGGGCGTCGGGGTCGGCACGCTCTACCGGCACTTTCCGACCCGTGAAGCCCTCCTCGTCGCCGCCCACACGCGGCAGATCACCCTCGTGTGCGAGAAGGCCGGCGACCTCGCAGCCCGGCACACCGGCGCCGAGGCCACCCGGGCATGGCTGGACCACTTCCTGGACCACGCGATGGCCAACAGCAACATGTGCGCGGCCCTGAACGCCGCCCTCGCCTCCGACGCCGACCCCTACGCCCATACGCACACGCTCCTGAACGACGCCGTCACCACCCTGATCGACGCCGGAGCCCGGGACGGCTCCCTGCGCGCCGACATCACCCCGGGCGACGCCCTGCTCCTGGTGGGCAGCGCGGCCGCCTCGGCGCAGCACAGCACCAGGGAGCAGGCGCACCGGCTAGTCGAACTCCTCATGGACGCGCTGACCAAGAACGCGACCGCGGCCTGAACCCGCACCATCGCACCGGCGGGGCGGCGTTACGCCCGCAGAACCGAAAGGCACCACCATGGCAACAGCCCTGATCATCGGCGCGTCCGGAACGGTCGGATCGCAGCTCGTCAACGAGCTGGACAAGGAGCACGAGGGACTTGAGGTCCGCCTCGCGACACGGCGCGCCGATGTCGCCGAGCGGTGGCGCGCCCAGGGGCGCGAAGCCGTGCTGCTGGACCTGGACCGGCCCGAGCAGTTCACCGACGCACTGGACGGGGTCGACCGGGTCTTCCTCCTGACCGGGTACACCGCGGCCATGCTCCACCAGAGCAAGACGTTCCTCGACGCCGCCGCGCAGGCCGGGGTGGCTCACATCGTCCACCTCGGCGTCTTCAGCGCCGGACGCCACGACATTCCCCACTACAGCTGGCATGAGCTCATCGAGACCTACATCGAGGCCAGCGGGATCGCGTGGACGCACCTGCACCCCAATGTCATCACCGACACGGTACTGGCCACGGTCGCCGAGACCGGCTCGTTCAACGTCCCCTGGCAGGAGAGCGCACGCGGATGGGTGTGCGCCGCCGACATCGCCGCAGTCGCAGCTGCCGTGCTGCGCGAAGGACCAGACGAACACGGAGGCAAGAACTACTGGCTGAGCACGGAACTGGCCACCGGTCCGCAGGTCGCCAAGACCCTCAGCGAGGTACTGGCAACCGAGATCACGTGCTCCGTGTCGGGCCCCGACGACCTGGCGGCGTACGCGAGCTCAGTCCCCTCAGCCGCCGAACGCCTCTACATGGAGAGCGCCGTCGCGACGATGCGCCAGACAGTGCTCGGCAACATGGGATTTGAGGCCGTCGTCCGCGACGACGTCCAGACCGTTCTGGGACGCCCTGGGACCACGATGGAGCAGTGGGCGCGGGAGAACCTCGGTCCCACGGCCTGAGTCCGGACGATCCGGTGCCAGACGTACCGGTGCCGCTCAGCGACGGACGTCGCCCGGAGCCAGAAGACTGGTCAGCTCGGCGATCGCCTCGGGGGACGCAGAGGCGCGCCTCCGGCGTCAGTCCTCCACTGGTTCCACTCGAATGGGTGCAGCACCACCCAGATAGAGCATGCACCCCGCATCCTCCACATCCGATTGCTCTGGTGGGACCACGTAGATTCCCGCAGTGGGAGCAGGTACCCAGCCAAGATTACGCGGAGGGCCATAAGCCTCGTAATACCCGACGTAGAGCCTTGTCGGCGGGATGGACACCGTACAAACGTCTCCTGCACGGAGCTCAGCCAGGGGCGGTTCCACCCGATATGGAACCCATTCCCGATGAGCATTGTCACCCGGGAAGGAGAATGTGCCATCCCACCGAAAATTGGAGGAGTGGTCGATCACTCCCCATGGCCATTCCAAAGTAATTCGACGCGAATCCACCGTGACTACTCGCGCACTTGCCGCCTCACAGGAGACTATAACTTCGTCGCCGACCTGAGGAACCATATCTTCTCGCCGCCATCCTTCTGGCCGTGACTGGGGTTGGTGCGCGGAACCTGCCGCTCGCACCGGAACACATTACGCACCTGAGAGGTTACAGGTCAGATCACTATTCTCGCCAAAACATCCTGAATGGCGAGGCCTTTGGGCCACCACGGAACTGCCCACCACCGAAGACAATTCCCGGGTCCGATGACAGCGCCGAGTGGCAACCCCAGCAGACATTGCGGGAAGCAGCACCAAACACGACCTGTTCGTCGGGGGCGAGACTGCCGAAGATCGTCGTCTCGGCATGACCTTCACCCTGCACAAAAGCGTCCCGCGCCCACTGCGGCCAACTATCCGGAGCAGCGCCGCTATGGTTTACCGCAGTACGGATTGTGACGTCTCCGGTGGTGGTGTTGCGAACTCCGATGACGGCTGTCGTCCCGTACTCTCCCTGCGCTCCCCTGACTCCGGAAATGGTCTCGTTCGTGGCCCGGTAGCGACCTTGCTGAAGGGTGTCGGCGGCTATGTAAGCATGCTCCGCCTCCTCCGCATTGCCACAATTGTGAACCAGGACCGGCGTAGCCCCCGCCAGCACATAGTACGTGTGGAGGTCGTTGACGGTGAGGTTGTGGACTACCTCGCGCTTCGCCGTCCACCGCTCAATTGCCGTGACCTGGACGTAGGTGCCGGCGCTCGTGCGCAGCCATTCGCCCGGCTTCAGGTCGGTGGCATCGACCCAATCCCCGAGCGACTGCACCCAGAACGGGTGGCCGTCGGTGGCCGTGAGCGTGGCGGTTGCCGATCCCACGTCAGCATCGGTGTCGACCGTCACCTTGACCAGGTGCTTGACCCCGGTGCCCTCAATCTCCGCCGTAACCGGCTCACCAGTGGTCTCACCGGTTTCGGGGTCGGTGGCGAGGACCACGTCGCCGCCCTCGATGTCCTCGATGGACTTCGTAGAGCCATCGGCCATGAGCACCTGTGTACCCGGGACGAAGCTGTTGCTGGTCGGGCAGCCCTTGCTCCTCTGCGCGGCGCTCTTGACCTTCTCGCCGGCCTTGGCGGTTGCCTTCTTGGCCTTCTGAAGCTGGTTCCCGGTCTTCTGAGCCGCCTTCTTGGCCTGTCGGGTGGCAGCTTGTTTCGCCTTCTTCGCCGCTGCCTGGGCCGCCTTCTTCGCTGCCGTCTTCGCGGCCGTGGCCGCCGCCTTCGCCGCTTCGCGGGCCGCCTTGGCCGCTGCAATGACCTTGCGGGCCTTCTCCTGGGCCTTGCGCCAGGCGCTGATCGCATTGAAGGTCTTCTCGACCGCGCGCCAGATCTTCTTGCCCTTGCTGAACACCGACGTCCACGGGATCGCGTCGATGACCATCGAGCCGCACGCCCACATATCACCGCGGGAGAAGCAGGAGACGGCGTCGTTCCAGCCGATGAACTCCTTGAACACCGCCCATCCGACGTCCTGGACAACGTCGGACACCGAGGTGTTCAGGACCTTCTTGGCCTCGTCCTCGTTCGTGGGGTCCTCTACGTAAGTACCACCACCACTCCGATTGGCCTGGGCCATCATGCCGCTGGGGTCGGAGTAAGTGACCGGGTTGTTCTCGCAGTACACGTACCCGTTCATCTGAACCGGATCGACCAGGTCAAGCACCGGGTCCGCCGAAATGAACCGGCCCGTCGACGGGTCGTATTCCCGCGCACCCAGGTGGATGAGGCCGCTGGAGCGGTCGTCGTCACCGCCGATGTAGCCCTCGTGCGAGCGCCACGAGCCGTGGTCCGTCCGCTTCACACCGAACGGGTCGGTCTTCTCGAACTTCACCGCATTGCCGGTGCCGAGCTTGATGTTGGCGTAGGCCGTGCCGTTCTGGTCGGCTATCTGGACCGACAGTTCCGGGGTGCCCGAACCCTGCCGGAACCGCATCACCGTCGGGGCACCGGGCTGCGCGTAGTACCGCTCGGTGTACGAAGGAGTGCCGTCCACGTTGACCGCGACTGTCGTGTCCCCGAGGTACAGGGTCCGCTCACTGCCGGTCAGCGACATCAGCCGCTCGCCGGAAGCGCCGTAGATGTACGTCGTCTCGTCCGCCGGCGCCCAGGACTGGGCGGCACCCGACGCATCACACGTACCGAGCTGCAGGTCCGTGCCGCTCGCGGTACTGCCGCCCGGCACGACCAGACACTTACCGGACGCGACGTGCTTGAGCTTGTGCCCGGTGGTGGCCGGCGCCCATTTCTGAGCCTCGGCCCCCGTGCAATCCGCGATCACGACGGGCGTGCCATCAGCAGTGCCGCCGTCCTTCGGCACCACGCAATGACCGAGCACCTTCAGGCCGCCCGTGGACGAGTCGGTCGGGGACGAGCCCTCGACCCTCAGCTTCTGTGCCCGGGTTCCGTTACAGGCATAGAGCTGGAGAGGTGAGCCAGCGACCGTCGACGAGGACTGCAGGTCCAGGCACTTGCCTGAGAGCCCGGTCCAAGCCCCAGCACCGCTCTCACCGAAGCCCGTCACCGTCTCCAGCTTGCCGTCCCAGGTCCACGACATCGCCTGCTCGTCGCCGCCGTCGACGCGCTCGGTGGTGTTGCCTGCCGCGTCGTACTCCCGGGTCGACAGCTCGTCCACCTTGGCGCCGCTGTCCGCGATGTACGTGGAGGACAACTTCGTCAGGGTATGCGGCTGAGTACCGTCGGCCTTCCCGTACTCGTACGTCGTCGTCGCATCCAGATCCGGATTGACGACTGTCTTGCCGTCGGTGAGCCCGAGGTAGTGGTCGACCAGCTTGGTGCGGTTGCCCACTTCGTCGTACGTGTACGTCTTGCGGTAGCCGTCGCCCGCCGTGCCCGCGGTCACCGTGCTCGGGGTGCCGTCCGCTGCCTTTGTGGCGCATGTCGCATCGTTGGTCGTCCACGCCTGGGTCATCTCGCCCAGAACGTCATACGTGAAGCACTGCCGGTCGGTCACCGCCTCAACGGTGTCCTCGATCTTGGTGACGTTTCCGGCCGGGTCGTAGGCGTAGGAGCGGGAGTTGACGCGGTGGTCGGGGACCGTGGTGGTGTCGCTCGTGGACTCACGGTCCACGATGCTCTGCGTCAGCTCACCGGTCGACTCGTTGAACAGATTGGTGGTCCACACGCGGTTCGGGTTCTCACCGCTGACCGAGCGCAGCACCTCGCCGTAGACGCTGTAAGTGGTCTGGGCGGTGTAGTAGTCCAGGCCGGACGTCGAGATGGGCAGCCCGTCATCGTTGTACCGGGTGACAATCTTCTCCGGCCCGAGCCCGCCAGCAGCCGGCAGTGAGGCCGACTTCAGCTGTCCGGACTTGCTGTACTCGTAGGCGTACGCATAGGTCTCCTGAAGCCCGTACGCGGCGGCAATGGACGCGGGAAGCGTGAGCTTCTTGCCGGTCGGCTGATAGTCGGAGGTGTAGCCGGTGACCGTGGTCGTGTACGGAAGTCCGTCGGTGTAGCGCGTCGACGTGGCCGGCAGCCCCTGGCCGCCGATGACCGTGTCGTACGTCGCGGAAGTCAGGAGTTCGCCCGTGTCGGAACCCCGACGCTGCTCTGTCGGCCGGGACAGCTTGTCGTAGCCGTTCCAGACGGTGACGCCTCGACTGTCCGTGATGGTCTCCGGACGGCTCAGGACGTCGTAGGTCGTACGCGTCGTCCCGGTGTCCGGGTCGGTGGCCGTGACCTGACGTCCCAGCGCGTCATAGGTCCAGGACCAGGTGTTGCCCTTCGCGTCCTTGGCCTTGACCTGGTCGCCGCGTGCGTCGAACTCGTACGAGGTCGAGCGGTAGGCGGTCCGTGCGGCGTTGGTGAACGTGTCGACGCGCACCGTGCGACCGAGGGCGTCGCTGTAGGAGCGCTGCGCCGCACCACCCTTGGGCTCGATGGTGGTGGCCCAGTCGTAGCCGTACTCGTAGGTGGTGGCCTTTTCCGTCTTGGTCGCGCCTGCCTCGTACGGCGTCTCGGAGAGGACTCTTCCCATGCCGTCGTATTTGTAGAGCGTGGCGTTGGGAATCTGGAAGTCGGTGTCGGACTCGAACATGACGTTCTGAGGCTCGCCGGTGGCGTAGTAGCCATTGTTCGTACGGGAGATGGTGCCGTTCGCACTGTAGAACGTGTCGGTGATCAGCCGCCCCTCGCCGACCGCCGGCGACTGGCGTTGGCGTTCGCGTCCGAGGCCGTCGTAGAAGACGATCGATTCGTCGTAGCTGCCGTCGTCGTTGAGGGTGGAACTGACCACGGAGACCGGTTCACCAGGCGTGGTGTTGTAGGTGAACTTTGCCGACGCCGGTTCGGTGGTGGCCTGCGAAGTCGCCCAGCCGGCCTTGGTACGGCCGAGGGCGTCGTAAGTGTAGACCGTGGTCTTCCCATTGACGTCGACGTCCTTGAGCGTGGTGCCGCGGGCCGGCTCCAGGTACGACGTCTCGCTCTGGTCGAGGGCGTTGGTCGTGGTCACCGAGTACACCTGACCGGTGGCGGGGGTGTACTTGGTCGTCTCGGTGGCTCCCTTGGCATCCGTCGTGGACAGAGCTCGCCCGTAGGAGTCGTACGTCAGGGAAGACGTTTTGGCCCAGGCGTCGCCGGCCCCGTTGAGGGACCACGTGGTGGTGGCAAGCCCGGTCGTGGGTTCGGCGCCGAAGGCCCCCTTGTCGTAAGCGACGCGGGCACCGGATATCCGGCTGGAGGCCGGCGCGGTGGCTGCTGCGTCGCAGGTGCCGGAAGTGGTGAGGGTTTCCTTGTCCAGGCCGATGAGGTGCTTGGCGGTGTTGTGGACGTAGCTCATCACCGAGCAGGACTCGTCACCGGTTACACCGGTGTCGCCCAGGGATTCGACCTTCACCGGAAGCCCGTAGGCATCCTCATACGTGGTGGTGGTCTCCAGCGTCCGCCAGGTGCGGGTGTCCTTGATGTTCGTACCCGACGACCGAGTGACCGTCTTGCTGTGGTCCTCCAGTACCCGGTACGCGTTCAGGTCCGGGACACCGCCGGTACGAGCCCGGGTAGCGAGCAGTACAGCTCTCGGATAGTCGACCGACCTCGATACGAGCGCACCACCGTACTCGGTATAAGTGAGTTCCTCCGCCACCCGCCCCTGGAAGGGCAGCAGGTCTGCGGCGATGAGTTTCCCGTCAGCGTCCAAAACGTCGACATCACGCTTCCCTCCTCCGGGAAGCGGGTCGCCGTCCATGCCGCGGAAGTATCGGATCTCCGACATGGACCGCTTCGAACCCTCGCTCGGGTCGGAAGAGTCTGCGCCGCTGATGGTGCGGACGAGCCCGTAGCCACGCCACTGGTCATAGGTACGGGTCTTCTTCTTGGAGAATTCGGCTTCGTTCAGCGCCCAGGCACCATCACCCACGTACTCGTATGACGTGTTGACCGGTTCGACGCCCTTGACGCCGGGCAGTTCCTGGATGGTGTCGACGACGTACTTGTTGAACCATTCCGTGGACTCGTCGGACTTGTCGGGATCCGGATGCCAGTACGCCGGGAAGCAGAGCCCCTTGTTGGACTCGGGTGAGGGAAAGCCGGTTCCTGTGGCGCAGGGGCCGGTCGGTTCGCGATAGTCGACGAAGGTCTCGCCACCGTACTCGCTGATGACGCGTTCGATGCGCAGCCGGTCGAAGGTGGGGTTGGGGTCCTTGGCGCCCCTCTTGACCCGGTTCGGCATGGGTACGGTGTTGGCGACGAACGTCACGGGCTGCAGGGGGATTCCCTCACCGCCTGTTCCGAAGCCCGTGCGGGTGATGGAGTTCAGCCAGAGCGCGGTTCCTTCGTCGGTCCGCTCGGACGGCAACGTTTGCTCGAGCGTCCAGGTGTCCACCTTGGAGAGAGCGGTCGAGCCCTCGGTGCGCTGGGTGTACGTAGCAACTTGCCCCAGGCGCACTTTCGACCAGAACGTCGGCACTGGCACGTGGCAGTCAACGGACTTCTTGCAGAACAGGTCGGCCGGGGTGTCGTACCAGATCCGGTTCTTGGCGAACTCGCCCGATTCGAAGTTTTCGTCCGAGCAAGTGATGGAGCCTTCAAGTCGGCATCGGGGGGCGACAGTGAAGTCGACCCGCGAGATCGGGGCGGCACTGAACAGAGTGGACTCGTTCTGCCCGTACTCAATGCGTTCCAGGTAGCCATCACGGTCGTACGCGACTGAACTGTCGAACTTCATGTTCTTCGCGTAGTAGTTGACATCCTTGTGCCACCACAGAGACATGGCGCTGCCGTTGGTGTCCACGACGTAGTCGAGGTTCCAGCGCCAGGCCTGATCGCAGAAGGAGTCGGCGAACGCGGTGGCATGGCAGGGTTCGCCCGTCTGGTTGCCGGCTACCGGGACGGTCAGTACCGAGTTGGTGACAGGGTCGTCCGGGGCGTCACCGTTGTTCTTCCAACCGGGAAGCCTGTGCATGCCGAAGTAGTACCGAGTGCCGTCACGGGTAGTGACCTCCCAGTACTCGTTTTCCTTGTCGCCGTTGGCGAGACCAGCGTTGTCGCCGTTGGCGAGACCAGCGTTCGCGAGGAGCCGCACGCGGGAGCCGTCGCCGTTTGCAGTCACCCACTCGTTTCCGGTCTCGTCCTTGTCCTTCACCAGTTCGGTGGTCGTGCCGCCCAGACTGAGAGTGGCGTTGTCCGACCCCCAGCACATATCTGCAGTCTTGTGGTTGGCGTTGTTGCCATCCGTCTGGTCGTCGCGGCAGGTGCGGTAGGTGCGTGTGATGGAACCCGGGTTGTACTCCCAGCCGTCGCCGATCCAGGACGCCTGGTTGTTGGTTGCCGAGGTTCGGCCATCCGCGCTCTGCGAGTTGTAGCTGAAGGCCAGGCTTGGAGCCGGACCTGCGGGCACGACCGGGGCCTGGAGGTTGTACGTGTACGAGAAGCCGCCGGAACTGCTGCCCGCGGTCCAGGATCCGGCGCTCGCAAGCGGAGTCGCAGAGAAGTCGCCCTTCGCACCGCCACCTGCCGAGGTTGCGACGAAGACGGATGAGCTAGCACCGGACGTGGCCGCGCTCAACTGCGGGGCAATCGCCGGAGTGGCAGTGCGTGTCCGGTACGCGGCGTTCGTGGCGGTGGACGCGCCGTCCTGAGAGGCGGCTTGAGCCGCAGGGGGAACGGCGCTTGTCAGGTCGGCAACATCCAGGGTGGCTGCGATACGTCGATTGCCGTCCATGATGCCGTCGCCCTCGACGTCGGCTTCGATGGGCTGCACTTCGTTGGTCGTGTCCACTTCGGTCGGCTCGGAACAGCCCTCGACCTCTGGGGTGCTCAGAAAGCACTCGGGGTACTTGACCAGTTGGAGCCGGTCCGCCCAGTTGGCGCCGTAGAGCTCGGCGAACTCGGTGTAGTCAAGAGCGACAACAGCATCACCGGTCGCGGTCGCGGGCGGGGTCACGGTGAACACGAGGCCGTGGATGTTCGTGTCGGCCAGCTCGCCCTGGCTCGCCAGGGCAACCTTCCAGGCCCCTTCCAGGGCCGCGGCCTCCGCAGCCGTGGCTCCGTCAGGGGCCCCGACCTCGATCGGCAGGGATGCCACGGGCTTGGTCTGCCCCGCGGTCAGCCCGGTCACCGACCCGGTGACCGGCGTAGTGATGCCCGTTCCGGACGGCGCCTCGGTCTTTGTCGGCTCATAGTCTTCGCCGGCCTGCACGGCAGCGGTTGTCAGCTCCGCCAGACCGGCACCGTCCTCACCGGGCACCACATCGGGCTTCGGCAGATCGACCAGCTCGACCCCGGCCCGGTTGTCCGGCGGGGGCATGGAGTACGCGGCGGGCAACAATCCCACCGTCACAGCCGTCGCGACAACGGTAACCAGACCGACGCGGGCATGACGCCGTCGGCGTCGTTGTGCCTCGGTGCCGGGCAGTCTCCCCCGGCCGCTCCAAGAAAACGATCCCCACACGACGGCCGCGGCCCCCCACAGTCGATCCGACCACCGGATGACACGCGTCGGGCACGCAGCGCCGGGGGCTTATTGATGCGCCGAATATTCCGCCATGAATTCACATGCCGTCAAACGTTCTTCACAAGTAGTGATTTCAAACACGCGAAAATTCACCACCTAAGTGAATCATCATTTGCTTTTCGCCGATTTGAGAATAAGTAACTCAAGAGTTGCAGATCAATTCGAAAGCATCAATTCGTATTACAGAGTGGCGAATGATCACATACGGCCTGCCGATTCCTCACACTATGGATAGATTCAGTGCGTTTCGAGTCAACGACGAACGCAGCGGCGAGTCCAGAGTTCGCGCTGGTCAGGGGCGCGGAACCTGCCACTCCACCTCCATGCTGCTGTCATCACGGAATGGGCACATGTATGGATGCCAAGTGCTCAATCCGTCATGCTTCTGCTTCGCCCCTACCTGCCGTGACGCCACCTCGGCCGGGTCCAGCAAAGGTCGACAAGGGGGCACGGGCTATTAGGCATCGTGACGACTTTCGCCTGCCCCGAACCATTTCCGCGACGCGGCATTTGACGCTTCCCGGGTGTCGGTTCGGTCAGCCACTGTCGTACTCGGGAGGGAATCCAGCACCGTGGAACGTCGTCGTCTCATCCGGGGTCTGCCTCGGCGCACCACGGCGGGAGTCTCCGCGCTCATCGCGGCCGCTCTCGGGTTCGCACTTCTCGTACCCGGCCAGGAGGACGGGCCTTCACCGAGCCAAGCGCGGCCTGCCCACGCCACTGCACTCCTCGACGAGAGCAGCGCCCAGGAGCGAGCAGTCCGCACCGGCAAGCGGGTGGAGGTCACCGCACTGCGGGACGCCACTTCCACTACGTACGCTCTGCCCGACGGCGATTTCGAACTGACCGCCCACGCAGTGCCGGTACGGGCCAAGGTCGGCGATACGTGGAAGCCCATCGACACCACGCTGACCCGCACCAAGGACGGCTGGGCACCGAAGGCGGCTGCCGACCCCGTGATCTTCTCCGACGGAGCCCAAGGGGCCCCCCGTCCGACAAACAGCAGCCCAGGCAACACAACCGGACGAGCACCCTCCACCGCCGACCGGGCCTCCTACTCCGTCTCGCGTGCCTCGCGCCTGCCCATGGCGGGCAGGGCAATAGCAGCGGGAGCCGAGGACACCGAGTTCAGCGACCTCGTGACCTTCACCTCGGCCGGACACGTCATCACCCTCGGATGGCCCGGACCGCTCCCCGTCCCCACCATCGACGGCGCCAGCGCCCTTTACACCAACGTGTTCGACGGCGTTGACCTCCTGCTGACCGCTCGGGACAGCGGCTTCAGCCACGTCCTCGTCGTGCACAGTCCCGAAGCGGCAGCCTCCGGCCAACTCGCTGAGCTCCCTTACATGTTCTCCTCTCCCGATTTGACGTTTCACCTTGATCCGATCACCCACGCAGTCAGCGCGAAGGATGCGAAGGGTGAGGAGATAGCGGTGTCCCCGACGCCGTACATGTGGGACTCGGCCGGCAAGCTCGCTGTCACCGAAGGTGACGACCCGCAACCCCCGGCTCCGTCGGCCGATCCCGCTCCGACCTACTCCGAGGAACCCGGTGAACCGGTGTCGGACAACCCGGAGGGCGGAGACACCGATGGCAACGCGGCACCCGACCCGTTGCCGTCGGAACCCTCACAGAGCCCAGCCCCCTCCACCGTCGCACCCCCGGCTTCCCCCGTCGATCCCTCCGAGAGCCCGGACGATCAGACTGCGGTGCACAACACGGCCCTGAGCGGCGGCAGTGGAGACGGCAGCCTCAAGAGGTTGGCCGGCTTCTCGACCACCGGCAGTTCTTACAGCCCGCAGGACGTATTCGCTCTGCCGGGGCTCGAAGGCCCTCAGCCCGGCACACATGCCGCCGTGGGAACCGCTGCGCTCGCCGGCCAGGGCACCACCTCCGCCCTGCTGACAATGACGCCGAACAAGCCCCTCCTGACTGACGAGAAGACGGTCTGGCCCGTCTTCATCGACCCCTCGATCACCGGTCAAACCGCGAACTGGACCACGACCTACCAGAAGCACCCTGACTCCAGCTTCTATGACGGCGCCAACTACAACACAGGCACCACCGAGGCCCGCGTCGGCTGGGAATCCACCACGAACGGGCTATCGCGGTCCTTCTTCCATCTCAACTGGAAGACCAACTTCAAGGGTGCCGCCGTCAGCTCGGCCTACATCCAGTTGCTGGAGACATACGCCTGGTCGTGTGAGGAGCGCGAGATGCAGGTCTGGCAGACTGCAGCGATCTCGTCAGCCACGACGTGGAACAAGCAACCGCAATGGATGAAGGAGCTCGGCCGCAAGTCCTTCGCCAACGGCTGGAAATCATCCTGCCCGGATGCCTACGTCACCTACGACATGTCTGCAGTCAAGGCCCTGGCACAGGACGCTGCCGATGGCGGCTGGACCAACATCACCATCGGGCTGAAGGCCACCAACGAAGAGTCTTCGTACTCCTGGAAGAAGTTCAAGGCCGAGACCACTGCCGCGCCCAAAATGGTCGTCAAGTACAACCGCCGGCCCAAGGAGCCGACCGGTCTGAGCATGACTCCGGGTGTCGACTGCGACCTCACATCCCCGTACAGCTCGGTCGGATTGAGCGACTTGACCTTCGCCGCGCAGTCGTCCGATCCGGACGGTGACCTCAAGTACATCGATTTCGAGGTGTGGGAGTCCGGGAAGACGACCAAGATCTATGACGGCAACAGGACCGTTGACTCGCAGGGCAAGGCAAGTATCACCTTGGACGGCGGCGACGGCACGGCCAGTAGCTTCGCCAACGGAAAGACATACTTCTGGCGACCGCGCGCCATCGACTCCACCGGTGCGGCCTCGACCTACGCCCCGCCAGGAACCGATGACTGCGGCTTCGTCTACGACTCCACCGCACCCGCGTCCCCTGAAGTGTCCTCGGATTCCTTCCCTGAGCCTGTCGGCACGGACAGCAAGTGGAGTACCGTCAAGCTTGGTACCAAGGGCGAGTTCACGTTCCAGGGCAGTGCCGACACTGTTGAGTACCGGTACAAGTTCAATACGACCTCGAATCCCGTAGTCATCAAGCCAAGCAGTCCGGGCGCGGCAGTCACTGTCCTCCTGGCTCCGCCAGTCGCCGGTCCGAACGTTCTCTTCGTCTGGGCCGTGGACGCCGCCCTGAACATCTCGCCCACACCGCGTAAGTACCTGCACTACGTCACCCCACGTGCAACTGCTGACGCACCCGGAGACGTCACCGGAGACAGCTACCCGGACCTGCTCGCCGTCGACAGCCTCGGTGATCTGCGTTCCTACCCCGGCGACAGTCGGGGCGACATAGCCACCCACAGCCTGGGGGCTCATGACGGCGACGATCCGGCGCCCGACGGCTACTGGGTCGGAAGCGACGGCGCTCACGCACTGATCACGCACATGGGAGACCAGTACCCCGGTGACGGTCTCACCGACCTTGTGGCCCGCATGCCTGACGGACGCCTCTACACGTATCCCGGCGACGGCTACGGCGGCTTCGACATCAACGAACGTCTGACCGTGGACCTCCCGTCGAATGCTCCGGCCCCGGCCACGCTCACGGAGATCGTGTCCACCCCGGACATCACCGGCGACGGCCTCCCTGACATGTTCGCCCTCGCCGGGGACCAGTTGTGGGCATTCACCGGTTACACCGGAGCAACGTTCACCGAAGCCCGCCAGCTGGCTGTCGGTTCATGGGACGAGCGCAACATCGTCAGCGTCGGTGACATCAGCGGAGACGGCATCGCGGATCTCCTCTGGCGGGGAGACAACACTGGGCGAGGCCTGTCACTGCGCCAGGGAAAGCCAGCTGCGGGCGGGGGCGTCGACCTCGCGTCACTCGCTCTGGGTGCCACTTCGGCCACCGGCCAGGACGAAACGTACGGAACCGGGGGATGGTCCCGAGCCGAAATGCCCCTCATCAAGGGAACACCTGACGCGACAGGGGACGGCATCCCTGACATCTGGGGTGTGGAGGACGACGGAAAGCTCTACTTCTACCCGGGTGGCAAAGCTACGCACGGCACACGCTTCCTCGCCGGAGAGGCCGGCTGGATGACCCTGCGCATCCTCGGCTGACGGGCATGCCGGGCCGCCTCAGGAATGGCGCGGCCCGGCCACAGCGCAGAGGCGTAGCAGAACGAACAGAGATGAGCTGGGGGCAACCAGATGGGGCAGTCCGAGAAGGCACGCAGGAATATCGGAGTCCTGACCGTCATCCTGCTGGGGATCACTGGGTGCAGTGTCGCCGGAGGCGGCGGCGCAGGTGAATCCGGCCCCGGCTTGAAACTCCAGCCGGAGTCAAGTGCCTCAGCCATACCGTCCGGCGGCCTCGACCACCTCTCGCTGGCTTCAGGCGACGCCGCCGGGTACTCGATAGGGGTACTCGACGATGCGGCGCAGGTGCACCCGAGCGACGTGGTTGCGGACGAGGTCTGCCGCGCACTTGCCTACGTGCTTGCGGGTGCCGCCCCAGGCAGCCCGGCATCCACGACCGTGCGCCGCGCACTGGGCAAGGAGTCGGAGACCACCGTGGCACTCGCCTCTTACACGGACAGCAGGGCCGTCGGTATTCTGACCGACCTCAGCACGGCCGCCGACGCCTGCCCGGGTGGCTTCGACCTGACGGTTCGCGGTCAGAAGCGCCACGTCACCAAGGTGAGCCGGGCACTGGCGCCCCCTGGGACGGATCAGGCGATGGCGTTCAACATGACCGTGGAAACCGGCGGAACGAAGGAACCCGCGCAAGTGATCGTGGTCCGCAAGGACTCCACCATCGGCATCTTCAGTTCCTCTCCGGTCGGAGCCGCGAAGCCCCCCGCGAACTTTGCCGTCCCGGCCCCTGTTGTCGAAGCCCAGTTGATCAAACTCGGTTGACCAGCAGAGCAGTCGCGATCTATTCCGCAGGCGGCTCCCGGCCCGGGGCGGGTGGCGCCCCGAATATCCCGTTGCGCCGAACGCGCCACCAACTATCTTGGCCCGATGACGAAGATCAAGCAGGTCCAGATCACCTTCGACTGCGCCGACCCCGAGCGCGTCGCCCGGTTCTGGTGCGAGGTGCTGGGGTACGTCGTGCCGGAGCCGCCGGAGGGGTTCGACAGCTGGGAGGCCTACAAGAGCTCCCTGCCGGCCGAGGATCTGCCGCTTTCGGGGTTCTCCTGTTCCGATCCCACCGGGGCCGGCCCCCGCATGTACTTCCAGCGCGTTCCCGAGGGCAAGGTCGTCAAGAACCGGGTGCATGTCGACGTGCGGGCCGGTACCGGGCTCGTGGGTGAGGAGCGGCTCGCCGCGCTCGAGGCCGAGTGCGCACGGCTGATCCCGCTCGGGGCCGTACGCGGGAAGCTGCTGCTCGCCGACGAGGAGAACGAGTCGTGCCAGCTGATGCAGGACATCGAGGGCAACGAGTTCTGCCTTGACTGAGCGGACGGTGGTGCGCGCGGGCTCGCTCCGGACATCGTCACGCCGCGGTCGGTGGTTCATACGCGGGCGGTAACAACCCCTGACGGTAGGTGAGTTACTGGTTCGGTCTCGGTCACACTCGACTGTGTCGCTTGTACACAGGGCCGGTCCGCGGGCCGGTCTCGGGGGAATCGGGATGCAGCATGAACGCGAAGACAGTCGGAGTCGGTTCGGTACGTCAGGCCCTGCGCAGCACCCTCCTGGGGGCGGGAGTGGTCGCTGCCCTGCTGGCGGCCACCGCCTGCCAGCCGTCCGGGGGTGACGACAACGCCGCCGGCCAGGCGGGCTCCGCCTCTGCGGGGAAGAGCCCGGCGAAGAGCACCGAGTCGTCCAGCGACTCCGGGACCGGGTCCGGCAGCAGCGCCGGTGACGAGGCGACCGGCGACAGCGGCGAGACCAGCGGTGGCAACGGCACCGATCACCAGGACTGCCAGGTCACCGACCTCACAACCGCGGTCGAGCTCCAGGACGCGGCCGGGGAGACGCCCCGCCACTTCCTGCTGACCGTCACCAACGGCAGCGCGTCGCCGTGTGTCCTCAACGAGGCGCCGACGGTGCGGCTCGGAACGGGCGACGACGCGTCGATCGTCGAGACGCTCGAAGAGCCGGACACCGAGCCCCTCGTCGTCGAGGCAGGCGGGAAGGCGTACGCCGGGTTGTACATCTTCGGCAACGACGAGGGAGGCGAGGCGGAGTACGACCAGTCCGCCCGGTTCACCGCCACCCTGGTCGCCGGCGAGGGCACCGAGCTCAACGGGAAGCTCGCCTTCGACCTGCCCGACGGTCTCCACACCGTCTCGTACGACGACGCGGCGCGGGTGAACGGCTGGGCCGGCACCGAGGGCCTGGCCATGCGGCCGATCAACCAGCTCTGACGGACGCGTGCGACGGGGGCGCCCCGGAACGCCGCGCCCCCGTTCAGCCCCCACCCTGCGGAAGCAGCAGCGCGGAGTCCGCGTGGACCGTGACCCGCACCGGTACGAACTCCCGTGCCTCCAACCGGGGTTCGCCCGTGCCCGGGTTCCGCGCATAGCGCGGGTGCGCACCCGCGCTGATCTGCCAGCGCAGGCGGTGGCCGGCGGCGAAGCGGTACGCCGTGGAGCCCATCGGGACCGTGACGTGGGCCGGGTCCTCGCCCGGCGTACGCAACTGGGCGAAGCCGTCGCACACATTGGTGGAGCGGCCCGCCGCGTCCACGTCGCACAGGCGGGTGAAGACGTCCCCGTGGCCGGTGTCCGTGGATGCGGAGATCCTCGCGGAGACCGCGCCCAGCACCGTGACGGGTTCGGTCAGGACCGGGCCCGTGAACGTGAGGACGTCGTCGCGGGACTCCAGCGTGCCGTTGTCCCGGGCGCCGGCCGGGAGGGAGAGCAGCGGGCCGCCGACGGAGGGGGTGGGGTCGGCGGGGTCGTGGCGGAACGCGGCCAGGGCGGCGGTGTCCGTGGGCGGCTGCCGGGTGAGGTGGCCGTCGGAGGTTGGGAACCAGGAGGTGGTGGCGGGGTCGAGCGGCCAGGTGTCGAGGTCCTGCCACGCCGCGTCCGCGCCGCCCGTGTGGACGCGTACGGGGGTGGGGCGCAGGTCCGAGGGGTCGTCGCACAGGTGGGCGCGGAGCCAGGCCAGGCTTTCGGCGAACACGTCGGGCCAGCCCTGCTGCAGGGCGGAGGCGTGGGTCCAGGGGCCGGCGAGCAGGGTGGCCTCGGCGCCCGCCGCGCGCAGCCGGGCGTACTGCGCGAAGGTCTGGTCGACGAGGGCGTCGTGCCAGCCGGTGATCAGGGCGGTGGGGATGCCGGGGCGGTCGGCGGCCTCGGCCGCCGATGCTCCCTGCCAGTACGGGTCATCCGCGTCCGGGTGTGTCATCACGTCATCCAGCCAGGGCACCTCCTGCCCGAGTGCGGCCGTGTGGGCGCCCCTGAGCGGGCGGGCGTCGACGATGTCCTTCAGGTGGCGCTTCAGCCGCAGGGTCGCCTTGACGAACGGCCCCATGCCGCGGTGCTGGTACGTCATTCCGGCGCCGACGAGGAGCGCGTTCTCCAGCTTCAGCGCGCCGTCCGTGTGGAAGAGGGAGTACGGGTCGTGCAGGCCGACCTGGACCACCATGGCCTTCAGCTCGGGCGGCGGGTCCAGGGCCAGCGCCCACTGGACGTAGCCGAGGTAGCTGGGTCCGACCGTGCCCAGGGTTCCGTTGAACCAGGGCTGTTCGCGCAGCCAGTTCACCGCGGCTCGGCCGTCGGCGGCCTCGTTGCGCCATAGGTCGAACGTGCCTCCGGAGCCGCCCGTGCCGCGGCAGCTCTGCAGGATCACATGGAAGCCCTGTTCGGCGAAGAGCATCCCGTACTGCGGGGACCAGGGCACGCCCCGCCCGTAGGGCGAGCGCACGAGGAGGGTGGGGAAGTCGCCCTGGTCGCGGGGGAAGTAGTGGTCCGTGATCAGCGGGCTGCCGTCGGCGGCGGGGACGGCGAGGCCCGGCTCCCAGCCGATCCGGTGCCGCTTCGGCGGGAGCCCTCGCCAGGTGGCGCGCATCATGCGCGCGGACAGCGGCGGCTTCGCGGCCGACGGTGTCCAGGCAGGCCTCGGCCGGGCGTCGTACATGGGTGATGTCATCGTTCGCCTCCGTCGCTCCATTCATTCTCGTACTGTGTACGAGAATAGACGATGCTTGGATGAACGAGACAGGAGCCGCAGCATTGAGGCCGCATCGGTGAGGAAGGGAACAGCAGGATCGTGACCCGTGCCGAAGGGTCCGGCACCGCCGGTGTCGACCCCCGAGAACTCTGGCTGACCCCGGCCCCGGACCGGCCCCGCCGGGGGCGCAGGCCCGCCTTCAGCCGCGAGGCCATCACCGTGGCGGCCGTCGCCCTGGCCGACGCCGAGGGAATCGACGCGGTCACGATGCGCCGGGTCGCCGCGGAGGTGGGCGCCGGCGTCATGTCGCTCTACAGCTACGCCCCCGACAAGGAGACGCTGCTGGACCTGATGATCGACCACGTCAACGGCGAACTGTCCGGGGCCGGGCCGCTCGACGGCGAACCGTCCGAGGCCGAGACGCTCGACGGCGAACCGTCCGGGGCCGGGACACTCCCCCGTGAACCGTCCGCGCCCCCGCCGCTCACCGGCGACTGGCGGGCCGATCTCAAGGCCATCGGGCACCTCCAGCGCGACCACATGCTCCGCCACCCCTGGCTGGCCACCGCGGTCCCCGCCCGCCGGACCCTCGGCCCCCGCACCCTCGCGTTCCTGGAACACGCCCTGGCCGCCCTGCGCCCCAGCGGCCTCGACGGCGGTGCCCGGCTGGAGGTCTTCGCCCAGCTCACCGCCTTCGTGGCCGGGCATGTGGCCCATGAGGTGGCACAGGCCGAGGCCGCCCTGTCGCCGGACCGGGCCGAGGCCGAGGTGCTCTACCTCACCGCCGTCGCCGCGGACGGCCGTCACCCGGAACTGGCCGAGGCCCTCGCCTCCGCCGGACGCCCCGTCACCCCCGACGCCACGTTCGCCCGCTTCCTGAACCGCCTGGTCGACGGCCTCGACGCGGGCTGACCGGGCGGTCCCGCCTCGTAGTCGCGATGCGCCGGCGGTGCCGGTTCGCCTCCTGCTGCCCGCATTGAGCGGTCCGAAGGCCCGGGACAGGAACCCACCCACCGCGACCGGGACCGCGACCGGCACCGCGACGGCGACCGGCACCGGGACCGCGACCGGCACCGGCACCGGGCTCAGGTGGTGCGTGCCCTGATGTGCGCGCGTTCCCCCTGCCGGCCGAAGAGGATCAGCAGCTCGACGGCTCTCCCGTCGGCGCTGCCCAGGAAGTGCGGAAGCGCGGTGTCGAACTCCGCGGCCTCGCCGGGTGGCAGCACGAGGTCCTGATCGCCGAGGACCAGCCGCAGCCGCCCGTTGAGGACGTACAGCCACTCGAACCCCTCGTGCGTCTGCGGCGTCGCTTCGGCCGGGGTGCCCCGGCCGGGGATGAGCATCTTGAACGCCTGCATCCCGCCCGGCCTGCGGGACAGCGGAATGAACGTCATGCCGTGCCGGTGAAGCGGCTTGAGGTGGACCCGGGGGTCACCGGTGGGCGGCGCGCCCACGAGGTCGTCCAGCGGGACGCCGTAGGCGCGGGCCAGGGGGAGGAGCAGCTCCAGGTTGGCGCGGCGCCGGCCGCCCTCCAGCCGGGAGAGCGTGCTCTCCGAGATGCCCGTGGTCGCGGCCAGCTCGGCCAGGGTGATCCGGCGCTGCCGACGCAGCGCGCGCAGTCTCGGGCCGACGGCGTCGAGCACGCCCTCCAGATCGTCCGAGTGGTCCGGGTCGCGCCGGTCGTCGTCCATGGTCGGCATCATGCCGATACGGCAAGTTCTCGTGCAATTCCGGCCGGTGCCCGGGCAGTCTCGTCCCACCGCCTCCGATGAGGAGCACCGTCCGTCGAGGAGCACCGTCCATGACCGAGAAGACCATTTCCGAAGGCCACTCCGATGCGGGCCGCTTCTGGGAGGCGCACTACAGCTCCCGTGAGGTGCCCGCCGGGCGCCGGGTGAATCCCCTGCTGGTGGAGATCGCCTCCCCGCTCGCCCCGGCTACCGCGCTCGATCTGGGCTGCGGAGCCGGTGGTGACACTCTCTGGCTGGCCGGTGCGGGCTGGCGCGTGACCGCCGTCGACGTCTCCGGCACAGCCACGGCACGGGTCGCCGACGCGGCCCGGGAACGCGGGCTCGGTGACCTCGTCCGTGCCGAGCGGCACGACCTGGCCGTCGGCTTTCCCGAAGGCCGCTTCGACCTGGTGATCGCCCTGTACCTCCAGTCGCCGTTCGACCTGCCGCGCACACAGGTGCTGCGGGCGGCGGCGCGGGCGCTGGAACCGGGCGGACGGCTGCTGATCGTCGACCACGGATCGATCGCCCCGTGGTCGTGGAACCAGGACCACGACGCCACGCACCCCACACCGCACGAGATCGCCGCCGGCCTCGCCCTGGACCCGGACCACTGGTCGGTCGAAAGGGCGGCCTCGCCACGACGGATCGCCTCCGGGCCGGACGGCCGAACCGCCGAGGTCATCGACCACGTCCTGCTGATCCGCCGGACCACCGGCTGAGCAGCGCGACGACCTGTCTCACCCACCTACCCACCTGCTCAGACCTTCCCGCAGAAGGGCACTTCCATGAGTCCCACCCGCCGCCGTGACCTGCCGCCGCCGAGCACAGGCCCCTCGGAGAAGGACGTACTGCTCGGCTCCCTCGACTACCTGCGCGCCTGCATGGCGGCCAAGATCGAGGGCGTGCCGGAGCCGCAGGTCCGCACGCCCGGTGTCCCGTCGGGCACCAACCTGCTGGGTCTGGTCAACCACCTTGCACACGTGGAGCGTTCGCTGTTCCTCGGCGAGCAGGTCACCGACTGGCAGGCCACCTTCGCCGCGGCTCCCGGCGACACGGTCGACGACGTCCTGGCCGCCTACCGCGACGCGGCCGCCCGGGCGAACACGGTCGTCCGTGCCGCCTCCGACCTGACCGTCACCGTCGCCCGCCCGGCGTCCCGGCCGAAAGGACCGTCCCTGCGGTGGGCGCTCACGCACATGATCGAGGAAACGGGACGCCACGCCGGCCACGCCGACATCCTGCGCGAACTCCTCGACGGAACCACGGGCCGCTGAACCGTCCCGGCCGGGCGGCGACAGACATGACATCGGCCCCCGGGGACGAATCCCCGGGGGCCGATGTCGTGTACAGCTGTGCAGGAGCTACCGATCCGTCAGGATCAGAAGTCCATGTCACCGCCGGGCATGCCGCCCGGAGCGCCGCCGGCAGCGGCCTTCTCCGGCTTGTCGGCGATGACGGCCTCGGTGGTGAGGAAGAGCGCGGCGATGGACGCGGCGTTCTGCAGGGCGGAGCGCGTGACCTTCGCCGGGTCGAGAATGCCCTCGGCGATCATGTCGACGTACTCGCCGGTCGCGGCGTTGAGGCCGTGACCGATCGGCAGGTTGCGCACCTTCTCGACGACGACGCCACCCTCGAGACCACCGTTGACGGCGATCTGCTTGAGCGGAGCCTCCAGCGCCAGCTTGACGGCGTTGGCGCCGGTCGCCTCGTCGCCCGTGAGCTCGAGCTTCTCGAAGACGGCCGAGGCCTGGAGCAGAGCCACGCCACCACCGGCGACGATGCCCTCCTCGACGGCGGCCTTGGCGTTGCGCACCGCGTCCTCGATGCGGTGCTTGCGCTCCTTGAGCTCGACCTCGGTCGCGGCACCGGCCTTGATGACGGCCACGCCGCCGGCCAGCTTCGCGAGGCGCTCCTGGAGCTTCTCGCGGTCGTAGTCCGAGTCGGAGTTCTCGATCTCGGCACGGATCTGGTTGACGCGACCCTGAACCTGGTCGCTGTCACCGGCGCCGTCGACGATCGTCGTCTCGTCCTTGGTGATGACGACCTTGCGGGCGCGGCCGAGCAGGTCGAGACCGGCGTTCTCCAGCTTGAGGCCGACCTCCTCGGAGATGACGGTGCCACCGGTGAGGATGGCGATGTCGCCGAGCATGGCCTTGCGGCGGTCACCGAAGCCCGGAGCCTTGACGGCGACGGACTTGAAGGTGCCACGGATCTTGTTGACGACCAGGGTCGACAGGGCCTCGCCCTCGACGTCCTCGGCGATGATCAGCAGCGGCTTGCCCGACTGCATGACCTTCTCGAGCAGCGGAAGGAGGTCCTTCACGTTGCTGATCTTCGAGTTCACGATCAGGATGTACGGGTCGTCCAGGGACGACTCCATGCGCTCCATGTCCGTGGCGAAGTACGCCGAGATGTAGCCCTTGTCGAAGCGCATACCCTCCGTGAGCTCGAGCTCCAGACCGAAGGTCTGGGACTCCTCGACGGTGATGACGCCTTCCTTGCCGACCTTGTCCATGGCCTCGGCGATGAGCTCGCCGATCTGGGTGTCGGCGGCGGAGATGGAGGCCGTCGAAGCGATCTGCTCCTTGGTCTCCACGTCCTTGGCCTGCTCCAGGAGGGCGGCGGAGACGGCCTCGACGGCCTTCTCGATGCCCCGCTTGAGAGCCATCGGGTTCGCACCCGCGGCCACGTTGCGAAGGCCCTCGCGGACGAGTGCCTGAGCGAGAACGGTGGCGGTGGTCGTACCGTCGCCGGCGACGTCGTCCGTCTTCTTGGCGACCTCCTTGACCAGCTCCGCACCGATCTTCTCGTACGGGTCCTCCAGCTCGATCTCCTTGGCGATGGAAACACCATCGTTGGTGATCGTGGGGGCGCCCCACTTCTTCTCAAGGACGACGTTGCGGCCCTTGGGGCCGAGGGTGACCTTGACGGCGTCGGCGAGCTGGTTCATGCCGCGCTCAAGACCGCGCCGGGCCTCCTCGTCGAAGGCGATGATCTTGGCCATATGAAGTGGTCCTCCCGGACAGGGGTGGATTTCTCCGGACCGAGTGGCGCCCGCGACGGACGGCCTGCGTGCCGCCGGTTCCTTGCCCCGGAGGCCTGCGGGCCTCACCGGCCCGGTCCAAGTTTCTGTCACTCTCACCCAGAGAGTGCTAAGCCAATAATTAGCACTCGACCCCCGAGAGTGCAAGCGCCTGAGACTCCCTGAGGGTGACGGCCGGGCGACGGGTGGGCGCGAGCGTCCCCCTCGGAGTGCGGACAGCCAGGGGGCACGACGGAAGCGGGCCCGGGACGTGCGCAGGCGCTCCTCGCCGCGGCGGGCCGGGGCGCGCGCAGAAGATTCCGTGGCAGCGGGCCCGGGACGCGCGGAGGGCCCGTACCTCCCGGGTACGGGCCCTCCGTGCGTGAGTAGTGTCGTCGGCCGACTGTTCCGCGACCGGCGGGCTCAGCCGACGGCGAGCTTGACCATGTCCGCCTGGGGCCCCTTCTGGCCCTGCGAGATCTCGAATTCAACTCGCTGACCCTCTTCGAGGGTGCGGTACCCGTCCATCTGGATCGCGCTGTAGTGGACGAAAACATCCGCACCACCGTCGACCGCGATGAAGCCGTACCCCTTCTCCGCGTTGAACCACTTGACGGTGCCCTGAGCCATGCCTAACTCCCCTATTACTGGCCCTTGCACGGGACCGCACTTCGCGGGCCCGGGTCAGAACTCACCCTCCGACAGGAGAGGGTGTGTGCGCCGGAACGCGTCGACCGCGGCCGAATGTATCTGCCCAACTGCCCTCTGCAACAGGTCAATCGGACGAGAATTCTGGGCAGCACCGATCGCCCGAATGTGAGGGATTCATGAGATTCCAGGGCAAGTCAGGCCAGGCAAAGGCGACTTATGGCGCAAGGGGCTCACGTACTTTGGCTGCATCTTGTCGTGGCCAGGCGCATTCTCATATGCGGGGGGCACGGGCAGCGGAGGGGACTTCCCTCACTGTACCCCGCTCAACCATGCAGAATTGCCCCCTCCGCTTCTCTTGCGGAGGGGGCAATCGTGGTCACGCTGTGAAGTCGGCCCGGCGGCCTCGAAGGGCCCGGGCCGTGGCTCAGCAGCCGCCGGCGACGGCCGGGATGATGGAGATGCCGGCGCCGTCCGGGGTGACCGCGTCCAGGCCGCCCTCGAAGCGCACGTCGTCGTCGTTGACGTACACGTTCACGAAGCGGCGCAGCTTGCCCTGGTCGTCCAGGACGCGGGCGGCGATGCCCGGGTGGTCCTTCTCCAGGGACTCGATGACCTGGGAGAGGGTCTCGCCCTCTGCCGGGACCTCGGCCTGACCGCCCGTGTAGGTGCGGAGGATGGTGGGGATACGGACCTTGACGCTCATGGTGGGTGCCCTTCCTGAAGTCTCGGGTGGTCGGAAGCTTCTCAGCTGGTCGCGGCGAGGCCCGCGGCGCGGAAGGCGTCCAGGCTCGGGCGGATCGTGGCGCTCACCTGCGAGGTGGCGGCCACCGCGTCCAGCGTCTTGAGGCCGTCACCGGTGTTCAGGACGACGGTGGTGAGCGACGGGTCCAGCAGACCGGCGTCGATCAGCTTCTTCGTCACGCCGACCGTCACCCCGCCCGCCGTCTCGGCGAAGATGCCCTCGGTGCGGGCCAGCAGCTTGATCGCGTCGACGACCTGCTCGTCGTTGACGTCCTCGACGGCGCCACCGGTGCGGCGGGCGATGTCCAGGACGTACGGGCCGTCGGCCGGGTTGCCGATCGCCAGGGACTTGGCGATCGTGTTCGGCTTCTGCGGCCGTACGACGTCGTGCCCGGCCTTGAAGGCGGCGGAGACCGGGGAGCAGCCCTCGGCCTGGGCTCCGAAGATCTTGTACGGCTTGTCCTCGACCAGGCCGAGCTTGATCAGCTCCTGGAGACCCTTGTCGATCTTCGTGAGCTGCGAGCCGGACGCGATCGGGATGACGATCTGGTCGGGCAGCTGCCAGCCGAGCTGCTCGCAGATCTCGTAGGCCAGCGTCTTGGAGCCTTCGCCGTAGTACGGGCGCAGGTTGACGTTGACGAAGCCCCAGCCCTCGCCGAGCGGGTCGCCGATGAGCTCGGAGCAGAAGCGGTTGACGTCGTCGTAGTTGCCCTCGATGCCGACCAGCTCACCGCCGTACACCGCGGCCATGACGACCTTGCCCTGCTCCAGGTCGTGCGGGATGAACACGCAGGAGCGCAGGCCGGCCCGGGCGGCGGCGGCGCCGACGGCCCCCGCGAGGTTGCCGGTGGAGGAGCAGGACAGGGTGGTGAATCCGAAGGCGCGGGCGGCCTCGACGGCGATCGCGACGACGCGGTCCTTGAAGGAGTGCGTCGGGTTGCCGGAGTCGTCCTTGACGTACAGACCGCCGGTGACGCCCAGTTCACGGGCGAGGTTGTCGGCCTTGACCAGCTTGGTGAAGCCCGGGTTGATGTTGGGCTTGTCGGCGACATCGGAGGGGACCGGCAGCAGCGGCGCGTAGCGCCAGATGTTGTTGGGCCCGGCCTCGATGCGCTTCTTCAGCTCGTCGGGAGAGCCGCTCGGCAGGTCGTACGCCACTTCGAGCGGCCCGAAACAGGACGCGCAGGCGAAAAGGGGGCCGAGTGCGAATCGCTCTCCGCATTCGCGGCAGGAAAGCGCCGCGGCGGGACCGAGGTCCACGGAAGTTTCGGTGGGTGCTGCAACAGTCTCGATAGCCATGATGGCGAGGCCCTTTCTCCTCATCTTCCTCGCGACGCATTTCGTCACGAGACGGAATTGGCACCTTCCCCACCTGACCTCGCGGTCGGCGGGAGGGTTGCCGGGACTTCAACGGGCCGTTCCCTCTGTCCCTCTGGATGAGCGCTGTGGCACTGGACCATGGATCCAGGCGTTTATCGGCGGACGGACCCCGGCATGCGACGGCCATCTGCGTTGTTCAAGACTGTAACCGAAGCACTGGACTGTTGAGATAGTCGTCCGTACCGCGAGATGGATCACATACAGGGAGTATCGACCGTGCTGGAAGAGGTCGAACGCTGGCTGACCAGGCGTTCCTGGTCAGCCGCCGACCGTCCGCTGGACCGTCTGCTCGACGCCAGGAACGAGGCGCACGGCCGCCCGACGGTGAGCGTGGTGCTGCCGGCGCTGAACGAGGCGGAGACGGTCGGGGACATCGTCACGACGATCCGGCGCGAGCTCATGGAGAAGGTCCGGCTGGTCGACGAGCTCGTGGTGATCGATTCCGGTTCGACGGACGCCACCACCGCGGTCGCCCGCCGGGCCGGCGCCCGCGTCGTCCACCGCGACGCGATCCTGCCCCGCGTTCCGGCCGTCCCCGGCAAGGGCGAGGTGCTGTGGCGGTCACTCCTGGTGACCGGCGGCGACATCGTCTGCTTCATCGACGCGGACCTGAAGGACTTCTCGGCGGACTTCGTCTCCGGCATCGTCGGCCCGCTGCTGACCGAACCCTCGGTGCAGTTCGTCAAGGCCATGTACGACCGCCCGTTCGGCGACACCACCGGTCAGGGCGGCCGGGTCACCGAAATGGTGGCACGCCCGCTGCTCAATCTGCACTGGCCCCAGCTGGCCGGGTTCGTCCAGCCGCTGGGCGGCGAGTACGCCGTGCGCCGCTCGCTGCTGGAGCGGCTGCCGTTTCCGGTCGGTTACGGAGTGGAGCTGGGCCTGCTCGTCGACGCCCTGCACACGGTCGGCCTGGACGCCCTCGCCCAGGTCGACGTCGGCGTCAGGAAGCACCGCCACCAGGACGGCCAGGCGCTCGGCCGGATGGCGGCCGCCATCTACCGGACCGCTCAACTCCGGCTGTCCCGGGGGCATCTGGTCCGCCCGTCGCTGACCCAGTTCGAGCGCGGCGAGCACGGGTTCGTGCCGCACACCTACCCGGTGGACACCGAGGAACGGCCGCCGATGCGCGAGATCGAGGAGTACGTCTCACGCCGCGCGGCGTGAATCGAGGGGCACGTTTCACGCCGCGCGGCGTGACGTGGCCTGCTTTCGCACGTTTGGGCGGTTCATGATCGGGCTAGATTTCGCCCATGGTCTCCGAGCACGCCCCTCAGCCCGCTGCCCAGGTACTCGTCGCGTCCAACCGCGGCCCGGTCTCGTACGCGCTGCGCGAGGACGGCACCCTCGACGCCAAGCGCGGCGGGGGCGGTCTCGTCTCCGGCCTGAGCGCCGTGGACGACAAGATGTGGGTCTGCGCCGCCCTCGGGGACGGTGACCGGGAGGCGGTGCGGCGCGGGGTCGGCGAACCGGGTGTCCGGATGCTCGACATCGACGCGGGAGTGCACGCCGACGCGTACAACGGCATCGCCAACTCGGTGCTCTGGTTCGTCCACCACCTGCTCTACCAGACCCCCGTCGAGCCCGTCTTCGACGCCGAGTTCCGGCGGCAGTGGGCCTCCTTCGAGACGTACAACCGGGCCTTCGCCGAAGCGCTCGCCGAGGAGGCGGGCGAGGGCGCGGCGGTCCTCGTGCAGGACTACCACCTGGCGCTGGTGCCCGGGATGCTCCGCGAGCTCCGGCCCGACCTGCGGATCGGCCACTTCTCGCACACCCCGTGGGCGCCCGTCGACTACTTCCGGCTGCTGCCCGACGACATCGCCGAGCAGCTGCTGCGCGGCATCCTCGGCGCGGACCGGGCGGCGTTCCTGACCCGCCGCTGGGCGGACGCGTTCATCGGCTGCTGTGCGGAGATCCTCGGCGGCACCGGGCACACCCGGATCGGGGTGCACGGCCTGGGCGCCGACGCGGACTTCCTGCGCCGCCGCGCCCATGAGGCGGACGTGGACGAGCGGATGGCGGCGCTGCGGGAGCAGGTCGGCCCCGGCCGGAAGACGATCGTGCGGGTGGACCGTACGGAACTGTCCAAGAACATCGTCCGCGGGATGCTCGCCTACCGCGCCCTGCTCGACGAGCGGCCCGAGTGGCGCGGGCGCGTCGTCCACATCGCGTTCGCCTACCCCTCACGGCAGGACCTGGCGGTCTACCGGGAGTACACGGCCGAGGTGCAGCGCGTCGCCGACTCCGTCAACGAGGCGTACGGGACGGCCGACTGGACCCCGGTCGTCCTCCACGTGAAGGACGACTTCGCCCGCTCGCTGGCGGCGTACCGGCTGGCCGACGTCGCACTCGTCAACCCGATCCGGGACGGGATGAACCTGGTCGCCAAGGAGGTCCCGGTCGTCTCCGACCACGGCTGCGCGCTGGTCCTGTCGCGGGAGGCGGGGGCGTACGAGGAGCTGGGCGCCGACGCGATCACGGTGAACCCGTACGACGTCTCCGCCACCGCCTCGGCCCTCCACGAGGCGCTGACGATGGCGGACGACGAGCGGGCTGCCCGTACGAAGCGGCTGGCCGCGGCGGCCACCGCGCTGCCGCCGCAGCAGTGGTTCCTGGACCAGCTGGACGCCCTCGGCCAGGGCTGACCGACCGTCCGGACCCCGCCGCCCGGACCCCGGCGCTAGAGGCGCTCGGCCAGGGCGGACAGGAGCCCGACGACGGCCCCCGGGCCCGGCAGCGCCAGATCGGCGCGCTCCGCCAGTTCCGGCACTTCCGTGCCGCTGCAGACGAGCAGGCCCGGGATGCCGTCCGGGCCCTCGGTGCGGAGCTTCTCCACGGCGGCGTACGCGGCCAGGTCGCCCAGGTCGTCGCCCGCGTAGAGCACGGACCCGGCGCCGTTCTCGCGTACGTACTCGGTGAGGGCCACGCCCTTGTCCATGCCCGGAGGGCGCAACTCCAGGACCAGGCGCCCCGGTTCGACGATCAGGCCGTGGCGGGCGGCGAGCTCGCCCAGGGGGCCGCGCAGGGCCTCGAAGGCGGCCTGCGGGTCGGCGGCGCGGCGGGTGTGGACGGCGAGCGCCTGGCCCTTCTCCTCTGTCCAGGTGCCGTGCCAGGAGTCGAACCGGTCGAGTACGCCGGGAAGTTCGGCCCGGACCGCGGCGACGCCGGGGTGCGGGGCGGGGGCGTGGACGGTGCCGGAGACGGCGTCCCAGCGTTCGGCACCGTAGTGGCCGAGGACGACGAGCCGGTCCAGTCCGGTGACCCCGGCGAAGCCGCCGTAGCGGACCGCCACGCCGGCCGGGCGGCCGGTGATCACGGCGATCGACGCGACCTTGGGGGCCAGCGCGGCCAGTGCCTCGACGGCGCCGTGGTGGGCGCGGGCCTGTTCGGGGTCCGGGACGATGTCGGCGAGCGTGCCGTCGAAATCGAGTGCGATGACGGCGCGGTCGGGCCGGTCGAGGAGCGCGGCGAGGCCCTCCCGTCCGGCGGAGGTGACCGGGGCCGGCAGGGGTGGGGTGTGCGGAGTGCTGCCCATGGGCCGAGCCTATAGGCGGTGGCCTGCGAGCGGGCGCCTGCGGGCGGAGTGCCTGTACGGGTGGCCGGGGCGCTGACTTGATTCCCACTCCTCGGCGGCCGGAAGGGCTTAAAGTGTCCGCCCCGAGGAAGGACCGCGCTGTGCCCGATGCCCCGATACATCAACTGCTGTTACGGCGACAGACCTGGATGTACGTGCTGTACTGCCTCCTGCTGCCGCTCGCGCTCAGTCTGGTCCTCGTTCTGCGATACGTCCTGAAGGCCGCCCAGGACCACGGCCATGAGGAACTCGCGCCGCTGATCCTGCTGGCCGTGCTCGCGGTGGTCGCCGTGTCCGGCCCCGGCTTCGAGCGGATCCGTGCCCGGTTCTGGCTGGGTGAGGAGATCGGCCGCCGCAGCGGGGACGGGCGCCTCGTCCGCCATGTCGCGTTCTTCTTCCTCAACATGCTCGTGGGCGCGCTGGGGTTCCTCGCGGTGGCCGGCTGGCTGATCGTCTGCGCGCGCAACCTCACGTACCCGGTCTGGGGCTGGCGTTCCTACCCGGACCCGGCGTGGGGCGGCCCGCATCCCCTCGGGGTCGTCGCGCTGCACTTCGCGGGAGGTGTGGCGGCCCTCTTCGCAGGTCCGTGGATCATCGTGCGGCTGGCGAGGCTGCAGGTCCGTGTGGTGCGCGGGCTCATCGGTTCGGGTCAGGCCGGCTGACCGGCCGGGCGGTGTGGCATACGACCGCGGCGCTGTAACCGTGCGGCACGTCCACCATGTCCACGGTCCGGTCCGCGATGATCCCCGGCCCCGTGCACCCGCCGCGCATCACCGCGCGGCCTCCGGCCGTCAGGCGGGCCGCCCGTCGCGCGGCCGCTGCCGCGTCCGGATCACCGTGCTCGGCGAGCAGGGAGACGCCTGCTCCCACCGTCGTTCCGGACACTGCGTAGACCACTAGATCGCCACACCGGTCCCAGGAGAAGTGCAACGGCGCCGCCCCCGCCACAGCCGCGACGCTGTCGTGCAGCCGTGTGCACAGCGGACAGGGTCCGTCCAGGAGCGCGATCCTGGACGGCGGGCACCCCAGGTGGGCCGAGGCGAGCAGGCGCAGTCCGCCGCGGACCAGGGCGAACCGGCGTCGAGCCGCGCCCGGTTCGAGCGCGCTGTACACCCCGCGTTCGGGCGCGGCGAGCGCGGCGGCACCGGCGGCCTCGGCGGCCGGGCCCTGTGCCGTCAGCAACAGGGTCCACACCTCGGCGCCCTCAGCCCTCTCGGCGGGAAGGCCGGGCTGCTCCGGCGGTGCGGAGAGGTCGAGCGCCGAGGCGGAAACCCAGCTGTCGGACCGTGGCCCCAGCCGCACCGGGAGAGGCAGCGGCCGGGCCGCCCGCATCCGTTCGGGCGTCCATCGGTCCGGAGGTTCTCCGGCCGCCCCGGGCCCCCCGGACGTCACCGCCGCCCCCGCCGTGCCTCCCGCACCCGGCGCAGGCGGTTCACCGTCACCGGGTCCTCCTCCAGTGCCCGCCGGTCGTCCAGCAGGGCGTTCAGCAACTGGTAGTAGCGGGTCGGGGAGATGCCGAGCTGTTCCCTGATCGCCCGCTCCTTCGCGCCCGGCCCCGCCCACGACTGACGCTCGACCGCGAGGACCGCACGGTCCCGGTCGGAGAGTGCGGCAGGAGGGGCGGGCTCGTCGGGGCCGTTCGGGGGGAGGGCGGTCATATCAGCCAATATATTGCGCGGGCCGTGGACCGCTACTCCGCGCTCTCGGCCGCCGAGGACTCCTGCGCGATGTGCTGGAGCACGCTCTCCGGGTTCGCGCCCGGCTCGACCGCCTTGCCGATGTTCTCCTTGATCGACTCACTGGCCTGGGCCCAGGACGTCTTGCCGAACGGATAGAACTCCGCGTCCGGCAGCGCGGCCAGGAACTCGTGCAGCGGCTTGTACTTGGCGGTGTCCTCCATCGACGCCGACGCGCTGTCCGTGACCGGCAGCAGGTCGTACTTGTCGGCGAACGCGATGACGTTCTCGTCGCTGAACATGAAGTCGAAGAACTTGCCCATCTCGACACGATGGCCGTTCTGCTTGAACCCCATGATCCAGTCGGCGACGCCCATCGACGTCTTGGTGGGCCCGTCGGCGCCGGGCAGCTGCACCATGCCGAAGTTGACGCCCTGCTTCTGGGCCTCCTCCATCAGGGTGGGGTGGCCGTTGAGCATGCCGACATGGCCCTTGGTGAACGCCTCGAAGGCCTTGGCCCGGTCGAGCTTGCGGGGGGCGACGGGTCCGACGAGACCCTTGTCTACGAGGTTCGACTTCAGCCAGTTGAAGGTATGGACGTTCTCCGCCGAGTCGATGTCGTACGAGCCGACGTCGTCGGTGTAGCCACCGCCGCCGCTGAGCAGCCACATCATGGTCTCGGCCTGGGACTCCTCCTGGCCCAGCGGCAGCGCGAACGGGTACGTCACCCCGCGCTGCTTGAGCGCCGCGGCGTCGGAGGCTATGTCGTCCCAGGTCCGCGGGGCCTTGAGGCCCGCCTGGGAGAAGAGGTCCTTGTTGTAGAAGAGCAGCCGGGTGCTGGCCACGAACGGCAGCCCGTACTGGATACGGCTGACCCGGCCGGCGTCCGCGAGCTTCGGCAGGAAGTTGGCCTGGGTCGGAATGCTGAGCATCTGGTCGGCGGAGTAGAGCTTGCCGGCCTTGGCGTAGTCCGCGTACGCGCCGATCTGCGCGATGTCGGGGGCCTTTCCGTCCTTCACCATCTCGGCGACCTTGCGGTCGACGTCCGTCCACGGATAGACGGTCACGTCCACCTTGATGCCGGGGTGGGACGCCTCGAAACTCCGGGCGACCCCGTCCCAGTACGTCTGTGACTTGTTGCCCTCGCCGGTGCCGTAGTCGGCCGCGACCAGTTTCAGCGTGACGTCGCCCGAGCTCCCGTCGCCTCCGCAGCCCGCCAGCGCGACAGTCATCCCCAGTGCGGCAACAACCGCCGTCAGTCCCAAGTAACGCCGCTGCACAGCCCAGTCCGTCCTCGTTGATTGCGCCACCCGCGGCACCCACGTCGGCATGGGTGCCCTCCGGATGAGCTGCGATTTTGCATCACGCCCGAGAAGGAGGTCTACACCACCGGGGTATCGCTTCCGCAACACGGCAGCATTGCACGGGACGCGGAGCGACTGCTAAGGAGGTCTCGGCCGGGCCCGACCCGGCCGCCGCCCAGCCGCGAGGAGCCGTCCAGCATGTCCCGTACCGCATCAGAAATTGCCACCCAGCCCAGCTGCTGGCGACGTGCCGCAGAGGCGGGTGCGGCCTTCGACGGGCTGCCGCGTCCGGGCGAGCGGGTCGCCGTGACCGGGTGCGGCACCTCCTGGTTCATGGCCATCGCCTACGCGGCACTGCGGGAGGCCGCAGGACAGGGCGAGACGGACGCGTACGCCTCCTCGGAGTTCCCCGCCGGGCGGACGTACGACCGGGTCGTGGCGATCACCCGTTCCGGTACGACGAGCGAGGTGCTGGCGCTGCTGGGCGAGCTGCGCGGCAAGGTGGCCACCGTCGCGCTGACCGCCGACCCGAAGACGCCCGTCATGGACGCCGCCGACACCGTGGCCGTGCTGGACTGGGCGGACGAGGAATCGGTCGTCCAGACCCGGTTCGCCACCACGGCACTCGCGTTCCTGCGGGCCGGCCTGGAGGCGGCGGGCCCCCTGCCGGCCGGGGTGAAGACGGTCGCCGAGGCCGCCGTCGACGCGGAGCTCGCGGTGACCGAGCCGCTGGACGAGACGGTGGTCGCGGCCGAGCAGTGGACGTTCCTGGGGCGCGGCTGGACCTACGGGCTCGCCCAGGAGGCCGGGCTGAAGATGCGCGAGGCGGCGGGCGCCTGGACCGAGTCGTACCCCGCGATGGAGTATCGGCACGGCCCGATCGCGATCACCGGTCCGAACCGGGTGGCCTGGGTCTTCGGCCCGCTGCCCGAAGGCCTCGCCGGTGAGGTCGCGGCGGTCGGCGGGACGCTCGTCGCGCACCGGTCGGCGGACCCGATGGCCGATCTGATCCGGGCGCAGCGGCTCGCGGTCGTCCTCGCGGAGTCGAAGGGCTACGACCCGGACCATCCGCGGAATCTGTCGCGCAGCGTGATCCTTCCCGGATAGTTCGGACAGCTCCCTCGTCGGGTCGCACCCGGGTCGCGGCCGGTTGCCACCGGGTTGCGTCCGGGTTGCGGCCGGTTGCCGCCGGGTTGCGGCCCCGATTTTGTATGGATGCGCAACAAACAGCGATAGTGGACTAGACCTTTTGGGGGTCGTCGGGCGAAACTGTTTCCCGTGAAACACGTCATCGCCCTCGATGTGGGCGGCACCGGAATGAAGGCCGCACTGGTCGGGGCCGACGGCACCCTGCTCTACGAGGCACGGCGCGCGACCGGCAGGGAGCGGGGCCCCGACGCCGTCGTGGAGTCGGTCCTCGCCTTCGCGGCGGATCTGCGCGCGTACGGCGAGGAGCACCTCGGCGAGAGCGCCCTCGCGGCCGGCGTCGCGGTGCCCGGCATCGTCGACGCCGAGAACGGGATCGCCGTCTACGCGGCGAACCTCGGCTGGCGCGACGTACCCATGCGCCGACTGCTCGGCGAACGGCTCGGCGGCGTACCCGTGGCCCTCGGTCACGACGTCAGGACCGGCGGGCTCGCCGAGGGCCGGATCGGTGCGGGCAACGGCGCCGACCGCTTCCTGTTCGTGCCGCTGGGCACCGGGATCGCCGGCGCCATCGGCATCGCCGGCAGCATCGAGGCGGGCGCCCACGGCTACGCGGGCGAGATCGGCCACATCGTGATCCGGCCGGACGGCCCGGACTGCCCCTGCGGCCAGCGCGGCTGCCTGGAGACGCTGGCCTCCGCGGGCGCCGTCAGCCGGGCCTGGGCCGCCGCCTCCGGCGACCCGGAGGCCGATGCCGCCGACTGTGCCAAGGCCGTCGAATCGGGCGACCCGAAGGCCGTCGCGGTCTGGAAGGACGCCGTCGACGCGCTCGCCGCCGGACTCGTCACCGCGCTCACCCTGCTCGACCCCCGCACGCTCATCATCGGTGGCGGTCTCGCCGAGGCCGGGGAAACCTTGTTCACACCACTCCGTGCGGCCGTCGAGGAACGCGTCACGTTCCAGAAGCTGCCCCACATCGTCCCGGCGGCCCTCGGGGACACCGCCGGATGCCTGGGCGCAGGGCTGCTCGCCTGGGATCTTCTCTCCACGGAGGTATCCGCCTGATGGCCGGACGCGCAGACAGCACCGTTCTCGCAGGTGCCCGGGTGGTACTCCCCACCGGGACCGTCGAGAACGGCCGGGTGATCGTCGAGGGCACCCGCATCGCCGGCAGTTCGGCGGAGGGCGCCCCGACCGTCGACCTGTCCGGCCACTGGATCGTTCCCGGCTTCGTGGACATGCACAACCACGGAGGCGGCGGCGCCTCCTTCACCTCCGGCACCGTGGACGAGGTCCTGACCGGCGTCCGCACCCACCGCGAGCACGGCACCACCACCCTGGTCGCCTCCACCGTCACCGGCGAGATGGACTTCCTCGCCGAGCGCGCCGGCATCCTCTCCGAGCTGGTCGAACAGGGCGACCTGGCCGGCATCCACTTCGAGGGCCCGTTCATCTCCCCGTGCCGCAAGGGCGCCCACAGCGAGGGCCTGCTGCGCCACCCGGACCCGGCCGAGGTCCGCAAGCTGATGGACGCGGCGCGCGGCACCGCGAAGATGTTCACCCTCGCCACCGAACTGCCCGGCGGCATCGACTCCGTACGGCTGCTCGCCGAGCACGGCGTCATCGCCGCGATCGGGCACACGGACGCCACGTACGAGCAGACCGTCGAGGCCATCGACGCGGGCGCCACCGTCGCCACGCACCTGTACAACGCGATGCCCGGCCTCGGCCACCGCGCGCCCGGCCCCATCGCCGCCCTCCTGGAGGACGAGCGGATCACCGTCGAGCTCATCAACGACGGGACGCATCTGCACCCCGCCGCCCTGGAGCTCGCCTACCACCACGCGGGCGCGCACCGCGTCGCGCTGATCACCGACGCCATGGACGCGGCCGGGTTCGGCGACGGCCAGTACCAGCTCGGCCCGCTCGCCGTCGAGGTCAAGGACGGTGTCGCGCGGCTCGTCGAGGGCGGCTCCATCGCGGGCTCCACCCTCACCCTGGACACCGCCTTCCACCGGGCCGTCACCATCGACCGCATCCCGGTCGGCGACGTGGTGCAGTCCATCTCCGCCAACCCGGCCCGGCTCCTCGGTGTGTACGACCGGGTCGGCTCCCTGGAGCCCGGCAAGGACGCCGACCTCGTCGTCCTGAACGAGGACTTCCGGGTCGAGGGCGTCATGCGCAAGGGCGAGTGGATCATCCAGCCGCAGGCCGTCCGGTCCGCCTGACCGGGTTGCCCTCCGCGTAACGAAGAGACGGCGGTTGGTCCCGACGTCTGGGCCGACCGCCGTCTCTTTGGCATGATCGCGAAGGAAACCAGCAGGGAAAGCGCGTTCTGGAAAGAGATCCGCGCTCCACGGATCGAGAGGGGCCGAGGGTGATCCTCACGGTCACGCTGAACACGGCACTCGACCTGACGTACGACGTCCCGGCACTCGTCCCGCACTCCAGCCACCGCGTCACCGCCCTCTCCGAGCGCCCCGGCGGCAAGGGCGTCAACGTCGCCCGGGTCCTCACCGCCCTCGGCCACGACAGCGTCGTCACCGGCTTCGCCGGAGGCGCCACCGGGGCCGTCCTGCGCACCATGCTCGCCGCGCTCCCCGCCGGCCCCGCCGCCGTCACCGACGCACTCGTGCCCGTGGCCGGCGACACCCGCCGCACCCTGGCCGTCGTCGACCGCGCCACCGGGGACACCACCCAGTTCAACGAACCCGGACCGCACGTCACCGCCGACGAGTGGACCGCGTTCCTCACCTCGTACGGCGAACTGCTCGGCGCCGCCGACGCCGTCGCCCTGTGCGGCAGCCTGCCGCCCGGCATCCACGTCGGCGCCTACGCCGAACTGGTCCGCCTCGCCCGCACCGCCGGCGTCCCCGTCCTCCTGGACACCAGCGGCGAACCGCTGCGCCGCGGCATCGCCGCCCGCCCCGACCTGATCAAGCCGAACGCCGACGAGCTCGCCCAGCTCACCGGCTCCCGCGACCCCCTGCGCGGCGCCCGGGACGCCCGCCGGCGCGGGGCACACGGGGTGATCGCCTCGCTGGGGGCCGACGGCATGCTGGCGGTCTCCCCCGACGGCACCTGGCAGGCGTCCCCGCCCGCGCCCGTGCGGGGCAACCCGACCGGGGCAGGCGACTCCGCGGTGGCCGGGCTCCTGTCCGGAATCGTGGAGGGCCTGGACTGGCCGGACCGGCTGCGACGGGCGGTGGCACTGTCGACGGCGACCGTGCTCTCCCCCACGGCCGGTGAATTCGACCGTGCGGCGTACGAGGAGCTGCTGCCGCGCGTCGGTATCGAGGAACACGCAGACGCGGCCTGAAGGCCGCGCCCCCACCGGACCCGCCCGCCGGGCCCGAGGAAACCACAGAGGTCAGCATGCCGCTCGTCAGCACCGGTGAACTCGTCTCCGCCGCCCAGGCCCGGGGACACGGGATCGCCGCCTTCAACGTCATCACGCTGGAGCACGCCGAGGCGATCGCCGCCGGGGCCGAGCGCGCCGGCGCCTCCGCCATCCTCCAGATCTCCGAGAACGCCGTGAAGTTCCACGGCGGCCGGCTCGCTCCCGTCGCCGCCGCGGCGGCGGCCGTCGCCCGCACTTCCAGCGCCCCGCTCGCCCTCCACCTCGACCACGTCGAGTCCGTGGAACTGCTGCACCAGGCGCACGAGACGGGCTTCGGCTCGGTGATGTTCGACGCCTCCAAGCTGAGTTACGAGGAGAACGTGCGGGCCACCGCCGCAGCGGTCGCCTGGGGCCACGAGCGCGGCGTCTGGATCGAGGCCGAACTCGGCAAGGTCGGCGGCAAGGAGGGCGAGGCACCCCTCGACGCCCACGCCCCCGGTGTCCGCACCGACCCGGACGAGGCCGCCGCGTACGTCGCCGCCACCGGTGTCGACGCCCTGGCCGTCGCCGTCGGCTCCTCGCACGCCATGACCGAGCGCACCGCGGCCCTGGACCACGAGCTGATCGGCCGGCTGCGCGACGCCGTCCCCGTCCCGCTGGTGCTGCACGGCTCCAGCGGCGTCCCGGACGAGGAGATCCGCCGGGCCGTCACGACCTCGGGCATGGTCAAGATCAACGTGGGTACGGCGCTGAACACCGCGTTCACCGGAGCCGTGCGCGCCCATCTGGCCGAGCACACCACGGGCGTGGACCCGCGCAAGTACATCGCCCCGGGCCGCGAGGCGATGACCGTGACAGTGACGGGATTCCTGGCGCTGATGAATTCGGACACAGCATGACTCAATCGTATGTTCGATTTTGATCAGCCGAAAAATATGCTCACTACTTCGACGCCCAGGAGAAGGAGCACAGTGAGAAGGAAGACGATGGCTGGGGCGATCCTTTCGGCCGCCCTGCTGACTGCAGCAGCCGCAAATCCCGCCCAGGCCGCAAGCTCCGCCACCCCCTCGTACCGGGGATGCAGCACGACCGGATCATCCGGCCAGATCAAGATCGAAAACTGGCACGGCCCCGGCGCCACGGTGAAGCTGACCATCGGCGTGTACGACACCGCGGCTGATGGTCACCACGCCCGAATCCGGCTCCTGTCCCAGGACACGTTCGGCAAGACGCACTACTGGCCGTGGCGGATGAACTATGACGGCTCCGGCACCAGCAAGACCTGGACCACCACCGCTTCGCACACCAACGGCCTCTTCGAGCTCGGTGTGAACGTGGCTACGTTCGAGGGCAACACTCTGCTGCGTTCCTGCACGGACTGGTAACCGCCGGTCCCGCAGAACAGTCTGTGCTCGTTGGCGGCGCTCCGCGCGCCGCCAACGAGCAGTTCATCACTGGAGGTGACCCGACTTCAGCGACAACTGGTCGAGATACGCTTCACACGAATCTCCCTGCTCACAGGCGAGCTTGATGGTGTTTGAGCCCTCATTGAGACTGATCCAGCCGAACGTGGTCGTCCAGCCCTTCTCCCAGTCGCCCTCCGCCGCCTGTGCGAAGTTCTTCATGTTGATCGATTGAGGCTTGGCACCATTGACGGACAAGGACGTCTTGCCGTCCTTGCCGGGCACCGCGTACGTCACATAGAGCGTGTAGTCACCGCTCTTGGGCACATCAACAGTCCATTCGGCGGACCGGCCCACCCCGTTGAGATCGACGTACGAACCGCCCGCACCCTTTGCGCCCTTGACCGTGTTTGCCAGAACGGCGGTGCCACCGAGCTTCAGCGACGCCGCGTCCTGCTTCGGGAGCTCGACCGGGGCGTCGGCGCTCTTGGACTGCTCCGGCGTCGGGGACTGCTCGACCTCACCGGACGCACCGGCCGAGGACGTGGCCTCGTCCTTCTTCCCGCCCTTGTCGTCGTCGTCCGTCATCAGCGCGACGCCGATGCCGATGAGCACGACCGCGACCACCGCGAGTGCCCCGATCAGCAGGCCCTTGTTGTTCGGACCGCTCCGGCCGGGACCGCCACCACTGCCGCGGCCGCCCTGGTGCGGCACCTGCGCGGTCGTTCCACCGGGGTACGTCTCGGGGGCCGCGTACTGCGCGTTCGGCTGGCCGTACTGGCCGGGCTGTCCGTTCGGCTGGCCGTACTGCGCGTTCTGCTGGCCGTAGGGCGCCTGCTGCTGCCCGTACGCCTGCTGCGGCGGCACCTGCCCGTACTGGCGCTCGCCGACGGTCCGCACCTGGTTGTACGAGGTCCGGGGCACGCCCGGCTGCGCGGCGGGTCCCGGGTAGCCGTAGCCGCCCTGTCCCGGCGGCTGCGCGCCGGCCGCCTGTCCGTCCTCGTAGAGGTAGCCGAACGGATCGTCGTCCTCGGGTGTGCTCGCGCCGTTGTTCCCGGCCATCCCTGGGTCACTCCTCACCATGTCGCCAGCCGTCGCCGAATCTCGCCAGCCGTCGCCGACCGGCCGAGCCTACCCCGAACGGACCACACCGAGAATTGCCGGAGGCGGGGCGGCGACCGGCGTGAGACAGCCCACGCACCCCCGCGGCGACGGGGCGGCGAACGTCAGCCGGCCCTGCGGTGAACCTTGGACCGGGACCGCTTCTCGACGTACATCCGCTGGTCGGCGGAGCGCAGCACCTCTTCCGCGGTCATGCCGCAGGCGGCCCAGCCGATGCCGAAACTCGCCCCGACCCGCACCGCCCGGCCGTCGACCCGAATGGGCGGAATGATGGCGTTACGCAGGCGTACGGCCAGGTCCGCGGCGTCTGCGGACCCCAGCCCGTCTGCGAGGACGACGAATTCGTCACCCCCGAGCCGGGCGACGGTGTCCCCGTCGCGGACACAGGTGGTCAGCCGCCGGGCGACCTCGATGAGAACCGCGTCACCCGTGTGATGCCCGAAGCGGTCGTTGATCGACTTGAAGCCGTCCAGGTCGCAGAAGAGGACCGCGAGCCCCTTCGCCCCGTCGTCCTTCACCGTGTCCGGTGCGACGGAATGCACATGGTGGTCGTACGGCCCGACGCCCCGGCCGACGTCGAACCCGTCGGCGGGGAAACCGTGCGCCCGCGCCTCGTCGACATCTCCGTACGCCGCGTCCAGCGCCTCCACGTCCGTGGACACCACGGAGTGCGGGCGCTCGCACAGCCGCGCACTGAGCCGGGCCCGCAGCTCCGCGCTGTTGGGCAGCCCGGTCAGGGCGTCGTGCGAGGCGCGGTGCGCAAGGTTCAGCTCGTGACGCTTGCGCTCCTCTATGTCCTCGACGTGGGTGAGGAGGAAGCGCGGCCCGTCCGCGGTGTCCGCGACGACGGAGTTGCGCAGCGAGACCCACAGATAGGTGCCGTCCCTGCGGCCCAGCCGCAGCTCGGCACGGCCGCCCTCGGCGGAGGTGCGCAGCAGGGTGCCGATGTCCTCGGGGTGGACCAGGTCGGCGAAGGAGTAGCGGCGCAGCACGGAGGCGGGACGGCCCAGGAGCCGGCACAGGGCGTCGTTGGTGCGCAGCAGCCTGCCGTGCTGGTCGCCGCCCATCTCCGCGATGGCCATGCCGCTGGGGGCGTACTCGAAGGCCTGGCGGAAGGATTCCTCGCTGGCCCGCAGCGCCTGTTGTTCACGCTCCAGGCGGACCAGGGCGCGCTGCATGTTTGCCCGGAGCCGGGCGTTACTGATCGCAATGGCCGACTGGGACGCGTACATCTGGAGCGCCTCGCGGCCCCAGGCGCCGGGCCGGCGGCCGTTGCGGGGGCGGTCCACGGATATGACGCCGAGGAGGTCGCTGCCGCCGCCCGAGGCGTACATCGGGGCGTAGAGCCGGTCCTGCGGGTGCCACTCGTCCTCGAAGCGGGGCTCGGGGCCCTCGGTGTGCCACTGCGGGACGTCGTCGTCGAGGAGGACCCAGCCGTCGGTGTGGGGTATGAAGCGGAGCTCGTCCCATATCTCGCCCATGGCCAGCCGGCGTTCCCAGGAGGTACGGGAGCCGACGCGGCCGGTGATCAGGGCCTCGGCGGCGCTGTTGCCGGCGAAGGCGGCGACCACGAGATCACCGTCGGGACGGACGAGGTTGACGCAGGCAAGCTCGTAGCCGAGACCGGCGACGATTCCGTCGGCGACGGTCTGCAGTGTGTCGGCCAGGCTCCGCGCCGTGTTGAGATCGGCTACGGCCTGGTGCAGCTGCCGCATCGTCGCAAGACGGACGTACGGCTCCGACTCGGCCTCCATTGCTCGCACTCCCCGAGACCTCGACAGCACTCCAGATTTCATATCGACGTACCTGACGTACTCACTGCAGTGTCACGGCCACTGAATCACAGTGAGCTGTGCACCCGGTACACAGGGTCAACAAATATTGCGCTCTGTGACTCAAGTCACAACAGATGGTGAAGGGTGTTGTGTGGTAAGCGTCAGCGGTCCGTCCTTTTCTTGAACGCAAAACGCAAATCCCTGTCACCGCGGGCCCGGAACGCGCAGGTCCTAGGACCCGGCTGGTCCCCTGGCCCGATGCGGGGGCCCACCGTACGCGGCTAGCGTTCCCGGTGTGTTGCAGACGAAGCCCCCCGCCCCGCGTACCGAAGCCGTCCCCCATGCTGAGGGGGTGAGCAACGACGAGTTCCGCGGCGCCCTCGCCCGGCTGGCAGCCGGAGTGGTGCTGATCACCGCGCAGGAGCCCCCGCTCGACGAGCACGGCCGCGGCGAGGACGTGGGCATGACGGCGACCGCCTTCATGTCGGTCTCGCTCGACCCGCCGCTGGTCATGGTGAGCCTGCGCAACGACTCCCGGATGGACGACCTGCTGGCGGAGCAGCCGCTGTGGGCCGTCTCCGTACTGGCGGAGAGCCAGCGGCACATCGCGGGACGGTTCGCCATGAAGGGCCGGATCAGCGACCGGCTGCTGTTCGAGGACATCCCCTATGTACGGGGCGACGTCACCGGCGCCCCTCTGGTCGGGGGCGCGCTCGCGACGCTGGAGTGCCGCACCGAGCAGCGGATCACCGCGGGTGACCACACGCTCGTGATCGGCCGGGTGCTGGGTGCGCAGCTGCCGAGCGGGGACGGCAGCCCGCTGACGTACTTTCGCGGGCGCTACCGGCAGCTGGGCTGACGCGGCAGTACGGAGACGGGCTCGGTACGGAAGACGGGCTACCCATCGCGGGCGGCTCTACCAGTCGCGGGCGGCGCTACCAGTCGCAGGCGGGCGCTACCAGTCGCGGCCGGAGCGGCCTCGCTTGGTGTCGCCGCGCTGCTTCTTCTCGCGCAGCCGGCGTTCGTTGATCCCGCGCGGGATCTTCCGCTTGACCCGCGGCTTGGGGGGCGGCGCCGTGGCCTCGGCCAGCAGGGCCGTGAGCCGCACGAGGGCCGTCTCCCGGTTGCGCCACTGCGAGCGGTGCTCCGAGGAGCGGACGGATACGACGCCGTTGACCAGCCGGCTCGCCAGTCGCTCCAGCGCGCGCTCCTTCCACACCTCGGGGAGCGACTCGGTCGCCGCGAGGTCGAAGCGCAGCTCCACCTGGGAGTCACTGGTGTTGACGTGCTGCCCTCCGGGCCCGGAGGACCGCGAGAAACGCCACATGAGCTCGGCCTCCGGCAGGGAGACCGCACCGCGGATGAAATAGGGCCCGGACATGACACCCATGTTCCCCGCCCCACGCATGGTTCGTCACCTCCTTTTGCCGCACGCTTCCTCCGTCTGCCCGCACCCCGTCATCAGTTCGGTAAAGAAAGTAAAGGCGGAAGGAACCTCACGGTCCCCTGCCTGCGTTAGGAACTGTGACGGTAGCTTCGTGATGGCACGAAGCCCGCAGACGACAGATGAAAGGGACTTCCCATGGCAGTAAGCCTGTCCAAGGGCGGCAACGTCTCCCTCACCAAGGAGGCCCCCGGCCTCACCGCCGTCACGGTCGGCCTCGGCTGGGACGTCCGTACCACCACCGGCACCGACTTCGACCTCGACGCGTCCGCGATCGCGGTCAACGCCGCGGGGAAGGTCTTCTCCGACGGCCACTTCGTCTTCTTCAACAACAAGGCGACGCCGGACCAGACCATCGTGCACACCGGTGACAACGTCACGGGTGAGGGCGAGGGCGACGACGAGCAGATCAACGTCAACCTGGCGGGCCTGCCGGCGGACATCGACAAGATCGTCTTCCCGGTGTCGATCTACGACGCCGAGACCCGCAGCCAGAACTTCGGCCAGGTGCGCAACGCCTACATCCGCATCCTCAACCAGGCCGGCGGCGCCGAGATCGCGCGCTACGACCTGAGCGAGGACGCCGCCACCGAGACCGCCATGGTCTTCGGCGAGCTCTACCGCAACGGTGCCGAGTGGAAGTTCCGCGCCGTGGGCCAGGGCTACGCCTCGGGCCTGCGCGGCATCGCGCAGGACTTCGGCGTCAACCTCTGACGCTCAGCACAACGCTTCACGGGAGCCCCCGGCCGAACGTCCTGCGGCCGGGGGCTCCCGCGTGTCCGCATACCCCGCGTGCCCCCCGCACCGAATGCGCACGTACCACTGAACGCACCCAACGTGGCGCGCGACACGCGCTGTTGCCCCATCGATGGGAGTCCGCCGGATAGCGGACACGGACGCAGTCCAGTCGGACAAGAAACGGTCAAAGAATTGTGAGGTAATTGTTGGTACACCGTCAAAATTGGTCATTCGGTGGCACGCTCCCTGCTCGTAACCCCCCACGGAACGAGCAACGGAGAACGCATGACCCCCCACATGAACACCCGTCGCGCCGCAGCCCTGGCCGCCGTGGCCGCGATGGTCGTCGTCGGAGTGCAGACCGGTGCGGCGAACGCCACCCCGGGCGCCTCCGACGGCGGTTCCTCCGCCTCCCCCCGCACGTCCACCCCCGCCTCCCCCGCCTTCAACAGCGCCTCCGCACGCACGAGCGCCATCAAGTCGGCCCAGACCGAAGCCTCTTCTGCCGCCGCCGCCCTCGGGCTCGGCACCCAGGAGAAACTGATCGCCCGTGACGTGATCAAGGACGCCAACGGCACCGTCCACACCCGCTACGAGCGCACCTACGCCGGACTGCCCGTCCTCGGCGGCGACCTCGTCACCCACACCGCCGGCAGCGGCAAGCTCAAGGGCGTCACCAAGGCGACGAAGGCCCGGATATCCGTGCCGTCCACGACGCCGAAGATCAAGACGGCGGCAGGCGCCCGCAAGGTGATCTGGGCGCGCGGCACCACGCCCGTCCTCGCCTTCGAGACCATCAGGACCGGCGTACAGAAGGACGGCACCCCGAGCCGGCTGCACATCATCACGGACGCCGTCACCGGCAAGAAGCTGCACAGCTACGAGGCGATCGAGACGGCCGGTATCGGCAACAGCCAGTACAGCGGCAAGGTCGACCTCTCCACCACCGCGTCCGGCTCGGGCTTCGAACTGACCGACGGCGACCGCGGCGGCCACAAGACGTACGACCTGAACCAGGGCGAGAGCGGCACCGGCGACCTCGTCACCGACGACGACGACACCTGGGGCGACGGCACCGGCGACGACCGCCAGACCGCCGCAGTCGACGCCCACTACGGCGCCGCGAAGACCTGGGACTTCTACAAGTCGGCCCTCGGCCGCGACGGCATCGCCGGTGACGGCAAGGCCGCCTACTCCCGGGTCCACTACGGCGACGCGTACGTCAACGCGTTCTGGGACGACAGCTGCTTCTGCATGACGTACGGAGACGGCGCCGACAACAAGAGCGCCCTCACCGGCCTCGACGTCGCCGGCCACGAGATGAGCCACGGCCTGACCGCCGCCACCGCCAACCTCGACTACGCCGGGGAGTCCGGCGGTCTCAACGAGGCGACCAGCGACATCTTCGGCACCTCCGTGGAGTTCTTCGCCGACAACGCCACCGACGTCGGCGACTACCTCATCGGCGAGAAGATCGACATCAACGGCGACGGCACCCCGCTGCGCTACATGGACAAGCCCAGCAAGGACGGCGGCTCGGCCGACTACTGGGACAGCAGCGTCGGTGACCAGGACGTGCACTACTCGTCCGGCGTCGCCAACCACTTCTTCTACCTGCTGGCCGAGGGCAGCGGCGCGAAGACCATCAACGGCGTCGACTACGACTCCCCGACCTCCGACGGCTCCACCGTCACCGGCATCGGCCGGGACAAGGCCGTCCAGATCTGGTACAAGGCCCTCTCCGAGTACATGACCTCCACCACCGACTACGCGGCCGCCCGCGTCGCGACCGAGAAGGCGGCGACCGACCTGTACGGGGCGGACAGCGCCGAGCTCGCCTCGGTCAGCGCCGCCTGGAGCGGCGTCAACGTGAAGTAACCCTCTCCGCGTTGCTCCAGGGAGCCGGTCAGCCGTCCGCGGCGGGCCGGCTCCTGCGCTTCCGGAAGCCGATCAGCCATCCGCGGCAGGCCGGTCCCTGCCGTACAGCCAGTCCTCCCACAGCTCCGACAGGTCCTCGCCCGTCTCCTCCTCCACATACGCCGTGAAGTCCGCCGTCGAGGCGTTGCCGTGCCGGTGCGCCTTCGTCCAGCCGGCGAGCAGCGCGAAGAACTCCTCGTCGTCGTCGACCGCTTCGCGGATCTTGTGGATGACCATGGCCCCGCGCCCGTACACCGGCTGCTCCGAGATGTCCGCGGCGCTCGGCGGATCGGCGGGCGGGAAGGCCCAGTTGTCCTCGTCCTCGTACGCCTCGTCGAACGACTCCTGGGCCGGGACGTCCTCCTTCTCCTCCTCCCAGAGCCACTCCGCGTACGTCGCCAGTCCCTCGTTGAGCCACATGTCGCGCCAGGTCGCGGGCGTCACCGAGTCGCCGAACCACTGGTGCGCCATCTCGTGGACGAGCAGGCCGACACTCGGCGGGCCGGGGAAGAACGGCCGGTTCTGCGTCTCCAGCGCATAGCCGGAGTCCCCCTTGCGGTCCACGATCGCGCCCGTCGCGGAGAACGGGTACGGGCCGAAGTGCTCGGCCTCCCACTTCACTACCTCGGGGAGCCTGGCCAGCGTTGCCGCGCTCGCCCTCGCCGACTCCGGGTCCACGGCGGTGAACACCGTGATGCCGTCCGCCGTCGTCGACGTCTTCGTCGTGAAGCGGCCGACGGCCAGGGTCGCGAGGTAGCTCGCCATCGGTTCGGCGGTGTGCCAGCGGTAGGTGGTGCGGTCCCCCACCGTCGTCGGAGGCCCGGCCGGCACCCCGTTGGAGACCGCCGTCAGCCCCTTGGGGACGGTGACCGTCAGGTCGTACGCGGCCTTGTCGCTCGGGTGGTGGTTGCCGGGGAACCAGGCCATCGAACCCGTCGGCTCCCCGAGGGCGAGCGCGCCGTCGTCGGTCGGCAGCCAGCCCTCCTCGGAGTCGTCCGCATCGGTGATCGTGCGCGGGGAGCCCGAGTAGCGGACGACGGTACGGAACGTCTCGCCCCGTTGGAGCCGGTCCTCGACCTTCGCGTCCGTACGCAGCGTCAGCTCGTTGCCCGCCCGGTTGACCGCGGCCGGACGCCCCTCCACGGTCGCCGAGTCCACGGTCAGACCGGCGAGGTCGAGGTTGAACGAGCTCAGGTCCTGGGTCGCCCGTGCGGTGATCACGGCGGTCCCGCGCAGCGTCTGCTCGTCCGGGTCGACGTCGAGCGTGAGGTCGTAGTGCGTGACGTCGTAACCGCCGTTGCCGAGCTTCGGGAAGTACGGGTCGCGCAGCCCGGAGGCGCCGGGCTTGCCCTCCACCCCGCCGCTGCCGGCGGTGCAGGCGGGGGCGAGGACGGCGAGGGCGAGGAGCAGGGCGGCGGAGCCGGCCGCCCTGCGGGGTGCGCGTGCCGTGCCGCGTGCCGTGCCGCGTGTCGTGTCGCGTGCCGGAGGTCGGTGATCCACGCCGGTGATCCTATGTGCGGAATGTCCGGGTCCGGTGGCTGTCGGTCCGCCCCCGCACGGTCCACCCCAGCACCCCAGCACCCCCGCACCCCCGCAGCCGTCAGAGCACCGCGATGCCCAGCGGCCGCTCGCCCGCCGCCAGCCGGACCGGGTCCGTCCTTCCGGCGAGGTCCACGACCGTGATGCCGTTCCAGTACCCGTCCCGGGTGAAGCCGCCGGTGACGTACGCCGTGCGGCCGTCGTCGGACACCGCCACGTCCTCGTGCGGGCCGTCCAGGCCGATGACGCGCTCGGTGCCGTCCGGCTTGCGAACGGTCAGCGACGCCTCCTCGTCGTCGGAGGCGATCGGGCCGGTGCCGACGACGAGCAGCGTGCCGTCGGGGGTCGTCGTCACGCCGTGCTGGTGCGTGTTCGCCGTCATCGGCTCGACCGCCACCTCGCCGGTACGCGGATCGAGGACCGCCAGCCGCTCGCCCTCGAACGGCAGCAGCAGCTTCCCGTCACCGGGGCGGACGACCGCGTAGTGCGGCTTCAGCCAGGAGCCGAGACCGCCCTCGGTGCCGTACGGGGCCACCTCCATCCGCCGGGTCCGCAGGGTGTCCGTGCGCACGGAGGTCACGTCGAAGGAGTCGTGGCCGGTGGCGTACACCTCGTCGCCGTCGGGCGATACGTCCACGTCGAAGGGCCGGCGGCCGACCGGGACGGTGTCGGTGACCTCGCGGGTCCCGGTGTCGATCACCTCCAGGACTCCTTCCGCATCCGGGACGTTGACGCCGACGTAGACGTGCCGGCCGTCGGGCGCCAGCGCGATGCCCATGCCGCCGCCGCGGTATTCGCCCGTGGTGACGGGTCCGGTCTCCGTCCCGTACGGGATACGGGCCTGCCGGGTACGGGTCAACGTGTCCACGACCGCGACGCCCTCGGCCGTGGCCACCCAGGCCCGGCCGTCCGCCCCGACCACCAGCCCGTACGGAGCGGTGCCGACCTCGACCCGGTCGAACGCACCGCGTTCCGGATCGACGAACGTCACCGTGTCCCCACCGAAGTCGGCGACGAGGAGCGTGCCGTCGGGGGTGCGCCCGGCCGGGGCCGCCGCGGACGGAATGCCCGCCGGGCTCTTCACGGCGGCGCTCCCGTCCGGTGTGCCCGTGGCCTCCGTGGCGCAGCCCGCGAGCACCGCCGCCGCGGCCAGCAGGAGTACCGCCCGCCGCGCCCTCACCGGGGCTCCCGATCGCCCGAGGCGTCCCGCAGCAGCGCCGCGATCTCCGCGAAGCCGCGGCGTTCCGCGTGCGCCAGAGCCGTGACGCCGTCGCCGTCCGGCAGCCCGGGCGTCGCCCCGGCGGCCAGCAGCAGCTCGACGATCTCCTGGTGCGCACGGCCTCCGTCGCCGAGGATCACCGCCTCCAGCAGCGCCGTCCAGCCCAGCCGGTTGACGTGGTCGACGTCGATGTCGGTAACCCGGAGCAGCTCCCGTACGTAACCCACGTGGCCCCGCTCGCTCGCCGGGATCAGCGCGATGCCACCGAACCGGTTGCGGAGCCTCAGGTCCGGCCCGGCCGGCAGCAGGACGTGGAGCATCGCGACGCTGCCCGTCACACCGGTGGCCAGCCAGGGGCTCTCCTCGCGGCTGTCCTGCGCGTCCGGGTCCGCGCCCGCGTCGACGAGCAGCCGGGCGGTCTCCACATGGCCGCCGTGAACGGCCAGGAGCAGCGGGGTGCGCAGCTCCTCGTCGCGGGCGTCCACCCGGGCGCCGCCCTCGACCGCGGCCCGCACGGCATCGGTGTCTCCGGCGCGTGCGGCGCCGAGCAGTTGCTGATCGAGGGCGTTCATGTCCGTCTCCCGTGGGTTGTCGCGGCTGTCCGGCTACTTCGCGAGGGCGGCGACGCCGGCCCGGGCGAACTTCTCGTCGAGGTCGCCGCTGGGTGCGCCGGCCACGCCGATGCCCGCCACCGGAGCACCCTTGACCTGCACCGGGGCGCCGCCCGCGAGGAACAGGGTGCCAGGGATGTCCTTCAGGTTCGGGGCCTGGGCGAGCCGCCCGGCCAGCTCCGAGGTCGGGGCGTTCCAGGACACGGCGGTGTACGCCTTCTTCTCGGCGGACTCGTACGCCTGCGGGCCCGAACCGTCGCCGCGCAGCGTCAGGATGGTGTTGCCGTTGCGGTCGACGACGGAGACGGCCACCCGCTGGTTCTCCTTCTCCGCGGCGTCGAGGGCGGCCTGCGCGGCCTTCGTGGCGGCGTCCACGGTCAGGTGCGTGGACTGCTGGAGGTTGCGGTTCGCGGTGTCCGCCTTGACCGTGGTGGCGGGCGCGGCGGCCGGGGCGGAGGCGTTCGCGGACATGGCGCCGAAGGTGCCGGCCCCGAGGGCGGCTGCGGCGACGGCACCGGTCAGGACACGGGTGCGCAGCGACATCTTCTTCATGGTGGGCTCCTCAGCAAGGTGGTGCGTGGCTTCTGCGTTCTGTGTTCCATCCTTGGGCCGGTTCCGGGGCCGTACGGTCGTCGTACCGGCTCGACGCCGCGCGCGGGACGGCTGACGGCCCCATCGGCCGATCGGTTGATGCGGGGACGCCCGTTCGGGGTGACGATGAAGGTCCGCGCAGGTCAGGAGCAGGGGTACGAGGTGGAGCAGGGGTACGAGGCGAAGCGGCGGGGCCCGTCGGCGCCCGGCACCGGGCAGGTCGGCGACCCCGGCACCCGCGGGCTCGCGCTGCTCATGCACGCCGCCTTCTTCCTGCTGCTGGGCGCCTCGCTGACCCGGTTCCTGCTGCGGCACCCGGGCGAGACGCGCACCCCGTGGATCATCGGCCTGTCCGCCGCCCTCGCCGTCCTGTACGTACTCGGCCCCGTCCTCGGCTCCCGCCCGACGCCACGCCGCCTCGTGTGGCTCGGGGTGCTGGTCGCCGTGTGGATGGTGCTCGTCGTCCTCGCGCCGAGCTTCGCCTGGTGCGCGGTCCCGCTCTTCTACACCGGGCTGCGCATCCTGCCGCCGCGTGCCGCGCTCGCCCTCGTCGCGCTGCTGACCCTGTTCGTCGTCGCCGCACAACTGCGGCTGGCCGACGGCTTCGACCCGAACCTGGTCCTCGCCCCGCCCGCCGTCGCGGCCGTCGCCACCGCCGTCTTCATCCATATGCAGCGCCAGGCCGCCACCCAGGCGGAGCTCATCGACGACCTGCTCCGCACCCGCCGCGAACTGGCCGCCACCGAACGGCGCGAAGGCACCCTCGCCGAACGCCAGCGGCTCTCCATGGAGATCCACGACACCCTGGCCCAGGGGCTGTCCAGCCAGCAGATGCTGCTCCAGGCCGCCGACCGCACCTGGGACGCCGACCCGGCGACCGCCCGCCGCCACGTCCGTACCGCCACCGGCATCGCGGAACGCAACCTCGCCGAGGCCCGCCGCTTCGTCCACGACCTGGCCCCCGCCGACCTCGCCGAGGGCGGCGGCCTGGAAGCGGCGCTGCACGCGCTCGCCACCCGCGAGACCGCGCAGTCACAGGGCCGGCTCACCGTCCGCTGCCACGTCGAGGGCACACCCCACACGGCCCTGCCCGACCGCGTGCAGTCCGCCCTGCTGCGGATCGCCCAGGGCGCCCTGGCCAACGTCACCGAGCACGCGGGCGCCACCGAGGCCGCCCTGACCCTCACCCACCTCGACGACCGGACCGTCCTCGACATCGCCGACAACGGCCACGGCTTCACACCCGCCCCGCGCACCGGAACCCCGGACGGGGTCCGCGGACACGGACTGCCCGCGATGCGCGCCCGGCTCCAGCAGCTCGGCGGCACCCTGGCCATCGAGTCCGCACCCGGCGAAGGCACCGTGGTGACCGCCGCCGTCCCCCTCACCGGCGAACCGCCCGCCGCCCCCAGCCCCGCCCCCGGCCACCAGGACTCGCCATGACCGCTCCGCACCCGCCCGTCCGGATCCTGCTCTGCGACGACCACGCCGTCGTACGCGCCGGACTCCTCGCCCTCCTCGGCAGCGAGCCCGACATCGAGGTCGTCGGCGAGGCCGGCAGCGGCGAGGAGGCCGTCGCCCTGACCGCCAAACTCACCCCCGACGTCGTCCTGATGGACCTCCAGCTGGGCGAGGGCATCGACGGCGTCGAGACGACCCGACGCATCGTGGCCGGCACCGCGGGCGCCCACGTCCTCGTCCTCACCACGTACGACACCGACGCCGACATCACCCGCGCCATCGAGGCGGGCGCCACCGGCTACCTGCTGAAGGCCGAGCGCCCTGAGGAACTCTTCGCCGCGATCCGCTCCGCCGCCCAGGGCCGCACCACCCTGTCCCCGCCCGTCGCCAGCCGCGTCATGGCCCGGATGCGCGCCCCCCTGCCCACCCTCACCGACCGCGAACGCGACATCCTGGGCCAGCTCTCCCAAGGCCTCGGCAACCGCGACATCGCCCGCGCCCTGTTCATCAGCGAGGCCACCGTCAAAACCCACCTGGGCCGCATCTACGACAAACTCGGCGTCGACACCCGGGCCGGCGCGGTCTCCGTCGCCAAGGAACAACGGCTTCTGCCCTGAGCGATCCCGCCCCCGCCTCCACTGATGCGGGAGCGGCCCGCCGGGCATGACACCATCGAACCGTGCTCGACATCGGCTACTCCCTCTCCCGACGCTTCCCCGATCCCCCGCAGACCGACTACCGCCGAGCGGACGTCCACGCCCTGCGCCACGATCTCTTCTCCGGGGACGTCTACCTCGCGGACACCAAGGAGGACCGCGAAGTATCCACAGCCTGGGGATGGGTACCGGTGCTCGACTTCGCCTGGGCGCTGTGCGACATCGTCGAGAAGATCGACCAGGACCCCCGCGGCAACCGCTCGCACCGCCGCCAGTTCGCCGAACTCGACTTCACCGAGTCCTCCGACCGCATGCTCTTCGAGCGCCGCTTCGGCTGGGTCGACGTCGAGGCCGACTGGATGCCCGCCGAGGAAGCCCCCCTCACCTTCAGCCACTCCCTGCTGCGCCGCGAGGCCCGCGACTTCCTGCACGACCTCATCGCCGACCTCGCCGACATGCACGAAGGCCTCGCCGACAACCCCACCGTCTGGGACCTCCAGGCCCGCTTCCCCCGCCTCTGACCCGGCCGCCGGCGGCTCCCGTCACACCTCCACCCGCACCCCGATCTGCGCCGCGAACGCCGGAGCCAGCTCCATCAGCTGCGACGGACTGATCACCGCACCGGCCAGCCGCTCCACGCCCCGCGCGATGTCCAGCTCCGCGACCGTCCGCAGATCCACCGACTCCATCCGCGCCGCACTGAAATCGGCCCGCTTCAGCACACAGTCCCGGAACTCCACCCGGGTCAGCTGCGCATCCCCGAAATCCGGCTCGGACAACACACACCCCTCGAACACCACGTCCTTCAGCCGGGCCTTCCGCAGATTCAGGTAGTCGATCTTCCCGCCCCTGATCAGGACCCGCTCCAGCACCGCACCGTGCATCTGCACCCCGCCCAGACGCGCGTCCACGATCTCCACATCCCGCAGCGCCACCCCCGCGAGATCGGTGCCCACCCCCCGCACCCCCGTCAGCACCGAGTCGATGAACCGGGCCCTGACCAGCTCCGTACGGTCCAGAGCGCAGCCGTCCAGCGCGCAGTCCATGAAACGCGCCCCCGGACCCGACTCGTCCGCCAGATCCACCCCGTCGAACCGCACACCGTCGTAATCCCCGTCCGGCTCCAGCCCACCGCCCTCGTACGCCACCAGCACAGGCAGCCGCACCTCCGGGCGCCGGGCCTCGGCGACCCCGCCCTTCGCTCCCCTGCCGGCCCTGCCCGTACCGCCACCACTACCGCCGCTGCGCACCATCCCCCCATCGTGACGCACCCCACTGACAACGCCCCGCCGGTCCGGCCGGGAACACCACCCCACGCCGGCACACCGCTTGACCTCAAGCGCACTTGAGGCCGGAGGGTGGGCACACCGAGACCACACCCCGGGGAGCCCACCATGCACGCCGTCCGCCTCCACACCTTCGGCCCCGCCGAGAACCTCACCTACGAACACACCGACGACCCCGTCCCCGGCCCCGGCCAGGTCCGCATCGCCGTCCGCGCCGCCGGCGTACACCTCCTCGACACCGCCCTGCGCGAAGGCATGACCGGTCCGTACCCCGCCCCCACCCCGCTGCCCACCGTCCCCGGCCGCGAGGTCGCCGGCATCGTCGAATCACTCGGCGAGGGCACCGACCCCACCTGGCTCGGCCGCCACGTCGTCGCCCACATCGGCAACGCCCCCGGCGGCTACGCCGAACTCACCGTCACCGAGGCCGACAAGCTCCACCCGGTACCCGACGGCCTCGACGACGCCGCAGCCGTCGCCATGATCGGCACCGGCCGCACCACCCTCGGCATCCTCGGATTCACGCCGCTCGGCCCGGACTCCGTCGCCGTCGTCACCGCGGCCGCAGGCGGCATCGGCACCCTGCTCGTCCAGTACGCCAAGAACGCCGGAGCCACCGTCATCGCCCTCGCCGGCGGCCCCGCCAAGGTCGCACTCGCCCACGCCAACGGCGCCGACCTCGCCGTCGACTACACGCTCCCCGACTGGCCCCGCCACGTCCGCGCCCACCTCGACACCCTCGGCCGGACCGCCACCGTCGTGTACGACTCCGTCGGTTCCACCACCGCCCGCGCCGCCGTCGACCTCCTCGGCAAAGGCGGACAGCACATCGTCTACGGCTGGTCCGGCAGCGGACTCCACGACGGCCGCCCGCTCACCTTCACCGACGACGAACTCGCCACCCGCTCCATCACCTCCGAGAGCGTCCTCGGCCCCGCCATGATCCAACGCGGCGGCGGCCTGCGCGCCCTCGAAACCCGCGCCCTCGCCGAAGCCGCGGCCGGCCGGCTGCGCCCCGCCGTCCAGCGCTACCCGCTCGCCGAAGCAGCCGCCGCCCACCGCGACCTCGAAACCCGCGGCACGACCGGCAAAGTCGTGCTCATCCCCTGAACCGGGCGGGACCTCAGCCCCCGAGCTCCGCCAACGCCCCGTCCGTCAGCCGGTACACCGTCCACTCGTCCTGCGGCCGCGCGCCCAGGGACTCGTAGAACGCGATGGACGGGGCGTTCCAGTTCAGCACCGACCACTCCAGCCGCTCATAACCACGCTCCACACAGATCCGCGCCAGCTCCGTCAGCAGCGCCTTCCCGTGCCCGCCGCCGCGCCGCTCGGGACGCACGTACAGGTCCTCCAGGTAGATGCCGTGCACCCCGCGCCACGTCGAGAAGTTCAGGAACCACAGAGCGAAACCGACAGCCTCGCCGTCCTCGTCCGACTCCGCGACGTGCGCGTACGCGGCAGGCCGCTCACCGAACAACGCCTCGTGCAACTGCTCCTCGGAGGCCTTCGCCTCATGCAGCGCCTTCTCGTAATCGGCCAGCTCACGGACCATCGTGTGAATCGCGGGAACATCGGCAGCGGTAGCAGTACGAATCATGGAGGCAGCGTAAACAGCCCCGGCGCGCCCGCCACCCCCGGCCCGCCAACCGCCGACACCAGCGCTCCCCTACCCCCGCCCCAGCAACCGCCGCGCCAGCTCGGCATGCTTCCGGACCAGGCGACGCCCGCCCTCCTCCGTTTCCCAGCCCGCGTTCTGCAGCACCCTCCCCAGCGTCCACGCCCGCGCCCGCCCGCGGTCCAGCCCCAGCGCCTCCGTCAGCAGATCGAACCGCCACACCACGTCCGCCGCGTCGAACCGGTCCGCCAACGCCGGAAACAGCTCGAACCCCGCATCACCCACCAACGGCTTCGGATCGATCGCCACCCACCGGCCGCTCCGTCCACCGCCCTCACCCCGCCCCGCCAGCACATTCCCGAAATGCAGATCCCAGTGCAGCAACCGGTCCCCCGGCTCCCCCGCCACCTCCCGCACCGCCGCCGCGCAGTCCGCCACCAGCTGCCGCTCCCCCGCATCCGCCAACCGCGCCGCCACCACCGGCGCCGCCTCCACCATCCGCGCCGCCACCTCCCCCAGCCCCCGCAACCCCGCCCCCTCCGCGACCCGTACCGACGTCAGCCCCGCCAGCAGCCCCCCGACGACCCGCACCGCCTCCCGCGCATCCGCCACCCCCGACAACGCACGCGCGCCGTCCAACCGCTCCAGCAACATCGCCCCCGTCACCGCGTCGTGCTCCAGCAACTCCACCGCACCCGCATCCGCCTCACCCCACCACCGCAGCGCGACCGGCTCCCCCGCCGTCTCCTCGTCCACCGGCTGCAACTTCAACGCCGCCGGCCGCCCGTCCGCCACCCGCACCACCGGAAGAACCAGCGCACACACCCCGTACATGGCCGCACCGTCCGGACGCAGCCCCCACCGCTCCAGGAGATCCGCCGCCATCCCCGGCAGCGCGGCCACGAACGCCCGCCCCGCCGCACCGTTGTACTTGGTCTGAGTGGCGATCAGCGCATCCGGAATGTCAATCACGCCACCGATCCTAGGAGCGTGCGTCAATCGGCTATGCCCCCGAGCCACCCCGCCCCGCCCACACGGCCCCGCCCCGCACCCGCCGCGTGGATCCGCAGCGCCGGCTCCTGGGTCCGCAGCGCACCCGGCACGTACATCTGGCTGACCGTCCTCTTCGTCACCACCGTCATCGTCCACCAGATGTCACCCGCCTTCGAGGAGGACTTCCTCCGCCAGCGGTCCACCAACATCCACGAGCTCTCCCGCAACCCCGTCCGCGTCCTCATCAGCAGCGCCTTCTGGATCGACGGCGGCACCTGGCTCCCCTACGCCGCCCTCTACACCGTCTTCCACGCCCCCGCCGAACGCCGCCTCGGCACCCTGCGCTGGCTCACCGTCGCCGCCACCGCCCACGTCCTCGCCACCCTCGTCAGCGAAGGCGTCCTCGCCTGGGCCATCCAGCACGGCCACGCCCCCGAGACCGCCGTCAACACCCTCGACGTCGGCGTCAGCTACGCGCTCGCCGGCATCGTCGCCGTCCTCACCTACTACGTGGCACGCCCCTGGCGGTACGTCTACCTCTTCGCCGTCCTCGTCATCTACGGCGCCCCCCTCGTCACCGGCGCCACCTTCACCGACGTCGGCCACTTCACCGCCGCCCTCATCGGCCTCGCCTGCTACCCGCTCACCCGCACCGCCCACAAGACGAATCCCCGCCCCGAGCAGTAACCTCCCGCCACAGAACACCGCACTCCACAGCCACACGGACAGCAGGGGAAACATGAGCACCGTCAACGGCGGCATATCCTTCTGGTACGCGGACCGGGGCATTCCGACCCCCCGCGAACCCCTGCCCGGCGACAGCACCGCCGACGTCTGCATCGTCGGCGGCGGATACACCGGACTCTGGACGGCGTACTACCTCAAGAAGGCCGTCCCCTTCCTCAACATCACCGTCCTGGAAGCCAAGTTCTGCGGCTACGGCGCCTCCGGGCGCAACGGCGGCTGGCTCTACAACGGCATCGCCGGCCGCGACCGCTACGCGAAACTCCACGGCCACGACGCCGCCGTCCGCCTCCAGCAGGCGATGAACGACACCGTCACCGAAGTCATCAACGTCGCCGCCGAAGAGAAGATCGACGCCGACATCCACCGCGGCGGCGTCCTCGAAGTCGCGTACACCCCCGCCCAACTCGCCCGCCTCAAGGACTTCCACAGCGTCGAGATCGCCTTCGGCGAAACCGACCGCACCCTGCACGGCGCCCGCGAGACCGCCGAGCGCATCCGCGTCAACGGCGCCGTCGGCTCCACCTGGACCCCGCACGGCGCCCGGCTGCACCCCGCGAAACTGGTCACCGGCCTCGCCGACACCGTGGAGGCACTCGGCGTCACGATCCACGAGTCGACCCCCGTCACCGAGATCAGGCCCAAACACGCCGTCACCCCCTACGGCACCGTCCGCGCCCCGTACGTCCTGCGCTGCACCGAAGGCTTCACCGCAGGCCTCAAGGGCCAGAAGCGCACCTGGCTCCCGATGAACTCCTCCATGATCATCACCGAGCCCCTGCCCGCCTCCGTCTGGGACACCATCGGCTGGGACGGCCGCGAAACCCTCGGCGACATGGCCCACGCCTACCTGTACGCCCAGCGCACCGCCGACGACCGCATCGCCCTCGGCGGCCGCGGCGTCCCCTACCGCTACGGCTCCGCCACCGACAACGACGGCCGCACGCAACCCGCCACCATCGAGGCCCTGCGCGAACTCCTGACCCGCCTCTTCCCCACCACCGCCGGCACCCCGATCGCCCACGCCTGGTCCGGCGTCCTCGGCGTCCCCCGCGACTGGTGCGCCACCGCCACCCTCGACCGCTCCACCGGTCTCGGCTGGGCGGGCGGCTACGTCGGCTCGGGCGTCGCCACCACCAACCTCGCCGCCCGCACCCTGCGCGACCTCATCCAGCAGGACTCCGGCCAGTCCGGCCCCACCGAACTGACCACCCTCCCCTGGGTCAACCACCGCGTCCGCCGCTGGGAACCCGAACCCCTGCGCTGGCTCGGCGTCCACGGCATGTACGCCGCCTACCGCGCGGCCGACCGCCGCGAACTCACGTCCCCGCGCCCCGGCACGGACCGGATCGCGAAGGTCGCGGACCGGCCGTCGGGGCGGGGGTGAGCGGGTCCGGACGCAGAACGGCCGGGCCGGCGAAGCCGCCGGCCGGTCCCGGAGCGACCCGCGATGAGCCCGAGCCGGGCACGAGGTACCCGTGCGCACGGAAGCGCACGCGCACCTCGTGTCCGGAGCCCCTGTTCGCCATTTATCTGTAGATACAGGTAAAGTGAAGCGCGCCTCAGCCGCAGCCCCGATCGGAGCTCACCATGCCCACTCCACTGACTCCGCGCCAGGAGATCTGGCGGGGCCTGCTGCTCGGCCAGCGCTCGATGCTGACCGGCCTCGCGGCAGAACTCAAGAACGGCTACGGGCTCACCGTTCCCGCGTACGAGGCACTGCTCTCCCTCTGGGAGGCGCCGGACCACACGCTCCGGACCACCCAGCTGGCACAGTCACTCCTCTACAGCTCGGGATCGGCTTCGCACCTCATCAGCCGCCTGACCGAGGCGGGACTCGTCAACCGCGAGGCGAGCCCGGACGACGCACGCGTCATCCAGGTCTCCCTGACGGAACGAGGAGCCGACCTGATCGAGCGGGCCACCGCGGCACACCTCGCCGGCATCGCCCGGGAATTCGAGCCACTCATCGACGATGCGGACGTCGCACCGCTCCTCGCCTTCGCCCGCCGCATGGTGACGCACGAGGGCGTGGCACCCGCCCGCACTCGCCCGTAGAGCGACACGCCCACCACGGCCCCGCCCGCAGAACGCATCCCACACCACCCCGACCGCAGGGAATGAAACCCATTTATCTGTAGTTACAGATAAATGGGTCGCACCACCCCCAGAGAAGGAGAAGGTCATGTCGAGGAACGGCCGCATCGCCGTCGCACGCCGCTTCGGCCCGCCGACGGTCATCGCCATCGAGGAACACCCGTCTCCCCCGCTGGGGCGACGCCAGGTACGCGTCGCCGTGCGCACCGGCGGTCTGAACCCCGTCGACGCCCGTCGGCGCGCAGGCACCTTCGGCGGAAGCGTGCCGATGGTCCTCGGGACGGAGTTCGCCGGCGTCGTCGTCGAATCGGACGACCCCGAGTGGCAGCCCGGCGACGAGGTCATCGGCTGGGGCGCCCAGGGCGCCGACGCCGACCTGGTCACGACCGACGGCACCCTCCTCCACACCAAGCCGGCGGACCTCGACTGGGCGCTCGCCGGAGGCCTGAGCGGCGTCGGCCAGTCCGCGCTGACCGCGCTCGACGCGGTGTCGCTCACGCCGGGCGACGTGCTCGTCGTCCACGGAGCAGCCGGCGGCGTCGGCACGGTCCTCACCCAGTTGGCGCACGCCCGCGGCCTCACCGTCATCGGCACGGCGAGCACGCCCAACCACGAGCACCTGCGCCTCCTCGGCGCGATCCCGGTCGCGTACGGTCCCGGTCTCGCCGGCCGGATCCTGGCGGCTGCGGACGGGCATCCCGTCGCCGCGTCCATCGACCTCGCCGGGTCGAAGGAGGCAGGCGAGATCGCCGTTTCCGTCGCCGCGGCCGGAGGCCAGGCGGTCACCCTGGTGCCCGAGACGATGGCATCGCACGGGATCCGCCTCGTCCAGACGCGGCGCAGCCGGGCGCAGCTGAGCACGCTTCTCGACGGCATCGCCGCGGGGACGCTGAAGCTCCCCGTGAAAGCCCTCCCGTTCACCGAGATCGTCGAGGCCCATCAACGCCTCGACGCACAGCACGCACGCGGAAAGCTCGTCCTCGACCTCTCCGACAACCCCCACCTGCCCGACTTCGACAAGGACGCATGACATGGCCTCCCTCGCGCTCATCGGTCCCGGACGCCACGGCACGGCGATCGCCCAGCTCTTCGCCTCCCACGGCGTCGACGTCACCCTCTACCACCACCGTCCCGAGAAGGCGGAGGCCGCCGCCCGTGCGGTGCGCGCGGTCGCGAAGAGGGCCGGCGTATTCGTCGCCCCGAGCCTCGCGGCAGCCGTGGAGGGTCAGGAACTGGTGGTTCTGGCAACCCTCTGGGACGCCCCCCAGCGAGCCGTGATCACCGAACTCGGCGACAGGCTGGCCGGAAAGATCCTCCTCGACGTGTCGAACCCGCTCGACGTGACACCGGCCGGGATCATCCCCCGCCAGCCGCGTGAAGGATCGGCGGGACAGTTCGTCGCCACCCTCCTGCCGCACGGCACGGCGCACGTCAAGGCCTTCTCCAACCTCGCGACCATCGCGATCCGCGAGGGCGCCGACCACGAGCCCGCCGCGGTCCTCCCCTTCGCCGCCGACTCCGCCGCGACGGCCGACCGGATCCGCCCGCACCTGGAGCGCACCGGCTGGCAGCCGTGGCTCACGGGAGACATCTCGATCTCGCGCGAGCTCGAGATCGGCGGCCACTACAACGGCGTGCACGGCCGATGGGGGCGCTCCAGGCTCGACGCCGAGGAGATGCTCGCCCACTCGGGACCCGAGGCAGACCTTTCCCCGACCACCCTTGAGAACGGATTCTGAAATGACCACGACAGCAACAGCAACAGCGGCAGCCGGCACGATCTTCGCGGACCACCTGGTCTCAGGGCCGTACGAGCGCGTCTTCTTCGAGCCGGGCCAGGAACTGCAGTACATCCGCAACTACCTCGACTACCTGGACGGCACGGTCGAGTACGACTTCCGCATCGCGGAGTACTTCAACCTCCGCGTGGTCGGGCTCCAGTCGCCTCTCGGCCACGTCTCCCTGGTCGCCATCGGCTCCGAGGACCGCAAGAAGCTGCCGGACTTCATCCAGGAGACGAAGATCCTCTTCGTCGTCGACTCGATCGACGCCGTCTACGCCGTGGCGGAAGCGAACGGGATCCCGGTCCTGCAGCCCCGCACCGAGAACATCATGGGCGCGCAGGGAAGGCTGGAACTCGCCCCCGGCTACATCGTCGAGCTCGCGGAGACCACCAACGAGTCCCTCTTCCACCCCGACGTCGACTCGCTCGGGCTGCCCCCGTCGCGGCGCTGAGCCCGTGGGCGCAGCCGCCCGTCGCGGCACTGAGCCCGTGGGCGCAGCCGCCCGCCGCTCACGCACCCAGCCCCGCCCCGGAGCCGATCGCGAAGTTCGCGGCCCGGCTGCCGGGGCGGGGCTGACCCCCTCAGTCCTTCGGAACCGCAGACGGACGCCGCGCGTCATTACGCGAAATGAATGAGCAGGGCCTCCGGGAATGGAACTGGAACCGGAAGCACCCCTTCGGTAACTCGCCGCCGATTCTTGGCACTTATGCTCGAATTCCCGTTGCAGTGATCGAAACAACTGGTTAGGGTCACATCGAAACAAGGGCCGATTCCACGGGGGAACGAGTCCAAGCTTTCCACGCACGAGGCACGAGGAATTCCAACGCACAGCGGAATTTCCCCTGCCCGTGCGCACGTCGGGAATTTCCCCGTACGGCCCCGATGACCACGGCCCGCGACGGCCCGACCGCCGCGGGCACAACACGGGGACTCAACTTTGAGGCGTACTCACACACGTACCACCGCCCGCATCGCGGCCGTTGCCGCGTTCGCGCTGGCTGTCGGTCTCAGCGGAACGACATCGGCCCAGGCGACCTACTACAGCGGCGGAATGCCCGGCTCCAAGTTCAACGTCAAGGCCGTCGGCATCAACGACACCTGGGTCGGCTTCCTCGACACCGGGCGCAAGAACTGGAACAACGCCGGCGCCGGCGCCTCCATCGGCCGCAAATCCACCGCCAAGGCCACCTTCACGGCCGGCCGATACAACGAGAGCTGGTACGGCCTCTATTCGCCGTCCGGCCTGCGCCCCATCAACCGCATCTTCAAGATCAAGGTGAATGCGAAGACGCTCGCCCGCGATTCCGGTTCCAAGATGACCCAGTGGTGCCGCAGCACATCCACCCACGAGCTGGGACACGCCCTGAGTCTCGCCGACAATCCCAAGACCTCGAAGGCTTCGCTCATGAAGCACAGCAGGAACAGGACAACGGTGCAGAAGCCGTTGTCGTACGACATCTCCGAGGTCAAGAGGATCTACTGATGAAGCGAATGCGTCACGTCGTCGCGAGCAGCTCCCTTCTCGTCCTCGCCCTCGCCGCAGCGGGCTGCGCGAACGGCGAACCGGCCTCGGAGAAGGCGGCCGAGACATCAGATGTCATCGCCTACGAGGCGGACTACCCGGTCTACGACTCACTCGACCAGGTCGTCGAGAAGGCCGACGTCATCGTGAAGGGCACGGTGGTCGGCTCCTCCGTCAGGGAACTGGTTCCGGAGACCTCCACCGACACCGACCCGCTCGCCAACCCCCAGGCAGGCCTCTCCGAGGAAGAGGCGGCCGACGAGGACCCGGTCGTCATCACCGTCTCCCGGGTCAAGGTCTCCGAGGTGCTGTCCGGCAACGTCAAGCCGGGCGACATAGTCGAAGTGAGCCAACTCGGCGGTCAGCGAGGGAAGGTCACCTACAAGGAGAAGCACACGACCGCCCTGACGGCCAACGGCACGCAGTACGTGCTCATGCTCGCCGCCCACGGGCCGGCCGCCCCGTACGACCTGCTCAACCCCGAGCAGGCCCTGTACACCGCCGGCGGAAGCGGCAAGGTCGAGCCCGTCGGCGACGCCGGCTTCAAGAACGTCGGCACGGTCAAGAACCTCAGGGAACGGGCCGTCCGAATCAAGTGAACATCGTCGGCCCCGGGCCAGGAGCCGCCCGGGGCCGACCGGGCCCGGTCGCGACGAGGGGGTGCCGCCCGCACGGGCGGCACCCCCCTTTCGTCGTAGCGCGCACCTCCGCGGGAGTCAGCCGGTCAGCCGGAGCGCCTCCAGCACACCCAGGCTCAGCGTCACCGCATTGCCCTCACCGGCCACAGCCCTGCCCCCGCTGACGCCATAGGCACCCTGGGTGGAGTTGACCAGGGTGAACCGCCCGTCGTCCTGTCGCTCCAGCAGAAACACATACTCCTTGCCGGGAGCGAGAGCGGCGCTCTCCGGCCCTCCCGCGTCCGCCGGCGTGTACGACACGGTGACCTGCGGCCCCGGTGCGGTTCCCTTGGCTGTCGCCAGCACCTTGGCAGGGGCCTGAATCGAAGTGACGTCATCGACGGTCCGCTCCGCGCCCTTGCCGAGCTCCGCCCGCACGATGAGACCAGCCGCACCCTCCAGCTCCTGGGCCGATTCGTAGACCGGCTCATCGGCCACCAGCCCGCCACCCGACTCGCCCGCCGTGGTGTCCACCGCGTACACCGCCACCGCCGCGACGACCGCGGCCGCCCCGCACGCCGCGACGGCGATCAGGCCCACGCGCCGGCGGCGAGGCGGGGGTACGACCGCGGTGACGGATCCGGTCTTCTCGTACAACATGCTCAACTCCCTTGTGGCACGCGGGGAAAGGCTGGACAAGGCGGTGTTCGACGACAAGGGATCGGCGCGTCGGATCAGTGACTCCGCCTGCTTCGAGGAGATCACGGCCTTCTTGGACTGCGTACGCTTCATGCCGACTCCCCTGACGAGGTGTAGTGCTCACGGAACGCCTTGCGTGCTCGGTGCAGACGGACCCAGACGGCCGAGGTGCCGCACCCGAGCACCGCACCGGCCTCCGCCGCGGTGAGGCCGTCCCAGTAACTGAGCAGCAACACCTCCCGATGCGGTCCCGGCAGGCGATCGAGCGTGTCCAGCACCGCCGATTCCTCCGGCGGCGCGGCAGCGCGGCCCGCTTCCTCGCCGATGCGCCGATGCAGCTCGCTCAGCCTGGTGGCGGTCCGGTAGTGGTTGCCGAGCACGTTCCTGGCGGTGACGAACAACCAGCCGGGGGTCGTCTCCCCGCCGCCGAGCTCGTGTTCCCAGGCGATGCGGAACACCTCCGCGGCAATCTCCTCGGCCTCACCCCCGTTGCCCGTCCTGCGGTGCGCGAAGGCGTGCACCCGCGGGTACTCCCGTGTGTACAACGCGGTGAACCGGGTGCTCCGCCCCGGCTCGCTCACGGTCTGGTTGCTCTCCACATCCTCTATATGTCATGCGCGGGGCAGATCCTTACAGGGCGGCGGAGGTAATTTCCGTGACCGCCGCGCGGCCGACCGCAGGGAACTCACCTCACCGCGCCCCGGCACGGCCCGATCGCGAAGATCGCGGACCGCTTGTCGGGCGGGTCTGAGCGGGGGCGGGCATAAAAAAATCCCAGGTCAGCGAGGTGCTGACCTGGGGTTTGAGCCGCCTGTCGGAATCGAACCGACGACCTATTGATTACAAGTCAATCGCTCTAGCCAACTGAGCTAAGGCGGCGTCGCGCGCGGTTCGAAGAAGCGTGCGCGCGAGCCCTCACTCTACACAGCGCCCCACCCGCCGATCCAGGAAGTTCCACCGCCCCGTAACCATCCGAGCACCCGTGCGTTAAGAACACTGACGTGCTGATCCGGATATCGGACAGTCGGGGGAGGGAAGCATGACGGACACCACAGACCAGCCGACAAGGGTGGCGGGCGACGAGGCCAAGCGCATCAAACGTGAGGCTCTGGGCATCGCCGACCGCAAGAAGCACCAGGGTCGGGCGGCGGCCGCCATGAAGAGCCGGGCCAAGGAGCCCGGCACACAGCAGCGCGTGTACCGGTACCGCTTCTATCCGACCCCGTCGCAGGCCGAGCAGTTGGAGAAGACCTTCGGAGCCTGCCGCTGGGTCTACAACGAGGGGCTGGCGCTCCGGGTGGGCGCCTGGGAGCGGCATCGCGTTTCGGTGGGGTTCGCCGAGACCTGCCGGGCGTTGACGGGGTGGCGGCAGGCTTCGGAGACGTCGTGGCTGCGCGAGGTGTCCTCGACGGTGTTGCAGCAGTCGTTGCGCCATCTGGACGGTGCGTTCACGCGGTTCTTCAAACAGTTGGCGAAGTACCCGCAGCGAAAGGCGAAACGCCGGTCGCGGGATTCGGCGACGTACGTACGGACCGGTTTCCGCTGGGCGGAGGATCCCGAGCGGCCCGGAACGGGGCTGGTGACGCTGGCGAAGCAGACGGTGCCGCTGGATGTGCGGTGGTCGCGGCCGTTGCCGGCCGGGGTGACACCCGTGAAGTTGTCGGTGACGCGGGACCGGGCCGGCCGGTACTTCGTAGCCATGCTGGTCGAGGAGCGGATCGATCCCCTGCCCACCGCCTTCGTACGGGGCGGACGCGCACCGAAAGCCGTGGGGATCGATCTGGGGCTGGCTGCGCTGGTGACGCTGGACGACGGAACGAAGGTGGATCACCCGCGCCTGCTGAAGAAGTACGAAAGGGAGCTGGCGCGGCTGCAGCGGGGGCTGCATCGCAAGACGAAGGGGTCCAAGAACCGAGGGAAGGCCCGAGAGCGCGTCGCCCGTCTGTACGCCCTGATCAGCGACGTACGCAGAGACATGCTGGACCAGCTGACCACCCGCCTCGTGCGCGAGAACCAAGTGCTCGTGGTGGAAGATCTGGCCATCATGAATCTGCTGCGTCCGGCGGTCGGAAAGGGGCGTCGGCGCAAGGCCCGGCTGAGCCGTTCGATCATTGATGCGGCCTGGGGCGAACTGCTCCGGCAGCTGCGCTACAAGTGCGCCTGGTACGGGCGAACGCTGGTGATCGTGGACCGCTTCTTCCCGTCGACGCGTCGGTGTTCCGGCTGCCACGCGAAGGGGCCGTCGCTCGATGTGTCCGTACGCGAGTGGACGTGCGCGGAGTGCGGTGCGGTGCACGACCGCGACGTGAATGCGGCGCGGAATCTCCGGGAGGAAGGCATGCGGCTGTACTGGCTCGTGGCCTCCGCACTCCCGCCGGGGCGGATGCCTCCGTCTGTGATCAAGGCATCGGAGCTGGCAGACGTACTGCTGGCCGCATGAAGAAGTGAAGGACTGCGGTACGGACCGACGGGCCGTCGGCCGTAATGCCTGTGGAGCCCATGTAAGACCGGCCCGGTCCACCTCTCAGGGGTGTGCTGAGACGGCAGGGGTGATGAAGCAGGAAGTGTTGAAGCTGGCACAGAGCCAAAAATCCGGCGCTCTGCCACCACATACACAGGGTCAAAAGTATGCTGCTCTCCCCAGCATGCGGCCAGTGGCAGATTGTTCCCCGCGGCGACCAGGAGATATTCCTCCCCAGAGAACTACTGACAGATCCGAAATCGCCAGGTAGCGTCGCTGAAGGTTCACTCAGTTGGACCAGACCACTCCCTTTACAACGGATCGTCCGGCACGTTCCTGCCGGTTGAGGAGAAGATTCAGCATGGCCAGTGTCACGTTCGACAAGGCGTCCCGCGTCTACCCCGGCTCCACGAAGCCGGCCGTCGACCAGCTCGAGATCGACATCGCGGACGGTGAGTTCCTCGTCCTCGTCGGTCCCTCCGGTTGTGGCAAGTCGACCTCCCTGCGCATGCTCGCGGGTCTCGAGGACGTCAACGGCGGTGCCATCCGCATCGGTGACCGCGACGTCACGCACCTGCCGCCGAAGGACCGGGACATCGCCATGGTGTTCCAGAACTACGCGCTCTACCCGCACATGTCCGTCGCGGACAACATGGGCTTCGCGCTGAAGATCGCCGGTATCAACAAGACCGAGATCCGCGCGAAGGTCGAAGAGGCCGCCAAGATGCTGGACCTCACCGACTACCTGGACCGCAAGCCGAAGGCGCTCTCCGGTGGTCAGCGTCAGCGTGTGGCGATGGGCCGCGCGATCGTGCGTGAGCCCCAGGTCTTCCTCATGGACGAGCCGCTGTCGAACCTCGACGCCAAGCTCCGTGTCTCCACCCGTACGCAGATCGCCTCGCTCCAGCGCCGTCTGGGCATCACGACCGTGTACGTCACGCACGACCAGGTCGAGGCCCTCACCATGGGTGACCGTGTCGCGGTCCTCAAGGACGGTCTGCTGCAGCAGGTCGACTCGCCGCGCAACATGTACGACAAGCCGGCGAACCTCTTCGTGGCCGGCTTCATCGGCTCCCCGGCCATGAACCTGGTCGAGGTCCCGATCACCGACGGTGGCGTGAAGTTCGGCAACAGCGTCGTCCCCGTCTCCCGCGAGGCGCTCACCGCCGCCGCGGACCGCGGTGACCGCACCGTCACGGTCGGCATCCGTCCCGAGCACTTCGACATCGTCGAGCACGGCGGCGCCGCCGCGACCGGCCTCACCAAGGCCTCCTCGGACGCCCCGGCCGGCCTGGCCGTCTCGGTCAACGTCGTCGAGGAGCTCGGCGCCGACGGCTTCGTCTACGGCGCCGCCGAGGTCGGTGGCGAGCACAAGGACCTGGTCGTCCGTGTCGGCGGCCGTGCCGTCCCGGAGAAGGGCACCAAGCTCCACGTCGTGCCCCGCCCGGACGAGCTGCACGTCTTCGCGACGTCGACGGGTGAGCGTCTCACCGCCTGATCCCGCACACGCACCGCGACGGCCCCGCACGTTCTCCGTGCGGGGCCGTCGCGCGTTCGGGGGTTTGGGGCGACGGGGGCAAATTCCCCGGCACAACGGTCATTTCACTCCGGGACGTCAACACGGGATTCGAAAAGCAGACTCGAACCGTCCCTCGCGCGAGTGACGTAATGTCGTCAATTCATCACTGCCCGCTACGCTCGCTCCGTGACCCACACCGCGCGCCGTATCGGCCGAACTCTCGCTTTCGTCCTGCCTGTCGTCATGGTCCTGTCCGGGACCCTCGCGGTCACCGCCGTGCCGTGGGCAAATCACAACTCCGAGTCGACGTTGCTCACCGCGTCGGCCCAGACCGTCTCCAAGCGCGCCAAGGCGCGCACCCCGCAGGACATCCTGCGCGACAAGCTCCTCCTGGAGCTCCAGGAGAAGGACCCGGGTGTCGCACTGACGGATCTCCAGCGGGCCGTGGAGGGGCGTCCGTCGCTCGCGCGGCACTGCATGTCGATCGCGAAGGCGCTGGGCAAGGCCGCGGTCGAGCAGTACGGTCCGACGCGCGCGCACCGCTTCTCCCGTCCGGTCTGTGACACGTCGTTCGCCTCGGGTGTCGCGCAGTTCAGCTGACCGTCCCGGCCGGGCACGGCATATCGTGCCTGGCATGCATACGTTTCCGACGCAGGCCGTGATCCTGGCGGGTGGCCAGGGGTCACGGCTGCGCCCGTACACCGATGACCGCCCCAAGCCGATGGTCGAGATCCCGGGTACCGGGACGCCGATCATCGGCCATCAGCTTGCCTGGCTGGCCGCCGAGGGCGTGACCGACGCCGTGGTGTCGTGCGGGCATCTCGCCGAGGTGCTGCAGGAGTGGCTGGACGCGGCGGTGCTGCCGTTGCGGGTGACGACGGTGGTGGAGTCCGAGCCGCTGGGCCGCGGTGGCGGGCTGAAGTACGCGGCGGCCCGGCTGCCCGATCCGGAGCAGCCCTGGTACGCGACCAACGGTGATATCTGGACCCGTTTCTCGTTGCGTGAGATGGCCGCGTTCCATGCGGAGCGTGATGCGACCGCGACGCTGGCGCTGGCTCGTCCGCGCATTCCGTGGGGTGCGGTGGAGACGGATGCGTTCGGGCACATCACGGACTTCATCGAGTCTCCCCCGTCGCCGTATCTGATCAACGCGGGTGTGTACGTGTTCTCTCCCGCGTTCACGGGGATGCTGCCGGACCGGGGTGACCATGAGCGGACGACGTTCCCGAGGCTGGCGCGGGAGCGCAGGCTGGCCGGGTATCCGTTGCCGCACGGGGCGTACTGGCGGGCCATCGACACGGCGAAGGACCTGACGGAGGCGGCGAAGGAGCTGGACGGGCGGTAGGTCTCCTCCCTCCCTGGTCGCATCGCACGTCCTGGTCACATCGCACGCCGAAGGGGCGGGCACCGGATTCACTTCCGGTGCCCGCCCCTCCTGCGTGGCGTGGTGGGTGTCAGCCGAGGAGGCCGCCGATGGGGTTGCGGCCGCCGCCACCGCCACCGTCGCCGCTGGTGCCGCCCGTGGAGCCGGTGCCGGGGTCCGTGCCGCCGGTGGTGGAGCCGCCGGTGGGGCCGGAGGAGCTGGGGCCGGAGCTGCTGGAGGGGGGCTGCTGGGGGGTGGTCTGCTGCGGGGTGGTCTGTCCGGTGCCCTGGGTCTGGCTGGGCTGGCCGGCTCCGGCGGCCTGGCCGGACTCGCGGACGCTGTCCGTGGCGGGTGTGGAGGCCTTGGCGGACGGGGTGCGGGGTGCGGTGGTGCGGGAGGGGGTGGGGTGCTGTCCGGTCGGGGTGTGGGAGGCCTTGCCGCTGCGGGACTTGTCGGGGAGCGGGGTGCCGGGGAGCTGGTTGGTGGGGACGCCGTTCGGGCCGGGGACGGTGACGACTTCGGTGGAGCGGACGGCGCCGCCGAGCATGGAGCCGATGAGGAGGGTGAGGCCGACGACGACGGTGGCGACGACGGCGCCGCGGCGCAGGACGCGGCGGCGGAGGTCCCAGATCTCGGAGCGGGGGCCGAGCTTGCGCCAGGCTTCTCCGGCGAGTCGTCCGTCGACGGAGTAGACGGGGGCGCCCGCGATGACCAGGGGGCTCCAGGCGGCGAGGTAGATGATGTCGGGTGCGTCGTAGACGGCGACGGTGCGCCAGCTGACGGTGACCAGGAGGGCGGCGGACAGGAGGGCGCCGATGGAGGCGGCGACGCGCTGCCAGAGGCCGAGGACGGTGAGGACGCCGACGACGACCTGGAGGAAGGCGATGGTGAGGCCGGCGCCGACGGGGTGGGAGAGGGCGAAGTCGCGCAGGGGTTCGGCGAGGGCCCAGGGGTGGAGCGAGGTCAGCCACTTGACCATGGAGCCGCGGTCGCCGCCGTCGAAGTAGACGGGGTCGCAGAGCTTGCCCATGCCGGCGTAGATGGAGATGAAGCCGAGGAAGACGCGCATCGGCAGGAGGACGACGCCGAGGTTCATGCGGCGGCCGGGGTAGTACGCGTGCCGGACGGTGTCGTTTCCGGTGCGGCGGTCGCGGGTGTCGGTGATGTCGTCGCCGTCGTAGGCGTCGCGGTCGTGTCCGTCGGTGTCGTACGGGCCGGGCTCGACGGGGTCGTAGGCGCCGACGGCCTGGCGCATGGGGGGCAGCAGCGGGCCGCCGGGGCGGCGTGGCTGGTGCGGTGCGGTGATGACGGGGTTGGGCTGGGTCTCTTCGAGGCGCGGGATGACCTGGGTGCCGGGGCTGCCGGGTCCGCTGTCGAACTCGTAGGAGGCGTAGGGCTCGTACGGGTCGTAGGCGGTGTCGGGCCGGCCCGCGGTGGAGTTCCGTACGGCCTGGAGGAGTCCGCTGGCGCCGGGGTCGCCGGGGGCGGACCTGCCGCTCCACACGACGGGGGCGCGTCGGCCGCGTCCGGCCCCGGTGCCGCTCATGGCGGGGATCCTGGGTGCTCCGGCGGGTGCCACACCGCGCAGCCGTGCGCGCTGGCCGGGGGCGAGCTGCACCCGGAAGCTGGCGTGGTTGACGATGACCTGCGCGGGGTCGCAGTCCACCTTGGCCATGCTCAGGGCGGGTTGTTCGTCGAACCGAGGCGTTCTGGTGTCCACACTCATCTAACCGAGTGATGTGTGTTTAGGACACTGCCTTGACGGTGTCGAAGTGTCCGAGGCCCGTCAACAGGGGGTGGTGGGGTGCGCCGGGGCGTGCGGATGCCCGGATGCGCCCCCCCGGTGCGGGCCCGGTCGGCCGCCGCCTGTGCGGGTGGTCCTGCGGGACGGGCCGTGCGGCCCGTCCCGGCGGTGGATCAGGCGCGGCGGCGTGCGACCTCGTACATCACGATGCCGGCGGCGACGCCGGCGTTGAGGGATTCGGCGCCGCCCGGCATGGAGATGCGGACCCGGTAGTCGCAGGTCTCGCCGACGAGGCGGCCGAGGCCCTTGCCCTCGCTGCCGATGACGATGACGACGGGGCCGCCGAGGGCTTCGAGGTCCTCGACGGTGTGCTCGCCGTCGGCGGCGAGGCCGACGATCGCGATGCCTTCCTTCTTGTACGCCTCCAGTGCCCGGGTCAGGTTGGTGACGCGGGAGACGGGCGTACGGGCGGCGGTGCCGGCGGAGGACTTCCAGGCTCCGGCGGTCATGCCGGCGGCGCGGCGCTCGGGCACGACGACGCCGTGGCCGCCGAAGGCGGAGACGGAGCGGACGATGGCGCCGAGGTTGCGCGGGTCGGTGACGCCGTCGAGGGCGACGATCAGCGGGTCCTCGCCGTTGTCGTAGGCGGCGGCGGTGAGGTCCTGCGGCTCCGCGTACTGGTACGGCGGGACCTGGAGGACGAGGCCCTGGTGGTTGAGGCCGTTCGTCATGCGGTCGAGCTCGGGGCGCGGGGCTTCCATCAGGTTGATGTTGCCGCGTGCGCCGGCGAGCTGGAGGGCCTCGCGGACGCGCTCGTCGTTGTCGATGTACTGCTGGACGTAGAGCGTGGTGGCGGGCACGCCGTCGCGCAGGGCCTCGAAGACGGGGTTGCGGCCGACGACCATTTCGGAGGTGCCCTTGACGCCGCCGCGCCGGGGGGCGGGGCGGCGGTTGGCGGCCTGCTTGGCCTTGGCGGTGGCGATGCGGTTCTTCTTGTGCTTCTTGCGCTCCTCGGCGGGCGGCGTCGGCCCCCGGCCTTCGAGGCCACGGCGCCGCTGGCCACCGCTGCCGACCTGCATGCCCTTCTTGTTGGACGTGCGGCGGTTCCTGCGCTGGCTGTTCCCGGCCATGACCTACCTGTTTCGTTGCTTCAGACGTGCGTACGTATAAGTGAAAGTGTGCCGCCCGGCGGGCCGGGCGGCACATGGAGGACTACTGGCGCGGGCCGAGTGTCCACCGTGGTCCGGTGGGGCTGTCCTCGATGACGAGCCCGGACTGGTTGAGCTGGTCGCGGATGGCGTCGGCCGAGGCCCAGTCCTTGCGGGCCCGTGCGGACTGGCGCTGGTCGAGGACGAGGCGTACGAGGGTGTCGACGACGCCGTGGAGGTCGTCTCCGCGGTCGCTCTCGCCGGCCCAGTGCTCGTCGAGCGGGTCGAGGCCGAGGACACCGAGCATGGCACGGACCTCGGCGAGGCGTGCGACGGCGGCTTCCTTGTCGTCGGCGGCGAGGGCGGAGTTTCCCTGGCGGACGGTGGTGTGGATGATCGCGAGGGCCTGCGGGACGCCCATGTCGTCGTCCATCGCCTCGGCGAAGGCGGGCGGCACCTCGGAGGCGGGGGCGACGGTCTCGCCGGCCTTCTCGGTGACGCGCTGGACGAAGCCCTCGATGCGCGCGAACGCGGATTCGGCCTCGCGCAGGGCTTCCTCGCTGTACTCGATCATCGACCGGTAGTGCGGGGTGCCCAGGTAGTAGCGGAGCACGATGGGGCGCCAGGCCTTGACCATCTCGCTGACGAGGACGGAGTTGCCGAGCGACTTGGACATCTTCTCGCCGGCCATGGTGACCCAGGCGTTGTGCACCCAGTACTTCGCGAAGTCGTCGCCGTAGGCCTTGGCCTGGGCGATCTCGTTCTCGTGGTGCGGGAAGATCAGGTCGATGCCGCCGCCGTGGATGTCGAAGGCGGTGCCGAGGTACTTGTGCGCCATGGCGGAGCATTCGAGGTGCCAGCCGGGGCGGCCGCGGCCCCAGGGGGTCTCCCAGCTGGGCTCGCCGGGCCTGGACGCCTTCCACATGGCGAAGTCGCGCTTGTCGCGCTTGCCGGTCTCGTTGTCGCCGGAGGGCTGGCGCAGGTCGTCGAGGTCCTGGTTGGAGAGTTCCAGGTAGCCGGGGAACGAGCGGACGTCGAAGTAGACGTTGCCGTCGGCCGCGTAGGCGTGGCCGCGCTCGATGAGGCCGCGCATCATCTCGATCATCTCGGTGATGTGGCCGGTGGCGCGGGGTTCGTAGGTGGGCGGCAGGCAGCCCAGCGCGTCGTAGCCGTCGTTGAAGGCGCGCTCGTTCTCGTAGCCGATGGCCCACCAGGGGCGGCCCTGTTCGGCCGACTTCTTGATGATCTTGTCGTCGATGTCGGTGACGTTCCGGACGAACGTCACGTCGTAGCCGCGGTAGGCGAACCAGCGGCGCATGATGTCGAAGTTCAGTCCGGACCTGATGTGCCCGATGTGCGGGGCGGCCTGGACAGTCGCGCCACAGAGGTAGATCGAGACACAGCCCGCTGTGAGCGGGACGAAGTCACGGATCTGCCGGGCGCTGGTGTCGTACAGGCGAATAGTCACGCCTCAAGGGTAGTGGGCGCGCACCAGTGCCCCGCGACCCCTTGGAGGATTGCGTGGACAGTTGTTACGGCTCCGGGCGGGCCGGAGCCGTGAGGGGTGATCGTCGGGGACGGCTCAGATGCGTCCGACGACCTTGCGGGGCGTGATCCGGACGACGACGCGGGGGTCGTCGTCGCCGGAGGCGGGGTTGAAGTCGGCGTACTTCTTGCCGGTGTACTTCTGTGACAGCTCGTCGATGAGTTCCTGGCCGCCTTCGGTGGTGAGGGTGGCGGTGCCGCGGATCTCGGCGTAGGTGTACGGGGCGTCGAAGGGCTGGACGACGACGGAGACGCGGGGGTCGCGGGCGAGGTTCTGTTCCTTGCGGCGGCCGGTGGTGGTGGAGATGAGGACGTCGTCGCCGTCCCGCTTCACCCAGACCGGGGACACCTGGGGGCTTCCGTCGGGCTGGATGGTGGCGACGGTGACGAAGACCGGGGTGTCGAGCAGCGCCTTGAGGTCTTCGGAGAGTGCGGCGGTCATGGCGTACGTCCTCCTGAGCGGGTCGGTGATGTCTCTACGCCTACCCTGCCCGCGCTTCCTCGTCCCTGTTTCGGGTCCGCGCCCACCGGAAGGGTCAGTGCGAGGGCGGCGCCGGCCAGCGGGACGGCGGCGAGGGCGGCCCAGCGGACGGGTGCGGGGGCGTCGAGGAGGGCGCCGGTGGCGGCGCTGCCGCCGAGCACGGCGAGCCCGGAGACGGAGGAGAGCGCTCCGGTGGCGAGGCCCAGGTGCCGGTCGTCGACGAGATCGGGTACGAGGCCGCGGGCGGCGGGCACGAGGAGCATCTGGCCGAGGGTGAGGAGGACGACGAGGGCGGCCGGGGGCAGCAGTCCGGCGGGGCCGGCCGGGGTCAGGGGTACGGCGGCGAATCCGGCGGCGACGGTGACGAGCCCGGTGACGAGGGCGGTGCGCGGGGCGAGCCGGTGGGCGGACCAGCGGGTCAGGGGCAGCTGGGCGAGGACGACGAGGAGGGAGGAGAGGGCGAAGAACCAGCCGAGGGCGGCCTGGGATCCGGTGGTGCGCTGCACCTCGGCGGGCAGCGAGAGGTAGAGCTGGTTGTACGCGACGAGGTAGCTGCTGTACGCGAGGCAGAGCAGCAGGAACGGGCGCTGGGTGAGGACGTGTCGTACGGCAGCCGTGGTGCGTACGGCCGTACGGGTGACGGGGTCGCGGTGCGGCATGAGCCGGGCGTGCCCGGCGAGGACGGCGACGAAGACGAGGACGCCGGCGAGGCAGGAGGCGCGGAAGCCCCCGTCGAGGAGGAGCAGCAGCGAGCCGAGGAGCGGGCCGAGGAAGGCGCCGGCCTGTCCGGCGGCGGAGAACCGGGCGAGTACGTGGGCGCGGGGGGTGCCGGTGCGCTGTTCGTGCCGGACGGCTTCGCGGGCGGTCTCGGACTCGACGGCGGGTGAGAAGAGGGCGGCGGCGAATCCGGTGAGCAGGACGGCGCCGATGACGGTGGCGGTGGATCCGGCGAAGGCGAGCCAGCCGAATCCGGCGATGCGCAGGGCGCAGCCGGTGAGGACGACGGGGCGGGGGCCGTAGCGGTCGGTGAGGGCGCCGCCGATGACGAAGAGGCCTTGCTGGCTGAAGGTGCGCAGGCCGAGGACGAGGCCGATGAGCCAGCCGGTCATGCCGAGGCCGGTGCCGAGATGGGTGGCGAGGTAGGGCAGGACTGCGTAGAAGCCGGTGTTGAAGGCGAACTGGGTGGTGGTGAGGAGGCGGAGGTAGGGGGTGGTGGTGCTCATCCGGTGCGCTTCCTGGCTCCGGCGCCTCGTACGGCCGCTGCCGTGAGGGCGGCGAGGGCGCCGAGGACGGCGAGGGCGGCGGCGGGGGCGAGAACGGACCAGGGGGCGCGTTCTGCGTAGGGGAGGTTTTCGGAGAGCATGCGCCCCCATTCGGGTGAGGGCGGCTCGGTGCCGAGGCCGAGGAAGCCGAGGGAGGCGAGGGCCAGGGCGATGGCGGGGATGCGCAGGGCGGCGTGGCGGGCGACGGGGGGCAGGACGCCGGGCAGGAGGTGGCGGCGCAGCAGGTGGAGTCGTCCGGCGCCGAGTACCCGGGCGGCGGCGAGGTGCGGGGCGGCGCGTTCCTGGGTGTACAGGGCGGCGGTGTGGGCGGCGAGGGGCGCCCAGGCGACGGCGGTGACGGCGGCTGCGGCGCTCCAGGGGCCGGGGCCTGCGATGCCGGCGACGACGAGGCCGGTGAGGATCGCGGGCAGGGCGTTGGCGGTCTCGGTGAGCGCTCCGGCGCCCGCGGCTCCGAGGGCGAGGCCGAGGAGGAGGGTGGCGGCGGAGACGGCGAGGGCGGTCAGGGCGGTGCGGGCGGCTCCGTGGCCGAGGCGGGCGAGGATGTCGCGGCCGAGGGAGTCCGTGCCGAAGGGGTGGGCGGTGGAGGGTCCGGCGAGGCGGGCGGCGGCGTCGATGTGGAGCGGGTCGCGCAGGAGTCCGGCGAGGGTGACGGCGGCGAAGAGTGCGGCGAGGAGGAGTGCGCCGGTGATCAGGGACCGGCGTGCGCGGGCGGCCGGCGGGACGAGGGCGGGCAGGGCGCCGTCGTCGAGGGCGGGGCCGAGGAGGGCGCGTGCGGTGAGGCGGGTGGTGAGTCCGGCGGCGGTGCCGAGGAGCAGCAGGAGCAGGACGCAGGCCTGGAGGACGGGCAGGTCCTGGGCGAGGGCGGCGGCCAGGGCGGTGCCCCCGAGGCCGGGGATGGCGTAGAGGGTTTCGACGGCGACGGCTCCCCCGGTGAGTCCCACGACGACCATGCCGAGCTGGGGCAGCAGGCCGGGCAGAGTGCGGCGCAGGGCGTGGCGGGCGGTGCGGTGTCCGGGCATACCGGCCGCGACGGCGGCGCGGGCCCAGGGTTCGGCGAAGGCGGCGGGCAGTGCGTCGTCCAGGAGCCGGCCGAGGAGGGCGCCTGCGGGGATGCCCATGGCGAGGGCGGGCAGCACGGTCTGTGCGGGGGTGCCCCAGCCGAGTGCGGGGAGCCAGTCGAGCCGTACGGCGACGGCGGCGGCGAGTACGGCGGCGATGAGGAATTCGGGGAGGGCGGCGAGGACGGCGGCGCCGGTGCCGGCTCCTGCGGTGACGTTCCGGTGGTGTGCCCCGCGGCGCAGGGTGCGGGCGGCGAGGGCCGCGGCGGTCAGGACGGCGACCAGGAGCGAGGCGCCCATGAGGGTGAGGGAGACCCCGAGGGCGGGTATCGCGTCCGGCGCGACGGGCTGTCCGGAGACCCAGGAGGTGCCGAGGTCGCCGCGCAGGAGTCCGGCCGACCAGTCGCCGAGGAGGTGGAGGGGGCTGCCGTCCAGGCCGGTCTCGGCGCGGATGGCGTCGAGGGTCTCAGGGGTGGGCGGCCGGTCGGCGTAGCGGGCGTGCAGGATCGTGAGGGCGGGATCGGTGCGGGTCAGGCGGGGCAGCAGTCCGATGACGGCGAGGACCGCGAGGAGTGCGGTGAGCCGGCCGGCCAGGTGCTTCACCGGTTCATCCGAGGCGGGTGTCTGCGGTGATGAGGGTGCGTTCCAGGGGGTCGAGGGAGACGCCTTGGACGCGGCTGTCGTCGTAGCCCTGGACGAAGCGTTCGTGGAGCAGCGGCACGAGGGCGTCGGTGCCGAGGACGTCGGCCTCGGCACGTGCGGCGGCGGTGTGGCGGGCGTCGGTCCCGGCGGTGGCGGCGGCCTTGTCCACGGCGGCGTCGACGCGCTTGTCGCAGAGCTGGGAGATGTTGAAGCTGCCGTCGCAGGTGAAGTCGGAGGCGAGGTAGGAGACCGGGTCGGCGGTGTCCAGGAGGGTGTTGCGCGCCTGGATGAAGGCGTCGTACTTCCCGGCGAGTGCGTCGGCCTCCAGCTGGGCGTAGTCGCGGACGACCTGCTTGACGGTGAAGCCGCGCTTGGTCAGCTGCTGCTGGACGACGGTGGCGACCTCGGGGAGTTCGGGCCGGTTGGTGTAGGTGGCGAGGACGATCTCCTTCGTCCTGGCGACCTGTGCCTTGTCGGCTGCCTTCGCCCGGCCGGCGGGGGTGGTGCGGGCGTCGTCGGCCCAGGGGACGCCGGGGCCGAGGAGGCCCTGTGCGGCGTCGGCACGGCCTTCGTAGACGGCCTTGACGAGGGCCTTGGAGTCGATGGCCTCGCGGGCCGCGGCGCGCATCGCGGGGTCGGCGAAGACGCCGTGCTGGGTGTTGAGGGAGAGGCCGTTGGTGCGGGCGGAGGGGAACTCGTGGACGAGTCCGTCGCCGAGGAGGGAGGCCTGGGAGATCGGTACGTACTCGGCGACGTCGACGGCCTCGGTGCGCAGGGCGTTGGCGCGGGCGGTGCCGTCGGCGACGAAGGTGACGTCGGCGCCGGGGGCCTTGGCCTTGTCGCCCCAGTAGGTGTCGTTGCGTTCGAGGGTGGCGCTGACGGCGCCCTTGACGGCGGCGAGCGTGAAGGGGCCGGTGGCGTGTCCGGCCGGGTCGACCCCGGCGCCGGTGTAGGCGGCGGCGGACAGGATCGTGAGGGAGGGGTTGGCGAGGCGCTGGGGCAGCAGGGGGTCGGCCTCGTCGGTGACGATCCGTACGGTGTCGGCGCCCCGGGCCGTGGCGGTGAGGCCGGTGTCGGACAGGACGCGGGGCTTGGGCGACGCCTTGCCGGCCGCGGTCAGTGAGCGGACGACGGCGGCGGGGTCGACCTTCGTGCCGTCCTGGAAGGTTGCCCTGCGCAGGGTGAAGGTCCACTCCTTCGCGCTGTCGCGCTTCCAGGAGGCGGCGAGTGCGGGCTTCGCCGTGCCGTCACGGCCGAGGGTGGTGAGGCCCTCGATGACCGCGAGGCGGCTGAGGGTGACGGCGTCGTCGCCGTAGGGGGACATGGCCTGGGCGGGCGGGAAGGCCATGACGACCCGGAGGCGCTGTCCGCCGGCCGCGGCACCGTCGGACGCGCCGCCGGAGCAGGCGGTGGCGAGCGGGACGAGGAGGGCGGTCGCGGACAGGGTCAGCGGCAGCGCGGAGCGACGGCGTCGGGGCGTGAGCATGGCAACGACCTTATATGAAAATGATTGTCATTTAGAACGGAGGGGTCGCATCGCTTCCGGCGGCAGCGGCAGCTCGAAGTGGACGATGCCCTGCCCCCCACCGGGCAGCGCGCGCTCGTCGCACACCTCCCGCGCCAGCGACCGCCAGAACGGCTCGGCACCCGGCACGGCGGGATCGGTGTGCAGGTAGATCGCTTCGTACCCGCCGGCCCGCGCGACGAAGTCGCAGAGCTCGCGCACCATCCGGCGCGCGAGGCCGTACCTGCGGTGCTCCGGCGCGACGTAGACGCGGCAGAGCTGGGCGGTGCTGCCGGACGGGAAGCGGTCGGCGACCCACTGCGGATTGGGCGGCGCCTGCGGGCCCCGGTCCCGTACCGCACCCGTCGCGACGATCTCGCCGTCGCGCTCGGCCACCAGCAGGGTGCAGCGCACGGGGCGCAGGTAAGCGGCCTCGGGATCGATGATGTCGGCGTGCCAGCGCGGTACGTAACCGGAGCGCAGGTCGCGGTAGACGGTGTCGAGCATGACGGCGCGCGCGCCGCCGACGTCCGGCGGTCCGGCGGTGCGCACGACGTACCCGCCGGCCTCGGCCCGTACCGGAGCGATCGTCGTCGTGCTCATCCCGGAGCTTCACCGTCCCTTGTGCGCCACGTCATTGCCGTACCAGCGTACGTGCAAGTGATGTGCAACAAGCCTGCGGGCTCCGGGGACCCCCAGGTCGGGCCCACCGACGGTGATTCAGTCCGCGTCCGTGCAGGACGAAGCCGAGCAGGGTGCTTGCCTGGGCGACGCCGGAGCAGACCCCGGAGCGGCGGCGGGCGGATCAGCCGGTGCGGTAGACCAGGGCCGTCGCGATGCCGGCGATGCCCTCGCCCCGGCCGGTGAAGCCGAGCCCGTCGGAGGTGGCGGCGGAGAGCGAGACGGGTGCGCCCACGGCGGCGGACAGGACCTTCTGCGCCTCGTCGCGCCGCTTGCCGATCTTCGGGCGTACGCCGACGACCTGGACGGCCACGTTGCCGATCTCGAAGCCCTCGGACCGGACGATCCTGGCCGCCTCGGTCAGCAGCGTGACACCCGCGGCGCCGGACCACTCGGGGCGCCCGGTGCCGAAGTGCTGCCCGAGGTCGCCGAGGCCGGCGGCCGAGAAGAGCGCGTTGCAGGCGGCGTGCGCGACGACGTCGGCGTCGGAGTGACCGGCGAGGCCGGGACCCTCGCCCTCCCACAGCAGGCCCGCGCACCACAGCTCACGGCCCTCCTCGAAGGCGTGGATGTCGGTGCCGATCCCGACGAGCGGGATCACGGGTGTGGTGCCGGAAACCTCAGAAGCCATCGTTCGCCCTCCTGCGTGCGAGAACCGCCTCGGCCAGGACCAGATCCAGCGGCCGGGTCACCTTGAACGCCTCCTCGTGGCCGGGCACGACCACGACGGTCGCCCCGAGTCGCTCGACCATGCCCGCGTCGTCGGTCGCGCCCTCGCCGCTGACGGCGACCTCCTCGTGGGCCCGCATCAGCGTGTCGCGGTCGAAACCCTGCGGGGTCTGCACCGCGCGAAGCCGGGCCCGCACCGGGGTGGAGAGCACCGGCTCGGGCTCCCCCGGCGCCCCGGGCTCGACCTCCTTGACGGTGTCGGCGAGCGGCAGCGCGGGGACGACGGCGGGCGCCCCGTCCCGTACGGCCTCGATCACCGCGTCGACCGTGTCGACGGGCACGAGCGGGCGGGCCGCGTCGTGGACGAGGACGACGCCGATGTCCTCGGGCAGCGCGTCGAGGCCGAGCCTCACCGACTCCTGCCGGGTCCCGCCTCCGGGCACCACCAGGAAGTCGGTGCGCTCGGGCAGGGCGTGCTCGTCGAGCAGGTGCCTCACCTCGGGCGCGCCCTCGGGCGGCGCGACGACCACGACCAGGGACACATGGCGGGAGGCCGCCATGGCCCGGACGGCGTGGATGAGCATGGGCGTCCCGCCCAGCGCACGGAGCGCCTTGGGGGCGCCCGGGCCGAGCCGCACGCCGCGGCCGGCCGCGGGAATCACGGCGGCGGTGCGGTAAGGACGCGATTGATCAGACATCGGTTGCACTCCGAAGCATCGGCATGTTTGTCTCCACGGCCGACGTGGGTATGGCCACAAGCGAGCCGGGCGCTACGCCATGACTCGACCGGGACCCTTTCCGTGACCCCGGGCGAGACGGGTACCACCCCGGCCGCTCGGGATCGGCCTCACACGTCGACTTCACAAGATCGCGAGCAAAGTACCGGGGGATCGTCGATGAGGCCAACGCATCGGCGTATCGGGGAGAACATCCGGTTTCATCAGGCCACGGCCACGCCGCCCGCAGGCGTCCGCCGGACCGGATGCGCCGCCCGGTATGCCGCGTGCCACAGCCGGACACCGCACAGTCGGACATGCACAGCCGGGCATGCACACCCGGACATGCCGCAGCGCCCGACGACACACACCGTGAAAACGGCTGGTCAGCGGGCACCGCGGCACATTATTTACGACCGGTGCGATCCGGTTCAGGACGCGAGGACCTCGTCGAGAAGAGCCTCGGCCTTGTCCTCGTTCGTGTTCTCCGCGAGAGCGAGCTCACTCACCAGGATCTGGCGAGCCTTGGCGAGCATGCGCTTCTCACCTGCGGAGAGACCGCGCTCGCGCTCACGACGCCACAGGTCACGAACCACTTCCGCGACCTTGATGACATCACCGGATGCGAGCTTCTCGAGATTTGCCTTGTAGCGTCGGGACCAGTTCGTCGGCTCCTCGGCATACGGCGCGCGCAGCACCTCGAAGACCCGGTCCAGCCCTTCCTGCCCGACCACGTCGCGCACACCTACGAACTCCGCATTGTCCGCCGGTACACGCACCGTCAAGTCGCCCTGGGCGACCTTGAGCACCAAGTAGGTCTTGTCCACGCCTTTGATCTGGCGAGTTTCGATAGCCTCGATCAGCGCGGCCCCGTGATGGGGATAGACCACGGTGTCGCCAACCTTGAACGTCATGTGACAGGTACCCCTTCCGTGGCTATCAAGAGTAACACGAGAACAGCTTCTCCTGAATGGCGTTTTCGCAGGTCAGGGCATATCTCGGGGCTTGACAACTGCAACACGGACGTGCTGCGGAAGGCCCGCGGAGGACGGTATTCGCAGGTCGGAGCCGCTGTGCGGGCGAGGAGAAACGCGGACGCTACACCGACCGGAACCCGCTCGGAAGTGACGAGACGTCCCGTTTTGCCGGGTTCCGGATGATGAACATTCCGTACTCCGTTCGGAGATCGATCACCCGTACGGCGGTTAGCGGCGGCGGCAGTACCGGTGGTCAATGAAATTGATCAACGCCGGACGCCGTGAGGATTATGTGCAATGAATGCGCCACAGCCCCTTGAACAGTCGCTGAACAGGGACACGAAGCGCGGGGGTAACAGACGGCGAACGTTGAGGCAGAACGTGCGGCAGAACAGGTGCCGGAACATGTCGCGGAATTGATCAAGCGCGTTATGTGAACGGCGTGCGAATGATCTCGCGCACGCCGGCCCGCGATCATCCGAGCCGTCGGGCAGGATCCTCCGGGCCGTCAGGGGCGGGTCGGGTGCGGGGCGGGGACGGCGGCTCGGTAACCTGGCCGCTGACACACCCTTAGGGCGGCTTTACACCGCTCGCCCGACCCCGTCCGTAAGCCCGCTCGTTCAAGGAGTTGCCGCCGCCGTGAGCCGCAGCCTTCGACACGGCGCCCTCGCCGCCACTGCCATCGTGTTCTCGATCGCCGCGCTCTCCGCATGCGGAGCCGGCAAGAACGCGCAGACGCTCGAAGTCAGGCCTGACAACGCCGCCACGTCGTCCGGCGACATCAAGATCCAGAACGCCAACGTGGTCACCCAGCCGGAGCACGGCGCCGAAGGCCCCGCCGCGGTCACCGCGACGCTGTTCAACAACGGCACCGAGGCGGAGACGCTCGACGCCATCACCCTGACGGGCGGCAGCGGCTCCGTGGAGCTGCACGCCGCCAAGGGTTCGGGGCCGGTCGTCGTACCGGCCGGCGGCCGGGTGATCCTCGGCGGCAAGGGCAACGCCTCCGCGGTGATCGAGAACGGCCACGAGGCCACGCAGAACGGCAACGTGCAGCCGCTGGTCTTCAAGTTCAGCCGGACCGGCGACATCCAGCTCGGCGCCTCCGTCGTGCCCGCCACCGGGTACTTCAAGGGCTTCGGCCCCAGCGCGCTGCCGGAGACCCCGAAGAAGCCGGAGAACTCGCCCGAGGCGACGCCGTCCGGTTCCGCGTCCGAGACCCCGGGCGCCTCGGGCAGCCCCTCGGCCCCGGCCTCGGAGGGCGACACCACCACCCCGAGCGACGCGGCGTCCGACTCCCAGCAGCCGGGCTGACCGCACCCCGTACAGGTGTGGCTGAGGCGCCTCCCGGGCTCGGGAGGCGCCTCAGCCACACCTGCTTGTCGTATCACCCCCGGGCCAGGGCGGCGGGCCGGCCAGAGGTTCCGGGAATCAGGGGGCGGCGTGGCGGGGCTCCTTCACCCACCCCCCGGTTCCAGGACCCTCTACGGCTCGAACTTGTACCCGAGACCCCGCACCGTCACGAGGAACCGCGGGGCGCCCGGGTCCGGCTCGATCTTGGCGCGCAGCCGCTTCACGTGGACGTCGAGGGTCTTGGTGTCACCCACGTAGTCCGCGCCCCAGACCCGGTCGATCAGCTGCATCCGGGTCAGCACCCGGCCGGCGTTGCGCAGCAGCATCTCCAGCAGGTCGAACTCCTTCAGCGGCAGGTCGACCTTGCCGCCGGAGACCGTGACGACGTGCCGGTCCACGTCCATCCGCACGGGTCCGGCCTCCAGCGCGGCCGGAGTGACCTCCTCCGGCTCCCCGCGGCGGCGCAGCACCGCGCGGATGCGGGCGACGAGCTCGCGCGAGGAGAAGGGCTTGGTCACATAGTCGTCGGCCCCTATTTCCAGACCGACGACCTTGTCGATCTCACTGTCCTTGGCGGTGACCATGATCACGGGAACGTTGGACTTGCTGCGCAGCTGCCGGCAGACCTCCGTGCCGGGCAGGCCCGGCAGCATCAGGTCGAGGAGCACGAGGTCGGCGCCGTTGCGCTCGAACTCGTCCAGGCCGTCGGGGCCGGTGGCCGCGATGGCGACCTCGAAGCCTTCCTTGCGGAGCATGTAGGACAGGACGTCGCTGAAGGATTCCTCATCCTCGACGACAAGCACTCGGGTCACGGAAGAGCCTCCGGGGCAGGGAACGAATCAAAAGTGTCGGGTGCGGCGCCCGGGTGGGACGCCTCGTCGCCGTTGACGATGAGGGGACCGCCGGATGTGCGGTCCCGGGCCCGTACGGAGCCCGCTTCGGGCAGCCGCAGGGTGAAGGTGGAGCCCTGACCCTCCGAGCTCCAGACGGTGACCTCCCCGCCGTGCGAGGCGGCCACGTGCTTGACGATGGCGAGGCCGAGGCCCGTGCCACCGGTGGCGCGAGAGCGGGCCGGGTCGACGCGGTAGAAGCGTTCGAAGACCCGTTCCCGGTCCTTCTCCGAGATGCCGAAGCCCTGGTCGGTCACGGCGATCTCGATCTCGTCCCCGCCGGGTACGACCACCCGGCGGACGGCGATGCCGACGCGGGTGCGGGCGGGGCTGTAGTTGACGGCGTTCTCGACGAGGTTGCCGAGCGCGGCGGCGAGCTGGCCGCGATTGCCCCATATGCGGAGCTCGGCGGTGCCGCCCGAGGCCATGGTGATCTGCTTGGAGCCGGCCTGCTGCCGGCAGCGGTCGATGGCCTCCGCGACCAGCTCGTCGACCCGGACCGGCTCGGCGTCCTCCAGCGGGTCGTCGTTCTGCACCCGGGAGAGGTCGATGAGCTCCTGTACGAGGTTGGTGAGCCGGGTCGCCTCTATCTGCATCCGGCCGGCGAACCGCTCCACCGCCTCCGGATCGTCGGAGGCGTCCATGACGGCCTCCGAGAGCAGGGACAGCGCGCCGGTCGGGGTCTTGAGCTCATGGCTGACGTTGGCGACGAAGTCGCGCCGGACCGCTTCGATGCGGCGGGCCTCGGTGAGGTCCTCGACCAGCAGCAGCACCAGCCGGGAGCCCAGCGGGGCGACCCGGGCGGAGACCGCGAGGGCCTCGCCCCGGCCGGTACCGCGCCGGGGAAGGTCCAGCTCGACCTGTCGTATCTCCCCGTCACGGCGGGTGTCCCTGGCCATGTTCAGCATCGGCTCGACGGCCAGACGCCCTCCCCTGACCAGTCCCAGCGCGTACGCGGCGGAGCTGGCCTTGACGACGCTGTCGCTCTCGTCGAGCACGACCGCGGAGGAACTGAGCACGGACAGGACCGTGTCGACGCCGGGGGGCAGGGGGGCACCGCTGTCGGGCCGCAGGGACGTACGCGTGGGCTTCTTCTGGTCGCGCTCGCTCCAGCGGAACGCCAGCATCGCGATCACGCCGGTACACACCCCGGCGATCGCTGCAGCTGCGGCGACCGCCGCGTTCACGTCCATGGCTCCAGGTTATGCGGCTCCACGGACACTCTCCCAGCCGTCCGAGTGCGTATCCGAACACTCGTCGCCCAGAGTTCACCGAGGGGCAAGCACCGGTTCACTTGTCCGGTCGGAACCCGACGCGTACGGCCGTCACGGTGGCACCGTGGGGTTCAGAGCTGGCCCCGGCCTCGGTTCAGAACTGGAGAGGGACTTCCCATGCGTGACGCGTACCACGAGGAACTCGACTCGATCGGCGAGGGGCTGGTCGAGATGGCCCGGCTCGTCGGATCGGCGATCGGCCGGGCGACGACGTCCATGCTCGACGCCGACCTCAAGCTCGCGGAGACCGTGATCGCCGCGGACCAGAAGGTCGACGACCTCCAGCACGATCTGGAGGCGCGGGCCATCGCGCTGCTGGCCCGCCAGCAGCCGGTGGCGACCGATCTGCGGATCGTGGTGACCTCCCTGCGGATGAGCGCCGACCTGGAGCGCTCGGGCGACCTCGCCCAGCACGTCGCCAAGCTGGCCCGGCTGCGCTTCCCGCAGAAGGCGGTCCCGGACGACCTGCACGCCACCATCCTGGAGATGGGCCAGCTCGCGCAGCGCCTGATGGCCAAGGCTGCCGAGGTGATCATCACCAAGGACGTCGACCTGGCGCTCCAGCTGGAGCAGGACGACGACGAGATGGACCTGCTGCACCGCACGCTGTTCCAGCACCTGATGGACGACCGCTGGAAGCACGGCATCGAGACGGCCGTCGACGTGACGCTGCTCGGCCGCTACTACGAGCGGTTCGCCGACCACGCGGTGTCGGTGGCCAAGCGCGTCGTCTACCTGGTGACGGGCGAGCACGCGGACGAGATCCAGCAGCCGACGCCGGTCGAGGGCGCGTAGCCGGCCGAACACGCACAGCCGGTACGGGACGGGTCCGGCGCCATCGATTCGCACATGCGTTCCTGCGCGTGTGCGCCGTTGATGCGCCCGCCCGGCTGGGCATGCAATGGGGTGGGGCGGCACGACCTTTCCGTACGCCCCGGTCGTGGGCCCCGGGCGGGCGTACGGCCCTGTCGTACACCTTGAGGAGGAACCATGGCCGATTCCCCCACGACCGAACCCCAGCAGGAGACACCCGCCGACGTGGCGCACCGGGGCGTCGTCGGCGCCTGCGGCTGCGGATCGGGCTGCGGGTGCGGCTGCCAGTCCGGTGCGCCGTGCCAGTGCGGCGGCTGCTCCGGCTGACGGGCGCGCGCAGCGACAGAGGGCGCCCCGTGCGGACCGGCATCGTCCGCACGGGGCCGCCCGCGTGCCCTCGTGCCCACGTGCCTCGGCTCAGACCGTCCGCTCCACGGCGGGCTCGGCACCTGCGCCCTGGACCGCGCCTGCCCCGACGGCCCCGCCAGGTCCGCTCACGACCACGGGTGCCGGCACCGGCACCGGCACCGCGCCGTCCTGCGGCAGGTTCCGCATCAGCAGCCAGTAGCCGAACGCCGCCGCGGTGCCCAGCACCGCGCACGTCCCCCACAGCCACCCGGCCCCGAAGTGGTCGATCACCACACCGGACATCAGCGGTGCCACGAGCGCCGCGGCCGACCAGGACAGGGCGTACATGCCCTGGTAGCGGCCCCGGCCGTGAGCAGGTGAGAGCTGGACGACCAGACCGTTCTGCACGGGCGCGTTGACGATCTCGGCGACCGTCCAGACGCAGATGGTCAGCGCGTAGACCGCCACCGAACCGGCGAAGGCCGTCAGTCCGAACCCGTACCCGGCGAGCAGCGACGACACGATGAGCAGCCGGCGCGGGTCGCGGCTCTGGATGAACCGGGTGACCGGGATCTGGAGCACCACGATGAGCACGCCGTTGACGGCGACCGCCGCGCCGAAGTCGGAGCTGCTGAACCCGTCGGCCCCCATGGCCACCGGCAGCCCCACGTACCCCTGCTGGAAGATCAGCGCGATCACGAACGACAGCCCGACGACGCCCATGAACCGTCCGTCCCGCAGCACCGTGCCGAGCCGGACGCCGTCGGTGGGGGCGGCGTCCGCGACCTTGGACATGGCCTTCTGCGGCCGGGATTCCGGCACCTTCATGAAGACGACGACCGCGCAGCACAGCGTCATCACCGCCTCGCCGACGAAACCGGCGAGATAGCTGTACTCGGCGACGAACCCGGCCCCGGCGGACGAGACCGCGAACCCCAGGTTGATCGCCCAGTAGTTGAGCGAGAAGGCCCGCACCCGGTCCTTCGCCGGGACGATGTCGGCGATCATCGCCTGGACCGCGGGGCGCGAGGCGCTGCTGGCCATGCCGACACAGAAGGCGACGGCGGCGATCGCCACCGGATGGACCATGAAGCCGAGCACGGCGACCGATACGGCGGTCGACAGCTGCGCGGCGAGCATCGTGGGCCGCCGCCCGAAACGGTCCGTCATCACGCCGGCCACGAGTGAGGAGACGACCCCGCCGAGCCCGTGCAGGGCGGCGACCAGACCGGCGTACGAGGCGGAGTAACCCCGGTCCAGGGTCAGGTACAGGGCCATGAAGGTGGCGACGAACGCCCCGAGGCGGTTGACCAGGGTGCTGGTCCACAGCCACCAGAACTCCCTGGGGAGACCGGAGACGGATTCACGGGTGGCCCGTCTGAGACCGGCGACAGACATACGGGTTCCCCCCGGGACGTACGGATGCGAGTGCGGGCGGTAAGCGGTCCGCCGACGGTCCGAACATTACAAATCCCGGATTCGGCGCTGCCACCCAATTGACGGCCGGCGTCAATCCACGCAGCCCTGTCCGCCCTGTGGCCGGGCGCGCGCGGCCCGTACGGGTTCGATTACGCTCGGACCCATGGCCGACGCACCGTACAAGCTGATCCTCCTCCGCCACGGCGAGAGCGAATGGAACGCGAAGAACCTGTTCACCGGATGGGTGGACGTCAACCTCACCGAGAAGGGCGAGAAGGAGGCGGTCCGCGGCGGTGAGCTGCTCAAGGACGCCGGCCTGCTCCCCGATGTACTGCACACCTCGCTCCAGAAGCGCGCCATCCGCACCGCCCAGCTCGCGCTGGAGTCCGCGGACCGCCACTGGATCCCCGTCCACCGCTCCTGGCGCCTGAACGAGCGCCACTACGGCGCCCTCCAGGGCAAGGACAAGGCGCAGACCCTCGCCGAGTTCGGCGAGGAGCAGTTCATGCTCTGGCGCCGCTCGTACGACACCCCGCCGCCCGCCCTCGAGGACGGCACCGAGTTCTCCCAGAGCGACGACGCGCGCTACGCGACGATCCCGCCGGAGCTGCGCCCGCGCACGGAGTGCCTCAAGGACGTCGTCGTCCGCATGCTGCCGTACTGGTACGACGGCATCGTCCCGGACCTGCTCGACGGCAAGACCGTCCTGGTCGCCGCGCACGGCAACAGCCTCCGCGCCCTGGTCAAGCACCTCGACGGCGTCTCGGACGAGGCCATCGCGGGCCTGAACATCCCGACGGGCATCCCGCTCGCGTACGAACTGGACGAGAACTTCCGCCCGTTGAAGCCGGGCGGGACGTACCTGGACCCGGACGCGGCGAAGGCCGCCATCGAGGCCGTGAAGAACCAGGGCAAGAAGTAACAGCACACGCATCGAGCCCCTGCCTGCGGAACATCCGCAGGCAGGGGCTCTTCGCGTGTGGCGCGGTCGGCGCCGGCAGGTCGGAGCGGGAACATAACGCCGCGCGGGAGCACACCGCCCTCCGCTATGTTCGACCCGTGTCCGAACAGCCGGCCTACGACCGGTCTCTCATAGATGCCCTGCTCAGCAACTGCCGCCGCGCCACGCTGCCCTATCAGCAGGCCCACCGCGGAGAGCTTTTCGGGACGGCGTTCTGGTTCAACGACCTTCTCTCCGAGAACGCCGACGGAACCGAGACGTACTACCAGTACCTCGTGACCGCAGGAACCTCGACCTACTGCCGCATTGCCGAGATACGGATGCGGCCCGAGTTGTCCGAGTCCGCCATGAGTTCCAACAACCTGCTGATGACTGACTTCCAGGAGGGCTGGATCCCGCTCGGCGACTCCGGCGTCTCGGTGATGCCCACCACCGTGCTGCACGCCCTCGCCCGCCGGAAGGGCTGGGCCTGGGCGACCGACGAGATCACCGAGGGACTGGCAGCCAAGGCCGAGGACATCGAGGCTCTGGGCGACGATCCGGTGCCTGCGTACGCACTCGGGCACGACGTGGGGCCGGACCGGACCCAGCGGGAACAAGCCGTGATCCTCGGGGAGGTCATGCGGACGGGGGACGGTCACGCGTTCGTGTGGCGCGGTCCCGTGCCTCAAGGCTGTGTCGGGGCACCGGTCTTCGTGGGTCGCGGACTCGACGGGCGCCACGTCAGGCTGGTCTGTCTCGGCGTGCTGCTGTCGGCCGAGGGCGAGGGCGAGCGGGCTCTGAATCCTGTCGCCACCTTCGACCGCATCCGGGCCGAAGTGCGGAGACTGCCCGAACCGGAGGAGCCCAGCGCCGAGACGGACAGGTCACCACGAGCCGGATCACGGTGGTGGCGCAGGCGCGTGTGACGGCGCTCACCCGGCGTCGTACCCTGTGGCGCATGTGGGGAGAGCGGGGAGAGCAGCCATGAGTGAACCCCTGAAGACCTTTGTCGGCGGCGCCGAGGTCGAGGTGCCCAACAGCATCCCGGCCATCCGCGACGCCCTGCCCGAGGCGAGACGCGAGGAGTTCGACCGCGCCATCAACGAGGCCGGGGTGCACGAGATCCAGGCCGTGATGCGGCACTGGATGCTGGAGGCCGTACCCGATCCGGAGGCCGAGCGGATCCTGGACCGGCTGGCGCGGGACGAGGCCGAGAGGCGGAGCGTCGCTTGAGCCTCAGGATCTCCTACGCGCCTCCCGCCGACGACACCCTGGCCAAGATGCGGGACGGCGACACCTTCCGGGACGAGATGGTGCGCACGCTGGGGCATGACCCGTACGGGCACGGCTCGTCCGCCGTCAAGGGTGAGCACGATCGCCGTGAGGCGACGGTCGCCGGGGCGATCGTGCTCTACTACGTCTCCGGATCGGTCCTGACCGTCACCGTGGTGCGGCTCGTCCCGCTTCCGTAACGCCCCGCGACCGCAAGGACGGTACGGCTCGTGCGCCTCCGCGGGACCGCGACCGCAAGGACGGTACGGCTCGTGCGCCTCCGCGGGACCGCGCCCGCAAAGACGGTGCGGCTCCTCGCGCTCCCGCGGGACCCCGCGCCCGCAAAGACGGTGCGGCTCCTCGCGCTCCCGCGGGACCCCGCGCCCGCAAAGACGGTGCGGCTCCTCGCGCCTCCGCGGGACCCCGCGCCCGCACGCGCAGACGGACCGTGCGGCCCGTCCCGCGCTCCCCTGACCCTCGCTCAGACGAGCTTGGCGGCCTGGGCGTCGATGACGGCGGTCGGCAGCTCGAAGTCGCCGCCCTGGGCGGCCACACCCATGTTGAGCGAGGTCAACGAGGCCAGCGTGGTGCCCTGCCGGATCTGGATGAGCTTCATGGCGCTCTTGACGCCCTCGGCCTCGATCGCCACCGTCCAGGCGACGGCCTCCTCGCCGCCCTTGACCGGCACCTCCGCGATCTTGGTGACCTTCTGCTTCGATCCGGCGGCGGTGAGTGTGAAGCCGGAGGCACACTCGGTCGCGGCGGTGCGCAGGGCGGCCAGCGCCTCGTCCGCGCCCTTGCCGTCGTATGCCTGGAGCGTGGTGAGCGTCGTCGTGACGTTCATCATCGCCTCTAGCATCTTCTCCGGGTCCTCGCTCGCCTTCGGGTCGTCGCTCTTCTTCGGCAGACGGGCCACCTTCCGCTGTGTGAACGCGGCGGGCTTCCCGGCCTTGGCACCCATGAGGGCATCGGCGAACACGTCGCAGGCGGCCTTGTCGACCGTGACGGCGTCGCCCTCGATGGCGTCGGCGGGCGTGCCCTTGGCGATCTTGTGGTCCTTGACGTCGCCCTGGGCCAGCGAGACCTTCTCCAGCTCGGCCGCGGTCAGCGCCTTGGCGGTGGAGTCCGCGCCCTTGTCCGCGGGCTTGGCGGAAGCGGAACCGGCCGCCTTGCCGTTGTCCTTGCCCGCGTCGCTGTCCGAACCGCAGGCCGCGGTGAGCAGGGCCAGGGACATCACGGTGGCGGCAACGGCGGTACGGCGTATGGCAATGGGTCGCATGGCCCGTCCTTCTGTCTCAAGGTGATTCGCCCGCACGAGAGCGGCCGTCGCCGGGTTCGGCGCGGCAGTGAGGCATCGTGGGGGTTTGCCAACTCTATGAGCACACTGTGGTTTGGCAATGCGTCAAAGCGGGCATCGCCCGTGATCGTGACGACGTCGTGATCACCTCATGAAGGCCCTGAACTGGGCATTTGCCACAGATGGCGGCATCACGTCGGGGGTGACCGCTCGAAGGGGGTCTGCTGATGTCTGTCGATTCCGCACTGTCCACCGTGCTGGGTTCCGTGGGCGTGCCGCCGGAACTGGTCGCCTCGTGCGATCCGCTGACCGGAGGTACGTACAACGCGGTCACCCGTGTCGGTCTCACCGACGGCCGGCGGTGGGTGGTGAAGACGCCTCCGCCGGGCGGGAATCATCTCGCCTACGAGCGCGATCTGCTGGTCAACGAGGTGACGTTCTACACCGCGGCGGCCGGCCTGACCGAGGAGGCCGCCGTGCCCGGCATCGTGCGCAGCGGCCTCGACCCGGCCGCGCCCGGGGGCGCGTACGTGATCATGACGGAGCGTCCGGGGCAGCCCTGGCACGAGGTCGGCGGCGCTCTGGCCGACGCCGAGGCGCGGCTGCTGCGCGTGGAGCTCGGGCGGATCGTCGGCCGGCTGCACACCGTGCCGGGGCCGGGCGGTTTCGGCTACCCGTCCGCGGCACTGGGCCCGTTGACCCCCACCTGGCGCGGTGCCTTCACGGCGATGACCGGCGCCGTGCTGGCGGACGCGGAGAGGTACGGGGCGCGGCTGCCGCGTACGCCTTCGGTCATCCGCCGCCGGCTCGACGACGCTTCGTCCGTCCTGGACGACGTGGCCCGGCCGGCCCTGGTCCACTTCGACCTGTGGCAGGGCAACATCCTGGTCGCCGGGGAGCCGGGTGCGCGGCGGATCGGCGGGATCATCGACGGGGAGCGGATGTTCTGGGGCGACCCGGCCGCCGACTTCGTGTCGCTCGCCCTGCTCGGGGACATCGAGGAGGACGAGGACTTCCTGACGGGGTACGGGGAGTCGGCGCCGGGCGGGCCGGTGGAGTTCGACGGTTCCCTGCGGGCGCGGATCGCGCTGTACCGCGCGTACCTCTACCTGATCATGCTGGTGGAGACCGTGCCCCGGAAGACGTCCGGGGAGCAGCTGGAGTGGACGTGGAACGAGGTCGCGCCGCGGCTCGAAGCGGCGCTCGACGACGTGGGGCCGGCGCTGCGGGCCTGATGGCGGCCGCAGCGCCGGCGCTCGTCCTTCAGCGACCCAGCGCTCGTTGGGCGTCATGGAGGTTGGCCGGCCGGACGGTCTCCGGGGTTCCGTACGCCTCCAGGCGGGTGTGCAGGTCGCCGGTGAAGTCGGGGACGTCGATCTGGTCGAACTCCGTCACCTCGCTCACCCCGACGGTCGCGCTGTACGGGGCGAGGCCGTCGATCCGCATCAGGCCGGCCCGGCCGTTGGTGACGCGGATGTTCCAGTGCGTGAAGCGGGCGCCGAAGAGCGGTCCGGCGCTCGCGTCGCCGCCGTGGCGCCCGTTGTTGTTCACGGTGATGTCGGTGCGGACGTTGGCGAACGGCATGCCCCGGTGCGAGTCGAAGGTGCCCATCTCCATCACGCCGCGCGACCAGACGTTGTAGCTGGACAGGCCCTCGACGTTGATGCCGTGCAGCTGGGTCCCGGAGGGCGCCGGGACGGTGCGCTGCTCGATGGTGAAGTCCTCGATCAGGTTGTCGTGGCTGCCTTCGCGGCAGTAGTACGGGTGGTGCGAGCCGCGCCCCGCGACCTTCGTGCGGCGCAGGGTGCAGGCGGAGGCGCCGATGAGGCCGAAGCCGTTGTCGACGTGGCGGACGGTGATGTCGTCGGCCCAGCAGTCGTACGCGCACTGGAACGCGACGCCGTTGTAGCCCTTGTCGAGCAGGTGCGGCGACTGCGGGGTCTCGACCGCTTCGAGGGTGAGGCCTTCGACGCCGGAGCCGGTGAGCGGGGTCGCGAGGGTGGTGAGGCGCGGGTCCCACTCGGGGCGGACGTCGAGCGGGAGGGGCCGCTCCAGGGTGACCCGGCGGCCGTGGACGGCGGTGATGCGGACGGGCCATTCGTAGGGGACGTACGAGGTCAGCTTGGTCTTGTCGTCCCAGTAGTACGCCTCCGGTCCGGCTCCGTCGCCCGCCATGTGCTCCAGGAGGGTGTGGGCGGAGTCGTCGGCGAGCCGGAGCAGGACGAGTGCGCCGCGCTTCAGCTTCCGGGTGTCGTCGACGGTGATCGTGCGATCGCCCAGGCGGGCGGGGGCGACGGTGGTCAGGGTCTGCCACTCGTCCCGCTTGTTGCCGGTCCAGCCCTCGAAGGGCCAGGCCTTCGCCTTGATGGCGTCGGTGAGCGAGGTCCAACGGGCCTCGGGGCAGAGCCAGATGAGCCCGCCGGCCCAGGACCAGCTGGACTTGTCGCCGCCGTATCGGCTGCCGTACGCGCCGATGAGCTCGGTGAGGTTCTTCGTGGCGTTGAGTGTGGTGCGACCGCTGCCCGCGCCGCGCACCACGACGTTGCTGTGGCCGATACGGATGATGTCGTCGATGCGGTACGTGCCCTCGGGGACGATCACCGTGCCGCCGCCGTGCTCTCCGGCAGCGGCGATGGCGCGGTTGATCGCGGGGGCGGCATCGGCGGAGTTGTCCGGCCGGGCGCCGTAGTGCAGGACGTTGGCGGTGAAGCCGTGGCCGGTACGGGGGCGGGGCAGCGCGGAGCCGCCGCGGTAGCCGGCCCGGCCGATGAACGGGATCTGCGGGTGGGTGAAGGGTGCTGCGGTGAACTCCCGCCAGAGCGGGGACAGCGGTGGCCGCCCGCCGACCGGGGCGCCGGTGCCGCCGCTCGCGGCGAAGGCCGTTCCGCCTCCGAGCGTTCCCGTTGCCGCGGCCACGGCAACGGCCACCGCGCTGCCGAGCAGTCCACGCCTGCTGAAGTTCCTCTGCGTCGCCTGGGGCGCCATGAGCCGGTCCGCCTTCCATGCTTGCACTGCTTTTCATGGATGTGAACGATGTTCATATCTGCGTCGGCGGTGAGCATGCCACGAGCCCCGGGCGCAGCGAAAGAGTTGCGCACCGGGGAAACGTCAGGCGGGGGAACAGGCAGGGAACGGCCGGGCGGTAGCCGTTAGTCCGCTGGGCGCTGGGTCAGATGCGTGAACGCTTCCAGGTTGCGCGTGGACTCCCCGCGCGACACCCGCCACGCGTACTCCTTGCGGATCGCGCTCGCGAAACCGAGTTCGAGCAGGGGGTTGAAGGCGCCGTCGGCAGCCTCCAGGACCACGCCGAGCAGCCGGTCCAGCTCCCCGGGCGTCACCACGGACAGCGGCAGTTTGCCGACGAGGTAGACGTCCCCGAGCGAGTCGATCGCGTAACTCACGCCGAACAGCCGGAGGTTGCGCTCCAGCAGCCAGCGGTGCACCGCCGCGTCGTTCTCGTCGGGGTGCCGGATGACGAAGGCGTTGAGGGACAGCGCGTGCGTGCCGACGATGAGCGAGCAGGTGGTGGCGAGCTTGCGGGTGCCGGGCAACTGGACGACGTAATGGCCGGGCGCGGGGCTCTCGTAGTCGAGCCCGGCATCCTTCAGCGTCGCCCCGATGACCTGGGCGACCTGTGCGACCTGCGGCGTCGCCGCTTCCTCGGGTACGTCAGCCATGGAGCGAGCGTACGTCAGGCGCCGGGTGCGGGTCCGGCGGGAACCCCCGTGTCACCCGTGGTGCGAGCGGACCCGGCGCCGGTGGTCCTGCACCGCGTCGGTGTACACGTCCGCGGTCGCCGCCGCCGCCGTGTCCCAGCCGAAGCGCTGCGCGTGCGCGGCGGCCTCGCCGCCCATCCGGTCGACGAGCTCGGGCGCCACCGCGAAGCGCTGAAGCACCTCGGCGTACGCCTCCGGGTCGTGCCCGGGAATCAGGAAGCCGCTGACGCCGTCCCGTACCGCCACCGGCAGTCCGCCCACGGCGGCGGCGACGACCGGGGTGCCGGCCGCCTGGGCCTCTATGGCGACCAGGCCGAAGGACTCGCTGTACGAGGGCATGACCAGCACGGACGCGGCCCGGAACCAGTCGGCGAGCTGGTCCTGCCCGACCGGCGGGTGGAACCGCACGACGTCCGCGATGCCGAGGCGGGCGGCCAGCTTCTGCAGGCCCTCCGGCTTGGCGAGCCCGCTGCCGCTCGGTCCCCCGACGACCGGCACGACGATGCGGGAGCGCAGTGACGGGTCCCGGTCCAGCAGCGCGGCGACGGCCCGCAGCAGCACGTCCGGGGCCTTGAGCGGCTGGATGCGGCCCGCGAAGAGCGGGATCAGGGCGTCCTGCGGCAGCCCGAGGCGCGCGCGGGCCGCGGCGCGGCCGTCGGCGGGGCGGAAGCGGTCCAGGTTGACGCCGGGGTGGACGACGGCGACGGCGCCCGGTTCGGCGTCGTAGAAGCGGACGAGCTCGTCCGCCTCCTCGGCGGTGTTCGCGATCAGCCGGTCGGAGGCGTGCACGATCTGGGTCTCGCCGATGACGCGGGCGGCGGGCTCGGGGGTGTCGCCCTCGGCGAGCGCGGCGTTCTTGACCTTGGCCATGGTGTGCATGGCGTGGACGAGCGGGACGCCCCAGCGCTGCGCGGCGAGCCAGCCGACCTGGCCGGAGAGCCAGTAGTGGGAGTGCACCAGGTCGTAGTAGCCGGGGCGCTGACCGGCCCACGCCTGCATCACGCCGTGCGTGAAGGCGCAGAGCTGGGCGGGCAGCTCCTCCTTGGCCAGCCCTTCGTACGGGCCCGCGTCGACGTGCCGGACCAGGACGCCCGGCGCCATCTCGACGGCCGGCGGCAGCGCGCCGGTGGTGGAGCGGGTGAAGATCTCGACCTCGATGTTGATCGCGGCCAGGCGCTTGGCGAGCTCCACGATGTACACGTTCATGCCGCCCGCGTCACCCGTACCCGGCTGGTGCAGCGGGGAGGTGTGCACGGAGAGCATCGCGATCCGGCGCGGCCTGCGGGGGCCGCCGGGGAAGGAACCGGTGAAGCCTGCGGGGAACCTGAGACGCGGCGCGACACGGCTGCTGCCGAGCCGGGAGACGTACTGACTCACGTCGTCCGGTCCTCCTCGCTCAGGGCACTGGTACCGACTTCGTTCACGGCATGGCACGAAAAGGGCGCACGGTCCCCTCTCGGAAGGCGCACGGTCCCACCCGGAAGGCGCACGGACCCTTTCGGAAGGCTGAACAGCGGAACTCCTCCTTTCATTTCCGCTTTGCCAAATCATTACGGTAGGGCTCCGGCGTGTCGCGACGCACGGCCGCCGGGCCCGGCCGAGTGGTTACGCTCTGTGTCATGCGCCCGATCGGCACCGCCACCCGCGGGACCACCAACCCGAACCGGCTGCGCCGCATGGACCGCTGGATCGCCGCCACGCACGGCCCCGCCCTGCGCCGCGCCGACGCCCCCGTGGCGGTCGACCTCGGGTACGGCGCCGCGCCCTGGACCGCCCTCGAACTGCTGGAGCGCCTGCGCACCGCCGAGCCCCGCACCCGTGTGGTCGGCATCGAGATCTCCCCGGAACGCGTCGAGGCGGCGCGGCCGTACGAGCGCGAGGGCCTCACCTTCCGGCACGGCGGCTTCGAGATCCCCCTGCCGGAGCGGCCCGCACTGATCCGGGCGGCGAACGTCCTGCGCCAGTACGACGAGGCCGAGGTCGCCGCCGTGTGGCAGCGGCTGTGCGACCGGCTCGCGCCGGGCGGCCTGCTGGTGGAGGGCACCTGCGACGAGATCGGGCGCCGCCACGTCTGGGTGGCGCTGGGCCCGGAGGGCCCCCGCACGGTCACCTTCGCGACCCGGCTCGGCTCCCTCGGCCGCCCGTCCGACCTCGCGGAGCGGCTGCCCAAGGCGCTGATCCACCGCAATGTGCCGGGCGAGCCCGTCCACGCCTTCCTGCGCGACTTCGACCGGGCCTGGGCGGCGGCGGCACCGTACGCCTCGCTGGGCGCCCGGCAGCGCTGGATCACGGCCGTGCGGGCGCTGTCCGGCGCGTGGCCGCTGACGGACGGCGTACGGCGGTGGCGCCAGGGCGAAGTGACGGTGAAATGGGCGGCACTCCAACCAGAGCGGTAGCCCAGCACACGGAGAACAGGGTGAACTCTCCCGGCGCCGGGAACGTCGGCACGGCATCGTTCGTCCCTGAACAGGGGGGCCTGATCCACACGGGCGGACGCCAGGGGCCGGGGAGCGCCAAGGGGGTTCGCGAGCTGCGGAGATGTGTCAGCCTCTGTTGCTTTTCGGTAGGGCATGGCACGATCTCGTCGGCGCCATAAGTTACTGACGGTAAATCAGATCCGTACCGCATCCGCAGGGATCCGCTCGGAGGGGGAGCTTCGTGTACCGACGCCACTGTGCCGCTGCCGCGATCACTCTGGTCTGCGCAATGGCCGTCCTGGCCTCACCGGTCCAGGCCTTCGCCGCACCCGCGCCCCCCTCGCCCGCCGCGGACCGGCCGGTGAAGAAGAGCCTCGAAGAGGTGCGCCAGGAGATCGACGGCCTCTACCGGGCCGCCGGATCGGCCACGGACGCGTACAACCTCGCCGAGGAGAAGACCAAGAAGCAGTCGGGCGAGATCGTCAAGCTGGCCCAGGCCATAGTCGAGGGCCAGGCGAAGATCGCCGAGCTCAAGAGCAGAGCGGGCGCCCAGGCCCGCGAGGAGTACCGCAACGCCGGACTGCCCCCGGGCGCCCGGCTCATGCTCAGCGGGGACCCGCAGCTCTTCCTGGACGGGATCGGCCGGGCCCAGCAGGGCCAGAAGGCCGCCAAGGGACTCCTGGGGGAACTGAACAGGACCCAGGAGGACTTGAAGACGTACACGCAGGACGCGAGCACCAACTGGACCAAGCTCGAAGCCAATCGCGTCAAGCAGGCCAAGGCCAAGAAGAAGATCAACGAGCAGATCGCGGCGGCGAAGAAGCTGGAGTCCCAGCTGGAGAAGAAGGAGCGCGCCCGCCTCCTCCAGCTGGAACAGGAGGCGGAGTACAAGTCGCAGAGCGCCTGGCTGAGCTCCGGCGCGCTGAAGGAGATCAACCGCGGGGCGAGCGCGAGCGGCAAGAAGGCGGTGGCCTTCGCAACCTCCAAGATCGGCCTGCCGTACGTGTGGGGGGCCGAGGGACCCAAGTCGTACGACTGCTCCGGACTGACCTCGCAGGCCTGGGCATCGGCCGGCCGGCCGATCCCGCGCACCTCGCAGGAGCAGTGGCGGCAGCTGCCGCACATCGCGATCGAGGACATGCGCCCCGGCGACCTGATCATCTACCACAGCGACGCCAGCCACGTCGGGATGTACATCGGCGACGGCGCGATCGTCCACGCCCCGCGCCCGGGCCGCGACGTCACGCTCGCCGGAGCGGGCTCGATGGAGATCCTCGGAGTCGTCCGCCCGGACAGCTAGGACCTCTCGCCCGGATCAGGTCGGATCAGGTCGGATCAGTGAGCAGGGCCCGGTGCGTTCGCACTGCGCGGGTACCGGCGTGAGCGGCGCCACTTGGGCCCGGGAGGGCGGCGTGACCTTTGTCATGCCGTTCCGGGCGCCTCGGAACGGCACATCGCGCCGGATCCGTGACCTGACGCGGCTTATGGCGGTGCATATGCCGGAGGCCGAGTGCCGTGCACCATTCCGTTCCCGCATCCCGTACCGCTATCGTCCCCGTCTGGCGGGTCGTCGATCGTCGTTCCGCCGCGCCCTCGGGGGGAGGGAAGGAAACCCGAACCGATGCCCGTACCCGTACCGCAGCAGCGTGCCGTTCCCGCTGCGGAGGCCAGCAACGGCACCGACCTCACCCTCCTGGTGATCGAGGACGAGCCGTCGGGCACCTTCAGCGTCCCGGAACTCTCCGCCGCGACCGGTGCCCGGGTCCGTATCCGCGCCGCCCGCAACCTGACCGAGGCGGGCCGGCTCCTCACCGACGACGTGGACTGCATCCTGCTGGACCTGGCGCTGCCGTCCGGCGACCGGAGCGCGGAGGCCGACGGACTCGCGACCCTCCAGCACGTGCTCCGGATCGCGCCCCGGCACGCCGTGCTCGCCCTCACCGCCGAGGACGACGCGGAGCTGGCCGCCGAGGCCGTACGGGTGGGGGCACAGGACTACCTCTTCCGCGGCGAACTCGACGGCAGGCTGCTCAGCCGCGCCATCCGCTACGCCGTCGAACGAAAACGCGCCGACGTCACCCAGCACAAGCTCACCGAGTCCCGGCTGCGCGCCCAGGAGAACGCCCGGCTGGAGCGCGGCCTGCTGCCCACCCCGCTGCTCGACGGCTCCGATCTGCGCTTCGCGGCCCGCTACCGCCCCGGCCGCAGCCGCGCCCTGCTGGGCGGCGACTTCTACGACACGGTCCGCACCCCTGACGGCACGGTGCACGCGATGATCGGCGACGTCTGCGGACACGGTCCGGACGAGGCGGCACTCGGCGTCGAACTGCGCATCGCCTGGCGGGCCTTGACCCTGGCAGGACTCTGCGGCGACGAACTGCTCTCCACGCTCCAGCAGGTCCTGGAGCACGAACGGGAGAGCGAGGAGATCTTCGCGACGCTCTGCACCGTCGACATCGCCCCCGACGGCCGCCGCGCGGGCCTGTGCCTGGCGGGCCATCCCGCACCGCTGATCGCCCGGCGCGGACGGGCCGCGCACCTGCTTCCGTACGAGGACGGCGGACCGGCGCTCGGTCTGCTGCCGCGCGCCCGCTGGCCGCGCCGGCAGGTGGAACTGGGCGGCTCCTGGAGCCTGATGATGTACACGGACGGGCTGATCGAGGGCCGCGTCGGCAACGGCACGCAGCGCCTCGGCCAGGACGGGATGGTCGCGATGATCAACCGCCAGCTGGCCGAGGGCCTGGCCGGCGAGGAGCTGCTGGAAGCGGCGGTCACGCACGTCCGCGAGCTGAACGGCGGCGAGCTGACCGACGACGTCGCGGTCCTCCTGCTCGACCGCGACCAGGACACCGCGCGCGACACCGCCCGTAACCGGGCGCAGAACGGCGGCCGGGGCCGGAGCATCCCTCGCCCCCGCCCCGGACAGGTGTCACCCGCAGGCGTTCAACGCCCGCCGTTGTAGGGCCCGTACGGCCCGTCGCTGCTGGATCCGCCACTCCGGCGGCCACCGCCGGACACGGCCTTGAGTGCGGGCCGTACGTCCACGAAGAACACGATGGACGCGATCAGCCCGGCGATCTGCAGGAAGAGCATCGGCACCCAGAGGTTCACCACCACCGCGATGCCGAGAATGATCAGCCAGAACGACTTCTTCTGCTTGTCCGCGGCGCGGTAGGCGTCCTCGCGGGCGATCGCGGCCATGATGAAGGCCGCCACGGCGAGGACGGTCATGACCGTGAAGATCAGCCCGAGGATGGAATTGAAGCCTTCGAGCAACATGAGGTGCACCGCCTAGTGAGTGGATGAGCGCTCGCGGCCAAGGTACCGGGACAACGACCGGGGCATGTGAAAAGGTGCCCGCCCGCCGCCCCGGCACACCTGCCGGGCAACGCCGCGCTACTTGGTGGTGGGCGGCGTGGTCTTCTTGGCGGCGGGCTTGCGCGCGGGCGCCTTCTTGGCGGGCGCGGGCGACGGCTTGGGCGCCTCGGCCTTGACGGTCTTCGGCGCGGGCTTGACGGCAGGCGCCGGCTTGGCGGCGGGCTTCGGCCCGGGCTTGGCCGTCTCCGGCTTCGACTCCTTGCGCGGCTCGACGACGACGGCGATCTCGACGATCTCCTCGGCGGTCTCGCCCCGCCACGTCCGCACGCTCTGCTCGCCGCGCTCGGCGACCTTCTCGTACGTCTCCCGGGCCCTGACCGCGTACTCCGCGGCCACGCCGACGCCGCGCAGCGCCAGGTCCTGGGCGCTCTCGCCCAGCTTCTTCAGGTCGGTGTCGAACGCCCCGATCACCTCGGTGACCTTGGCCTGGAAGGTGGCCTGCGCCTCCTTGGCCTGCCCGGCCACCTTCTCCTGCACGGCCTTGGGGTCGGTGTTGCGCACGGCCTCGATGCGCTCCGGCGCCTCGGCGCGCAGCTGCTCGATCAGAGCCGGAACCTTGCGGGCCTGCTGCACGGCGAGATCAGCCGTGCCGGCGGCGAAGTAGAGGGGGGTCGGGTCGGTGAGGGTCTTGCGCAGGTCATCGGTGATGGCCATGACTGTGGTCCTCCCGGATCATCAGACTCAGTGATTCAGTGACTCACTGTGAGGGTTTTGAAGGCTTTGAACCTGTATCGGCAGCACTGCCGTCGGCACTGAAGGGCTCATCCGCACCGGATGGGTGCCCCTCGGCGTCCGCGGGGTCCACGGGCTCGTCCTCGAACCCGTTCTCCTTGCGGAAGGAGGCGTAGATCTGCAGCAGCACGCTCTTCTGCCGCTCGTTGATCGACGGATCGGCGAGAATCACCGCCCGCGTCTCCAGCTCGTCCCGCTCCCGCTCATCCAGGATCCCGGCCCGTACGTACAGGGTCTCGGCAGAGATCCGCAGCGCCTTGGCGACCTGCTGGAGGACCTCGGCACTGGGCTTGCGCAGCCCGCGCTCGATCTGGCTGAGGTAGGGATTGGACACCCCGGCGGCATCGGCGAGCTGCCGCAGCGACAGCTGCGCGGTACGGCGCTGCTCGCGCAGGTACTCGCCGAGATTGCCGACGTTGAGTGAGGCCATACGTCGATAGTGGACCCATGGCGCTAACTATTGCAAGCAGGTGCTTGCAAAAGTGTGCCGTACCACTCGGACGGGCGACCGGGGCCGCGCACGGCAATTGCCGTCCGAGCGCGACCTCCGCCGTGACCGCACCGGCAGGGCCCACCCAAGGAGGCCGCTCCCCCGGGGCCCAGCGCGCCGGTTGCCGCCGCCCGGCCCCTGCGGTATTCAGCCGACTCCGCACGGACCCTCAGCCCGGTTGACCCTGGCCGTCCGCCTCAAGGCTCGCACGGAGAGCGGCCAGGGTGGTGGCAAGGCGCTCGATGTCGGCGGCGGGAACCGTCCGCGTCAGCGAGGCGAGCGCGCCCTCCACCACGGGCCGGGAGGCCGCCAGCACCTTCTCGCCCTCGATCGTGAGGCGCAGCACGGAGGAGCGGCGGTCCTGCGGGTGGGCGACCCGCACGCACCAGCCCGCGGCCACCAGCCGGTCGACCGCCTTACTGACGGCCCCCACGGTGATCGCCAGCTCACCCACGATGTCGAGCACGCGACACCCGTCCACCCGGTCGATGATCTGCAGGAACTCGAACTGACCCAGCACCAGACCGTGTTCGGCACGCAGCCGGGCGCTTACGGCGTTGTAGAGCCGGGTCTCGACGCGGACGAGATCAAGGAAGGCCGGCGTGACGTGGCTCACAAAACCTCCAGTAGATTCCCGGGAATCATCTTCCCGGGAATCCGGTTGGGCATGGACAGATGGATTCCGAGGAATCCATCCTCGCATCCCGACCCGATGGAGGCCCACCATGTCCCGACGCCAGCGCCAAGCCCTCGTCGCCCGGCTCCGCTCCGTCCCGCGCCCAGAGACGCAGCCCACCCCCGCCGAGATGCGCGGCTCGTTCGCCGCGGCCATGACGCGGCCGGCTCCGGAAGGCGTCGCCACCCGCAGGACCGTCCTGGGCGGGCGGCCCGCCCTGGACCTGGAGCCGGCCGGAGCGGCAGACCGCGGACGGCTCCTCTACCTCCATGGCGGCGGCTACGTCATCGGCTCATCGGACACCCACACCGGCCTGGCCGGTGAACTCGCCGCCCGCACCGGACTGCGAGCGACATCGGTGGACTATCGGCTGGCTCCCGAGCACCCCTTCCCTGCGGCGGTCGACGACGGACTCGCCGCCTACCGCGACCTGCTGGCGACCGGAGCCGACCCGCGAGAGATCGTCGTGGCAGGTGACTCGGCCGGTGGCGGCCTGAGCATCGCCACCCTGCTCGCCGCCCGCGAGGCCGGGCTGCCGCAGCCGGCTGCCGTGGTGGTCTTCTCCCCGTGGGTCGACCTCACCCTCTCCGGAGAGAGCATGCGCACCAAGGAAGACGCCGACCCGATCTTCACGGAGGCCGACGTGCGCGCGTACGCGGATCTCTACATCGGATCGGGCAACCGCGACCACCCCCTGGCGAGCCCGGTGTTCGCCGACCTCGCCGGCCTGCCCCCGATGCTCGTGCAGGTCGGCGCGGACGAGGTGCTGCTCGACGACGCGGTCCGCCTGGCCGCCCGCGCAGGTGCCGCCGATGTCGAGGCCACGCTGGAGATCGGGCCGGGTCTCCCGCACGTCTATCAGACGGAGTACGGGCGTCTCGACGAGGCGGACGCCGCACTCGACCGTGCCGCCCGCTTCCTCGCCGGCCACCTCGGGGCCCTGGTCGGCACCGGTCACGTACGGGAGCGATGAGCAGGAGCGTTCGCAACCTCTGGCGCAGCGGTCACGGGCCGATTGCAGACGGTCCGTCGGCGTACGACGACGCCTGTCGTGCTCAGCCTCGATGACCGAGCGCGAGAGGCGGGTTTGTCAGTGGGCTCTGCCAGGGTGTCCGTCGTGGACGAACTCGTGGAGCGTGTCGACGATCAGGACCGTGTGCTGGGGCCGGTGGTCAGCCGCCGGCGGGCCGTCCGGGAGGGCTGGCTGCACCGGGTCGCCGTGACGGTGTGCCGTGATGCGCGCGGTCGGATCCTCGTTCACCGGCGGTCGGAGGGGCTGTCGCGCTTTCCCGGGTGCTACGAGGTCGTGGTCGGCGGCGCCGTGGGTGTCGGAGAGTCCTATGAAGAGGCCGCCGCGCGGGAGCTGGCCGAAGAGCTGGGCGTGCGGGTGCTGCCGCGCTTGCTGTTCACGTTCCTCAACCGCAGCGGCTTGAGCCCTCACTGGCTCGGCGTCCACGAAACCGTGGTGCCCGACACCGTGGCCGCCGATGCCGACGAGGTCGCCTGGCACGGCTGGCTGAGCGAAGCGGAGCTGCGGTCGGCCCTCCTGGAGTGGCGCTTCACGCCCGACAGCCACGAGGCCTTCAGCCGGTACCTCGCGTTCCGGGCTGCGCGGTCCTGACCTTGCCCGTTGCTCGGGCCGGGTGCCGGATGGAGGTCAACCAGGGCCCCTTGGTTGACCTTCACCTTGGGGGAGCCCACAGCATCGGTGGTGCCGGGCGACGCGCCCGGTATGAGGAGGAACGGGCATGGAGCTGCTGACCATCGGGACGTTCGCGAAGGCGTCCCGGCTGTCGCCGAAGGCGCTGCGCCTCTACGACGAACTCGGGCTGCTGACACCCGCCCGCGTCGACGCGGTGACCGGCTACCGCCTGTACGCACCGGCCCAACTGGATCAGGCCCGGCTGGTCGCCTGGCTGCGACGGCTCGGGATGCCTCTCGCTCGTATCCAGCAGGTCTGCGCTCTGGAGGCGGGTCCGGCAGCAGAGGAGGTCCGCGCGTTCTGGGCCCAGGTCGAAGCCGACATCGCCGCACGGCGGGACCTGGCCACCTTCCTCATCGACCACCTCTCCTGGAAGGACCCCGCCATGTCTGCGCTCACCAAGCCCCTGGGTATCCGATACGCCGCACTTTCCGACACCGGCCTCGTCCGCGAGAGCAACCAGGACACCGCCTACGCGGGGTCCCGTCTGCTCGCCGTCGCCGATGGCTTCGGCAGCGGAGGTGCGCCCGCGAGCGCCGCCGCTGTCGACGCGCTCAAGAGCCTCGAAACCGCCGGCATCCCGGCGGGCAGTCTCCTCAACGCCCTCGAAGCCGCGATCGGCCGCGCCGAGCAGGCCGTGCACGGCGTTTCCGGAGCCGGTCCGTCCTCCGAAGCGGCCGGAACCACACTCACCGCGATGCTCTGGACCGGCACTCAGCTGGCCCTCGTCCATATCGGCGACTCCCGCGTCCACCTCCTGCGCGACGGGGAGCTGTTCCAGATCACCCACGACCACACCGTGGTGCAGTCGATGATCGACGAAGGACGCATCGGCCCGGAAGAAGCCGCCTCCCACCCCCAGCGCTCCCTGCTGATCCGCGCCCTGGGTCAGGGCGCGGACGGCACCCCCGACATGCGTCTCCAGGACGCTCAGCAGGGAGACCGCTACCTGCTCTGCTCCGACGGGCTGTCGGCCGTTGTGCCGGCCGAGGAGATCCACCGGGTGCTCCACGGGATCGGTGAGCCCGAAGACGCGGTCCGCGAGCTCGTCGCCCTCGCCAACGGCTCCGGCGGCCCCGACAACGTCAGCTGCGTGGTCGCCGACGTCGTGGAGCTCCCGCAGGCCCCGAAAACCCGTTGACGGGCCACGCCGAGCCGCTGCTACTCTCCCGGAGGCCGTGCGAGAGAACGAGGAGGTGGTACCCGTGAACGCAGTATCGACATGGGTGCTCCCTTCCGGAGTCATGGTCGGGCGATAGGTCGTCCGGGAGCGCCGCATCTGGGCACTCCCGAAAGGCACGACCATGCAGTTCACTTCCGAACAGCACCTCGACGACGGCGTTCTCGAACGCGCATTCACGCTCGGCGAGATCCCCGGCATCCTGTGGACGCCCGTACCGGCGTCCTCGTCACCGTCGCCGCTGATCCTGCTCGGCCACCCTCCCCTCGGACTGGACAGGATGTACCCGCGGCTGGCGGCCCGGGCCCGGCACTCCGCGGCGCAGGGCTTCGCCACGGCCACCATCGAGCTCCCGGGAAGCGGCGACCGGCCCCGCCTGCCCGTCGTGGACCGGGCCCGCGCCGGCCTGCGCCGGGCGTTGGAGGCCGGCGAGCCGGTCAGCGACGAGATCATCGACGCACTCGTCCTCCCGCTGGTCGACCAGGCGGTCCCGGAATGGCAGGCGGCCCTGGACGCCCTCCTTTCGCTGCCCGGAATCGGCGGCCCGGTCGGGTACTCGGGGGGCGTCATCTCCCTCGGCATCCGGCTGGCGGTGGTCGAGCCGCGCATCGCGGCCGCCGGCCTCTTCGCCGGGAGTTTCGTGCCGCGTGCCACGTTCGAGGAGGCCCGCCGGGTCACCATTCCGCTGCACGTCCTGTTGCAGTGGGACGACGAGGGAAACGACCGGCAGGCGGCCCTGGACCTCTTCGACGCCTTCGGGTCCGAGGAGAAGACGCTGCACGCCAATATGGGCGGTCACACCGGCGTCCCGCAGTTCGCCGGGGACGACGCGGCCCGGTTCTTCATCCGCCATCTGAAGTGAGGCGGCCCGGACGCCACGCCGTCAGCGGACGGTAGGCGCTACCGCCGGACGCAGACGCGCAGTGCCCCTACCAGCCGGTAGGGGCACTGCGCGTCTGCGTCGACCGGCGTCCCGACTCGGTACGAATGCCCGGCAGGCGTGCTCAACGGCCCTTGACCTGAAGCACGATTGAGCTTCTAGCGTGTCCCTCGGCCGAACACCGATGAACACCGACGCCGGGAGAACACGCTCATGATCCTCGTGACCGGAGCCACCGGAAACATCGGCAGCGCGCTGCTGAAGGAGCTGCACGCAGATGGCGCCGGGCCGCTGAGAGGGCTCACCCGTCACGCCGCACAGGCCGCCTTCCCCGAAGGAGTCGAGGCCGTGCAGGGCGACTTCGCGGAGCCGGCGTCGTTGAAGGCCGCGCTGGAGGGGGTGCGTGCGCTGTTTCTCGTATCGCGTCTGGGGCCGGACGCCGACATCCTCGAAGCCGCGCGGCAGGCGGGCGTGCGGCACGTGGTGCTGGTGTCGTCGATCACCGCCCTGACCCATCCGCACCTCGTCCCCGCCCAGGAGAACCTGGCGGTGGAGCAGTTGCTCAAGGAGAGCGGTATGGCCTGGACGATCCTGCGGCCGACCCAGTTCGCCTCGAACACCCTGATGTGGGCGGCCTCGGTCCGTGAGCACGAGACCGTCCGCGCACCGTACGCGGACACCGCACTGCCGACCATCCATCCCGCGGACATCGCGTCGGTGGCACGGGTGGCCCTGACCGAGCCCGGCCACCAGGGACGCACGTATGCCCTGACCGGCCCGGAACCGGTGTCGGCCCGCCAGCAGGCCGAGGCCGTCGCGGCAGCGCTGGGCCGGGAAGTGCCCTTCGCCGAGATCAGCCGCCGGCAGGCCCACGCCCGGATGGCCGCGGTCTTCGGAGCGGAGGCCGCGGACGCGGTGCTCGACGTCACGGGCGGAGACGTCAACGACGAGCTGCTGGCGGTACGCGACACGGTTCCGCAGGTCACCGGGGCCCCGGCCCGGCCGTTCCGGCAGTGGGTTGCGGAGAACGCCGCGTCCTTCCGCTGAGATACGGCCGGTGTCCGTTCTCCGGAGGGCGGCGCGTTCCAGCGGTCCTTCGCCCTAACCCCCGGCCCCGGCAATGGCGCGGGGCGGTGGCATCAGAGGGCGATCAGGCCCGCCGCCGTTTCCCGGAAGCCGCAGGCGCCGAAGTAGAACGCGCGCAGATGCTCTTCGAAGTCGACGTGAAGCCACGTGCACTTCGCGGCACGGGCTTCCTCCGCGGCAACCGCGACAAGCCCGGCGCCGATCCCTCTCGACCGAAGATGCCGGGCCACCACCGTGTCCAGGATGAACGCGTGCGCTCCTCCGTCCCAGACCACGTTGACGAACCCCGCCAGAGAGCCGTCCTGCCGGGCGCAGACCCAGCCGAGGCTGTGGCGCTCAAGCCGTGCCCGCCAGTCGGCCGGATTCACCGGGGAGCCGAAACCGTCGGCGTGCAACGCGTCGAGGGACGCGTTGTCGAAGTCACCCCGCCACTCGTACGTGATCGCCATACCGGGGATCTTAGGTGCCCCGGCACACCACTGAAGCGGCCCCGCTTCAGGAGGAGTTGGCCCGGCCGGCCCGCTCCCGCTCAGCTGTGCCGCATCCAGACGTTGGGCTCCCGGTACACGCCGTGGTCGGCGGACCGGTCGATCCGGAGCAGGCTCAAGCCGTCCGGAATCACGTAGTCGCCCGACTCGGGAAGGGCCAGGCCCGTCCACCGTTCCCACTCGGCGACGGTGCCGGTCATCGTCTGCGAGGCGGGCGCCGCCGCGAGGATCTCGGCGCCGAGACGCTGATGGGTCCGTATCCACGGGTCGAGGGCCAGGCCGTCCTCACGGCTCCACCGCATGAAGGTCTGGATGGGTGTCAGCGGATACCGGGCCTTCGTCGTCGGACGGACCGGCGCGATGACCTGGGTCAGGCCGGCTTCCCCGGCAGTCCGGCGCAAAGCCCTGATCGTCTCCCCTGCCAGCCCGCGCCCCTTGAGCGACGGGGTGACGACGGCTCCGCAGACGACCAGCGTGTTGGCTTCGGTGCCCTGCTCCCGGCCTTCGACCGCGCGGACGAGGGCCTGGGTGTACCCAGTGGGGAGCGTCTCGGTCAGACCGTCCCAGTGGATGGGTACACCCCAGCCCGACGCGACCGGCACCTCGTACTCGTCCACCAGAGTGAGGTCCAGAGCGGCGAACCACTCACCGACCCTGCCTATGTACTCCTTCACCAGCCGGTCGGCGCTGATGAACGCCGGAAATCCCTCGCTGAAGAGCTCCTTCAGCTGCTCATCCGGCCAGGTGCGGGCGTCGGTCCGCTCGATCTTGAATTCCATGCCCGTTCTTAGCACGGATGTTCCAGGCACTTGCTGCGGTCCGGCAGCCGGGCGGCCCGGCGGTCAGCCGGACATCGCCACGCCGGACAGCGCCGCCGGCGCCTCGTCGGAGGAGTACGAACAGGGCGTGACTCCTCCCCGCCCTGAGGGGCCGGGCTTCTCGCTATGCCTGGTTGGCGTGGCGACGGGCCGGCGTCACCGGCCGGGACTGTCGGGCAGGGACCGTCAGCGCAGGCCGGAACTGTCAGGCCGGCCGCGCGCCACGGAACGCCCGCCGGTAGCTGTCCGGCGGGACGCCGACGATCTTCTTGAACTGGCGCCGAAGCGTCGTGGCGGTCCCCATGCCGGTGGCGACGGCGACCGCCTCGATGCTCTCGTCGGTCGCCTCCAGCAACTCCTGGGCGCGGCGCACCCGCTGGATCAGGAGCCACTGGATCGGGGTCTGCCCGATCACCGACCGGAACTGCCGCCCGAGGTGCCGCGGGCTCGTGTTCGCCTTCCGCGCCATGTCGGTCACCGACAGCGGCTGGTCCAGCCGCTGCTGGACCCAGGCGAGCAGCTGGGCGAGTGCGTGGTCGACCGAGGCCTGCACCGGGGTGGACGCGAACTGGGCCTGACCGCCCGGCCGGTGCGGCTGCATGACGAGGCGGCGGGCGACCGAGTTGGCGACGGACGCCCCGTGGTCGAGGTGGATCAGGTGCAGGCAGAGGTCCACCGCTGCGGCCTTGCCCGCGGACGTGAGGACGCTGCCGTTGTCGGTGTACAGGACGTCCGGGTCGACCTCTGCCAGCGGGTGGCGGGCGCTCAGCTCGGCGGCGTGGGCCCAGTGGGTGGTCGCCCGCCGGCCGTCGAGCAGGCCCGCAGCACCGAGCACGAACGCCCCGGTGCACAAGGAGGCGACCCGCGCACCCGCCTCGTGCGCCGCGCGTACCGCCTCGACCAGCTCCGCGGGCGGGGGTACGTCGATGTCGACGCACGCCGGCACGATCACGGTGTCGGCGGCCGCCACCCGGTCCAGTCCGTGGTCGGGCTCGACCTTGAACGGGCCGACCTGCACCGGACCCGGTCCGCAGAGCTGCACGTCGTACCAGCCCTCCGTCGCTTCGCGCGGGGGATTGCCGAAGATCTCGTACGCCACGCCCAGTTCGAAGTGCAGCAGGTCACCGGCGGCCAGCAGCGCGACAGTTGGCATGTCCGAAAGTGTACGCATGCTGTCGGTCCGGACCCTCACGGTCGCGCTCCGTCCCGGCCGAGACTGGAGTCCTCACCACATCGAGAGCGAGCGGGGAACCATGAACACAGCGGCTGCGGTAGTGGTCTACGGAGCGACCGGGCACACCGGGCGGTTCATCGTCGCCGAGCTGCGGCGGCGCGGGTTCGTCCCGGTCGCCTCCGGCCGGAACGCGGCCCGGCTGGAGGCGCTGGCGGCCGAGTGGGGCGATGTGGAGGTGCGGCCGGCGGGCGTGGACGACCCGGCCGCCCTGGACCGGGCCCTCGCCGGCGCGTCAGCGGTCATCAACTGCGCGGGCCCCTTCGCGGTGACCGGCGGCCCGGTCGTCGAGGCGGCCCTGCGGGCGGGGATTCCTTACGTCGACGTCGCCGCGGAGATCGAGGCCAACGTCGCGATGTTCGCCGACCACACGGAGGCGGCCCTGGGATCGGGCACGCACGTGGTGCCCGCGATGGCCTTCTACGGCGGACTGGGCGACCTGCTGGTCAGCGCGGCGATGGGCGACCGGACGGCCGCGGACTCGGTCGATGTCGCGTACGGGCTGAGCAGTTGGCGTCCTACGGCAGGCACCCGGGAGGCGGGGCAGGTGTCCCACGACCGCCGCGCGGGCCGCCGGGTGCGGTTCACTGACGGCGCTCTGCGCTACCACCGGGACGAGGTGTCGCACGGCGAGTGGTTGTTCCCCGAGCCGCTGGGCAGGCGTGCGGTGATCGAGGAGTTCACCATGGCCGATGTCGTCACGGTGCCCAGCCATGTGAAGGTCCCCGAGGTCCGCACCCACATGTCCGTCGAGGCAGCGGGCGACCTGGCCGGCGAGGACACCCCGGCGCCGGAGGCGGTCGACGCACTGGGGCGCTCGGACCAGACGTTCGTCGTCGACGTCGTGGTCCGCGCGGACGGCGTCGAGCGCCGCGCCACGGCGCGCGGCCAGGACATCTACGCGGTCACCGCGCCCCTGGCCGTGGAGGCCGTCGCACGCATCCTGACCGGCCGCACACGCACCACGGGCGTGGCCTCGGCCGGTGCGATGTTCGACGCCGCTGACTTCCTGCGCGCGCTGGCCCCGTACGTCACGGTCGAGCTGTCGGGCTGACCGGACCGGACCTCCGGACGCTCAGGCCAGGAACGCCGACACGGTCTCCGTGAACCGGCCGGCGTCGTCGACCCACGGACAGTGCCCGGCCCCCTCCTGCACCACCGGCGCCGCGTCGGGGAACAGCCCGGCGAAGGCTGCTGTCGACCGCGGCGGGCTGTTCAGGTCGAACTCCCCGGCCAGCAGCAGGACGGGCGCCCCGAAGGCTGCCAGCGCCGCACGGGTGGCCGGCGGGTCGAAAGCGCCCTCGGCCCCGAAGTGGGCGACGGCCTCCGGGTTGTCCGGCCGGCTCGCCGCGTGGTGGTCCCGTGCCGCCTCGTCCCACCGGCCGTAGAAGAACGGGTCCACGGCCGCCCAGTCCGTGCCCGCCCCCCGGGTGATCGCCTCCAGCGCCGCGAACGCCGCCGGGAACCACGGCTCGTCGCTCCGCAACCGGGCGAGCTCGCGGCGCTCCTCGCCGGTGATGTCGATGCCGACGGCCCGGGTGCCGGGCGCGATGAGGGCGAGCCGGCCGACGCGCGACGGATGGCGGGCCGCGTACTGCACCGCGATGTTCGCGCCCGCGGAGTGAGCGAGCAGGTCCGTACGGGGCAGGCCGAGGTGACGGCGCAGCGCCTCGACGTCGTCGACGAGGCGGTCGCAGCGGTAGGTGGCGGAGTCCTCGGGTACGGCTGAGCGGCCGGTGCCGCGCAGGTCGGGGACGATCAGGCGGCGGTGGGCGGACAGCCCTCCGAGGTCGCCCAGGTAGCGGGAGTCCGCAGGTCCCCCAGGGATGCAGAGGACCGGGTCGCCCTCTCCGTGCGTGCGATAGGCGAGCCGGGTTCCGTCGGGTGCGCTGAAGGTGGGCATGCGGCGATGCTGTCATTCATAACCAGGTTGTACAACCTGGTTATGACCAGCTGGCGGCCCGGTATATAACTGACGTGTGGCAGCCGCAGAGAACACCCGCCAGAGCGCGACGCTGACCGAGGAACAGGCCGAGCGGATGCTCGCCGGGATGAACGACGTCATCCGGGCCGGCGAGGAGATGCGCAGGCTCCGCGCCGAGATGATCAAGGTGTTCGTCGGCTTCGGCTGGACCCAGGACCGCATCGCCCGGCTCACCGACATGAGCCAGCCCGCCGTGTCCAAGCAGGTGGCGAAGTACCGGGCCGCCGATCCCGAACCCCCGATGGACCTCTCCCTCGACCAGCGCGACATCCCGTGGCTCGAAGGCCGCCTGTGGGGCCTCGCCGAGGACATCGCGGAGACGTACGCCGACACCGCCCGCTGCTCACCGAGCATCGACGCACTCGCACGCGGCAGGAAGCGCTTCACCCCCGAGAACGTCGACGGGCTGCGCCGGCTCGTCGAGGAGGACCTCCGGCTGCACGCCGCCGAGCTGCCCGGCGGGCACCGGAGCGCGTACGACGAGATCAGCCGCGCGCTCGACCTGCCCTCCCGGCCGGACGCCGCGCCGCCCGGGACGCCATCCGTACGACGCGCCCTCGCCCACCGGATCCAGCGCGACCGGCTGAGGGGCGGGACCGCCTGAGACTCAGGTGCTGCGGGCGCGGACCGCGAGGGTCGCGGCCAGGACGCTCGGCACCAGGAGCAGGCCGAACGCGGCGGCGTAGGCGGGCAGGTCGGCGGAGCCGAATCCCAGGAGAAGGTTGAACACGGCGGCGGCCACCCCCATCACCGCCATCTGGCCCAGGTTCTGACTGGTCTGCATCGCGCTGCCGGCGTATCCCTGCCGGTCCTGCGGGCTGTGGGTGAGCGAGAGCAGGGTGAGGGACGGTGCGGCCATGCCCATGCCGACGGCCGCGAGCACCATCGCCCCGGCGGCGGTCAGCGCGGGCAGTCCGGGCAGCGTCCCCACCGCGGCGACCGCCACCGCGACCCCCATCACCGACGCGCCGGCCGTGACCAGACGGTGGCGGGAGACACGCCCCTGGAGGCGGCCCTGCAGCCAGGAGGAACCGGCCCAGGCGATCGCGGCCCCCGTGAAAGCCAGTCCGGTCTGCACGGGCGGAACGCGCCGGGCGGTGGTCAGCAGGAGGGGAACGAAGGCCTCCAGCGTGAAGTACGCCCCCGACGTCAGACCGCGCAACAGCACGGCGGCCGGCAGTCCGCGCGCGGCACGCCAGGTGCCCGGCGGCAGCAGTCGCGGCACGAACACCACCAGCAGGGCGAGCCCCGCCACCCCGCACAGCAGATGCCGTACGTCCCAGCCCGACACCGCGTACTGGCCCAGCGCCGCGCCCACGCTCACCGCCGCCGCGACCATCAGCGCGGGCCGCGGAGCCCGTTCCGTCGACGGGCCGGGCTCCGGCTCCTCCGGAGGCGCCTGCCAGGAACGGCTGCGCAGGAGGAGGGCCACGGCCAGCGACGGAATCACGGTGAGGGCGGCCAGGCCGAAGAACACGGCGCGCCAGGACCACCACTCGGCCACCAGCCCCGCCAGCGGCGGACCGGCCAGGGACGGGATGATCCAGCAGGTGCTCATCAGCGCCAGGGCGCGGGCCCGCAGCCGGTCCGGGTAGGCGTGTGCGATGGCCGTGTTGATGGCCACCGCGATCATCCCGGCCGCCACCCCGTCCAGGAACCGCCCGACCGCCAGCTGCCAGATGGTGGTGCTGGTGGCCGACACGACCAGGGTGACCACCGCCAGCACGACACCCGCCGCCAGCGGGCGCCCCGCACCCGCCCGGTCCGCCCAGTCGCCGCCCAGCACCCCGCCGAACAGGCTCGCCGCGACGAAGCAGCCCGCCACCAGCGGGTAGAGCGGGACCCCGTCCAGATCGCGGGCGGCCACCGGAAGCATGGGGACGACGGCGAGTGCGGCGAACCCGGTCAGGAACATGACCGCGGCGAAGCCGATCGTGGCGGCCGCGTACGTCCGCGAGAACAGCCGCTCCTCCGCGCCCCCGGGTACCGGATGCGTCGTCGCCGGGCCGGTCATCGCCGGCCGCCCGACGTCGGCCCGTCGTTCCCGTTGCCGCAGAGGGCATGAGCGTGGACGAACGCTTTCGGATCATGGGTCACGGGCGTTCAAGCTAGGCGGGCCGCCCAACTGCCCGCCACTGGATTTCGCGCCTGCCCCACCCGTGCGGGCGCCACTCGTGCCACCCCCACACGTGCGGGCCACACACGTGCGGATCCCTCCCCTGCGGATCCCTCCCCTGCGGGCCCCACCCGTGCGGATCCCTCCCCTGCGGGCCCCACTCGTGCGGATCCCTCCCCTGCGGGCCTACGCTCGACCGCATGGATGAGCTGCTGCCGTTCCTCGTGTTCGCCGGTGCCCTCGCCGCGGTCCTGGGCGGCTTCGCCCGGCTGGCCTCGCGGGTCCGCCGCCGCGGCCTCGCCGGTGCGGCGATGCAGGCCGCGATGGCGTCGTACGACGAGGCGTTCCGGGTGACGGCCCACGACTCGTACTACGAGATCCGGGCGCAGGCGGAGCGGCAGGCGCCGATGGCCTCCCCCGACGATCCGTGGCGGCCGCTGCGCGACCTGCCCGGCAGCCGGCCGGAGGCAGGGAGCGCACGCATCCGCACCCCGCGCCGCCGCCGCCGGTGGTGGTGGGCTCGCGACCGCTGAGCCCCTCACCGTCCGCCCACCGCCGCACTTGCTGCCCGCAGCGCGTCCCCATCCCTCCCCATGAGCAGGTCCGTGCTGTCCGCCCACTGGTCGACGACCCCGGTCAGCGGCAGGCCGCGCAGGTCCGGGTCGGTGAGCGAGTCGGCCAGCGGGCGGGCGAAGCGTTCCGCGTGCAGGACGAGGTACGGACGGCCGTGGTACGGGCGCGGCGCCCGGTCCACCGGATCGACCAGGCCGGTCGCGTTCTGGCGGATCGCCACTGCCTCGTACGCGGCACACAACAGCCGCTCACGCTCCGGGTGGTCCGTCGCCGCCAGCACTCCGCGCAGTGACGGCATCAGCTCCTCGGCCGCCTCCAGCCGGGCGAACGCACTGCCCAGCCATTTGCTGTACGGGACAAAGCGCCGCTCCAGCAGCAGGCTGAGCCGCATGAGGTCCCGCACCAGCCGGGCCGCGACGACGGCCGAACCGAGTGCGTCGCCGACCTCGGCACAGCGCCCGACGAAGGCCTCCTCCTGGGCGATCCGCTGCCACTGACAGGCCAGCGCATAGCGCCACACCTGCTCCGGGTAGCGGGCCAGTCGCGCGCGTGCGGTGGTGAGGAGGCCGGGCCCGTCGTGGAACACCGCGCCGGCGGTGACTCCGGCGAGCCTCTGCTGCGGCATGGCGAGCCAGTCCCGTACGCCCGGTTCCGTGGTCGTGGCGTCGAGGCCGACCTCCCGGGTGAGCCAGGCGCCGGTGTCGTGCGCGACCACGCGGTGGTTGACGGGGCCGTCGGTCGCCGCCATGTGGCCGACCGGGTCGAGCGGATCGGCGGCCGGGCGGAAGTGGGTGGGCCAGCCGCGGACCTCCTTCGGCAGCCGGTCCGCCAGCAGCCGCCGGATCGTCTCGCCGTGGGCCACGGCGTCGTCCGGCGCGAGGAAGAGTTCCAGGCGCGGGCCCCAGTCGTGGTCGACCGACCGTATGGTGTCGAAACCGAGCACCTCCGAACCCGGTCCGATCCGCGCGGCGGCGTACGGCAGGCCGGGGAACACGTCGTCGAGGACGGGCCGTACCGCCTCCTCGTACAGGATCCGGGAGAGCTCCAGACCGGGCAGGAACGCGGCTTCGGCAGAGGTCATACGGCCACTGTGCAGGCGGCGGGAACGGTCGGCCACCGATTTCCGAGGCGGCCGGAGACCACGAGAAGGATAAAGTCCGTTTGCGGACGATCCGCCACAGACCGAGTTGTTACGCTGGCGGGCATGACCGCCATGGCACCCACCCGCACCGCACCGGACCTCTCCTACCTCCTGGACCACACCAGTCACGTCCTGCGGACCCAGATGTCGGCGGCGCTCGCCGAGATCGGGCTCACCGCGCGCATGCACTGCGTCCTGGTCCACGCCCTGGAGGAGGAGCGCACCCAGATCCAGCTCGCCGAGATCGGCGACATGGACAAGACCACCATGGTGGTGACGGTGGACGCCCTGGAGAGCGCGGGGCTCGCCGAGCGCAGGCCCTCCAGCCGGGACCGGCGGGCGCGGATCATCGCCGTCACCGAGCGGGGTGCCGCACTCGCCGCGCAGAGCCAGGAGATCGTCGACCGGGTGCACGAGGAGGCCCTGAGCAGCCTGCCCCGGACCGGCCGGGAGGCCCTCCTGCGCGCCCTGAACCAGCTGGCCGGCGAGCATCTGGCGGCCCCGGCCGAGCATCCGCGAGCGGCCCGCCGAGCCCGCCAGAGCCAGAAGTAAGCGGCTCCACCCGAACACACGGACCGCGCCATCCGCAGAAAATAGAACCGAAAGAAATAGTCCGCAACAAAACCATCTGCTACGTTCTCTCTTGTCGAACCCACCGACAGGAGAGCCCGATGTCTGCCACCACGCCCAGCTCGCCCCCCGCCGCCACATCCGCGCCCGCGCCCGCCGGCAACCCTCCTTCCCCCGCCGCCCGTTCGCGCCGGCTCGCCCTCGGCGTGATCGCCACCGGTCTGCTGATGACCGTGCTCGACGGCTCGATCGTGACGGTGGCGATGCCCGCCATCCAGAACGACCTCGGGTTCACGCCCGCCGGCCTCAGTTGGGTCGTCAACGCCTACCTGATCGCCTTCGGCGGTCTGCTGCTGCTCTCCGGACGGCTCGGCGATCTCCTCGGCCGCCGTCGGATGTTCCTGGCCGGCACCGCGGTCTTCACCGCGGCCTCCGTACTGGCCGGGGCGGCCGGCTCCCCCGCCCTCCTCGTCACCGCCCGCTTCCTTCAGGGCGCCGGCAGCGCCATGGCCTCCGCGGTCGGCCTGGGCATCCTCGTCACCCTCTTCACGGAGAGCCGCGAACGGGCCCGGGCCATCGCCGTGTTCAGCTTCACCGGTGCGGCCGGGGCCTCGATCGGCCAGGTGCTCGGCGGGGTCCTCACAGACGCGCTCGGCTGGCACTGGATCTTCTTCATCAACCTGCCGATCGGCCTCGCGGTCCTCCTCGTCGCGGTGCGCGTTCTGCCCGCGGACCACGGACCCGGCAGCAGCGCCGGGGCCGACGCGATCGGCGCGCTCCTGGTCACCGGAGGCCTGATGCTGGGCATCTACTCCGTCGTCGAGGTCGAGTCGTACGGGTGGCTGTCGGCACACACGCTCGGTCTGGGCGCCCTCGCGCTGGCCCTGCTCGCCGCGTTCGTCGTCCGGCAGGCCACGGCCGCCACCCCGCTCCTGCCGTTGCGGATCCTCCGCTCACGCAGTGTCGCCGGAGCCAATCTGGTCCAGATCCTCATGGTGGCCGCGCTGTTCTCGTTCCAGATCCTCGTCGCGCTGTACCTGCAGCGGGTCCTCGGTCACGGAGCCACCGCCACGGGTCTCGCCATGCTGCCGGCGGCCGCGGTCATCGGCGCGGTGTCGCTCGGGATCTCGGCCCGGCTGAGCGCACGGTTCGGCGAACGCAGCGTCCTGCTCCTCGGGCTGGCCCTGCTGATCGGGATGCTCGGCCTCCTCACCCGGCTCCCCGTCCACGCGCACTACGCCACCGATCTGCTTCCCGTGATGTTCCTCGCCGCCGGATTCGGCCTCGCGCTCCCGGCGTTGACCACGCTCGGCATGTCGGGGGCGGGCGAGGAGGACGCGGGGCTCGCCTCCGGGCTGTTCAACACCACCCAGCAGATCGGCATGGCGATGGGCGTCGCCGTCCTGTCCACACTGGCCGCCTCCCGTACGGACACGCTGCTCGCGGCGGGCGGCAGCCGGGCCGAGGCGCTGACCGGCGGCTACCACCTGGCGTTCGCCGTCGGCACCGGGCTGCTCGCCACCGCCTTCCTCGTCGCGCTCACGGTCCTCAGGCGGCCGGACCGCCGGGCCGCCGCCACCCCCTCCACCTGACCGCACCCACACCACCGCACCGCACCCCACCCAGCCAAGCCGAAGGACGGACCCCATGACCACGCACCCCACCACCCCCGTCGAGAACGAGCCCGAGTCCGGCCCCGAGTCCGGCCCCGGCGCAGGCCCCGCCCCGCGCGTGCTCACCGAAGCGGAACTGTCGCGGCTGCTCGCGGAGCAGCAGTTCGGCGTCCTCGCGAGCGTGCGGCGCACCGGGCACCCCCACCTGACGACGGTGCTGTACTCCTGGGACGCCGGAGAACGGATGGTGCGTGTCTCCAGCACTGCCGACCGCCTCAAGCCGCGCCAGTTGCGCACCGATCCGCACGCGGCGCTGCACGTGCAGGGCCAGGACGTGTTCTCGTTCGCGGTCGCCGAGGGCGAGGCGGAGGTGTCCGCGCCGGCGGCCGTGCCCGGTGACGCGGTCAGCCGTGAACTCCTGTCCCTGACGCCCGGTTTCGAGGACCCGGACGAGGAGGCGGCCTTCCTGGCACAGGTGGTCGCGGACCGGCGCGTGGTGATCCGGATCCGGGTCTCGCGGCTGTACGGAACGGCGCTGGACATCCCCGCCGCGGACTGAGTGCAAGCGGCGACGGTCCACCGGGGCCATGTGCCCGACAAGCGGACGCTCTAGGATCCCGCCCATGGCTACCGACCCCGGCTACACCTGCTCCCGCTGCGGCGAACACCACACGGAACTCCCGATGGGGTACTCGACCATGGCGCCCGACGTCTGGGACGCGGGCCTGGAGAGCGACCCCGACAGCATGCTCTCGACGGACCAGTGCATCGTCAGACACGAGCACTACTTCATCAAGGGCCTGATCGAGATACCCGTGACCGGCAGCCCGGAGCCGTTCTCATGGGGTGTCTGGGTGTCCTTGAGCCGGGAGAACTTCGCCCGCGCCCTCGATGTGTGGGAGACCCCGGGCCGGGAGTCCGAGAAGCCGTACTTCGGCTGGCTCACCACCGAGTTGGGGCTCTACACCCCCCGTACGACCAACCTCAAGACCAACGCGCACACCCGCCCGATCGGCCGGCGCCCGCTGATCGAGCTGGAGCCCACCGATCACCCGCTGGCCGTGGAACAGCGCACCGGCATCACGCTCGACCGGGTCCGCGAGATCGCCGAGGCGGTGCAGCACGCCGAGGACAGCCGATAGCCGAGAGGGCCGGGAATCAGCTCCCCAGCCCCGACCGCAGCTGTACGAAACCCTGCTCGGCGGCCTCGACCGCGTCCGCGTACACCTGGTCCGCGCTCCGGCCCTCGCTGATGCGCTGCCAGTTCTCCAGGGACAGGATGCGCAGGACCGCGATGATCTGGCCCGCGGCCAGCCGGTCCGTCACCCTGTCGCCCAGGGCACGGGCGAGAGCGGCCTCGGCACGGCTCTGGTACGCGTACAGGCGCGCCACCAGGGACGGCGTCCCGTACAGCAGCCGGTGGAAGGCCAGCACCTGCGGCACGTCGCACAGGCCCGTGACCGGGTCGCGCCGCTCCAGACCGTCCAGGTAGTGGCGCCGCAGCGCGTCCAGCGGGGACTCGCCCTCCGCGCGGCCGGCGACGACCCGCGCGGACTCGTCCTCGTGGTCGGCGAACCGGTGGAGGGCCAGGTCCTCCTTGGCCGGGAAGTAGCGGAACAGCGTCGGCTTGGAGATGTCGGCCGCGGCCGCGATCTCCGCCACCGAGACCTTGTCGAAGCCACGCTCCAGGAACAACGCGATCGCGGCGTCGGAGACCGCCTGATACGTCAGCTGCTTCTTCCGCTCCCGCAGGCTCATCGGCGCGGCCGCGTCCCCGCCTTCTGCCGTGTGCGCCGCGTCGGCTGCCGTACGGGGGCCGGGCTTCTCTCCGCTCATGACCATGAAGAGTAACGCCTCCGACCTCAAGCGAACTTGACGTCAGACGCCGCCCGGACCCGTTCCGGAGGCCTTTGTTCCGCGCTCCCGCGCACGCGATCCGACCAGTACGCCGACGCCGTCAAGCACCCGTTCGAGACCGAACGCGAACGCGTGGTCCGGCTCGTCCGGCGCCCACATCCCCTCGGTCGCCATCAGCCGGGACAGCGCGGGGTGGCGCACGGGGTCGGCCAGCCGGCCCAGCGTGCGGACGCAGCCGTCCGTGACCTCCTGCGCCGATACGCCGCGGGACTCGGCCGCGGCATCGAGATCACTCATCAGCAGCGCCTCGTTCCGCACGAAACCACTGACCAGAAGGATGACGGAGATCTCCTCGCCCGCCTCCAGACCGGCGCCCGCGAGCGCCTGGAGGCCCTGTTCCCACCAGGCGACCGAGTTCGGGCTGGCGGGCGGTCCGGCGATGGGGATGCGGAGCATCCACAGGTTGGCGTGGAACACCCGGCTCTGCGCCCGCGCCCACTGCGACAGCGCCTCCCGCCAGCCGGCCCTCTCGTCCAGGGCGGGCAGCGGGGGCGGCGGCCCCAGGGCCGCCTCCTGCATCAGCACGTAGAGCTCGTCCTTGGCTGCCACGTACCGGTAGAGCGACATCGTGGAGACCCCGAGGTCCTTGGCGACCCGGCCCATGGACACCCCGCCGAGCCCCTCGGCCGCCGCCACCGCGACTGCCGCGTCCACGATGCGTCCCAGGCTCAGCCCGGGCTTGGGCCCCTTCACCGGGCGCGCCCGCAGCCCCCAGGCGGTCTCGATGCTGGCGGGCAGGCCCGTACCGCCCGGCGAACCGTTCTCCTGCGTCACCTGAACCCACCTTCCCTTGATGCCCATCCTAGTTATGCGTAACTCTTACACAGTAACGCGTATGCCATACGCACAAGGGGGGAGTCCATGCCGTCACCCGCCATGATCGAGGCCCTCGCACTCACCAAGTCGTACGGAAGACCCGCGCAACCCGTCCCGGACGGCATCGACCTGCGGGCCGACCGCTCCCCCGTCTTCGCCCTGCCCGGCCCGAACGGTGCGGGCAGGACCACCGCCGTACGCATCCTGGCCACGCTCACCACCGCCGACAGCGGCACGGCCCGCATCGCCGGGTACGACGTCGTCGCCGACCGGAGCCGGGTACGCCGCACGATCAGCCTCACCGGGCAGTACGCCGCCTTGGACGAGGCCCAGACCGGCGAGGAGAACCTGCGCATGATGGCCCGGCTGGCCGGCCGCTCCCGCACGGACGCGCGCCGCCGCGCCGCCGAACTCCTCGACCGCTTCGGCCTGTCCGACGCCGCCCGCCGCCCGCCGCACCTACTCCGGCGGCATGCGGCGCAGACTCGACCTGGCGGCCGGTCTGGTCGGCAGTCCGCAGCCGGAGGTCTTCTTCCTCGACGAGCCGACGACCGGCCTCGACCCCCGCAGCCGTCAGGAACTCTGGCAGGTCGTCCGCGAACTCGCCGCCGACGGCGCCACGGTCCTGCTCACCACCCAGTACCTGGAGGAGGCCGACCGGCTGGCCGACCGCATCGCCGTCCTCGACCACGGCCGGAAGGTCGCCGAGGGCTCGCCCGACTCGCTGAAGTCACGCGTCGCGGGACACCGCCTCGACGTCGTCCTGGCCGACCGCGCGAGCTATCTCCGGCTCACCCACCGGGCCGTGCACCACGCACCCGGGACCCTCACGCTCGGGCTGCCGACGGACGGATCGGCGGCCCATGTCCGCGCCCTGCTGGACGAGATCGACCCGGACGGTACGGCGGTGGAGCGGTTCAGCCTGCACAGCGCCACGCTCGACGACGTCTTCATGGCCCTGACCGGGGCGACGAAGGAAACCCGGGCCGCTCATGTCTGAAACCCTCCCCGGCCCCCTCACCCGCGCCGGCACCATGGCGGGCCGCTCGCTGCGCATCAGCCGGCGCAACACAGACGCCCTGATCACCTCACTCATGCTGCCCGTCATGCTGATGCTGATCTTCGTCTACTTCTTCGGCGGCGCGATCGACACCGGCGTCCCGCACTCCTCGTACGTCACCTACGTAGTCCCCGGCGTCCTGCTCCTGTGCGCCGGCTTCGGCTCCGCGAGCACGGCGGTGGCCGTCAGCGAGGACATGAAGAACGGCATCATCGACCGCTTCCGCTCCCTGGACATCGGCGGCGCGACCGTCCTCGCCGGCCATGTCGCCGCCAGCACGGTCCGCAACCTGCTCTCCACCACGGTGGTCCTGGGTGTCGCCCTCCTGATCGGCTTCCGCCCCACCGCCACTCTCACCGGCTGGCTCACCGCGCTCGCCGTCCTGCTCGCCTACATCGTCGCGCTGTCCTGGCTGTCCGCGGCGATCGGCCTGCTGGCCAAGACCCCCGAGGCCGCTGGCGGATTCACCTTCCTGATGTCCTTCCTGCCCTACCCGAGCAGCGCCTTCGTCCCGGTCGACTCCATGCCCTCCTGGCTCCACGGCTTTGCCGACCACCAGCCGATCACCCCGGCCATCGAGTCCCTGCGCGCCCTCCTCCTGAACCAGCCGGCGGGCAACGCCCCGTGGATCGCACTGACCTGGGCCGGGGGGCTGCTGCTGGTGGCGATCGGGCTGTCGGGCGTGCTGTTCAGGGTGCGGACGCGGTGAGGGTGGGAGAACGTCGCCGAACCATTTGGCGTACGCGGTGGCCACATCATCGGCAGAGGGCCCGTACGTCAGCCCCAAGGTCAGGTGCGCGGCCGCCAGCGCCCCTTCTATCCGCCGGGCGGAGTGGGCGAGCTGCCGTTGCCGCTGCGCCGCCGTGAGCTCACCGAGGGCCAGCGCCACCCGGATCACATCCGTGTAGACGGACTGCGCCTGCTTGAAGGCCCGGAGCACAGGCAGATCCGTCTCCCACCCCTCGGAACTCCCGGGCCTGGCCGCCTCGACCGCACGGCACCACATGCGGGTGATCCGCACTTGCTGCTCGGACGAATAACCCATCAGGTGGAGGTGGGTAGCGAGGTCGTAGAGCGGATCACCGACCATGGCCAGTTCCCAGTCGATCGTCCACAGGTCGTCGCGACAGTCGACGATGAAGTTCTCCCGGTGCAGATCGCCGTGGAGCAGGACGGAAGGCCGGGGCACGAGCGCCTCTGCTGCCGCGCGGAGACCGTCGAGGGCGCCGCCGGGTATGCCGAGGTCCCGGAAGAGTGCGTGGTAGCGCGGCAGGTGCCGTTGGTAGATGTGTACATCGGTGAAGTCGATCAGCTGGGCGAGGAAGGCGGCGGAGTCGTTCTTCCAGCCGGCCGGATGCCGCCCCGCCACCCAGCCGGCCGACGCGAGCACCGATTCGGTCCGGACGGAGACGAGTTCACCGAAGAGTGCGCCGAGCTGGGCGGAGTGACGTGCCGAAAGCGGCTGCCCGGGAGGGCAGGCCTCGCCGAGCGTCCGTCCCTCGACGAAGGTGTAGAGGGAGACCTCCTCCCGCTCGATCACCGCGGGGATGCGGGTGATGCTGCCTTGCAGGGCCCGTACGAGTTCCCGTTCCGAAGCGAAGGCGCGCAGATCGAACCAGAGCAGCCCGGCGCGCGGATCCCGGCACTTCCACCAGGTCTGCCGTCCCGAACCGTCGTCGGCCGGGAGAGGGAAGGCATAGGTCTCGTGGTGGTAGCCCTTGAGCGGGCCCACCAGGAGCCGTTCGTCGGACACGAGTGCGGCCGCACGCCGCCGGGCCGCCGACGCACGCGCGTCCACCTGCCCGGCGGGCAGCACCACATCACCGGACAGGTGGTCCTGTGTCGTCCTCGCCCCCCGGCCGGGGGTGTCCGGCACTGCGGGTGAATGCGCCGGGTGCCGGCCGCGGACCGTCGGGGTACGGCGTCCCCCCGCGTTGGGATCCATACAGGGACGGTACAACTTCCTGCCAGATCAATGCACTTGCGGACCCAACGCCTCGGCCGCATCGGCCAGTACCGCCATGGACTCCACGACCGTACGAGCGCCGGCCGCCGCCAGGAGGTCCCGCCCGGCCTGCCCCCGGTGATAGCCGATGAACGGCATTCCGATCGCACCGGCCGCCCCCAGATCGGCGATCGAGTCGCCGATCATCACATGGCCGTCGACACCGAGGCCCGTCGCGGCGACGACCTCGTTCAGCACCCAGGGGTCGGGCTTCATCCGCCGCGTATCGACGTCGCAGCGCCCGACGATCGGGGCGCCCTGGAAGAAGTGGTCCAGCGACGTGCGCTCGAGGTAGCGCCGCACCGCGTCCGCGTGGTTGTTGGATGCAACGGCGAGCCCGCGGCCGAGCCCGTGCCAAGCCCTGACGAGGCGATCCGCCCCGGGGGTCGGGGTGGCGTGCTCGGCGGCCTTGCGCTCCCGGGCGGTGAGTTCCTGGCGCAGCAGCTCGACGGTCTCGCGCACCTGCTCGGTGGCACCCCGAGTGCGGGCCAGCCGGTCGTACCACCGGAAGACAGCATGCGGGTCGGGATTACCCCGCACCTCATCCGGTACAGGACCGTACTGCGCGGCGATGTGGACGAGCTCGCCGGCGATGAGGTGCGCCTCGCTGACCCCGTTCCCGTGCTCACTGACGAAGAGCTGGACCATGGGCCCGTCGAAGTCCCAGACAAGGCACCGGGCGCGAGCAAGCAGATTCCGCGCACGCCGAGCGGCCGAAGCCTCGTCGCGTGCAGGAGCAGCAACTGGGGACAGCACGATCAGAGATCCACCCTCGTGGCCTGGTGATTCCAGTTCGAATCGAAGAACGCCTGGCACTCCTGCACGATGTCGCGCGGTCCGCTCCCGGCGCTCTTCGCCGTCGCCGCCACACGGTACGGAAAGAGGGTGGCTCCCGTGCCGTACGCGTCGTATATCTCGACTTCCTCACGTCCCGGAGGGAGCGGGATGCTGCCCACATCCACGACGTAGAAGCCCTGCAGCGCCAGGCTGCGGTTCAGAATGTACAACTTCATCTGGGGTGCGAACGGCACCACCCGCACCTCGACGTCGACTTCCGGTGCGGGGTCGCAGCGCTGGAGCTCGAACAGCGCCTCCTGGAACATCGTCGCGTGGCTCTGCAGGATCGCCTTCAGCCGCTGCCGCACGCGGGGGTCGTCCGCGCCGTCGACCCTACGGGGGATCGCCAGGCTCGGGGAGTCGCAGTCCGGAAGCATCAGCCGGGCCTTGATGCTGCGGGGCGGCGGGATGTTCTCCTGGATGAACCGGTCCTTCAGGTCCGACACCCGCTTGGCGAGCGACTCCGTGGTCATGGAGAAGACATCGAGTGTCACCTCGGGCGCTTCGAACGCCTCCGCCAGGTACGGCCCGAGCATCACCGGCTTGACGCCCTCGGCCATCACGGCCCAGGGGCCACCCGGGGCCTGAGCGGCGCGGCCCCCCTGTGGCGCGACGCGCCCCTCGCCCTGCCGCCCGCCCCCCACGAAGGTCCCGCTGCCCTGCCGGGTGACGATGAGACCCTCCTCGCGCAAACACTTCAGGGCCTCGTTGATCGTGGCGGGTGAGACATCGAACCGTTCGGCGAGCTGGGCCCGTGTCGGCAGGCGCTCGCCCGGCCCCCACTCCTCGCTTGTGATGCCCTGACGCAGCTCGTCGGCGACGCGCTGATAGATGAACTCGCCCTCAGTCCAGTCATGCTCACGATTCATCACATCTCAACCATACAACTGGTGGCCAGCCAGGGAGACTTCGCGTGAGCAACCATGAAAATCACATGACCGCCATCACAACCAACCAATCCAGGCAACCATACAAGTTTACGACTACTCATTCGTAGGGAAACCTACAGTCAAGCCAACCAGCCAAATCTAAGAGGTTGATCGGTTGTTCTAGGTACACAGGCAGCGTCCTCTCGACACAACGGAGTGCGAGCATCGACGCCCCTTCACCGCCGGAGGAGTGATCGTCATGCCATTCGTCACGCTGGGGATCGAGCAGATCGTGCAGTGGAAGTACGGGCTGATGGGGACGGTGGGCTTCGCGCTGCTGTCGTTCGGCCTCAAGGCGGGAAGCCCCAACTGTGCCTGCGCGGGGGCCCTGATACTGGCCCTGTTGCTCGCGCCCACCGACAACTGACGCCACACACATGCGCCGCCTACGGCGTCGGACTCACCGGAGTCATCATGGTGAGGGCCGAAGACTCCCCAGCGCCCGGCCCGACAGGCGCGTCAGCGGCCCGGACCTCCGCACGCGCCTCCCCCACCGCACGGGCACGCCCCGCCTCCGTCACCCCGGCCACCCGCGCCTCGTACCCGGTACCGTCCGGCCGGTGCCCCATCACGTGGTCGTGCACGGGCGGGATCACAACCGCGTAAATCGTTGCCGTACCCGCGTACGACCGTCCGCGTAGCCGCAGGTTCCGCTTCGGCCCGTGCCGCCGCCACACCAGTGCACCGAGCTCCCGCAGCACGCGCACGTGCCGTTTCACCGTCGCCGTCGACACCCCGCACCGGCCACACAAAGCCCGACCCGTCCTCGCGGTAGTTGCGACGCAACACGCAGCGGAGCAACGGAGCTCCGGCCACGAACAGGGCTGGAGCAGCAACAACTGCACCAACCGTCGCGGTGAGACGGACGGTTCGGATCCTCGCGACGTTCTCTATCCGCATTGCTCGAGGCTGCCGATCAGCTCGTCCACGGTTCTCACGGACATCGTGTCAGAACCGGTTTCGCCTCCGGCCCGACTGCTGCGGCCACGACCCCGTTCGTTCCACACAGACACCGTCCGGCAGGCCAAGTCCCCCTGCTTGCAACCGCGTCATTCTCCTCACCGCGACAACCAGGCATGCTGGAAGCCGGGACTGTCAGACCGTTGGTACATGCTCGCCGACATGAACGAAGACGCCTTCTGGCAGCTGATCGAGGACTGCAGGCCCGCAGGCCCCGACCCAGACGCCGACCTCCTTGCAGACACCCTCACCGAACGCCTCGCCCGGTCTCCGTTGTCGCTGGTCACCGGCTTTGCCGAACAACTGTCATGGGCGCTCTACCGGCTGGACCGCAAGGAGTACGGACGCGACCTGAGCGGAGACGCATTTCTCTACACCCGTGCCGCGGTCGTCGCCGCCGGCCGCACGGAATTCGCCAGCGTCCTCGAAGACCCAGCGGCCTTCACTCCTTACGCCACCGACCTCATCTGGGCTGAGAGCCTGCTCTGCACGCCGGACCGGGCATACAGACGCATCACCGAGAAGGAGTGGGACCGCGACACGCGCTACTCCTACGAGTCGTACTCAAACGCTGACGGCTGGGCCGACTGAACGGCACGGCCTGCCGATGCTTCCACCGCCGGGCGTTCTCACGGAATGTGCGCCAGAACCCTCTCCCATGAACAGAGCCGCACCACGGCCCGGCTACGCATCCGTGACCAGTCGGGCATGAAGTTCCACGTCGAAGCGAACCCCGTCGTACGCGAGCTTCTGCCGTTGCCGCCCCTCCACCGCGAAGCCGGCCGCGCGGGCCACTCCGCACGAGGCGGGATTGTTGACCCGGTGCCCGAGCTCCAGCCGGAAGAGCTCGGCATCGGCGAACGCCCAGCGGGCCAGAGCACGGCACGCGCGGGAAGCCACGCCTCGGCCGCGAGCCGTTGACGCCGTCCAGTAGGAAACCCAGCCAGTGCCGTGCCTCCGGTCCACGTGCCCGACACACACCTGGCCGAGAACAAGGCCGCCGCTGTCGACGACGGCGAAGGAGTAGGCAGAGCCCGCATCCCACTGGTCACCACGAGCCGCTGTCCATCGTTCGGCAGACCGGACGGAATCAACCGGTTCGTCGGACTGACCCCGCATGAGCGGATCCGCGAACGCGGTCATCACCGCCCGGGCGTCCTCGGCCTTCCATCTCCGCAGCGTCAGGCCCGAGGAGGCGTCCACACGATCACGCACGACGCGAGTCTCCTCCCGCGATCATCGGCTTCCCAGCGGCCGCCACGCCCCAACGGCCGCCGCCCGCCCTCCGGGCGGACGGCGCTACTTCCGAAACACGCCCTAGAACACATCCGGGCACCACGCCCGCCGCCCCGCCCGCAGCATCCCGTCCGCCCGGGCAGCCGCCCCCGGGGTCAGCTCCTCGACGCGGCCCAGGGCCGCCAGGCGCGTCACGCTCTCGTCGCCCAGGTACAGCGTCCCCAACTCCCGTACGTCCATGGCCAGATCGGCCGTCCGCGTCGTCGGGGCACAGGTGGCGCCGTCCGGTGTGGCGTCCAGGTGGAAGCGGCCCGCGGCGAGGCCTGCCGGGTCGTGGATGTCCAGGACGAGGGAGCCGGGGACCGCGTAGGTGCGGGCCTCCAGGGCGCGGACGATGTCCAGGATGCGCACCCACAGGAAGTCCGCGTGCGTCACCACGCGGGCCGCGCGCGGGTCCGGGAGGAGGAGCGGGAGCAGGTCGTCGGGGGCGCGGTGGCCGGTGCGGATCGTGGAGATCCAGTCGACCGAGCAGAGGAAGTGCCACAGCGCCCGCTCGGCCGCCGGGGTCACCGCGATCAGGCTGCGTACCGTCGCCCGGTTCAACGGCTGCTTGGCGTCGCCCCAGTGGTCGTCGGCGCGGTAGACCAGCAGGCCGTCGACGCTGCCGTCGGGCCCGCGGTAGACGGCGTAGAAGGGCTCGGTCCAGTGGTCGTGCGGGAAGACCACCTCGCCGGTGTTGAGGTCCCACCAGCGTTCCCCGCGGCTCACCACCCCGTGCTGCCGGGCCCGCAGCCGGTCGTGCAGGGGCTGCCCCAGTTTCCGTACCTCCGCGCCGTCCACCAGGTCGATCCGGCCGCCGTCCCCGTCCGACGGGACCCTGCCGTGCGGGTCGAGGCCCGTCCGGGGGATGTCGACCTCCCACTCGGTCGTCCAGGCCGCCGGGCCGAAGCCGTACCGTCCGTAGATCGGGTACTCGGCGGCGATCAGCGTGGCGGCCACGTCGCCGCGCTCCTTCGCCGCCGCCAGGTCCGTGGCCATCAACCGCGAGAGCAGTCCGCGACGCCGATGCGTGGGCGACACCGTGACGTTGGTGACCGCGTCCGTCGGCACCGTGGCGCCGCCCACGACCGTCAGCTCCTGCGCGAACGACCGGAACGTCGCCACGCACCGCCCCTCGTCGAACACTCCCTGCGTGCGCGCCAGGTCGAGGTACGGCAGACGCCCCGTCACCTCCTCGTCCGACGGTGTCGGCGCGCGCAGGAAGCCGGTGTTCACGGCGCGCAGCCAGTCATGGAGTTCGGCGGGGGAGATGTGGTGGGCGTCGAGGCTGTCAGGAGTGCGAGAGGTACTCATCCGCCTCACGCTAAACACCGGGGCCGCGGATGTCGCCGGCTTTTCGCACGGCCTCGGAAACGCGAACCTCGGAGGGCGGCCCCGTCAGAACGCCGCCCGGATCTCCCCGACCTCGGCCGCGCCGCCCATCAGCGGCGCCCGGCCGATCCGCGACACCACCGGGGCGTCGACGCCGAGCAGACCCAGCGCACGGGCCAGTACGGGTCCGAGCGCCCGGGTCGAACCGTCGTCGATCTTGAAGGCCAGCGCCCGGCCGTCCGCCAGCGCCACCGCCTGGACCGCCTCGGCGCCCATCTTGGACAGCGTCCCCGGCACCTCCCGCATCAGCCAGGTGTCCGGGCGGCGGGTGCCGGCCACGTACTCGGGATGGGCGCGCATCGCGTCCGCCACCCGGCGCTCCGCCGTGCCCTGCTCCGCCGTGACGAACGTACGGAACGCCCGGGCGAGACCCACCAGGGAGAGCGCCATCAGCGGCGCCCCGCAGCCGTCCGTGCCGACCGCGGCGACCGGCTCGCCCGCCGCCTCCTCGACGACCCGGTGGACCAGCTGCTGGAGCGGGTGGGCCGGGTCGAGGTACGTGGCCGGGTCCCAGCCGTTGTGCAGGCACACCGCCAGCATCGCCGCGTGCTTGCCCGAGCAGTTCATCGTGATCCGCTCCCGGACGTGGCCCGCGGCGAGATACGTCTCCGCCTCCACCGGGTCCAGCGGCAGGTCGGGCGGGGTCTGCAGATCGTCGGCCGACAGCCCGTGCTCGGTGAGCATCTTGCGTACGAGATCGAGGTGGAAGCCCTCACCCGAATGGCTCGCGGCGGCCAGCGCCAGCCGCTCCCCCGACAGGTCGAGGCCGGCCCGGAGCACCGCGGCGGCCTGCATCGGCTTGTTGGAGGAGCGCGGGAAGACCGGGGCCGCCGGATCTCCCAGGGACATCTCCACGCTGCCGTCCGCGGCCAGGACGACCAGGGAGCCCCGATGGTGCCCCTCGACGAAACCGGACCGGACGACCTCGGCCAGCACGGGCAGAAGGGGGGCCCGGCCGGATATGCCGCCGGAGGCGCCACCGGACAGGCTGTCCGATATGCCGGACGGGGACGACGGGGCTGCGCTGGAGGTCATGGTGGCCTTCCGGGGACGGGCGGGACCCGCCCTCGGAAGGGTCGCTTCAGGCGAGCAGGTCGTCTACTTGTGCTTCCCCGTCACGGTACCTGCGGGCGATCTCCGCACTGCAATCGTCCGCGGTGCGCTGGAGCCGGTAGCGGCGCCGGGACACCTGCTGTTCGTAGCGGACCAGGCGTCCCATCGCGGTGTGCAGCTCTTCGTCCGTCCGGGCGTCGAGGTCGGAGAGTTCGACCTCGGCCAGCGTCTCCGCCGCCAGCTGCCGGTACTCGTCACTGCGCGGCGTGCTCAGCGTGACGTGCCGGGCGGAGGAGCGGTGCAGCGACGGGGTGTCCGTGAGGATCTCCGAGAGCCGGTCCACCACCGGGGACTCCGGGTCCCGCCGCCGCGCCAGCTCGGCCCGCAGGATGTCGATGCGCCCCTGGACGAGCCGCCGCACATAGCTGAGGTCCGCCTCGTCCCGCTGCGCGTCCCGCCGCAGCACGCGCAGCTCCGGCAGCCGCAGGGCGCCCAGATCCAGCGGGGCCGTTGCGGCGGTCCCGTCCTCGGAGCCCTGCCCGGTCCGCTGCACGGGCGGGCGCATGGTGCTCGCACCCACAGAGGCCTTGCTGTTGACGCCCGGGCGCGCGACCGGCACTGCGCCCGGGGACTGCCCGGTTCCATGCATGCTCATGCTTGTGTCCATCCCCTCGACCGGTGCGTCGGCACACCGCCTCCCGTGCATGGTGCCACTCCGAGGGGTCCGGTGGAGATGCTCTGTACCCGTTCAGCCCAAGATAGGTTGGTCTGTATGCGTGCAGTGGTACAGAGGGTGGACGGTGCGAGCGTCACGGTGGCGGACGCCGGTGGCGAGGGCGGCGGTTCGGCGGTCGTCGGCGAAATCGTCGGCGAGGGCCTGTGTGTGCTGGTGGGAGTGACCCACGGCGACACCGCGGAGAAGGCGGCCCAGCTCGCCCGCAAGCTGTGGTCGGTCCGCATCCTGGAGGGCGAGAAGTCCTGCTCCGATGTGAATGCACCACTTCTGGTGATTTCACAGTTCACTCTCTACGGGGACGCCCGCAAGGGCCGCCGGCCCACGTGGAACGCCGCGGCTCCCGGCGAGATCGCCGAGCCGCTGGTCGACGAGGTCGTGGCACAGCTGCGGGCACTGGGCGCGCAGGTGGAGACGGGCCGGTTCGGAGCGGACATGCGGGTCTCGCTCACGAACCACGGCCCGTTCACCGTCATCGTCGAGGTCTGAGCCTGCGGGCAGGGGCGAGCAGTCCTACGGTTCGACGACCGTCTCCTGGGCCGCCGCCGTGTCGCCCGCCAGCAGCTCCGCGTCCACCGCCACGTTCCGCTTCACCAGGGCCAGCGCGATCGGCCCCAGCTCGTGGTGGCGGGCGGAACTGGTGATGAAGCCGAGCTGACGGCCCTCCGCCCCGTCCGCGGCCAGCCGCACCGGGGTGCCGTGCCCCGGCAGCAGGACCTCGCTGCCGTCCAGGTGCAGGAAGACCAGGCGCCGCGGCGGCTTGCCCAGGTTCTGCACCCGGGCCACCGTCTCCTGGCCCCGGTAGCAGCCCTTCTGGAGGTGGACGGCGGTGCCGATCCAGCCCAGCTCGTGCGGGATGGTGCGGTGATCCGTCTCGAACCCGAGCCGTGGACGGTGGCCCTCGACGCGCAGCGCCTCGTAGGCCAGCACCCCGGCGGCCGGGCCGTGCGCCGCCGCGTACTCCTCCAGTTCGTCGCGGGGCAGGAACACGTCGCGGCCGTACGGCGTCTCCCGTGCGGTGGCACGGTCCGGGATCCCGGCGATGGAACCGGCCGGCAGGTACACGACGGCGAAGTCCTCGGTACGGTCGGCGACCTCGACCCGGTAGAAGAACTTCATCGACTCCAGATAGGCGATCAGCTCGCCCTGGGTGCCCGGCTCGACGTGCATCCACACGGTCTCGCCGTCGTCGACGAGATACAGGGCGTGCTCGATGTGCCCGTTCGCCGTGAGGATCAGGGACTCGGTGGCCTGGCCCGGGGCGAGTTCGCTGACGTGCTGGGTGATCAGGAGGTGCAGCCACGCCAGCCGGTCGCTCCCGGTGACGGTCACGACCCCGCGGTGCGAGAGGTCGACCAGACCGGAACCGTCGGCGAGGGCGCGCTGCTCGCGGAACAGGTCGCCGTAGTGCGCGGCGACGCCTTCGTCGCGACCCTCGGCGGGGACGGCGCCGGGCAGGGACAGCAGGGGGCTCTTCATGCGACCAGCGTACGACTCGGGCGACGACAGGCCCTACGGCTGGGTCCCGGCGGCCGGACCGGTCATCGCTCCGGCCTCTCCAGCCGCTCCGGCCGACTTCGCCGTGCAGTCGGCACAGCGGCCGAAGATCGCGAAGTGCTTCATGTCCGTCTCGAAGCCGAACGTGCCGCGCAGCTTCTCGGTGAACTCGGCGACGACGTCGACATCGGCCTCGATGACGTTCGTACAGTCCCGGCAGACCAGGTGGATGTGGTGGTGGCGGTCGGCCAGGTGGTACGTCGGAGCGCCGTGGCCCAGATGGGCGTGGCTGACCAGATCCAGCTCCTCAAGGAGCTCCAGGGTCCGGTACACGGTGGAGATGTTCACTCCGGACGCGGTCCGGCGCACCTCGGACAGGATGTCGTCGGGCGTCGCGTGTTCCAGCGTGTCCACGGCTTCCAGGACAAGCTGCCGCTGCGGCGTCAGCCGGTAGCCGCGCTGCCGAAGATCGGTCTTCCAGTCGGTGCTCACCACAGGCTCCAGTGTAGGTCCGGGCGAGTCCGCGGCCCCAGGAGTCCGCGGAACGGGCCTCGTGGACTACTTGAAGAACGCGATTCCGTCGTCCGGCAGGTCGCCGAGGCTCTTCGCCATCGCCGCGACCTCTTCCGGGGTGACGACCTTCTTCAGGTGCGCCGACATGTACGGCCGCAGCTCGACCTCGGGCGTGGACTTCTCGCCCACCCACATGAGGTCGCTCTTCACGTAGCCGTAGAGCCGCTTGCCACCGTTGTACGGGCCGGAGGCCGCGGTCCGGGCCACCGCGTCGGTGACCAGGTCGATCTGCGGCTTCTGGTGGCCGAGCTCGCCGTACCAGATCTCGATGACGCCCTGGTCGCGGACCATGACGACCTCGACCTTGCGGTCCTTGTCGATGCGCCAGTAGCCGGACTCGGACTCCAGCGGCCGGACCTTCTCGCCGTCGGCGTCGAGCACCCAGGAGTGCGAGGTGTACTCCAGGAAGTCCCGGCCGTCGTGGCTGAACGAGACCTCCTGGCCGAAGTTGCACTTCTCGGCGCCGGGGAAGTCGGACACACCCGCGCCCGCCCAGTTGCCCAGGAGGAAGGCCAGCGGGACGAGGTCCGGGTGAAGGTCGGACGGGATCTCGATCATGAACGGCTCAATCGATCGGTGAGGCGGAAGCGGAAGGCGGAGGGTGGGGCGCCGGGCCGGAGGGGCTAGCGCTGGCCCTGGTACAGCTTCTTCACGGTCAGACCGGCGAAGGCGAGAACGCCGACGCAGACCAGGACCAGCAGGGCGGAGAAGAATGCCTCAAGCACGGGGGCTCCTTGAACGAGCGGTATGGCGGCAGTACAGGGCCGGGCCCCAGCCTAATGGGTGGGGTCCCGGCCCGCCGGTTCGGGGCGTGCCGCGGAGCGGTCAGCCCAGCAGCTGGTTCTGCAGGATCACGGTCTGGTGGAACGGGACGCGCGGCGTTCCCCCGCTGCCCTTGCGGGACTGGACGATCAGGGCGACGGTGTCGCCGGCCGCCAGATAGCTCTGCCGGACCTGGGCGGAGCCGAACGGCTTCGCCTCGGCGAACAGGTACGCCGTCGTACCCGCCACCTTCCCTTCGCCCGCCCATGCCTCGTCGAGATCGGGGTCGGGCGCACCGACCAGCGGGTCGCCCGCCGACGCCCCGATGTACCGGTCGTCGAGAAACGCCTGCGCGAAGGCCGTCGAGTTGAACCGGAGCAGATAGACCCGGCTCGCCGTGCCGTCCGGCATGGTCCAGCCGCGCGCCGCGATGTGGCGCAGCGCCCCGTCGCGCAGCGTGGCGGCGATGTCCTCCCGGTACTCCTTCTCGTACTCGGACACGAACTGCCGGGTGCTCACCCAGCCGCCCGCCAGCTTCTTGTCCACCGTGGCTCCGGCCGGGGCCGGGAGCAGCAGTTCGCGCAGGTCGGCGTAGTGGATCTCGGCCGTGTTGTCCTTGTTGAAGGGCCGCGGCCTGCCCGCAGGCAGCGCGGGCAGGCTCAGCCGCGGGTACTCCCAGCGGCCGTCGCTCTCGGTGGCGAGGCCCGGCACGTCGGTGCGCTCCATCGCGGTGATCTCGTACGCCGTACCCGCACCGACCCCGCCGAGCACCAGCACGGCGACGGTCCACCGGGCCACGGCCCGCAGGATCCGGCGCGGGGGCCGGGGCGAGGCGGGCGGCGTGGGGGGCGTGGGGGGCAGCTGCGGCAGGGGCGGGGGCGCTGCGGCCGGCTCGGTGGCGTCCGGCTCGGTGGCGGCGGCCGGTGCGGCCGTCTGCTCGCTCATACGTACTCCCCCGGGGACGTGATGTGATCGAGCTGGTCCTTCACCAGTTCGGCGACGCTCGGTGTTGCGTGCGGCTCGATCCCGCTCGCCGAGAAGCTGAACAGCAGCCCTCCGTCGTACGCGACGCAGTACAGCGCTTCGAGCTTGCTCTCGCTCTCGGGATCCCGGAAGCACATGGCGTTCTTCCTGTGGCCGCTGATCTTCGGCCCGTCCCTGAAAATGCTCACCGCGCCGAAGAGGCCGGTCTGGAAGCGGTACATGTCCCGGACCGCCTTCGTGTCCTTCATGCGTACCAGCTGGGTGTCGACCACCACGTCGCTCTCCCGCGACACGTACGACCGGACGGCGAGACCCTGGATGTGCAGTTTGTCGATCCGCTTCGCCAGCTCCCGGCGCTGCTTGCCGGCCAGCCCGCGGCCGCTCGCCTTCATTTCCGCGGCGGCCGCACGGCCGCTGAGCTCACTGTCGTTGCCGAGCTCCCCGATGTCCGGACCGAGCCGGTAGTCCTTCGGGACCGGCAGGAGCAGCTTGCTGAGCGCGGTGGACGCACGGCCACGGGACAGGTCACCGGCCGGGTCCTTGCCCCCGGTGTTCACCGGCTTCTGCCAGAGGGTGGTCCCGGTCGTTCGGTCCGCGTCGTCGACGGTGATCTTCGTGTACGTCGCCGCACCGGCGACGGCGGCGAGCACCAGCACGACGGGAAGGGCCGCGAGAACGACCCGGCGGACCCTGCTCCTCGGCGCGGGGACGGGTTCGGGAACGAGTCCGGGCGCAGGCACGGGTGTGGGCGTGGGCGTGCTCAGGTCGTCGTTCACAGGCGCTCCAGCTGTCGCTCGGCCAGCGTCCGGATGTCCTTCTTGCTGATCGGAACGGTGTCGGACATGTTGATCTCGACCATCACGTCGCCGCGGTGGAAGACCGCCCTGGCCCGGTAGTTCGGCATGTATCCGGCCTTCCGGTCCACCTTGTAGAGGTAGTAACGACCGCTGACGCTGCCCTTGAGGGCATCACCCTCGTTGCCCGCACCCCTGTCGGCCTCGGGCATGTACGCACGCTGGTTCTCGGCAAAGGCCGCCGCAGCGGAGTCGATGCCCGAACGGAACTGCACGAGCCGGAGGCGGGCCACGCCGTACGCGCCCTTCCGCCAGGAGACGGCCGCGATGCGGCGGACGTTGTTTCCCAGGAACTCGCTGAACATGTAGTCCTCGCTCTTGAAGGCGAGCGCGTAGTCGTCGACCCCCATCCAGCCGTCCTGGATGAGCGTCGCGTTCTCGTTGTCCCTCCAGCCGCCCGGCCGCGGAATGAGCAGCTTGCGCAGGTCGCCGTCCGTACGGACCTGGCGGTCCTGCGATGCGGGCAGCGGGTCCGGCACCTGGTCCGCGGGCAGTGCCTTCGCCGGGTACGCGAGATCCGGCTGCGAGAGCGCGGTCAGCGGGGTCGGGGCGCGGTCGGCCTGCACGCCGTAGCCGACGGCGGTGCCGGCCGCGATGCCCAGGACCGCGGCCGCGACGATGATCAGCGTCGTACGGCCGCGCGGACGCCGCTCGGCAGCCACGAGCGGTGCGGGTGCGAGGACGGCGGGCGCTTCCGTGGAAGCTACTTCCGGAACAGCCTGTTCCGCCACCTCCACCTGCACGGGCGGCTCGGCCTGCCCGTCAGGAATGGTGTCTTTCGGATTCAAAATGGGTCCCCCCACGAGACCTGAGGCGCAGATTCCGTTATCTGCGCACACCACTGACCCGCCAGCCCCCAACGAGGTTGTGCGGCCGGGGATTACAGTTCGGCATATGCCGAAGAAGCTCGTGATCAAGGTGACCGCAGGTGCCGACTCCGCCGAGCGCTGTTCCCAGGCGTTCACCGTCGCGGCGGTCGCCGTCGCCAGCGGCGTGGAGGTCTCGCTCTGGCTGACCGGGGAATCCGCGTGGTTCGCGCTGCCGGGGCGCGCCGCCGAGTTCGAACTGCCGCACGCGGCGCCGCTGCCGGATCTGATCGAGTCGATTCAGGCGGGCGGACAGATCACGCTCTGCACCCAGTGCGCGGCCCGCCGGGACATCACCGAGCAGGACGTCCTGGAGGGCGTGCGGATCGCCGGCGCGCAGGTCTTCGTCAGCGAGATCATGGCCGACGGCGTCCAGGCGCTCGTCTACTGATCCGCACGGGCAGCGCGCTCGTCCACTGACCCGCACGGGCAGGGCGCGCCGGTCCCTCACTGGCGGCGCTTCTTCCCGTCGAGCTCGTCCCACCACGCGTCCGACTCCGGGTCACCGGTCGCCTCGCCCTTGTCCCCCTTGCCCAAACGCACGTGCGGCCGGGACGACGGCGGCCGGGGCGGCGCGGCGGCGGGGTCGTCCCACCAGCGGTCCTCAGGACCCTTCCGGTTGGCGACCATCGCCGCGACGGGCGGGATCACCATCGCGACCACGCACATCGCGATGGCGGCGGGCATCGACCAGAGCCTCACGAAGGCCCAGGCGGAGACGAAGAGGACCAGACAGATCCCCATCATCACGAAGTAGGCGCGCCGGCGTCGGCGGTACATGCATCCAGCGTAGGCCCGATCCGCCCGCCCGGCCGGTCCGGAACCGGGCCGGGTTCCGCCCGGACGGCACGAAGGGCCGCACCCCTGTTTCAGGAAGGCGTCCAACCCCCTGGGGTACGGCCCTTCGGCCGGTCATCGGCAGAGCCGTGACAGTGACCGCTAGACGGCGATGGCCACCTCGGAGAGGCCGCCCGTCTGCGCCACGACCGTGCGGTCGGCGCTGCCGCCGGGGACGAGGGCGCGCAGCGTCCAGGTGCCCTCGGCCGCGTAGAAGCGGAACTGTCCGGTCGCCGAGGTCGGGACCTCGGCGGTGAACTCGCCGGTCGAGTCCAGCAGGCGGACGTAGCCGGTGACGGGCTCGCCGTCACGGGTCACGCTGCCCTGGATGGTGGTCTCACCGGGCTTGATCGTCGAAGCGTCGGGGCCGCCGGCCTTTGCTCCACACATGGCGTTCTGTCCTTCTGGTCGGGGGTCGTGCTGGTCCAGGTCGTACGGGTTACTTGTTGGCGCCGAGCTCGATCGGCACGCCCACGAGGGAGCCGTACTCGGTCCACGAACCGTCGTAGTTCTTGACGTTCTCCTGGCCGAGCAGCTGGTGCAGCACGAACCAGGTGAGCGCGGAGCGCTCACCGATGCGGCAGTAGGCGATGGTGTCCTTCGACAGGTCGACCTGCTCGGCCTCGTAGAGGGCCTTGAGCTCGTCGTCCGACTTGAAGGTGCCGTCGTCGTTGGCGTTCTTCGACCACGGGATGTTGCGGGCGCTCGGCACGTGGCCGGGGCGCTGCGACTGCTCCTGCGGGAGGTGGGCCGGGGCGAGCAGCTTGCCGCTGAACTCGTCGGGCGAGCGCACGTCGACCAGGTTCTGGCTGCCGATCGCCTTCACGACGTCGTCGCGGTAGGCGCGGATCGACTCGTCCTGCGGCTGGGCCTTGTACTGCGTGGCCGGGCGGGACGGGATCTGGTCGCCGTCGACCAGGTCGCGGGAGTCGAGCTCCCACTTCTTGCGGCCGCCGTCGAGCAGGCGGACGTCCTGGTGGCCGTAGAGCTTGAAGTACCAGAACGCGTAGGAGGCGAACCAGTTGTTGTTGCCGCCGTAGAGGACGACCGTGGTGTCGTTGCCGATGCCCTTGTTCGACAGCAGCTCCTCGAAGCCGGCCTGGTCGATGAAGTCACGGCGGACCGGGTCCTGGAGGTCCTTGGTCCAGTCGATCCGGATCGCGTTCTTGATGTGGTTCTTCTCGTACGCGGAGGTGTCCTCGTCGACCTCGACGAGGGCGACCTTCGGGTCGTCGATGTGGGCCTCGACCCAGTCGGCGTCTACCAGGACGTCACTGCGGCTCATTCTGTTCTCCTCCGGGGCAGTCTGCGGCGGGATGATGCGAGTGGTGCGCGATGGTGCGTGGTGATCCGGATGTACGCGGCGAGGGTTCGGCGCGTGCACGGGTGCCACGCGGGATGGCCCCGACGAGCGGTCGAAGGGCCTGGAATGCGGGAAATCCGACGGATCCCGCTCAGACAGTGCGACAGAGCATGGCGGCGACGCGGCACAGGTCCACTGCCCGCCGCTTCGTGAGATCCGCCTGTCCCCGCTGCGGGAGACCGCTAATAGAGCACTGCATGGGACCGATCGTAGGGACGTACGGGCGGACATGTCACCGTTGTGTCGCATATTGAGACACGATCGTCCGGAGTGTGAGACGCGATCGAGGTCGCGGGCACCGCGAGGGAGCCGGCTGACCCATCCGGCACGTGGGGCATCTGCGGAACGGACTCCGCTGTCTCAGTATGTGGCGGCACGGCCGTCCGGAGGCAGGAAGGACCGGCATGGCTCCGCCCAGGAGCCCCTCTACCCGGCCGGGGCGGGAGTTATCCGGCGAGCGGGTTATCCGGCGAGGCGTACGTCGGCACCCGTCACGGAGATCTCCAGCCCGGCCGCGGTCGGCTGGATCCTCTCCAGCTTCAGGCCGTTCGGCAGTGTGCCGACCTCGCGCTCGAAGTCGGTCTTCTCGCGGACGAGCCCCTCGAGCCCGGGGATCGCCTCACCCGGCACCTTGTCCGCGTGCACCCGCACGGTGTGGCCGTCGACCAGGGTGACGGTGGACAGGACGCTGCGCGAGACGGTCCGGCCGACGACGGGGATGACCACCGTGCCGGTCACCTTCACCTTGCCGTTGCCGCCGTACTCGACGACGACACCGTCGGCGGCGGCCTTCGTCAGGTCCTCGTACGAGATGACGGCCGTCCCACTGGCCCGGGCGGCCGTGGCACCGGAGAAGCCGTCGGTCAGCCGCACCTGGTGCAGTCGGGCCTCCATGCTGCTGATCCGGAGCGCACGGCCGCCGGCGGTCGCCTCGATCCCGGTGACCTTCACGTCGACCTCGTCGAGTTCCGATCCGGCGACCTGGGTGAGGAACGGGAAGCCCTTGATGGAGACGTCCGTCGACCCGATCCGCGCCCCGGAGACCACCACCCGGTCCGCCGCCTCCGTCTCCGCGAAGTACACCGCCGCACGGTCCACCGCGATGAACACCCCGGTCAGAACCACCACGACGATCAGCAGTATTCGCAGTGCACGCATGCCCGTCCTCCCCCGCGCCACATCCATCGGATCCCTGGCGCCGTGAGCCTACTGCGGCCACATGTCACGCCCCGGGTGATCGACGTGCGGAAGCCCTCCAACGGTTCCCCGTGGAGGGCTTCGGCAGGCCGGGTGACGCGATACGGGCTACGCGACCATGCGCCCGATCAGATAGACGGCCGGGGCGGCCGCGGTGAGCGGCAGGGCCACACCCGCGGTCATGTGCACGAAGCGTGACGGGTAGTCATAGCTCGCCACCCGCAGCCCGATCAGCGCACATCCGCCGGCCGCGAGACCCAGCAACGCGCCCTTGGCCCCCAGGTCGGTGACGGCGCCGCCCACCGCACCGGCACCCGCGGCGACGACGAGCGCCGCCACGACCGAGGCCGGTCCGGGCAGCGGCAGCGCCCGGACGAGCACGGCGGCGGCGACGGCCACACCACCGGCCGTGACGGCGTCCGGGACGGCCGCGAGGTGGCCCGTGGCGAGCACCGCGAGCGCGGCCGAGGCGACCGTGGCCATCAGCCCCTGCATCCGCTCGTCGGCACCGGCCCGGCTGCGCAGCTGGAGCACGACGGTGAGCAGCACCCAGACCCCGAGGGTGCCCAGGATCGCGGCCGGACCGTTCTCCCGGCCGGCCGCGAGCAGCGCCACATCGGCGACGAGGCCGCCGGCGAAGGCGAGCGCGATGCCCTGCCGGGCCGGCCACATGCCGTTGAGCCGGAACCATCCCGCCGCGGTCACGGCCTGGAGCAGCACCAGCGGCACGACGAGGGCGTACTGCCCTACGGCCGCGCCGAGCGCGAGCAGCAGCCCGAGCCCCGCGGTGATCGCGGCCGGCTGCATCCCGGGTGCGATGACCGGTGAACGGCCCTCGGCGCGGGCCCGCTGGGCGTCGGTGATGCGGCTGTTGCCCAGAGTGGTCGGCGCGCCGTAGCCGTCCTCGCCCGGCGCGGGGGCCACGGGGGCCGGGGCGGGCGCTGCGGGAGCGGCCTGGGCCTCGGGGGGCAGCGGGTACGAGCCGGAGGCACCCTGCAACGGCGCCAGATACGCGGTCTCCTCGGCGGCCTGCACCGGGGGCGCCGACTGCGCGGGAGCCGTGGGCTGCACCGGAGGCGCCGGCTGCACGGGAGCCGTGGGCTGCACCGGGCCTGTGGGTCCGGCGGGCCGGATCGTCGGCTGGTACTGCGTGTCCCAGGTCTGGCCCTCCCAGGTCTGGGTGACCCCCTGGTCCCCGGCCGGCCAGCCGTCCCCGGGCTGCGCCTGCGGGGCGGGTGAGCCCTGCGGCGGGTACGGGGCGGCCTGCTGGGACTGGTGTGCGTCGTACCCGCCCGGCATCCCGTACGGTGCCGCACCGCCCGCGTAGGGCGCCTGCTGACCGTACGAGGGGTCGCTGTACGCCTGGGCCTGGTCGGCGTATCCCTGGCCGGTGTATCCCTGGCCGGTGTACGCCTGGCCGCCGTGCGAGGCATCGCCGTGCGAGGCATCGCCGTACGAGGCATCGCCGTACGAGGCATCGCCGTACGACTGCTGCTGCTGCGGCTCCTGCCCGTACGGATACTGCGGCTGCGGATATGGCGGCTGCTGCTGCTGATCGCTGCTGCTCATGTTCTGCGGTTCACCCTCCTGCGAACGGCGGGAGCACCTCGACCGTGCCGCCCTCGGCAAGGCGTACGGTCTCATGGCTCCGGGTCCCGACGGGGTCACCGTCGATGAGGAACGAACACCTTTGCAGTACGCGGCTCAGCTCGCCGGGGTGCCGCGCGCGGACCGCGTCGAGCGCCTCTTCGAGCGTCGCAGCGGTGTACGGCTCCTCCGCGGTTCCGGCCGCGGCCTTGGCGGCTGCCCAGTAGCGGATGGTTCCCGCAGGCATGGCGGCACTCCTCTCGTCTCGCGTCAGCTCACGCGTCGGCTGTCCATCATGGTTCACCGCGTCATCGCCCAGTCGGCGATGCGGGTGAGCAAGGTCTCGTCCGCGGCGTTCTCCGCATGGCCCATGCCGGGCTCCAGCCACAGGTCGGCGGCGTCGCCCGCCGCGTCGGCGAGCATCCGGGGGTGGTCGAGCGGGAAGTACGGGTCCCGGTCGCCGTGCACGATCAGGAGGGGGGCCGGGGCGATCCGGCCGGCCGCCTCGACCGGGGAGAGCGGGACGGGGTCCCAGTCGTCGCGGTCGATCCGGGTGCGGAAGCCGTACCGCCCGACGAGCCGGCCGGTGGGGCGGGTGACCATCCAGTGCAGGCGGCGCATCGGGGCCGTCCCCCGGTAGTACCAGCGCGCCGGAGCGCTCACCGACACCACCGCGTCCGCGTGCGCCTCCCCGTGCGCTTCCGTGCGCCCCTCGGGCTCCCCCACTGCCCCGGGGGCCGTATACAGCGCCCCGTGCCGAAGCACCACGGAACCGCCCATCGAGAATCCGGCCGTAACGATCCGCGTGTGTCCGAGCGACCGCGCCCAGGCCACGGCGGCCGCCAGATCCAGCACCTCGCGGTCGCCCACCGTGGACCGTCCGCCGGAGCGTCCGTGCCCCCGGAAGGAGAACGTGACCACCGCCGCACGCTGCGAGAACACCCGCACGGCACGCCGCACCGCGGGGCGGTCGGCCGAACCGGTGAATCCGTGCGCGACCACGATCGCCGTACCGGCACCGCCGGCCCCGGAGCCGGCGGCGTCATCTCCCGTACACGGGTCGTACACCGCCTCGATGAGGATCCCGTCATCGGCCCGCAACGCGGTCCGCAACGGACCGTGCGTGATCAAGGGAACAGAGGAACTCCGAAATCGCCCCTCGGACACAGAAGTCATGTGGGCTATTCTGCTGGGAAGAGGATCCGGGCAATGCAGCCCCCGGGTCCTTTTGTGCATTCCGCGCGTTGTTACGACGACGTTTCGACAAGCTCAGCGGTCCTGGGCGCGGGCCGCACGAGTAAAGGCCGTATGACGAAACGTCGTACGACCGCACACGAAAAAGCGTACGAAGCAGTGCCGCATACTCCCCCGGGTCCGACCCGGGAGTGCCCCTCTCGCAGGGAACGAGGAGGACCGACGTAATGGGCGAGCCAACCGTGCACCAACATCGACCGACGACCCAGGCAGGTGGGCGGCGATGAGTTCACTGCTGCTCCTGACGAATGCCCTCCAACCGTCGACGGAGGTGCTTCCCGCCCTCGGCCTCCTGCTGCACAGCGTGCGGGTGGCTCCCGCCGAGGGCCCCGCTCTCGTCGACACCCCCGGTGCCGACGTCATCCTCGTCGACGGACGGCGCGACCTGCCGCAGGTCCGTTCGCTCTGCCAGCTGCTGCGGTCCACCGGACCCGGCTGTCCGCTGATCCTCGTCGTCACGGAGGGCGGCCTCGCGGCCGTCACCGCGGACTGGGGCATCGACGACGTGCTGCTGGACACGGCGGGCCCCGCCGAGGTGGAGGCGCGGCTGCGGCTGGCCACCGGCCGGCAGCAGATCACCGCCGACGACTCCCCGATGGAGATCCGCAACGGCGATCTCTCGGTGGACGAGGCCACGTACAGCGCGAAACTCAAGGGCCGGGTCCTGGACCTGACCTTCAAGGAATTCGAACTGCTCAAGTACCTGGCGCAGCACCCGGGCCGGGTCTTCACCCGCGCCCAGCTGCTCCAGGAGGTCTGGGGCTACGACTACTTCGGCGGTACGCGGACGGTCGACGTCCACGTACGGCGGCTGCGCGCCAAGCTCGGCCCCGAGCACGAGTCGCTGATCGGCACCGTCCGCAACGTGGGCTACCGCTTCGTCGCACCGGAGAAGGTGGAACGCGCCGCCGCCGAGGAGGCCAAGGCCGCGGCCTCCAAGGCGACCACCGAAACCCTCACCCGTTCGGAGCAGCCGGAGGAGGCCGAGGTCACGGAAGAAGCCCCGGTCCGGCCTGCCGTGAAGTAGTTCCATCCGCGTAGACTGCCGCGCGTGGCCAAGGTGACGCGGGACGATGTGGCGAGACTGGCGGGGACGTCGACCGCCGTGGTCAGTTACGTCATCAACAACGGACCCCGGCCGGTCGCCCCGGCCACGCGCGAGCGGGTGCTCGCCGCGATCAAGGAGCTGGGCTACCGGCCCGACCGGGTCGCCCAGGCGATGGCCTCGCGGCGGACCGATCTCATAGGGATGATCGTGCCGGACGCCCGGCAGCCGTTCTTCGCGGAGATGGCGCACGCGGTCGAACAAGCCGCCGCCGAGCGCGGGAAAATGGTGCTCGTCGGCAACTCCGACTACCGCGACGAGCGCGAGGTCCACTACCTGCGTGCCTTCCTCGGCATGCGGGTCTCCGGCCTGATCCTGGTCAGCCAGGGACCCAGCGAGCGCGCGGCGGCGGAGATAGAGGCGTGGGACGCCCGGGTCGTGCTGCTGCACGAGCGGCCCGAGGCGATCGACGACGTCGCGGTCGTCACGGACGACGTCGGCGGCGCCCAGCTCGCCACCCGCCACCTGCTGGAACACGGCAACGAGTACGTCGCGTGCCTCGGCGGCATGGAGTCGACCCCGGCGGTCGGCGACCCGGTCGCCGACCACGTCGAGGGCTGGCGCCGGGCCATGCACGAGTCCGGCCGCTCGACCGAGGGCCGGCTCTTCCAGGCCCCGTACAACCGTTACGACGCCTACCAGGTGGCCCTCGGGCTCCTCGCGGGCCCCGACCGCCCGCCGGCGATCTTCTGCACCACGGACGACCAGGCCATCGGGGTGCTGCGGGCCGCGCGCGAGCTGCGGATCGACGTGCCCGGTGAGCTCGCGGTGGCGGGCTTCGACGACGTGAAGGAAGCCGGTCTGACGGACCCGCCGCTGACGACGGTGTTCTCCGACCGCCCGGCGATGGCGCGGGCCGCGGTCGACCTGGTGCTGGACGACTCGCTGCGGGTGTCGGGTTCGCGGCGGGAGCGGCTGAAGCAGTTCCCCTCGGCACTGGTGGTCCGGCGCTCCTGCGGCTGCGGGGAGCCGCCGACGGCCCGGGTGCTCGGCTGACCGACCGGCTGACCGGCCGGCCTTTATATCGGGCATACGAGCTTCTGCCGGGCTTCTCAGGGCACGCTCAGGGTCCTCTCATGTTCGCTGGACAGGCTCGTAGACATGACAGAGACCCAGCGCCCGAGCGGCGAGTACCCGATGTACCCCTCGTACGGCAACGGAGACGCGGCCTACCCGCCGCCGCCGTCATACCAGCCCGTCCAGCCGGTCGCGATGGGCCCCGGCACCACCGTGTGGCCCGCCCCCGGCACGGCCGACGCGTACGCCGCAGGTGCGGGCGGCCACGGCGGTGACGGTCTCCACGGGCTGCCGCAGGCCGCTCCCGAGCCGTCCGCCCCCCGCCGCCGGGCCCGCCGGCCCGTCGCGCTCCTCGCGGCGGTGGCCATCGCGGCCGCGATCGTCGGCGGCGGCACCGCCACCGTGATCGGACAGCTCACGGACGACGGGACCGGCGGTACGGCCGGCAGCGTCGTCCCCGGCACCACCGTCTCGCAGAGCAGCAAGGGCACCGTCTCCGGCGTGGCCGCGGCCCTCGCGCCGACGATCGTCGAGATCGGCGCGACGTCGACCTCGGGCGAGTCCACCGGTTCCGGCGTGGTCATCACGTCGGACGGCGAGATCGTCACCAACAACCACGTCATCGCCGGCGCCTCATCCATCACGGTCACGCTGAGCACCGGCAAGACGTACACCGCCGACATCGTCGGCACGGACGCCGACAAGGACCTCGCGCTGATCAAGCTCCGGGGCGCGAGCGGTCTGAAGACGGCCACCCTCGGCGACTCCTCCCAGGTGGCCGTCGGCGACCAGGTCGTCGCGATCGGCTCGCCCGAGGGCCTCACCGGCACGGTCACCAGCGGCATCGTGTCCGCACTCGACCGCGATGTCACGGTCGCCAAGGACAGCGACAGCGGGAGCGGCCAGGAGCAGGGCCAAAACGGCCAGGGCGGCGGACAGCAGTGGCCGTTCGAGTTCGGCGGACAGCAGTTCAACGGCGACACCGGCGACTCCACCACCACGTACAAGGCCATCCAGACCGACGCCTCGCTGAACCCGGGCAACTCCGGTGGCGCCCTGATCAACATGAACGGCGAGATCATCGGCATCAACTCGGCGATGTACTCGGCCAGTTCGTCCAACGGTTCCAGCAGCGCCGGCGCGGGCAGCGTCGGCCTCGGCTTCGCCATCCCGGTGAACACCCTCAAGGCCGACCTCGACACGCTGCGGGCCGGCAACGGCTCCTGACCCGCGCGGTGCGGCAGCGCCCGGCGGCACGCGGCTGAGAAACTGGGCCGCCCGGCCCGTACGGAACGAGAAGAGGACGAAGCAGCGATGAGCCCCGCCGAAGACGATCCGCAGCGCATCCTGATCGTCGACGACGAGCCCGCCGTGCGCGAGGCCCTGCAGCGCAGCCTCGCGTTCGAGGGGTACGGCACCGAGGTCGCCGTCGACGGTCTCGACGCCCTCACGAAGGCGGAGTCGTACGACCCCGATCTCATCGTCCTCGACATCCAGATGCCGCGGATGGACGGGCTGACGGCCGCCCGCCGGATCCGTGCCACGGGCGCCACCACGCCCATCCTGATGCTCACCGCCCGTGACACCGTCGGCGACCGCGTCACCGGTCTCGACGCGGGCGCCGACGACTACCTGGTCAAGCCCTTCGAACTGGACGAGCTCTTCGCCCGCATCCGGGCCCTGCTGCGCCGCAGTTCGTACGCGGCCGCGGCGGGCCCCGTCCCCGACGACAACGTGCTGGCCTTCGCCGATCTGCGCATGGACCTCGCGACCCGCGAGGTCATGCGCGGCACCCGCCACGTGGAACTGACCCGCACCGAGTTCACCCTCCTGGAGATGTTCCTGGCGCACCCGCGCCAGGTGCTGACCCGTGAGCAGATCCTCAAGGCGGTCTGGGGCTTCGACTTCGAACCGAGCTCCAACTCCCTTGACGTGTACGTGATGTACCTGCGCCGCAAGACGGAGGCGGGCGGCGAACCCCGCCTGGTCCACACGGTCCGCGGCGTGGGGTACGCGCTGCGGTCGGGCGGGGGCGAGGGATGACCGGCCCGCTCCGGCGGATCCGCGCCCTGCCGCTCCGCTCCCGGCTGGCGCTGCTGGTCGCGACCGCCGTGGCGGTGGCGGTCGCGGCGGTGGCGGTGGCGTGCTGGTTCGTGACGAAGGCGCAGCTGGAGCATCAGCAGGACACGTCGCTGCGCAACACCACGGTCGACGGGCGCTACCTGACCTCCTTGTACTCGTACTGTCTGGGCACCGGACAGCAACTGCCCCGTACCGACTCCGGGCTCACCGTTCAGCTCATCGACGCCCAGGGAACGGTCTGCACCGACCCGGAGTCGGCGGCGCTTCCGGTGACCGATTCCGACCTCGCCGTGGTCGATGGTGAGCAGCCGACGGCGCTGCACTCGTCGACCGACGCGGACGGCGTGAAGATGCGCGTGTTCACGAAGCCGGGCGAGGTGAAAGGGGTCGGCCAGCCTTCCCTCAAGATCGGCATCTCCTTCGCCCGCCCCCTGAGCGAGGTCGACAAACCCCTCACCACCCTCGCCTGGGTCCTCCTCCTCGTCTCCGGCATCGGCGTCATCGGCGCCGGCGCCGCCGGACTCTGGGTGGCCCGTTCCGGTCTGCGCCCCGTCGACGAGCTCACCGAGGCGGTCGAGCACGTCGCCCGTACCGAGGACCTGACGGTCCGCATCCCGGTGGAGGGCGAGGACGAGATCGCCCGGCTCTCCCGCTCGTTCAACTCGATGACCGCGTCACTCGCCACCTCCCGCGACCGGCAGGCGCAGCTCATCGCGGACGCCGGCCATGAACTCCGCACCCCGCTGACCTCGCTCCGCACCAATGTCGAACTCCTCGCCCGGAGCGACGAGACCGGCCGGGCCATCCCGCCGGACGACCGCAGGGCGCTGATGACGTCGGTGAAGGCGCAGATGACGGAGCTGGCCGCGCTCATCGGCGATCTCCAGGAACTCGCGCGCCCGGACGCGGCGGACCCCGGTCCGCTCCAGGTGATCGCGCTCCACGACATCGTCCGCACCGCCCTGGACCGCGCCCGGCTGCGCGGCCCGGAGCTGACCATCACGGCGGAGCTGGCCCCCTGGTACGTGCGGGCGGAACCGGCCGCGCTGGAGCGGGCGGTCGTCAACGTCCTGGACAACGCGGTGAAGTTCAGCCCGCACGGCGGCACGATCGACGTCGTCCTGCACCGGGGCGAGCTGACGGTCCGCGACCACGGTCCCGGCATCCCCGCCGACGAGCTCCCCCACGTCTTCGAACGCTTCTGGCGCTCCCCGTCCGCCCGCCAGCTCCCCGGCTCGGGCCTCGGCCTGTCGATCGTGGCGCGTACGGTCCAGCAGGCCGGCGGCGGGATCGACCTGCGCCCCGCGACGGGCGGCGGCACGGAGGCGGTGATCCGTCTCCCGGGGGCGCCCCAGCCACCGCCGGAGGCGCCGCGGGGATGAGCGAGGGGGCCTACGCCCCTTCCAGCCGCCCCGCCAGCGCCCGCAGCCCCGCCGCGATCTCGGCGGCGTCCGGGGCCTGCTCAGGGTCGGTCAGCCACTGGATCATCACGCCGCTCATCAGCGCGAGCTGCACCGAACCGAGCCCTCGCACATCCGCCTCGGCGACCTCCGCCTCCGGCACCCCGGCCAGCCGGGCCGCGACACCCCGACGACCCTCGCGCTGACCGGCGGCCAGGAGAGCCAGCAGCTCAGGGGAGCTCTGGGCATGAACGAAGGCCTCCACCGAGGCGATCCAGAGCCAGCGGTCGGTGCGGTACGAGGCGATCTCGCGCGCCCACAGGTCCGCGTACCGCTCGGCGGCCGAGCCGTCGCCCACCCCGGACTCCGCACCGACCCCCTGACCCCACTCGTCGATGGCCGCGAACAGCGCCTGGTTGAGCAGGGCCTCGCGGGAGCCGAAGTGGTAGCCGATCGCGGCCATCGAGACCCGGGAGGCGGTGGCGATGTCGCGCACGGTGGTGCGGAGATAGCCCTTCTCCTCCAGGCAGTGCCTCGCTCCGGCCAGCAGGTCCTCGCGGTTTCCCATGCCCGGGATCGTACGGCTCCCTCGCTTGGACAAGCGATCTATACAAGCGTATTGCGCATGCGATCTATACGTGCGTACAGTCACTGTCATGACTCAGCAGACCGCATCCCGACGTGAACTGACCATCGACGGCCGACGCCTCTCCTACCTGGACCACGGCCCCGCCACCGGCCGCCCGCTCCTCGCCCTGCACGGCCATCTCTCCGAGGGCGCGTCCTTCGACGGTCTCGCCGCCGAACTCGGCCCGGAATGGCGGGTCATCGCCCCCGACCAGCGCGGCCACGGCGACTCCGACCGGGCGGACGACTACAGCCGCGAGGGGTACGTCTCCGATCTGGCCGCCCTGCTCGACCACCTGAACCCCGGCCCGGTCGTCGCTCTCGGACACTCGCTCGGCGGCATCAACGCGGTACACCTCGCCACCACCCGGCCCGCCGCCGTCGCCGCCCTCGTCAACACCGACGCCCCGGTCGACCTGCCGCACCAGGACCCCGGCCCCCTGGCCTTCCTCGCCGGCTTCCCGTACACCGCACCCACCCGGGAGGAACTGATCGCCGCCTGCGGCCCGGTGGGCCCGATGGTGGGGCCCCTGCTCCGCCCGCTGCCGGGCGGCGACGGCTGGCGGCTGCCGTTCCACCCGCAGGACACACTCGCCTCCGAAGCGCAGGTGCACGGCGACCACTGGGCGCAGTGGCTGGTGAGCGACTGCCCCGCGCTGGTGATCAACGGCCGCACCAGTCAGGCACTGCCCGCCGAGCAGGCCGCAGCGATGGCGTCACTGCGCCCGCGCACCGCACTCGTCACCCTGGAGACGGATCACTTCGTCCAGCTCCAGGACCCGAAGGGATTCGCGCAGGCGGTACGGGAGTTCCTGGCGACCCTCTGAAGGCCCGGCCCTTCCCGGTCGGACCAGCGGCGAGAGCGAGCCCGCACCCCGCGCCGGGCGGCGCCGCGGAAGCCGCGATCCGCCTCCCGGGGGCGCCCCGTCACCGTCGAAGCCGCCACGGAGGCGAGCGGGCGCCCGAGTCCGCTGCACTGCCGGGGCCGCTTCAGTCACCGGCCCGAGGACGGCGGTTCCACCCTGACGCCGCCGCTCCCCGCGCTCGTCAGGATCGAGCCGGCGACCACCTCGAAGAGATGATCGGCGCGTGGCGCGAGCGAGGGCTGATCGCCGAGCCAGGCGAGCATGGCCACCAGCGCGAACAGATCGGCGCCGTCGATGTCGCTCCGCGCCGCGCCCACGGCCTGGGCACGGGCGAGAAGCCGCGCACCGGCCGCACGCAGGGTGACGCACGAAGCATGGAGGGCGGATTCGGCGTCCTCGATGGCAGCCGCCATCAGCACGGTCACCCCCCGGTACTCGGTGGTCCATGCGACGCAGTCGCGCAGCCACGTGGCGAGGGCTTCCTCGGGTGAGCTCGATGCCTCGAGCTCACCGGCCTGTGCGGTCAGCTCTTCGAAGCTCGTGCGGAGCAGGGCATCGAGCAGCGCCTCGCGCGTCGGGAAGTGCCGCAGCAGCGTCGCGAGCCCGACCTCGGCCCGGCGTGCGATGTCGCGCAGCGACACGTCGACACCTTGCTCCGCTATGGCCGTGCCCGCTACTGCGAGCAGGTGGTCGCGGTTCTTCCTGGCGTCGGCCCGCATCTGCTCCCCTTGACTATCCGGATCACTGATCCATATATTCGGATCAGTGATCCGCTTATGTGGACCACTGATCCGAATCAGCCTATCCCGCAGCGCGGTCAGGAGAAGACGATGCCGGCACACACGATGAGGGCGATCCGGCTCCACGAGCACGGCGGCCCTGAGGTCCTGCGCTACGACGAGCTGCCGATCCCCGAGGTGGGGCCGGGCGAGGTGCTCGTCCGCGTCCACGCGGTCGGCGTCAATCCCCCCGACTGGTACCTGCGCGACGGCATGTCCAATCTGCCCCCGGAGACGAGGCCGAAGTTCGACCTGCCCGTGGTTTCGGGGACGGATCTGTCGGGTGTCGTCGAGGCCGTCGCCGCGGACGTGGACAGCTTCTCCGTCGGCGACGAGGTCTTCGGTCTCCTTCGCTTCCCCAGCTTCGACGGCAACACCTATGCCGAGTACGTGGCCGCGCCGGCATCGGACCTCGCACTCAAGCCGGCCGGTATCGATCACGTACAGGCCGCCGGGGCCCCCATGGCCGGGCTCACCGCGTGGCAGTTCCTGATCGAGCTCGGACACGATCACCCGTCGCCCTTCCAGGCGGCGAAGCACCGCCCGGTGCCGCTCGACGCCGACACGAAGGTGCTCATCAACGGCGCCGCAGGCGGTGTGGGCCATTTCGCGCTACAGCTGGCGAAGTGGAAGGGCGCGCATGTCACCGCGGTGGCATCGGGCGCGCACGAGACGTTCCTCCGCGAGCTCGGTGCCGACCGGTTCATCGACTACACCAAGAACCGTCCCGAGGACCTCGTACGCGACGTCGACGTCGTTCTCGACGCCGTCGGCGGACCCGCCAGCACGCGCTTCCTGCGCACGCTCAAGCGCGGCGGCTCCCAGTTCCCCGTGTTCTTCGGCGAATTCGACGAAGAGGAGACCGCAAGGCTGGGCGTCACGGTCACGGGCACCCAGGTCCGCTCGAACGGCGCGCAGCTCGCCGAACTGGGACGCCTGCTCGACACGGGCGCGGTCCGCGTCGCGATCGACAGCACGTTTCCGCTCGCGGACGCCCGGGCAGCGCACGAACGCGCCGCCCAGGGACACATCCAGGGCAAGATCGTCCTCACGGTCGCTTAGGCCGAGTCGCTTCAGGCCGCGTCCGGCACACCGACGGCAACGGGAACGTGGCTCAGGAGGCCGGGTTGTGCCGGATCAGCGACTCCACCAGCCCCGACCGGGTTGCCGGAAAGTCCAGCGGGACGATGCCCAGCCCGGTCCAGCCGGCCGTCCCCGAGGAGTCGAGGAAGGAGTGGACCTGCGGGTTGAGCCGGTCCGCGTTCCAGCGGGGCGGCAGCAGGGCGGCGGTGCTCACGTAGTTCATGAACAGCTTGCCCGGCTGCTCGGCCGCCTTGCGGAACTGGGCCTCGATCTTCGGGTACTTGGCGAACGGCTCCGCCATGTAGTCGTCCTGGATGTCGAAGAGCCCCGGATCGGCGTACCGCACCCCGGGCAGCCCGCCGTTGTCGGCGAGCAGCACCACCTTGCCGCGGGCCGCTCCCAGCGCCGGCAGCGCGGAGTCGATGTGGAACAGCGGGCGCCAGCCCTTCGTGTCGAGGTACAGGTCGAAGATCCGGCGGAACGCGGCGTCGCTCTCCTCCGAGTACTCCTGCTTGACCCGCATCAGCACCGTCTCGGTGGGCCGCTGAGCGAGGAAGTCCCAGCAGGCGCCGAGAACATCGCCGAACATCAGGTTCTGGTACGAGGCCCCGTGGTGGATCGCGAACGAGTCGCCGGTGATCCGGCAGCGTACGTCCAGAAAGCGCACCCCGCTGTTCAGCTGCTCCGCGATCGTCGTGTTCTGGCACTCGGTCCAGGGGCCGCCGAAGCGGGCGCCGGAGTCGTGCGAGCCGGGAATCGTCAGCCGCTGGAGCGCGGTGGCGTCCGCGATGCCGCTCATCCAGTCCTGCACGGTGAGGGCCTGCCGGGCCTCGGCGCGCGCGGGCGCCGTACCGACGAGGGCGGTGGCGGACAAGGCCAGAGCTCCGGCCAGGAAGTGTCTGCGGTTCGCGGTGTACGGGCTCATGCGGGGATGCCTCCGGGGGCCGTGTGGGGGTCAGCTCCCGGATTATGACCCGTACACATCACACGCGGAACAGGGCGTACGCCTCGGGCCGCGGCGCGACAACGACAGGATGCGCGGGCCGGGGCCGCCGCCCCCACCCGCGCATCCTGTCGTTGTCGTACGCCGGAACTACTGAACGATCGTGATCCGGTCCGTCGCCGGCGGGGCCAGCGGGGCCGAGGCCGTGGAGTGCGCCGACAGGTAGGCGTTGAACAGATCCAGGTCGGAGGCGCCGACCAGCTTGTTGGTGCCCGCGCCGAGGGCCGCGAAGCCGTCGCCGCCGCCCGACAGGAACTCGTTCATCGCAACCCGGTAGGTCTTGGCCGGGTCGATCGCCTCACCGTTCAGCTTGATCGTGCCGGTGACCACGCGGGCCGCACCGGCCTTCGTCATGTCCAGGGTGTAGGTGAGGCCCCTCGAAACCTGAAGGATCTTCGGGGACGCCTCGTTCGAGCCGCTGACCTGCTGCTGGAGCGCGGTGACGAGCTGCGCGCCGGTCAGGTCGACGACCGTCATCATGTTGGTGAACGGCTGCACGGTGAACGACTCCCCGTACGTCACCACGCCGTCGCCCTCGCTGCCCGACGCCTTGTACACCAGGTCGGCACGGATGCCGCCCGGGTTCATGAACGCGACGACCGCCCCGCCCTTGTCCGCCGGGGCCAGGCCCTCCAGCTGTGCGTCGGCGATCAGGTTGCCGAGCGGCTTCTCGGGGGCCGTGGAACCGCGGCCGTTGATGTCGGCGGCGATGAAGCCCTGCGGCCGGCTCGCGATCGGCGCCGCGAGCGTGTTCCAGCGGGCGATCAGGTCCGTCATGTCGGTGGCCTTGGCCTGGTCCCGGGTGACGACGTGGTTCACCGAGACCGGGTTCGCGGCCGAGGAGTGCTTCGACGACTTCACCGCGGTGCGCACGATGTCCTTGGTGCGGCGGTCGTACGTCAGCGTCGTGTCCGTGTACAGCTTGCCGAACGACGAGGCCGAGGTGACCAGGCGCGGGTTGCCCGCCGGGTCCGGGATCGTGCACACGTACGCCTGGTGGGTGTGGCCCGTGACCAGCGCGTCGACCTTCGGCGAGATGCCCTTGGCGATCTCGGTGATCGGACCGGAGATACCGTCACCCGCGGCCGGGCTGTCGCAGTCGTAGTTGTACGAGGACGAGGCCGGGGCACCACCCTCGTGGATCAGCGTGACGATGGACTTCACGCCCTGCCGGTCCAGCTCCTTGGCGTACTTGTTGACCGTCTCGATCTCGTCGTGGAACTTCAGGCCCTTGACGCCGTTGGCCGTCACGATGTTCGGCGTGCCCTCCAGGGTCACCCCGATGAAGCCGATCTTGACGCCGTTCTTCTTCCACACCGTGTACGGCTTGAGGATCGGCTTGCCGGTCTTCTCGTCCGTCACATTGGCGGCCAGGTACGGGAAGTCGGCGCCCTCGAACTCCTTGCCCTCCTCGTAGCACCCCTCGACCGGGTGGCAGCCGCCGTTCTGGAGGCGGGCCAGCTCGGTGGCGCCCTCGTCGAACTCGTGGTTGCCGACGGTCGTCACATCGAGGTCGATCTTGTTGAGCGCCTCGATGGTCGGCTCGTCGTGGAACAGGCCCGACAGCAGCGGGCTCGCCCCGACCATGTCACCGCCGGCCGCGGTGATGGAGTACGGGTGGCCCTTGCGCGCCGCACGCAGCGACGAGGCGAGGTACTCCACGCCGCCGGCCGGGACGGCCTTGGTCGTGCCGTCCGCCTGCTTCTCGGTGACCGTGCCGGCCGAGCCGGACGGCGGCTCCAGGTTGCCGTGCAGGTCGTTGAAGGACAGCAGTTGCACGTCCACGGTCCGGGACGGCGTGTGGTGGCCGTGGCCCTTGCCGTGGGCCTGGGCGCCGGCCGGCATGGCGGCGACCAGCGCGCCTACGGTGGCCAGACCGGCTGCGGCGGCGAGCACCCGCCGGGACGCGCGGTTCTTCTGCGGTGTCGCTGACATCGGTCCCCTTGTGAGTTGACTGCGTGCCGCAGCCTAGAGTCAACGCGCGTAGCGCGACAGGTATTCAGGGTTACGAATAGGTTGCCGTCCGATGCGCATGGGGGCGTTCCTCGGGTGCGGGTCCCCTGCGGGGTGCGGGTGCCTGGGGTGCGGGGTTCCGTCCTCAATCGCCGGACGGGCTTGATGGGTGCGGGTGCCCCGCCCCGGTGCGCGGTTGCCCGGTGGGTGGGGTCCGGTGCCCCTCCGGGGCGTCTCCTCAAACGACGAACGTTTCCAGTCCCACGCAGCGGACCCCGGTATTTGTTCGTCGTCCTGCGGGGACTCCCCTGCACGGCCCCGGACCGGCCGTCCCGCGTCTGCGGCAGTCGCAGGGCCGGTGTGCAGACGCGGGTGATGCCGGGTGGGGGCGTGCAGGGGAGTCCCCGCAGAAAATGGCGTACGACCCGGGCGCCTGTTCGTCGTCGGGTGCACACGCCATTTTTGAGGAGTCTCCCCGGAGGGACCCCACCCCCACCCACCGCACAGAGGCGCACCCCGCGGCGGGGCCGCACCAACAAGCCCGTCCGGCGATTGAGGACGGAACCCCCCGCCCCGGAAAGGGGCGGGCAACAACACCGCCTTCCGCCGTACGCTCGTACACATGACGACTGACGTACCCCTCCCCGCCCCCGGACGCGAGATCCAGACGCTCGACACCCTCTCCCCCGACCAGGCGGCCGCCGTCTCCGAGCTGCTCGCCGAGGCCGCGCAGTCCGACGGCCGGCAAGCCGTGTCCGAGCAGGGGCGGCTGCAGTTGCGGGGCGGGCACCGGGAAGGCGTACGGCACTTCCTGCTGACCGCCGGAGGCACGCTGGTCGGGTACGCGCAGCTGGAGGACACCGACCCCGTCGAGGCTCCGGCCGCCGAGCTGGTCGTGCATCCGTCGTACCGCGGGCACGGGCACGGACGGGCGCTCGGGGCCGCGCTGCTCGCCGCGACCGGCAAGCGGCTGCGGGTCTGGGCGCACGGCGGCAAGTCCGCCGCGCGCCACCTCGCGCAGGTGCTCGGCCTCTCGCTCTTCCGCGAACTGCGTCAGCTGCGCCGCCCGTTGAGCCCGCTGAACATCGCCGAGCCGGTGCTGCCGCCGGGCGTCACCGTCCGCGCGTTCGTGCCGGGCGAGGACGACGCCGCCTGGCTCGCCGTGAACAGCGCCGCCTTCGCCCACCACCCCGAGCAGGGCTCACTGACCCAGCGCGACCTGGACGACCGCAAGGCCGAGCCGTGGTTCGACCCGAAGGGGTTCTTCCTCGCCGAGCGCGGTACGGACGACGGCGGCTCCGAGCTGATCGGCTTCCACTGGACGAAGGTGCACGCCGAGGAGCAGCTCGGCGAGGTGTACGTGGTCGGCATCCGGCCCGACGCACAGGGCGGCGGCCTGGGCAAGGCGCTGACCGCGATCGGGCTGCGCCACCTCGCCTCCGAGGGGCTGCCCACCGCAATGCTCTACGTCGACGCGGACAACACGGCGGCCGTGGCCGTCTACGAGCGGATGGGCTTCACCACCCACGAGGTCGACCTGATGTACCGCACGGAGTCCTGAGCCACCGTCAGGACCACGAGGGGCGGCGTCGCTTGACGCCGCCCCTTTCTTGCGCCACCCTTTCACTACTCAATTAGTGAAAGGGGTGAACATGGCAGAGTCCGCAGCGGTCGAGTTCCGCATCGACCGGCGCAGCGGCGTCGCCACGTACCTCCAGATCGTCCAGCAGACCAAACAGGCGCTGCGGCTGGGGCTGCTGGAGCCCGGCGACCGGCTGCCCACCGCCCGCGAGGTCGTGGAGGCCACCGCCATCAACCCGAACACCGTGCTGAAGGCGTACCGCGAGCTGGAGCGCGAGGGTCTCGTCGAGGCGCGGCGCGGCCTCGGCACCTTCGTCACCCGGGCCCTCGGCGGCGCGGCGGCGGCCGACGACGCCCCGCTGCGCGCCGAGCTCACCGACTGGGCCCGCCGGGCCCGCGCCGCCGGCCTGGACAGGGACGACGTGGGCGCGCTCTTCACCGCCGTACTGGACAAGACGTTCGAGGGGGATCACACCGGATGACAGGCGCTGCGATCGAGGCCGTGGGCCTCGGCATGACCTATCGGAGCAGAGGCGGTAACCGGGTGCTGCACGACTGCTCGTTCCGGCTGCCCGCCGGACGCGTGTGCGCGCTCGTCGGGCCCAACGGGGCGGGCAAGTCGACCCTGCTGGGCATCGCCGCGGGGTTCCTGCGGCCGGCCGAGGGAACGGTACGGGTGCTGGGCCTGACGCCCGCCGAGGCCCGGGCCCGGATGGCCTTCGTGGCCCAGGACAAGCCGCTGTACCCGCAGTTGACGGTCACCGAGACGCTCTGGGCGGGCGCCGAACTGAACCCCGCCACCTGGGACCAGGACACGGCCGAACGCATCACGGAACCGCTCCCCGGCGGGGCGAAGGTCCGCACACTGTCGGGCGGTCAGCGCACCCGGCTCGCCCTGGCCCTCGCCCTGGGCAAGCGGCCCGAACTGCTGCTCCTGGACGAGCCGATGGCCGACCTCGACCCCCTGGCGCGCCATCAGCTGATGGGCGCGCTGATGGCGGAGTCCGCCGAGCACGGCACGACCATCGTGATGTCCTCGCACATCCTCACCGAGCTGGAGGGCGCCTGCGACTACCTCCTGCTCGTCGACGGCGGCCGCGTCCGCCTCGGCGGTGAGACGGACGACCTGATCGCCGCGCACACCCTGCTCACCGGCCCGGTGGGCGACCTCGCGCCGCACACCGTGGTCGAGTCCCGCACCACGGGACGGCAGCTGACCGCACTCGTCAGGAGGGAGGGCCCGGTGGACGCGTCCGCCGGCTGGGAGACGGCGGAGCCGTCACTGGAGGAGCTGCTGCTGGCGCACCTGCGGTCACCGGACGCGCCCCCGCTCCTCACGCCGAGCGCGGACGGCCTGGCACGTGAGGCGGTGAGCGCCGCATGAGCGCCCTCGCCCTGCGCGGCCCGGCCCGCGTCATCGTCCTCCAGCACCGCCGTGCCCTGTGGATCGCGGGGGCGCTCGCGCTCGCCGGGGTCGTTCTGATGACCGCGTCCGTGTGGTGGAACTCCGGCACGGCGGACGCCTACGCGGACAGCGGGTGCTCGTTCATGGACACCTCCCTGCGCTGCCAGGCGGTGTTCGACGACAAGCTCAGCCACCAGGCGTGGCTCAGGGACGTGCTGCGCTACGCGGGCGTCGCCATGATGGTGCTGCCCGCGGCCATCGGCGCGTTCGTCGCCGGTCCGATGATCGGCCGGGAGCTGGAGAGCGGCACGTTCCGGCTGGCCTGGTCGCAGTCCGTCTCCCCCGCCCGCTGGCTCCTCACCAAGCTCACGGTGCCGGCGGCTATCACGGTGGTGGCGGTGCCGGTGCTCTCGGCCGTGTACGCCTGGTGCCGGACCTCCCCCGACACCGACCGCCTGGCCTGGTACGACACGAGCGTGTACGCGGCGACGGGCACACTGCCCACGGCCTCGGCCCTGCTCGGCATCGCCCTCGGCGCGCTCGCCGCGCTGCTGGTGCGCCGTACGCTCCTCGCCATGAGCATCACGGCCCTGGCCTACGGGGCGGTGGCTCTGACGCTCGGCGCCGTACGCAGCAGCCTGTGGGCGGTCACTACCGTGGTCACGCCGCTGAACGCCACCCCGGCCGGTCTTCCGGGCAGCACCCTGTTCGTCGGCAGCGGGCTGATGGCGGGAGAGCAGCAGCTGCCCGGCGAAACCTGCTACCGGGACCCCGTCCCCGAGCTGGTGGACCGCTGCCTGGCCGACCACCACATCACCGGCACGTACACCGACTACCACCCCGCCTCGCACTTCTGGCCCCTCCAGCTCGTCGGAACGGGCATCGTCCTCGTCCTCGCCGCCGTCGCCCTGGCGCTGGCCTTCCGCGTCCTGCGCCGCCGCCACGCCTGAGAGACCGGCCGTGTCCGGAGGCCCACGGGCCCCCGGACACGGCCACACCGCTTCCTGCATGTCATGTCGCCGTTACCGGGCATTCAGACGCCCTTGCGACCCTCTCAGGATGCAGCCAGCTGTGCCGACCCCCCGCAACGGGAGAAATCCCGGCGGAGAGCGCGCCGACCACGCGATCTCCGCGATCTCCTTCCCCTCCGACGCGCCCCCGGAGCACTCCACGCGGAACAATGGGCCCATGAGCCAGCAGCCCAGCTCCGAGGTCCCGGTCCAGCCCACCGCCCAGCCGTCCGTCGGCTCCCTCGCCGCGCACCGGCCGCACGCCGTCGCCACCCCCTCGTCCTCCCCGGCGGCCCTGTCCACCGCCGCCGACCTCGACCCCGACATCGATGCCGACGCCGACGCGTACGAACCCGATGTCGACGGGGACGAGCTGCCGCAGGGCCGGTTCCTCGACCGGGAACGCAGTTGGCTCGCGTTCAACGAACGGGTGCTGGAACTGGCCGAGGACCCGGCGACGCCGCTCCTCGAACGGGCTAATTTCCTCGCCATCTTCGCCTCGAACCTGGACGAGTTCTTCATGGTCCGGGTGGCGGGCCTGAAGCGCCGCATCGCGACCGGTGTCGCCACCCGGTCCGCGTCCGGTCTCCAGCCCCGCGAGGTCCTCGACCTGATCTGGACCCGCTCGCGCGAACTCATGGCACGGCACGCCGCCTGCTACCAGCAGGACGTCGCCCCCGCCCTGTCCGACGAGGGCATCCAGCTCATCCGCTGGCCGGAGCTGACCGAGAAGGAACAGGCCCGCCTGTTCACCTTCTTCCGCCAGCGCGTCTTCCCCGTGCTGACGCCGCTGGCCGTGGACCCGGCGCACCCCTTCCCGTACATCTCCGGCCTCTCGCTCAACCTCGCCGTCGTCGTACGCAACCCGGTCAGCGGCCACCGCCACTTCGCCCGGGTCAAGGTGCCGCCGCTGCTGACCCGCTTCCTGGAGGCCTCGCCGCAGCGCTACGTCCCCATCGAGGACGTCATCGCGGCCCACCTGGAGGAGCTCTTCCCGGGGATGGAGGTCCTCGCGCACCACATGTTCCGGGTCACCAGGAACGAGGACCTGGAGGTCGAGGAGGACGACGCCGAGAACCTCCTCCAGGCCCTGGAGAAGGAGCTCATGCGGCGCCGCTTCGGCCCGCCGGTCCGCCTGGAGGTCGAGGAGTCCATCGACCCGTACGTGCTGGACCTGCTGGTCCGCGAGCTGAAGGTGTCCGACGCCGAGGTCTACCCGCTGCCCGGACCGCTCGACCTCACCGGGCTGTTCGGCATAGCGTCGCTGGACCGGCCGGAGCTGAAGTTCCCCAAGTTCATCGCCGGCACGCACCGCGACCTCGCCGAGGTCGAGTCCGCCTCCGCGCCCGACATCTTCGCCGCCCTGCGCGAGCGCGACGTGCTGCTGCACCACCCGTACGACTCCTTCTCCACCTCCGTCCAGGCCTTCCTGGAACAGGCGGCCGGGGACCCGGACGTGCTGGCCATCAAGCAGACGCTCTACCGCACCTCCGGCGACTCCCCGATAGTGGACGCCCTGATCGACGCCGCCGAGTCCGGCAAGCAGGTCCTCGTACTTGTCGAGATCAAGGCCCGTTTCGACGAGCAGGCCAACATCAAGTGGGCACGCAAGCTGGAGGAGGCGGGCTGCCACGTCGTCTACGGGCTCGTCGGCCTGAAGACGCACTGCAAGCTCTCGCTCGTCGTCCGCCAGGAGGGCGACACCCTGCGCCGCTACTCGCACGTCGGCACGGGCAACTACCACCCCAAGACGGCCCGGCTGTACGAGGACCTCGGCCTGCTCACCGCCGACCCGCAGGTCGGCGCGGACCTCTCCGACCTCTTCAACCGGCTCTCCGGCTACTCCCGCCGCGAGACCTACCGCCGGCTGCTCGTCGCCCCGAAGTCGCTGCGTGACGGGCTGATCGTCCGGATCAACAAGGAGATCGCGCACCAGCGGGCCGGCCGGCCCGCCTACGTACGCATCAAGGTCAACTCGATGGTCGACGAAGCGATCATCGACGCCTGCTACCGGGCCGCGCAGGCCGGCGTCCCGGTCGACATATGGGTCCGCGGCATCTGCGCGATCCGCCCCGGCGTCACCGGCCTCTCCGAGAACGTCCGGGTCCGCTCGGTCCTGGGCCGCTTCCTCGAACACTCCCGGGTCTTCTCCTTCGGCAACGGCGGCGAGCCCGAAGTCTGGTTCGGCAGCGCCGACATGATGCACCGCAACCTCGACCGCCGCATCGAGGCCCTGGTCCGGGTCACCGACCCCGCGCACCGGGCCGCACTCAGCCGGCTCCTGGAGACCGGCATGGCCGACACCACCTCCTCCTGGCACCTGGGCCCCGACGGGAACTGGACCCGGCACGCCACGGACGCGGAGGGCCGGCCGCTGCGCCACGTACAGGAAATGCTCATTGACGCCCGGAGGCGCCGGCGTGCGACGCCCTGACCACCAGACACAGGCGGACGTGACCGCGGGGGCGGTGCTCGCACCGTATCTGCGGGCACAGGCCGCGGACTTCCTGCGCAGCCTGCGTCTGCACCGCGAGAACAGTGCCCCCGGCGACGCCGGGCCCCAGGCCGCCGTTCAGGCCGCCGGGGCGCTGCGCCGCTCGTCCCGCCGCATCGGCGGCACCCTGCACACCTTCCGGACGGCGCTCGACCCGCTCTGGGCCGAGCAGTTGCGCACCGAACTGGCCTGGCTCTCCGGCACGCTCGCCCGCGAGCACGCGTACGCGGACCGGCTGACCCGGCTCCTCGAAGCGCTCCACGGACTGTCGGGCGCGACCCTGCCGACGGCCCGTACCGAGGCCGGTGGCGCCACCACCGCCGTCGTGGACAAGGAACGTGCCGTCCTCGGCGTCGGCGCGGCGCGCGCCGGCGCCCTGCTGGAACGTCAGCTGACCCTCGCCCGGACCCGTGCCCACTCCGCGGCGCTCCAGGCGCTCGGCTCCTCGCGCTTCCACGCCGTGGCCGACGCGGTCGCGCTGCTCGCCTCCGAGGTGCCGCTGTCCGCCGAGGCCGCCGAACCCGCCGATGAGCTGCTGCGCGAACCCGCCGATCGGGCGGAGCAGCGCCTGCTCGGGGCCGTCGCGGCGCTGCCCCCGTGCGAGACGGCCGAACCGTACAACGAGGCGCACGACGCGCCCTGGCACCAGACCCGGCTGCTGCTGCGCCTGCACCGGTACGCCCACGAGGTGGTGCGCGGCGCCCCCGATCCGGTCCTGGCCGGCCCCGGTCACGCGCTCGACCTGCACCGGGACGCGGCGGAGGCGGCCGCGGCGGCCTCCGCGGCCGCTCGTACCCCCCGCATCGCGCCGACGACCGCGTACGCCCTGGGGGTGCTCCACGCCGACCAGCGCCACGAGGTGGAGGCGGCGCGGTCGGTGTTCCGGGAGAGCTGGCCTTATGCGACGGCGGCGACCCGGTCATGACCCGGGCGGTGGGCTCCACGGTGCGGGCGGCGGGCTGCGTCCTGTGGCGCCGCCCGCCCGCGTCCGCCGGCGGAGGCGTGGAGCTCTGCCTCGTCCACCGTCCGCGCTATGACGACTGGTCGTTCCCGAAGGGCAAGCTGAAGCGCGGCGAGTCCCCGCGGGACGCGGCCCTGCGCGAGGTCCTGGAGGAGACGGGCCACCACTGCGTGCCCGGGGCCGTGCTGCCCATGGTCCGGTACGTGGCGAACGGCCGGCCGAAAGAGGTCACGTACTGGGCCGCCGAGGCCACGGCGGGCGCCTTCGTGCCGAACGACGAGGTGGACGGCGTGCTGTGGCTCCGCCCCGCCGCCGCCCGCACCCGCCTGACCCAGCCCCGCGACCGCGACCTGCTGGACGCGGCGCTGCGCACCCTGCCGCGCGCGTAGGGCACCCGGGCGGCCGTTCCGGCCCGTCCGGCGTTCGAGGACGGAACCCACGCCCGGGACCGGGCCGCCTCCACGTGAGCGCACACCCCGGAACACCCCGCCCCCAGGCGGGCGCGCACCCCGGAACCAGGCCGCCCGACACGGTTCACCTTCCGTTCACTCACCCCCGCAAGCCACTTCACCTGTTCTGCCTAATTTCGGCAGTGCACGGTGCGAGGAACACACCGCACCGGACACGACTTCCGCCCGACCCACCACCTCGCACGCCGTCGTAGACCGAAACCACCACGGCGGCTCCTGGAAGGAACACCCGAAAGTGAAGCTTCAGCGCAAGAACCGGCTTCGTGCCACCGCGCTCGGTGCCCTCGCCGTCTCCGGCGCCCTGGTCCTCACGGCGTGCGGTTCGGACAACAACAGCGGCGGCGACACCGGCGGGAACGGCGGCCAGACGAAGGCAGCGTCGAACGTCAAGTGCGACGGCGCCAAGGGCCAGCTGCGCGCCTCCGGGTCCAGCGCCCAGAAGAACGCCATGGACCTCTGGGTCAAGGAGTACATGGCCGCCTGTTCCGGTGTGGAGATCAACTACAACTCCTCCTCGTCCGGCGAGGGCATCGTCGCCTTCAACCAGGGCACCGTCGGCTTCGCCGGCTCCGACTCGGCGCTGAAGCCCGAGGAGGTCGCCGACTCGAAGAAGATCTGCAAGTCCGGCCAGGGCATCAACCTCCCGATGGTCGGCGGCCCGATCGCGGTCGGCTTCCACCTGGACGGCGTCGACAGCCTCACGCTGGACGCCCCGACCCTCGCCAAGATCTTCGACACGAAGATCAAGAAGTGGAACGACGAGGCCATCGCCAAGCTCAACCCGGGCGCCAAGCTCCCGGACAAGGCGATCCAGCCCTTCCACCGCTCCGAGGACTCCGGCACCACCCAGAACCTCGGCAAGTACCTCGGCGCCGCCGCGCCGAGCGACTGGAAGTACGAGGCCGAGAAGAAGTGGCCGGCCCCCGGTGGCCAGGCCGCGTCCGGCTCCTCCGGTGTCGCCACCCAGGTGAAGCAGGTCGACGGCTCGATCGGTTACTTCGAGCTCTCGTACGCCGCCTCACAGCAGATCACCACGGTCGACATCAACACCGGTGGCGCCGCCCCGGTCAAGGCCACTTCGGAGAACGCCTCCAAGGCCATCGCCGCCGCCAAGGTCAAGGGCACCGGCAAGGACCTGGCGCTCGACCTCGACTACACGACCAAGGCCGAGGGCGCGTACCCGCTGGTCCTGGTGACGTACGAGGTCGTCTGCGACACCGGCAACAAGGCCGACACCCTCGGCACCGTGAAGTCCTTCCTGACCTACACCGCCTCCGCGGACGGCCAGAAGCTCCTCACCGAGGCCGGCTACGCCCCGATCCCCGACGCGATCAACGCCAAGGTCCGCGAGACGGTCGCCGGCCTCTCGTAACCCGCACACCCCGCACGACGCACAACGAAGAAGAGCACAACGCAACCGGCGGCCCGGTCCGGCGCATCTCTCCGGACCGGCCCGCCACCCGACCCATCCGGTGCACCGCCGCCAGGGGAGTCCCAGCGGGCTCCCCCACACAGACCGGAAAGACCATGGCTTCCACCACACAGACAGAAATTCCACCGGCCCCGCCGGGCAGGCGCACCCGCGCCAAGTCCACCGGCCGCGCCGGTGACAAGATCTTCCTGGGCCTCTCCCGCGGATCCGGCATCCTGCTGCTCGTGCTCATGGCGTCGATCGCCGTGTTCCTCAGCTACCGCGCCGCGATCGCCATCTCGAAGGACGAGGGCAACTTCCTCACCACCTTCGACTGGAACCCGGCCGGTGACCCGCCCGTCTTCGGCATCGCCGTCCTGCTCTTCGGGACCGTCGTCAGCTCGATCATCGCGATGGTCATCGCGGTTCCGATCGCTGTCGGCATCGCCCTGTTCATCTCGCACTACGCGCCGCGCAAGCTCGCCGGCGTGATCGCGTACGTCATCGACCTGCTCGCCGCGGTGCCCAGCATCGTCTACGGCATCTGGGGCGCGCTCGTCCTCGTCCCGTACCTGGAGGGCCTGAACCTCTGGCTCGACCAGTTCTTCGGCTGGACGTACCTCTTCGAGAAGACCGAGATCGGTGTCGCCCGCTCGCTCTTCACCGTCGGCATCCTGCTCGCGATCATGATCCTGCCGATCGTGACCAGCGTCAGCCGCGAGGTCTTCCTCCAGGTCCCGAAGATGAACGAGGAGGCCGCGCTCGCGCTCGGCGCCACCCGCTGGGAGGTCATCCGCCTCTCGGTGCTGCCGTTCGGCCGCTCCGGTGTGATCTCCGCCTCGATGCTGGGCCTGGGCCGCGCGCTCGGCGAGACGATGGCCGTCGCCACGGTCCTGTCGCCGAGCTTCCTCATCTCGCTGCACGTGCTCAACCCGGGCGGCGGGACGTTCGCCCAGAACATCGCCGCGAAGTTCGGCGAGGCCGACGCGTTCGGGCGCGACGCCCTGATCGCCTCCGGCCTGGTCCTCTTCGTCCTCACCCTGCTGGTCAACGGCGCCGCGCGGCTCATCATCGCCCGCCGCAAGGAGTACTCGGGGGCCAACGCATGAGCCACGCATCCACCAGCGTCCAGGACCGCCCGACGCCCACGCCGCCCGCGCCGGTGAGCAGCCTCAGCAGCCGAGCCCTGCCCCGCCTGGCACCGCTCGGCTTCGCCGTCGTCTCGATCGCCCTCGGCGTCGGCATCGGCGCGGCCGCCGGCTGGCACAGCCGGGTCCAGTGGGGCCTGCTCTCCGCGCTGCTCTTCCTGACGCTCTCGTACGTCGCGACCAGCGTCGTGGAGAACAAGCGCCAGGCCAAGGACCGCCTCGCCACCAGCCTCGTCTGGGTCTGCTTCCTGATCGCCGTCGTCCCGCTGGCATCCCTCCTGTGGACGACCATCAGCCGGGGCTCGGAGCGCCTGGACGGCTACTTCCTGACCCACTCGATGGCCGGTGTCCTCGGACCCGAGGCCAGCGGCGGCGTCTACCACGCCCTGATCGGCACCCTGGAGCAGGTCGGCATCGCCACCCTGATCTCCGCCCCGCTCGGCCTGCTCACCGCGGTCTACCTGGTGGAGTACGGCAAGGGCGCGCTGGCCAGGGCCGTCACCTTCTTCGTCGACGTGATGACCGGCATCCCGTCCATCGTCGCCGGTCTCTTCATCCTCTCGATCATGCTGATCGCAGGGCTTGAGCCCTCCGGCCTGATGGGCGCGCTGGCCCTGACGATCCTGATGATGCCGGTCGTGGTCCGCTCCACCGAGGAGATGCTGAAGCTCGTACCGAACGAGCTCCGCGAGGCCTCCCTCGCCCTCGGCATCCCGAAGTGGCGCACCATCCTGAAGGTGGTCCTGCCGACCGCGATCGGCGGCATCGCCACCGGCGTCATGCTCGCCATCGCGCGCATCGCGGGCGAGACCGCGCCGATCATCCTGCTGGTCTTCGGCAGTCAGCTGATCAACCCGAACCCCTTCGAAGGCGCCCAGTCGTCACTGCCGTTCTACATCTACGAGCAGTACAAGATCGGTGAGGCCGCGTCCTACGACCGCGCCTGGGCCGCTGCCCTGGTCCTGATCGCCTTCGTCATGATCCTCAATCTGGTGGCCCGCGGCATCGCCCGCTGGAAGGCCCCGAAGACCGGCCGCTGAGGCCAGTAGAAAGCAGTGATTCAGATGGCCAAGCGCATCGACATCAGTGGCCTGTCCGCCTTCTACGGCAGCCACAAGGCGATCGACGACATCTCCATGACCGTGGAGCCCCGCTCCGTGACCGCCTTCATCGGCCCGTCCGGCTGCGGCAAGTCCACCTTCCTGCGCACCCTGAACCGGATGCACGAGGTCACCCCCGGTGGCCGCGTCGAGGGCAAGGTGCTGCTGGACGACGAGAACCTGTACGGATCGAACGTCGACCCGGTCACCGTGCGCCGCACGGTCGGCATGGTCTTCCAGCGCCCGAACCCGTTCCCGACCATGTCGATCTTCGACAACGTCGCGGCGGGCCTGCGGCTCAACGGCTCGTACCGCAAGAACGCCCTGGCCGACATCGTGGAGAAGTCGCTGCGTGGCGCGAACCTGTGGAACGAGGTCAAGGACCGGCTGAACAAGCCCGGCTCCGGTCTCTCCGGCGGTCAGCAGCAGCGTCTGTGCATCGCCCGCGCCATCGCGGTCGAGCCGGACGTCCTGCTGATGGACGAGCCGTGCTCCGCCCTGGACCCGATCTCCACCCTCGCCATCGAGGACCTGATCGGCGAGCTGAAGGAGCGCTTCACGATCGTCATCGTGACGCACAACATGCAGCAGGCGGCCCGGGTCTCGGACCGTACGGCGTTCTTCAACCTCGCGGCGGTCGGCATGCCCGGCAAGCTCGTCGAGATCGACGAGACGGAACGCATCTTCTCCAACCCCTCGGTCCAGGCCACGGAGGACTACATCTCCGGCCGCTTCGGCTGAGGGTTCCCGCAGACGGCCTTGGGGTGCTGCATGGCGGTGCCACCACAAGGCGAAGGGTCCGCCCCGCTCTCCACGAGGAGAGCGGGGCGGACCCGTTCGTACGGTGTGCGGGCCGGCGGTCAGCCGAACAGCAGGAAGACGACCCCGTAGCTCGCGGCGGCCACCAGAGCCGCTGCCGGCATCGTGATGAACCACCCCAGGATGATGTTCTTCGCCACACCCCAGCGGACCGCGTTCACCCGTTTCGTGGCTCCGACACCCATGATCGCCGAGGTGATGACGTGCGTCGTCGAGATCGGCGCGTGGAACAGGAACGCCGAACCGAACATGATCGAGGCCCCCGTCGTCTCCGCGGCGAAGCCCTGCGGCGGGTCCAGCTCGATGATCTTCCGGCCGAGCGTACGCATGATGCGCCAGCCACCGGCGTACGTACCCAGCGACAGCATCAGCGCGCAGACGAGCTTCACCCAGACCGGGATCGGGTCGCTGTACGTCTCGTGACCGGAGATGACCAGGGCCATCACCACGATGCCCATCGTCTTCTGCGCGTCCTGGAGACCGTGCCCGAGCGCCATGCCCGCGGCCGAGACCGTCTGCGCGATCCGGAAGCCGCGCTTGGCCTTGTGCGGGTTGGACTTCCGGAACATCCACATGATGGCGACCATCACGAGGTAGCCGACCACCAGGCCGATCACCGGCGAGATGAACATCGGGATGACGACCTTGTCGAGCACCCCGCTCCAGTGCACCAGCGTGCCGCCCGCGAGCGCGGCGCCGACCATACCGCCGAACAGGGCATGGGACGACGACGAGGGCAGGCCGAAGTACCAGGTGATCAGGTTCCAGATGATCGCGCCGACCAGTGCGGCGAAGAGGATTCCCATCCCCTTGTCGCCCGTGGGCGTCGCGATCAGACCCTCACTGACGGTCTTGGCGACCCCGCTGCCGAGGAACGCGCCGGCGAGGTTCATCACCGCCGCCATGGCCAGGGCCGCACGGGGGGTGAGCGCGCGGGTGGAGACCGACGTGGCGATGGCGTTCGCCGAGTCGTGGAAGCCGTTCGTGTACGTGAAGCCGAGCGCGACGCCGATGGTCACGACCAGTACAAAGGTGTCCACGTGGTTCAGGACTCCTTGACCGCGATGGTCTCCACCGTGTTCGCGACGTGCTCGAACGCGTCCGCAGCCTCTTCCAGCACGTCCACGATCTGCTTCAGCTTCAGCACCTCTATGGCGTCGTACTTGCCGTTGAAGAGCTGGGCGAGCAGCTTGCGGTGGATCTGGTCGGCCTGGTTCTCCAGGCGGTTGACCTCGATCCAGTACTCGGTGAGGTTGTCCATGGTCCGCAGGTTCGGCATGGCCGCGGCGGTGAGTTCCGCCGCCCGTGCCAGTACCTCGACCTGCTGCTCGACGCCCTTGGGGAGCTCGTCCACCTGGTACAGAACGACCAGGTCGACGGCCTCCTCCATGAAGTCCATGATGTCGTCGAGCGACGAGGCGAGGTTGTAAATGTCCTCGCGGTCGAAGGGCGTGATGAATGAGGAGTTCAGCTGGTGGAAGATCGCGTGGGTGGCATCGTCCCCCGCGTGCTCCGCTGCCCGCATGCGCTCCGCGATCTCGACTCGGGAGGCAGAATCCGCCCCGAGCAGTTCCATCAGGAGTTTCGAGCCCGTGACGATGTTGTCCGCGGATGCGGAGAACATGTCGTAGAAGCTCGTCTCCCTGGGGGTCAGACGAAAGCGCACGTGGGGTCCTCGGGGTGCTTTGGATTCGGTCAGGCTGATGCTAGGCGCATCATCCGGCCACGGCTAACCGGCATTCTTCAGTGTCGCGCATCAGGCACAGTGATCAGCACGGGGCCCCGGTCACGTTTCAGCTGAATTCGTTAAGATATACCCACCAGGGGTATATAAACGGCAGGGTAAAGGGAAAACGGGAGGCAGCAATGACCACTACCGAGGCCACCGAGGCGGATCGGTCGCCCGACGCGGCGGACGGCGCGGGCACGGCCGACGCCACGGCTCCCGCCGAAGCGATCGTGACCGACCACGACCGCGGGATACACGGCTACCACCACCAGAAGGCCGAGCACCTCAAGCGTCTGCGCCGCATCGAGGGCCAGATCCGCGGCCTGCAGCGCATGGTCGACGAGGACGTCTACTGCATCGACATACTGACCCAGGTGTCGGCGTCCACCAAGGCGCTCCAGTCCTTCGCGCTCCAGCTGCTGGAGGAGCACCTGCGGCACTGCGTCGCCGATGCCGCGGTCAAGGGCGGCGAGGAGATCGACGCGAAGGTCGAGGAGGCCACCAAGGCCATCGCCCGCCTGCTGCGTACCTGACCCGCCGACTGCGCAGCTGACCTGTCCGTTGCCCGCCTGACCCGTCTGCTGCGCGCCCGACCTGTCCGTTGCGCGCCTGACCCGTCTGCTGCGCGCCCGATCAGAGCCTCGGCCCGCGCCTGTCGCCCGCCCGCCCCGTCACCCCCGGTGATCCGCCTGCCGGGGGACGGTGGTGCGCTCGGTGATCACCTTCACGTCGAGCACCTCGTCGATACGGTCGGTGCTGAGCCGCTCCCCGATGGCCGCGGACGCCGCGATCATCAGCTCCCCGCAGAGCTCGATCTCGGCGAGAGCCACATGGTCCGATACGGTCCGCGGGCTGAGCGTCACCACGTCACTCACCTCTCACTGCCGTCGCCGGCTTCCCAGAGTAGGGACCGCGGCACACACCGCGCATGGCACGGACGGACCATTTCGCCGCCACCGGATGCCTAGGAACGGCCCGCGGACGGCCTGGTTCCGGCCCGGGTCCGGTCCGAGGTTCCCGGCGCGCGTCCCTGTTCGATCTCTCCGGTGTAGATGTCGCGCGCGTCCGGCAACGGTACGGAGACCGCCACGCCGAACCCGTACAGCAGCGTCGTCGACACCACCTCCCGCGTCTGCCCCTCGTTGACGAAGCTGAACCGGTGGCGCACCTTGCGCAGCCGGCCCTGCTCGTCCAGATACGCGTCGAACGGCACCGTGTCCGTACGGAACCCGTTCGCCGCCGCCGTCAGCGCACCGCGGGAAGCGGCCGAGGCCCGGCGCGCGGCACGTCCGATGTCGGTGGTCCCCCGGTAGTGCCGCACGGTGACCCCGGCCAGGTCGGTCTCCCCCACGTACGTCACCGCGCTCACCCCGCCCAGCAGTTCGGCCGCGGCCATCGGGTCGGTGACGCCGCCGGTCACCAGGTTGCCGTCCGCCAGCGCCGTCGTGTCGATCCTGACCCACTTGTCCGCGGGCACCCCGGCCCCGCGGTTCATCATGTACAGCGCACCCGGGGCCAGCAGTTCCGTGATGGGCCGGTGCTCGTCCTCGCCCGCCGGGTCCTGCGGCAGCACGACCTTGAGCCGGCCGGACTGGGTACGGAAGTCGTACGCCCCCTTGCCCCGGATCGTCACGCGGGTGCCACCGGCCGCCGTCTCCATGGACGTGACCACCTCGGCGCTCCCGGCAGCGGACCCGGAGCCCGGCCCCACCAGCACCGCCGCGACCCGCCGCACCGCTGCGACGGCGCCCGCACCGGACCGGTCGTCGGCCGCGGCGCGATCCCCGCCCCCACCGTCCCCGGCGCACCCGGCGGCCGCCATCATCACGCCCACGACCGCGAGGGCGCACACAGCGCGCGCCCCGCCTCCGGACCTGTGCTGCTGCACCACCATCGCCTGCCAACCCCCAACGCCGACCGCCTGCCCGAGCTCCCCACCCGTTCCGCATAACGACGGCCCGTGCGCCCCGTAACGCCGCCCGCACACCCCTCACCACCGGACGGCCCTGCCCAGTACCTTGGACGCGTGTACGACCAACACACCGCCGAGGTCCCGCCGGCCGTCCCACCGGCCCGGCCCGCCCACGAAGCCACCACCGTCGAACGCGGCTCGTTCTGCACCGCCCGCTGCAGCTGCGGCTGGTCGGGCCCGGCCCGCCGCTCCCGCGACCGGGCCCGTACGGACGCCGAGGACCACCGCACGGCCACGGCCTGACCACAGGCCTCCCCTCGCCCCTCCCTCCCCCACTCCGGAGGCCCGATGACCCTGCCGAACCGGCGCACCGTCCTGAGCGCCGGTGCCGCGGCCGTACTCACCGCCGCCACTGCCGCGTGCGACGGCACGAGCCCCGGCCCTCCGGCCGCCGGCCCCACCCCTGCCCCGTCGACGGCCACGACCGGCTCCCCCGCCACCCCGTCGACGACCTCACCGGCCGTTCCGGCGGACTGGCCGGCCCTGGCCAAGAGCCTCGCGGGTTCCCTCGTACGCCCCGACGACGCGGCCTACCCGACCGCCCGTCAGCTCTACAACACCCGCTACGACGACCAGACACCGGCCGCGGTCGCCTACGTCCGGCACGAGGCGGACGTCCGCGAGTGCCTGGCGTTCGCCCGGCGCGGCTCCGTACCCGTCGCCATCCGCAGCGGCGGGCACTCCTACGGCGGCTGGTCGAGCGGCAACGGGCGGCTGGTCATTGACGTCTCGTCACTGAAGCAGGTCGGGGGTGACGGCACGATCGGCGCGGGAGCCCGGCTCCTCGACGTCTACCAGGGCCTCGCCGCGCACGGCCTGGCCGTCCCCGGCGGCTCCTGCCCCACGGTCGGCATATCCGGCCTCACCCTCGGCGGCGGTCACGGCGTCGCCTCGCGCGCGTACGGTCTGACGTGCGACAGCCTCACGGGTGCGACGCTCGTCACCGCCGACGGCAGGACGCTCACCACCGACGCCAAGCACCACCCCGACCTCTTCTGGGCGCTGCGCGGCGCGGGCAACGGCAACTTCGGCGTCGTCACCGAGCTCCGCTTCCGCACCCGACCCGCCCCGCAGACCGTCGCCGCGTACATGTCCTGGCCCTGGTCGCGCGCCCGGGCCGTGGTGACGGCCTGGCAGGAGTGGGGCCCGGACCAGCCGGACGAGATCTGGTCCTCCGTACATGTCGCGGCGGGCCCGGGCGGCGGCAACCCGACGGTGTCCGTCTCGGCCTTCAGCCTCGGCACGTACGGCGACCTGCAGAACGCCGTCGACCGCCTCGCCGACCGGATCGGCGCCTCCGCTTCGTCCGTCTCGCTGCGCCGCCGCAGCTACCAGGAGGCGATGCTCGTGTACGCGGGCTGCTCCGGCATCACGGACGCCCAGTGCCACCTGCCCGGCACCACTCCGGGCCGCGATCCGCAGGGTTCGCTCCAGCGCGAGACGTACGCGGCGGCGTCCGACTTCTACGACCGCTCGCTGCCCCCGGAGGGCGTCCAAACCCTCCTCGACCGGACCGAGGCCTTCACCCGGATCCCCGGGGACCGGGGCGGCGGCGGCTCGGTCGCCCTCACCGCACTGGGCGGCGCGATCAACCGGATCGACCCGCAGTCCACCGCGTTCGTCCACCGCGGTTCACGGATGCTCGCCCAGTACATCGGGGCGTGGCGCACGGGGACGGCCGGCGCCGCTCAGCAGAAGTGGCTGAAAGACACCCATGCCGCGCTGCGCCCCTACGCCTCGGGGGCGGCGTACCAGAACTACGCGGACCCGGCCCTGACGGACTGGCGCACGGCCTATTACGGCTCCGCGCTGGGCCGGCTCGGCGAGGTGAAGAAGCGGTACGACCCGGAGGGGTTCTTCACGTACCCGCAATCACTGTGACGTGCGGGGCGGGGGGGGGGTGCGGTACCGGGACCGCACCCCCCCCCCCCCCCGCCCCGGCTGTCCGCCGACCGCCCCTCACCCTCCGCGCTAGGCGGCCAGCCCCTTCTCGCCTTCCGAGCCGCCGCCCGAACCGGGCCGCGGCTCGGGGATCCCGAGCGCCTCGCCGCCGTCCCCGGCCGCCGCCGCGAGCGGGCTGCGCGACCTGACCAGCCTGCCCAGCCGGCCCGACCGTGAGACCGCGCCCACCAGGGGGGTCAGCAGCATCATGGCGAGCGGCGCGAGGAGCAGCGCGGCGGCCGTGCCGAGCGCGAAGCCGCCGATGACGTCGGTCGGGTAGTGAACGCCCATGTAGATCCGGCAGAACCCTTCCAGCAGGGCGAGCGCGATCGCCGCGATGCCGAACTTCCGGTTCGCCACGAAGAGCCCGACGCCGAGGGCCATCGCCATGGTGGCGTGGTCACTGACGAAGGAGAAGTCGTTCTTCCCGTCCACCAGGACGTCGAGCCCCTGGTGGTCCTTGAACGGACGCGGCCGTTCCACGAATCCACGGATCGGGATGTTGATCAGCAGGGCGATCCCGGCCGCGAGCGGTGCCCAGACGAGCCCGGCGACCGCACTGACCGAGTCCTCGGCCGTGCCGCGCCGGCGGACACTCCACCAGCACCACAGGACCACCAGGACCATGCCGAGCATGATTCCGTACTCACCGACGAACTCCATGACCCGGTCGAACCAGGTGGGAGCGGACTTCGCGAGCCCGTTGATGTCGTAGAGCAGGCTGACGTCGGGGTTCGACCCATCCAGTGCGAGTCCAGCCATCTGCCGCGGCCCCTTGCCTTGTCTGCTGCTGCGGCACACACCCATGTGCGCCGCTATGACGAACCCCCGTATTCGGTTCGGTCACTTACGTGCGTCGGGGCGACGCTAGGTCAGTGGCTGCGGCCCCGGTCCAACCAGAGAACGACGCGTTCCGTGCGTACGTTCCACTCTCTACCGAATGATCACCATGACGTTATCGAAGAGTGACTCATCGTCGCAGCTCAGGGCCCAGGCTTCACAGAGAGTTCCGGCCACGGACGCTCCCACGTCAGGCCGCCGGCTGCGCGGTCGGAAGGGCCGCGGCACCGTCCTTGGTGACGCGTGTCGCACCGAAGTAGTCGGGCGTGTCGATCTTGTCGAACCGGATGACGGCACCGGTGTACGGGGCGTTGATCATGTACCCGCCCCCGACATACAGACCGACATGGTGAATGGCCCGCGAGTTGCTGAGATCGTCGGAGAAGAACACCAGGTCCCCGGGGAGCAGCTCGTCGCGCGAGGGGTGCGGCCCGGCGTTGTACTGATCGTTCGCCACACGTGGCAGCTCGATGCCGACGGTCCGGTACGCGGCCTGGGTCAGCCCCGAACAGTCGAACCGGCCACCCTGCTCCGGGGTGCCGTTGCCGCCCCACAGGTACTTCGTACCGAGCTTCTTCTGGGCGAAGTAGATGGCGCCCGCGGCCTGCTGAGACGGCTGCACCCGCCCGACGGGCCGGGCGAAGCTCTTCTCCAGGGTCCGGATGATCTTGACGTAGTTCTGCGTCTCCGCGATGGCGGGAACCCCGCCGGACTTGATGACGCGGTACGCACCTGCGTTGTAGGCGGCCAGCATGTTGTCGGTGGGGTCCCCGGGCACCTTCTTCACGTACCCGGCCAGCTCGCAGTCGTACGAGGCGGCGGACGGAATCGCATCGGCGGGATCCCAGACGTCCCGGTCCCCGTCGTTGTCCCCGTCGAGCCCGTGCGAAGCCCAGGTCCCCGGGATGAACTGCGCGATGCCCTGAGCGGCGGCCGGACTCTGGGCCCGCGGATTCCAGCCGCTCTCCTGGTAGAGCTGGGCGGCGAGGAGGGCGGGGTTGATGGCGGGGCAGAGGTTGCCCCACTTCTGCACAAGAGGCTGATACTTGGCCGGCACGGCCCCCTTGGCCAACGCCACGGCCCCGCCCCCGCCACCCGTGAGGCCGGCAGCGGCGGAGTACGTACCGACGACGAGCAGCGCCACGAAGAGCATGGCGACGCCGGCGCCGATCCCACCTGCCATCCAGTATTTCCGCACCCCTCAACCATCCCCCATCGGGGAGGGGTTCATGGGTGTTTTCGACGGTGTGTACGAGTCATTTGGGTCACTGATGGGGCATCAGGATGCGCCGGTGGACCAGAAGTCGGAGTGGACGTTGGGGCGGGGCAAGGGGTAGACGCCCTCGTAGGAGGGCCCGTTGGGCGCCGCGGTGGACTCGGCTACGTCGGACTCCTCCACGCAGGGGCTGTCTACTTCAAAGAAAGCTTGCCCCTGCCCTCCGACGCTCAGCGATACACCGAATCCGTCCTTTGTCTGCGCATAGATCGCGGGCACGTCAACATCCTTGTTAATCGCTTTGATCCTATACCCGCTCTTACGCCAAAAGCGATCTACTACCCCCAAAAGACTACCGCGCCGATGTTCGGAAACAATCGTCATAACGACGCGCATTCGCGACACATCGCAGCTTCCTGAACTGGTCGGACCATGCGCCCAATGAACGGCAGGTTTGACCTCCGCTAGGACAGCATCAAGAATTCCATCTGCACGATCTGCAGCATCCTGCATGTTCATCTTTAGGCGCCCATCCCCGTCAGACTTGCCCAATTCATGCTCGCATCCCACTAGCGGCGCACACAGGAGCAGAACTCCAACTGCGACCGAAACCCTGACCTTCAACGAGACTCCTCCGTCTTGACCTTGTCAGCCCGTCCAGCAGCAATCAAAGCGATACTGTCCGACGACATGGCATCACGCTTCGGGTCGAAATACTGAGAGTGCGCATCGATGGACACCCCATCCCTTCCGATGACCTGAGGCCCCTCGTTCACTGGAAATCGCCTGGCACCGAAGGCCCCACTTGCCGGGTCCCTTCCAAACCACAGGTCGTCGTCGTCTTCGTCAGCCATCCCCCCAAGGAGGTGCGCGCCTACAGGCCCAGTAGCAGCTAGAACAGCAACACCGACTGCACTCTGCTGCTTTGAAGGAAGCTTGGTCACGACATCGTTCTCTGCCGCACCGACGAAAACGTGATCCCTGCCTACACCGAGATCCTCAGCACGATTTACGCCGACTCCCGGGCTCCCAACCAGGACGATGTCGTCAACTCCTGGAAGTCCACCGCCGTGCTGTGTGGCAGCGCCTACTGTGCGCGATCCGTACGAGTGCCCAATAGCTGTGAAGTGGGGATCATCATTCTCATTGGTAGCCGACAGGCCACCCATGAACTGGTGGAATGAACTCCCACCCTTCACTGCTTTCTCGTTCCCCATTACATCAAGACTGCCAAGGCCGTCTGGCGACTGGGGAGCGTCGTAGCCTAGCCAAACAATCGAGGCATTCGAATGGTCGTACTTGCTGACACCCTTGGCGGTGTCCAACGCCCGCTTAAGGTCATTCTTCGCGAAATCCGCATCCAGCGAAGTATTCAACCCCGGCACATAAGCCGAAACATTCCGCGCCGTATCCGGGTTCCCGTAAGAAACGATCGCGCGACCGTTCCCCTCATCACCGATTCCGAGCAAATACATGGGCGGCTGCCGCCCCGCCTGCAACTGCCGATCGATCTCCCGCAACCCCGCCAACCGCGTCTCCGCCCGCTCCCCGTCCTGCCCCTCCAGCTTGCCGATCAGCAGTTGCAGGTTGTCGCGGTTCGCCGTGTCGCGGACCAGGGCCGGGATGCCGTCCAGATTGCCGATCAAGTCCGGGTACACCGCGAGGTACTCCTCGCGCTGTTCGTCCGTCAGGCGCGCCCACCACTCGCGCCGCGCCGCCGGACTCGCGTCGTACGGGATGCCCGACTTCAGGTAACCCCCGGCCACGTCCCGGACCACCGACGCGTCGCCCGCCGCGTCCGTCCACGTCCGGTCCGGGACCTTCAGGCCCTCCTCGGCCTTCAGCTTCCGCAGGATCCTGGCGAACCTCCAGTCGACCTCGGCCGCCGTCCGCACCGCCTTCGCCACCCGGTCCGCGATGTCCTGCGCCTTGGCCGTGTTGGGGTTCGGGGCCACCAGCCCCGACGGCGGCAGCAGCCCCGGCGCACCCTTCGCCGACGCCGTTCCGCCCGCGAGCGGCCTCCCGTCGACCAGGCCCTCCCCCGCCTCCGGATACGTCACCGACCCGTCCGCGTGCACGGTGAACCTCAGCGCCTGCGCATCCTCCAGCGCGTCCCGTAGCGCACGCTGCTGAGCCTTCATCTCGTGCGCGAGGCTGTTCAGCGTCGTACGGACGAGGCCGCACTCCGTGTACACGTACTGAAGGTTCCGGCTCAGCTGCCGCAACCGGCTCACCGCCGCGTCCGCCGCCGCACCCTGCTGCGTCTCGCGCAAACCGTTCAGCAGCTGCTTCTCGATCCGGTCCCGCCCGGCATCGGCCCGATTGCTCGCCTTGCCCCAGCCGTCGGCCGCACCCTCCAGCTCGGCGCAGTTCAGGTCCCGTAACTGCGCCCAGGTCAGCCCGGAGGGCCCCGTCCCCGCCGTCATCGCTCGACCCCTCGCGTCCGCCTCGCCACCGGCGCGAAGGACGACTTCACGGTCTCGTTCGTCTCGCCCTGCGCCCGGGCGACCGCCCGAAGGTTGCCGGCCAGCGCACCGCACTCACGACGCGCCGTCTCGAAGCGCCGCTCCCACGACTCGCGTACGGCACCCAGCTCGGCCAGCGCACTCAGGCCGACCGTCCCCGCGAGCAGCCCCTCGTGCGCGGTCGCCAGCTCCGTCCTCACCGGGCCGAGGTGCACCCCCATCCCCTCCGCGCCCCCGGCGGCCCGCAGCCACGCCCCGTCGCTGTGCCTCAGCTGGTCGCCGCCCGCGGAACCGCCCCCGCCGCCCGCCAGATCACTCAGCCTCTGCCGCACACCACTCACCACTCACCACTCACCCCGGTCCTTGATCGTGGAGCGGCACTGTGCCAAACCCGGCAGCCCCGACACGCCGCGCCTCCAGGCGTGCGGAATCCCGGAAGCGGCCTTCTCCCCCCGCTCCCGGGCCTCCCAGCGCATCGCCTCCGGACGGAGATCACCCGAACGGTGGACCAGCCACGTCCCCGCCACGGACCAGCCACGGACCAGCCACGCCCCGGCGGCAGACCGGCAGCGCGGCTGGCCCACCCGCTACGCCCCGTACGTCCTCGGGTCCTCCGACGCCAGCCGGCGCAACGCGTCGGCCGCACGGTCCTCGGGCGGGGTTCCGTCCTCCTGGATGCACCACATGCGGTACGTCGGCGAGCCGTCCTCCCCCGCATACCGCAGGCTCAGCACGATCTGGTCCAGGTCGCTGAACGCCGTGCCGGCCCAGCTCAGTTCCATGCCCCAGCGGGTCAGCAGCTCCGGCCGGTCACGCAGGCCGGCAACGATCAGCCGGGCGGCCTTGCGGGCCGGCCAGGTCCACGTGTGGTCGTTCTCGGCACGACGGATCTCCGCGTCGTACGCGGCCGCGTCGAAGCGGAGTTCCGGGATCTCCCGCACGTGCAGCGCGGACAGCGGCGGGGGCGGGCACCGCCAGTCGGACCACACCACCTCACCGCCGTCCCGCCGGATCGTGACGTACAGCGCACCGCAACAGCCCTCGGAGCAGTACGCCTCCGCGAGCTCCACCTCCCGCGGCTCCTCCGTCGCCCGCAGCCGGCCGCTGTCCAGCAGCCACTCCGGGCCGTGGACGGGCCCCCGCCCGAACACCGCAGGCACCAGGGGGCGGCCGTCGACCACGATGCGGGCCTCGACGGGGCCCGGTTCGAGGGGATCACGTTCGGCGACCTCGATTCGCAGCCCCTCCGCCGTTGCGGCCGGCCGATGCGCCAACTGCCGCCGGACCCGCCGCGCCCACTCGGCACGCCGCCGCACACCGCCGGGCCGCCCCTGCCCGTCACGGTCCACGACCGTCCGCCATTCGGGCCGGTCCAGGACGGCAACCAGCTCCGCCACCGCGGCCTCCCGACGCCCCGACCCGCCCCAGTCGTGCAGCGCGCCGGCCCCGCCGGCGAGCTCCTGGGCCGCTGACAGCAGCAGGGCGTAGTGGTCGAGGGTGGGCGTCAGGTGACGGGCGGCGCCCCGCGCCAGCGACTCGTACGCCCGAACGGCTTCCCGGTAGGCGAGGATTTCGGGAGTCGAGTCACGCACACAGGTCATCTGGAACAGCAACCAGGCGGCCTGAGCGACCAGTTCCGAGGTCCGCACATGCGGCGTGCCGGCTCGCCCCGAGGATCCTGCGACCGCCTCGTCGAGCTCCAGCAACCGCACCAGCTCTGAGGCCTCCGCCGCCCGCCGGGCGTCCTCCGGCCCGATCGTCCGCGGCAGTGCGACCAACCGCTCCCGCACAGCGGCGTCATCCCCCGCGCCGAGCGCACCGAGCAACCTCCTCAGTTCGGGCTTCGCCGCCTCGTTCCTCAGGTGGATCCGGGCCGCGGCCCGCCGGTCGATGGAGTCGAGTGCGCGGATGACAGGGTGCACGAGGTCCCGCAGCAGCCCCAACGTCTCAAGACACGGCACGTCCTCCGGCTCACCGAGCCGGGTCAGCAGGGCGAGCCCGACGCAGACCGACTCGGCGCTGCGTCCCGTACGGACCAGGCACCGAGCGAGCGCACGCGCCCGTGCCTCGTTCTCCAGCGACAGCCCGCGCACGATCAGGTGGATGCTTCGGTGCCGGACGGCCGGATCCATTGCGGCCAACCGCCGTTGCAGTGTCTCCGCGGCCGAGGCGGCGTCCGGATCCACCAGCAACGGGATCAGCACGTCGGTCAGTTCGGCCCGGGTCTGTTGCCAGCCACGGCGGGGCCGCCTTCCCGGTTTGGTGCGATCGGGCGGTGTCACGTACTCCAGGGACCACAGCCCTTCGGGCTCGGCCAGCGCGACGGACACCGCGCACAGGTACAGCGAGGACCGGGAAGTGAGCGCTCCGCACTCTTCCGGGGCGCTCAACGGGTGGGGTGGTTCTCGATTCCGTACGTCATGCGGCGGAGTCTGGCAGGACCCCGACAGCCGCGCCAGCGGATTTCGTCACCGCCGACGCCCCGGCCACGACGCCCCCGCCACGCCCCCGCCCGCCCCGAACACAGGAAGAATGCGCCCCCATGAGCCATTCGCAACCCTCCCCGCTCTCCCCCGCCTCCTGGCACCGGCCCATGGTCGCCCGCCTGTCCGACGAACAGCACCGCACCGCGACCATGCTGGAGCTGTTCTTCGACCTCTGCTTCGTCACGGCCGTGGCCCAGGCGGCGACCGCGTTCGAGCACGAACTCGCGGAGGGACACATCGGCCACGGTGTCCTCGGCTACGCGATGGTGTTCTTCGCGATCTGGTGGGCCTGGATGAACTTCACCTGGTTCGCCTCCGCCTACGACACCGACGACGTGCCCTACCGGCTGCTCACCCTCGTCCAGATCACCGGCGCCCTCGTCCTCGCCGCCGGGGCGTCACAGGCTCTGCAGCACGAGGACTTCACGGTCATCACCTGGGGCTACGTGATCATGCGGCTCGCCATGGTCACCCAGTGGCTGCGGGCCGCCCGGTCCGACCGTGAGCGGCGTTCCACCTGCCTGCGCTACGCCGTGGGGATCTTCGTCGTGCAGGTCGGCTGGGTCGTACGTCTGGCGCTGCCCGAGGACACCGGCCTCGTCACCTTCGGCATCCTGGTCCTGGCCGAGATCGCCGTACCCGCCTGGGCGGAACGCTCGGCCACCACCACCTGGCACCCGCACCACATCGCCGAGCGGTACGGCCTGTTCACCCTGATCGTGCTGGGCGAGTCCATCACCGCCGCCACCGGAGCCGTACACGCCGCACTCGACTCCCACACGGCACTGGGCGACCTCGCCGCCCTGGTCGTCGGCGGCATTCTCACCGTCTTCGCCCTGTGGTGGCTGTACTTCGCGCGGAGTGCACGCGTGCACGACCGGCTCACCACCCTGCGCACCGCACTTCTGTGGGGGTACGGCCACTACCTGGTCTTCGCTTCCGCGGCGGCGGTCGGCGCCGGTCTCGCGGTCAACGTGGCGCACACGACCGGCCACGGCCACCTCTCCGACCGGGCCGCGGCGGCGGTCTACACCATCCCGGTCGCCGTCTTCGTGACCCTGGTCTGGCTGCTGCACCACCGCCCCGGCGGCCTGCGCCGCGCGGCCGACGTGCTCCACCCCGTCGCGGTCCTCGCCGTCCTGGCCGCCACGTTCGCGCCGTCCCCGGTCCTCGTCACCGGCATCATCACCGCGCTCCTCATCGCCGCGACGCTGGTCCTGTCCGCGCGAAGCAACGCGCGCGGGAACGCGGAGGAGGACTAGACGGAACGCGACGGAGGGCTGAGCGGGACGCGGAGGACAGTCGGACGGGACGCGCAGAAGCGCCGGGCGGGCCGCGCAGAAGGCCGGGCGGGCCGCCGCCCGACGCGTCAGCGGCTGCTCCGCGCCGCCGCCGACTGCCCCGGCAGCACGATCCCCTGTGCCTGGGCGGCCTTCCCGGGGCGCAGGGTCCACGGCACCGGAGAGGTCTCGGTCAGCCAGCCGTCGGAGACGATCCCGCTCACGACGAGGCCGCGCAGCGAGCGCGAGAGCTTCTTCCAGCCCAGCCCCTTGCACAGCTGCCCGTACGAAGGCCCGTGCCCGTGCTCCGTGCGGAAGGCCACGGTGAACTCGGCCGCCTCCCGGCCGCACTCGGGATGCGCCTCCCGCCACGTGGCGTAGTCGCTCGCGGCAGGCCGGGGCGCCGGGACGGGCGAGGGCGCGGACATGAACGCCTTCGCGACGCGCCCGAAGGTCAGACGGCAGAGCGTGCACTGCTCCACGGCCTCCACGTGGCGCAGCAGCGCCGGACTGGTCCCGGACTTCCACTCCGCCCACCGGGCCGGGGTGACCTCCTCCAGTTCGGCGGCGGCCGCCGCCTCCCGCGCCGCCCTGCGCGCCGCCTCCTCGGCCGCGAGCCGCGCGACCTCCTCCGGGGTACGGAACATGCCGGCGAGGTGCCGGACAGCCGGGCCGAGCCGGTAGGTCCGCCCGGAGATCTCGGCCAGGAACCCCTTCTCGATGAGGACGGGCACGGCCGGGTAGCAGGCGACGGGCAGCTCGTCGGGTGCCTCGCCGAGGAGTTCGTCGGTGCAGTACGCGGCCAGGAACAGCGCGGCGAGCCGCGCGGCCGGTGAGGTCTTCTTGACCGGCTTGGCCATGCGCGTACGCATGGCCCATCCCGAGACCTTCGACCGTGTGCCCTTGCCCAGGGGCAGCACGTGCTCCGGACCCGGCGCCATCTCCGGCACGACGATCGCGGCCGGCCTGTCCGGATCCCCGTCGAGCAGCGAGGCGGGCACCTGCCAGCCGGCGGCGGCCAGTTCGCCCACCGCCTGTTCGGGATGGTCCAGCCGCAGCGACCGCAGGTCCGTGCCGGTGAGGTTCCCGATCCCGGCCCGCGCGGCCCGGATGGCCACCACGACGGCGAGGAGTTGCGCATCGACGGTGGTCAGCGGCAGTCGGCTCACGTACGAGAGGAGCTCACGCGCCGCTTCCCCCTGTCGTGGCGTCAGCAGAAACGGCTGGGGCGCTGGAGGCGGAGGCGGCACAGCGGCGGTCTCGTCCGAAAAGGCAGGCTTGGGCACATCACATCTAACGGTGATCACACCGCGGAAGTCACGCGTGACGTGGGCCACACCACCGGGGCTGCGGATGAGCGTACCGAGCAGGGCGTCGCGACCGGGGCCGTACGGGGTGGGTGCCGCCGTTCCGGGGGACGTCAGCAGGACGTCAGGGAGGCGTTAGCAGAACATGAGCGGCGGGCGGGAAGCTTCATATGTCAGCAGGTCAGGAGGGGGAGCGGTTCGCCGCAAGTTCCGGGCCTCGGCAGCAACTCCGCACTCGACCGCCACACACTCGGGGAACTCACATGCGTACGATCCACTCCCGCAAGCGCACCGCCACCGTCGGCGCAGCCGTCACCGCCGTGCTCGCCCTGGCCCTCACCGCCTGCGGTGGGGACGGCGGCGGCACCAAGTCGGCCGGCCCGGCGGACAACGCCGCGAAGAGCGCCGCCTCGGCGGGCGCCTCGCAGCAGTCCGGCTCCGACGAGGCCACCGACACGGACTCCGCGAAGACCGACGGCTCCGCGAAGACGGTCGCCTCCGGCACAGGCACCTCCAAGAGCGGCGCCGCCAAGACCGGCACGACCACCGGCGGCGACACCAGCGACGGTTACGCCTACAAGCACCCGTGCAAGAGCGAGGACCTGTCGGTGCGCGTGTACGCCCGTGAGGGCTCGGCCACCCAGCAGGTGATCGAGGTCAACAACACCGGTGCGAACGCCTGCGGTCTGAGCTACTTCCCGCGGGTCGGCCTGGGCAGCGCGAGCGCCCAGGACCACAGCGGTGACGTCGTCCCGCTGGTCCCGGGCGGCCTGGGCGGCGCCCCCGCCTACCCGGTCAAGCCGAAGACCGCCGCCATCGCGGTGATCGACCTCAACCCGAGCGGCGCGGACGGTGCCCTGACCTGGATCAACGAGCTGAACGTGCTGGCCGACGGCGACCACATGCCCAACGCGGAGCAGCTCAACTTCCCGCTCGGCCCCGACGTGAAGGTCCTCGACCCGAAGCTGGGCCTGTACAGCGGGACGATCGCCGAAGCGGTGAGCTCCATGAAGCAGGCCGACTCGAAGTCCTGACCCACCACAGCCCCCGCCCCACCCCTCGCGAAGCCTCCTGACGGGCCGCCACGGCCTGTCAGGAGGCTTCGCCGTTCCGCAGGTTCGGCCGACGACTCAGCCGACCTGCTTCGGCTGCGTGAAGCGGATGCGGTTGCCGAACGGGTCACGGAGACCGCAGTCCGTACCGTAGGGACGCTCGGTGGGCTTCTCGATGAACTCGACGCCCTGGGCGCGCAGCGTCTCGTACGTCTTGTGGCAGTCGTCCGTGGTGAAGATGACCCAGCCGCCCATCGCCCCCTTCGTCACCAGGTCGCGGACCTGCGCCGCCGTCTCCTCGGACATCGCCGGAGCGCCCGGCTTCTCCAGGAGGATCTGCCGTTCCGGATGGCCGGGGACGCTGACGGCCAGCCACCGCATGAATCCCAGGTCGACATCGGCGGCCACTTCCAGCCCGAGCTTGCCGACGTAGAAGTCGAGGGCCTCGTCCTGGTCGAGGACGTACATCTGCGAGTGCGTGATTGCGTTGAACATGCCGTTCACGCTACGACGACGACGCCGCGAAAACTTATCCGAAACTGCTCAATCGGCACGGCCCTCGGCGGCGGGAGGCAGCGGGCTACTTGGACACGACCCGTCCCACCGCGTCGGGGCCGGTCGTCAGCGCCTCGGACGTGGTCCGCCACGCCGGATCGCCGGGGTGGAGCCGCGTCCGGAGGTAGGCCGCGGTGAGCCCAGCAAGGGCGGCCACGCGTGCGGGGCTCTCGTCGGTGGTCTCGGCGGCGTCGTATCCCGCGATCCCGCCGAGCCCGTGCTCCGCGTCGAACAGGGTGAGCAGGTCCTTGGGCCCGGGGGCGAGGGTGTAGGGGTCGGCGTGCCACTCCGGCCCCATGTCCGTGAAGTGCCGGGAGTCGTCCTTGTCCCCCGCGACGACCAGAGCGGGCGTGGTCATGGTGGAGAAGTCGACGCCACCGATGACCGGCCACTGCGCGGCCATGGGCCCGTTGAAGACCTCGCCACCTCTGCCGGGCGCGGCAAGCAGGACGCCGGCCTTGATCCGGGGCTCGACGAGGTGCACCACGTCCCCGGTTTCAGGGTCGGTGAGCCCCGCACCCAGCAGGAGGGCTGCGGTGAAGCCGCCGAGCGAGTGGCCGGCGAGAGCGATGCTGCTGTGGTCGATCCGCCCGGCGAGTTGCGGCACGGCGTCCTCGATCACGTCGAGCCGGTCGAGGATGTGCGTCATGTCCTCGGCGCGGGAGCGCCAGAAGTCGGGCGCCCCGGGGGCGTCGGCCACCAGGTGGCTCAGCGTCCTGGAGGTGAGGTGGGTGGGCTGGACGACGACGAACCCGTGGGCGGCCCAGAAGTCGGCGACCGGCGCGTAGCCGTTGAGCGAGGAGAGGTTGTTCGAGGGGCCGTGGCCGTGGGAGAGGAGGAGGACCGGGAGGGCGGTTCCGGTCGCGGGGGCGGAGACGCGCACCTGGAGATCCACGGGACGGCCGGGTACGGAGAGGGTCACGGGGCTGAAGGACAGGACCGGGGCGGGCGCACCCAGGGCTTCGAAAGTGCTACCGCTGCTGGTGGTTGTGGATGCGGATGTGCTCACGGCGAGGGCTCCTTCTCGATGGCACCTGCCGCTCGCGGGTCTCCTTCGACCGGCGGCGGGCATGGTGGTCAGGGACGTCCCGTGTCAGCTCGGACAACAAAAAGCGGAACGTCGCTCCATTTAGTATCCGGAACGCTGCTCCGCTTTGTCAATCGACCGAAGAACACCCCCCTCCCGGCCCCGGCCCCGGCCCCGGTCAGAGACTCGGCCGCGTCCACGCCATCGTGAAGCACGTAGGAACGCCGGTGACCACCGCTTCCTTCCGGTACGCCCTCGGCGACCGGCCGACGATCTCCCGGAACGTCCGGCTGAACGTCCCCGTACTGCCGAAGCCGACCTCGTAGCAGATGTCCGTCACGCTCCGGCCGGTCTCCCGCAGCAGGAACATCGCCCGCTCGACCCGGCGCCGCTGGAGGTAGCGGTGCGGCGTCTCGCCGAACGTGTCCCGGAACGTGCGCGAGAAGTGCGCCTCGGACACATGGGCGAGCCGGGCAAGGGCCGGCACGTCGAGCGGCTGGGCGTACGCCCGGTCCATGGCGTCCCGAGCCCTGAGCATGCGGCGGTTCGACTCCTCGGAGGCACGGCTCATCGTGCGGCACCTTTGCCTGCTTCGCCCCCCACTCTCGGGGGTTGCGCGCATGAAGTGGTCATGAGATCCCCAATCGCCCCTCGGGGGAGAAGTCGAGAGTGAAGCGAATGAGATGACGGCGACCGGCCGGACGGGACGGCGCCGCCCCGCACCGGTCAGGCGTCGAAACGGCCGCGCGCGCTCTCGATGTGACCGAGGTGCTGGTGGGTCCAGCCGCATATGGCGTCGACCGCGGCCAGCAGGCCCCGGCCCGGCTCGGTGAGGGTGTACTCGACTCGCGGCGGCACGGTGGGGTACACCTTCCGGTCGACCAGGCCGTTGCGCTCGAGCATGCGCAGGTTCTGGGTGAGCATCTTGTGGCTGACACCCTCGACCTCGTTCCGCAGCTCGCTGAAGCGCAGGGTGCGCTCGCCGAGCGCTTCGATGATCAGGAGCGCCCATTTGTTGGCCACGTCCGAGAAGATCTCCCGCGCCAGGGAGTCCGCCCGCCGCAGGTCGGCGTCCTCGGGCAGGCCCTTGAGCAGTTGCTTGGTCACCATGAGGTTCCTCAGTCACCGAAAAGTGCGTTCTTCCAGGTCAGCCATCACTCTCTTACAGTTCCCGAGTAACCACAAGAGAGCGGACCGAGAGGGCGACCACCATGGCCACCATTGATGTCTTCAGCTATGACGTGCCGGCCGAGAGCGACTTCGGATACTCACAGGCGATCAGGTCCGGCGAGCTGGTCCACGTATCCGGACAGCTCGCCTTCGACGAGGCGGGCGAGTTCCTCCACCCGGGCGACTTCACCGCCCAGCTCAAGCAGACCTACGCCAACATGGACAGGATCCTGGACCACTACGGTGCGACCCGGAGGCAGATCGTCTCGCAGACCCTGTACTTGGTGAACCTGCGCCAGAACGCCGCGGCGACGATGGACGGCAATCTGCGGTACTTCGGTGACCACCGCCCGGCCAGCACGGTCCTGGGCATCACCGAACTGGCCCTGCCCGGACAGCTCGTCGAGATCAGCTTCGTCATCGACACGAAACTGCCCGCTTGAGGCCCGCAACAACCGTCGCCGCCCCTCCCGGGAGGGAGAGGGGCGGCGAACCCGGTCACACGACCACGAAACTGGTCACGGCCAGCGCCTTGTCCACCCGAGCGGCGGCCAAGTCGTCGTGGCGGATCACAAAGGACGTGCAGTACTCCTCGTAGACCCGGCCTTCACCCGCGAGCGATATCCATTCACCCGTCTGCCGGTGCTTCTCCTCCTCCAGGTGGGAATACCACTTCGCCGTCGGGATGGCCGGCATCTCGCCTGCCAACTCGCGTCCCGCGAGGACCTGCTCCGCAATGCTGTTGATCACCTCGTCATCGGCATACCCGCCGATGGAGACGTAGCCGCCGGACGGCCAGAGGCCGTGGGCCAGATCCCGGAGTTCGCCCAGGTTCGGCAGTTCACGCTCCATGTACCGGAACAGCTGCTGCTGGAAGGGCGACATGTCCTCCCAATCGAGATCCTCCCAGAACTCGTGCCAGTCCTCGTCACCCTCCTGGAGCCACAGGGGCAGTTCGGCTGCGAGCTCGACGCCGACGTCGAGCCGCTCGCGGACACAGAGGGAGCCGGGGGCTTCCGCGACCGCGGTTTCGGTGCCGTCCGGTACGTACACGACGCGCGCGTACTTCCCCGAACCGTCCTCGTGATCCATCTCCTGGTTCACGAAGAAGAGCAGCGTCCCGTCCGCCGGGAGGTCGAAGCCCTCGACTCTCGGCAGCGCCCCGCAGTCGACGGCAAGGAGCAACGGCAGCGGAATGTCCCCGGCGGTCGGCCACTTCATGCCCACCGGCAGCCGAGGCAACCCGCCGAGCTGCCCGACCGGAGAATCACCGCCCACGGACAAGCCGATCGACAGACGAAGGTGCTGGCTGAATCTGCTGATCTCGTCGTCCGGGATGCCCGATTCAAGTGCTGCCCGACGAAACTGTCCCTGATGATCCATGCCGAAGAAGGTAAACCCATCCCAACCGGGCTGGGCCATCGTTGTGTTGATGGGCGAGTTCTGGCTCAGCTGCGGAGTCGGCGCGTCACGGAAGATCGGCCTACTGCCCGTCCGGCTTGCCGACGCATTCCACCCAGAGCATCTTCCCTCCCTGCCCGGGGATCCCGCCGCGCATGGGGTAGGCGCCCCAGCTCTCCGCGTAGAGCGTGACGAGATAGAGGCCCCGCCCGCGCTCGGCGAGTTCCTGCGGAGCCTGCGCGCTCCACTGGAAGGGGGCAGGGATGTGGGGTTCGGTGTCCCAGACGCCGAGGCGGATCCGGCTGCGGCCGGCGTCGCGGATGCGGAGGGAGTACGGCCCCGAGGAGTGCCGGTAGGCGTTGGTGACGAGTTCGCTCGCCAACAGTTCGGCGGTTTCGGTGAGTTCTGACATGCCGTGCACGCGGAGCACGTGACGGAGGGTGGCCCGGGCGACCCCGGGGGCCCGGGGATCCTGCGGGAGTTGGAGGGTGTACGTCCAGGGCGGCGCTACGGTGGCCGTGGGCATGGAGTTCTCCGATCACGAGGGACGGAAGGCGTCGATGAGGTGTCCTGGGGTGCCCGGTGACGAGGTCGCTCCGTCGAGCGGGGTGCTTCCGGGCGGGTGGCCTGAGACCGAGATTAGGTCGCCGCAAAGATTCCTTGCACCCATAGACCGGAATCCTTGCACTGAACCACTCGTGTGAGTGACCAATCAACGGGACGTATTGCAAGGGGAGTTCGATATGGCAGGCAGGGCCGCCCCCACCGCACGCCGCACACGGCTCGGCGCCGAACTACGCAAATTGCGGGAGCGGGCCGGCATGACCACCACGCAGGCGGCCGACCTCCTGGGTACGAGTTCAGGGCAGCTCAGCAACATAGAAGTAGCGCGCTTCGGGGTGAGCGCCGATCGCGTCCGGGTCGCGGCCCACACGTACTCCTGCACAGACCAAGCTCTGGTCGAGGCCCTCGTTTCCATGACGACTGACCGCAAGCGCGGCTGGTGGGAGGAATATCGCGAGATCCTGCCGCCCAAGCTGCTCGACCTGGCCGAGATCGAACACCACGGCACCAGCCTGCACGCGGCACACAGCATCCACATTCCCGGCCTGCTCCAGACCGTCGACCACGCCCGGGAGATCTACCGCCAAGCCGTTCCGGCGTTGTCCCCGCCGGAGATCGAGCACCGGGTCTCGTACCGCATCAAGCGCCAGGCCGTACTCCACCGCTCGAATCCCTCGCCCTACCGGGCAGTCATTCACGAGGCCGCACTCCGCATGAGGTTCGGCGGCAAGGAGGTCGCCCGCAGCCAGTTGCACCACCTGCTCAAGGTGAGCGAGCTTCCTCACGCGTCCATCCGCGTGATCCCTTTCGAAGCCACCTACTATCCGGGCTCGGGGCAGTCCCTGTACTACGTACACGGTCCGGTACCCGCACTCGACACCGCACAGCTCGACCAGTCGCACGGGCCGGTGTTCATCGACGCTGAAGCGCAACTCTGCCAGTACCGCCTCCTCCTGGAGCGCCTCGAAGCGGCTTCCTTGAGCGTCGAAAAATCCCAGGAACTCATCCACAAGGTCGCCAAGGACCTGTGAACGGAGCCACGATGTCCCAGCACACCTGGCAGAAGTCGTCGTACTGCGCACAGGGCGAAGCCTGCGTTCACGTGGGCACCGACCGACGCGGATCCATAGGACTCACCGAATCGGGCGACCCCACCGGCGCCATACTCCGCACGACCCCCACCGCCCTGCGCGCCCTCCTCCGCACGCTCAAGGAGGAGCACTCCCATGACTGACGCCCTCACCTGGACGCGGGCCGCCCCCGAGGACGAATCCGGCCCCGGCCCCTGGATCGAGATCGCCTTCGGCGAGGGCGACGACCTCGTGTATCTGCGCGAGACGAGCGACCCCGAGAACGTGGTCACGACGACCCGGGCCAAGTGGGAGGCGTTCGCGAAGGGCGTCCGGGCAGGCGAGTTCGACCACTTCGTCACTGGCTGAACACCGCTGCGGAACGAGGAGCACCGGTTCCCGCCGGTCACTCGTACACAGCGGAGCCCACCGGTACCGTCCCCCCATGCCCCTGAGCCACCTCACTCTCTCGTCGCGCCGAGGCATCGCCCTCACCGAACTACGACTCCGGTCGACCTACGCCGGGCTGCTCGCAGGCGTGCCGACGAAGCAGGTCAACGACCGGAGGATCGCCCACCTCCTCCGTACCGCCCAAGAGGCCTATCCCGGCCGGCCCGTCCACCTGATACCGCCCGAAGTCACGGCGCGGGGCCGGACCAACCACCGCGGCGAGCCGGTCGAGGACCTGCCGCCCGTCGCCTGCATCGGCGCGTTCGACTCGGACGAGATCGACCCCGCCCACAACTCGGGCTGGTACTTCTCCGCACTCGTCGTCGTCTGGTTCCAGGCCACCGCCGACCCGCCGACGGACGACAACGCGCCGCCGGGCCTGCGCAGCCTGCCGTGGGACGAACTGGCCCGGGACTTCGAGGACTGAGGACCGCCACTCGGCCGGGCGGCGCGGAACCGCATGCCGCGGGATGACGGCTGCTCCCCCGGGCGGCTGAGGCATCCGAGGCCTCGCCTCCTCCCCGCAGGGGCACCGAACTCACCTTTCGGACCGATGAGACGGGTGGATACGCACGCCAGGCTGACGTCATGCGACCAAGACAGCGCGCCCACTCCACGACCGATGCCACCACCGCTTCGTCCGCTCCTCGTTGGGCCGTCCGCTCCGCACACCTGGCCGCCCTCGTGGTCCTTCCGACCGGCCTCTGGCGCATCGCGCTCGTCCTCGGCCTCCCGGCGGGCTACACGGCCGAGGGGTTCGTGGGCTTCGAGACCCCGAGCGCGAAGGTGTGGATGCTGTTCCTGAGCGTGGCCACCGAGTTGCTGGCCCTCCTCACCATCGGCCTGGTGCGCCCGTGGGGCGAAGTGCTGCCGCGCTGGCTCCCGCGCGTGGGCGGTCGTACGGTCCACCCCCTGGCCGCCACCGTGCCTGCGCTGATCGGAGCCGTCTGCCTCACCGCGCTGTGGGCCCCGATGGCGTGGTGGTGGACCTTCCCGCATGCCGACATGACCCACACCGGCCGCAAGGTCGTCGGACTGCTGTACCAGCCGCTCATCCTCTGGGGCCCGTTGCTCGGCGCGGTCGCCGTGTCCTACTACCGTCGGCGTACGGGAGGCAGCCCGCCGGCCGGGCGTGAGACGCACAGGTGAAGGGAACGTTCCGCCAGGACCCCCTCGTTACGGCTACGGCCGTACACATCACCACCCGCAGCCGCCCGAGGACCAACGTGCCCGAACCCACCCCCGTAACCGCCGCCGCGCTCCCCGCGCTTCCGCCTCTGAGTACGCAGGCGGAGACGCTGATCGAGCTCGGGGTGCACGAGATCGCCGGCCTGTCGGCTGACGGCATCCGCGCGTTCGCCAGGACGGCCGAGTCCGAGGACGGGGGAGGCGGCGGCCTGCTCGCCGTCCACCCGGACCGGGCGCCCGCATCCACACTCGCGCCGCTGCTCCGACGCGACGGCAAACCGGGCTTCGTCGTCGTCGACATGCCTGACGTCGACCTCTTCACTCCGCTCGACACCGTCGCGGTCCCCGACGCCCCGCTCTACGTCATCGGTGGCGTCGACCGCGGCGACCACATGGCCAACTGGAGCCCGGACGAGGCCCTGCCCGCCCTCACCGCGCAGGACCGCACCCCGCTGCTCCTCACCGAGGGCATCCACTGGGTGCTGCAGCAGCCCGCCGCCCTGGAGCGCAACCACTGCTTCATGACCATCGGCTCCCGGCTGCGCAAGCCCAACGGCGCCCTGGACGCCCGCACACCGGCACTCTGGATCAGCAACGGCACCGGCCGCGACGGCCGGGAGCGGCGGAACGCCCCGAAGGCCGGCTGGTGCTGGGCGGGCAACCGGCACACCTGGCTGGGCTTCGGCTCCACGACGGGCCGCCACCTCCCGGCCGCGTAGCGAGGCGGCCCACGCGGACCGGCTGTCACACCCGCTCGCTACGCTCACGGCATGCCTGCCTTCCGCGACTTCAACTTCAAGCTCCTCGTCATCGAGCAGCTCATGTACAACGACGAGACCCTCACCCCGGTGTTCCGCATCGCCGACTGCCTGAAGGCCAAGGGGATCGACGACCCGCAGGGCTACGCGTACGAGAACGACCTCGACCACACCGTGCTCGCCGAGGCCCGCGCGCACTTCGAGGCGCTGGAGATCAGCACGGAACTGCTCGCGACGGTCGAAGTGCTCACCCTCGACGGCGGGCTCGAGGTGTACCAGGAGTGCTCCCCGGTCTGGGACGGCGAGGACGAGCTCTACGACGTGGGCTCGCTCGACGACCTCGACCTGCTGCCGAACCTCCGGCTGATCTCGGGTGTCGACGACTGCGGGATGGGCGCCGCCTTCGACCACGAGGTGCTGGCGGCCCGGGGCATCGCCACCGACTGAACCGGTTGGCGCACGCGTATACCCCCGTCCAAGCCCCGCCTCGAACCACTCCGCCCCGGAGACTCACGTCATGCCTCTCACCACACACCTCGGAACGCGCCTCGGACGGACAGCCGCAACAACAGCCCTCCTGGCGCTCACCGTGACCGCGTGCGGTACCGAGCGCCCCGGGCAGCAGGAGGCCCGGTCGGCCGTTCCGCGGCCGTCGTTCACCCCCCGGCCGATGTGCGCCCAGCCCACCGAAGCTCCTTCGAAGCAGGCCTCCTCCTCTACGCCCACGCCCACGGCGACCGCCGCGACCGGAACACCGCACGGGGGAGACAGCGGCGACCGGCCGCCCAACTACGGCGACAACCACGCCTACCGCATGGCGGGCGAACTCAGCCCCGACAAGCGCGCCAAGGGCGAGGCATCGGCGAAGCTCATCCGGTACGAGCTGGAGAAGGCCCGGAAGGAGGGCGACGTCAGCAAGAAGCGGATCACGGCCGCCCTGGCACACCTCGGCTGCGGAAAGGAGCACGGCGTCTACATAGGGGACGGGCTCTACAGCGTTCACACGGGGGACGTGTGCGTGTCCGGCCGGCTGACGGCGAAGGAACTGACCATCGGGGTGCACAGCGCCTACGCCGAACCGCAGCCGGGTACGGGTCCGTGCGTGGAGAACCGGGGAGGCCACTGACAAGGTGGCCGGGCACGTGTCCGGGAGCGTCTCCGCGGGCATGATCAAATGCATGAAAACGGGCAAGAGGGACGCCGTCGGCAACGGCACAGGAACCGGGACGAGAACCGGCACGGGAACGGACAACACAGGAGCCCACGCACGCAACCCCGTCAGCTCCGGCCTCAGCGACGAACCGGGGCAGATCCTGCACTGGAACTTCTTCATAGGCGGCCACCTGAGCGCCTCCGTACCCGTGCGCCTCGTCGAACGCACACCCGAAGGCCAGCTCGTGTGGATGGAGACGGGCACCCCGATGTGGTGCACGGCCCTGCCGCGCGACGCCACCCACCTGCGGGACATCGCCCCGCACGAACGCCCCGCCGAGGGCTACCCCGTGGTCGCCGGCCGGTGGCCGATGGGCAGCGCACTCTTCTACCAGCCGGCGGGTGCCGCGCACTCCGTCCTGTGGCTGTTCGGCCGCAGACAGAAGTTCCGCGGCTGGTACGTCAATCTGGAGCGCCGCGTCCACCACGGCGCGGACATCGACATCGCCGACCACGAACTCGACATCAACGTGGCCCCGGACCGGACCTGGCAGTGGAAGGACGAGGACTCCTTCGCCGAGAAGACCGGTCATCCCGCGTACTGGAACGCGGAGGAGGCCATGGCCATCAGGACCGAGGGGAACCGCGTGGCACGGCTCGCGGAGGCCGGAACCTTTCCCTTCGACGGGTCATGGTGCGATTTCCGGCCGCCGCCGGCCTGGCGGACCCCGCCCCGCCCACCGGTCCCCCGCCACCCGCTCCTGACGCGGACGGCCGCCCCGACCTCCCCGCACATCCCCTGATGGGTGCGGTTCGGCTCTCCTCGCAGGTCTCGGCCAGGGTGGCGCGATGGCAATCATTGCCCGGCGTCACCCTCCGTGATACACAGAGTAACCAGACACAAATCGCTCACACACCGATTCGATCCGCAGGTCAGGGCGGCCAGACCGGTCATATGTACGAGATCCGGGTAAAGAGAGCCGCCAAGTCGTCGTACGAGAGCAGTTTCATCAGCGAAGATAGAGGGTGACCCGTGCCATGCGGCACGGGTACCGAACTACCCAACAGGGGCGGTGACTTACATGATCCTGGCAGCTGAAAAGGGCGACATCACCACCATCATCGGCGGAATCGCCCCGAACTGGGGGCCGTTCGGCACCTTGGGCAACGAGGCTCGCGTGATGATCGAGGTCGTGATGGCTATCGCGATCCTGCTCTGTCTCGGCATCGCGGTGTGGGGCGCGGCGAAACAGCGGATCGGCGCGACGGCCCTGCGCGACACGTTCAGCGCGGAACAGGGCAAGGGCCTGATCGTCGCGGGCCTGACCGGTGTGTTCATCATCGGATCGCTGGGAACCGTGTTCACCATCGTCTACGGGATGGCCGTCTAACCGGCCGCCGGCCCCTGACCGGGGGTCAGCCCCGCCCACCCCTCACCATCCGTCCGTCGTGCCCACCGGCAGAGGTTGCGTCCCCCTGATGTCGAGTCACCACACCGCGTCCACGCGGAGAGCAGCACGGCTACCGTCGTACAGAGGCACGATTCAGGCAACGGTTGAGGGGGCGTACGCAGCATGAGTCACGACGACGGCTACGGCAGCGACTCGGGGCGTACGGGCGACGGCTACAGCACGATCGGCGGCACCCGCCAGACCCGCACCCGCCTCCCCGACGGCGAGGACGGCGACGGCTACGCCCCCCGCCGCCCGGCCCGCAGCTCGCGCTCACTGGTCACGGTCGTGGGCGTGATCGTCCTGCTGCTCGGAGCGATCGCGTTCGCCAACATGGGCGGAGGCGACGGGAACGGCGGAGACGGTGCGTCGGGGAGCAACGGCAAGAAGGCTGACGCGACGTCGACGGCGGCCACGGGGACGAAGCCGGTGACGGGGAAGAACGGCGCGATTCCGTCGGGGTTCGCGCATGATGAGCAGGGGGCGCAGAGTGCGGCGGCGAACTACGCTGCGGCCTTGGGCTCAGACAGCATGTTCAACGAGGACAGCCGACGTGAGATCGTCCAGGCCCTTGCTGATTCGAGCACCAGAGCCCGCCTCCAGACCGGCTTCGATGCCGACTACTCCCAAGCGTTCTTGGCCCAGATCGGTCTCAACGCCGACGGAAGTGCGCCGGCAGGCTCAACATTCGTCAACCGAACCATGCCGGCAGGCACAAACGTTAAGCAGTACACCGCGGAGACCGCAGACGTAGACGTGTGGTGCACGGGCTTGTTCGGTCTCACGGGCGAGAAGTCCACCAAACCCGTTACCAGTGGCTGGTTCACAGTGACGATGAAGCTGAAGTGGGACGGATCGGACTGGAAGATCCTAGAGACAGGGCAGAAGCAGGGGCCGACGCCCGTCACCGGCGACAATCCCGTTTCCGGATCCGACGAAATCGCGGAAACCGTGAATGGATTCGGAGGGTTCACGTATGCCCGGTAACCTCCGTCTTCGCATGAGCTCGGTTGCCGCAGCAACAGCAGCCGTCCAGGCATTCGTGATCCTCTTCGCTGCACGGGTAACAGCCGCGCCGTCGCCAAGCCCCACACCGAGTAAGAGCAACGATGCCTGCGGGCTCATTGCTGGGCCTGCGCGTCAGTACTGCGAGGGTGACGCCGCCCCCAGGTCCAACAACCTCCCCGACAGCGTCGACCCCGCCCAGGACCCCCTCACCTCCCTCGGCCGCGGCTGTGCCGACGCCGCAGCGTGGATCGTGGGCAAGCTCAGCGAGGCCGTCAAAAGCACCGCCAACGTCGACTTCACCAACACCCGCTTCCTCCAGCAGTACGCGATCGTCTTCGCCGCCTCCACGATTCTGACGCTCATCCTCTGGCTCCTCGCCGTAGCCAAGCGCGCCATCCGCGGCGTGCCGCTGACCACCGCGATCTCCGAGGCCATCGGGTTCCTCTGGCTCACCGTGCTGGCATCGGCCTTCACGCCGCTGATCCTCTACACGATCGTCTCGGCCACCGACGGCGTCACCGAGGTCATCTCCTCGTCCTCCGGCGGGCAGACCGACGTCTTCTTCGGCTCGTTCGCCGAGGCGCTCAAGAAGGACGCCGACATCGGCGGCGGACCGATCATGCTGATCGTCGTCTCGCTCGTGTCGATCCTCGCCGCGGGCATCCTCTGGCTGGAGCTCGTGATCCGCGCCGCCCTGCTCTACGTCGGCGCTCTCCTCGGAACCGTCGTGTACGCGGGACTCGTCGACAAGAACATGTGGGGACACGTACGCCGCTGGGCGGGCATCATGATCGCGGTGGTCATGGTGAAGCCGGTCATCGTCGTCGTGCTCGCACTGGCCGGCGCGCTGTCCTCGGACGACGGGCCCGACGCGTTCTCGGCGGTCGTCTCCGGGCTGTCGATCATCCTGCTGGCCATCTTCGCCTCCGGCATGATCTACCGCTTCGTGCCCGGATTCGGTGACGAGATCCAGGGCGCCCGCACCAACCGCAAGCAGGCCACCGACGGCTCCCAGGCAGCCGCGATGATCAGCTCGCCCGCCGCTCTCGTCTCGCAGGGCATCAAGACCCACAGCAGCCGCGGCGGCGGCGGCCAGGACAGCGGCGGCAACAACAGCGGCGGCGGCCGGCCCGCCAACCCGGTCAGCGGCGGAGTCGCCGCGCACAGCTCCCGTAACTCCGGGAGCGGGGTCGGCGGCGGATCTGTCCCCTCCGCCGCACCTCCGCCCCGCAGCGGTTCGGGCCCCACGTCCGGCACCCCGCACGGCAGCCGCGGCTCCCGCGGCGGTTCCGGTGGACCAGGCAGTTCAGGTAACAACAGCACAGGAGGTGGCGGGCGTTGAGCACTCAGTCCCATCCGATCGCGCCCCGCCGTACGTATCTCATCGGCCGCGCCCGGCCGAACGCGATCGTCGGCAAGAACCGCGAGACGGGCGAGATCGCCCTGATCATCGGCGGCGCGTTCCTCGGCATGATGAGCGGGCTGCTCGTCCCGGTCCTCTCCCTGCGGATCGTGCTGCTCACCGGCTTCCCGCTGCTCGCCCTGGCGATCGTCTACGTCCCGTACAACCACCGGACCTTCTACAAATGGTTCGAGATCAACCGCAGCTTCAAGCGATCCCTGCGCCGCGGCACGTCCTACCGCTCCACCGCCATGGAGGCGGGCGTCAGCGCCGACGGGCGTGAGGTCGAGATCGGACCGCCCCCCGGCATCGGCCGGATCAACTGGCTGGCCGCGCCCTTCGGGCCGGACGAGATCGCCGTACTGCTGCACGCCGACCGCCGCACCGTCACCGCGGCCATCGAGATCGAGGGGCCCGGCGTCGGGCTGCGCGACAGCGAGGACCAGGAAGCACTCGTCGACCGGTTCGGCACCCTGCTCAAGCACGTCGCCAACGGGGACGGCTTCGTCACCCGTATCCAGATGCTGGCCCGCACCCTGCCCGCCGACCCCGACGCCCACGCCAAGGACGTCGCCCAGCGCGGCGACAAGAGCTCCCCGGGCTGGCTGCAGGAGTCGTACGAGCAGCTCCAGTCCATGGTCTCCACCTCCAGCGAGCAGCACCGCGCCTACCTCGTCGCCTGCATGCACTACACCCGCGAGCTCGCCGCCGAGGCCAACGCCATGGCCCGCGCCGCGCGCCCGCACGCAGGCCGCAAGCTCGACCGGGACGCAGGGCTCGCCGTCGTCATGGCGCGCGAACTCACCGACATCTGCGCCCGCCTCGCCGAGGCCGACATCCGGGTCCGCCAGCCGCTCGGCCAGAGCCGGCTGGCCTCCCTGGTCCACTCCATGTACGACCCCGACCACCCCATCGACCACATCCAGGCCATGACCAAGCGCAACGCCTGGCCGGCCGAACTGGACGCGGTCGAGCCGACGTTCCTCCAGGCCAAGACCCGCGAGTCGTCCACCCGAGCGCCCTGGTGCCACTCCACGGCCTGGGTGAAGGAATGGCCGATGACGCCCGTCGGCGTCAACTTCCTCGCCCCGCTCCTCGTCCACACGCCCGACGTGATCCGTACGGTCGCGGTCACCATGGACCTCGAACCCACCGAGATCGCCATCGAGCGGATGCTCACCGAGAAGACGAACGACGAGGCCGAGGCCAGCCGCCAGGCCAAGATGAACCGCACGGTCGACCCGCGCGACATCGCCGCCCACGGACGGCTCGACCAGCGGGGTGAAGATCTCGCCAGCGGCGCGGCCGGCGTCAACCTCGTGGGGTACATCACCGTGTCATCGCGCTCGCCCGAGTCCCTCGCCCGCGACAAGCGGACGATCCGGGCCTCCGCGGGCAAGTCGTATCTGAAGCTGGAGTGGTGCGACCGCGAGCACCACCGCGCCTTCGTCAACACCCTGCCGTTCGCCACCGGCATCCGCCGCTAGCCCACCAGCCCCGACACCGAGAGGGAGGTCAGTCACGCCATGCGAGATCCGATGTCCGCATTGACGGACGCCTTCACCGCCTTCCTCTTCGGGAAGGTGGAGACGACCCGGCTGCCCGTCCGCACCTCGACCGGACAGGCCCAGGCGGTCTACCTGCCCACCGCCGCCCCCGGCCTCGGCGACTCCGGCGTGATCATCGGCCGCGAGGTGTACTCCGGCAAGGGCTACATCTACGACCCCTTCCAGCTGTACGGGCAACAGCTCCCCGCCCCGCACTGGCTGGTGCTCGGCGAGTCCGGCAACGGCAAGTCCGCGCTGGAGAAGACGTACGTGCTCCGCCAGCTCCGCTTCCGCGACCGCCAGGTCGTCGTCCTGGACGCCCAGGGCGAGGACGGCGTCGGCGAGTGGAACCTCATCGCGCAGGAGCTCGGCCTCACCCCGATCCGCCTCGACCCCACCTCCGCGCTCAACGGCGGAATCCGCCTCAACCCGCTCGACCCCGCGATCACCACCACCGGGCAGCTCGCCCTGCTGCGCACCATCATCGAAGTCGCCATGGGCCACGGCCTCGACGAGCGCTCCGGCTTCGCGCTCAAGGTCGCACACGCCTATGTGAACGAGACGACGACCGACCGCCAGCCCGTCCTGACGGACATCGTCGACCAGCTGCGCCACCCGGAACCGGAATCCGCCGAGGCGATGAACGTCGACATAGACGACGTACGGGCCTGGGGTCTGGACGTCGCACTCGTCCTGGACCGGCTCGTCGACGGCGACCTGCGCGGCATGTTCGACGGGCCGACCTCCGCCGGCATCGACCTCGACTCCCCGCTGATCGTGTTCGACCTCTCGCACATCGACCGCAACTCGATCGCCATGCCGATCCTGATGGCGATCGTCGGCGTCTGGCTGGAGCACACCTGGATCAGACCCGACCGGAAGAAGCGCATCTTCCTGGTGGAGGAGGCCTGGCACATCATCAACTCCCCGTTCGTCGCTCAGCTCTTCCAGCGCCTGCTGAAGTTCGGCCGACGGCTCGGACTCTCGTTCGTCGCCGTCGTCCACCACCTCAGCGACGTGGTCGACGGAGCCGCGGCACGGGAAGCGGCGGCCATCCTGAAGATGGCCTCCACACGCACGATCTACGCCCAGAAGGCCGACGAGGCCAGAGCCACCGGGCGGGTGCTCGGGTTGCCCCGATGGGCGGTCGAGATCATCCCCACGCTCACCCCCGGCATCGCCGTCTGGGACGTCAACGGCAACGTACAGGTCGTCAAACACCTGATCACCGAGGCCGAACGGCCCCTCGTCTTCACCGACCGCGCCATGACCGAGTCCTCGGCATCCGATCTCCTCCCGGAGGACGTACGCGCCGCCGAACTGGAGGCGGAGCAACGCGCGGCACGGATCGAGAACCAGCAACGGCTGAACGAGTCGTCCGAGTCAACGGTGGCATGACATGGCGGGTGCGGGGCGCGGCGACGTACGCAACGGCAGCGGAAGCGGGAGCAGTGGCGGCATCCCCGACGGGCTGCTGATCGGGCTCCTGCTGTTCCTGCTCGGGCTGACGCTGCTGGCCTGGACGGCCACCGGTCTGGCCGGCCTCCTCGCCCACGGCGGCTGGCCCGACGGCGTCACCCTCGCCGAGACGCCGCTTGCCCTGCGCCGACTGGTCGAGGCCCCGCACGACCTGCCCGCCGCCTGGCCTGCCACCCCGGCCGGCGAGCTCTCCGGGTACGGGCTGTTCTGGGGCCTGTTCATCGGGCAGCTGATGGTGCTGGTCGTCCTGACGGTGTTCGTGATGGGCGTGATCGCCCGCTGGCGGGGCGTCCGGGCCCGGCAGCGTGCCGAACGCCCGGAGCAGCGGAGCGAACCCCCTCAGGAGTACGTCCACGAGGAACGGCACGAGGAACGGGCAGCCCGCCAGGAACCCGCCGCCGCTCCTCCGGTCACCGAACACCCAGCCCCGGCCGAAACCACTTGGCCCCTGACCACCCCCGCCGAAGCCACCCGGCCGCTGCCTCCCCCGGCCACTCCCCTCCCGCCCGTCGTCCCCTCCCCCCGCACCCCCCTCGTCGTCTACGGCCCCGCCGCCACCCGCCGGCCCACCGCCGTCCAGGCCATCCGCGAGGCGGACGGGCCCGTGCTCGTCGTCACCTCCGACCCCAGCGTCTGGGCCGAGACGAAGGACGCCCGGGCCAAGCTCGGCCCGGTCCTCGTCTACGACCCCGGCCACCTCTGCGACACCCCGGCCCGGCTCCACTGGTCGCCCACGACCGGCTGCGAACAGCCCGACCGCGCGGCCGCCCGCTCCGCCGCGCTCCTCTCCCCCGTACGACCGCAGTCCCGCATCGACGCGGCGACGGCCGACACCGCGGAGACACTCCTGCGGTGCTGGCTGCACGCCGCCGCGATCGACGGCCGCCCCTTCCGCCAGGTCCACCGCTGGGCGCTCGGCGGCAGCGCCCATGAACCGGTGCGCCTGCTCCGTACACACCCCAAGGCTGCCTCCGGACTCGCCGGCCTGCTGGAGTCCGCGCTCACCGCACACCCCGAACGCCGCGAGATGGCCCAGGAACTGACGGTCCGGGCCTTCGGCGCGCTGTCCTCGGTCCACATCCGGGACGCCTGCACACCGAACCGATCCGATGCGCTCGCGCTGGAATCATTCGTGGACGAGGGGGGCAGCCTCTATGTGGTCGGCGAACCCATCGAGAACCCGCGCTCGGGCCCCGGGGCGATGCCCCTGCTCACCGCGCTCGCCTCAGACGTGGTCGAGCACGGCCGCCGCATGGCCGCACGGTCATCCGACGGCCGGCTCGACCCACCAATGACGCTCGTCCTCGACGACATCGCGGCCGTCGCGCCCCTGCCCCGACTGCCGGAACTCCTCACCACCGGCGAGGAACAGGGCCTGCCGACCGTCGCCCTGCTCCGCTCCCGCGAACAGGCCCGCGCCCGCTGGACCCAGCAGCTCGAGACCCCGACCACCCTCTGATCCGGGGTCCCGGGCCTGTCCTAGGCGCTTCGCCGCACCGCGTCGGCGACGGCCACGGCCACGAACCGTTCGACGGCCACCGCGTCCGGCGGGCCGGGTGCCTCGCGGTCCGTGAACAGCAGATGCCCGCCGCCGACCAGGGACAGGGTGAGCGAGTCGATGTCCGCGTCGGCCGCGATCCTGCCCCGCTCGCGCTCGGCGGCCAGATAGGCGGAGACCGCGGTCGTGGCCTCGGCGAGGATCGCCATGCCGCCTCCGGGCCGGGCCTCCCGCAACCGGGTGCGCAGCGCGTCCCGGAAGGTGATGAGCGGGATGATCGCCACGGGAACCGGTCCGAACAGAGTGGCCAGCGCGGCGGCGAGGTTCCCGGTCACCGTGCCGGTGCCGGCGGACTCGAGCAGCGCACGCGCCTGCGTCTCCAGCTGGGCGGCCCGGTCGAGCACGAGGCCGGCGAGGAAGGCGTCGAAGTCGGCGAAGTGCCGGTGCAGGACGCCTTTGGCGCAGCCCGCCTCGTCGGTCACGGCCCGGCTGGTCAGCCCGTTCGGCCCGTCCCGCAACAGGACGCGTTCGGCCGCGTCGAACAGCTGCTGCCGCGCGTCACGAAGGTGCACCCCAGTCGGCACTCGCAGATCCTCTCGGTGAAGTCGGCCCCGCCCGCGTCCCTGGCGGATGCCGCCCCGCCCGCATCATTGGCGAGTGGGCGCATGCCCGCTAGAGTGGGCGCATGCCCATCGTATCGGGAGACCACCCGGAACCACCCCCGCCGAAGCCGCACGAGGCCCGCCGGATGGCCGAATCCTTCGGCGTGGACGCACAGCGCTACGACCAGGCACGGCCCGGCTACCCGGCCGCGCTGGTGACACGGATCGCCGCCGAGAGCCCCGGCCCCGACGTACTCGACGTCGGCTGCGGCACCGGCATCGCCGCCCGCCAGTTCCTGGCCGCCGGCTGCACAGTCCTCGGCATCGAGCCCGACGCCCGGATGGCCGCCTTCGCGCAGTCCCGCGGCCTGAACGTCGAGGTGGCGACCTTCGAAGCCTGGCAGCCCGCCGGCCGGACGTTCGACGCGGTCGTCGCCGCCCAGTCGTGGCACTGGGTGGACCCGTCCACCGGCGCCACGAAGGCGGCACAGGTGCTGCGCCCAGGAGGACGTCTGGCCATCTTCGGGCACGCGTACGAGCCGCCCGCCGAGGTGGCCGAACCCTTCGCCGCCGCGTACCGACGGGCAGCGCCCGACTCCCCGTTCAACAACGGCCCGGCCCGCCGCCCGCCGGCCCTCTACCGGGCGGCCTACGCCAAGATCGCCGAAACGATCGACGAGACCGGGCAGTTCAACGAAACGGAACAGTGGCACTTCGACTGGGAACAGTCCTACACCCGCGACCAGTGGCTGGCCCTTCTGCCCACCACCGGCGCCCTCACCCAACTCCGTCCCGATCAGCTGACCGGGATCCTGAACGCGGTCGGGGATGCCATCGACTCCCTGGGCGGACGCTTCACCATGAACTACACCACCCTGGCCACGACCGCTGTACGCACGGGCACCACCTGACTCGGAGGGCTCAGGGACGCGCCACCGCGTACTCGACCTCCCGGGCCGTCGGGTCACCCGGCATCGGCACGGTCTCCCCCGTCGGCACGAACCCGATCCGGCGGTAGAGCGCCGCCGCCCGCGGGTTGTCCTCGTGCACATACAGCCGTACGCGCTCGATCAACGGCTCACCCAACGACCACGCCCAGTCCGTCCCGGCCCGGAACAACTCCTCCGCCAGGCCCCTGCCACGCGCCCCGGGCCGCACGAACACCCCGACCACATGCGCCTGGTGGACCGCCGCAGCCTCACCGAACCGCACCTCGCCGTCCGGCCGCTCGATCAGCACCGTCACCGTGCCCGCCCAACTCCCGTCGGGCGCCTCCGCGATGAACTGGCGCGCCCCGCCGTCACCCGCCTCGGACCCACCGACCGTCCGTTCTCGCCAGAAGTCGTCGGACCGCTCCACCGCCTGCTCGTACGTCTCCAGGAACGCGACCGGTGCCGCCGGGTCCTGCACAGCGGCCAGCCGCAGTTCCTTGACCAGCTGCCATTCGTCGGCGCGCACCGGGCGTATCACGTAGTCCATGCCCAGATCCTCACCTGCCGGCGACGCCCGCGCAAACAGATTCGGCCAGGCCCCCGCCGTCGTACCCCGGTACTACACGCACCGGCACATCCCGCCCCCGGTCCGACGCCCGACCGCCGCCCGCTCCGTAGCGTCGACCGCATGATCAGGGCCTACGAACTCACCAAACGCTACGGCGACGCCACCGTCGTCCAGGACCTCGACTTCACCGTCCGCCCCGGCACCGTCACCGGCTTCCTCGGCCCGAACGGCGCCGGAAAATCCACGACCATGCGCATGCTCCTCGGCCTGGACGCCCCCACCCGCGGCCGCTCCACGATCGGCGGACGCGCCTACGCCACGCACAGCGCGCCCCTCACCGAAGTCGGCGCCCTGCTGGAGGCCCGCTCCGTCCACCCCGGCAGGACCGCCTTCCACCACCTCATGGCGCTCGCCCACACCCACGGCATCCCGCGCAGCCGCGTCGAACACGTCCTCGACCTGGCCGGGCTGACCGGAGTGGCCGGGAAGCGCGTCAAGGGCTTCTCGCTCGGCATGGGCCAGCGGCTCGGCATCGCCGCCGCCATGCTCGGCGACCCCGCCACCCTGATCCTGGACGAGCCCGTCAACGGACTCGACCCGGAGGGCGTCCTCTGGATCCGTACCCTGCTCAGATCCCTCGCGACCGAGGGCCGCACCGTGCTCGTCTCCTCACACCTGATGAGCGAGATGGCCCTCACCGCCGACCACCTGGTCATCATCGGACGCGGGCGCCTCCTCGCCGACACCACGGTCGCCGACTTCGTCGCCACCGCGGGCGGCACCGCCGTCAAGGTCGTCACCCCGCGGGCCTCCGACCTGCGCGACCTGCTGCGCGGCCCCGGCATCGACATCACCGCCGAGGAAGGCCCGGACCGACTGGAGATCCGCGGGACGGACTCCGCCCACATCGGCCGCGTCGCGGCCGCCCACGCCATCCCGCTGTACGAACTCACCCCGCTCGCCGCCTCGCTGGAGCAGGCCTTCATGGACCTCACCCAGGAATCAGTCGAGTACCGGGTCACCGCCCCCGAACCCACCGGAGCCCTCGCATGACCACCACCGCACCCACCCCGCACCCCTACCGCGTCACACCCGCCCGCGTCCTGCGCTCCGAATGGCACAAGCTCCACACCCTGCGCTCCACCTGGATCACCCTGGGCTCGGCCGCCGCCCTCGTCCTCGCCGTCGGCATCGTCATGGGCACCACGTACACGGCGGACGGCGGCGACTCGGACGTCGACACGGTCATCCTGGTCCTCTACGGCACCACACTCGGCACGCTCTGCACGGTGGTGCTGGGCATCCTCGTCACCGCCGGGGAGTACTCCTCCGGCATGATCCGCGCCTCGCTCACCGCGGTCCCCCGCCGGCTCCCGGTCCTGTGGGCCAAGGCCGCCGTCTTCACCGCCACCGTCCTCGGCGTCATGCTGGCCACCTCACTGCTCACGTTCGTCGTCGCACAGCTCTTCCTCCACGACACGGACCAGGCGGCCTCCCTCACCGACCCCGGCGTGCTCCGGGCCGTGGCGGGCAATGCGGTCGGCGCCACCCTCCTCAGCCTCATCGCCCTCGGCCTCGGCGCCCTGCTCCGCTCGGTCCCGGGCGCGATCGGTGCCTTCATCGGAGCCGTCATGGTCCTGCCCGAGGTGCTCGGCATGCTCCCGTACGACGCCGTCGAAACCGCCGTCCGCTACTTCCCCACCCAGGCCGCCGGCGTCCTGGGCTCCGCGACTCCGCTCCCCGACGCCGCCTCCGCCGGCGGGGCCCTGCTCGCCCTCGTCCTGTGGGCGGCGGCCACACTGATCGCTGCAGCAGCCCTGCTACGACACCGCGACGCGTGACGCGGAAGGGACCGCACGCGAAAATGGACGAGTGAGGGACACGTGACGGACGACGACGGCACGCACCGCCCGGCGGGAGCCTTCCCGCTCACCGGGCACATCCAACGCCACCTCCAGCGCGTCCGCGCGTTCGACCGCCGCCGCCCCCTCGTCTGGGACGGTCTGCTCACCACGTTCTGGGTACTGTTCGCCGTCCTCGACGTCTCGACGGGCGGCTGGCGCACGGTCGCCCTCGACCGGGACGTGTCGACGTCGCTGGTCCTGGCGATGAGCGTGACGTTCTCCGCCCCGCTGCTGTGGCGCCGCAGCCATCCGCTGGCCGTGCTGCTGTTCATGGCGCCGTTCTCCCTGGTCAACATCTGGACGGGGGCGGTCATCCAGGCCGCGTTCCTCCAGGAGATCGTCGTCTTCAACATCGCGCTGCGGCAGCCCATGCGCACGCTGGCGTGGTCGGGCGCGATCGTGCTCGCCCCGCTCGTGATCGGATCGGGCCACTTCCCGGACGACTGGAACCGCGTCTTCGTCCCGCACCTGTACGCGTTCACGTTCGCCGCCCTCGTCGGCATCTTGGTGCGTACGCGCAAGGAGTACACGGAGGCCCTCGTCGACCGCGCCAACCGCCTGGAACTCGAACGCGACCAGCAGGCCCAGTTGGCAGCGGCCGCCGAACGGACCCGGATCGCCCGCGAGATGCACGACATCATCGGCCACAACCTCTCCGTGATCACGGGCCTCGCGGACGGCGGTGCCTACGCCGCGGCCAAGAGCCCCGAACGGGCCGCCCAGGCCCTGGACGCCATCGGCACCACCAGCCGCCAGGCCCTCGCCGAACTCCGCCGCCTGCTGGGCGTCCTGCGCGACCACCCGGACCGGGCCGACCGCACCCCGCAGCCCACACTCGACGACATCGACACGCTCCTGGACGGCGTACGCAACGCAGGCCTCCCCGTGCGCCTGCGCCGCCGCGGCACGCCCCCACCCGTCCCCCTCACCGCCGGACGCCAGCTGACGGTGTACCGGGTGGTTCAGGAGGGGCTGACGAACACGTTGAAGCACGCCGCCACCCATGAATCCCTGGCAGCCGAGGTCACGTTGACGTACCGTCCGAAGGAGCTGGAGGTCCTCATCACGGACAACGGCACCCCGAACCCCACCGCCGCCCCGCCCACCGGCACCGGTCAGGGCATCACGGGCATGCGCGAACGCGCCTCCCTGTACGACGGCACACTCGAAGCCGACCGCCCGGCCGCCACCGGCTGGCAGGTACGGCTCCGACTCCCTCTGGAGGACTCCCCCTCGTGACGACCGTGCTCATCGCGGACGACCAGCCGATGCAACGCTTCGGATTCCGCATGCTGTTGGAGAGCCAGGACGACATGACGGTCGTCGGCGAAGCCGCCAACGGCCACGAGGCCCTCCAGCTCGTCGACCGACACCAGCCGGACGTGGCCCTGATGGACATCCGCATGCCGATGCTCGACGGAATCGAGGCGACCCGCCGCATCATCAGGACCGGCTCCCGCACGCGCGTCCTCATCGTCACCACGTTCGACCTGGACCGCTACGCGTACGACGGGCTGCGCGCCGGCGCCAGCGGCTTCCTGATCAAGGACGCACTGCCCGAGGAGCTCCTCTCCGGCATCCGAGCCGTGGCGAGCGGCGACGCGGTGGTCGCCCCCAGCCTGACCCGCCGTCTCCTGGACGCATACGTACAGCACTTGCCGGCCACCCCCGGCGGACCCGCGACCCCGGACGCACGAATCGAGAAACTCACCGACCGGGAACGGGAGATCCTCACCGTCATCGGACAGGGCTGGACCAACACGGAAATCGCCGAACGCTTCCACGTAGCCGAGTCAACGGTAAAGACGCACGTCTCGCGCATTCTCGCGAAGACCGGAGCCAGGGACCGTGTTCAGGCGGTCATCCTGGCGTACGACACCCACCTGGTCACCGCGGGCTGAAGGTCCTGTGAACGCAGAAAAGCCCCGTGCCACAAGGGCACGGGGCTTAACTATTCAAAAGGAGTTCGGCGGCGTCCTACTCTCCCACAGGGTCCCCCCTGCAGTACCATCGGCGCTGAAAGGCTTAGCTTCCGGGTTCGGAATGTAACCGGGCGTTTCCCTAACGCAATGACCACCGAAACACTATGAAATTAACCAACACCGGAAATAAACACGGCCGTTCGTTATTTCAGAACTAACACAGTGGACGCGAGCAACTGAGGACAAGCCCTCGGCCTATTAGTACCAGTCAGCTCCACCCGTTACCGGGCTTCCACATCTGGCCTATCAACCCAGTCGTCTACTGGGAGCCTTAACCCTTCAAGAGGGTGGGAATACTCATCTCGAAGCAGGCTTCCCGCTTAGATGCTTTCAGCGGTTATCCTTTCCGAACGTAGCCAACCAGCCATGCCCTTGGCAGGACAACTGGCACACCAGAGGTTCGTCCGTCCCGGTCCTCTCGTACTAGGGACAGCCCTTCTCAATATTCCTACGCGCACAGCGGATAGGGACCGAACTGTCTCACGACGTTCTAAACCCAGCTCGCGTACCGCTTTAATGGGCGAACAGCCCAACCCTTGGGACCGACTCCAGCCCCAGGATGCGACGAGCCGACATCGAGGTGCCAAACCATCCCGTCGATATGGACTCTTGGGGAAGATCAGCCTGTTATCCCCGGGGTACCTTTTATCCGTTGAGCGACAGCGCTTCCACAAGCCACTGCCGGATCACTAGTCCCGACTTTCGTCCCTGCTCGACCCGTCGGTCTCACAGTCAAGCTCCCTTGTGCACTTACACTCAACACCTGATTGCCAACCAGGCTGAGGGAACCTTTGGGCGCCTCCGTTACTCTTTAGGAGGCAACCGCCCCAGTTAAACTACCCATCAGACACTGTCCCTGATCCGGATCACGGACCCAGGTTAGACATCCAGCACGACCAGAGTGGTATTTCAACGACGACTCCACAACCACTGGCGTGGCTGCTTCAAAGTCTCCCACCTATCCTACACAAGCCGAACCGAACACCAATATCAAACTATAGTAAAGGTCCCGGGGTCTTTCCGTCCTGCTGCGCGAAACGAGCATCTTTACTCGTAGTGCAATTTCACCGGGCCTATGGTTGAGACAGTCGAGAAGTCGTTACGCCATTCGTGCAGGTCGGAACTTACCCGACAAGGAATTTCGCTACCTTAGGATGGTTATAGTTACCACCGCCGTTTACTGGCGCTTAAGTTCTCAGCTTCGCCGACCCGAAAGTCAGCTAACCGGTCCCCTTAACGTTCCAGCACCGGGCAGGCGTCAGTCCGTATACATCGCCTTACGGCTTCGCACGGACCTGTGTTTTTAGTAAACAGTCGCTTCTCGCTGGTCTCTGCGGCCACCCCCAGCTCACCGAGTAAATCGGATCACCAGTGATGGCCCCCCTTCTCCCGAAGTTACGGGGGCATTTTGCCGAGTTCCTTAACCATAGTTCACCCGAACGCCTCGGTATTCTCTACCTGACCACCTGAGTCGGTTTAGGGTACGGGCCGCCATGAAACTCGCTAGAGGCTTTTCTCGACAGCATAGGATCATCCACTTCACCACAATCGGCTCGGCATCAGGTCTCAGCCTTAATGTGTGACGGATTTACCTACCACACGGCCTACACCCTTACCCCGGGACTACCACCGCCCGGGCTGGACTACCTTCCTGCGTCACCCCATCGCTTACCTAGTACAAGTCTGGTTCGTCGGCTCCACCACTACCCTCAACTCCGAAGAGATCGGGCCGGCTTCACGGACTTAGCATCGCCTGATTCAGTATTGGGCGTTTCAAAGCGGGTACCGGAATATCAACCGGTTGTCCATCGACTACGCCTGTCGGCCTCGCCTTAGGTCCCGACTTACCCTGGGCAGATCAGCTTGACCCAGGAACCCTTAGTCAATCGGCGCACACGTTTCTCACGTGTGTATCGCTACTCATGCCTGCATTCTCACTCGTGAACCGTCCACAACTCGCTTCCGCGGCTGCTTCACCCGGCACACGACGCTCCCCTACCCATCCCAGCCCCCGTTGGGGGTACATGCTGGAATGACACGACTTCGGCGGTACGCTTGAGCCCCGCTACATTGTCGGCGCGGAATCACTTGACCAGTGAGCTATTACGCACTCTTTCAAGGGTGGCTGCTTCTAAGCCAACCTCCTGGTTGTCTCTGCGACTCCACATCCTTTCCCACTTAGCGTACGCTTAGGGGCCTTAGTCGATGCTCTGGGCTGTTTCCCTCTCGACCATGGAGCTTATCCCCCACAGTCTCACTGCCGTGCTCTCACTTACCGGCATTCGGAGTTTGGCTAAGGTCAGTAACCCGGTAGGGCCCATCGCCTATCCAGTGCTCTACCTCCGGCAAGAAACACACGACGCTGCACCTAAATGCATTTCGGGGAGAACCAGCTATCACGGAGTTTGATTGGCCTTTCACCCCTAACCACAGGTCATCCCCCAGGTTTTCAACCCTGGTGGGTTCGGTCCTCCACGAAGTCTTACCTCCGCTTCAACCTGCCCATGGCTAGATCACTCCGCTTCGGGTCTTGAGCGCGCTACTAAATCGCCCTATTCGGACTCGCTTTCGCTACGGCTTCCCCACACGGGTTAACCTCGCAACACACCGCAAACTCGCAGGCTCATTCTTCAAAAGGCACGCAGTCACGACTGCATGTGCAAGCACATACAGCGACGCTCCCACGGCTTGTAGGCACACGGTTTCAGGTACTATTTCACTCCGCTCCCGCGGTACTTTTCACCATTCCCTCACGGTACTATCCGCTATCGGTCACCAGGGAATATTTAGGCTTAACGGGTGGTCCCGCCAGATTCACACGGGATTTCTCGGGCCCCGTGCTACTTGGGTGTCTCTTAAACGAGCCGTTAATGTTTCAGCTACGGGGGTCTTACCCTCTACGCCGGACCTTTCGCATGTCCTTCGCCTACATCAACGGTTTCTGACTCGTCTCACGGCCGGCAGACCATGAAAAAGAGATCCCACAACCCCGCATGCGCAACCCCTGCCGGGTATCACACGCATACGGTTTGGCCTGATCCAGTTTCGCTCGCCACTACTCCCGGAATCACGGTTGTTTTCTCTTCCTGAGGGTACTGAGATGTTTCACTTCCCCTCGTTCCCTCCACACTGCCTATGTGTTCAGCAGCGGGTGACAGCCCATGACGACTGCCGGGTTTCCCCATTCGGAAACCCCCGGATCAAAGCTTGGTTGACAGCTCCCCGGGGACTATCGTGGCCTCCCACGTCCTTCATCGGTTCCTGGTGCCAAGGCATCCACCGTGCGCCCTTAAAAACTTGGCCACAGATGCTCGCGTCCACTGTGCAGTTCTCAAACAACGACCAGCCACCCATCACCCCACCCTTACCGGATGAGTTCACTGGGGCCGGCAACCGAAGGACGACCATGACGGCCGTACCTTCAGATACCCAACAGCGTGCCCGACCCGACCGATCACCCTCACGTTCCACGCCGAAGCAGTACTAGTGAAAACAACCTGTCGTGCCGAATAGTCAACGTTCCACCCATGAGCAACCAGCACCGAACATTCGCCGGTGTACTGGCCTCTGACCAAGCAAGCTTGGTAAGAAGTGCTCCTTAGAAAGGAGGTGATCCAGCCGCACCTTCCGGTACGGCTACCTTGTTACGACTTCGTCCCAATCGCCAGTCCCACCTTCGACAGCTCCCTCCCACAAGGGGTTGGGCCACCGGCTTCGGGTGTTACCGACTTTCGTGACGTGACGGGCGGTGTGTACAAGGCCCGGGAACGTATTCACCGCAGCAATGCTGATCTGCGATTACTAGCAACTCCGACTTCATGGGGTCGAGTTGCAGACCCCAATCCGAACTGAGACCGGCTTTTTGAGATTCGCTCCGCCTCGCGGCATCGCAGCTCATTGTACCGGCCATTGTAGCACGTGTGCAGCCCAAGACATAAGGGGCATGATGACTTGACGTCGTCCCCACCTTCCTCCGAGTTGACCCCGGCAGTCTCCTGTGAGTCCCCATCACCCCGAAGGGCATGCTGGCAACACAGAACAAGGGTTGCGCTCGTTGCGGGACTTAACCCAACATCTCACGACACGAGCTGACGACAGCCATGCACCACCTGTCACCCGACCACAAGGGGGGCCGTATCTCTACGGCTTTCCGGGCGATGTCAAGCCTTGGTAAGGTTCTTCGCGTTGCGTCGAATTAAGCCACATGCTCCGCTGCTTGTGCGGGCCCCCGTCAATTCCTTTGAGTTTTAGCCTTGCGGCCGTACTCCCCAGGCGGGGAACTTAATGCGTTAGCTGCGGCACCGACGACGTGGAATGTCGCCAACACCTAGTTCCCAACGTTTACGGCGTGGACTACCAGGGTATCTAATCCTGTTCGCTCCCCACGCTTTCGCTCCTCAGCGTCAGTAATGGCCCAGAGATCCGCCTTCGCCACCGGTGTTCCTCCTGATATCTGCGCATTTCACCGCTACACCAGGAATTCCGATCTCCCCTACCACACTCTAGCCTGCCCGTATCGACTGCAGACCCGGGGTTAAGCCCCGGGCTTTCACAACCGACGCAACAAGCCGCCTACGAGCTCTTTACGCCCAATAATTCCGGACAACGCTTGCGCCCTACGTATTACCGCGGCTGCTGGCACGTAGTTAGCCGGCGCTTCTTCTGCAGGTACCGTCACTTTCGCTTCTTCCCTGCTGAAAGAGGTTTACAACCCGAAGGCCGTCATCCCTCACGCGGCGTCGCTGCATCAGGCTTTCGCCCATTGTGCAATATTCCCCACTGCTGCCTCCCGTAGGAGTCTGGGCCGTGTCTCAGTCCCAGTGTGGCCGGTCGCCCTCTCAGGCCGGCTACCCGTCGTCGCCTTGGTAGGCCATTACCCCACCAACTAGCTGATAGGCCGCGGGCTCATCCTTCACCGCCGGAGCTTTTAACCTTCCCCCATGAGAGGGAAAGTATTATCCGGTATTAGACCCCGTTTCCAGGGCTTGTCCCAGAGTGAAGGGCAGATTGCCCACGTGTTACTCACCCGTTCGCCACTAATCCACCCCGAAAGGCTTCATCGTTCGACTTGCATGTGTTAAGCACGCCGCCAGCGTTCGTCCTGAGCCAGGATCAAACTCTCCGTGAATGTTTTCCCGTAATCGGGTAGACACCACGAGAGCGGAACGACCGAGTCGGAATATGACCGGCCGTTCGCTATGTCCTCGCTGTGTGCATTGCCTATCAAGCCCGAAGACTTGTTAGGACTTTCAAAGGAACCTCGAACCTGCCGAAACAGGTCGGGGTATCAACATATCTGGCGTTGACTTTTGGCACGCTGTTGAGTTCTCAAGGAACGGACGCTTCCTTTGTACTCACCCTCAGAACATTTTCTGGGGCTTTCCTCCGGGCGCTTCCCTTCGGTCTTGCGTTTCCGACTCTATCAGACTCTTTCGTGTCCGATTCCCGGTCGAAGCGGGTTTCGCATTTTGCTTTCCAGTTCTTCGCTTTCGCGCTTTCCCTTTCCAGCGAGCTCAACTCTACCAGAGACTTTCGGGCCTGATTCCCACCCCCCGGTCCACCCTGATGCCCCATCACTTCCCCGCCCCGCGCCGCATGGGACCGGACCTCTGCGTCCCCTCCCGTACCGGGCTGCGACTCCCCGTACAGACGGCGGTCGAGGGCCGGCCTGCAACGCACGTCAGCAACCCGATTACGTGTCAACGGACTTCGGCCAGCACCGGCGGGGCCACACGGCTTCCTGCAGGAGCTCCGCTACAGCATGATCAGTCGATGCTGATCGAACTGGTGAAGGTCGCCAAGTTTCCCTGGAGCCCTTGGCTGGCCCAGATTCGGACCCCGTTCGGGGGGACGGCGCTCCGCTGGTGCGGTGACCAGGCGGCAGCACCGGGCGAGTACCACGTCGAGTGGACGATCGACGAGGACATCGCCTGGGGACGGAACGCAATGCCGGCTGCCGACTCCGGACCGGGGGTCCGGCCCGGCGGACACTGTGTGGTCCTGCGCGGCCGGTTGAACCTCACCGTGGACGGGGCAGCCGTGCTGGACCTCGACGGCACGCAGATCCTGCTGGACCTCGCTGCCCCGTTGCCCGAAGGCGTGGCCGGCACATGGGTCGAGCTGTTCCTCGAGCGCGAGAAGGTCGCGCTCTACCCCTTCGAACTCTGACCAGAGGCCAGAGCCGGAAGGCGCCGGAGGTTCCACTTCACCGCCGATCGGTTCAATGCCGAAGCGACTCGGCCGAGAGAGGCGACGGAAGCGCTCAGAGGCGCGTACTGCGGGCTGGGAGCTGTCCACACCTGTCCACACCGAGGACGCCGCGGTCCTCTGGCCGTGCGACCGGGGTCGCCGAGGGGGAGTCGGCCGAAGCACCCAGCCGCCGCCCTCGTCCGCAGCCGAGGGCCCGGTCCGCCAGGACCTTCCCTCTGGAGGCTGAAGCGACGGCGCTCGTCCCCGTCCCCGACCAGGGCGTGTATCGAAAGTGGATCTGCTCGCCTTACTTCCGAGGTAATCGTCTCGGCGTGCCGATGCCGGCAGGGTTGGTGATCCGTCCGCGTCGGAGGACGCGGATCAGGACGGAGGGGTCAGTCATGTCCATAGCCACACCGGACAACACGCGCACTGTGGTTGAGGAGCTGTTGCGCAGAATTGGCGAGGGTGACCCCGAGCACATCGCCGAGATGTATGCCGAGCAGGGTGATTGGAAGCTCGCCTGGCCGGAGGCCGAGCACGGCCGTACTGCCACACCGTGGATCCGTCACCGGTCCACCCGGGCCGACGCGGCCGCCCACTATCGCGAACTTGCCGAGTATCACGTGCCGGATCATGTGGCGACTGAGGTTGAGCGCATCCTTGTCGACGGAAGCGACGCGGTCGTGCTGGGCGAGATCCGTCAGACCGCCCGGCCCACCGGGCGTGCCTACAAGGCGCGGTTCGCTCTGCATCTCACCGTCGCAGACGGCCTTGTCACCCGGCACCATGTCTACGAGGACAGCCTGGCCGTCGCCCAGGCATTCGAGGCGAAGGATCAGTGAAAGACCATCGGCCCTTAGCGAAGACGCTGCTCATAGCCACTCGTTGATGGTCGCGACGAGGACGGTCGCCTCGTAGCGGACCGCCAACTTTTCGAAGCGCGTGGCGACGGCCCGGTGCCTCTTGAGGCGGTTGATCCCGCACTCGACCGCGTGACGCTCACGGTAGTCGGCCGGGTCGAAATAGGGCGGCCGACCGCCACGAGAACCAAGCCTCCGGCGGTTGCGCGTCTGGTCGGTCTTGTCAGGGATGGTGCAGCGGATCCCGCGCCGTCTCAGGTAGGCGCGGTTTCTGCGAGAGGCGTACGCCTTGTCCGCCCGCACCCGATCAGGTCGGACGCGTGGTCGGCCCTGCCCGATGCGGGGCACGCGGACCTTCTCCAGCACCGGCTTGAACTGAGGCGAGTCCCCACGCTGCCCGGCCGTCACCACGATCGACATGGGCTTCTGGCCCTGTCCGACGGCCAGGTGCAGCTTGGTGGTGAAGCCGCCACGTGATCTTCCAGCCCGTGCTCATGGGGCTCGGCGAAAATGCCGCCAGGTGGTTCCTTCTGCAGGTCGCCCTGCTTGCGGGCCCCGGCCGCATGCTGATGGGCGCGGCAGACGGTGGAGTCGACGCTCAGGTCCCACACGATCGCCCCCTTCGCGTCGGCCAGGGAATGGAGCCGGGTGAGGATCCGCTGCCAGGTGCCGTTCCGCTGCCATCGGCCGAACAGGTCGTAGATCCGGCTCCACGGTCCGTACTCAACAGGGACGTCCCGCCAGGGAACTCCGGTCCGGACCCGGAACCGTATGCCGTCGAGCAATTGCCGCCGAGGCCAGACCGGCGGCCGACCCGCCTTGATCCCCTCGGCAACTACGGCTCCAGTGTTGCCCACTGCTCGTCCGTGAGATCTCCACGCCCCATGAACCGTGATCATTACAACTCAAGATCTACTTTCGATACACGGCCTAGTTCTGCGTCAAGCAACGGCTGCCCCGTCGACGACGTCGCGTAGGCACCAGTCGTTAGTAGGGCAGTTTCGCCAGACGATGTAGCCGCGGATCATGCTGCCCTGCTCTTTCCGTGCTCAGCCTGGCGCCTCGCCTTCGCCTTCGTCCTCGTCAGCGGCGAAGCTCGGCAGACGCTGTGCCAGCAGCGCAGGCCGCCAAGCGCACGAAGGGGCAACGGACCCAGCCCGTTCCGGGCCCAGCCTCAGCTCACCGCCCGCTTCACCAGTGCAGCTACCTGCGCCTCCACCTCGGCCGTCACCTCGGTCAGGGCGAATCCGGCCGCCCACATCGTGCCCTCGTCCAGCTTCGCCTGGTCACTGAACCCGAGCGTCGCGTAGCGCGCCTTGAACTTCTCTGCGCTTTGAAAGAAGCAGACGACCTTGCCGTCCAGCGCGTAGGCGGGCATCCCGTACCAGAGCTTCGGCGCGAGTACCGGGGCGCCGGCTGTGATCACGGCGTGAAGGCGCTCGGCCATGATCCGGTCCGAGTCCTGCATCTCGGCGATCTTCGCGAGCACGTCTCGCTGCGCCTCCGCCGCCTTGTCCGCGTGCGAGCTACGGCGCTTGGCTGTCTTCAGCTCTTGAGCGTGCTCTTTCATCGCGGCCCGCTCCTCGGCCGTGAATCCCTCTTGTGTGCCGCTCTTGTTGGTGCGCATGGCAGATCTCCCCTTGATGTACCGAATCCTGGGCGCGTGGGCAGTGTCATGCCGCCACACTCGACATCGGCACGCCGCGTGCCGATCGAGCCTCAATGCTGCGCGCTGCACTCGTTGATTGTCAACGGCACGGCCAGTGCCGTTAGGGTGGTGGCATGACCGACACGCCAGCCACGCCGAGGCGCCGAGGCGCCGCTCGCACCGAAGAGCTGCTGCAGGTAACCCTCGACCTGTCCGCGGAAGTCGGTTACGCAGGCCTGAGCATCGAGGCGGTCGCCCGAAGGGCCGGGGTCGGAAAACACACGATCTACCGGCGCTGGCCGTCCATGCCGGCGCTGCTGCTCGACGCACTCAACCGCGCGTGGACCAGCGACCTGGACTACCGCGACACCGGGGACGTCCGCGCTGATTTGCGTGAACAGTTCCTGCGCTCGGGCCTCACCCTTTCCGACCCGCCGATCGGCCCGGTCTATCGGGCGGTCATCGCCGAGGCTCAGGCTGACTCGGTACTGCGGGCGACCCTGCACGAACGCTTCCTGGCCACCGTCGAGCAGAGCACTCTCGAGCGGATCACTCACGCCCAGCGCATCGGTCAACTGGCCGCGGAGGCGAACCTGGAGTTCGCTGCCGAGGTGCTGTGCGGCGCGCTGTACTACCGCAGCCTGCTGTCGACCCGACCCATCGATGAAAACGTGGTCGACGGACTGCTGGACATGTTCATGGCCGCCTACGGAACCGGTAACTAGGACTCGGCCACACAAGGCAGGCCCAGCTTCCTGATCCAAGGACCATCCAAGTCACCATCGGACAACCAGGCATTGGGGGGTCTGAGGCGGCACCAGCTATTGAATGCACCAGCGATGGGGGTGATCAGCATCGTGGGGACAGGCGAATACGTTGAGCTCGCCCCATCGGCCGACGGTGACCTGGGTGGGAGAGGCGCTCCGGCGAGTGGGCTGGGCCCGGTCCTCCAGTGGCCTCCAGCTGCCGCTCCCCCCATCCCACTCCGAGCTGTCGATGGTCAGGAGCAGGCTCATCGGTGTCGCACAGGCCAGGCAGTCCATCGGGTACGGATCGGTCGCATGCCAGGAGGCGAAGCCACCCACGCGCCAGCCGGGCGGAATGGACAGGTCGTACTGGTAGCCGAACGGCTCATCCGTGGTTCCGCCCGCCGGCTCCTCGGCATCGCCCTCAAGTGCCTCCTCCCAGGCATCGATCCGGGAACACAGCTCCTCGGGCAGAAGACCGGCGTCCGGATAGGTGACCACCTGCTCCGGGTGCAACACGCAGGGCTCGGGCACGAAGCCGTCGGAACCCACGACCAACGGCTGCGGCGGATCCATCAGTACTTCGCCGACCTCCCACGACCGTCGCCAGCGCAGGTGCAGCTCCAGGTCGTACCTGCCCGGGCCGTGTGCGTTGAAGGGGCACCAGAACACCTGGAGGAGGTCGCAGCCGCCCGGCCCCGCCGGAAGGTCGGGCACATCCCGCCGGTACAGCTGTGCAAGGCCGATCATCGGGAGCGGGTCGGTCTCGGCCGCCCCCGCGATCCGGTGATCCCGGCGCAGCTCGTCCAGGAGCTCCCGTTCCTCATCCGTCGGACCGGCGACGGGTTCGCGGGCCCATGCCGAAGCCAGGACCTGTCGATAGCGGCGGATGTCGGCAGGACGACGCCCACGCCCACGCCCGCGGCCGTGGGCCTCGCCGCAGACGGGCCACGGCTCACCCGCCGGCCACAACATGGGGCCGCCCACGGAGCTGGCCGCCGGATCCGGTGCACCCGGGCGCGGGTGAAGCCGTGTTGTCGTCCCCCGAAAGGCGGCCAACTCCGGGAAGAGCGCCTCGACATCGAGAGGGCGCGATGGCGTGTTCCTCGTCATGAGAGCGACCTGAGACACCCGTCCTACTCGCCCATGTCCCCACCCACGCGAGCCAGCACTTCGTCGGCCAACTCTGTCGTTGTCAGCTCGCCGTCCAGGAACACGGTATCGCCGGGGAGCGTGCTCATCGCGGCCGTACACGGCTCGATCCTGTCCTTGCACCACTGCCGGACCCGTTCATCCTGCTCGGGATTGTCCGGCGTGAAGCTCCGCCCGTCGATCCGCTTCCTCAAGACCTCCTCGGAGACCTCGATGAAGAAGTGATGGACCACGATTCCCGCGTCCTTCAGCGCGCCGAAGACGTCTTCGACATAGCGCTCGTTGATCAGGGTCATGGGTACGAGTACGGGCTTCTGGTACTCCTCGACGAGGCCCACCGCCCAGGTGCGCGACCTGCCTTCGCCACAACCTCAGATCCTGGAAGTCGCCGGTGGGGACCTCCACGATCTCGCGCAGCACGTAGCCGATCATCTCCGGGTCGTAGACCAGCGCCTCGGGCCGACGCCGACGCAGCTCTTCGACGAGCGTGGTCTTCCCACTGCCGAACGCACCGTTCACCCAGACAATCACACGCATCTCCCCGTCCCTCAGGTCCTCGCCGGACGCAACGTCATCGGAGTCACACAACGGCGTACGCCGGCACCGATCCTGCACTCAGCCGAGGCGGGCGGCAATGGCTCGCGCGCACGCCAGGGACTCGGTATGCGTCGTGTCCACCTCCAGGTCGTAGAGCACCCCTTCGTGAACCACATCTGCCTGTGCCACAGCCATCCCCCGGGCGCGATCTCCTCGTGCGACCTCACGCCCTGCCGCGACCGCGCTCTCGCATCTGACGCCGACCCACAGCACGGGCAGTCCGTCCAGCGCCCTCTGCCAACGCTGCTGGGACGCGGATCCGCCGAGGAAGACGTCATCGATGACCACCCTCGCGCCTGCACGAACCATCCCCACCACGCCAGTCATCCAGGCCGCCTCCAACGCCCGGAACTCCGCCCCGACATTCACCGCGCCATCCGCCGCGACCACGATCCCCTCGTCCGACGTCTGCATCCTGGCGGGCATGGCATCGACGAACGAGTCGCATCCGAACGCCAGCCACGGAACGGGCAGTACATCCTGCAGGCACCGCACGATCCCGGACTTCCCCGAGCTGGAACCACCATTGAGAATGATCATCTGAGTCGTCGTCGTCACCGAACCACACTAGGTCGGTGCCCACACGACAGGAAACGGATATCGGCGCACGTTGCCGGTGGGCGACGCAGCGGCCGGACCAGTCCAGCTGGTCACCGCAGGCTGAAGGTCCGGTGAACGCAGAAAAGCCCCGTGCCACAAGGGCACGGGGCTTAACTATTCAAAAGGAGTTCGGCGGCGTCCTACTCTCCCACAGGGTCCCCCCTGCAGTACCATCGGCGCTGAAAGGCTTAGCTTCCGGGTTCGGAATGTAACCGGGCGTTTCCCTAACGCAATGACCACCGAAACACTATGAAATTAACCAACACCGGAAATAAACACGGCCGTTCGTTATTTCAGAACTAACACAGTGGACGCGAGCAACTGAGGACAAGCCCTCGGCCTATTAGTACCAGTCAGCTCCACCCGTTACCGGGCTTCCACATCTGGCCTATCAACCCAGTCGTCTACTGGGAGCCTTAACCCTTCAAGAGGGTGGGAATACTCATCTCGAAGCAGGCTTCCCGCTTAGATGCTTTCAGCGGTTATCCTTTCCGAACGTAGCCAACCAGCCATGCCCTTGGCAGGACAACTGGCACACCAGAGGTTCGTCCGTCCCGGTCCTCTCGTACTAGGGACAGCCCTTCTCAATATTCCTACGCGCACAGCGGATAGGGACCGAACTGTCTCACGACGTTCTAAACCCAGCTCGCGTACCGCTTTAATGGGCGAACAGCCCAACCCTTGGGACCGACTCCAGCCCCAGGATGCGACGAGCCGACATCGAGGTGCCAAACCATCCCGTCGATATGGACTCTTGGGGAAGATCAGCCTGTTATCCCCGGGGTACCTTTTATCCGTTGAGCGACAGCGCTTCCACAAGCCACTGCCGGATCACTAGTCCCGACTTTCGTCCCTGCTCGACCCGTCGGTCTCACAGTCAAGCTCCCTTGTGCACTTACACTCAACACCTGATTGCCAACCAGGCTGAGGGAACCTTTGGGCGCCTCCGTTACTCTTTAGGAGGCAACCGCCCCAGTTAAACTACCCATCAGACACTGTCCCTGATCCGGATCACGGACCCAGGTTAGACATCCAGCACGACCAGAGTGGTATTTCAACGACGACTCCACAACCACTGGCGTGGCCGCTTCAAAGTCTCCCACCTATCCTACACAAGCCGAACCGAACACCAATATCAAACTATAGTAAAGGTCCCGGGGTCTTTCCGTCCTGCTGCGCGAAACGAGCATCTTTACTCGTAGTGCAATTTCACCGGGCCTATGGTTGAGACAGTCGAGAAGTCGTTACGCCATTCGTGCAGGTCGGAACTTACCCGACAAGGAATTTCGCTACCTTAGGATGGTTATAGTTACCACCGCCGTTTACTGGCGCTTAAGTTCTCAGCTTCGCCGACCCGAAAGTCAGCTAACCGGTCCCCTTAACGTTCCAGCACCGGGCAGGCGTCAGTCCGTATACATCGCCTTACGGCTTCGCACGGACCTGTGTTTTTAGTAAACAGTCGCTTCTCGCTGGTCTCTGCGGCCACCCCCAGCTCAGGAAGCAAGTTCCCTCACCAGTGATGGCCCCCCTTCTCCCGAAGTTACGGGGGCATTTTGCCGAGTTCCTTAACCATAGTTCACCCGAACGCCTCGGTATTCTCTACCTGACCACCTGAGTCGGTTTAGGGTACGGGCCGCCATGAAACTCGCTAGAGGCTTTTCTCGACAGCATAGGATCATCCACTTCACCACAATCGGCTCGGCATCAGGTCTCAGCCTTAATGTGTGACGGATTTACCTACCACACGGCCTACACCCTTACCCCGGGACTACCACCGCCCGGGCTGGACTACCTTCCTGCGTCACCCCATCGCTTACCTAGTACAAGTCTGGTTCGTCGGCTCCACCACTACCCTCAACTCCGAAGAGATCGGGCCGGCTTCACGGACTTAGCATCGCCTGATTCAGTATTGGGCGTTTCAAAGCGGGTACCGGAATATCAACCGGTTGTCCATCGACTACGCCTGTCGGCCTCGCCTTAGGTCCCGACTTACCCTGGGCAGATCAGCTTGACCCAGGAACCCTTAGTCAATCGGCGCACACGTTTCTCACGTGTGTATCGCTACTCATGCCTGCATTCTCACTCGTGAACCGTCCACAACTCGCTTCCGCGGCTGCTTCACCCGGCACACGACGCTCCCCTACCCATCCACACAGGCGTTGGCCCTATATGTGTGAATGACACGACTTCGGCGGTACGCTTGAGCCCCGCTACATTGTCGGCGCGGAATCACTTGACCAGTGAGCTATTACGCACTCTTTCAAGGGTGGCTGCTTCTAAGCCAACCTCCTGGTTGTCTCTGCGACTCCACATCCTTTCCCACTTAGCGTACGCTTAGGGGCCTTAGTCGATGCTCTGGGCTGTTTCCCTCTCGACCATGGAGCTTATCCCCCACAGTCTCACTGCCGTGCTCTCACTTACCGGCATTCGGAGTTTGGCTAAGGTCAGTAACCCGGTAGGGCCCATCGCCTATCCAGTGCTCTACCTCCGGCAAGAAACACACGACGCTGCACCTAAATGCATTTCGGGGAGAACCAGCTATCACGGAGTTTGATTGGCCTTTCACCCCTAACCACAGGTCATCCCCCAGGTTTTCAACCCTGGTGGGTTCGGTCCTCCACGAAGTCTTACCTCCGCTTCAACCTGCCCATGGCTAGATCACTCCGCTTCGGGTCTTGAGCGCGCTACTAAATCGCCCTATTCGGACTCGCTTTCGCTACGGCTTCCCCACACGGGTTAACCTCGCAACACACCGCAAACTCGCAGGCTCATTCTTCAAAAGGCACGCAGTCACGACTGCATGTGCAAGCACATACAGCGACGCTCCCACGGCTTGTAGGCACACGGTTTCAGGTACTATTTCACTCCGCTCCCGCGGTACTTTTCACCATTCCCTCACGGTACTATCCGCTATCGGTCACCAGGGAATATTTAGGCTTAACGGGTGGTCCCGCCAGATTCACACGGGATTTCTCGGGCCCCGTGCTACTTGGGTGTCTCTTAAACGAGCCGTTAATGTTTCAGCTACGGGGGTCTTACCCTCTACGCCGGACCTTTCGCATGTCCTTCGCCTACATCAACGGTTTCTGACTCGTCTCACGGCCGGCAGACCATGAAAAAGAGATCCCACAACCCCGCATGCGCAACCCCTGCCGGGTATCACACGCATACGGTTTGGCCTGATCCAGTTTCGCTCGCCACTACTCCCGGAATCACGGTTGTTTTCTCTTCCTGAGGGTACTGAGATGTTTCACTTCCCCTCGTTCCCTCCACACTGCCTATGTGTTCAGCAGCGGGTGACAGCCCATGACGACTGCCGGGTTTCCCCATTCGGAAACCCCCGGATCAAAGCTTGGTTGACAGCTCCCCGGGGACTATCGTGGCCTCCCACGTCCTTCATCGGTTCCTGGTGCCAAGGCATCCACCGTGCGCCCTTAAAAACTTGGCCACAGATGCTCGCGTCCACTGTGCAGTTCTCAAACAACGACCAGCCACCCATCACCCCACCCTTACCGGATGAGTTCACTGGGGCCGGCAACCGAAGGACGACCATGACGGCCGTACCTTCAGATACCCAACAGCGTGCCCGACCCGACCGATCACCCTCACGTTCCACGCCGAAGCAGTACTAGTGAAAACAACCTGTCGTGCCGAATAGTCAACGTTCCACCCATGAGCAACCAGCACCGAACATTCGCCGGTGTACTGGCCTCTGACCAAGCAAGCTTGGTAAGAAGTGCTCCTTAGAAAGGAGGTGATCCAGCCGCACCTTCCGGTACGGCTACCTTGTTACGACTTCGTCCCAATCGCCAGTCCCACCTTCGACAGCTCCCTCCCACAAGGGGTTGGGCCACCGGCTTCGGGTGTTACCGACTTTCGTGACGTGACGGGCGGTGTGTACAAGGCCCGGGAACGTATTCACCGCAGCAATGCTGATCTGCGATTACTAGCAACTCCGACTTCATGGGGTCGAGTTGCAGACCCCAATCCGAACTGAGACCGGCTTTTTGAGATTCGCTCCGCCTCGCGGCATCGCAGCTCATTGTACCGGCCATTGTAGCACGTGTGCAGCCCAAGACATAAGGGGCATGATGACTTGACGTCGTCCCCACCTTCCTCCGAGTTGACCCCGGCAGTCTCCTGTGAGTCCCCATCACCCCGAAGGGCATGCTGGCAACACAGAACAAGGGTTGCGCTCGTTGCGGGACTTAACCCAACATCTCACGACACGAGCTGACGACAGCCATGCACCACCTGTCACCCGACCACAAGGGGGGCCGTATCTCTACGGCTTTCCGGGCGATGTCAAGCCTTGGTAAGGTTCTTCGCGTTGCGTCGAATTAAGCCACATGCTCCGCTGCTTGTGCGGGCCCCCGTCAATTCCTTTGAGTTTTAGCCTTGCGGCCGTACTCCCCAGGCGGGGAACTTAATGCGTTAGCTGCGGCACCGACGACGTGGAATGTCGCCAACACCTAGTTCCCAACGTTTACGGCGTGGACTACCAGGGTATCTAATCCTGTTCGCTCCCCACGCTTTCGCTCCTCAGCGTCAGTAATGGCCCAGAGATCCGCCTTCGCCACCGGTGTTCCTCCTGATATCTGCGCATTTCACCGCTACACCAGGAATTCCGATCTCCCCTACCACACTCTAGCCTGCCCGTATCGACTGCAGACCCGGGGTTAAGCCCCGGGCTTTCACAACCGACGCAACAAGCCGCCTACGAGCTCTTTACGCCCAATAATTCCGGACAACGCTTGCGCCCTACGTATTACCGCGGCTGCTGGCACGTAGTTAGCCGGCGCTTCTTCTGCAGGTACCGTCACTTTCGCTTCTTCCCTGCTGAAAGAGGTTTACAACCCGAAGGCCGTCATCCCTCACGCGGCGTCGCTGCATCAGGCTTTCGCCCATTGTGCAATATTCCCCACTGCTGCCTCCCGTAGGAGTCTGGGCCGTGTCTCAGTCCCAGTGTGGCCGGTCGCCCTCTCAGGCCGGCTACCCGTCGTCGCCTTGGTAGGCCATTACCCCACCAACTAGCTGATAGGCCGCGGGCTCATCCTTCACCGCCGGAGCTTTTAACCTTCCCCCATGAGAGGGAAAGTATTATCCGGTATTAGACCCCGTTTCCAGGGCTTGTCCCAGAGTGAAGGGCAGATTGCCCACGTGATACTCACCCGTTCGCCACTAATCCACCCCGAAAGGCTTCATCGTTCGACTTGCATGTGTTAAGCACGCCGCCAGCGTTCGTCCTGAGCCAGGATCAAACTCTCCGTGAATGTTTTCCCGTAATCGGGTAGACACCACGAGAGCGGAACGACCAAGTCGGAATATGACCGGCCGTTCGCTATGTCCTCGCTGTGTGCATTGCCTACCAAGCCCGAAGACTTGTTAGGACTTTCAAAGGAACCTCGAACCTGCCGAAACAGGTCGGGGTATCAACATATCTGGCGTTGACTTTTGGCACGCTGTTGAGTTCTCAAGGAACGGACGCTTCCTTTGTACTCACCCTCTCGGGCTTTCCTCCGGGCGCTTCCCTTCGGTCTTGCGTTTCCGACTCTATCAGACTCTTTCGGGCCTGATTCCCAGTCAGCGGGGTTTGTCTTTCCGGCTGTTGGGCCGTTCCGACGTCTCAAACTCTAGCGAATTTTCCCGGCGACTCATAATCGAGTCTTCGCAATCAATTTCGGCATGCCGAAATTGATCCCGCGATGGGAGATCGTGTCGAGAGTGGGTTGCCGCATTCGCGGCGGATGGTTGTCGAAGAACCGTTCCGGCTCGGGGACAACTCGAAGAACCTTACGGATCCCGTGGGGTCGTGTCAACCCCCTCCCGGTCGGCCCCTGCTGAAGGCGCCCCGGGCCGTCTCAGCCCAGGTCGGTGAGGCGTCCGCCGGCGTCCGGCTGGGCGTGCTCGACACGGCGCAGGAGGCGGATCAGCATCTCGCCGAGGGCTCCGCGCTCGTCGCCCGAGAGGTCCTGGAGCAGGTCCTCCTCGAAGTCCGTCGCCATCCGCATCGCCTCCAGCCACTTCGTACGACCCTCGTCCGTCAGCTCGACGATGACGCGCACCCGGTTGTTCTCGTCGCGGTCACGGGTCACGAGTCCCTCGCCCGCCATGCGGTCGATGCGATGCGTCATCGCGGCCGGGGTGAGGCCGAGGCGCTTGGCGAGCTCGCCGGGGCCCAGTCGGTAGGGAGCGCCGGAGAGTACGAGGGTCTTGAGGACCTCCCACTCGGCGTTGCTGATGCCGAGGGCGGCGACCTGCCGTCCGTACGCCACGTTCATCCGGCGGTTCAGCCGGCCGAGGGCCGAGACGACCTGCTCGACCTGCGGGTCCAGGTCGCGGAACTCGCGCTGATAGGCGGCGATCTGCTCGTCGAGGCTCGGCTCCTGGAGCTCGGGCTCCGTGGTGTCAGACATGGCGGGCAGTATGGCACGCCCTCCGTAGCCGTCGAAGTCCTCCGATCTGTATTGTTGAGGTTCTAACTTTAGTGCTAAAGTCTTCGGGTTCGAGTCGTTCGAGACATGGTTTCTAGACCTTGAGGTAGGTGAGTGTGACCAGGGAAATGGGTGCAGCACTGCGGCGGATCCAGCTGGGGAGCGCGCTGAGCGCGTTCGGGCTGGGGTTCACCGTTCCGTATCTGTACGTCTATGTGGCGCAGGTACGGGATCTCGGTGCCGGTACGGCGGGAGTCGTACTGGCGGTCTTCGCCATGGCAGCGCTCGCCGTCCTACCGTTCACCGGCCGGGTCATCGACCGCCGCGGGCCACTGCCCGTGCTGGTCGTCGCCTCGGCCGTAGCCTCCCTGGGCGCCGTCGCGCTGGGCTTCTCCTCGCAGGTCACCGCAGCCGTGTTGTCGGCAGCGGTGCTCGGTGCGGGGACCGCCGTCATGCAGCCGGCCCTCGCCACGATGCTCGTCCGTTGTTCCGACGCCAGCACCCGTACCCGCGCCTTCGCCATGCAGTTCTTCCTGCAGAACCTGGGGCTCGGCATCGGTGGTCTGGTCGGCGGGCTGATCGTGGACACGAGCCGGGCCTCCTCCTTCACGATGCTGTTCCTGATCGAAGCGGTCATGTTCCTCGTGCTCGGCGCCATCGCGGCGACCGTGCGGATGCCCCGGCCCACTGCCGTCGCGAAGGAAGCGGCGGCCGACGGAAGCGTTCCTCGCGGCGGGCTGCGGGTGCTGCTCTCGCACCGGGCCATGGTGCAGCTGTGCGTGCTGGGCTTCGTGGTGTTCTTCGCCTGCTACGGACAGTTCGAGTCCGGCCTTGCCGCGTACGGCACCGAGGCCGCCGGGATCCAGCCCTCGACGCTCGGGATCGCGCTGGCCGCCAACACCGCCGTCATCGTCGTGGCCCAGTTCGTGGTGCTGCGTCTGGTGGAGCGCCGCAAGCGCAGCCGGGTCATCGCCTCGGTCGGCCTGATCTGGGCCTTCGCCTGGATCGTGGCGGGCTACGCGGGTCTCGGGCACGGCAGCCAGACCATGGCGACCGCCGCGATGATCTCCACGTACGCACTGTTCGGGCTCGGCGAGGCGATGCTGTCGCCGACCGTCGCGCCGCTGGTCGCCGATCTGGCGCCGGAGTCGATGGTCGGTCAGTACAACTCGGCGTTCGCGCTCTGCAAGCAGCTGGCGCTGGCGGTCGGACCCGCCGTGGGCGGTCCGATGGGGGCGTCGCTGCACGGGCCGTACATCGTGACGTTCGTGCTGTTCTCGCTGGGCATCACGGTGCTCGCGCTGCGGCTCGGGCGGCGGCTCACCCCCGTACAGGACCAGCCTTCGCTCGCGGCCGTGCCGTCGCGGGTGGTGGCCGTGTCGTTGCCGGAGAACGCGCCGGCCGACGGGCCGACGCCCGTCGCCGCCGTGCACTGACCGTCCCGGGCCACGGGCCCCGGTCCGCTACTGCGGCAGGGCGAATTCGCACCAGACCGCCTTGCCGCCGCCGGGTGTGCGGCGGCTGCCCCAGGACGTGGCGATCGACGCGACGATGGAGATGCCCCGGCCCGCCTCGTCCCCCGGTTCGGCGCGGCGGCGGCGCGGCAGGTGGTCGTCGCCGTCGGTCACTTCGATGATCAGCCTGCGGTCCGTGCGCCGCAGGGCCAGGCGCATCGGCGGCGTCCCGTGCTGCAGGGAGTTGGCCACGAGCTCGCCGGCGGCGAGAACGCCCAGCTCGCACAGCTCCATCGGGAAACGCCAGGACGTCAGCACGCCCGTCGCGAAGGCACGGGCGCGCGGGGCGGCCTCGATGCCGCCGAGCAGATCGAGCGAGGCGTTGTGGAAGAGCTCCGCCGTCGCTCCCGTGCGGGCGGGGTGCTGGACGACCAGCACCGCCACGTCGTCGTCGTGCTCCGCGGTGATGTTGAGGGAACGCATCAGACGGTCGCAGACCACCTGCGGCGACCCCTTCGCGCCGGACAGCGCCCGCTCCAGCGAGGCCACGCCCTCGTCGATGTCCTCGCTGCGGCGTTCGACCAGGCCGTCCGTATAGAGGACGGCCGTCGAGCCGGGCGGCAGCGCGATCGTGCCCGAGGTGTGGATCCAGCCGCCGGTGCCGAGCGGGGGGCCGGTCGGGTCCGCGGCCCGGTGGACCGTGCCGTCCTCGTCGCGTACCAGGATCGGGAGGTGGCCGGCGGAGGAGTAGACGAGCAGGCCCTCGTTGGGATCATGGACGGCGTAGGCGCAGGTCGCGATCTGGCTCGCGTCGATCTCGGCGGCGAGTCCATCGAGGAGCTGGAGCACCTCGTGCGGGGGGAGGTCGAGGCGTGCGTAGGCGCGCACGGCCGTGCGCAGCTGGCCCATCACCGCTGCGGCGCGCACTCCGCGGCCCATCACGTCCCCGATGACCAGCGCGGTGCGGCCCGCCCCGAGGGTGATGACGTCGTACCAGTCGCCGCCGACCGCGGCGTCCGTCCCGCCCGGCTGGTAGGTGGCGGCGATCCGCAGGTCGTCGGGCTGCTCCAGCTCCTGCGGGAGCAGCGAGCGCTGAAGGGTGACGGCCGTCTTGCGGTGCCGGCTCTCGCTGGTGCGCAGCCGCTCTGCCGCTTCGGCGTGGTCGGTGACATCCGCGGCGTACACGAGGACGCCGCCCTCGTGGCCCTTGTCCTTCTGGTGTCGCACGGGGGTGCAGGTGACCGTGTACGAGTTGCCGCTGCCGGCCTTGCGGGACTTGACCGTGCGCGGCGTACCGCTGCGCAGGACCTGGTCCATCAGGGGGAGCAGGCTGAGCTCGGTGAGTTCGGGCATCGCCTCGGCCGCCGGGGCGTCGAGGGGGCGCGGGCCGAACGCCGCGGTGTAGGCGTCGTTGACGTAGGTGATGCGGTGATCGGGCCCGTGCACCAGGGCGACGAGGGCCGGCAGCCGGCTGAGGATGTCACGGGCGGAGAGGTCCTCCAGGGCGGGTCCTGCCGACCGGGTGCCGGGGGCCCCGGGATCGCCGTCCGGAGGGCCCGACCCGGTGTCGGCCTGTGCGTACTCGGCGCGGGCCGCCGGTACGGGACTGCGGTCGTCCCGGGCGGCTCTGCGCTGCGTACCGGGTAGGCGGGCGCTCCAACGCGTGAAGTTCACGGAATCCATTGCCTCGTGTGTCGGTCTGGTCCGCTCGGGCGGGCTGCTTCCTCTGCCGGGGCGTCACAAGTATGCGGTGGCGGTCTGTTGCCCCTGGGACGGTCTTCCTCGATGGTCACTGTCGGTCGCTGCCTGCCGGGTCACTCTGTGCAGATGTGAGCCCACCTATGGTCACACGTCCAGTGTGTCGGACCCTACTGACAGTCGCCGTCGTCCGGCCGGGGGCGCCTTCCTGCGGCGATTTCGAACTCGGCCCTGGGGTGTTCCAGGGAGCCCAGTGACACGATCTCGCGCTTGAAGAGTCCGGCCAGGGTCCATTCGGCCAGCACCCGGGCCTTCCGGTTGAACGTCGGGACGCGGCTCAGGTGGTACGTGCGGTGCATGAGCCAGGCCGGATACCCCTTGAGCCTGCGCCCGTACACATGCGCGACGCCCTTGTGGAGTCCCAGGGAGGCGACGGACCCCGCGTAGCTGTGCCGGTACTCCTTGAGCGGGCGGCCGTCGATCGCGGCGACGAGGTTGTCGGCGAGGACCTTGGCCTGGCGAACCGCGTGCTGGGCGTTGGGCGCGGTCTCCTTGCCCGGTTCGGCGGCCGTCAGGTCGGGGACGGCCGCGGCGTCACCTGCGGCCCAGGCGTGTTCGGTGCCCTCGACGGTGAGCCGGGCGGTGCAGACGAGCCTGCCGCGTTCGTTGAGGGGCAGGCCGGTGTGGGCGAGCAGCGGGGCCGGTTTGACTCCGGCGGTCCACACGAGCGTGCGGGTCGGGAAGCGGGAGCCGTCGCTGAGCACGGCGATCCGGTCCTCGCAGGACTCCAGCCGGGTGTCGAGGCGTACGTCGATGTTGCGGCCGCGCAGCTCCCTGACCGCGTACCTGCCCATCGACTCCCCGACCTCGGGGAGGATGCGGCCGGTCGCCTCGACGAGGATCCATTTCAGGTCCTCGGCCTTGATGTTGTGGTAGTACCGCGCGGTGTAGCGGGCCATGTCCTCCAGTTCGGCGAGCGCCTCCACTCCCGCGTATCCACCGCCGACGAAGACGAAGGTGAGGGCGGCGTCACGGATGGCGGGGTCGCGGGTGGCCGACGCGATGTCCATCTGCTCGATCACGTGGTTGCGCAGCCCGATGGCCTCTTCGATCGTCTTGAAGCCGACGCCGTGCTCGGCGAGGCCGGGGACCGGGAGGGTGCGCGAGACGGAGCCCGGGGCGAGGACGAGTTCGTCGTACGGGATCTCCACGGCGCCGGTGCCGTCCTCGGCCGTGGCGAGGGTGGTGACGGTCGCGGTGCGCTTGGTGTGATCGATGCGCCGGGCCTCCCCGACGACGATGGTGCAGTGCGCCAGGACCCGGCGCAGCGGCACGACGACATGACGCGGTGAGATCGAGCCTGCGGCGGCCTCGGGGAGGAACGGCTGATACGTCATATAAGGGTCGGGGGTGACGACGGTGATCTCCGCTTCACCGCTTCTCAGTCTCTGCTTCAGCTTCCGTTGGAGACGCAGCGCTGTGTACATCCCGACATAGCCCCCACCGACGACGAGAATGCGCACACCCGGCGGGGGGCCGGGGGGTGTTCCCCCGGAATCTGAAGCCATCACCACCCCATGACGCAACGTGCGCAGGAGTTTGTCCACAGCCCCGGCAAATTGTGTGACCGGAGGTTCTGTACGGGCCGCGGCCGGAGGCCGTGCCGTATATACGGAAGCCCCGCAGGTCAGGGGTTGCCGGAAGGCCGGTGGGAGGGGTTCGGGCGGGTGACCGGCCGGTCCGAGCTCCGGCCGGACGGCGCTCCCGGGGGGTTGCCCCCTTCTGAATTGACCCTGGCTCAACTATGTTCGTGTGTCGTCGGGGTGTCGGACGGTGACCATCGTTCCACCCTCGACTGATACGGCGGGAGTCTCCGGGGGGAGACGTCATAACCGGGGGAACAGTTATGCATATTCAGGAATCGCATTGGCCGACTGCTGCGGTCGCGTCCGAAGGAAACGGACGGATCGGTGCAGTCGGCACAGTGAGCGGCCTCGGAGCGGACGGAGCCGACGCGTCGCCGGGGACCGTGAGCACGCTCGGAGCCGCAATCGGCGCGCAGGCCGGCGGGGCCGGCGCACACGGCCGCTCGGCGCCGCTGCGCGTGGACGCGCAGCGCAATCTGGAACACGTGCTGCGGGCCGCGCGCGAGGTGTTCGGCGAGCTGGGGTACGGCGCTCCGATGGAGGACGTGGCACGGCGCGCCCGGGTCGGCGTCGGAACGGTGTACCGGCGCTTTCCCAGCAAGGACGTGCTGGTGCGGCGGATAGCCGAGGAGGAGACTGCCCGGCTGACCGACCAGGCCCGGTCCGCTCTGGGGCAGGAGGAGGAGCCGTGGTCGGCGCTGTCGCGCTTCCTGCGTACGTCGGTGGCCTCGGGTGCCGGGCGGCTGCTGCCTCCGCAGATACTGCGGGTCGGTGTCGAGGCCGATGAGTCCGTGATGGTCGGCGATGCGGGTACCGCGCGGGACGCGGAAGCGGCGCCGGATGACGCGTGGGACGAACCCCGGGTTCCCCAGCAGCGTCAGGAAGCCGGGCAGGCTGCGGGCCAGGCGGGTCTGCGGGTGGCCGATCACCTTTCCGTGCCGGCGGACGGGAGTGAGGACCTCGGTGCCGGTGCTGCCGATCTGCTGGAGGTCGTGGGCCGGTTGGTCGACCGGGCTCGGACGTCGGGTGAGCTGCGCCGTGATGTGACGGTGGCCGATGTGCTGCTGGTCATCGCGACGGCGGCGCCCTCGCTGCCCGACGCGGCCCAGCAGGCGGCGGCCTCGGCCCGACTGCTGGACATCCTGCTGGAGGGCCTGCGCTCGCGCCCTGTGTGAGTGCGTGCGTGAGTGCGTGCGTGCGTGAGTGCGTGAGTGCGTGCGTGCGTGCGTGAGTGCTGCCCGGTGACGTTGCCGGGTGGCACCGCCCAGTGACGTTGCCCGGTGGCGTTGCCAGTACCGCTGCCGGTGGTGGGGCGGTCCGGGCGAGGGGTCGTCCCGGTCGGGTGGGGCGTCCGCTCCGGCCCGGATGATGCCGTTCCTGGCTGGTGGTCCGCCTTGGTCCGGATAGAGCGCTTCCGTCGCGCTCGTGGTGTTCCGCCCCAACTGCCCCGTCAACATATCCCGTTACTCCTTCCCCGAATGGGTGCCCACTAGTGCGCGCACTCGGGAAAGCGCCCCGGATGAGTGGTTGCCGGGGCTGAAGGGCCGCCGTACCTGCGCTCTGTGGCACGCTTGCCCGGTGTTCGGGTCCGACAGCGCATACGGGGGCGTCCGCGATGAGCGGTGACGGGCAGCAGGAAGAATCACTCGACGGTGTGTCCGCCGTCGGCGGCACGGAGACGGGCGGACTGTCCGGGCATCAGGTGCCGAGCCAGGCCGGACCACGGCGCCCGGGCGCCGGCGGCGAGGCAGCCGACCACGAGGACGCCGGGTACGAGGGCGGCGGCACCGTCCTGCCCGGGCCGTGGCCGCCCGCTCCGGCCGAGAAGCCGGCGGCCGTGGACACGGACGCGATCGATGCCGCCGCAGCGACCGCGGTACCCATGCAGCGGGCGCCCAGCCGCACGCCTGCCGGGGACGCCTCCGGGCTCGCGCCCTCCGACGCCCAGTTGATCCAGCGGATGCGTGAGGGCGACGACCTCGCGTACGAGGAACTGTTCCGACGCCATTCGGACGCGGTGCGCCGCTACGCGCGTACCTGCTGCCGGGACGCACACACCGCCGACGACCTGACGGCCGAGGTCTTCGCCCGGGCCCTGCAGGCGGTACGGGGCGGCAAGGGACCCGAGGAGGCCGTACGGGCCTATCTGATGACGGCGGTCCGGCACGTCGCCGCCGCGTGGACGAAGACGGCGAAGCGCGAGCACCTGGTCGACGACTTCGCGGTGTTCGCCGCACAGGCGTCGCGCACCTCCGAGGTGTCGGACGCGGACACACTCGATCTCGGCGCCGACGTGATGGCGATGCACGAGGCCGAACAGTCGATGGCGATGCAGGCGTTCCGCAGCCTCCCTGAGCGCTGGCAGGCCGTCCTGTGGCACACCACCGTCGAAGAGGAGTCGCCCAGCGACATCGCCCCGCTGTTCGGACTGACGGCCAACGCCACGTCGGTGCTGGCCAGCCGTGCCCGTGAGGGGCTCAAGCAGGCCTATCTGCAAGCCCATGTGAGCCAGGCGCTCACCTCCGGCGGCGACTGCGCCCGCTACGCGGACCGGCTCGGCGCCTACGCCCGCGGGGGCCTTCGGATGCGAGCCGAGCGTGGTCTGCGCGGCCATCTGGACGCCTGCGAGAAGTGCCGGCTCGCAGCAGGCGAACTGGCCCATGTCAACGCCGGCATCCCCGCGCTGCTGCCGGTCGCGGTCATCGGCTGGTTCGCCGCCGGGTACGCGCTCAAGGCCGCCGGGATCGTGGCAGGGGGCGCTGTCGGCGCCGCCGGTGCGGGTGCCGCCGCCGCGGCGACCGGAGGCAGCTCGTCCGCGGGCTCCGCCGCCGGGGGCGCCGCCGCCTCCGAAGGGCTCGGGGCTCCCGCGAAGGCCGGCATCGCGGCTGCGGTCGTCGTCGCTGCCGCGGCCGGGCTGGTCTGGGCCCTGGTCGGGGACGACCAGCCGCGCCCCGAGGCGAAGCCGGTCGCCCGGCCCCCGGCCGTGGCGCCCGCGGTACCGACCCCCACGCCTCCGAAGCCGACTCCGACGCCCCCCGCTCCCGCTCCCCCGGCTCCCGCACCGCCGGAACCCACGCCCACGCCCACACCCACCCCGACCCCGACCCCCACGCCGACCCCGACACCGACACCGACACCCACGCCGACCCCCACGCCCCCTCCATCCCCCACGCCGGAACCCACGCCCCCGGCGCCGACTCCGCCGCCTCCCGCTCCGGCCCCGGAGGTGTACCAGGTCAGCGAGCTGGACTACACCCTGCTCGGCGACCACACCGGTCCCGAGGTGGTGCTCGGTGAGAGCAGCTGGGTCTGGCAGCGTTCCGGCGTGTCGATCGGTGGCACGCGGTACGCGCACGGGGTGACCGTCCACAGCCGTTCCTCGGTCTACATCCAGCTGAACCGCTCGTGCACGCGCTATGAGGCGATGGTCGGTGTGGACGATCTGACCATGGGGCTCGGCTCGGTGCGGTTCTCGGTGTTCAACGGCGACGGGGCGCGGCTGTGGCAGTCCCCGGTGATGAAGGGCGACGACCCGGCCGTTCCGGTGAGCGTCGGCATCGAGGGCCAGGAGCGGATCCGGCTCGTCGTGGAGCCGACGACCCCGGTCCGCGGATTCGCCCTCGCCGACTGGGCCGAGTCGCGCATCAGCTGCCGCTGAGCTCAGGAGCAGTTCCGTACGGGTGTGGGCCGGGCCCTCGCCCCCGTGCCCACCCGGCCACCCGGCCACCCGGGTCAATGCGGGTTCGGGTTCTCGCGGTCACGGAAGTTCCGCGGTGATGCTCTCCAGCAGGTCGATGACATCGTCGAGGGTCAGCCCGAGGCCTGCGACGCGTTCCTTCTCGTACCGCAGCTCCCCCAGTTCCTGGCGGGCCAGCCGCTCGGCCGCGTCCACATCGGTCTGCTCCGTCGCGGCCCTGGGGCCAGACATCCGCCAGCTGTCGGCGGCGGCCAGGACGCGTGCGGCGGCCGCGTAACGGCCCACCCGGGGCAGCACGGTTGCCACGCCGTCCGCCACGTATCCGGTGACGATCTCGGGGCAGCGCGCCTCTCTCGCCGCGATCAGTGCCGCCAGCAGCCCCCGCAGTCCGGCGACGGGACCGCCCGCGGGCTCGGGTTCACACACCAGGATCCGGGCCGACAGGCCCTCCAGCGCCACGGTGAAGTGTGACGGCGGGCCACCGCGCCCGGACTCGGCCTGGGCCGCGTCCAGCAGTTGCCGGGCTGCCGCCGCATCGCCGCGGTGGAACGCCATGACGGCCCGGATGTAATGGATGTACGCGGCGGCGTCGTGCACCTGATGGCTCTCCGCCTCGGCCTCCGCCTGGTCCAGCCCCTCGACGGCGGCTGCCAGGTCGCCGGTGCGGTAGGAGAGTTCGGCGAGCCGGGCCAGCAGGAACGGGGCCTCGGCGTGAGCGCCGACCTCGCGGGCAAGCAGGAGCGCCTCCTCGTAGGCCGTACGCGCCTCGTCGTAGCGCCCGCGCATCATGCCTGCCTCGGCCGCGGCGCTGGCGACCTGGGCGCGCATCCACCGGTCACCGATGCGGCGGCTCAGCGCGCGCAGTTCGGCGAGGTCGTCGTCGATGCCGGGCATGCCGCCCGGCATGTCGACGATCATGTGGGTACGGAACATCAGGGTGATGCCGTACTCCCACGCGCCGCCGTGGATACGGGCGTTGTCGACGGCTGCGTCGATCTTCCTCCGTACGTCGTCCGCCGTCCCGGTGAGGAACGAGGTCATCGGCCAGAGCAGGCCGGGGAACCGGGCACCCCGCGTCCCGGAGGAGGAGAACGCGCCGGCCACTCGTTCCATGAACGCGTGGAGCTCGGCGTCGTTCTGGTCCATTCCGATGTGCCCGCGCTCCGCCGCGTAGAAGAACCAGAGGATGTGTAGGTTCATCCGGTCCCAGTACCGCGGGTCCGTGTCGTCCGCGGGGTCCGGGCCGAGCGCCAGGACCCGCTCGGTCCAGGAAAGGCCCTCGGGGTGGTAGTTGCGCAGCCACCAGAACCAGCCCATGCCCAGCACGAGTCGTGTCGCGTCCTGTTCGCAGGGAAGGCCGGCGGCCGTGGTGCGGTGCAGGGCGGCGCGGATGTTGTCGAGGTCCGTCTCCAGGCGCTGGATCCAGGGGAGCTGGTCGCCGGAGCGCAGACGCGGCTCGGCCTCCTCCACGAGCGCGGTGAAGTACGCGGTGTGCGCCCGGCCGGCGGCCGTCCGTATGTCCGGGGTCTCGGCGCAGCGCTCGACGGCGTACTCGTGAATGGTCTCCAGGAGGCGGTAGCGCATCGTGCCGTCGGCCGCCGGGGCGGCGACGACCAGCGACTTGTCCACCAGGGCGCCGATCAGGTCGGCGGTGTCGGTGCAGGCCTGCCGGCCGGTCCCGGAGGGAGAGGGAGTACGGATGACGGCTTCCGCGGCGGTCAGGTCCCAGCCGCCCGCGAAGACGGAGACCTGGCGCAGGGCGGTGCGCTCGTCCTCGTCGAGGAGGTCCCAGGACCAGTCGACGACCGCCCGCAGGGTCTGCTGGCGGGGCAGTACGGTCCGGCTGCCGCCCGTCAGCAGGCGGAAGCGGTCGTCGAGCCGGTCAGCGATCTGGCGTGGACCGAGCAGCCGCAGCCGGGCGGCAGCGAGTTCGATGGCCAGCGGCAGACCGTCCAGCCGACGGCAGATCTCGTCGACGGCGTCCGGATCGTGTGCCGATTCGTGCTCGGGGTCGAATCCGGGGCGTACGGCCCTGGCGCGTTCGGTGAACAGGCGGTGGGCGGAGACGGCGGGCAGCGGGTCGACCGGTCGTACGGACTCGCCGGGCACGCCGAGCGGTTCGCGACTGGTGGCGAGGACGCGCAGCTGCGGACAACGGGTCAGCAGGGTCTCGGCCAGCGTGGCGGCCGCGCCGATGACGTGCTCACAGTTGTCGAGGATGAGGAGGGCCGGCCGGGCGCGCGAACCGAGGCGGTCGACGAGCAGGTCGACCGGGTCGGCGCGCGGGAAGGGGCCGTCGTGGCTGCCGTCCCGCAGCAGCGCCGTCTCGCGCAGCCCGAGCGCGGACAGCACGGCTCCCGGGACGGCGGCGGCATCCTCCACAGGGGCGAGTTCGGCGAGCCAGACATCTCGGGGCTCGGCGACCGCCTGGTCCTCGCGTGCCGCGGACTCCTCCGCGAGGCGTGTCTTCCCCGAGCCGCCGGGACCCGTCAGGGTGACCAGCCGGGACCGGGCGAGGTCGTCCCGGATGGCGCGCAGTTCCGGCTCGCGCCCCACGAAGGAGGTGAGCCGGGGTCGCAGGTTGCCCCGGGCCGGTTTCACGTGAAACGTGCCGGTCGCGACGGGGTTGGCCGGTGCGGGGGCGAGCAGTTCGCGGTGGAGAGTGGCGAGTTCGGGCCCGGGGTCGGTGCCGAGACCGTCGACGAGGGTGCGGCGCGCATCCTCGTACGCTGCGAGCGCGTCGGCCTGTCGGCCGTCGGTGCGAAGGGCGCGGATGAGCTGGGCCCGGAAGCGTTCGTCGTACGGGTGAGCGGCGGTCAGCTCCGTCAGCTCGGCGACGAGGGCGGAGGGGACGGTGGTGGCGGAGGCAGGGGCGGCGTCGGGCGGGGTCCCGGACGCCGTGGCTGCCTCAGGCACCGCGGGTGCCTCTGACGCCGCGGGCATCCCCGACGCCGCGCAGCGCAGGTCGGCCTCGATCCGGCGCTCCAGTGCGGCCAGCCGATGGGCCTCGGGGCGAAGTGCGTGGCCGTGGTCCCCGTCGGGCAGGTCGGCGAGTGCGGGGCCGCGCCAGAGGGCGAGTGCGGTACGCAGGGTGCGGGCGGCATCCGCCGGGGCGCCGGCCTCCAGTTCCGCCCCGCCCTGCCGGGCGAGCCGCTCGAAGACGTACAGGTCGACGTCGTCCGGCCGGGCGGCGAGACGGTAGCCGCCGGGGCCGCTGGTCAGCGTGTCCTTGCCCAGCACCCTCCGCAGCCGCCCGACGAGGGCCTGGAGCGCGGCGGTGGCGTCTGCGGGGGGCTCGTCCGCCCAGACGTCCGCGACGAGCTCGGTGACGGGTACGGCGCGGCCCGGCCGCAGGGCGAGCGCGGCGAGCAGGGCGCGCAGCCGCGCACCGCCGAGGGGCAGCGCAGCGCCGCGCTCGTCTCGCGCCTCCGTGACGCCCAGGATCAGATACCGCACTGGGCCATTGTGTCCCGCCGCCCGGGCAACGGGGCCATGACGGCCTCACCGTCACGCACAACGGACTCCGCGCCCGCCGGATACCTCCTGCAACGATCACCGGGGCCAGGCCACCCCTGCGGCGACCGCCGGAGCCATGACTGCCTCACCGGGTCACGCACAACGGACTCCGGGCCCGCCGGTCACCTCCTGCAACGATCGCCGGGGCCAGGCCACCCCTGCGGCGACCGCCGGGACCGGGCCACCCCACAGACCACCCGCCACTCCGCCGGCTACCCCTGCAACGACCGCCGGGCCGGGGCCACCCCGCCGGCGACCGCGCGCTGCCGCGGCGCCGCCGTCCCCGTCCAGCAGGTACCGCGCCGCGAGATGAGGCGGCGCAGCCACAGTTCCGTGGAGGCGAGGTCGGCCAGGCCGTCCAGGGGCAGGGGCTCCCCCTCGGAGGCGGCGCGCAGGGCCTTGCGGACGACGCGGGCCTCGACCAGGCCCGCGTCGGCGAGCAGCGGGGCGTCGAACAGGGCGATCAGCTCGGGCAGCGAGGCGCGCAGGCCGGTCCGGGTGACGGCGGTCGGGGTGGCCTGGGACGGGGTGCCCCAGCCGGGCGGCAGCTCGTGGATGCCCGCACCCGCCAGGACCCGCCGCAGGATCGCCGCGCGGGCGCCGGGCTGGACCCGGAGGGATTCGGGGAGTGCGCGGGCTGCGCGTACGACCTGGTTGTCGAGGAAGGGGGCGTGCAGCCGCTGGCTGCGGACCTCGGCGGCCTGTTCCAGGATGCGGTGACCGGCGGCGTGCCGGGCGAGCGCGGCTCGGGCCCGGGCCTCGCCCGGGCGCTGGACGGAGGTGGGGCGGATCGCGGCTTCCTGGAGGCGAACCGATACTTCGGCCAGTGCCTCTCCGGTGAGCCACCGGGCGGCAGGGCCCGGGCGGGACCAGGTCAGTGCGGCGAGCGAGGCGTCGGCGGGTGTGTCCAGGTCGGGCGTGAGGCGGTTGGCGTCGGGCAGGCGGCCGGCCGCGGCTTCGAGACCGGTGCGGTAGGACGTGCGGGCCAGTCGGCGCGCCGCCCGGTAGACGGTCAACGGCACGAACAGGGAGTGCGCGGACGGACCTTCGGCCTTGGCGAGCGCGGCGACGGGGCGCACCAGATGGCGCCGTCTGCGATCGATCAGCAGGTCGGCGAGGCGGGCGGGATGGGCGTCGAGCACCTGGCGGGCACCGTCGCCCACGAAGTGGTCCGCGCTGCCCGCGGAGAGGCGGCGGCGGTTGCGTTCGACGAGGACGAGGGAGGGGGCGGGTTCGTCGGTGAGCGGGCCGCTCTCCAGGTCCAGGTCGGCGTAGGGCAGCGCCTCTTCGCCTGCCGCGACCACGACGTGGTGCAGCCTCGGGTTGGTGGCGATGACCCGGGCGCGTTCGAGCTCGTCCTCATGGGCGCGGGTCGTCAGGTCGTTGAAGGTGACGGCGAGCAGCCGCTCCCCCGCGCCCGTGCCGTGGCCGAGGATCGTCCCGGGCAGGCCGGGCAGCCCGGCGGCGAGCAGGGCGAGCGTCGCCGACGCGCTGCCCCCGGAGAGGTCGGAGCCGATTCCGGGGACGGGCGCGCCCCGGGCCGCGCGGCGTTCGGCGGGGCCCATCCCGGGGACGGGGCCGGGGTCGGGCGGCAGGGTTTCCGGGGCGTGGCGCGGGGCCAGGAGCCGGGCGCGCACCGCTTCGACGAGGGCGTCGCGCACCCCGTCGACGGCGCTCACCGGGTCGAGTTCGGGGGCGGCCACGGCGAGGGAGGCCACCGCCTCGTACCCCGTGATCTCCCGCGAGCCCTCGCGGAGGATGAGCGCGTGCCCGGGCGGGATGCGCTTCACCCCCTCGTACGGAGTGCCGTCGCGCAGCGCCTCCGGGGTTTCGGGGCAGGCGAGCAGGGCGGCGAGGTGGCCGATGTCCAGCTGGGCCTCGATGAGGTCGGCGAGGGGGAGCGCGGCGGTGGCGTAGGCGGTGCCGCCGGCCCAGGGCGTGTAGAAGACCGGGCGGGCTCCGGCGAGGTCTCCGGCCACGGTGATCCGGCGGCCTATCTGGACGACTGCCGTGTAGCTGCCGGTCCAGGCGGTGAGGTGGCGCAGCGCTCCGCCGCGTGCGGCGAGCAGGCCGACGCGCAGTTGCTCGTCCGTGGCACCGCAGCAGCCGAGGACCGCGAGCCGTGCGGTGGGGGTGCCTTCGGCGGTGTCCACCCGGACGGTGCGGATCTCGTCGGGCCGCCAGTCACCCACCGCCCAGAGCGGATCCGGGTCCCCCCACAGGAGTTGGGAGCCCACGGGGTGCATCGTGCGCCCCTCGTCACTGCCGCCGACCGCTCCGGCCGTGCCGAAGCTCGCGGCGATACTGCTCCAACCCACCAACCAACGCATCGCCGCCTCCACAGGCTGTGGACAAAAGGGCGCAGCAGGGCAGTATCGGGAGAACTCCGGTAACGCGCGGCGCCGTTGCGGACATGCTGCCACGACAACGGCGCGCAGGAGTGGCTACGGACGGCGCACGTCGCGAGCGCATGCGCCCCTGGCAAAGGCCGGAGAGCGGCTGCCGGACCTGACGTTCCGCGGGCGGCCCGCGCGCGTCGGCCCCGATCTCAACGGAGGCGCGGATTCCGCGCGTTGGGTTCCCGCACTCGTCCAGACGTAACGGCCCGGATCCGGCCACGGCCGACACCCCACCGGGAAGGCGGTCGGGATGTCCGCGAATCCGTCGGCCCAACCTCGTCCGACCGGCGACATCCGGCCAATTTCAGGAGGCGCCGGAACCGATCGACCAGCACATCGCGGCCATGAATGAACACATTCGTACCGGTACGCTCCGTGCTGCCGCAAGGCCTGTGCCACACCCCGCCCGAGCCCGGCAAGGGCGAGGCAGTCGCCCTGGGACCCACATGGACACCTGGTGCCGCACCGGCTCCACGCCAGGTCCGGGAGGCGCAGTCCGCCCCCCGGACCGGTCCGCCGCCTGCGGGGAATGAGGCGACGGTGTTCCCCCAGCCCGCCGTGTCCAGTACAGCGGGCCGACCCACGCAGCACCCATGCAAGCGCTGCCGCAGGGACCGGGCCAGAGCGCACGGCCGGGCGCACGGCCACACGCCAGGAGCACGCGCCGACACCCCGGACGAAGGCCCCGACGAAGGCCCCGGAAGCCGTACGGGCCGGGCGCCGGACGCACCCCGGCGCCTGGGTCCTGGCTGGTCGGCGGGCGACCGGAGGGCCGGCAACGCCCGCCCCCACCCACTCCCGGAACCCCGTGCACAGCCTCGGCCACTTCCCCAGGACGCCACCCCGGCGATCTCCGTGCGGGGGCACGGAAGGGCTCCACAGACCCTCCCCCGCACCCCCGCGTTCTCTCCGCGGTTCCTCCGCCCTTCCTTCGCGCGACGTCCGCCTCCCGCTCGCCCACCCCGCCTCTCCCGTCACTCGCGCCACCCGACTTCCTGGCGTCCCCCGCGCGTGGCCGGTACGGACAACAATCCCGCCATACGGACGTCCGGCCCTTAACGGTAGGGATGCGGCGAACTACGCTGGGTTTACTGATGTTCTCAGCAGGGCGGCATATTCCTCGGGGCTCGGCCAAATGCGTGTGCGGCCGGAGTGCCGGGGTTCGTCCCTGGGGAGAACCCGGTACGAATGCCGCGCGCCGCATCGGTGACGCGGCTGCCGTCTGTGTGTCGAGGGGTGGCGCATGTCCAGGGAGCAACGCGGACCGAACGACAAGCTCGGAACCGTTCTCGCCCTCGCGGGAATCAGCAACGCCGGGCTCGCCCGGCGGGTCAACGACCTCGGGGCGCAGCGCGGACTGACACTTCGGTACGACAAGACCTCGGTGGCCCGGTGGGTCTCCAAGGGCATGGTGCCGCAGGGCGCCGCGCCCCATCTCATCGCAGCGGCGATCGGCGCCAAGCTCGGCCGGCCGGTCCCTCTGCACGAGATCGGGCTGGCCGACGCCGACCCGGCGCCGGAGGTGGGGCTGGCGTTCCCCCGCGATGTGGGTGAGGCGGTCCGTTCGGCGACCGAGTTGTACCGGCTGGATCTGGCCGGGCGACGAGCGGGCAGTGGCGGGATCTGGCAGTCGCTGGCGGGTTCGTTCTCGGTGAGTGCGTACGCGACCCCCGCGTCCCGCTGGCTGATATCCCCCGCCGACCCGTCGGTGGCCCGCGCCTCGACGGCGGCGGTCGCGGCGATCCTGGGCACGCACAGCGGCACTCACAGCACAGAGGGCGCGCAGGGCGCATCAGGGGCGCAAGGGACGTCCAACGCGCCCGGTGCCGCACCTCCGCCCGGTGCTTCGCTGCCGTCCGGGCACAGCCTGTCGATCCCCGTCCAGCCGGGCCCGGATTCCGCGCACGCCGTCTCGCCGCTGCGGGTCGGCCACAGTGACGTGTCCAAACTGCGGGAGGCCGCTCAGGACGCGCGCCGCTGGGACTCCAAGTACGGCGGCGGGGACTGGCGTTCGTCCATGGTCCCGGAGTGCTTACGGGTTGACGCGGCACCGCTCCTGCTGGGCTCGTACAGCGACGAGGTGGGCCGGGCACTCTTCGGCGCTGCCGCCGAACTGACCAGGCTCGCCGGATGGATGGCCTTCGACACCGGCCAGCAGGAAGCGGCCCAGCGCTACTACATCCAGGCGCTGCGCCTGGCACGGGCCGCGGCCGACGTACCGCTCGGCGGCTATGTCCTCGCCTCCATGTCACTCCAGGCGACCTACCGCGGCTTCGCCGACGAGGGCGTCGACCTCGCGCAGGCGGCGGTCGAACGCAACCGCGGTCTCGCGACGGCACGCACCATGAGCTTCTTCCGCCTCGTGGAGGCCCGGGCCCATGCGAAGGCGAACGACGCACCGGCCGCCGGAGCCGCGCTGAAGGCCGCCGAGGGATGGCTGGAGCGCTCCAGGGACGGCGACGCGGACCCGTCGTGGCTGGGCTTCTACTCGTACGACCGCTTCGCCGCCGACGCCGCGGAGTGCCACCTCGACCTGAAGGCCCCGCGGCAGGTGCGGCGCTTCACCGAGCAGGCGCTGTCCAGACCCACCGAGGAGTTCGTCCGCTCGCACGGTCTGCGGCTCGTCGTCTCGGCCGTCGCCGAACTGGAGTCGGGAAACCTGGACGCGGCCTGCGCGGCGGGCACCCGGGCCGTGGAGGTCGCGGGCCGCATCTCGTCCGCACGGACCACCGAGTACGTGCGCGACCTGCTGCACCGGCTGGAGCCCTACGGGGACGAGCCGCGCGTCGTCGAGCTGCGGGAGCGCGCCCGCCCGCTGCTGGTCGCCCCCGCGTAGCCGGCCCCGCACCGGCCCGGTCCCGTGGGCCGCGCCCTGGCGGCCGGCACGGGATGCGCCACGCTGTGCCCGCACTGGTTTGAACGCGTTGTCAGTGGGTCAGTGCACTATCGGGGTGGGAGGTGGCGTGATGATGACGCACGCGGCGTACGACTGCGATGTGCTGGTGATCGGCGGCGGGATCGTCGGCCTGTCGGCCGCGTATGCGATCACGCGGACCGCACCGGGCACACGCGTGACCGTGCTGGAGAAGGAATGGGGGCCCGCGCGCCACCAGACCGGGCGCAACAGCGGGGTGATCCACAGCGGCATCTACTACCCCCCGGGCTCACTGAAGGCGCGGTACGCGGTACGCGGCGCGGCCGAGATGGTCGACTTCTGCCGGGAGCACGGGATCTCCCACGCCGTGACCGGAAAGCTGATCGTCGCGACCGGCCGCGCCGAGCTTCCGCGCCTGCACGCCCTGGTGCAGCGCGGCCGGGAGCACGGGCTGCCGGTGCGCGAGCTGGGGCCCGCGCAGATCGCGGAGTACGAACCGCGGGTGCGGGGTCTCGCCGCGATCCGGGTGGGCACGACGGGGGTGTGCGACTTCGGCGCGGTCGCCGAGCGGCTCGCCACCGAGGTACGGGGCGGCGGCGGCCTGATCAGGTTCGGCGCCGAGGTCACCGAGATCGACCGGCGGCCGTGGGGCGTCGCGGTACGGACGGCGGACGGCCTGGTGGTGCGGGCCCGGGTGCTGGTCAACTGCGCGGGACTGCACTGCGACCGGGTGGCCCGGCTGGCCGGGGACGACCCGGGGATGCGCATCGTGCCCTTCCGCGGGGAGTACTACGAGCTGGCCCGCCCCGAGCTGGTGCGCGGCCTCGTCTATCCGGTGCCCGACCCGGCGTTCCCGTTCCTCGGCGTCCATCTGACCCGCGGCCACGACGGCAGCGTCCACGTCGGGCCGAACGCGGTACCGGCGCTGGCCCGCGAGGGATACGGCTGGCCGGTCGTACGGCCCCGCGAGCTGCTGTCCACCGTGAGCTGGCCCGGTTCCTGGCAGATCGCCCGCAGACACTGGAGGTACGGGGCGGGCGAGGTGCACCGCTCGCTGTCGAAGCGCGCCTTCACCGCGGCCGTACGGCGGCTGCTGCCGGAGGTGACGGAGGACGACCTGCGCCCCTCCCCCTCCGGGGTCAGGGCCCAGGCGGTGCTGCGGGACGGCACGCTGGTGGACGACTTCCTGATCCGTGAGGCCCCGCACACCGTGCACGTGCTCAACGCCCCTTCGCCCGCCGCCACGGCCGCGCTGCCCATCGGGCGGGAGGTGGCACGCAGGGCGCTGCTCCGGGCACAGGGGACGGGGTGGAAGCCGCCCGCCGTAGAATCAGGGCATTGTGTCTGAGCCCTTGAACCCCTCCCCCGCGACGCCCGGCGACGCCGCTGCCGAGACGGACAGCACGCTCCCCTCGGGGACGCTCCCCACCGATCCGCCCGCCGTCGGGACGAACGGCACGGCCTCCACCGGTGCGGACGACGCCGCGCCCGCCACCGCCGGAATCCCGGACGAACTGCGCGCCGCAGCCCTGGACCGTGCCCGCAGGCTGCGCCAGGAACCCCGCTTCCCCGGCGGCCCCGCAGCCGATCCGGCCGGTTCGCACCACGAGCGCCGGATCCGCAGCTTCCAGCCGCGCCGCAGCCGGGTCACGCCCGGCCAGCAGGACGCCCTGGAGCGGCTCTGGCCGAAGTGGGGCCTGGACATCGACGGGCTGCGCGTCCTCGATCTGCCCGAACTGTTCGACGGGCTCCCGGTGGTCCTGGAGATCGGCTTCGGCATGGGCGAGGCCACCGCGCAGATGGCCGCCGACGACCCGGGCACCGGAATCCTCGCGGTCGACGTGCACACGCCGGGCCAGGGCAACCTGCTCGGTCTCGCGGACCGGAACGGCGTGTCCAACATCCGGGTGGCCAACGGTGACGCGATCATCCTGCTGCGCGAGATGCTGGAGCCGGACGCGCTGGACGGGCTGCGGGTGTACTTCCCCGACCCGTGGCCCAAGTCGCGCCACCACAAGCGCCGGCTGATCCAGCCGGAGTTCCTCGACCTGGCGGCACAGCGCCTGAAGCCGGGAGCGGTCCTGCACTGCGCGACCGACTGGGAGCCGTACGCCGAGCAGATGCTGGAGGTACTGACGGCGCATCCCCGCTTCGAGAACACGGCGGCGGACGGCGGCTATGCGCCACGGCCCGCGTTCCGGCCGCTGACCCGGTTCGAGGGACAGGGCCTGGACAAGGGCCACGTGGTGCACGACCTGCTCTTCGCCCGCCGCTGACGGGGCCGGCGGCCTTCCGGGGCCGCCCGGCCTTCCGCAGTCAGTGGGAGGAGCGATCCACTCGCCATGGCCGTCGACCGCAGGGCCGGACCACCCGCCATCCATGCCGGCCGCAGGAGCAGACCACGCGCCATGGCCGTTGTCAGTGCCGCTCGTTAGGGTCGTGGGGTGTCCGACGGGTCTGTTCAGCAGCAGCGACAGTCTCAGCCGGCCGTCCCGTCGCTCGAGGAGCAGCTGGCCGGCGGCGAGGTCCTGACCGCTGTGCCGGACCGGAGCCAGTGGCGTTACCGCCCGCGCCGCGTCGGCATGCTGTGGCGGAGCAGGACGCTCCGCGTCGTCGCCGTCTTCACCGTGCTGGCGCTCTGCGGCCTGGTGATCCTCGCCCTGGTCCGCGACCAGACGGGGACGCACGGGTTCCTCGTCGGGCTGGGTCTGGCCGTGCTGCCGGTCCCGGTGCTGATGACGGCGTTCCGCTGGCTCGACCGGGTCGAACCGGGACCGTGGCGCAACATGCTGTTCGCCTTCGCCTGGGGCGCCTGCGCGGCCGCCCTGGTCGCGATCCTCGCGAACTCCTTCGCGACCCGGTGGATCGCCACGGCCACGGCCGATCCGGGCAGCGCGGACACGCTGGGCGCGACGGTCATAGCGCCCGTCGTGGAGGAGAGCGCCAAGGCGGCGGCCGTGCTGCTGCTCTTCCTGTTCCGGCGACGGGAGTTCGGCGGGATCGTGGACGGCGTGGTCGTCGCCGGCTTCACCGCGACGGGTTTCGCCTTCACCGAGAACATCCTCTATCTCGGCAACGCCTTCGGCGAGGACCAGCAGCTCGGCTCGGGCTTCGCCTCGGTGACCGCGGCGACGTTCTTCGTACGTGCGGTGATGTCGCCGTTCGCCCACCCGCTCTTCACCGTGCTGACCGGCATCGGTTTCGGGCTCGCCGCGAGCAGTGCGCGCCATCAGCGGGTCCGGCGCCTCGCCCTTCCGCTGCTGGGGCTGCTCCTCGCCATGGGCATGCACGCCCTGTGGAACGGGTCGTCCTCGTTCGGCCCGTACGGCTTCTACGCCGTGTACGGGGCCTTCATGGTCCCGGCCTTCGGGCTGGTGACCTGGCTTGCGATCTGGGCCCGCCTGCGCGAGCTGCGCATGCTTGGCATCGAACTGCCGGAGTACGCGGCGGCCGGCTGGCTGTCCCCCGCCGAGCCCTTCGCCCTCTCCTCGATGCGGGCCCGCGGCATGGCCAGGGACATCGCACGCCGACGCGCGACGGCAGCGGCGGCCGAAGCCCCGTACGGAAGGCCTCACAGCCACGCCCACCACCCGGCATACGCTCCCGCGCACGCCCATGGTCCGGCGCACGCCCACCCTCCGATATCCGCCGCTGCGCGGAAGGAAGGGAAGGCCCGGGGCAGGGAAGCGGCCCGCGCGGTGGCCGAGTACGAGTCGTTCGCGACCTCACTGGCCTTTCTGCGCCGTCAGGCCCGCCGCGGCACGGCGGGCCCGGACTTCGCCGAACGCGAGCGGGAGTTGCTGCACCACCTGTGGCAGCGCAAGGAAACCGCCCGCCCCGCCCTGACCTACGCGGCGCAGGCCACGGGCCGTCTGCGCCCCCGTTCCGCACCTGCGGCACACCGGCCGTACCCGCACCCGGCGTACACGCAGCCCGCGCGCCCGTATGCAGGGCAGCCCTACAGCCCGCCGCCGTACGCGAACCCGCCGTACCACCCGCTCCCCGGCCCGTACCCGCTCTACTCCCCGTCCCCTCCCCCGCACCGGAACCCGAATCCGAACTCGAACCCGAACTCGAACCCGCAGGGATACGGCCAACAGAAGGGCTAGGCGGAGGCCTCGGTGAGGTCAGTCAGCTCCTGGTCCGTCAGCCGCAGTCCGGCGACGGCCACCAGCGCGGGAAGCTGCTCGACCGTACGGGCCGAGGCGATCGGTGCGGCGACGGTCGGCCGGGCGGCCAGCCACGCCAGCGCCACGGTCGCGATCTCCGCGTCCCGCTCCTGTGCCACCTTGTCGAGCGCGGCAAGCACCTTCTGTCCGCGCTCCGACTCCAGGTGCGTGGACGCGCTCCCGGCGCGGGCGCTCTCCACGGCGGCACCCGAACGGTACTTGCCGGTGAGGAAGCCGGAGGCGAGGGCGTAGTACGGGACGGCCGCAAGCCCGGCGTCGGCGGCGGTGTCCCGGAGCTCACCCTCGTACGTGTCCCGGGAGACGAGGTTGTAGTGGGGCTGAAGGGCCACGTAGCGGGCAAGCCCTTCACGCTCGGAGAAGTCCAGCGAGGCACGGAGCCGCTGGGGGCTGATGTTGGAGGCGGCGATCTCGCGGACCTTGCCGTCCTTCACCAACTGGTCGAGGGCGGTGATGATCTCCTCGACCGGGACCGTCTCGTCGTCGAAGTGCGTGTAGTAGAGATCGATGTGGTCGGTACCGAGCCGGCGCAGCGACTCCTCGGCGGCGGCCTTGATGGTGGTGGCGGAGAGCCCCTTGTAGGCAGGGTGTGAGCCGACCTTGGTGGCCACGACGATGTCGGAGCGGTTGCCGCGTGCGGCGAGCCACTTGCCGATGAGGGTCTCCGACTCGCCACCCTCGTTGCCGGGGACCCAGGCCGAATAGGCGTCGGCGGTGTCGATGAAGTTGCCGCCGGCCGCCGCGTAGGCGTCGAGCACCGCGAAGGACTGCGCCTCGTCGGCCGTCCATCCGAAGACGTTGCCGCCGAGGGCGAGCGGGAAGACCTGGAGGCTGGAGGAACCGAGCTTACGGAGAGAAGTCATGGGTGGCACAACCACTTCCACGGGCTCCGCTATTCCGTGGCCTGTGCATCTTGAACGGGTGCAGCGCGGCATTCTGAACAGGTGCGGCGCGGCATCCTGAACAGGTGCGGCACGCGGACGGAGACAGACCGGCAGCCCTGACGTCGGGGGGTGAGCGTCAGGGCTGCCGGGGTTTCGTGGCCGGAGAACCGGCGTGAGGGGCGTTCTCGGAGCGTCCTGGGAAACGGTCCCGGACAAGCTTCGGACCGGCCTCGGACCGGCCTCGGGAAACGGCCCCTCCTCGAACCATCCAGGGAGACGGTCTCAGACCGTCAGACCGCGGGCCTGCAGCCAGGCCATCGGGTCGATGCCGGTGCCGTCCGGGGTGTGGACCTCCAGGTGGAGGTGCGGGCCCGTCACGTTGCCGGTCGCGCCGACGCGTCCGATGGTGTCGCCCGTCGTGACCTTCTGGCCGATGCTGACGTCGATCGAGGACTGGTGGCAGAACCACAGCTCCGTGCCGTCCTCCAGCTCCAGGACCGTGCGGTAGCCGTAGGAACCGGAGTAGCCGGCCGACTTGACCGTGCCGGTGTGGATGGCCTTGATCGGTGTTCCGGTCGGCGCCGCGAAGTCGAGGCCCGTGTGGTAGCCGGAGGACCACATCGATCCGGCCTCGCCGAAGGTCGAGGTGATCGTGTACGAGGAGGTGGGGATGGCGTAGCTGGCGGCGAGCTTGGCGAGCCGCAGCGCTTCCGCCTTCTTCGCCGCTTCCTCCGCCGCCTTCTTCTTCTCGGCGGCGATCTTGGCCTCGGCGGCGTCCTGCTGCTTCTTCGCCTCGGCTGCGGCCTTCTCCGCGGCCGCCTTCTCCGCAGCCGCCTTGACCTCGGCGTCGGCGGCGTCCTGCTGCTGCTCGGCCTGCTGGAGGATGCGGGCGCGGAGTGCCTCACCGGCGTCCGTGGTGCCCTGCTCGGCCTCGGCGGTGGTGATGCCGGCGGTCGTCAGCGGGGCGGCAGCGGTCTCGGCCGCAGCCTTGTCCGCCGTGGACTCGGACTCTCCCGAGAACAGCGCGCCGACGCCCGGGAGGGACTTGGCGTCGGGGAGATTGTCCGCGATGGAATCGGGAAGAGAGATGGAGACCGGCGGCTTGCTCTGGGCGGTGGCCATGCCACCCGCACCGACGGCCGCGATGACGCCGACGCCGAGGACGGTGGAACTGCGGGCCAGACCATTGCGCTGCTTGGCGACGCGGTGCTTGCCGCGCACGGGGCGGATGGACTCCTCGGTGGGGTTCCATTCCTCCCAGGTCCTGTCGGACCCGGCCTCGTCGGCGCGGAAGTCGTTTCCGAAGTCGCTGCCCCGATCGGTCCCGTAATCGGTCGCGTAGTCGGCCCCGTACTCCGTACCGAATGCGGTGGCGGGCCGGGGGGCGAGGTCATCGCCGTACTCGGACCGGAACCGAGAGGGAGCTTCGGGGGCAGGCTTGTTGGACGCCACGGGGGCGCACTCCTTTCCTTCCTTCTCGCCTACCGGGTTAGCTGACGGGTTCGGAGCAGGAAGGTCTCCTACGGGTTCCTCCGCCTCACAAACAAGACAGAGATGCCCGATTCACCCCATGTAGGTGGTTCCCCGGTTCCCTTGCGGAATTCGGCGCTCGCGCACGGTGCCGCCACTGACGGCGGCTGGGACAACCGCGCTGCGTTATCGAACGTTAATAGACACCGGGGTCCGATTCCAAGCCGTTCCCACTGATCGTTCGCGTCCTTGGCCTGGACTTTACGGGACACAACCGGGTGCAATCGGGCGAGTTGATCGCCCCTCGGATGGCACCCGATTTCTGACGTTGCGTCAAATGTTATGCGGAGGGGTGTCTTTCGGTTACGGACGGTGGTATCGCCCTCCACCGCTCCCCCCTCACCTGTCACCGCAGGGAGCCGGCTCAGCCGCCGCCGTCGCCCAGACCGACGATCTTCACGGTCCTGCGCCGGTCGGGCTGCCCCTCGGCGGGCCGCACGACCGCGAGCAGCGCCATGTCGTCCGTCGACTCGCCCCCCGTATGCAGCCGTACGTCATCGGTCAGCGCGGAGAGGAGTTCCTCGGGTCCCGGGAAGATCCGTCCCCGCAGCCGCTCGGCAGGGTCGTAGAAGACCCCTTCGGCGTTACGGGCCTCGGAGAGGCCGTCCGTATAGAGGAGAAGCGTCGCCCCGGCCGGCAGGTCCCACTCGTCGGCCCGGTCCGGCCACACCCCCAGGTCCATCCCCAGCGGCAGCGCGGGCACCGACGGACCGAGCACATCCAGCCCTCCGTCCGTGTGCAGGAGCAGCGGCTCGGGGTGACCGCGGTTGACGATCCGCACCCGGCCCGCCCCCCGCGGGACCTCGGCGAGCACGGCGGTGATGAACCCCTCGAACGCGTCCAGGCCACCACGCCGGTCCGACTCCCGCGCCAGCGCGCGCTCCAGCCGCAGCGCCACGCCCTCCAGGGTCTCCTCCTGTTCGGCCGCCTCCCGGAAGGCCCCGATGACCACCGCCACCGCCTCCACGGCGTCCAGCCCCTTGCCGCGCACGTCCCCGACCACCAGCCGCACCCCCTGCGGGCTGTCCGCCACCGAGAACAGGTCGCCGCCGACGAACTCGTCCGCCTGCGCCGCCTCGTACCGCGCGGCCACCTGCAGCCCGCCGATCCGGTCGGACGGTGTCGGCAGCACCGCCCGCATGGCCGTCTCCGCGATGACGCGGGCGGAGGCCAGCTGCTCGTTGCTGCGCCGGACGACCCCGTTGATCACGACGGCGAGGACGGAGACGGTGAGGACGGTGAGCAGTTCGATGGAGGGCACGACCTGCAGCAGGGTGCCGCTGGACAGCCGCAGCACGACGACGGCCAGCAGCGCGGCGACACCGGTACGTACCGTGCTGGCCAGCGAGAAGAACGGCGCGGCGATCAGCGGGGCCGCCGCGTACAAGGGGACGGCGGTGAACTCGGGCGGGGAGAAAGCATCGAACAGCACGCCCCCGACGATCATCATCGTGGGCAGCAGCCGGACGAACCGGCGGGTCCTCACATCCCCGGCGCGCCTCCCCCGCCGCTTCTCCCGCTTCCCCACCTGCTGCTCTCCTGCCCGGTGCATCCACGGCCGCGGACGGTACCGCGCACCACCCCCAGGCTTCCCGGAGCAGGGCCGCGGGGCGACTCCTCGTCGGCCAATGGGGGTACGCGTACGCGATACGGCCCCGCACCGGCCAACCCGGCGGGCCACGAACCGACGGACCCAGTGGCCCACGGCGTACAAACGAATCAGGCCCGGCACGCTGTATGCATGCCGGGCCTGATTCTTCAGTAGCGGGGACAGGATTTGAACCTGCGACCTCTGGGTTATGAGCCCAGCGAGCTACCGAGCTGCTCCACCCCGCGTCGGTAAACACAACTCTACGGCATGTTCGAGGCACTCATGACCACCCTCGTGACCACCCGGCGCACACACCGGCGCGCACACCCTGTGGGCGGCACACGGACGCGCCCGGTCCGCAGCCTGGCCCGCCGCCCGGCCGCACACCTGAGGAGTGCGCCCCTGTGGACATTCGACACCCACCCCCACCCCAACCACAGGGCATGGAAGCCGGATTCAGGTCAGCAAATCCGAACAAAGCGGCCCTGTAGCCACCTTGTGGGCGCACCGGCGGGAGAGGAGCAGTCCGCCTCCCGCGGACGATCTCCACCGGGCCGTCAACGTGTTCAAAACGAGAAGGTGTTGCAAGGAACACGTGTTCTGCCGCAAGGTAACTGCTGCACCCCCCGGACCGGTGGGCTGCCCGTGCGAGCAGGCCCCGGAACGCGCAGTCACCGCGCCCCGCAAGCCGCTCCCGGTCTCTCATCGCAGCCTGTCTGGAGGGCCCTCGACGATGACCGCACCGCTCACTCCCGCCCCCGCTCCCGCTCCCGCCCCGGCCGCCCCGGCCGCACCTCCCTCGCCCGTACGCGGCGCCGCTATCAGCGGCGTCATCGGCGGACTGATGGGAGCGGTGATGAGCGCGGCGGTGAACTACGCCGCCGTCGGCCTCCCGGACAGCGAATCGGTCAACGCGCTCAACCATGCGATATCGGGCCTGATCAGCGGGTTCATCGCCGGCTTCATCGGAATCCTGGTGCACAGCCGCAAGTCCGCATCGGCCGCACGCGCCGCGGAGGCCACGAACGCGCCCGCCGCCCCGCAGCCGGCAGAGCCCGCGGAGCAGTCCTCCGACACGGTCTCCGTCGAGGCCTCCGACACCGCCGCCGCACCGGAGAAGTAGCCGCCACTCCACTCCGCGCCGCGCCGCATCGCCCCCGTCCGTCCCCCTTCCCTCTCCTGGCGGAACAGAGGGAACTCCAACGGGCGAACCCCTAAATGCGGTGATATGACTGATTTCAGATTCAGCCATTCGACGCGGTGCCTGGAGTGGACGATGGACGACTACCCTCTGCTCAACCTGTTCTGGACCATGCTCTGGTTCTTCCTCTGGATCATGTGGCTCTTCCTCCTGTTCCGAGTCATCATGGACATCTTCCGCAGCGATGACCTCGGCGGATGGGCCAAGGCGGGCTGGCTGGTCCTGGCACTGGTGCTGCCGTACCTGGGCGTTCTGGTCTACGTGATCGCTCGGGGCAAATCCATGGGCCAGCGGGATGTGAAGGACGCGAAGGAACGCGACGCGGCCTTCAAGGCGTACGTGAGAGGGGCCGCGGGCTCGTCCGACGCGAACGGTGTGCCGAAGAGCAGCCACGTCGAGGACCTGTCGAAGCTCGCGGACCTCAAGGACAAGGGCGCGATCTCGGAAGAGGAATACCAGCGCGCGAAGACGAAGCTCCTCGTCTGACCACCGCCACGGCGACGGTGCCGGCTGCTCCACTGCCGGCACCGTCGTCGTGTCGTCGCGTGCCGCGCCCGCCGTGCCGTGCGCGCCGTGCCGTGCGCGCCGTGCCGTGCGCGCCGTGCCGTGCGCGCCGTGCCGTCGAGCCGTGCCGTCGAGCCGCCGTGTGCCGTCGAGCCGTGTCACGTCACCTCACGTCATGGCGTGTCATGACGCGTGCCCACCGCCGACTCCCACTCCTCGCGGGCGGGGCCGTCGTACCCGGGTGTGAAGTCCGGGTGCTCCGCCAGCCAGGACGCCACACGGGCGCGCACCTCCGCGGTGCCGTAGGCCTGGTCGGCAGGCTGGACGAGATGGCGGATGCGGGCACGCGCCCGCATGACGACCGGATCGTCCCAGGAGCAGGCGGACACGGCAGCCATGTCGCGGGCTGCGTCGCTGGCTGTGTCACGGGCCCCGCCACGGCCCGTCTCCGAGGGTGGTCCAGGCACTGGCCGCGCGGGACGGGCGAGCCGGGCCTCGTTGGCGCGGTCCATGGCCACCTGGACGTCGAACCAGGGGCGCAGCGTCCGCCCGGTCCAGCGGTGGTACCCGGCCGCGAACGCGTCGGGGTCCGCGGCGGCGTGCGCCGCGTGACGGGCCACCCACTGCGCCGCCCACAGGGCCAGCGCCACGCCCTGCCCCATCGTGGGATTGGTGTGCGTGACCGCGTCGCCGACGCCGACCAGGCCGGTGACCACGGGCCCGGCCGCGTCGGACAGCCCGGTCCAGCGGTTGTCGAGGCCGCCCATGGCGAGCACCCGGGAGAGCGCCTCGGGCCGCAGGTCCAGCCACGCGGCCACCGCGGGAAAGGTCCGGGCCACCCGTTCGAAGACCTCGGCATCCAGGAGCGCGGCGCGGGTGGGGTCGGCGGTGGACACCGTCAGGAACACCGCGAAGGTGCCGTTGTCGGACGGGAACACCCCGCCGACCGCGAAGGCGGCCACCGAACCCGCCTTCACCCGCCCCGGATCCCGCGGCCCGTCCGGCCGCAGCCGGTACCAGCGGCAGAAGTACGCGATCCCGGTGCGGTGGTTCTCCACGACCGCGCCCCGGCAGCCCGCCCCGGCCAGCCAGCCCGGCACCGGGGAGCGGCGCCCGCCGGCGTCCAGCACCAGATCCGCGTCGTACCGCCCGGACCGCGACCGCACCCCCGTCACCCGGGGAACGCCACCGCCGCCGGGGTGCCGGTCGACGACGAGCCCCTCGGCGGGCTCCCCGAGCCGGATGTCGACGGCCGGCTCGCGATGGACGGCATCGTGGAGCGCGGCCTCCAGCACGATGCGCCGCGTCTGGACCGTGACCAGGTCCTCGTCCCCCGGGCGTGCGGACGGGCGCTCGGCGAACCACTCCAGCTCGTTGCGTTCGCCCGCCCCCATCCGGAGCATCGCGTCGTACACATCGGGGGCCTCCTCGCGCAGCACGGTACGGACCGGTGCCAGCAGCCCGTGGGGCTGGACGGCCTGGGGCACCCCGGGGCGCCGCCAGTCGAAGAAGTCCGCGTCGAGATCGTGTCCCGGCCGGCGTCCGTCCCGCTCCAGCACGGTGACCGCATGCCCCCGGCGGCCCAGGAATAGCGCGACGGCCAGACCGCCGATCCCGCCACCGACTACCGCGACCCGTGTCAATACAGCTCCCTCAGCGCCGTGTTGCCCCACCACGGTAGCCCGGGGGATGCGGCTCGTACGTCAACTCCCCCATCCGGTTGGGCGGCTTCCGGATGCCGGCGCCGTCGCCCACAGGCCCGCACATGACGACCGCCTGTGCCAGAACCCTGGGCGCACCGGTTCCCGGACCGGTGCACCCTCGGCGGGTCCGCGACAGGCCGGGACAGCAAGCCTCAGCGCCGGGACAACGGGCCGCAGCAAGACCACCGCGACAGGGTGGTCACCGTGCCCGAATTCGACGCCGGCTGTCCCGACCGGTCGGCCCGTGAGAGGTTCCGGCGGTGGAGTGACCGTTATGCCGACGAGGAGCCCCTGCTGCCGGTTCCCGGGTGGTGGCCATGGCCGAGCCCCGCCTGGGTGCTCTGACCGGCCGGGCCGGCGGAAACGACGAAGCGCCCCGACCGGACGCAACCGGTCGAGGCGCTAAGCAGCAGGTCGGTGGGTTTTCCCCAACCCTGCATCGCGTAGGCCGTGTGGGACTCGAACCCACAACCAACGGATTAAAAGTCCGCTGCTCTGACCAATTGAGCTAACGGCCCTCGGCGAATCACCCCCGAGCATAGCCCGCCGTGGCCCGGCCGCCGATCGGGTATCGGTTGCCGGGCCCCGTCGTCGTGGGAGCGGCCGCCGTCAGCGGGCGTTGCCGCGGGCGATCGTGCGTTTGTGATCCGGATTGAGGAACCAGTGGCGGGCCGAGGCGAACCACCACGTGGCGGCGAAACCGAGGACCACCAGGACGGCGACCGGGGCGTAGTTGAAGGTCTCCCACGTGACGGGCGAGACCTGGGGCAGCATGAAGAGCACGGTGATCACCGCCACCCACACCACCGCGACGATGCCGATGGGCCGGGACCATCGCCCGAGGTGCCAGGGGCCGGGGCGGAAGTCGTCGCCGCGCAGGAGGCGGAGCAGCGTCGGGATGACGTAGGCGATGTAGAGGCCGATCACCGCGATGGAGGTGACGGCCGCGTACGCCGTGACGTTGATCAGGTACGGAAGGCCCAGGACCAGAGCGCCGGAGGCGGCCAGCCAGACCGCGGCCACGGGGGTGCGGGTGCGGGGGCTGACCGTGTGCCAGACGCGGGAGAACGGCAGGGCGCCGTCCCGTGAGAACGCGTAGATCATCCGGCTGTTCGCGGTCACGGACGCCATGCCGCAGAAGAGCTGGGCCCCGATCACCACGAGGAGCAGGAGCTTGCCCGTGGTGGCCCCCAGGGCGTCGAGGAGGATCTGGGCGGGCGGGGCGCCGGTCGGGGAGGCCAGGGCTCCGTCGTACGACTGGATGGCGAAGGTGAAGCCGAGGAGGAGGACGAAGCCCGCGATCCAGGAGGTCCAGATGGACTGGACGATGCCGCGCGGGCCGGCGGTCGCGGCGTCGTGCGTCTCCTCGGTCATGTGGGCGGAGGCGTCATAGCCGGTGAAGGTGTACTGAGCCATCAGCAGCCCGATCATCACCACGTAGAAGCCGCTGCCCCAGCCGGTGTTGTTCACGAACTCGGTGAAGACGAACGACGCAGACTGGTGCGAGTCGGGTACGAACGTCAGCGCGCCGACGATCACGGCGACTCCGAGCACGTGCCACCAGACGCTGACGCTGTTGAGGATCGCGACGATGCGCACGCCGAAGGTGTTCAGCAGGCCGTGCAGCAGCAGGATCGCGGCGAAGAGGAGGATCGTGCGGCCGGGGGTGACCTCGAAGTCGAACTGGAGGTTCAGGTAGGCGCCGAGGAACGACGCCGCCCCGAAGTCGATCCCGGCGGTCACGGCGACCTGGCCCAGCACGTTGAACCACCCGGTGAACCACGCCCACGCAGCCGCCGAGCGGGGTGGGGCCAGCCGGTGGGCCCAGAAGTACAGGCCGGCGGAGGTCGGGTACGCCGAGCAGATCTCGGCCATCGCCAGACCGACGAACAGCGTCATCAGCCCGACGCCGACCCAGCCCCAGGTGATCAGGACCGGGCCACCGGTGTTCATGCCGAACAGGTAGAGCGTGAGGCAGCCGGAGAGGACCGAGATGATCGTGAACGAGACCGCGTAGTTGGAGAAGGCGGACATCCGGCGGGCGAGCACCTGCGTATAGCCGAGCTCGGCCAGCCGCGCCTCGTCGGAGCCGGGGGGCGGGGACGTTGTGGCGGCCCCGGGCTTCGAAAGGCTCTGCGGGGTAGTTGGGGACGGTTGTTCGGAAGGCGCTCCAGGTGGGTTGATTGTCATGCCCCCAGCGATTCCCTCGCCGGGGGCACGACATGCGTCGGACGCGGACCGGTATGACGGCCGAGCGCGTCGCGTCCTCTTGGGAAGAGGCGGACCGCGCCTGCGTCAGTAGAGCCTGGAGTACATCTGCCAGCCGCCGCCGACCTTCGCGCGGTAGCCGAACAGCCCCTTGCCGTCGCCCCGGTAGGACCACAGCACGCCGGCCGTGTCACGGGCGAGGAGATCGGCCTTGCCGTCACCACTCACGTCACCGACTCCGACGAGCGAGTTGTAGACCTGCCAGCCCCCGCCGACCTTCACCCGGGCCGCCAGCGTGCCCTTGCCGGTCCCGGCGTACCGCCACAACACCCCGGCCGCGTCCCGGGCCAGCAGGTCACCCCTGCCGTCACCGTTCAGGTCACCGGCACCGGCCAGCAGGTAGCCCTTCCAGCCCGTACCGATCTTGACGCGCGCCTTGAACGCACCGGCGCTCGTCTGCTCGTACAGGTACAGGTATCCGGTCGACGTCTCACGGGCGATCACGTCCGCCCTGCCGTCCCCGGTCAGGTCACCCGGCGAGGTGAGGGCGTCGTAGATGTTCCAGCCCAGGCCGATCTTCGTGAACGCGGTCGTCGGCTTCAACGCCCCGCCGCACGACGGCTTGTACGCCCGCAACTCACCACTCTTCACCCGCACCAGCACGTCATTGCACCGGTCGCCGTTCACATCGCCGAACGGCACCGCCGCCGTCACGGTGTTCGCACCCGTCCAGCCCGAGCCCGACACCTTCGCATGCACCGCGCCGGTTCCGTCGCCCGTGCCGCCGCGGAAGTCGGCCACGCCTGCCGAGGTGAACGCCAGCAGGTCACCGAAGCCGTCGTTTCCGACGAAGTCGCGAAGAACGGCCGCGCTGCCCGACAGCTTCACCGATCCCGAAGCCGTGAGGTCAGCACCCTGTCCATCGGCCGGCTTCGCCGACAGCCTCCAGTCATACGCTCCGTTGGCGACGAACCGCCCCGCCGCGTCCTTGCCGTCCCACACCGCCTTCACCGAGCCACGCGCTTCTCCACCCACGAGAGTCCGGACGGTGGCGCCCGTGGCCCTGCTCTTCAACGTCAGCTGCCAGGACGCCGCGGGCTTCGACAACCACCAGCGCGCCGCCCAGGAGGGGACTCCGCCCCGCACCGTGGCCGATGCCGGTACGTCGGAATCGATGCGGGCCATCGGGGACGCGGGGATGCCCAGGTCCGCGACCGTGATATCCCCATCGGCCTCGCGCTGATACGCGATACGTCCGGTGCCGGTGTCGATGGCGTACTGCTGCTCACGCTCGCCGTCGCCGGCCATCGAGTAGGTGTGCACCGGTACGGGGGTCGCGCCGCGAACATCAGTGATACGCACGTCGTCCCCGTTGCGCCACCCGACGAAACCGTCACCGAGCACGGACACCGGATCGAGATGCGTCAGATTGGTCTTCTTCTCGAGATCGAAGACGCCACCCCTGGCGGGGAGTCCGGCACAGTCCCAACTGAGCCAGTGCGAGGTCACCTTGATGTCTTCCGCCTTGCACCCGGAGCCGAGGTCCACGGTCTCCTTCACCGTGCCGGTCCGTGCGTCACGACTGACCACCGTGCCCGCCACGGCCCCCGCACCCCACACCCGGTCTCCGTACAGATCGGCGTACTCGCCGCTGAAAGGCATGCTTGCCAGCAGCGTCCCCGTGTCCAGATCGACGGTGACGAAACCGGCGTGACTGCCGTCAGCACGACTGCCCCGACCCAGTGCGTAGCGGCCCGACACGTCTTCGACGTGGAAGGAGGAGAGTCCGGGGACCGACAACGGTACGGCTTCGGCCCCGCCCGGTCCCACGAGCGAAGGCATCTGGTCGCCACCGCCATTGGGGGATGGCATGATCACGGATCGCCCGTCGCCCGTGGCCAACAGGGTGGGGCACCCCTCGCTGTCCCCGCAATCCGCAAGGTCGAAACCACGGTCACCGGCCGGCCCCGTGCCAGTGACGGCAAGCGGGCCCGAGACCGAGACCGTTCGCGAGCGGAAGCCCTTGAGCTGGTCGGGCAGGAACTCCAGCGATTCGAGCGTCCCCTGGCTGAAGCTCAGATCGTGCGGCCGCGACGTCGCCGGTGTGACGTCGGTCAACTTGCCCACTGTCGGTCCGCCGGCACCGGAACGGATCAGCTGCACTCCCAGCCCGTCCGGGGTGGAACCGGCCACCACGAGCAGCCCGCCGTCCGGGGTGGGCATGGCGTCGGCCCGTCCGTAGGCGAAGATCGCCTTCTCGGGACCACCGTCCAACGGCACGGTCACGAGGCGGTACGGGGTCGAGCCCCCCTGCCCGGAGGCGCGTGCGACCACCAGCTGATCCCCCGCGAGTCCGAGAAGCCTGTCGCCCTCCGCATACGGAAGCCCCACCACCTGACTGACCGCCAGCGGGCCGGACTGCGACGTGCTGTCCTTGGCATAGACCGTCGCCTTGCCGTCCTTGGTCCACTCCACGACGTGGTCCCGTGACACCACCGTCGACGCCGACCCGACAGGAACGTCCGGGCCCACCGGGCGGGCCACTCCGGTCGACAGGGAGATCCACAACGGCCGGAGGACGGCGCCTCGGCCGTACTGCACGAGCACGCCATCTGCCCCACCGGTGACCGCCTTGAGAGGACGCTCGGCGCCCTCGGGCCATCCGACGACCTCGGTGTCCTGGACAGAACCGTTGACGAGCCGCAGCAGATGCCACTCCGGCGCGGCCGTAGGGCTCGTACGGCTGTGCGTCACGACCGTCGTCCCGTAGGTACCCACGTACTCATGCCCGACGGGCAAGGCCAGATAGGAATTGCGGCCGGCGGCCACGTCGAACAGCCGGATCTCGCCGGTCTGGCCCGCTCCCCGGCTCCGGTACGCCGCCACGACGTCGGCCCCGGCGCCGTAGGTGCCGTCGGCCTCGGGCCCCTCGAGGTCGTTGTAGATGATGTGGTTCTCACCGCTGTACGTACTCCAGAACTGGCCGCGCCCCTCCTCGTACCGGAGGTACCCCGTCGGCCCGGCCGACAGAGGAATGACCGTCCTCGGCTGCGCGGCGACGTCTGCGGGGAAGACCACCTCGGTGCCGGCCGCCGCGCGTGCGGGTCCTGCGTTCAGTGGTACGAATCCCGCGCCCACGACTATGGCCGCAACAACGGCGACCGCATTGCGCACGCCCATGTGACGTCTCAAGCTGAGTCCCTCCCGGACACCCTCGAAGAGGCATGAGGAGGACGCGGCACCCTGTGCCGCGGTCTGCGCGAAGTGAAAGCCCCCCGGCCCCGACCCCTCATGCGAACGAGGTGACATTAACAGGAGGAGCGCAGGCCCCGGTAGAGAGATTCGAACTCGTTCAAACCGCCGCAGGGCCCGTACACCGAAGCGGTGTACGGGCCCTGCCAAGCAATCAGGCGATCGCGGTCGGACGATCAGCCGTTGCGCTTCCAGCGCGGCTTGTCGTCGCGGCGGCCGAAGGTACCGGTGCCGGTCCCCGTGCCGGTGCCACCGCGGTGGTCGTCGCGGCGGCCGGTCGGGCGGTCGCTGCCGCCGGAGCGGAAGCCGCCCGCCGGGCGGTCGTCACGACGGTCGCGGTTGAACGGGCGGTCGCTGCCACCGGAGCGGAAACCACCGGAGGGGCGGTCGTCACGACGGTCGCGGTTGAACGACGGGCGGTCGTTGTCGCGGTTGAACGACGGGCGGTCGTTGTCACGACGCTCGAAGGAGCGGCCGCCACGGTCGTCACGACGGTCGCCGCCACCGGAGCGGAAACCGCCCGAGGGACGCTCGTCACGACGGTCGCGGTTGAACGACGGGCGGTCGTTGTCACGACGCTCGAAGGAGCGGCCGCCACGGTCGTCACGACGGTCGCCGCCACCGGAGCGGAAGCCACCGCCCACCGGGCGGTCCTCACGACGGTCGTTGCTGCCGCGGAACGACGGACGGTCGCTGCTGCCGCGGTAACCGTTGCTGCCGGCCGGACGGCCGCTGCGCTCGCCGGTACGGTCGTTGCCGCCCCGGTAACCACCGCGGTCGCCGCCACGGTCGTCGCGACGCCCGTAGTTGCCGCGGTCGTCGCGACGCTCATCGCGCGCTGCGGGCTGCTCCGGCACGGAGGTGGCGGCCAGCAGTGCGGCCTCCGCCTCGGCGGCGACCTCGGCCACCGCTGCCTCGGGGTCGTCGCCCCGCTCACGTGCGGCGCGGGCGACCAGGCGGTCTGCCTCCTCGCGCAGCTCCACGGCACGGCGCTGGATGCGCTCCAGCTGCTTGGTCAGGTCGGCGGCCTCGCGCTCGGCCTGCTTGGCGGCGTTGTTCGCGGAGTCGGCCTGGACCTCGGTGAGCGAACGGGCGCCGGTGATCTCGGCGACCTCCGGCTCGAAGACGCCCGCGCCCTGGACGATGTGGCGCGAGGCGTCGACGCCCGCGTCCTCCATCAGGCGGAAGATCTGGCGGCGCTGGTGCGGCAGCGCCAGGGAGACGACGACACCGGACTTGCCGGCACGGGCGGTACGGCCCGAGCGGTGCAGGTAGTCCTTGTGGTCACCGGCCGGGTCCACGTTCAGGACCAGGTCGATGCCGTCGACGTGGATACCGCGCGCGGCGACGTCGGTCGCGACGAGCGCGTTGACGAAGCCCTTCTTGAAGTCCTCGAGAACGCGCGTACGGGCGCCCTGGGTCATGCCGCCGTGCAGGGCGTCCGCCTTGACGCCGGCCTCGATGAGCTGCTCGGCGATGCGGTCGGCGCCCAGCTGGGTGCGGACGAAGATGATCGTGCGGCCCTTGCGGGCGGCGATGGCGGAGGTGACCGGCGCCTTGTCCTTCGGCTTCACGACCAGGACGTGGTGCGACATCGTGGAGACGTTGCCCTGGGCGGAGTCGACCTCGTGGGTGACCGGGTTGCTCAGGTAACGCTTGACCAGCGTGCCGATCTCGTTCTCCATGGTGGCGGAGAAGAGCATGCGCTGGCCGCCACCGGGGATCTGGTCGAGCAGCTCGGTGACCTCGGGCAGGAAGCCCAGGTCGGACATCTGGTCGGCCTCGTCGAGGACGGCGACCTGGACGTTCTCCAGGGAGCAGGCGCCCCGGTTGATGATGTCGCGCAGGCGGCCCGGGGTGGCGACGAGGACGTCGACACCGCGCTCCAGCGCGTAGATCTGGTTGCCCATCGACGTACCGCCGCAGACGACCTTCATCTTCAGGCCGAGCACGTCGCCGTAGGGCTGCAGTGCGTCCGCGACCTGCATCGCGAGCTCACGGGTGGGAGTGAGGATGATCGCGCGGGGCTTCTTCTTCTCGGTGTGCCCACCGGCCAGCGCGGTCAGGGTCGGCAGACCGAAGGAGAGGGTCTTGCCGGAGCCGGTACGGCCACGGCCCAGGATGTCCTTGCCGGCCAGGGCGTCCGGGATGGTCGCGGCCTGGATCGGGAAGGGCGCGGTCACACCGTTCTGCGCGAGCTTGCGGACGATGCCCTCGGGCAGGCCCAGCTCGGCGAACGTGATGGTCGGCTCGGCGTCCGCCTCGTCGGCGGCGTCGGTGTCGGCCTGCTCGGCGGAGTCGGCCCGGGGGGCGTCGGTCTCGACGGAGTCGGCGACCTCTACGGTCTCCGCGACCTCGGCGACAACGGCCTCTGCGGCCTCGATGAGCTCGGCGCTCTCGACGTTGTTCTCGACGTTCTCGGGCATGACGGTGTGGTCAGAACTGGAAATTGACATGCGAAATGCGAAACCTCTCGGAGTCTCGGCACGCGCCCGTAACTCCGTGTTTTCGCAATTTCGACCGCCTCAATGCGGTCCAGCCACGGCAAGGGAGAGTACGCGCCACACGGCGCTCTTCTGTGTCGGCGCCGGGCAATGGGATCAAACGATCTATAACCATACGCACTCTTCCCCCCATTACGCAAACCGTCTCCGGCCGGCCACCCCCTCAGGCCGGTCCCACCTGCGGTGATGCCTCCGGAGTCCGCATCGCGTACAGGGCGTCCGGCGCACCCGTCGTGTCCTGCCGGAGCTGAGCGGCCGGTGACGCGGACGGCACCGGCGGCGCCGGCTCGGAGGGCTCCGGGTCGGGCTCCGGCGGAGTCGGCGGCTGCGGGCTCTCGGGGGTGCCGGGGCCCGGGTCGGACGGCGTCGGCGGTTCCGGCTGCTCGGGGACCCCGGGTCCCGGCGCCGAGGGCGTCTGCGCCGGCGGGCGGCCCCCCTTCGCCGGGCCGGACCGATCGGACTCGGCGCCGGGGCTGCCCGAGGGGGTGACGGAGGCGCTCGGGCCGGCGGACCGGCCGGCCCTGCGCTCGGACTGCGCCCCGGCGCCGCCCCCCGTACGGGCGTGGCCGGTCCCGGCCACCGTGGAACCGTCCGGCTCGGCCACCGAACCCTTCGGCACGGCGGAGCCGGAGGGCGCCGGTTTCCCGCCGTCGGAGCCGATGCTCATGCAGCCGGTGGACGCGGCGATCGTCACCGCGGTGACGGCCGCCCAGCGGACGGGAACGGGCAACTGGCGCACAGGGGCACCTCCGGGGGCGCGAAGAAGGACGGGGCAACTCGGAAACGAGCCGGGAGCGCTGTGCCCAACTCCCGCCGCCCCACCGGGGACACGCCCTCGGGCAGGCCCGCACACCTCATTCACACCTCACGGTGTGCCGCATGTCACCCCTGACCCGGCCCGCTCCGGCCTCCAGCGGCCGGCCCGGGACCGCCCCTCACCCGTAGCCGAGCGCGTGCAGCCTCTCGTCGTCGATGCCGAAGTGGTGGGCGATCTCGTGCACGACCGTGATCTCCGTCTCGGCCACCACGTCCTCGCGCGACTCGCACATCCGCAGCGTCGGCCCCCGGTAGATGGTGATCCGGTCCGGCAGCACGCCCGCGTACCACTCACCGCGCTCGGTCAGCGGCGTGCCCTCGTAGAGCCCCAGCAGTTCCGGATCATCTGATTCGGGTTCGTCCTCGACGAACACCGCGACGTTGTCCATCAGCCGGGTGAGCTCCGGTGGAATCCGGTCGAGCGCCTCACCGACCAGTTCCTCGAACGCTTCTCGCGTCATCTCCAGCACCCCGCCATTGTCACGTACGGCCGCCGGATGTGCCCCGGTGCGCCGGATGCGCATAGCCGCCTCCTCGCCGGGGCATACGCGCCCAATGGCCCGCGACCCGTTCCGTGCCGCAGCAGCCCGTGTCCGGCACCTCATCCGCCTCCGCCCACGACCGCGCTCCGCCGGACGGTCCGGCCGCCGCCCCCGTACCGGCGGCCTTCCCGGCGCGGTACCGCATCCGTTCGCCCGCGCGCTCGGCCTGGTCGCCGTCGTGCTGTTCGGCGCCTGGCTGGGGCTGCTGGTCGTCGGCAGCGTCCGCGCGCCCGTCGGCCCGATGGACACGACCATGACCCTGCGGCCCTCCCTCAGCGGCGGCACCAAGATCAACGTGTCCCCGCTCGGCGCCCTGGAGCTCGACTCGCACCGCGCCCCGGTCCGGCTCGACGTCGACATCGACCGCCTCGACCCGGTCCGCTCCGAGGCCCTGGTCCAGCACCCCGAACGGCTCGCCGGCCTGGAGACCGAGGTCGGTGACGACGTCGGCGCCGGGGCCCGCGAGCTCGCCGTGCGCTCCTGCGTGGCGGTCGTCTCCGGAGCCACCGCACTCGGCCTCGCCGTCTACCGCAGGCCCCGGCGCGCCCTGGCCGCCGGAGGGCTCGCGCTCGCACTGCTGACCGCGTCGGGCGTGGGGGCGTACGCCACCTGGAACCCGGAGTCGGTCCTGGAGCCGAAGTTCTCCGGGCTGCTGTCCAGCGCCCCCTCCGTCGTCGGCGACGCCCGCTCGATCGTCACCGACTTCGACGTCTACCAGCAGGAACTCGCCCGCCTGGTCACCAACGTCACCAAGCTGTACGACGCCACCTCGACGCTCCCCGTGTACAGCCCGGACCCCGCCACGCTCCGCGTCCTGCACGTCTCCGACATCCACCTCAACCCCGCGGCGTGGCACATCATCGGATCGCTCGTCGAGCAGTACGACATCGACGTGATCATCGACTCCGGCGACACGATGGATCACGGGGCGGCCGTGGAGAACAGCTTCCTCGACCCGATCAGCGACCTGGGCGCGCCCTATGTCTGGGTCCGCGGCAACCACGACTCGAAGGTGACGCAGCAGTACCTGGAGAAGAACAAGCGCTTCAAGAACGTGCACGTGCTGGACGGGGGCCGCGCGGTGACCGTCGGCGGGCTGCGGGTCGCCGGCATCGGCGACCCGCAGTTCACCCCGGACCGCACGGGGCCCGAGCAGGCGGAGGGGGTCGAGCGGTCGGCCGGTCTGCGGCTCGCCGCCGCGCTGCGCGATCAGCGGCGGGCGGGCACTCCGGCGGACATCGCCGTCGCCCACGAGCCGGAGGCGGTCAGGCAGACGGACGGGCTGGTCCCCCTCGCGCTGGCCGGCCATGTCCACCACCGGCAGAACGAGGTCATGAAGGGCGGCACCCGGCTGATGGTCGAGGGCTCCACGGGCGGCGGCGGCCTGCGTGCCGTACAGAACGAGAAGCCGGAACAGGTGCTCGCGTCGGTGCTCTATCTGGACCGCTCCACCCGCCGTCTGCAGGCCTGGGACGAGATCACCCTGGGCGGCCTCGGCCTGACGACCGCCGAGGTCAGCCGCCACCTGCCCAAGAAGAGCGAACCCGACGCGACGCCGTCCCCTATTCGGTTTGGCTGACACCGAAAGCCCCGTGTACAGTCTCCGACGTGCCCAAGGGCGCCGGTCAGGGCTCGACCGTTCTGAAACCTCAAAGGTTGAAGGAGAAGCCGAACCTCTTGGGGGGAAGCGGAGTCACCCGCTTCTTCACTTTCCCTTCGGGCGACGGACGTGGAAGCAAGCTGTACCAGCAGTTCTGCCCTCATCGTCTAGTGGCCCAGGACGCCGCCCTTTCAAGGCGGTAGCACGGGTTCGAATCCCGTTGGGGGCACGCACAACCTGTGCGACACTTAGTCGCACAAAGCTTGGTCCTGTGGAGCAGTTTGGAGTGCTCGCCACCCTGTCAAGGTGGAGGCCGCGGGTTCAAATCCCGTCAGGACCGCTGCAGCCCTTTGTGAGCTGCGTGGCTGGGTAGCTCAGTTGGTACGAGCGATCGCCTGAAAAGCGATAGGTCGCCGGTTCGATCCCGGCCCCAGCCACCACCCGAAGGCCCCGTCCGATGGACGGGGCCTTCGTCGTGTCAGGCGCCCTCCCGCTCGGCGGTGTTCGTGCCGTCCACGCCGGTGCGGCCCCGGCGCCGCCCGGACCGCGCCGCGAGGACCAGCAGCACCACACCCACCACCGCCACCAGCAGCACCCCGTCCGGCACACGCTCGCCGATGCCCCGGGCCCACTGCTCGACGGCGAACGACTGGTCCACGTTCAGCAGCCCGGGCAACGCCGTCGTCCCGTCGTACGCGAGGAACAGCGCGCCGAGGCCGATGAAGAAGAGGCCCGACAGCAGCGTCGTGGTGTGCAGCTCGAAGCGGCCGAGCCGCAGGGCACGTCCGCGGAGCCACGCCCGCCGGCCCAGATCGAACCGCTCCCAGAGCAGCGCGAGCAGGAACAGCGGCACCGCCATGCCCAGTGCGTACACGGCGAGCAGCAGCCCTCCGTACGCCGCGCTGCCGCTGACGGCCGCGACGGTGAGGACGCTGCCGAGGATCGGTCCCGCGCAGAAACCGGCGAGGCCGTAGACGGCACCGAGCGCGTAGACGGACAGCGCGGTCGTGGGGCGGATCCGGCCGCTCAGCTCGGAGATCCGGCGGGAGGCGAAGCCCAGACCGATGATCTGGGCGACGCCGAGCCCGATGATCAGCCAGCCCGCGCCGAGGACGAGGGCGTCGCGATGTCCGTAGAAGAGCCTTCCGGCGTACGAGCCTGCGGCGCCGAGCGGGACGAGGGTGGTGGCGAGGCCCGCGTAGAAGATCCCGGTCCGGGCGAGCAGCCGGGAGGCGGAGTCGATGGAGTACGCGAAGAAGGCGGGGAGCAGCAGGGCGCTGCACGGACTGAGCAGGGCCAGCAGCCCGCCGAGGAACGCGGCGAAGTAGCCGATGTCCGCCGTCACTTCGCGGACCCGTGGGGGGACGCGGTTCCCTGGGCGCCTTCTGCGTCCTCCGGACCGGCGGAGCCCTTGGTGTCCTGGCCCGCGCTGCCCAGGTTCTTCGCCCGGTCGGCCGCCTGCTCGATGGCCTGGGTGAAGGTCTCCGCCGGCTGCGCCCCGGCGATCGGGCGGCCGTTGATCAGGAAGGACGGCGTGGACGTCGCGCCGATTCCGTACCCCTGCTCCTGGTCCCTGCTCACGGCTGCCGCGGCCGCTGTGCCGTCCGTGTCGCGGAGGAAGCGGTCGAGGTCGGGCACCCCGGCCTGGTGGGCGAGGGCCTTCAGCCGGCCCTTTCCGAACCCCTTCTCCTTGACTCCGTCGGCGTACGCGGCACGGTGGAACTCCCAGAAGCGGTTCTGCTGCCCGGCGGCCCAGGAGGCGCGTGCGGCGGCCTCGGACTCGGCGCCGAAGATCGGGAAGTTGCGCCACTCGATGCGCAGGGTGCCGTTGTCGACGTACTTCTTCACCAGGGCGGGTTCGGTGTCCCGGGCGAACTTCGCGCAGTAGCCGCACTTGAAGTCGGCGTACTCGATGAGGACGACGGGTGCGTCCGCCCGGCCCAGCGCCAGCTTGTCGCCGGCGTCGCGCCGGGCCAGCTTCGCCAGCTCCGGGTAGACGCCCTCGCCCGGGTCCGCGGTGACATCGGCCGCTGAGGACGGGGAGGAGGCAGGGGAATCGGGGGCGGTGGCCCGGTAGGACACGTAACCGAGCAGCGCTGCCGCGACGACGACCGCGGCGCCGTAGATCAGCGGCTTGCGGCCGGTCGTGCGGGGCTGCGGCCGGCGGGGCGACGGCTTGCCCGACGACGACGGCTTCGGGGACGGCTTGGGCATGGACGTGGGCATGCGGAACTCCGAGCTGGTGGTGCGAGAGGAAGGAGAGGGACGGCAGGGACAGGGCAGCCGTCTACACCCTCAGTACGGAGAGTTCCACCGGGGTCGGCGCGGCCGCGTCGGGTCCGCGCAGCGTCATCGGCACGAGCCGCCGCACCGGCAGCGGGACGGTGGCGGCGGGCAGACCCCATTCGGCGAGGCCCGGCGCCTGGTCGTGGGCCGCGCGGGCCCGCCCGGGAACGGCCGGCTCGGTGCCGTCGTGCTTGCCCTGCTTGCCGCACCCGGGAAGCCCGTCCCCCTGCCCGATGCTCATGGACACGGCCACGGCCGGACCCGCGGAAGGTGTTGTCGACGCGGCAGCCGTCGACGGCCCGCAGAACAGCCCCAGGACGACAGCGAGGGCCCCCACCAGGCAGCACCACGACGAACGGGACACGGCGGACAGGCCTTCCGGCAGGGGCTCGGCAGAGAGATCGACTGTCCGGAATGGTACGTGCTGTGATCGCCCCGTCCCCGGTCGTACGGGTCCGGTGACCGAGACCGCGGGAAATAGGTTCGCCCTTCCTCGGGCCCGGGTGAGATCCTGGGACCCGTATGTCTACTTCCTTTGCCGATCTCCAGTCCCAGCTCGGGCAGCTCTCGCTCCGCGACGCGCACCGGCTCGGCCGCCGCCTCGAAGGCGCGCGCCGCATTCGCAAGCCCGAGGCCCAGCAGGCCGTGCTGGACGAGATCGCGGCCCAGGCCACGAAGGCAGCCGGGCGGCTCGCGCTGCGGGCCGGGCGGATGCCTGCCCTGTCGTACCCCGAACAGCTGCCGGTCAGCCAGAAGAAGGACGAGATCCTGGAGGCGATACGCGACCACCAGGTCGTGATCGTCGCCGGTGAGACCGGCTCCGGCAAGACCACCCAGATCCCCAAGATCTGCATGGAGCTGGGCCGTGGCGTCCGCGGCATGATCGGACACACCCAGCCGCGCCGGATCGCGGCGCGCACGGTGGCCGAGCGGATCGCCGAGGAGCTGAAGACCCCGCTGGGCGAGGCGGTGGGCTGGAAGGTCCGCTTCACCGACCAGGTCAACCAGGACGCGACCTTCGTCAAGCTGATGACGGACGGCATCCTGCTCGCCGAGATCCAGACGGACCGCGAACTGCTCGCGTACGACACGATCATCATCGACGAGGCCCACGAGCGGTCGCTGAACATCGACTTCCTGCTCGGCTATCTGGCCCGGCTGCTGCCCAAGCGCCCCGATCTGAAGGTCGTCATCACCTCGGCGACCATCGACCCGGAGCGCTTCGCCCGGCACTTCGGCGAGGCCCCGATCGTCGAGGTCAGCGGGCGTACGTACCCCGTGGAAGTGCGGTACCGGCCGCTCCTGGAGGAGGACAGCGAGGACTCCGACCGCGACCAGATCACCGCGATCTGCGACGCCGTCGACGAGCTCCAGAACGAAGGTCCCGGCGACGTCCTGGTCTTCCTCTCCGGCGAGCGCGAGATCCGCGACACCGCGGACGCGCTGGGCAAACGCAACCTCAGACACACCGAGGTGCTCCCTCTCTACGCACGCCTGTCGCACGCCGAGCAGCACCGCGTGTTCCAGCGCCACACCGGCCGCAGGGTCGTCCTCGCGACGAACGTCGCCGAGACCTCGCTGACCGTTCCCGGCATCAAGTACGTGATCGACCCGGGCAACGCCCGTATCTCCCGCTACAGCCACCGCACCAAGGTCCAGCGGCTGCCGATCGAGCGGATCTCGCAGGCCAGCGCCAACCAGCGCAAGGGCCGCTGCGGCCGTACGTCGGACGGCATCTGCATCCGGCTGTACTCCGAGGACGACTTCGTCACGCGCCCGGAGTTCACGGACCCGGAGATCCTCCGTACGAACCTGGCCTCCGTCATCCTCCAGATGACCGCGGCCGGTCTCGGCGACATCGAGAAGTTCCCCTTCATCGACCCGCCGGACCACCGCAACATCCGCGACGGCGTGCAGCTCCTCCAGGAGCTGGGCGCGCTGGATCCGGAGGAGAAGGATCCGAAGAAGCGGCTGACTCCGCTGGGGCGCAAGCTCTCGCAGCTGCCGGTGGATCCGCGCCTCGCCCGCATGGTCATCGAAGCCGACCGGAACGGCTGTGTCCGCGAGGTCATGGTCATCGCCTCCGCGCTCTCCATCCAGGACCCGCGCGAGCGGCCGTCCGAGAAGCAGACGCAGGCCGACCAGCAGCACGCCCGGTTCAAGGACGAGACGTCCGACTTCCTGGCGTTCCTGAACCTGTGGCGCTACATCCGCGAGCAGCAGAAGGAGCGCGGGTCCTCCAGCTTCCGCCGGATGTGCAAGCAGGAGTATCTGAACTTCCTGCGCATCCGCGAATGGCAGGACATCTACGCGCAGCTGCGTACGGTCGCCAAGCAGATGGGCATCGAGCTCAATGAGGACGACGCCCCCGAACAGTCGGTGCACACCTCGCTGCTCGCCGGCCTGCTCTCGCACATCGGGCTGAAGGACACCGAGAAGAACGAGTACCTGGGCGCCCGCAGCGCCAAGTTCGCGATCTTCCCGGGGTCGGCGCTCTTCAAGAAGCAGCCGCGGTTCGTGATGTCGGCCGAGCTGGTCGAGACGTCCCGGCTCTGGGCGCGGGTCAACGCCCGGGTCGAGCCCGAGTGGATCGAACCGCTGGCCCAGCACCTGCTGAAGCGCACCTACAGCGAGCCGCACTGGGAGAAGGACCAGGCGGCGGTGATGGCGTACGAGCGGGTCACGCTGTACGGCGTGCCCATCGTGGCCCAGCGCAAGGTCAATTTCGGCCGGATCGACCAGGAGGCCTCGCGGGATCTCTTCATCCGCAACGCCCTGGTCGAGGGCGACTGGCGCACGCACCACCAGTTCTTCCACGACAACCGCAAACTCCTCGGCGAGGTCGAGGAGTTGGAGCACCGCGCCCGGCGCCGCGACATCCTCGTGGACGACGAGACCCTGTTCGACTTCTACGACCAGCGGATCCCCGAGCACGTCGTCTCCGGCGCGCACTTCGACTCGTGGTGGAAGCACAAGCGCAAGGACGAGCCGGACGCGCTGGACTTCGAGCGCTCCATGCTCATCAACGAGAAGGCCGGGGCCGTCACCAAGGACGACTACCCGGACTCCTGGCGGCAGGGCAAGCTCAAGTTCCGTGTGACGTACCAGTTCGAGCCCGGCGCGGACGCCGACGGTGTCACCGTCCACATCCCGCTCCAGGTGCTCAACCAGGTCACGTCCGAGGGCTTCGACTGGCAGATCCCGGGCCTGCGCGAGGAAGTGGTCACCGAGCTGATCCGCTCGCTGCCCAAACCCATCCGCCGGCACTACGTCCCCGCGCCGAACTACGCGGACAAGTTCCTGGACCGGGCCGTGCCCCTCCAGGAGCCACTGCCCTTCACCCTGGCCCGTGAGCTCCAGCGGATGGTCGGGGTCCCGGTCACCGCGGACGACTTCGACCTGAGCCGGGTCCCGGACCACCTGAAGATCACCTTCCGGGTCGTCGACGAGCGGCGCCGCAAGGTCGCCGAGGACAAGGACCTGGAGGCGCTGCGCGTCCAGCTGCGCCCCAAGGCCCGTCAGGCCCTCTCCAAGGCCGCTGCGGCGACCGCGGGGCCGTCCGGGGAGTCCATCGAGCGCTCGAACCTCACGGACTGGACGATCGGCACGCTGGACCGGGTCTTCGAGACGCGGCGGGCGGGGCAGCCGGTCAAGGCCTTCCCGGCCCTGGTCGACCAGGGCGACACCGTGGCCGTACGGCTCTTCGACACCGAGGCCGAGCAGCAGCAGGCGATGTGGCGCGGCACCCGGAAGCTGATCATGCTGAACATCCCGGTGAACCCCGCGAAGTTCGCCTCGGACAAGCTCACGAACCAGCAGAAGCTGGCCCTCTCCCGCAATCCGCACGGTTCCATCCAGGCGCTCTTCGACGACTGCGCGACGGCGGCCGCCGACCGGCTGATCGCCGCACACGGCGGTCCGGCCTGGGACGAGGCGTCGTTCCGGAAGCTGTACGACAAGGTGCGCGCCGATCTGGTGGACCTGACCGTCCGCACGATCGGCCAGGTCCAGCAGATCCTGGCGGCCTGGCAGGCCTGCGAGCGCCGGCTGAAGTCCACCAACAGCCTGGTCCTGATCAACAACGTCACGGACGTACGGGACCACCTCGCCCGGCTCGTGCCGTCCGGGTTCGTCACCCTGACCGGGCTGCGCAGGCTGCCCGACCTGATGCGCTACCTGGTCGCCGAGGACCGCCGGCTCCAGCAGATGCCGACGAACGTCCAGCGCGACACCACGCGCATGGAGAAGGTCCACGAGATGCAGGACGAGTACGCCTGGCTGCTGGAGCAACTGCCGCAGGGCAGGCCCGTTCCGCAGGAGGTCCTGGACATCCGGTGGATGATCGAGGAGCTGCGGGTCAGCTACTTCGCGCACGCCCTGGGCACCGCGTTCCCCGTCTCCGACAAGCGGATCGTGAAGGCGATCGACGCCGCCGCCCCGTAGAGCGCCCGGCGGTGGGCGCGCAGCGGGCCCGGGGGCGGGCGCGTAACGGCTCCACCACCAGGAGTGAGGTCGACCGCACCCTCCGACCTCCTGTACAGTCTGGTTTCGCAGCCAGCCGCAAGGCAGCCGCGAAAACGAGGTCCTGTGGAGCAGTTTGGAGTGCTCGCCACCCTGTCAAGGTGGAGGCCGCGGGTTCAAATCCCGTCAGGACCGCAGTAACGAAAGCCCGGATCCTCTGGATCCGGGCTTTCGCGCGTCTTGACTCCGGTGTCCGCCGACGAGTACTCAGAACCAAGGGCTGCCCCTGGTTTTCCGGGAGGGGCGGCGCGCATCCACCGGGAGGTGGCGCGGATGGCGGCATCCACGAGCGAGAACCTGCCTCAGGACCGGTCCGGTGCCCGCGAGCCGGTCCTGGCACAGCCCTCGGGCACCGCCCCGCCGCCGGTGCGCCGCAGGACGCCCCGGCACGAGATCCGGGCGCTGCTGCGCGCCCACCTGGCGGCGGCCTCGGGCTATCGCCACCTCACCCGGCACTGCGCGGTCTGCGCACGGTTACTGAGGCTCGCCATGGAGCCCCTGACGGCCTCCGGGGCGACGGAAACGGCCTCGGTGGCCTTGGGCGACCCCGAGCAGCCCGAGGGACCCCAGGCGGCCCTCACGGACCCCGGAATACGCGAGCCCGCCCGGACCGGCCCGACCGGCCCCGGACCGGCAGGAACGGCGCCCGCGACCTCGACCGGCCCCGGACCGGCAGGAACGGCGCCCGCGCCCCCGGCAGACCCTGGACCGCCCGGAGCGACCCCGTCGGCGGTGGCGCCCCCGGAACCGCCACCGGAACAGACCGGAGGGCATGTGATGGCTTCCGAAGCGCGGGAACAGACCGCGCAGCCCGTGACGGGACCCAGGTCGACTCCGTCACCCTCGGAGGGGCCGGCGTCGGCCCACTCCGCGGCTCCGGACACCGGCCCTCACGCCCTCGCGAGGCGGCCCGCCTCCGCCCGGATGACCACGCGACTCGTCCTCGCGCACGGCTCGGCGTCGCCCGATGGCGCCGACGCGGGCCCGGACGGTGGCCATCCGGGCCCCGGCGGGCGGCGCGGCACCGAGTGGGCGGGGGACGAAAGTCCTCCCGCCGCGTGACCAATGGCGTGGCTTTCCGCTCCTCAACAGTGGCAGGCTCGTAGTTGGCAAGACTCATGCCATGTGACGGGTGTCACCGAATCAGTTTTCAGAAGGGGTGGCTTTACACCCTTCCTACAACTGGCGAATTTAATATGTGCAATTGCACCACTCGACAGGGATGCCCCGGGGAACCTCCGGCTCCCCCTGCACCCACCCCCTGGACGGCGAGGCGCAACGCCCCGCACAGAGTCCGGCGCACGCACGGGAGACCCGTCCGGAGCCAACCGGACGCCCGGTTTCCAGTGGCGGATCGCGGACAGGAGCGAGGGTGACGACGAGAGTCCCACGTCGGCCGCGCGGACAAAAAAAGATCGCGCTGGACCCGGCGGAGTCCAGCGCGATCTCATGACGGAACCCGTATGGCACAGGTATGGCGCCCGTTGGGGCGGGCGCCCGTCATATGGAGCTATGGGTGAGCTATGTGGGTTGGGGGACCCAAAAGCCCAGTTGTGACGCGGCGACAGGGGTATGTCAGGCCTCGCTGCGCTGCTGCGGAATACCCGCAAGCAGTGCGCGGACCTCTGCCTCGCGGTACCGGCGATGTCCACCGAGCGTGCGGATGGACGTGAGCTTGCCTGCCTTGGCCCAACGGGTAACCGTCTTCGGGTCCACGCGGAACATCGTGGCAACCTCAGCCGGGGTCAGCAGCGGCTCGGCATCAGGGGTGCGAGCGGTCATGAGCGGCCTCCTCGGGAGAACCGAACCATCTCGGTTCTTTCCTCTAAATTCTGCACCTTGACCCGCGTTGCCCGAAATGGCGGACGCGGGCCGAGTCGGTTATAGGACGAACGGCTTGTCCTCGGCACTACAACTACACCATCCGTCCAGCCACGTCGGCCAAACCGATGGAATTGCCCTCCCAGGTGTTCATCAGCGACGGAAGCCGATGGACCATGCCATAGCGGACAGTCACACCACCGTGACGATCAGTCACAGAGCGATCAGGAGTCATCAGACCCCCCATAGAGTGCAATGCTGAGCATTCCGCCCTTACTTGGACGGAAGGAGCCCTCCCCGGACTCCTTGTCCTATTTTGGCACGAGGAGTAGGGAAGGACGCAAGGGCCCCGTAAGTGCTATCCATCACGCTTGAGGCAAAGGCCCGGTTCGGGACGTAGGTCCCGAGACCACTGAGGTACGGTTCCGCCTCTTCACCCTCACGTGTCACGTGGGTCACAGGTTCATGGCTCGTCAGTTCGATCGTCAGTTCGCGAACTGGCGGTCCCTCACGGAACGCCAGCGCTCCGCGAGACGCGCGTAAGCCTCGCTCGCCCTCTCGGCGTCCCCGGCACCCAGTGCCGCGATGCCCTCGGCCACGTCGGCGGCGCTCCGGTCCGCCGCGAGCTGCTTCGCCGGCAGGGCGTGCACCAGCCCTCCGTAGTCCAGCTCCACGAGCGCGCGCGGATGGAACTCCTCGAGCCACCGCCCGACGTCCACCAGCCCCTCGGTCAGCGGACCGTCCTCCATGGAGTCCCGCAGCGTCTTCAGCCCCCGTGCCAGCCGGCGCCGCGCCTGGACCATCGGCGTCCGGTACCGCAGCAGAGGCGGCTCACCCTCCTCCCCCGCCTCCAGGTACTCACGCTCCTCGTCCGAGAACAGGACGAACCACCGCACCGGGACCTGCCACACCGCGGTCCTGATCCACGGCCGGGCGTCCGGATTGTGCTCCGCCCACCGTTCGTGGTCGGCCACGGCCTGCCCGCGCACCACCGGCGGCAGCACCGCGTCGAGCACCGCACCGGGAAACATGTCCGTCAGCCCGTCCAGCGCCAGCCACCCGCGCAGCCGCGTCCGCCACGGACAGACGCACACCACACCGTCCACCTCGGCGACGAACGCGTCGGCACTCTCGTGCGCCGGCACGCCGACCGGCGGGGTCGCCGCCAAGTCCGCCAGGGAGCGGCGCAGTTCGTCCTGGGCCGTGGGGATCCGCTCGCGGCCCGCATAGCGGGCCCAGTGAGCACGTTCGGCCGCCGGGAAGGCCGCCAGTGGCTCGTACACCCGGAGGTAGGACGCATAAGGGACGAGCACCGAAGACACCACCGACATGCAGCGATCGTGTCACGCCCGTACTCCTGTAGGGGGTGATCCTCGGCACTGGAACAGATCTACGTCCGCCGAGGACTTACGCTCTTGCCCGGACGGACCGGCCGTGCCGGTCGGCCCGCCCGGACCCTCCCCACCTTCAGGAGGGTCTTCCCGCCGCTTCGTACTTGGGAGTCACCACAGTGACCGATGTGACCAACGGCGTCCTGCACACCCTGTTCCACTCGGATCAGGGGGGCCACGAACAAGTCGTGCTCTGCCAGGACCGTGCCAGCGGCCTCAAGGCCGTCATCGCCCTCCACTCCACCGCTCTGGGCCCGGCCCTCGGCGGCACCCGCTTCTACCCGTACGCCTCCGAGGAGGAGGCGGTCGCGGACGCGCTGAACCTCGCGCGCGGCATGTCGTACAAGAACGCCATGGCCGGTCTCGACCACGGCGGCGGCAAGGCCGTCATCATCGGCGACCCCGAGCAGATCAAGACCGAGGAACTCCTGCTGGCCTACGGCCGCTTCGTGGCCTCGCTCGGCGGGCGTTATGTGACGGCCTGCGATGTCGGCACGTATGTGGCCGACATGGACGTCGTGGCCCGCGAGTGCCGCTGGACCACCGGCCGCTCTCCCGAGAACGGCGGCGCCGGCGACTCCTCCGTGCTCACCGCGTTCGGCGTCTTCCAGGGCATGCGGGCCTCGGCCCAGCACCTGTGGGGCGACCCGACGCTGCGTGGCCGGAAAGTGGGGGTCGCGGGTGTGGGCAAGGTGGGCCACCACCTCGTCGAGCACCTGCTGTCGGACGGCGCAGAGGTCGTGATCACCGATGTGCGGGACGAGTCCGTGCGCCGGATCACCGAGAAGCACCCCGAGGTCGCCGTCGCGGCGGACACCGAGGCACTGATCCGTACCGAGGGTCTGGACATCTACGCACCGTGCGCGCTGGGCGGCGCGCTCAACGACGACACCGTTCCGGTGCTCACCGCCTCGGTGGTGTGCGGCGCGGCCAACAACCAGCTCGCGCACCCGGGTGTCGAGAAGGACCTGGCCGACCGGTCGATCCTCTACGCCCCCGACTACGTGGTGAACGCGGGCGGTGTCATCCAGGTCGCGGACGAGCTGCACGGCTTCGACTTCGACCGGTGCAGGGCGAAGGCGTCGAAGATCTTCGACACGACCTTGGCGATCTTTGCACGCGCGAAGGAAGACGGCATCCCGCCGGCCGCGGCGGCCGACCGGATCGCCGAGCAGCGGATGGCCGACGCCCGCCGCGGCTGACCTCCGGGCCGACTGCGAAGGTGACCGTGCGGGGACCCCGGTGAGGCGTCATCACCGTGCGTGGCACAACGACCCGCCGACCGGCGAGACAAGACTCACTCCGGTCGGCGGGTCGCATGCCAATATGAGGTTAAAATCGCAGTTGACCAGCGAGGACCAGCTCCTCGCGGGTCCTCTTCCGAGGCACGTGATGCGGGCGGCGTACCGTATGGCCGCGGAAGCAGGTACCGTTAAAGCACAGGTACGGCCTCTCTGCCGAGAGTCCGTCCTGAAACATGAACGCGTGTCAAGACTCTGGGGCCGTCGAGCCCCGTCACCGAGGGGGTCGAGCCATGGGGCGCGGCCGGGCAAAGGCCAAGCAGACCAAGGTCGCCCGTCAGCTGAAGTACAGCAGCGGCGGGACTGACCTGTCGCGTCTGGCCAATGAGCTGGGCGCATCACCTTCGAGTCAACCACCGAACGCCGAGCCGTTCGAGGACGACGACGAGGAAGATGACCCGTACGCACAGTACGCGGATCAGTACAACGACGACGAGGACGCGGACGCGGACGATCAGTCCGGGCCGTCGTCACAGCGCCGCGGCGCTTGACCTCGCGCTGACACATCAACCCGGTCCGGGCTCGTCCCGGACCGGGTTCTGTGCTGTCCCGGTCCGGAGCGTGCGCCGTTCTCGGCCTTCACCGTGGGCGACCCGGGCGTCATGTTCATGGCGTTCGGTTGGGCTCCGATCTCGCGCATGTCCATGCTGGTCGGACAATGCCTCACCCTCGCGCATGTCCATGCTGGTCGGACAGTGCCTCCACCCTCGCGCATGTCCATGACGCTCGGCCTGGGCGCCGCGTGGCCCGTGGTGTCCGTGCGGGCGGGCCTCCACGGCCCGCCCGCCGCCACCTGAGGGCATCCTGCGCGGGGCCCGCACTCAGCGCGCGTACCCGCCCACGAGCTCGGCGCCCGTCGTGTGCGCACCGCGGTCGGTGATCTCGCCCGCGACCCAGGAGTCGACGCCGCGGTCGGCCAGCGTCGTCAGGGCCGCGTCCACCGATTCGGCGGGGACGATCGCGATCATGCCGACACCCATGTTGAGCGTCTTCTCCAGCTCCAGCTGCTCGACCTGACCGGCCTTGCCGACGAGGTCGAAGACCGCGCCGGGCGTCCAGGTGGAACGGTCCACCGTGGCGTGCAGGGTGTCCGGGATGACCCGGGCCAGGTTGTTGGCCAGACCGCCGCCGGTGACGTGGCTGAAGCCGTGCACCTCGGTCGTACGGGTCAGCGCCAGGCAGTCCATGGAGTAGATCCTGGTCGGCTCCAGGAGCTCCTCGCCGAGCGTCCGGCCGAACTCCTCGACCTCGCGGTCCAGCGACCAGCCGGCGCGGTCGAAGACGACGTGGCGGACCAGCGAGTACCCGTTGGAGTGAAGACCGGACGACGCCATCGCGATGACGGCGTCACCCTTGCGGATGCGGTCCGGGCCCAGCAGGCGGTCGGCCTCGACCACGCCCGTACCGGCACCGGCGACATCGAAGTCGTCCGGGCCGAGCAGGCCGGGGTGTTCGGCGGTCTCGCCGCCGACCAGGGCGCAGCCTGCCAGGACACAGCCCTCGGCGATGCCCTTCACGATGGCCGCGACACGCTCGGGATGCACCTTGCCGACGCAGATGTAGTCGGTCATGAAGAGCGGCTCGGCGCCGCAGACGACGAGGTCGTCCACGACCATGCCGACGAGGTCGTGGCCGATCGTGTCGTACACGCCCATCTGCCGGGCGAGGTCGACCTTCGTGCCGACGCCGTCCGTGGCGGAGGCGAGCAGCGGACGCTCGTAGCGCTTGAGCGCCGAGGCGTCGAAGAGTCCGGCGAAGCCGCCGAGGCCGCCGAGGCCCGCGACCTCGGGGCGCTGGGTCTTCTTCACCCACTGCTTCATCAGCTCTACGGCGCGGTCGCCGGCCTCGATGTCGACGCCCGCTGCCGCGTAGGAAGCACCTGTTGTCTCAGACATTGCCTGGGATCTTTCGTGTGGAAATACGGGGCTGGTGGGAAGGCTGCCGAGCGGTCCGGGTCACGGACGGCGCAGCGCGTCGGCCGCGGCTGTCGCCGCAGGGCCTGCCGCCAGCTCGGTCTCCAGCAGCTGCTTGCCGAGCAGCTCCGGGTCCGGAAGCTCCATCGGGTACTCACCGTCGAAGCAGGCGCGGCACAGGTTCGGCTTGTCGATCGTCGTCGCCTCGATCATCGCGTCGATCGAGATGTACGAGAGCGAGTCGGCCCCCATCGACGTGGCGATCTCGTCGACGGACATGCCGTTGGCGATCAGCTCGGCGCGGGTGGCGAAGTCGATGCCGAAGAAGCAGGGCCACTTCACCGGCGGGGACGAGATCCGGATGTGGATCTCGGCGGCGCCGGCCTCGCGAAGCATCCGGACGAGTGCGCGCTGGGTGTTGCCGCGGACGATCGAGTCGTCGACGACCACCAGCCGCTTGCCCTTGATGACTTCCTTGAGCGGGTTCAGCTTGAGGCGGATGCCCAGCTGCCGGATGGTCTGGGACGGCTGGATGAAGGTCCGGCCGACATAGGCGTTCTTCACCAGTCCGGCGCCGAACGGGATGCCGCTGGCCTCCGCGTAACCGATCGCGGCGGGGGTGCCGGATTCCGGTGTCGCTATGACCAGATCGGCCTCGACCGGGGCCTCGGCTGCCAGCCTGCGGCCCATCTCCACCCGGGAGAGGTAGACGTTGCGCCCGGCGATGTCGGTGTCGGGGCGGGCCAGGTAGACGTACTCGAAAACGCAGCCCTTGGGCTTCGCTTCTGCGAAGCGCGAGGTACGCAGGCCGTTCTCGTCGATGGCGACGAGCTCGCCCGGCTCGATCTCGCGGACGAAGCTGGCGCCGCAGATGTCGAGGGCGGCGGACTCGGAGGCCACCACCCAGCCGCGTTCCAGCCGGCCGAGGACCAGCGGGCGGATGCCCTGCGGGTCACGGGCCGCATAGAGGGTGTGCTCATCCATGAAGACGAGGGAGAAGGCACCCCGCACCTCGGGAAGCACCTTGGCGGCGGCCTCCTCGATGGTGAGCGGCTTGCCGTCGTCGTCGGTCTGGCCGGCGAGCAGAGCGGTCACCAGGTCGGTGTCGTTGGTCGCTGCGACCTGGGTGGCACGGCCGTCCTTGCGCGGAAGGTCGGCGACCATCTCGGCGAGCTGGGCCGTGTTGACCAGGTTGCCGTTGTGACCCAGGGCGATCGAGCCGTGCGCGGTCGCACGGAACGTCGGCTGCGCGTTCTCCCACACCGAGGCACCGGTGGTGGAGTAGCGGGCATGACCGACCGCGATATGGCCCTGGAGCGATCCCAGAGACGTTTCATCGAAGACCTGCGAGACCAGTCCCATGTCCTTGAAGACCAGGATCTGGGACCCGTTGCTCACTGCGATGCCCGCGGACTCCTGTCCACGGTGCTGCAGGGCATACAGTCCGAAATAGGTGAGCTTGGCGACCTCTTCACCCGGAGCCCAGACACCGAAGACGCCGCAAGCGTCCTGGGGGCCTTTCTCTCCGGGGAGCAGGTCGTGGTTGAGTCGTCCATCACCACGAGGCACGCCACCGAGTGTAGGCGAGATCGACCACTGGTCCGAATTGGGGACGCCCCGCCGGACTGCGGAAGATTCGCCCCCGGGACCCCCTCCAGGGCCGCACCGAAGAGTGACCCACAGTGATCACCGCCCGAGGGTGAACGGCCGGCCGCAGCCGCCTCGGGGCAGTTGCCGCCCGGATCGACGGCAGGTTACCGACAGGTTCCGGCCACGGAACCACAGAGCGGACGGGCCGGTTCGTGGCACTCCGTGAGGAGCCCTGCCACGGCCTCGCGCGGGGTGGCCGAACGCTCGTTTCGTGGCGAGCCTCACACCGGGTGCCCGCGGGGGCGACCGGTATGCGGCTTCTGGTGACGCCCGAAGAGGTTCCTGCGGAAGCCGGGAAAGCCATCGGCCGGCCCGGCAGGGACCGTCCGGAGTGCGAGACCGGCGTTGACAGGCGCATGCCGCGTTGGCAGGCTCGTGCCTCATGCAGCCCCTCGGTGATCACTCGATCACGCTCATGGAGCGCCGTCACGTCGATCTGGGACGTGTTTCGAGCGCCATCTGTCGCCACGCCTGAGTCACCGGCGCGCGCGAGGGCTCTCGCTTCTCTTCATCTCTTTGGCTCGTCGGCTCGTTGTCTCGTCGGCTCGTCGGCTCGTCGGCTCGTCGGCACCCTGTCTCGTCGCCTCGTTGCCCAGTTCTCCCGTTGCCTCGCTCTCCCGTTGTCTCGTTGCCTCGTTCTCGACGAGCGCGCTGGGCGCCTCGGGAGTGATGGGCCCGGTAGGAGCAATGGGCTTGATGGGCTCGACGGGGCTGGCGGCTTCGTGAACGAGTGACTTCGAGGCCCCCGAGACTTCTTGCGCCGCTTACGCCTCCTGCGCCCTCTGCGCCCTCTGCGCGTCCGTAACTCGCCGTCCGGCCCGCACGCATCCGGGGCCGCGCAGCCGGTCCCGCACGCCTCCACACCCGCACCGCACCCGTTTCGGCACCCGCCGCCGACGAGCGGGACGGACCCCTTCACCTTTGCCGCCCCGCGCGGCCGAGTCCTGCCCTGGAGCAGTCATGCCTCTTCGCAATTCGAACATCAGTTCCGGCAATCCATTGACGCGCCGCGCCTTCGGAACGGCTGTGGGCGCCACGGCCGCGACCGCCGCAGTGGGCCTGCCCGCCACCCCTGCCACCGCCGCACCGACGGAGACGGCAGCGCGCGAGCAGCCCTTCCGGGCGGCCCGGGGCCGGCACTCGCGGCGGCCCAACATCCTCTTCATCCTCGGGGACGACCTCGGCTGGGCCGACCTCTCCGCCTACGGGTCGCCGGACATCCGCACCCCGAACCTGGACCGGCTCGGCCGGCAGGGCGTGCGGTTCACCGACGCCTACGCCGGGTCCGCGACCTGCTCACCGACCCGGTTCAGCCTGTACACCGGCCGCTATCCCGGGCGCACGAAGGGCGGTCTCGCCGAACCCATCGCAGACCGCTCGGTCGGTCTCGACCCCACCCACCCGACCCTCGCCTCGCTGCTGCGCGGCACCGGGTACGCGACCGCGCTGATCGGGAAGTGGCACTGCGGCTATCTGCCGGACTACAGCCCGACCAAGTCCGGCTGGGACGAGTTCTTCGGCAACTTCGGCGGCGCCCTGGAGTACTACTCGAAGCTCGGTCTCGGCGGCGAGTACGACCTCTACGAGGGCGATGCCGAGTACAAGGACCTGCGGTACTACACCCGCATCCTCACCGAGCGGGCGAGCGAGTACGTACAGCGCGACCACGAGAAGCCGTGGCTGCTGAACCTGAACTTCACCACGCCCCACTGGCCCTGGATCGCCGAGGGAGACACGGCCGAGAGCGCCGAGATCGTACGGAAGATCAAGGAGGGCGGCCTCGGGGGGCTGTTCCACACCGACGGGGGCTCGCTCGCCAAGTACAAGGAGATGGTCGAGGACCTGGACCGGTCGGTCGGCGAGGTGCTGAAGGCCCTGAAGCGGTCCGGCCAGGAGGAGGACACCCTGGTCTTCTTCGCCAGCGACAACGGCGGCGAGCGCTTCTCGTACCAGTGGCCGCTCACCGGCAACAAGAGCTCCCTCCAGGAGGGCGGTATCCGGGTCCCGGCTCTGCTGCGCTGGCCCGCCAGGATCGATCCGCACCAGGTGAGCGACCTGCCGCTGTTCTCGCCCGACTGGACGGCGACGCTGCTGGAGCTGGGCGGGGCACGGCCCGACCCGGCCTACCCGCTCGACGGCATCAGCCTGGCCGGATACCTGCTGCGCGGCGAGCAGCCGAAGGAACGGAACCTGTTCTGGCGGGTCCGCGGGGAGCGGGCACTGCGACGCGGCGACTGGAAGTACTACCGGGGCAAGGGCGGGGCGGATCGGCTCTTCAACCTGGCACAGGACCAGCGGGAGCAGGCAGACCGGGCCGCCGCCGAGCCGGAGCTCCTGGCCGAACTCCGGGCGGCTTGGGAACGAACGGACGCCGGGCTGCTGCCCTACCCGAAGACCTCCTGATCCCCTGCCGCTGCATCACCTTCTCTACCCTTCCGACCCCTCTTCCTCCTTCTCCGGAGCAGAGGCCGCGAGTCCCTTGCCGTCCGGTGCGGTGAGGGACAGCGTGCGGTGGGTGATCCCGTAGGCCGTCCGCTTCCCGTCGAGCACGTCGAGCAGGGCGCGCTCCAGCCGCATCTCGGGGTCCGGGCACATCTTGCGGGTGGTGACGAGTCGGCCGAAGGCGATGGTGGTGCCGGAGACGTCCGCGGTGCCGCGGAAGCTGTTGCAGCCGAGGGCACCCCGGACGGTGCCGTCCTTGCCGAACGTGAGGTGCGCCTTGTTCGCCGTACCCGCGGGCAGGGACGAGGCGACGGAGCCGGAGACCAGGGTGGTGATCCGCCAGCGCGTTCCGGTGAGCGGGGCCGGGGGCCGTGCGGTGAGCGCGATGGTGCCGCCCTTCGCCGTAGTGAGGGTGAGTCTGTCGCCCTTGGCCGCGACGGTGAGCTTGCCGCTGAAGGCCTGCGAGAGCAGGGCCTCGAACCGCTGGATGTCCGGCGCGCATCCCATCTCGGTGGTCGTGCCCGGCTCGACGGTGAGCGTGTCACCGTCGAGCCGGGCCTCCGCGGTGAACCGGTTGCAGCCGTAGTTCCCGCTCGCCCGCCCGTTGGCGTCGATTTCGAGATGGGCCCCGGCCGGGGCCGCAGAGCGCTTCCCGCTGACCGTCACCGATTCGATTTCCCAGCGGATGCCGGTGATCGGTGCGTCGCTCCGCACGGTGCCGCTGCCACCACTGCTGCCGGAACCGGTCCTGGACTCGTGGCCGGAGTCGGCCCCGGGACCCGGCTCCGTACCGCAGGCGGCAAGGGCGAGAAGGGTCAGAACGCTGACAGCCAGACTGTGACGGTGCATGGCCATGGGACGGCCGGCACCGGCGATCCGGTTCCCGTCACCCCATCAGGGGGAGCAGCGCAGCAAGATCCGCCCGTTCACCGCTGGCGCTGACCTTGGCCTCGTCGAGCTCGCGTGCCCATTGCGTACGTCCGGTGGCGAGCCTGATCCAGGTGAGCGCGTCGGTCTCGACGACGTTGGGCGGCGTACCTCGGGTGTGCCGGGGCCCCTGGACGCACTGGACCACCGCGAAGGGCGGCACCCGCACCTCGACCGAACCCCCCGGTGCCTTCTCCGCCAGGGCGTCCGCGAGCAACCGGGTGCAGGCGGCGAGCGCCTGACGGTCGTACGGGATACCCAACCCGGTCGCCTCGTTGAGGTCGTACGTGTGGACCACGAGCTCAACGGTGCGCGTCACCAGGAAGTCCCCGAGCCGCATGGCACCCACCCGGGTCGCCAGCAACCGGTCCTCGGAGGCGCCCGGCACCAGTGACTCGAACCGGTCGGCCACCTCGCCGTACAGCGCATCCACATCGGGGTGGGCGGCGGCAAGCGCCACGGTGTCGTCGGCGATCCGGCCGGCTCGGCCCGCCGTGGAGAACGGCCACTCCAGCAAGGTCACCTCCGGCTTGGCGAGGACGGGCTCGGGCAGCTCCAGGTTTCTGCTGACGTGCGAGAGCGCCATGGTCAGGTGGACGGCGAGCTCACGCACCGTCCACGCACCGAGCCCGCTCGGCCGTTCAAGTTGCTCGGGAGTCAGGGTTCGTACGGCGGACCGGATTTGGGAGAACTGCGCCAGGACGGCGGCACGGGTCCTGACCGGGTCGTAGCGGCGGGCGCGCTTCTGGGACGGCGGCATGGACGGGAGCCTACGGCGTACCGCCGCACCCGATGCCACAGCGCCGGCTACGACACCACCACCGCCCGACCCTGGGTCAGGCCCGGGTCGCGAAGTCGCCCAGGCCGTTCTCGAGCAGATCGAACGCCCGCCCGGCAAGAACCGCGGCATCCGAAGCGATGGCCTCAGCAGACTCGCCGGCCAACAACCGTCGGTGGTTCTCGCTGATCAGGGCGTTACGGGTACCGATCAGCTGGGCTGCCACGATGCGCGCGACGGCCCGGTCCTCCCCCTCCTCGACCAGTACGTCGACGAGCAACTCGTCGCTGCGGGCGAAGAACGCGCGGGCACGGGTGAGCAGTGCGGGCGTCTGCTGGATCAACTGGAGGAGCCCGAGCGCTACCGGAGAGTCACTCATCCCGACCGACGGGTCCCGGCTTTCGACAGCGGCCAGGAACTGGCGGCGCATGCCGGCCACTACGGACTCGCCCCGCACCCGGTCCCGCACCACCTGGGCGACGTCCCCGATGTGCTCCTCCATAGGAGCGAGAACCAGGTCTTCCTTGCTGTCGAAGTAGTTGAAGACGGTCATCTTCGACACGTCGGCCGCTTCGGCGATCTCCGCGACGGAGACCTGGTCGAACCCGCGCTCTCCGAAGAGACTCGCGGCCTCGGCAAGCAGACGGCGTCGCGTCTGGATCTTCTTGCGCTCGCGCAGGCCCATCCCCTCGGTCAGCATGACATCACTGTACCAGGATGAAACTTATACCCAGGCAAATATCTGCCCAGGTGCATGACCAGGCGGAGAGTGGCCCTTCCCGCCATTACGGCACCACCACCGCCCGCCACCCGCCGCTCGGCTCGGCTTCCGGGCCAGCCGGCCTCCGAGGGCCTGCAGCGCACCTGAATCCGGAACAGGGCGCCCGTCGCAGCTTCCCCGGCCCTGAACGCCTCGCCGTCGGCCGGAAGACCTGTCCCACGCCAGGCGAACGGAATTCCCACCGCTACGTCGCTGCGTCCACTCCTGGATCGTCCATCAGCTGGTTCCCGACCATGCCGCCCGGACCGAGCACATCCCGTACGCATGCCTCTGTCAGCATCAGGCAGATCAACGCGGGACCGGAATTCCGGCTGAGGTGGTCACGCCGGCCGTGCGATGCGTGCACCACCGTGCCACCCCGATCCCCACCTCGGGCTCCGCCACGATGTCGATCGCGCAGGTCCGCCCGTAGCCGTGTGTCCCGTGGCTCGGCACCTCGTTCGCCGAACTGTTCACGCCACGCGCAAGCCCCCACCCGGTCGAAACCGGGCGGGGGCCTGCGCGAAGGGTGACGGACGTGTCCGCCGGGCTACGCGAGCAGCGCGGGGATCGTCCCCTCGTGTGCCGTACGCAGCTCGTCCAGCGGAATGCTGAACTCGCCCTGGATCTCGATCTCCTCGCCGTCCACGACGCCGATCCGGGTCACGGGCAGACCTCGCGCCCCGCACATGTCGTTGAAGCGGAGCTCCTCGCTGCGCGGGACCGAGACGATCGCGCGTCCCGCCGACTCGGAGAACAGGAACGTGAACGCGTCCAGTCCGTCCGGCACGACCAGCCGGGCACCCTTCCCGCCACGCAGGCAGGACTCGGTGACCGCCTGGATCAGGCCGCCGTCGGACAGGTCGTGCGCCGCGTCGATCATGCCGTCGCGGGACGCCGAGATCAGGATCTCGCCGAGCAGCTTCTCGCGGCCCAGGTCGACCTTGGGCGGCATGCCACCGAGGTGCTGGTGGACGACCTCGGACCAGGCCGAGCCGCCGAACTCCTCGTGGGTGTCACCCAGCAGGTAGAGGAGCTGGCCCTCTTCCTTGAAGGCGACCGGCGTACGCCGCGTGACGTCGTCGATCACACCGAGCACGGCCACGACCGGCGTCGGGTGGATCGCCGTCTCGCCGGTCTGGTTGTACAAGGACACGTTGCCGCCGGTGACCGGGGTCCCCAGCTCCAGGCAGCCGTCCGCCAGGCCGCGAGTGGCCTCGGCGAACTGCCACATGACGTCCGGGTCCTCGGGCGAACCGAAGTTCAGGCAGTCCGAAATGGCGAGCGGCTTCGCACCGGAAGCGGCGACGTTGCGGTACGACTCCGCCAGCGCGAGCTGCGCGCCGGTGTACGGGTCGAGCTTCGCGTACCGGCCGTTGCCGTCGGTCGCCATGGCCACGCCGAGGTTGGACTCCTCGTCGATGCGGACCATGCCTGCGTCCTCGGGCATCGCGAGCACGGTGTTGCCCTGCACGAACCGGTCGTACTGGTCCGTGATCCAGGCCTTCGACGCCTGGTTCGGCGAGGAGACCAGCTGCAGAACCTGCTCGCGCAGTTCGGCACCGTTGGCCGGGCGGGCCAGCTTGCCGGCGTCGTCGGCCTGCAGCGCGTCCTGCCAGGACGGACGGGCGAACGGACGGTGGTAGGTCGGGCCCTCGTGGGCGACGGACCGCGGCGGCACGTCCACGATCTGCTCGCCGTGCCAGAAGATCTCCAGCTGGGAGCCCTCGGTCACCTCACCGATGACGGTGGCGATGACGTCCCACTTCTCGCAGATCTCCAGGAAGCGGTCCACGTGCTGCGGCTCGACGATCGCGCACATGCGCTCCTGCGACTCGCTCATGAGGATTTCCTCGGGCGAGAGGGAGGAGTCGCGCAGCGGCACGGTGTCCAGCTCGACGCGCATGCCGCCGGAGCCCGCGGAGGCCAGCTCGGACGTGGCACAGGAGAGCCCGGCGCCGCCGAGGTCCTGGATGCCCGCGACGAGCTTCTCCTTGAAGATCTCCAGGGTGCACTCGATGAGGAGCTTCTCCTGGAACGGGTCGCCGACCTGGACGGCGGGCCGCTTGGTGGGCTTGGTGTCGTCGAAGGTCTCCGAGGCGAGCACGGAGACGCCGCCGATGCCGTCACCGCCGGTGCGGGCGCCGTAAAGGATCACCTTGTTGCCGGGGCCGGAGGCCTGGGCCAGGTGGATGTCCTCGTGCTTCATCACGCCGATGCAGCCGGCGTTGACGAGCGGGTTGCCCTGGTAGCAGGCGTCGAAGACGACCTCGCCGCCGATGTTGGGCAGGCCGAGACAGTTCCCGTAGCCGCCGATGCCCGCGACGATGCCCGGCAGGACGCGCCGGGTGTCGGGGTGGTCGGCCGCACCGAAGCGCAGCGGGTCGACGACCGCGATCGGACGGGCGCCCATGGCGAGGATGTCGCGGACGATGCCGCCGACGCCGGTGGCCGCGCCCTGGTAGGGCTCGATGTACGAGGGGTGGTTGTGCGACTCGACCTTGAAGGTGACCGCGTAGCCCTGGCCGACGTCGACCACACCGGCGTTCTCACCGATACCGACGAGCATCGCGTCGTTCTCGGGAACCTTCTCGCCGAACTGCTTGAGGTGGACCTTGCTGCTCTTGTAGGAGCAGTGCTCGGACCACATCACGGAGTACATGGCGAGCTCGGCGCCGGTGGGACGGCGGCCCAGGATCTCGCGGACCCTGGCGTACTCGTCCTCCTTGAGGCCGAGCTCCTTCCAGGGCTGCTCCACGTCCGGGGTTTCGGCCGCGTGCTTGACCGTGTCCAGGCTCATGCGTTGACCAGCTTCTTGATGATGGAGGTGAAGAAACCGAGACCGTCGGTACGACCGGTGCCGATCAGCGGCTCCACGGCGTGCTCCGGGTGCGGCATCAGGCCGACGACGTTGCCCGCGGCATTGGTGATGCCGGCGATGTCGCGCAGCGAGCCGTTGGGGTTCACGTCCATGTAGCGGAACGCGACGCGGCCCTCGGCCTCCAGCTCGTCGAGCGTGCGCTCGTCGGCGGTGTAGCGGCCGTCCATGTTCTTGAGCGGTACGGAGATTTCCTGGCCTGCGGAGTAGTCCGAGGTCCAGGACGTCTCCGCGTTCTCGACGCGGAGCTTCTGGTCGCGGCAGATGAAGTGCAGGTGGTTGTTGCGCAGCATCGCACCGGGCAGCAGATGCGCCTCGGTCAGAATCTGGAAGCCGTTGCAGATGCCGAGAACCGGCATGCCCGCCTTCGCCTGCTCGATCACCGTCTCCATGACCGGCGAGAAGCGGGAGATGGCTCCGGCCCGCAGATAGTCGCCGTAGGAGAAACCGCCCGCGAGGATGACCGCGTCGACCTGGTGCAGGTCCTTGTCGCGGTGCCACAGCGATACGGGTTCGGCGCCGGCGACCCGTACGGCCCGAAGGCTGTCCTGGTCGTCGAGCGTGCCCGGAAAGGTGACGACTCCGATACGAGCAGTCACTTCGACTCCTCGGCCTTCTCCACCTTCACGGTGAAGTCCTCGATCACGGTGTTGGCGAGGAACGTCTCGGCCATCTCGTGAATACGAGCGAGCGCGGCGTCATCGACCGGCCCCTCGATCTCCAGCTCGAAACGCTTTCCCTGACGTACGTCCGCGATTCCCTCGAAGCCGAGACGGGGCAGCGCACGCTGCACAGCCTGTCCCTGCGGGTCGAGGATCTCGGGCTTGAGCATGACGTCGACTACGACGCGTGCCACTGGCACTCCCGGTGTGGTGGTGTGGTGCGGCTGTTTCTCCGGGGGGTTCCCCAGACCCCCGCGGGTCCACTCAGCGTACCTGGCCGGAAATTCTACGCGGGTAGATATCGAGCGGGTCACATCACACCGGGATGCGGACCACATCACGCCGGGATATCGGGCGTGACAACAGGCGCGAAAAATCCTGCAACAAAAATCCCCACCAGCGGCACGCAAATCAGGTTGACACGCGCAGGTAATTGGGCGGGCTTCACAATGCAGGGCCCACCGCTGTACAAATGATTACCGGGGAAAGCAACATAGCCCCTAAACGGCCGACACCGGTCGGCCCGCATCCGCGCTCGCAGCCGGAAGGCCGGCATCCACGCATGTCAGGCGAGGGTGCCGTAGGAAAGGACCGATATCCGTGGCTCAGCGCGTAGTGGTCACGCTCTCCGACGACATCGACGGGGGAGCAGCGGCGGAAACGGTCACCTTCGCCCTGGACGGGAAGTCGTACGAGATCGACCTGAATCCCTCCAATGCAAAGAAGCTGCGCAAGGTCCTGGCGCCGTACATGGCGGCCGGCCGGAAGCAGACAAACGCAGGCAAGCACGGCAAGGTTCCCGTCTCGTACCGGCACACCTCGCTCGCGCCCGATCCGGCGGCCGTCCGCGCCTGGGCACGCTCGCACCGGATGGAGGTGCCGGCCCGGGGCCGGATCCCCAAGAAGGTCTACGAGGCGTTCCAGGAAGCAAGTTGAGCGGACGCGCGGTGCCGGCCGACCGGTCGGCGGGCATCGGACCGCCCGTCACCGGCCATGCGGGCGACACCCCGCGGGAGCCGACTTGCGCGACACCCCCGCAGGTCGGCTAGAGTCTGGAGCACGCCGAGGGGCAAGGCCGCAAAGCCGAACCTCACGCAGCGTGCGGGTGTAGTTCAGTAGTAGAACATCCCCCTTCCAGGGGGAAGGCGCAGTGTGCAATTCCTGTCACCCGCTCTGCATCACTCTTCCCGACCACTCCAGTGGATCAGGTAGAGTAGTGCTCGCTCCACCGGTGAAAGCCGAGTGGCTGCAATGCGGACGTAGCTCAGTTGGTAGAGCGCAACCTTGCCAAGGTTGAGGTCGCCAGTTCGAACCTGGTCGTCCGCTCTTGATCGAAGGCCCTGGTCGATTTCGACCGGGGCCTTCGTCGTATTCGGGCCTGGGCATATCCCTCCCCTCTTCAGCCGTCTTCACACATGGCGTTTGCCATCAGCCGGCGATACATGACGTTTGTCATGGGCAGTGATGACAGCTCGCACTGCTCCTGGTCCGGTCCGGGCGGAAACGTTGAGTCCATGACCAGCGACGAAATTCCCCAGGCCTGTGTGATCGAGGTGGACGGTGTCCGGCGCAGCTACGCGGGCGGCTTCGAGGCCGTGACCGGCGTCTCGTTCTCCGTGGCACGTGGCGAACTGTTCGCCCTCCTCGGGACGAACGGCGCCGGCAAGACATCCACCGTCGAACTTCTCGAAGGGCTGGCCCGTCCCGACAGCGGCGCGATACGGGTGCTCGGCCACGACCCGTACGCCGATCGCGCCGCTGTCCGGCCGCGGATCGGGGTGATGCTTCAGGAGGGTGGCTTCCCGTCCGACCTGACCGCCGCGGAGACCGTACGGATGTGGGCAGGCTGCACCAGCGGGGCCCGGCCGACTGCCGAGGCTCTGGAACTGGTGGGGCTCGGCCACCGGACCGGGGTCCGGGTCAAGCAGCTCTCCGGTGGCGAGCGGCGACGGCTGGACCTGGCGCTGGCGCTGCTCGGCCGGCCCGAGGTGCTCTTCCTCGACGAACCGACCACCGGCCTGGACGCCGAGGGGCGGCGAGACACCTGGGAGCTGGTGCGGAGGCTCAAGGAGGACGGCATCACCATCCTGCTGACCACGCACTACCTGGAAGAGGCCGAGGCACTCGCCGACCGGCTGGCGATCATGCACCGGGGCCGGATCGTGACCACGGGCACCACCGCCGAGGTGACGGCCGCGCGCCCGGCGCGGATCCGGTTCGAGCTGCCCGTCGGGGTCGCGCCGGGCCAGCTGCCGCTGGGCCTGCGCGCCGCGGCCGAGGGGCGACGGGTCGAAATCCGCACCCATCGGCTCCAGGAGTCGCTGACCGAACTGCTGTGCTGGGCGGCAGAGTCGGACATTCCGCTGACCGGCCTCGACGCCCGGTCCGCCTCACTCGAAGAGGCATTCCTCGATATCGCAAAGTCCGCCGCCGAGACCGAAGGGGTGACCGTCTCATGACGACTGCGGCAACGACCACACCGACCGCGACGGTCCGGACCACGACAACGGCCCGGGGCCGGCTGATAGCTCTCGGCCGGGCCGAAATGACACTGCTCGCCCGTAACAGAACGGCCGTGATCGTCGCGCTGCTGGTGCCCTCGGCCATGATCATGGCGATGAAGTCGACGCTCGAACAGGTGGATCTAGGCGGGACCGGGCTGACGGTCGCCGCAGCCGCGCTCACCGGAGGCATCGGGACGGTACTCATCCAGGCCGTCTACATGAACCTGGTCGCCGCCTACGTGGCCCGGCGCGAGGACCTGGTCCTGAAGCGGCTCCGTACCGGCGAGGTCAGCGACGGCGAGATCCTGACCGGGACCGCGCTGCCCTCGGCCGCTCTGGCCCTGACGCAGTCCGTGCTGATCATCGTGACGGGCGCGGCCTTCTTCGGCGTCACCGCACCGCGACGGCCCGAACTGCTCCTCGCGGGGCTGCTGCTGGCTGTGGTGTTGCTGACCGTGCTGGCCGCGGTCACCTCCATAGTGACGCGCACCGTGCAGACGGCACAGCTCACCACGTTGCCGCTGTTCCTCGTCTCGATGATGGGATCGGGGCTCTTCGTCCCCCTGGAGATATTTCCCGACCCGCTCGCGTCGGCCTGCGAGTTCCTGCCGCTGACCGGCGTGATGACGCTCGTACGTTCGGGCTGGCTGGGCGTCGCCGAGGGCGCTGACCTGCTGGGGGCGGCACTGACCGGACTGGTCTGGACGGCGCTCGCGGTGTTTGCTGTGCAGCGGTGGTTCCGCTGGGATCCCCGACGCTGAGAGAGGTTGTGGCGCGTTGATGCACGTACGGGGATGGCGCCGCAGCTGGCAGGAGCGCAGCAAGCTGGAGCGGATCGATCTGTACTCGCGGATGACCATCTCCTCGATGCCCTGGCTCTTCACCCTGTGCTGGCAGCTGGCCCCCTTCAAGTCGGACATCCGCCATGAACCACTCCCGCTGGCACTGGGCGCGGCTCTGTTCCTGGTGAGCATGGCGCAGTGTCTGCTGAGCAACCGCAATGTGCAGTCGTCGTACGCGCACTACCTCGGTATTTCCGTCTTCCCCGGACGGCGGATGCTGGCACCACTGGCCCTGCTGGTGCTCCAGGTGAGCCTGCTGGCGACGCTGGCCGCGGTGGACGGCGTAGCCGGCGCCGGACTGCTCCTCATGGGCCTGAACACGCCCATGGCATTGGTGATCACGAGGGTGCTCCTGGTTCCGGTCCGCACGTTCATGATCGAGTCGCTCTTCCTCACCGCGTTGACCACCGGCGCACTCGCCGCGGCCGGGGTACGGGGCGGAACCTTGGCCGGCGTCGCGCCGGCCACGCTCTTCGGCTGCGTGCTGGTCCTGATCTCGGTACGTCCCAGCGCATGGAGCCTGAGCGTGATGTGGCAGGCCGAGGATGCCCGGGACGTGCAGGCCAGGCTCGCTGTGGCCGAGGAGCGGCTGCGGTTCGGGCGGGACCTGCACGACGTGATGGGCCGCAATCTCGCGGTGATCGCGCTGAAGAGCGAACTGGCGGTGGAGCTCGCGCAGCGGGGCAGGCCCGAGGCGCTGGACCAGATGGTCGAGGTGCAGCGGATAGCCCGAGCCTCGCAGCAGGAAGTCCGCGACGTCGTACGCGGGTACAGGGAAGCCGATCTGACGACAGAACTGGCCGGGGCTCAAGGGGTGTTGCAGGCAGCGGGCATCAAGTGCGCGGTGACGGGCAGCGACGGTACGGGGCTGCCCGGGCCCGTCCAGTCGGCGCTCGGCTGGGTGGTGCGTGAAGCCGCGACCAATGTCCTGCGGCACGGCGATCCGGGCCGCTGCACCATCCGTCTCGGCGTCACGGCGGACGCGGTGGTGCTGGACGTGGAGAACGACGGGGCGCCTGCGGCAGCTCCGGAGGGAACGGGTTCCGGGCTGGCCGGACTGCGCGAACGGCTCGGTGCACTCGACGGGGCGCTGGAGGCGGGTCCGGCAGCGGACGGCCTGTTCCGGCTGAGCGCGCGGATCCCGCTGGCCCGCGCGGAATCCGCTGACGTCCCGTACGCGGCTGCCGGTGACCGATCGCGTACGGCCCTTCTGGAGGAACGACGATGACCGCGGTACGCGTACTGCTCGCCGATGACGAGCACCTGATCCGGGGCGCGCTCGCCGCCCTGCTCGCGCTTGAGGACGACCTGGTGGTGGTCGCCGAGGCCGCGACCGGCCCCGAGGCACTGGCCATGGCCCGGGCACACCGCCCCGACGTGGTGGTGCTGGATCTGGAGATGCCGGGGGCGGACGGTGTGAGCGTCGCCACATCGATACGGTCCGAACTCCCGGGTTGCAGAACCATGATCGTGACGAGTCATGGCCTCCCGGGTCATCTCAAGAGAGCCCTCGCAGCGGGCGTGCGGGCGTTCGTACCGAAGACGGTCAGCGCGCGACAACTGGCCGGCATCATCCGCACCGTGCATGCCGGAAACCGTTATGTGGACCCGGAGTTGGCGGCCGACGCCATTGCCGCCGGGGACTCGCCACTGACCGTGCGCGAGGCCGAGGTACTGGAACTGGCGGCCGACGGGGCGCCGGTCGCCGAGATCGCGGAACGGGCGTCCTTGTCACAGGGGACGGTACGCAACTACCTCTCGGCGGCGGCCGCGAAGCTCGGGGCGGAGAACCGTCATGCCGCAGTGCGTCTCGCACGCGAGCGGGGATGGGTATAGTAGTCCTCGCGCTTCGGCGCTTGCGGACGTAGCTCAGTTGGTAGAGCGCAACCTTGCCAAGGTTGAGGTCGCCAGTTCGAACCTGGTCGTCCGCTCGGTTCAGCAAGAAGCCCCCGGCCTTTCGGCCGGGGGCTTCTTCGTGTGCCGGGACGCCCTAGTTCCAGGGGGTGCCCGTGAGCAGTTCGTACGCCTCCAGGTACTTGGCGCGGGTCGCGTCCACGATCTCCTGGGGCAGCGCCGGCGGCGGCTGCTCGCTCTTGCGGTCCCAGCCGGAGGCCGGTGAGGTCAGCCAGTCGCGCACGAACTGCTTGTCGTACGACGGCTGGGCTCGGCCCGGCTCCCAGCCAGCGGCCGGCCAGAAGCGGGAGGAGTCCGGGGTGAGCACCTCGTCCGCGATGATCAGTTCCTCGCCGCCGTCGGCGGTGGGCGCGAAGCCGAACTCGAACTTCGTGTCCGCGAGGATGATCCCGCGCTCGCGGGCAATGTCGCGGGCCCGGCTGTATACGTCCAGGGTCGTGCGGCGCAGCTGCGCGGCGGTCTCGGCTCCGACCTGGCGGGCCACTTCCTCGTAGCTCACGTTCTCGTCGTGATCGCCGACGGCCGCCTTGGTGGCGGGGGTGAAGATCGGCGCCGGCAGCTCGGAGCCGTCGACGAGGCCCTCGGGAAGGGCGAGGCCGCAGACGGTGCGGGACGCGTTGTACTCGACCAGGCCGGAGCCGGTCAGATAGCCGCGGGCGACACACTCGACCGGGACCATCCGCAGCGACTTGCAGATCGTCGTGCGGCCGGCCCAGTCCGCCGGGGCTCCGGCGGGCAGTTCCGTGGACAGGACGTGGTTCGGCACGAGGTCGGCGAGCTGGTCGAACCACCACAGCGAGAGCCGGGTCAGGACGCGGCCCTTGTCCGGGATCTCGGTGGGCAGGACCCAGTCGTACGCGGACATCCGGTCGCTGGCGACCATGACGAGGTCACCCGCCTCGTTCCGGTACAGGTCGCGCACCTTGCCTGTGTGCAGGTGGGTGAGCCCCGGAACCTGCACGGGCTCGGGCTTTTCTACAAATCCGGACACGCTGCCTCCGCGTAGGTTGATCCAGGAGCTGCTCCGATTGTCCCGTATCAGGGTGCGGACAGCCGCGCAGGGGGTGCGGACGCGCTGCCAGGAACGGGTGGGGGCGGCCGTATGGTCAGGCGCGCTTGCAGATGCGGTCGAGGAGGTTGGCGGTCGCCCGCTGGATCCGCGGGTCCACATGGCCGGGGCGGTCCAGGGCCGGAGACCAGGCGAAGGTCCCGGAGGCGAAGACGAGCGCACCCGACGGGGCCCGGTACAGGGAGGTCTCCTGGTGGCGTGTCACCCCGTCGCTGTCCTGGTACGGGGAGTGTGCGAGCAGGATGCGGCTGTCGTGCTCGGGAAGCGTCGTGCGGGGGAAGTAGCGGTCGGCCTCGCCCGCGACCAGGCCGTCGATCTCATCGCCCTCGGTGGCGCCGGTCGCGTCCCAGAGCCAGTGCTCCGCGTTCCGCACGACCAGCGGGTGGGGGTCGGGTACCCGGCCCGCGTACTGGATGCCGAGCAGTTCCTGCTCGGGGCGGTCGAGCTCGCGCCAGAGCGCGGGCTTGCCCGGGCCCCGGCGCTTGCGGCAGCTGAGCAGCCGGTCGGGGACGCCCGAGGGCGACGGCGCGAGGCTGACCTGCCAGTACATGGTGTTGGCGGAGAGGAAGACGAGGGACGTGCCGTTGTCGCGGGCGCGCTCGGCGGTGCGGCGCATGGGCACCGACCAGTACTCGTCATGGCCGGGGAAGACGAGACCCCGGTAGCGCGTCGGGTCGATCCGGCCCGCGTGCAGGTCACGGGTGTCGGCGTAGGCGATGTCGTAGCCGTAGCGCTCGGCCCAGCGGATGAAGTCGTAGGCATGGCCGACGTGGAGCGGAAGCCCGGCGCCCGCGTAAGGGCGGTCGAAGGAGACGGTGACCGCCGCGTCCTCCTCCCCCAGCAGCCGGCCCTGTTCGTCCCAGGCGTGGTAGAGGCTGGCGCCGGTCACACCGTCCTCGGGATAGAGGTTGTACGCCTGCCACGTGATGTCCGGAAGCACCAGCAGCAGGTCGGCCGGGTGGTCGTCGCGGACGGTGAAGGGGATGTGGGAGCGGTGGCCGTCGACCGTGGTGAGCACGGCGACGTACGCGCCGATCGACCAGTACGTCGGGATCTGCAGCCGCCAGGACTGCCACCAGTGGTGGCAGGAGACCGTGCGGTCGGCGGTGAGGGGAGCCGGCTGGACGATGCCGGAGAGCCGCGGGCTCGTGCTGATCTTCGCGGCGCCGTCGCCCCCGTAGTGGCCGATCCGGTAGATGTCCACGGAGAACTGCTGGGGCGGGTCCACGGTGATGTGGAAGTCGATCGCCTCGCCGGGGGCCGCGGCGCCGGTGGAGCTGAATCCCTTGATCTGGCGGCGGACGTCGTCGGCGGTGCGGGTGCCTCCGCCGGTGGAGCCGCGGGGCAGGGTGGGGTCGGCGTACCAGGGCACGACCTGACCGGTGTCGTCGAGGTAGTTCTCACTCCCGCGCAGCCAGGGAAGTGGCCCCTGACCGAAGGGATCGGTGACGGCATGTGCCAGGGCACCCGACTCCCAACGACGAATCTGCTCCGCCCCCATGACGCATCCCTCCCTCAGGCCCCCGGAACAACAGTGGTGCGCCGACTGTCAGCGCCGATCCCCAGCACATCACATAACGCATGCACTCCGTCACCGTTCGTCGCGAATTGACGTGAACGGAACCTGACGTTCCGGGTATCGGGGGCGGTCGGCCTGAACAGCCGTCCGCCTTCACGTGTTTCAGACGAGACGCACGGGCTTGTCGGTACGTACGCCGACCGAGGCGAGCCAGGACCGCAACGGCCCCGCGTCCCCGTCCTCGACCAGGCTGAGGACCGGACTGCCGAGGTCGGCCGGACGTGCACCGTCCACCAGGAGTGCGGGTCCGTCGAGCCAGTCCAGCCCGGGCGCCGCGCCCGCCGTGTCGACCGCGGCGCAGCAGACCATCGCCGCGACATGGTCCGCCAGCAGTTCGGTACCGGTACGGGGCGGCTGGAGCGGGAAGAGCGGGAGCGGATCGGGCCCCCACAGATCCAGCACATCGCCGCCCGCGCCCCCTGCGCCCCCGCTGACCGGCTGCGGGGCCTGTGCCTCGTCCCGGGCCACGGCCGCGCTGACACCGGCCGCGAGCTCCTCAGCGCCGTCCTGGCCCGCGGCGAGGTGCTCGACGACGCGCGCCAGTGTGGGCACCCCCGCGCACGCGGTGTCGGAACCGGTGCCTGCGGCGGGAGGTACACCCATGCTGTCCAGGACCCGGTGCAGCCGGGCCGCCTCGGAACGCCACTTCCGGTCGACGACCTCTTCCGGATACTGCTGCCAGTCCACCGGGGCCCAGTCGGGCCCGGTCTCCGCGGGGCCGCCGTGGAAGAGCCTCGCGGCCAGCAGGGACGCCGCCTCGTCGGCCGCTCCCGGCTCCTCCAGGAGGTCGCATGCGGGACGCTCGCCGAGCCGGGTGGTGAACCCCTCGGCCAGCCGGTCACGGCGGGAGAGCTCGGTGAGGGCGGAGACGACGCCCGCATCCAGCCGGGAGGGCCAGCGCCCCATCCGCCAGGCGGGAAGCGCGACGCGGGTGAGCAGCCGGTCCCAGCCCGCGTAGGCGAGACCGACCTGTTCCTGGGCGACGACCCGCAGCCCGTAGTCCACGGCCTGTGCCCGCGTCGAAGCGGCGGCGGCCACACCCCGCTCCATCTCGGTCGCATGGCCACGGCAACTGCGCAGCAGCAACCGGGCGATCCGGCCAACGAAGCGGCCGGGCAGCCGCAGAACCTTGCGCAGCGCCCCCTGGACGGGTGCCGCCGCATCGGCGACCGCACCGTCCAGCCCGCGGACGAAACGCCGGGCCGCGGCTATGTCGGGGTGGGCGGAGGGTCCTGTGCCGGCCACGACCGGGGCGAGCACCGCCCGTAGCTCGGCGACCCGCATCCACCAGAGGAACGGGGAGCCGATCACCAGCACGGGTGCCGCCTGGACCCGGCGACCGCGCCTCGGCCCAGGGCCCGAACCGTCCGCCGGTCCGCTCCGGTCCCGGTTCGCGGCCTCGCGGGCCGCGCGGTCCGCAGCCGGGTGGGTACGGTCCTCCAGCCAGCTGTCGCAGTCGGGTGTGAGCGCTATGGCCGAGGGCGCGGGCACGCCGAGCCGCTCCGCCAGGTCGCGCACCAGCCGGTAGAGATCCGGCGCGGCCTCCTCGCTGAGCGGGACGGTCGGGCTGACCGCCGGCTTCGCCCGTACGACCGCGATCGCGACGGCCGCGGCGACGAGCAGGACGAGGACGGCACAGGCCGTCACGGCCCAGCGCACCGCGTCCCAGCCGCTGCCCTCGGCGAAGCCCTGTGCGCCCGCGGCGAACAGCACGACGGCGAACGCGGCCGGCAGCAGCGCTACTGCCGTTGCCCTGCTGCGGATGCGCAGCAGCACGAGAGCCCGGGCGCGCGCTGCCTGCGCACCCAGCTCCTCACCTGTACCGGTACCGGACACGGCCGGACGTCACCCCCTCTGCCCCCACGGCGGTGTTGCTCACTCCCCCACTGTGGCACCCGTCACTGACATCGCAATGCCGGTGGGCCAAGTGCCGGAACGCCTGCGCCGCACCCTAGTTGGGGCTTCGGCGGGCGTCATCCGGATGGCTCAGCCGTCACTCGATGGAATGGCTTTGGGTAAAGGTGCTGGCGCGCCGCTGCCCGATGGGCAGCGGCGCGCCAGTGGTTGGCCGGGGCGGTACGGGTCAGGCCTCCGCGGCCCTCTCCGACCGATACGGGTCAGGCCTCCGCGGCCTTCTTGGCGATGTCTGTCCGCAGCTGGGAGCCGTCGAGCCGGATGCGGGCAGCCGCCGTGTAGGCACGCTCACGGGCACCCGCGAGGTCCTTGGCGGTCGCGGTCACGGAGAGCACACGGCCGCCCGCGCTGACGACCTTGTCGCCGTCCTGCCGGGTACCGGCGTGCAGGACGTACGCGTGCGGCGCATCCTGTGCCGCGACCTCGTCGAGCCCCTCGATCGGGTCGCCCGTCCGCGGGGTGTCCGGGTAGTTGTGGGAGGCGATGACCACGGTGACCGCGGCCTCGTCGCGCCACTTCAGCGGGGGCAGCTCGTCCAGGGTCCCGTTGGCGGAGCCGAGCAGGACGCCGGCCAGCGGGGTCTTCAGACGGGCCAGGACCACCTGGGTCTCCGGGTCGCCGAAGCGCGCGTTGAACTCGATGACCCGTACGCCGCGCGAGGTGATCGCGAGGCCCGCGTAGAGCAGCCCGGAGAACGGCGTGCCGCGGCGGCGGAGCTCGTCGACGGTCGGCTGGAGGACCGACTCCATGACCTCGTCGACCAGCTTCGGGTCGGCCCACGGCAGCGGGGAGTACGCGCCCATGCCGCCGGTGTTCGGACCCTCGTCGTTGTCGAGGGCCCGTTTGAAGTCCTGGGCGGGCTGGAGCGGCAGCACGGTGGTGCCGTCGGTGATCGCGAAGAGGCTCACCTCGGGGCCGTCGAGGAACTCCTCGATGACCACGCGGTCACAGGCCAGCGCGTGGGCACGGGCCGCCTCGATGTCGTCGGTGACGACGACGCCCTTGCCGGCGGCGAGGCCGTCGTCCTTGACGACGTACGGGGCGCCGAACGCGTCGAGGGCGGTGTCGATCTCCGCGGGAGTGGTGCAGACGTAGCTGCGGGCAGTCGGGACGCCCGCTCCGGCCATCACGTCCTTGGCGAAGGCCTTGGAACCCTCGAGCTGGGCAGCCTTTCCGGACGGGCCGAAGCAGGGGACGCCGGCGGCGCGCACGGCGTCGGCGACCCCGGCGACAAGCGGTGCCTCCGGGCCGACGACCACCAGCTCGGCGCCCAGTTCGGTGGCGAGGCGCGCGACGGCAGCGCCGTCGAGGGCGTCGACCGGGTGCAGTTCGGCCACCTCTGCGATGCCGGCGTTGCCGGGAGCGCAGTACAGAGCGGTGACGTCGGGGTCGAGGGAGAGAGAGCGGCACAGGGCGTGTTCGCGGGCGCCGCCGCCGATGACGAGGACCTTCACGGGGTGCAGCCTAGCCGCCGGGGCACCGCCCCCTTGACGGACGCCGCTCCTTGGACAAGCAGGGGCCCGGACGGGCGGGGCGAAGGCCACACACGGCAGGGGCCCGGACGGGCGGGGCGGAGGCCGCACGCGGCAGGGGGCCCGCCGCGCGCCCTGCTCGTCACTCGTTGGTGAACTCCTCGACGACCGTGGCGCCCAGTTCGCGGACGATCAGGTCATGGCCTGACAGTGCGGAGTCGACGAGGTCGGGGTCGTCGGCCTCGGGGGTGTCGTCCTCGGGGGCGACCGACCGGGGTGGTTCGGGAGCGGTGTACGACGGGGGTGCGGGTTCCGGGGCGGAGCCGCCGGGCTGCTGCCGCTCCGGCGCGGGCCGGGGCTCGTACTGCTGCGGGGCGGGGGCTGCGGGGCGCTGCGGTGCCGGCGGCGCGGACGCGGAGGGGCGGCCGCCGCCGACCGGCGGGGGCTGTCCGGCGCCGCCCGACGGGTCGACGATCGCCTCGATCTTCCACTGCGCGTTGAACCGCTCGGCCAGGGCCTGCTTCAGCACCTCCTCGCTGCCGCTGCTCGCGAAGTTGTCGCGGGCGCCGGCGTTGAGGAAGCCGATCTGCAGGGTGCTGCCGTCGAAGCCGGTGACCTGGGCGTTCTGGCTGAGCAGGATCCAGGTGAACCGGCGGCGGCCCTTGACCGCCTCCAGGATGTCGGGCCACATGTTGCGCACCTGCGCGGCGCCCTGTGTCGCACCCGGAGCGGGCTCGGCGGCGGGCGCCGGAGCGGCGGCGGGTGTGGTGGGAGCCGGTGCGGGGGCGGCGGCCTGGGGCGCGGGGGCCTGACCCGGGGTGGAGGCGGTGGGCCAGCCTCCGGGGCGCCGGCCCTGCTCGGGCGCGGCGGCGGCGGGCCAGGCGCCGGGCCGCTGTCCGGCCACCGGCGCCTCGGCGGGCGGCGGCTGCACGGGAGCGGGGGCAGGCGCGGGAGCAGCCGGTGCGGGAGCGGCCGGGGGCGCGTCCCCACGCGCAGCCGCACGCGCGGCTGCGGGCCCCGATCCGGCCTCCGGCTGCGCGTAGGCGGGCGGCGCGGGGGCAGCGGCCGGAGGCGCGACCGGGGCGTGTGCCTGCGGTGCGGCCGGGGCGTGTGCCAGTGCCTCGGGCCCGGGCACGTACCCCATCGAGGGCCCCGGCCCGGTGGTGGCGAAGGACGCGCCCCGCTCCAGCCGGTCGAGCCTGGCCTGGAGGGAACGCTCGTCGTCGAAGGCCGCGGGCAGCAGCACCCGGGCGCAGATCAGCTCGACCTGCAGCCGCGGCGAGGTCGCGCCCCGCATCTCCGTCAGTCCCTCGTTCACCAGGTCGGCGGCGCGGCTGAGCTCGGCGGCGCCGAAGACGGACGCCTGGGCCTGCATCCGCTCGACGACGTCGGCCGGTGCGTCGATGAGGCCCTTCTCCCCGGCGTCCGGCACGGCGGCCAGGATCACCAGGTCGCGCAACCGCTCCAGGAGGTCGGCGACGAACCGGCGCGGGTCGTTGCCGCCCTCGATCACCCGGTCCACGACCTCGAAGGCGGCGGCACCGTCGCCCGCCGCGAAGGCGTCCACGATCGAGTCGAGCAGGGAGCCGTCCGTATAACCGAGCAGGGACGTCGCCATGGCGTATGTCACACCGTCGTCGGCGGCGCCGGCCAGCAGCTGGTCCATGACCGACATCGAGTCACGCACGGATCCGGCACCGGCCCGCACGACGAGCGGGAGCACCCCGTCCTCGACGTGGCTGTTCTCCTTGCCGCACACCTCGGCGAGGTACTCACGCAGCGTCCCGGGCGGCACGAGCCGGAACGGGTAGTGATGGGTACGCGACCGGATGGTGCCGATGACCTTCTCGGGCTCCGTGGTCGCGAAGATGAACTTGAGGTGCTCCGGCGGCTCCTCGACCACCTTCAGCAGGGCGTTGAACCCCGCCGAGGTGACCATGTGCGCCTCGTCGATGATGTAGATCTTGTAACGACTCGATGCGGGCCCGAAGAACGCCTTCTCCCGCAGGTCACGGGCATCGTCCACACCACCGTGCGAGGCGGCGTCGATCTCGATCACATCGATCGATCCCGGCCCGTTGCGCGCGAGGTCCTGGCAGGACTGGCACTCCCCGCAGGGCGAGGGCGTGGGCCCCTGCTCACAGTTCAGACAGCGCGCGAGGATGCGCGCGCTGGTCGTCTTGCCACAGCCTCGCGGACCGCTGAACAGGTACGCGTGATTGACCCGGTTGTTCCGCAGGGCCTGCTGCAGCGGGTCAGTGACATGCTCCTGACCGATGACCTCGGCGAACGACTCGGGGCGGTAGCGGCGGTACAGCGCAAGGGACGACACACATACGAGGTTATCGGGGCGGACTGACAACCGGCCCCGGACCGGGCACTCCATCGGCTGCGGGAAACGTCACCCCAGCGATTCCGGACGCTCGAAGCCCAGCCCTCGTCACGCCCGGAAGCCCTCGACCGGAAGCCCTTGCCGCGACCGGAAGTCCTTGCCGTGCACGGGCCCGGACAACACAAGGGCCCCCCACGCACCCGCCAGAGCCAACTTACCCTTGCTGCCTTCCGGCCCTGGGGGAGTTCAGTCAGATAGCGCCACGTGAGGGGCTGACGCCCACCTTAGCCGATCCCCACCCCCGCAAGTCCACCTCCCCCACCCCCGGAGACCCCTCCGGGGCGGACCGGAGAGGTCCGTGGCGGAACGGGTTCGCGAGCACTCCTCAACGTCTTGTATTGTTTGCCGCGGAGGATTCGCCTAGTGGCCTAGGGCGCACGCTTGGAAAGCGTGTTGGGGGCAACCCCTCACGAGTTCGAATCTCGTATCCTCCGCCATTGCTCTCACCGGGCAATACGTTGAAGGGCCCCGCAGCTTGCTGCGGGGCCCTTCGCGTTCCGGCTGCGGTTCCGCCCTACGGACCCACTGACCGGCCCAGGCAGGCGGAGCTCCGGGCAGGCATCACCCCCAAGGCAGCGTTTCGGCCGTAGCGGCGCACCAGCCGGGGAACACCAGATTGACGGACCGACCTCTCACGATGGACAGCCCAGGGCCGCCGCTGCCGCAGCACGCCTCGCTGGGGAGATCCAGGTGCGGCTGCACGAGCGCTGGGAAGGCATGATGGCCCGCGGTCGGGCTCCGTCAGGTAGATGCAAACGCCGTATCCAGTGTGCCAGGCGCCACTGGCCCATCCCTCCACCATAAGAACGACCAATCCGCCGGCCGGCCCGGCAGCCCGAGAGCCGGCCGGCGGAGCCGGTGAGCAGCTCACCGATCTCCCAAAGAGGATCAGCGGCGCCGCTGTGGCAACACCCCTTGACGCTGCCTCCAAGTCTGGCCGCCCCTGCAGTCGTTGGGTGCACGTCCTCCTCTCCCGCGAGACGGTCTCTTCGGTAGGCTCACTGCCAGGGCTCGGAAACTACTGCCACCAGGAGCTTGCATGGCCTTCAGCGCCTCGGTAAGACGCCTGCTCATTTCCTCGCCCGGTGACGTGCCGCGCACGGATTTAACGATCATCCAGCAGTCGATCAACCGTTGGAACGGCGTATACGGTGAGCAATTCGGGTCAATCATCATGCCGATCTCCTGGGGAACTCACGCGGCAGCAGAGTTCGGTCAGCCACCTCAGAAAATCCTGAACCGGCAACTGGTCGATAAGTGCGATGCATGCATCGCAATTTTCGCCAATCGCCTGGGGACTGCTACGAAGCTCCACGAATCGGGTACCGCAGAGGAGATCTCCCGGCTCAATGAGAGTGGAAAATACGTGGCCGTCCTCAGATGTCGCCGTCCTGTAGATGCCACCACGATCGATCTGGCTCAAGCGACGCGCCTGAACGAATATATCGCGGGGATCGAATCATCAGCCCTGATTCTCGACTATGCCAATGATGCCGACCTAGCTCGCCACGTGGAAACAATTCTCGTTGCGGCTGTCTCGCGAGAGGAAGCCAGAAACGACTTTCAATTGCAGAATACCCAAACAGGAGAAGGCTCGACCGCAGAGGTGTGGCCGCACGTCGACTCGGTAGATCGCTCAGGAAAGCGAAATTGGTACCTCGCCCTCAACAACACGGGCGGTGGGCCGGCCCGGGATGTCCGCGTCGAGATCGATGCGGATCCTGCAAATGGCGACCCGTGGGAGATCGCTACCGAACGCACAGGCGACGGTCCCGATCTTGGGGTTCTCGCGCCACGAAGTGAAGTTCACTTCAAAATTTACGCCAGTCTCGCGAGTGCCGCACAAGTCAACTGCACGGTTTCCTGGTCCGATTTCCGGGGAAGGCAGCGGAACACCGCCAGCCTTCGGCTAGCGTAACGACACAGCCACAGCCACAGCCACTACAACACATAGCCTATGGGGGGTGACGTCCATGCTGAAACAAGGCTGGTTCCACTTAGATGGCGATTTCCTGCAGCAGGCCCTTTCCGATTATTCCGGCCAGGAGATCCTGGCATATTTCGACGGACGTCCGCCCACATGGAGCGATATCGTCAATGGAGGACTTCCGCAGCGAGGTGTAACCAAAGCGCTGGCCACGGAACTTATGAACTACTCGCCGAAATCACCTGTAGGACGACTGCGGCTCATCCACGGCGCAAGCGGCGAAGGAAAGACAACGGTCGCCATGCAGTGCGCGGCGGAAATAGCCAGATCTGCACCCGCTTCCTATGTCCTGTGGAGAACTCCAGGAGCAGGCCTCGACACGCAGCTTGTACAATCACTACCTACGGGTAGGCATTACATCCTATTTAGCGACGACGCAGAAGAAATCGCCCGCGACCTATTCGAAGTCGTCAACAAAGTCACGCGTCCAGATATTTCCTATGTCGCAGTTGCTCGCACAATCGATTGGTCTCATGTTCGCGGCGATGCATACCCGTGGGCGACGCATATCGGGTACCGGAAGACCTACCTAACCGGGCTGGACGAGGCTGACGCCGAGTTGGTAGTCGCCGCCTGGAGCCGGCATGGCGAAAAAGGGCTTGGCCGCCTTGCCGAGTGGGAGCACAACGATGCACGGGTCTCAGAACTCCTCAGGGCAATTCGCGAAGAGGCGGCCATAGAGGACGGAGCCCTCCTCGGCGGAATGATTCGTGTTCGCTATGGCGATTACTTCACGGATCGCGTGAGGGACCTGATGAGATCCCTCGCCGCCCAGAGAACCCCTTCAGGTTCTACCTTGTCCAGCGCCTTCCTTTACATCGCGGCTGCACATTTGGCACGCCTGCAGCTCCCACCAAACATTCTCGCAGAAGCACTTGGTGTGCCGACTTCTCGCATCATGAGCGAAGTCGTAATCCCTCTCCGCGACGAGGCAGCAGTCACCATTGCGGGGGGTGGCGTACTAACCCGACACCGGCTGATTGCCGAAGCGTGCATCACTGTCGCAGAGCAGGTTAATGTAAATCTCGCAGAGACATATAGCAGGCTAGTGCAGTCCGCCTTCCGCGTCGGACGGCATCACTTTGTTCGCGATTACGAAAAATACACGAACCTATGCCGCTTCTTCGAGAAATCTCGACCAGAGGTTGCTATTGCCGCAGCAAGAGCGGCCGTAGACGAGGAGAAGAACTCCCTTGGCTACATCCACAACCTCGCGCACATTCTTCGCAAGACAGGTCAGGCCGATGAAGCGGCGTTCATCTCGGAGAAAACATCCAAGATGCTCCCCTCAATGCAGGACAAGAATCTCTCAAACAAAGAGAGAGTATTTTACCGAGAATGGGCGACCACCGAAGGTACCCTCGGGAATCCGGCAGTTTCCATTTGGCTCTCATCGATCTCTCTATCGGATCTGCGCGAGAGTGACTCCCCTGGATCCGGCCACATTGAAACCGCCCTTGCAGCCGTGGGTGGAACCATGGCAACGATGCACCAAAATGTACCGCGGGATGAGTTCGCCACGGGCGTCCGAGCTGCAGAGACACTGGGGCACCTTCTCGACCTCAGCAGAACTGCAAAATCCTTCTTCTCGCGCCAGCGGCGACTGGCAGATGAGTGGGGTACTCCCAAAATGGGCCTCGATGACTGCAAAATCGCCCTCGAGAAGGCGATTACGGCTGCGTGGGCCGTGCGAGAGCGGGATTTGCCACATCTGACCTCAGCACCCAAACTCCGCTTTACGGCCATGTATAAAGATCTAGGAATTGCATGATCTTCAGAATGCGTCGCTCCCTGGCTCACGGCCTGTCGGATAATTCGGAGGATTCAGACAGAGCCCGTGCCGGGATCAAGCGGTCGGATCCTGTCATCTTGGTCTGTGGCAAGCACACGGGCGAGGCGGTCGGGGTAGATATCGAGCTCGGGATCACCCAGGAAAAGCAGGTTGCCTACTGTCTGCTGAACGGGCACTCCGGGAAGAAACCGACCACCACGAAGACGACCGCCCAGGTCTACGACTTGACCTGGGGCAACCTCAAGAAGCTAGTCGGAGGGGCTCGGTGACGACACCGCCGGAATCGAACGTGCGGTCCGAGGTACTGGAGCTCTACAAGCTCGCCGCAGAGATGGCGGACCGGGTATCCGCGCCCCGCGGTATCGCCAACGCCTTCTTCCTGTCCGTGCAGTCAGCGCTGATCACTCTGGTCGCCTTCGGGATTCCCAAGCTCTCGGAATCTCCCTGGTGGGTGTCCCTGGCCGTGGCGCTCGCGGGCATGACCCTGTCCGCTGCGTGGTGGATACAACTTCGCAGCTACCGGGACCTCAACGCCGCGAAGTTCACTGTCATCAACCAGCTGGAGGACCGGCTCCCAGTCAAGATCTTCGCTGACGAATGGGAGGCGCTGAAGAGCGATCCGATTCCCGCCTGGCGCAGACGCTACGCAGAGCTCGGAACGTCCGAGCGCATTGTGCCCTTGGTGTTTGGCGCGGTGCACCTGATCCTCTTTGTGGGCACACTCTCCATGTGACCACCTATCTTGATCAGCTAGCCGACCTGATCCGTTCCTGCCTACCCCCGAGCGCAGAACCTCCTGCGGACTCCGACGATCTATTCCGCATCTACGCCGTATTGCTGGAGGCCAAGGGGGAGCAGGTGGCCGAGGAAGACGTCCACAATGCTTGGTCCGCATGGATGCAATCAGTGGACAGCTCCCATGCGTCGCTGATCCCCTTCCGCGAGCTTGCCCCGGAGAAACGCGCCACCGACGCCCCATACGCCGAGGCCATCCGCAAGGCTGCTCACCTGGCGAAGCGCAACTCGCAGTGAGAGGCAGGCCAGAAGATGCGGCGGAAGATCACGGGCTCGAAGGTATGAAAGCGCATCAGGTTCGTGCCGAACAGCCGCCCCGCCTGGTCCGCCCGCGCCTGGGACACGGGTCCCACCGTGCCCGTCCGGGCGCAGAGAATATCCCCGTCGGACAGGGCGAAGCGCTGCATGCGCTCTGCGGTCCCGTACGAGACCGCGGTAGCGGGAACGCGACTGATCCGCCGATCACGCAGGTGCGTGGGCTACACGACCGGTACCCCACCAGCAGGTACGTAGGTCTCTTTCCCCAAGAATGCTGGAGACGGCCCGGCCTGGAGTCGGCACAGACTTCCGAGATGCCGCCACTCTGGACTTTCGGAAGAGTCCTTCTCCGTCCCGGTGGACCAACGTCCGGCCCGGCCGGAGTCCGCAACACGGTCGTTGGCCCGGGTCGCCTTCTCTCCCGACTGCATCAGCCCGGCGTATGCCTGAGCAAGCTCGTCAGCCGTGGCCTTCGGCGGGCTCGGGTGCGGCGCGTAGTCAGCCGGGTTCAACGAGGAACCGTGCGCGATGACCGCCTCCCGCCAGGATCCTCATCCTCGGTGCTGGGTCATCCTCCGGATGACCCAGCGAAGCCGGGCCGTGGTCGAACGGTGCCTCTTCCCGAGGCTGCCATACGAGAAGCCGCCTCCGGGTCCACACGGGTTGCGGACAGGCCAGGGTGGCCCGGCGGGCCGAGGTTCTACGCGTCGGAGAGCAGCGGGTCGTAGGCGGTCGAGCGCTGGCGGCCTGACATGAAGGACAGGAAGTCCCGGACGAAAGCGCTCCGGGAGTAGCGTCCCTCGGCGTCCAGGACCGATCGTCCGAAGCCTCTCCTGAACAGCGCCCGGTACTCCTCCGCGTCGATGGACTGATCGCCGTCCGCGTCGGCGGCATCGAAGAGGGTCTCGGCGACCCTGATGAGAGCCGGTCCTGCCAGGGACGGGGCCGCTGCCACGTACTCGTCCTCGCTCACCCGTCCGTCCCCGTCGCTGTCCAGGGCCGCCTGGAGTTCCCTCCACCACGCGGCGAAGGCGTCGTACAGGCGGGTCTCCTCCGGTTCGTCCAGGTCGAGACGGGAGCAGAGTTCCCGGGCCATGGCGGCAAGGTCGGGCCAGTCCAGGGCGCCGTCCCCGGTCTGGTCCAGTACCTCGGTGAAGAACGCGCGGGCATCACGTCGGCTCTCGGCCCCGCCCGGGCCGTCCGCGGCACTCTGTTGTGCCGGTACCGGTGTGATCAGCCGAAACAGCGCTCCGGCCCGTTTGGTCCGGGCGCGCAGCGTGGTGAGTGTCTCGGCCAAAGGGCTGTCGCCCTCCGGCGACAGGTTGAGCAGGCTGACGACGTTCTCCGCCTGGACCCAGTTGTCGGGCAGGGCGCGGGCCAGGCGGGCGGCCATGTAGGCGCCCTGCATCAGCGTCTGGGCGCCGGGGACCTCCGGCAGGCCTGCCCTGCGGCGGAAGACCTCGGGGAGGGAGGCCACGGTGACGGTGCCGATGACCGGCCCCGCGAGCGCACGGCCCGTCGCCCAGAGCGTGGGCATCCCTGCGAACAGCGGCGGTGCCGGCAGATGCTCGAAGAGCTTGTAAAGGATGATGCGCAGCGCTTCCGTGTTCTGCAGTTCCTCCGCGACCATGCGGTCGTAGTACTGCCAGAACTCGGGCAGGGTGGGCGGCAGATGGCCCGCCCGGTCCCCCAAGGCTGCGAGGAAGGCCCGGAATTCGGCGTAGAGCCCCTCCATCGTCTCCTGGTCCAACGGCTGTCCGCTCAGCCGGCACATGGTGACCGAGCTTTCGAAAAGCGTCGCGACCACCCAGGCCCGCACCTCGGGGTCCATCGCGTCATAGGGCTGGTTCCTGGCATCCGTGCCGCTCAGCCGTGCGTGGAGGCGGTTGAGCCGCGCCGCCTCCCTCTGCCTGATGTGTTCGTCGGCTCCGAACATGCGCTGCAGGCTCACGAGGGTGTTGCTCAGCCTTCGCCACGGGTGCACCACGAAGGAGGAGTTGTCGGCCAGCGCCGCACCGATCTGCGGGTGCGCGGCTTCCAGCACGGTGGCCCTGACGACGGCCAGTGCCCAGCGGGGATCGTTGAAGAAGCGGTGGAACTGGGAGCCGGGCCCGAACAGGGATGAGGGCGGCGATTCGGTGGTCTCCCGGCCGGGGTCTTCGTACGGGATCCCGGTACCGGGCCCGGTCTGCACGACGTGGCTGTCGTCCGTGTCCTTCACCTGTGAGGTCATCCCTTCGCTTGCGGTGCCACTCCGCCGAAGCGGCGGTCGCGGCACCGGTATTCGTGCAGGCACTCCAGAAGGTGCGGGGCCCGGAAGTCGGGCCAGAGCACCGGCGGAAAGATCCACTCGGCGTAGGCCACCTGCCAGAGCATGAAGTTGGAGATGCGCTGTTCGCCGGACGTACGGATCACGAGGTCGACGTCGGGTGTGTCGGGGACGGGCAGGTGCGCGGCGAAGCACGCCTGGTCGACGGCATCGGCGGGCACCCCCGCGCGGATGAGGGATCGTGCCGCGGCCACGATGTCCTGACGCCCTCCGTGGTCGAACGCGACGGTCAGCGTCATGCCCCGATTGGCCTCGGTGAGCGTCATCAGGTCGGCGAAGTCCCGGGCCAACGGGGCCGGGATTCGCGGGTCCTCGGCTCCCAGGAGCCGGCACCGGATGCCGCGTGCGTGCAGCAGCAGCGCGTGTTTGCGCACCACCCGGCGTACCAGGCGCATGAGGAAGTCGACCTCCTCGCCCGGGCGCCGCCAGTTCTCGGTGGAGAAGGCGTACAGGCTGAGCCATTCGACCCCCGCCGACCGCGCCGCCTCGATGACATCGATCACCGTCGCCTCCGCCGCGCTGTGCCCGGACGTACGCGGCAGGGAGCGCTGCTGCGCCCACCGGCCGTTCCCGTCCATCACGCACGCCACGTGGCGGGGCACCGGCCGCCGCCCCTGCTCACCGGGCGGACCGCACGGCTGCACCGGAACCGTCCGCACGGCTGCGGCCTCCGGCTGCGCGCCGACGGGGAGAACCCCCGGCTCCGCGCCGCCTCTGTCGGCCGGCTCACCCGTCGCGTGCGGGTGACCGGGTGGTCCAACTGCACCGAACGTCACTGAAGCGCCCCCCTCGACTCGCGTCCGCCGGGACCGTGGCTCCGGTTGCGGAGAGCAGCGACAGGCCCCTGGCCTGCGCATCCCCCCGGCTGCTCCGCACTCAGCAGCGTGCCGGTGCCCGGCCCGCGGCGCATCGCGTTGGGCGCACATTCACCCGTAGCACGTCAGTCGGAGGGCGCCGACGGCGTGTGGGGCAGCTCCTCATGAGCTCCTCATCAGCTCTTCATGACCTCTCCTCGAGTCAGCCCGGTCTCCGGATGGTGCACGAGATGTTGGCTGCCCCGGCCGCCCGCGGTGACGCTGAGCGGGACGTCGCCGGGGTCCCCTGCGCGCGGGTGGATCCGCGCCGGCCCCGGGTGACGGAAGGAGCCACACCATGAGGGTCATGCTGCGAGCACAACTGGACACCCAGCTCGCGAACGAGGCGATCAAGAACGGCAGCCTGCCGGAGATCGTGCGGTCGCTCACGGAGCGGCTCAAGCCGGAGGCGGCCTACTTCGGACCCAGCGAGGGAAAGCGGTCCTGCACGTTCGTCTTCGACATGCAGGACAGTTCGCTCCTGCCGTCCATCGCCGAGCCTCTCTTCGAGGCCCTGGGCGCGAAGATCGAGATCCAGCCGGTCATGAACGCCGAGGACATGCAGAAGGGCCTCGCCTCGCTGCGGAAGGGCTGACCGCGGCTCCTGACCGGGTCTCGTCTGCCGCACCCAAGCGGAGTTCACGGTTCCTTCACGAATGCTCCATTCGGGCTATACCGTTCTCCTCGTGTGCGGCGGATCGCGCTGTGTCACGGATCAACACATGCTGCCGTCGCCAGGGCGCCACCCGACACGGCGGCGCGTCTGGGGGACTGCATGCGCGAAATGACCAAGGGTGCCAACGTCGGCCTGGCGGACCTCAGCGACGACGCCGGATCGGTCATCGCGAGTCTGAGCTGGAGCAGCACTTCGGGGGACGGCGACGCCGATGTGTCCGTCCTGCTGCTCGACGGCGGCGGCAAGGTCCGCAGCGACTCGGACTTCTTCTATTACAACAACCCGGCGGCGGCCGACGGCAGCGTGCAACTGCTGGGCAAGACCCCGACCGACGGCGGCAGCGAGGACCGCATCAGCCTCGACCTGACGGCCGTGCCCGCCGGTGTGGAACGCATCGTCGTGGCCGCGAGCCGCTACGGCGGCTCGCGGTTCGGTGAGCTCGACGATCTTCGGATGACGGTCGCCGACCGCGCCGGCGACGTGCTGTTGGGGTTCTCGATCGCGGATGCCGGCGTGGAGAGCGCGTTCATCTTCGGAGAGCTGTACCGGCGCGGCACGGAGTGGAAGTACCGGGCCATCGGCCAGGGCTACGAGACCGGCCTGGCCGGTCTCGCCACGGACTTCGGCATCGATGTCGACGACGAGGGCGAGAACGACAACGAGGACCGGGACGAGGACCGGGACAACGACCGGAACGCGAGCGAGGGCGCGGTGGCCGGTCAGGCCGTGGAGCCGCCCGGGGCGCCGGCCCCTCCCGCACCCGGTGAAGCCGCGGGGCCGCCCGCCGCCCAGGAGCCCGCCTCCGTGCCACGGCAGCCGGTACGCGAAGCCGGAAGCCCGGTGTCCGGAGCAGGGGGTGCCACGGAGACGGGGATCACGGAGTCCGGGGCAGGGGGTACGGATCCGGCCGCCGCCCCGCCCAGGCGCACCCGCGGCCCCCGCACCGCGAAGAAGAAGGTGACCCTCCCGGCCGTCGTCAAGAAGTCGCTGGCCGAGAACGACGCGTGGCACGCCGCACGGCTCTTCCCCGCCCCGACGCTCAAGAGCGACAAGGAGCGGGAGGTCCGGGCCACCTCCGTGCTGCTGTCGGTCATGGCACAGGTTCCGGAGTTCGGGCGGCGGCTGACGGCCGCCTTCGGCGCTCCGGCCGGGCGTATGGAGACCTTCACCGAGGTCTCGCTCCCGCACGGCGACACCCCCAAGCGCCCCGACGGCGTGATCCGGGTCGAGCGGGCGGGAAAGCTGTGGACCGCCCTGGTCGAGACGAAGACGAACGGGAACGCACTACGGTCCGAGCAGGTCCAGAACTACATGGACATCGCCGCCCGCCGCGGGTACGAGGCCGTGATCACGCTCTCCAACGACGTGGCCCTGGAGGGCAGTCCCCTCGTCGACGTCAAGACCGACGGCCGGCGCAAGCACAAGGTCGCGCTCCGGCACCTGTCCTGGGCCGAGGTGGCCCACCAGGCGCACATGCTGATCCGTCACGAGGGCGTCGGCAACGCCGCCCACGCCTGGCTCCTCCAGGAACTCCTGCACTACCTCCAGCACGAGAACTCCGGCTGTCACGGCTTCCAGAACATGGGCCCCTCGTGGGTGCCCGTGCGCAACGGCATCGACACGGAGACGCTCAGCCAGGGCGATGCGCGTGCCGTCGAGGTCGTCGAGAGCTGGGAGCGTCTCATCCGCCAGGTCTGTCTGCGGCTCGGCGGTGAACTGGGCCAGAGGACGCTGCCCGTCCAGCGCGCCCAGCGCGGCACCACCCCACAGTCGCGACGGGCCGCGCTCGCCGACCGGCTGTGCGAGGAGGGCCGCCTCACCGCCGGACTGCGGGTCGAGGATTCGCCCGGCGTCATCACGATCGTCGCCGACCTGCGGACCGGGAAGCTGCGCACCTCGGTGGAGATCCCGGCACCGGAGGGCGCGTACCCCCTCACCTCGGCCAAGCGGCTGATGCGGCAGCTGGCCGACGCGCCGGCCGACCTCCACGTCGAGACGCTGCTCGACGGACGCAGCGGTCCGCGCGGCACCTTGGAACGGCTCCGTCCGGAGCCGGGCGACATGCTTCCCGGCGACGGCAGCCGGATCACCGGGTTCCGGCTCTCCCTCTTCAAGGGCATGGGCCTCTCCCGGGGCAATGCCGAGTCGGGCTTCATCCGCAGTGTCGACGACGCTGTCGACCGGTTCCACGCCCACGTCATCGCGCATCTCCCCGCGGCGGACCGCCGCCCCGCGCGCCGGTCGCAGGACGGCGCGCAGGAGGCAGCGAGCGCACCGGCCGTTGCGGCGGACGCCCCGGTGCCCGCCTGAGTCCGGACCTCCTGGGCCGTTCCGGGAATTCTCGGGGCTTCCGGGAAAACGCTCCGGCGCGGTGTCGAGAACGACCGGCCCGCTCCGACGTCCCCTGTGAGAGTCGCCCACGAGGGGCGGCGAGGGAACGGACAGAGGGAGCGGAATCATGAAGTACCTGGTGATGGTTCAGGGCTCGCAGGCCGACTACGAGGCGATGCGCGGGAACGCGTCCGAAGGGAATCCGGCCTGGAACGAGAAGGACATCCAGGCCATGTTCGGGTTCATGGGCGCGGTCACCAACGATCTCGCCGAGAGCGGTGAGCTCGTCGACGCCCAAGGGCTGGTGGAACCGTCCAGGACCCGGTACGTCTCCGCGGGCGAGGACGGCCGTCCGGTGATCACCGACGGTCCGTACGGGGAGACGAAGGAGCTGCTCGCGGGGTACTGGGTCCTCGAATGCGAGAGCCTGGACCGGGTCACCGAGATCGCGGCGCGGATCACCGAGTGTCCGGCGCCCGCCGGTGCGCCCGTCCGTCCGGTGGTCATCCGGCCCATCGACAGCGGCGGAGGCGATGTGTGAGACGGACGACCGAGATCGAGGACCTGCTGCGGCGGCACGCCCCGCAGGTCCTCGGCGCGCTGGTGCGCCGGTACGGGCACTTCGATCCGGCCGAGGACGCGGTGCAGGAGGCCCTGATCGCCGCCGCCCGCCAGTGGCCGGAGGAGGGCGTGCCGGACAATCCGCGCGGCTGGCTGATCAAGGTGGCCTCACGGCGGCTCGTGGACCGGCTGCGCAGTGACGCCGCCCGGCGGGCCCGGGAGGAGGAGGCGGCCGCGCTCACGCCGCGGGACGCCTTCACCGCGCCGGCGCCCGACGAGTCCGTGCCGGGCGGCAGCCGGGCGCCGTCCGAGGACGACACCCTCACCCTGCTCTTCCTGTGCTGCCATCCGGACCTGGCCCCGGCCGCGCAGATCGCGCTGACCCTGCGGGCCGTCGGCGGGCTGACCACCGCCGAGATCGCCCGCGCACATCTGGTGCCCGAGGCGACGATGGCCCAGAGGATCAGCAGGGCCAAGCGGAAGGTCCGGGGGGCCGCCTTCGTCCAGCCGGGGCCCGCCGACCGGGACCAGCGGCTCGCGGCCGTGCTCCAGGTGCTCTACCTGATCTTCAACGAGGGCTACACGGCGACCTCGGGGCGTTCCCTGCACCGCGCCGGCCTGGCCCGGGAGGCGATCAGGCTGACGCGTTCGGTACGTCGGCTGCTGCCCCGGGACGGGGCGGTGACCGGGCTCCTGGCGCTGATGCTGCTGACCGACGCCCGCAGCGCCGCGCGCACCGGACCGCACGGCGAGCTGATCCCGCTCGACGAGCAGGACCGCGCCCGCTGGGACCGGGCGGCCGTCGCCGAGGGCCTCGCCCTGGTCGAGGAGGCGCTGGGCGAGGGTCCCGCCGGGCCCTACCAGGTGCAGGCCGCGATCGCGGCGCTGCACGACGAGGCGGCCCGCGCCGAGGACACCGACTGGCCGCAGATCCTGGCGCTGTACGACGTCCTCGTACGGATCGCCCCCGAGCCGATGGCCGGGCTGAGCCGGGCCGTCGCCGTCGCCATGGTCCACGGGCCCCGGGCCGGCCTGGCGGAGACCGACGCCCTCGCGGACCGGCTGGCGGGCCACTACCGGCTGGACGCCGTCCGCGCCCACCTGCTGGAACGGGCGGGAGACACGGAGGGCGCCCGCGCCGCGTACCGTGCGGCCGCCTCCGGGACCCTGAGCATCCCGGAGGCCCGCTATCTGTACGGGCGCGCGGACCGGCTCGGCGGCTGAGGCGGGTCCGGTACACCCCCGTTCCGCGGCTCCGCGCACCGGAGAACGGCGGCAAACAGCGGCAAACGGCTGCAAACAGCCGGACCGGCGGTGGTTTCACTGGCCGTCGCACCCCCGGCTCGCAATCATCGGGTCCATGACCAACAGCAACCAGGGCCGAGACATCACCCTCCGGATCGCTCAGCAGCCGGAGGCGGACGAGTTGCTCGCGCGCAGTCCGCTCGCCGCCCTCGTCGGCATGCTGCTGGACCAGCAGGTGCCGATGGAGTGGGCGTTCTCCGGTCCGTACGCGCTGGCGCAGCGGATGGGCGGGGACGACCTGGACGCCCATGAGATCGCCACGTACGACCCGGAGGCCTTCACCGGGCTCTTCACCGACAAACCCGCTCTGCACCGCTATCCGGGCTCGATGGCCAAGCGGGTGCAGCAGCTGTGCCAGTACCTGGTGGCGCAGTACGACGGCGAGGCGAGCGCGGTGTGGACCGGGGCCACGTCGGGGGCCGATCTCCGCAAGCGGCTCAACGCACTGCCGGGGTTCGGCACGCAGAAGGCGCAGATCTTCCTTGCGCTGCTGGGCAAGCAGTTCGGCGTCCGGCCGCCGGGCTGGCGGGAGGCGGCGGGGCCGTACGGGGAGGCGGACTCGCACCGTTCGGTCGCCGACATCACCGGGCCCGAGTCGCTCGCCGAGGTCCGCGCGTTCAAGCAGGAGGCCAAACAGGCCGCGAAGGCGGCGAAGGCGGCGGCCAAGGGCAAGTGAGCCCGCGCCCCCGGGGCGCCCCTGGTGCGCGCCCCGGCGGCCCCGGGCGCGCACCAGGGGCGCCCGGGGCTCTCGTTCATCACTGCCTCAATCCTGGAATGGCCGCTTATATGCCGCCGTGGGCCCCACCGCAGTCCCGCCCCGTGGCTGCGCCCGGAGGGTCTTGACCGGTAGGCTTTCCGTGTGATCTTCAAGCGCATCGGAAATGGGCAGCCCTATCCCGACCACGGCCGGGAAAGCACCCGGCAGTGGGCGGATGTCGCGCCGCGCCCGGTCCGCCTCGACCAGCTCGTGACCACCAAGGGCCAGCTGGACCTCGAAACGCTTCTCGCCGAGGACTCCACGTTCTACGGCGACCTGTTCGCACACGTCGTGAAGTGGCAGGGCGACCTCTACCTGGAGGACGGACTGCACCGCGCGGTCCGCGCCGCGCTCCAGCAGCGCCAGGTTCTGCACGCCCGCGTGCTCGAACTCGGCTGAGCCGCTCCACCGTCGCGTTCGACTCCCACGGGGTTCGTTCGGGTGCTTTCGCACTCGGACGGGTGCGATCCGTCGATCATCAAATAGTCATCATCACCGGGCCGCACTACGCTGCGCCCATGAGCATGCTCACTCCCCCCGGCATGGGCGGAAAGTACCGCATCACGGGTGACAAGTACCCGCGCATGCGGCGCCCCCGCCGCCGCAGCAAACTGGTCCTCGCGGCCATCGCCTCCGTGGTCGCCCTCGGGCTCGCCGGATGGGGCACGCTGCAGCTCATCGATGTCTTCACGGGCGGCGACAAACAGGCCAGCGCCGCCGATCGCAAGACCGACTGCGCGAGCACCGCGCCGTCCGCGCCCGCGAAGGTCCTGCCGAAGCCCGCGAAGATCACGGTCAACGTCTACAACGCGACCCCGCGGGGCGGACTGGCCAAGGCGGCGGCCGACGAGCTGAAGAAGCGCGGCTTCACCATCGGCAAGGTGGGCAACGCCACCGCCGCGTACGACAAGAAGGTCGCCGGCACCGCCCTGCTGCTGGGCGCCCCGGCCGCCGTCAACGGCACGTTCCCGGTGCTCGGCACCCAGCTGCCGGGCGCGGCGACGAAGACCGACGCGCGCAAGGGCGCGGACATCGATCTGATCATCGGTACGAAGTTCAAGGCGTTCAGCACACCGCAGGCGGCAGCGACCGCGCTGACCGCACTGACGAAGCCGGCTCCGGCGCCGTCCTCCTGCTGAGGAACGCGGGCGGACGGCGGGCGGACTGCGACGGCAGACCGGAACGCGACGGCCGGGGTGCTCCATGAGCGCCCCGGCCGTCGCCGTCCCACGTATCCGTTCCTACGGACAGCCCTCAGTGCCGTACTAGGGCGTGTTTCGGAAGTAGCGCCGTCCGCCCGGAGGGCGGGCTCGGCGGCGTCTGGTGCGTGCGATCGCAAGGCGGAGGGTCGCCCCGATACTGGTTGTATCGGGGTGATCCCGACAACGCGGCGAGCAATGGGGCCTCCCCTGCTCGAGCGAAGCCGAGAGCTCGGGGAAGTGCCAGACGCCGCCGAGCAGGCGGGACTTCCGAAACACGCCCTAGCCCGCGGTGCCGTACATCCGGTCCCCGGCGTCACCGAGGCCCGGCACGATGTAGCCGTGCTCGTTGAGCCGCTCGTCGACCGAGGCGGTGACCACGGTGACCGGCGTCCCCGCCAGCTCGCGCTCCATCACCTCGACGCCCTCGGGCGCCGCGAGCAGCACGACCGCGGTGACATCGTCCGCACCCCGCTTGATCAGCTCCTGGATGGCCGCGACCAGCGTGCCGCCGGTGGCGAGCATCGGGTCCAGGACGTACACCTGGCGGCCAGAGAGGTCATCCGGCATGCGCGTCGCGTACGTGGACGCCTGGAGCGTCTCCTCGTCGCGGATCATGCCAAGGAAGCCCACCTCGGCGGTCGGCAGCAGCCGGACCATGCCGTCGAGCATGCCGAGGCCCGCCCGGAGGATCGGTACGACCAGGGGCCGCGGGTACGACAGCTTCACTCCGGTGGTGGGTGTCACCGGGGTCTCGATGTCGACCTGTTCGGTGCGCACATCGCGGGTGGCCTCGTACGCGAGCAGGGTGACCAGCTCGTCGGCGAGGCGCCGGAAGGTCGGGGAGTCGGTGCGCTTGTCGCGCAGGGTGGTGAGTTTGTGCGCGACCAGCGGGTGGTCGACGACGTGGATCCGCATGCCACCCACAGTAGCCGCGCCTCCCGCACTCGTGCGCTGGCATCAACCGCACGTTCGGGGGGAAGGTGGGGGCATACGGACCCAGCCTGGGGGTGAAGAGCCGATGCCGGACGGGGCGGAGCACGAGCGGGAAGGCCCGGACCCGCGGGACGCGCCGGAGACGGACGCGCAGCGCCGCAGGCGCCGCGCCCAGTTCCTCCGCGAGCTTCACGAGGCCAAGGCGCTCCGCGACCGGGTCCAGCCGCGCCGGGTCAAGGCCGCCAGAATGCGCCAGGCCATGCGGATGCGGACGTTCCGCTGGTAGCCGGCCACCCGTCGGAGGAACCCCCGGGTGGCGGCGCCGGAGAGAACTGATGGCCGACGCAACGGCGGAACTGCTCTCGCGGGGCCCTCGTTTCTGCCACGATTCCGATGGGCGGGACGCAGGGCAGCCGGACCCCGGCTGTCTCCCGCCGGACCGACACACCCAGGGCATTCGTTGGGATCGGACCCCGCTCCCTGATCCGGCCTGATCCGAACGAGAGCCTCCAAGACCAGTGGGAGAGTCACGGTGTACTTCGCCGCACTGCTCGCGCGCACCGAAGACGGGTGGGAAGCGAGCGACACGGATCTCGACGATGTGGAGACCCTGTCCGACCTGACGGATCTGGCCCGTGAGGCCTCGGTGGACGAGGACACGGTGCTCGTCTTCATCGAGCAGGAGGACGCCTGGTTCGGCGTCGTCCGCGTGGACGGTGAGGAGGATCCGCGTATCTACGTCTCCAACGCCTCCGCCGCCGCCCGCTCCTCGTACGGGGAGATCCTGCTCACGGATGAACTGCTCGGCCGCGAACCCGGGGCCGAGGACTCGATTGCCGCCCTCGAGGAACTCGTCGGCCTCGACGGTACGGAGGACGGCGAACCCGAAAGCCCCGACAATTCCACCACCGACGATGACGACGACGGGCCGGACCCCGACGCCGTACCGGCAGGTCCGCTCGGCGACACCGGGGTGCTGTCCGACCTCGGGCTCCCCGAGGCGGAGCTGCTGATGCTGCGGACGGAGGCCCTGGCCGAGATCGCGGACGCGCTGGGAGCGGCCGAGGTCCTGGAGACCGTCCGTTAGGGTCCGCGGGTGACCGAAGCACCGCACCCGCACGACCCGTCCCCGGCGCGGCACCCCCTGCACGATCCCGTGAGGGACCCGTGGCGGGCACCCATGCGCCATGCCCTGGACGAGGCCGGGCTGGCGGCGGCGGCCGGCGATGTGCCGGTCGGCGCCGTCGTCCTCGCCCCGGACGGCGGCCTGCTCGCCACGGGCCACAACGAACGCGAGGCGACCGGCGACCCGACCGCGCACGCCGAGGTCCTCGCCCTGCGCCGGGCCGCCGCGGCGCTCGGCGAGTGGCGGCTGTCCGGATGCACCCTCGTCGTCACCCTGGAGCCCTGCACCATGTGCGCGGGCGCCCTGGTGCAGTCCCGTGTGGACCGGGTCGTCTACGGCGCCCGGGACGAGAAGGCCGGAGCGGCCGGTTCGCTCTGGGACGTCGTACGGGACCGCCGCCTCAACCACCGCCCCGAAGTGATCCACGGCGTCCTGGAGACGGACTGTGCGGCCCTCCTGACGGCCTTCTTCCGCGACCGCTGACCTGCCTCTCCCGCACGCGCGCGGGCTTGCCGGGAATCGGATTTCGACGGACGGCCGAGATGGTCTAAGCTCTCTCTCGGTAGCGTGTCCGAGCGGCCGAAGGAGCTCGCCTCGAAAGCGAGTGTGGGGAAACTCACCGAGGGTTCAAATCCCTCCGCTACCGCAGGTAGATGAAGGGGCAGACCCACTTGGGTCTGCCCCTTCACTGCGTTCCGTCTCAGTTTCCGTCTCAGTCGACCGGCCAGCGTGGTGAACGAACTCACATCGAGACCCGTGGGCCAAGCGGCTCTCACCAAATACGGTGACGCCCGACCTAGCCCGGCGATACGGTCCATCCGTGACGATTCGCTACGCAAACCTTGATGGTTTCAACCCCTCGAACCGCACCATCGGAGGGGAGTGCCCCCATTGCTTGCGCCATACAACCTTCGCTGTTAGCTGGCATGCGGACCTGAACGGCAGCAACCGCGAGGTTGCGGACGCCATAGTCATCAAATATCTGATGACCCTCTTCTGTCAGTGGTGTCAGAAGGACAGCGTGTACCTCCGCGACGCCGTGCGTAAGCAGGTGCCGACCGCACAAGGTACGCGCGAGCTCTTCACCACAATCGGCATCGAGCAGGTCTGGCCTGGCAAGACACCACGCGAACTGGCTTCGGAAGCACCGGAGGTTGTTCGGGATGTGTTCGCAGAAGCCGCACTAGCCGAAGCTGCGGGCGCCAACCGGCTCGCTGGCATCGGATACAGGGCGACTGTCGAACAGATAGTCAAGGAGCGGGGCGCCTCCGGAAAAAATCTCTTCGAGCGCATCAGCGATCTGAAGAGCGTAGGAGCGACCGATGAGATCGTGGCTGCGTTCCACGAGGCGCGCTTTGTCGGGAATGACGCGGCGCACGACGCCCTCGCATACTCCACCGACGAAATCGCAGACGTCGCTGAACTCATCAACGAGGCGGTGCTCGTGTTGTACGTTCAGCCAGCCCAGCGAGCCAAGATGGCCGCTCAGCGTGCCGCACGACGGACGGCGGCGAAGCAGTCATCCCCGTGAATCCCAGCCGGGGGCAGGAGCGAAGCGCCTACCCCCGGCGCGACTACGTCCTAGCCTTCGGGCTCCTCGTGCCCTCTCCGCTCCCAGATGAGCCCGTCCACCTGTCGTGCCACGTCAGTGCGGACTGAGTCGACCATGTGCTGATACCGAGCTGCCATGGCGGTACTGGACCAGCCCATCAACCCCATTACTGCCCGCTCCGAGACTCCGAGAATAAGGAGGACCGTCGCGGCGGTGTGGCGGGCATCGTGCAGTCGGCCGTCCCGAACCCTCGCGGCCTGCAACAGCTCCTTCCAGTCGTCGTAGTCCGTGCGGGGAGACGTGCCCCGCCCAGTCGTCGTGGCGAACAGCCAGCCCTCCTCGGTCCACTGGTCCCCGGCGGCGGCCCGTTCCGCGTCCTGCCGCTTCCGGTGCGTCCGCAGCAGATCCACGAGCTGCTGCGGCAGCCCGACCGCCCGGCGCCCCGCGCGGGACTTGGTGTCGGCCGTCTCCGGGTTGGTGCGCTGCCGCTGAGGGCAGTACCCAGCCTTGCGACCGCACGCCTTGGCGTCGGCGCAGCCGTGGGCGTACTGCGGTCGGCGTCGGCTACGCCGGACCATGAGGACGCCACGCCCAAGGTCCACGTCAGTCCACTTGAGTCCCAGCGCCTCGCCCTGCCGCAGCCCGAGTGCCAGCGCGACGGCCCAGCGAGCCGAGTTCCGCCGGTCGTCGGCGGCCCGCAGTAGCCGCTGCACCTCGTCGACCGTGAAGGGTTCGATCTCCTCTTCCCGGACCCGCGGCGCCTTGGCCAGGCGCACGGGGTTCTGTCCAAGGTGCCCCCGCCGCACCGCCTCGTTCAGGGCGGTGCGGAAGGTGCGGTGCACCTGATGAGCGGTGCCCGGCTTGCTGCCGGCCGCCATCATGCGGCTGTACAGGTGCTCGATGTGCTCGGGCTTCAACTTGTCCAGCTTGTGCGCCCCGAGGCCGGGAATCAGGTGTTTCCTGACCGCGACCCCGTAGCCGACCATCGTGTTCTCGTTGACTCCGAGCGGGGCGATGTCTTCCACCCAGTGCGTCAGCCATGTCGTGACGGTCCAAGCTCGGCCCGGCTTGCGCAGCGTCTTGGCGTCGCGCTCCCGTTCCAGTTCCTTGACCGCTTTCGCCACCTCTGTGCGGGTCTTGCGTTCGACGTGCCGGCGGTCCGGCGTGCCGTCGTCCCGGGTCCCGACGGTCACCCGCCCGTGCCATTTCCCGTCCTTGCCGAGGTAGATCGAGGATCGGCCGTTCGGCTGGCGGGTCCGCTTCTTGTTCTCATCCATGTGGTGGCCTTTCAGGCGGCGGTGGAGATGGGCCGGTTGGCCGCGCGGAGTCGGGTGACGTAGTCGTGCACGGCGTCGACCGGAACCCTGCGCAGGCGGCCGACAGGGACGGATTCGAGCTGTCCGGTACGGATCAGGCGAAAGCAGAGCGTTCGACCGATCCCAAGGCGCCGGGCGGCCTCTTCGACGGTGAGGAGTACGAGGGTCGGATCGATCAGGTGTGTGGCGGTGTCCATGTGGGTGCCTCCCAGGCACGCGCGCCGGGCCGGTGGCCCTACCTCCGTGGGGTCCGCTACATCCGCTACACCGCTACATGGCAGGTCAGCGGCATGATTTTTGTAGCGGGTGGGTTCGATGTAGCGGCTACGGCCGCTCGCGGGGGCGGGTCGTAGCCGCTACATCTGGGTTTGCCGCTACAGATTCAGGGGCTCTGACCTGGGGTGTAGCGGCGTAGCGGATGTAGCGCCCTTGGGCGGGGGGCAGTAGCGGGCCCATGCGTCGTCGAGGTCGCTGGCGAAGAAGCCTTTGAGGACCCCGCCGGCCGTGCGGATGTTCCGGGAGCCGATGGGTTCGTTGTCCCCGGTCATGTACTCGCTGAGCATCTTGGACAGGCGCCGGTTGTCGAGCGGCTTGCCGTTGAGGTCGGCCCAAGGGGCGTCGTCGAGGGCGTTGAGCCGGTCGAGGATCGCGACGGTGGGCAGGCGGTCGATGCCGATCAGGACGTGGTCGCGGAGGTCGGTGAGAAGCCGGATCCCGAGAGAGCCTTTGTCGGTGGCCCGGGATGCTTCGACCAGGGCGACACATGCCTTGCGGGCCCGGCTGGGCCAGTCACCGCCTGCCGCGTCCGCGATGGACAGCAGTCCTTCCCACACGTCGGCGGGTCGGTCGCTGACCCCGTCGGGCATCTCCGGCCATGCCCCCATGACGACCCCCTTGGCCTGCTCGGCCCACTGGGCGAGGCGGTCCCGGAGCGTGTTCCCCTCCTTCTCGTGGATGCGGGCGCGAAAGGGTTCAACGGCCTCGTTGCGGGCCCGGCGGCGCATGCGGATGATGACGGAGCGGGTCAGGATCGTGTCGGGCAGGGAACCTAGTCCGGCGACCGCGACGGCCGTGTACGAGGGGAAGGCCTGCACGGTCTGGTTCCCGCCGTCACCCACGCACCGGTAGGTGACGCCCGTGCGCCGGTGGCCGGCGTTCAGAAAGCCGCGCAGTTCCTCGTTGTCCCCAGCCTTGGGGCCGAAGACGGTATCGATCTCGTCGAAAAGGATCGTGGGCCGTCCCTCCGGTCCGGAGACGGCCCGGAAGAGGGCTGCGGCAGATGCGTTGACCGCGACCATCGGGCGCGGGACCAGGGTTTCCACGATCTCCAGCGCGCGGCTTTTCCCGCTCCCGGGTTCGGGTGACAGGAACGCAAGCCGGGGCGTGGAGTCGAAGCAGTCCAGCAGGTGCGCGTGCGCGTCCCACAGGGTGACGGCTACATAGGCTGCTTCCTGCGGGAACACGTTGAACCGTCGGTGGAACGCCTCCACTTCATCGAGCAGGGCAGCGCCGTCGATGGGGGCCGTGGTCTGTGCGGGGGCACTCATGCGGCGGTCCTCCTGGACTTGTCAGGTGCGATGTGGGGGCACTGCCCGACGCGGGCGCGGGTGGTGAGTTCGGTGACGGCCTTGCGGCCCCGGGCGCGTTCGTACTGGCCGCAGGTGCACAGCCAGTCGGCGACGGGGAGTTCGTTGCGGCCGATCCCGTGCACGGTGAGACCGGGCTGGATGCCGGTCACGGTGGCCGTGCGCGGGTCAGGGAGAAGGGCAACGGGGACGCCTTCGGCGACGACCTTCGGCGCTCCACTGCCGGATGCGGCGGGGGCAGGTTCGGCGAGGCGGGGGCCGGTCGGGGGTGACTGGACGCTCTTAAGTGGGAGATTCCTGGGCGCCGTCATGCGGTCCTGCTGGTGGGGTTGTTGGCGATGGACCAGTTCAATGCGCTGGTGATGGCGGCCCTGCACTCGGATTCGCGCAGGCCGGCCGCCAGTCCGCCCCAATTAAGAGCTTCCTCGACCTCCGTGCGGCTGAGGTCGCCGGACGCGACGAACCGTCCCAGAGCGCGGGCGGCCCGGATCAGCGTCCAGTTCCGCACCCCTTCCCCGGCAGCGGCCACGGCGGCCCGTTCAGCCTTGAGTGCGGCTGCCGCGTACCTGGACGCCCGTTGCGGTGAGGGTGCGGCCGTCAATGCCCGCGACGCCTGATGGGGCTTCAGGAGGGCGTACAGCCATTCGGGGAGCGGGGCGGGGGGTGTGGGGTCGGTGACGGTGTACGGACCGGCCGGAGTGAGGCTTCCGGCGGCGACGACGTATCCGCCGTGGGCGCGGGTGTCGATGAGCTTGCCGAGCCTGCCCGCACTGTTCGTCAGCCGGATGCCGGGCGGGGCGGTGAAGTAGCGGTGCTGTCCGCCGCTCGCGGTCCGGGTCTCGTAGGTGGCGGGGACGGCCTGCCCGGTGCGCTCGCAGAGCGCTTGGAAGGTCATCACGCCGGAAGGCGTGTCCGTGCTGCTGTTGGGCTTGGCGATGTCGAGGTCGACGACGACCAGCCCGGACGGGCCCGTGGCCAGACCGATGTTGAACGGGCGGTCGGCCCAGGCGCGGCGGATGCGGTCCGGGTCGGTGGTGGCCCGGTCCTCCCATTTGCGGTGCCCGCCGGCGCAGTCCCCGAGTCCCTGACAAGCGGTCTCGCCGTGGAGGGCGGGGCGCTTGTCGCCGGGGCGGAGCGGGAAGACGTGCCAGCCGCGTTCGGCCGCGTCCAGAGCAGCGGTCAGGAGGTTGGTGCTCATGCGGCCACCGCCCGCATGGAGATGATCCGGGCAGCGCCGATCAGTTCCGTGTAGGCCGGGGGGATGGCTTCGGTCAGTTCCTCACGGACGTCGGTCCAGGTGATGCCCATGGCCTGCTGCATCTCGGGGACGGTGGCCTTGCCGCCGCCAGCCCCGTACGCAGCGACGTAGGGTCCGTCGCGGTAGACGCCGTGCCGGTAGCCCCGCACGTAGCCCCGGTGCCGGGGGTGTGCGGGTTGCGGCACGCTCCACCCGCCCCCGAGCTCGAACACGCGGTGTCGCAGGACGGCGAGCCCGAACATTTCCCCGCACAGCCGCAGATCGGCCCGGACGGGGGCTTTCCCGTTGGGCTGCTCGATGACGTATGGCAGGCCCGTCGCATCGAGCAGGGTGCGGAGTTCGGGGATGAGCTGGACGTGAGTGCGCCCCCAGCCGCGCGCGGCGTTGGTGCCCACGGTCAGAGCACACCCGGCCTGGCACGGCGGGGAGACGTGCACGGCCGCGTACTGGCCGATCTCCCCGGACGCGATGAGCGCGGCGAGGTATTCGAGGGCGTCGGCACGGTGGAAGGTGAAGGGGTAGTTCGGGCGGTCGACGATGTCGACGCCGGTCACCTTGAACCCGGCCCGGTGGTAGCCCATGGCCGCGCCGCCGGCGCAGCAGAAGAGATCCAGTAAGGCGGGCCGGTGGTCGGCTGCTCGCCGGATCGGGACGTGTTGGGTCATGCTGGTGTCTCCAGTTCTGTGTTGAGTGCTGGCAGGCAAGGGCGGCCCCGTTTCATTGGCGTGAGAGGGGGGCCGCCCTTGGCATGTCAGAAGGGCGGTTCGTTGCTCCACGGGTCGCGAGCGGTCCGGCGTGGGAGGGTCAGCAGGGTCCAGCGCCGGTCCTCGTTCCAGCAGGGGCAGGGGTCCCACTCGGTGCCGGCGTACTCGCCGGTGTGGTCGCCGTAGTCGTAGGCGAATCCGCCCGTCCCGTCGCAGTCGGGGCAGTCGGGGCGAGGGGTGTCGGTCAGGACGAGGGTTCGGCGGTCCCAGCCGGTGAGCTGGAAGCGGAGTCGGATCATGGGCTCCCTTTTCCTTGGGCAGGGAGGCGGAAGCACCCCCTGCGGTGAGCGTGTGGAGCGGGATTTCGGGGCTCTGACCTGGGGCGCCTCCCCGCCTCCCTGAACATCATTTGCGCAGGTCAGGCAGGGGAGTTAAGGCAGGGAGGGGGTGAGGGAGTTCTCCCTGCCTCCCTGACGTGTCGGAGTGCGCCTCCCTGTCACTGGGCGGTGGAAGCGGAACCGTCCTCGGGGCGACCGGCGAGTGCGCGGGTGAGCCGGTCACGGCCGATGACCATGACGCCTTCGGACTTGTACGGTTCGGCGCCGGTGCCCTCCAAGGCGCTCTTGAGGTCGATGAACGACCAGTCGCCGTAGGCGTCCTCGTTGAGCGTCGCGAGGCGCTTGAGGACGTCCTGGGTTCGTGCGCGGGGGCGGTCGGCGAGCACGGTGAGGATGTCGGCGAGCGGGTCACGGTCGGGGTCGTGCTCGATGACGTGCAGGGTGGTGACCCCGTCGCGCATGGCCTTGGCGCGGTCGGTGATGACGGTGGCCGCGTCGTCGTCGATGTAGTGGGTGCGCACGGTGATGGACGACTGGCCGGCCGGGATGGTGATGCCGTCCGAGGCGACCACGAGCGTTCCCCGGTCCAGTCCGGGGCGCAGCAGGTTCGGGGCGGCGCCGCCGTCCACGGCCTTGTCGCCCAACGCCATGCGGGCCTGGGATTCGGTGCCCAGAGCGAGGGAGGCGCGGGTGTGGGCGCCTTCGCGGACCAGCTTGGGCAGGTTCTGGTCGGTGGGGTCCTGGGTGCCCTGCCACATCAGGACGTTGACGGCCCGCCCCTGGTTGTGGATCTTGCGGACGGCCATGAAGTAGCGGGAGTTGGCCTTGGCCCCGCCGTACGGGCGCTTCTCGTCGTCCCTGACCGGGCACATGAACGCCACCTGCGCTTCGTCGACGAGGACGATCAGGGGCGGGAAGGTGGTGCCGGGCGGGGCCTGGATGCGGCGGTTCATCTCGTTCACCGCACCCTCGACCATTTCCGTGACCTGGATGACGTGCTCGTCGGTCGGGCCCTGGATGAGGGTGGTGGCCAGGCCGTCGAACATGTTCCAGTCACCGACGCCCTTGAGGTCGCCCATCAGGAACTGCACCGACTTGTCCAGCGCCAGCCACAGAGCGAGCGAGCGCAGAGCAACGGTCTTGCCCTGGTTGGACAGGCCGGTGATGAGCAGGTGGCGTTGGTAGACGCTGAGACCGGCGGCGTCTCCGCGCAGGTCCTGACCCCACGGGGCCTTGCCGGTCTTGTAGTTGGCCTTGGTGTCGGGGTCGGTGACCAGCGGGGACGGGCCGATCGGCTCGTCCAGGGCCCCGGAGTCGGCGACCCACAGCCGCACGGTGCGGGCGGCCTGGGGGATGGTGATGAACACTTCGTGCTCGTGCCGGGCCAGGTTCTCGGCAAGCTTCCTGCGCCGGTTCTGCACCTCGTTCGTCGAGACACCGGAGGGCAGGGTGACGTCGACTTCGACTCCGCATCCGGCGATCCGGATCGGGCCGAGCATTGCCGCGCCGGCGTCGCCCATTTCCTTGATGGCGTTGCGCAGCGGGGCGACACCGAGGTCCCGCAGAGCGGTGACGACGATGGACGGGGTGAGCGGCGCCCCGGCATCCTCGGCTCGGGTGTTGGTGGGCAGGGCCCAGGCGGGTGCGGCGCCACGGTGACGGCCGACCGCCCACACACCGGCCAGCGCGACCCACGGAGCGGCGGCAACGAGCGGCCCCCACACCACTGTGGTGATGACGGCCAGCAGGCGGATGAGGTCGATGAACGCCATGAGCGGGGTGACGATGTCGGCCGGGTTTTTGTTCGCGACGGCCAGCGCGATCCCGATCACGATCAGAGTGCCGACCCCGCCGGCCGCGCCGAACGCCGCACCCTTGACGACCTTCTCCGGGGCGGCGAGCAGGTCCATGCGGCGGCGGTGCCGGTCGGTGCGGAAGCGGTGCAGGCGCTCTTCCCACTCGCCCGCGGCTTCATAGTTGCCGACCGCTTCGGCGGCCCGGAGCATCCGCTCGTAGCGGGCCCCGGTACGGCCGTCCCACGCCCGCCGGGTCACGATCCTTGTGCCCCCGATGACGTAGGAACCGTGGCGCACCGCCACCCGGGCCGCCGTCGTGGTCCGCTCGTGCCGAACCACACTGGCCACCGCACGGCCGGTACGTCGCCACACCCGCACGGGCCGCACCGGCACAGCCGGGGTCGGGGCATCGAGGGTTTCCGGGGTCTTGAAGAGGTGGATCACGTTCTCGGACATGCCTGATCTCTCCTGATGCTCGGCAGAGGGTCGGGTCAGCGCTCGGCGCGCAGTACGGCGCGCTCGGCGCGGCGTACGGCGTCCTCGGCGGCCTTGCGGGCCTGCCGGGCGGCGGGGCGGTCGGTGCGGGGCGCGGTGCGCTCGGCGGCCTTGGCGTTGGCCAGGGTCTGGCGGGCATCGGCCTGCACCTGGTGCAGGGCCCGCAGTTCCTGCGCGCCGCGCTCGGCCGCGCGCTGGTCGATTTTCTCGATCCGGGCCTCAAGGCGGGGGTCGACGCAGTCGGCCATGGCCTGGCGGAATCCCTTGCGGAACAGCCGGGCACGCTCACGCTTCTCGGCGGGGGTGTAGCTCTCCATGACGGTGCCTCCCAGGTGTCGGGCCGGGCTGTCCGGTCCTGCACCCGCCCGGTACGAGACCGGACGGACACGGGCACGTCAGCCCCGGCGACGCCGGGCCCGGGACACCGACTTGGAGGCCGCCTTGCCCTCACTGCCCCCGATCGACTTCACGACGGTGACCACGCCCCACGCGGAGACGGCGGCGAGGAACGCGAGCATGGCGAGGTTCGCGGCGATGGCGGTGAGGACACCGACCAGGAGCGGGCCGAAGTAGACGCCGGCCGCGACCGCCCCGGCACCGACACCAGAACCCAGCGCGATGCGCTGGACGGTGCGGTCGGGCGGGGCGTGGTGGATGTGCTGGACGATCTGCTGCGGCGCCTGCTGCACCGGCAGCGACTGCGGGTCGGCGTAGGTGTAGGTGCCGTCCGGGAGCTGGACGACGGTGACCGCCCGGGGGGCGGGCAGGTGGGAGTCCATGCGGTTCCTTCCACGGGCTGAGGGGTGTTCGGGAGTGCCCCGGGCCGGATTCGATCCGGCGCCCTCACGGCGTGAATGCCGGGGCTGGGGTGGTCAGTCGGCGGGGGCGAACGCCTCGGCGACGTCCATCAGGAGCACCTCGGCGGACATGAGATGGCCGACCATCCGCCCGGCGTCGGTGAAGTCGACGCGGCCACGCGAGTGGATCTGCTCGACGTAGGCGCGGACTGCCTCGATAGCGACGGCCTGTGTGGCGACCTTGACGATGTCCTGCTGGACTTCCTCAGCGGCCATGACGGCCTCCTCAAGGGGGGTGGGGTGGAGCGGGAGTGCCCCGGGCCGGATTCGATCCGGCGCCCTCACCGGGTGAATGCCGGGGCGTCTGGTCTAGCGGCGGGAGCCGATCGACCCGCCCCCGCCACGGCGGGGAGAGGACGGGGTGCCGCGGCGGCAGGAACCGGCGTGGTTGTTCGCCAGCCCATCCGCCTTGCCGCTGGCCACGGTCTTGGAGAAGCCGCAGGTGCAGATGACGGTCGATTTGCCGAAGAGGCGGGGGCGGACCTCGGTGGTCCCCCCGGCAGGGGTGAAGTACTTCATGCGTGCGAGACCTTTCGGGTCGGGGAGTCGTGGCAGGGCACGCACATGCCGAGTGAGCGCGGGATGCAGTACCCGGCATCGCGGCGGCAGTTCGGGCAGGTGCGGCGGGCCCGCATGGCCTTGGCCAGCGCGGCGGCCCGGCCGGGGGTCATGGGGCGTACGGGCTTGGCGTGGTCGATGCGGTAGAGGTAGGCGACCAGCGGAGCGCGGCGGCGGCGCGGGCGGTGAAGCACTGCGGCGACGTCCTGTCCGCCGGGCCGCAACCCCAACGCCCGCAACTGCCTGCGGGTCGCGTAGCCGTCCGGGGCCAGACGCCACCGGAACTCAGGCAGCGTCGCCATCACGCGACCGCGTCGACCGGTGCGGTCGACCGCTCGCCGCGCAGGGTGTCGCGCAGGACGCGGGCCTTTGCGGGTGAGGTGTGGACGGCCTTGCGGATGCCCTCGGCCGTCAGATCCTGGTCGGACCAGTCGGCAGTAGCCGATCGGGCTTCATCGAGCAACTGCTCGGCGGTGCGGGCCGGTCGACTCGATCGGGCAGCGGCCGGTACGCGGCCGGTCGCCCGACGGGGACGAGCCGACTCAGCGGCCACCGCCCGGACCGGCATCGACTCGACCGGCTTCACCAGGTCGATGACCACCGGGGCGGGCAGCGCCGCCGGGAGGTCAGCAGCGGGTACCGGGGCGGGGGTCGACTCTCCCAGGTCAGAAGTAGACCGTTTTGTTGCTGTATCGACCGTTACGGTGATCGGGGCGGGCTCGATCGGTCGGTGGTGGAGCACCTTGGCGACCAGGTCGGACCCGAAGTAGATCGAGCCGACCGGCAGCGACGTAGCGAGCAGCACCAGCGCCCAGTTGGCGGGGTCCCAGTCAGCCAGTCGGCCCCAGTCGACCGAACCGCCGTGCAGCTCGGGAACGAGCCCGTGCACGTAGTTCAGGACCAGTGACGCCAGGGTGTAGGCGGCCAGGACGCGCAGTGCGAACCGCTTGTCCGCTCGATCGGTCAGCACCAGCGTGGCGACGAGAGCGAGCGCCATGAGTCCGTCGACGACGAACGGGTAGAGCAGCGCGGCCGTACTGTCCGCGCCGATCGCACGGGCCACGTCCCGCAACGCGTTCCACGAGACGCGGAACGCCATGCCGACCACGGCGACCAGGGCCAGCACCAGGGCGGCCCGCCCCTTGCGGTGAAGGTTCATGCCGCACCGCCCGTCCCGTACAGGAACCGGAAGAGGGCAAGCTGCAACTCCACCCAGTCCATACCGGCGGGCTTGGGGTAGCCGTGCCGAAAGAGCACGTCCGCCACATCGGCGGCCAGCCCCAGGGTGAACCGGGCGTCATCGTCGGGCTGCGGACTGACGGGGTAGACGCGGGCACTCATGCCGCACCGCCCGGCTGCACCGTGATGGTGCGGTTGCTCAGGTCGCGACGGGCGGCCAGGACCCGGTTGTGGGCCCGGCGCACGCGCCGTACGTCCAGCTCGTTCGTCGGCCGGTCGATGGTCATGATCTGCGCGTCCAGCAACTCGACCTCCGCCCGGATGAGCGGCATCTCCAGCTCGATCGCGTCCAGCTCGGCGGCCGACGGCTCGAAGTCGAGCGAGGTAGCCGTAACAGTGGCCTGAAGTGCAGCGATGGTCTTCATGGGTCGTGGTCTCCCTAGCAGGTGCGACGGCCCGAACAGCGGCCCCGGTGTGTCAGCACCGGGGCCGCGCGCCGTCTGTGGGTGAAGCGGGAAAAGGCGTTCCGGCTCCCCTCAGCCCCGCCCGTACAGCGCCGCGCTAGGCGGCCTGGACGGGCGGGGGAGGCAACCGGCCGCGTGAGCGGCAGATCAGGTGATGCGATGACGCAAGGGGCTTACCGCTCAGGCCGGTCCAGCACGGGCGGCGCCCACGTACTTCGCTGACTCATGGGGTTCCTCTCTTGTGGTCGGATCAGGGCAATCACTGCAAGGGGGATCACGTCCCCACTCGCCGGCCGTTGCTCGCGGTCACCGGGCCACCTCGCCAGTCGGGCCGAAGCCCTGTCCCCTGGCCTTTAGCGGGATTGCAGCGTCCCCGCCCTCAGCTCTGGGCAGCCCAAAGAAGGGCCATCCCGACGTGGATCACCGCACCTTTCCGAAAGTTCCGGATTGGGTGGTGGCCACACCAAGAGACTGGACCGGTGGACCGGTCCAGTCAAGTGTTGAGTTTGCCGGCGCCACCCCCGCTCACCACATAGGTGCAGGTGAGGGGCCGATTACGGGAAATAAAAAAGCTGGACCAGTGGACCGGTCCAGCTTTCATTGTCGCCCGCTGACTACATCGCGTACGTGTCCACCTGCTCGAAGAGGGACGCCGGCGTGACGCCCTCCTCGCACACCAGCGGCTTCCCTTGCTCGTCGTACGCGGTGTGCAGAAGTACGGCGACCGGGGTGTTCTGCGGCACCTTCAGGAGTTCTGCCTCTGTCTCCGAGGCGAGGCGCACTGTTGTGATGTCCACACCTTCCGACGGACCCCGCCCGGTCTGTCTCCGCACGTAGCGCGTCGTCCCTTCGGCGATCGGCTTCGTGTCGGCAAGGCGCGGCGATACTTCGGCGATCTCCGGGGGGAACCACGCTTCGACGCTGCTGTTCGGTGTTCCGTCCGGGAGCTGGAGGACGCGAACGCGCCGAAGCGCCTTCGTTCCGGCGGGGAGTCCGAGTGCATCTGCGACGCGGACAGGGGGTTCCGCCCAGTCCGGCGTGCCGACGCGCAGGAACGGCATCCCACCAAGGATGCGCGCCGACCCCGCGCGGCGAGCGCCGGCGGGGCGTGCCACGGGAGTCTCCGTGACGACAAATCCGGTTCCTTGCTTGGCCACGACCACGCCGTCGTTGCGCAGTACGTCCACGGCCTTGATGGCGGTGGCCCGCGACACATCCCACTGCTCAGCCAGCTCACGACCCGACGGGATTGTCTCCCCGGGGGCGATCTCACCAGCGGCAATGCGGGCGCGCAGGAACTCTGCGATCTCTTCGTACTTCAGGACTGCCATGGCTTCCCCTATTCCGCGCGCTGGACTGGTCCACCGGTACACAGGATACTGCGACCATGTCGAATCTCGAATTGGCTCCCTCCGTGATGCGGTTCTACGGCGAGACAGTGAACGAGGACAGCCGCCTGCGCACCTCGGCAGACGGCCGTATGGAGCTGGTCAGGACTCAAGAACTCCTCCGACGCTTCTTGCCCCCCGCACCGGCACGCGTGCTCGATGTGGGCGGGGCGACCGGTATTCATGCGGAATGGCTCGTGAAGGACGGCTACGAGGTCACCCTCGTGGACCCCGTGCCTCGCCATGTAGAGCGCGCGTCGGCCGTGTGCTCGGCCTACGTGGGCGACGCACGAGAACTGCACGAGGCTGATGGCAGCTTTGACGTTGTGCAGCTCCTCGGGCCGCTCTACCACCTGCCCGATGCGAGTGATCGAAGCAGAGCTCTGGCGGAAGCCTGCCGAGTCGTGAAGCCAGGCGGGATGATCGCTGCGGCGGCCATCAACCGATACGCGTCGCTCTTTGAACACGTCACGTACTCCCACCTGCACGCTGAACGGATCCATGATTCCGTCTCCAAGATCTTGGAGACGGCCGTCTATGACGGCGGACGCGGCTTCACCCTGTCGTACTTCCACCGCGCCGATGAGCTGGTGGAAGAGCTGAGTGCTTCCGGGCTGACCGACGTACAGGTCTTTGGTGTCGAGGGACCTGCCTGGTCCCTGGTGAAGACTGCTGAGCAGCAGCCGGGCGCGGGTCCCACAGACGAGCTGCTTGCCTCCGCCTTGGCCGCAGCGCGTATGGCGGAGCCGTACCCGGAGCTACTCGCGGCAAGCTCTCACCTTCTGGCCATCGGAAGGGCCCCCGCCGGCGCCACCGAGTGACGCTCGCCGTCTCAGTTTCCGTCTCGTTCACCGTCGTACGCCACCGTTCACGGTCGTACTTCGCCCCTTGCGGGACCACCGAAAAGGTCTGCGGCGAACGGCCGTGAACGGTGGCGCACAGTGGCCTGACCAGCAGGAACAGACCTCGAAAGCGAGTGTGGGGAAACTCACCGAGGGTTCAAATCCCTCCGCTACCGCTCTTGTGAAGGGCCCGGCGCACAGCGTCGGGCCCTTCGAGTTTTCCCGCCCGACCGGCTCCGCCCGGCCGTGGCACGGCTGCCGGGCGGCAGGACCGGCCGCGGCACGGCAGCGGCCCCGGAACCGCCGAGTGCGGCAGCGGGCATGACAGCGGCCCCGGTCCGACGGTGGTCGGGCCCGGGGCCGGCTGCGAGGTCGGGTCGGGGGAAGCGGCATCGGGGGGACAAGCCGCTCCCCCCGATGAGAACAGGCCCTACCAGCTCTCACCGCGATCGGGGGAAGGCCGCGGTGAGAACCCCACAGAGAGGTCCTGTTCCTCGCCCCTCGGATTCCTGCCAGATCCGCTGGGCTCGTTCACCATCCTGCCCCTCCACAGATGCCGCGTGGGCGGGCAAAGGGCCCCGATCGCCGGGTCCTTGGTCCCTAAAGACCGGATGAGTGATCGGAATCAGCAAGCCGATACGGCCATGTGTGCGGATAGACTCGCCCGACCGCGCAGGGGATCGAAGGGGAGTCAGGGGCTGATGGTGCAAGCAAAGAAGATCGCTCTCTACTTGATAGTCGTCTTCGTGCTCTACACGATCATCACGTCCCCCGCCCGGGCCGCGGATCTCGTCCAGGTAGGGTTCGAGGGCGTTTCGGACGCCGCTCAGGGCGTCGGCGACTTCATGTCCGAGCTCGTGAAGTAGGAGTACCCCCCATGATCCGCCATCTGGTCCTGTTCAAGCTGAACGACGGCGTCGAGCGGGACGAGCCGCGGGTCGTCGCGGGCGCCGAGGCCTTCCGGGAACTGGCGGACAAGGTGCCCGGGCTGGAGTTCTGGGAGTGCGCCTGGAACATCACCGACCGGCCGATCGCCTACGACTTCGCCATCAACTCCGCGGTCGCCGACGAGGCCGCGCTGAAGAGCTACATCGAGCATCCGGCTCACCAGGCGGCCGCCGGGCAGTGGCGTGAATTCGCCACCTGGGTGATCGCCGACTACCCGTTCTGACGGCTTCGGCCCTGCGAGCCCCTCACCATGCCGGTGAGGGGCTTTCTTTGTGTTTAAACCGATTCGAGGTCAACACGGCGCTATGGGGTGCTTGCACATAGTGGACATGTCTTGTGATGCTATGACCGCTTTTGAAGGATGAGTTGACCGAAGTTGACCGCAAAGGGGTGGCGTCATCGTGCCGGCCAGTACAGCGCCTCAAGTGCCTCCCCAGACCGTGCAGGCCGCACGGACGACACCGGTGTCACCGACCCCGGCGCCGCAGCCGCCCACGGCATCCCAGGCGCCTCCAGCGGTCCAGGCCCAGGCCGTCCAAGCCCAGGCCGTCCAGACCGAGACGATCCAGACCGAGACGCCCGACGACACCGTCACGCCCGCCAGGACCCGGGGCGCCGACACCAGGGCGCTCACCCAGGTGCTCTTCGGCCGCCTCCAGGGGCTGGAGCCGGGCACCGCGGAGCACGGACGGGTGCGGGCGGCGCTGATCGAGGCGAACCTGCCCCTCGTCCGGTACGCCGCCGCGCGGTTCCGCAGCCGCAACGAGCCGATGGAGGACGTCGTCCAGGTCGGCACGATCGGCCTGATCAACGCCATCGACCGGTTCGACCCCGAACGCGGGGTCCAGTTCCCCACCTTCGCCATGCCCACCGTCGTCGGCGAGATCAAGCGGTACTTCCGGGACAACGTGCGGACCGTCCACGTCCCGCGCCGGCTGCACGAACTCTGGGTCCAGGTCACCGGGGCCACCGAGGACCTGACGACCGCTCACGGCCGCTCCCCCACCACCGCCGAGATCGCCGCACGGCTGAAGATCTCCGAGGACGAGGTGCTGGCCTGCATCGAGGCGGGCCGGTCGTACCACGCGACCTCGCTCGAAGCCGCCCAGGAGGGTGACGGGCTGCCGGGCCTGCTGGACCGGCTCGGCTACGAGGATCCGGCCCTGGCCGGAGTCGAGCACCGCGACCTGGTCCGCCATCTGCTCGTACAACTGCCCGAACGCGAACAGCGGATCCTGTTGCTGCGCTACTACAGCAACCTGACGCAGTCCCAGATCAGCGCGGAACTCGGAGTCTCACAGATGCATGTGTCAAGACTCCTCGCCCGAAGTTTCGCCCGACTTCGATCCGCAAACAGGATCGAAGCGTAGCTGGATCGGGTAGACCGGTCCTGGGGCGTTCCCGCGGACCAAAAGCCGTACACCCCTTGTTAACTGGGCAGACTCCCCCGGAACTTGTCGACAAGTCACTACAGCGTGTTGCCGACATGTGACATTCTGCGGGAACCGCGTTTGCCGCAGCCTCCCCTCCGGTATTCAGGTGGAGGCTGCGTTCCTCCGATGGTCGCGGCCACCGCGACCGTCCGCGACCTCAAGGGGGTGGCATGTCCGCAGAACAGGGCAGCTCGAAGGTGCTCACGCTCACCAAGAGCGCACCCGCACCCGTTGTGCTCACCAGCTCGTCGGAAGCCATCGACACCCGCACGCTGTCCCGCTCCCTGTTCCTGCGGCTCGCCGCGCTGGGTCCCGCACCGGGCCCCGACGGAACGGACACTCCGGAGCGCGCCTATGTGCGGGACACACTCATCGAGCTCAACCTGCCGCTGGTGCGTTACGCCGCGGCACGGTTCCGCAGCCGCAACGAACCCATGGAGGACATCGTCCAGGTCGGCACGATCGGCCTGATCAAGGCGATCGACCGGTTCGACTGCGAACGCGGCGTGGAGTTCCCCACGTTCGCGATGCCCACCGTCGTCGGCGAGATCAAGCGCTTCTTCCGCGACACCTCCTGGTCGGTGCGGGTACCGCGCCGGCTCCAGGAGCTGCGGCTCGCCCTCACCAAGACCAGTGACGAGCTCGCCCAGAAGCTCGACCGCTCGCCGACCGTTCCGGAACTGGCCAAGGCGCTCGGGGTCTCCGAGGAGGACGTCGTCGACGGCCTGGCCGTCGGCAACGCCTACACCGCCTCCTCCCTGGACTCGCCCTCGCCCGAGGACGACGGCGGCGAGGGTTCGCTGGCGGACCGGCTGGGTTACGAGGACGCGGCGCTGGAGGGCGTCGAGTACCGCGAGTCGCTCAAGCCGCTGTTGGCCAAACTCCCGACGCGTGAGCGCCAGATCATCATGCTGCGGTTCTTCGCCAACATGACCCAGTCGCAGATCGGCGAGGAGGTCGGCATCTCCCAGATGCACGTCTCCCGGCTGCTGACCCGCACGCTCGCCCAGCTCAGGGAGGGGCTCATCGCCGACTGACCGGGAACCCCGTTCCCGAGGGTTCCGATTTGACGGTCCGTCAGACACACTGTCGCGATGCGACGTCAGACATTCGGCCGGTCCGGCCGCCGGGGCACAGTGATCGCCGCCTCGGCGGCCGTGCTGTGTCTGGGCGGCGCCCTGACAGGCTGCGGGGACCAGGGGGGCGGCGACGGCTACACGGCGGTCGGCGCGGCCGCGACGGGCCCGGCGAAGGCTCCTTCGGGGGCGGTCGCGCCCTCGGGCAAGGTCACGCTGGTCCCGCTGGACGGGGCCGGGAGACCGAGCGGGAGCGGCACCGGGGGCTCCTCGGGCGCCTCGCCCTCTCCGGGAGCCCCTGGCTCTCCCGGAGCCCCGGACACGGGTGACGGTGCGGGCACCGCGGGCGGCTCCGGCCCGGACACGGCGCGTCCCGGTGCGTCCGGGGGCCCGGCACGGGCCCCGGGAGGACCGGGCGGCGCGGCTACGAGCGGTGCTCCGTCGAACGGGTCCGGCTCGGCGGACGGCACCGCGGGGACCACGGGATCCCCCGGCACCGCGTCCCCGTCCGCGCCCGGCTCCACGGCCCCCGCCGGGCCCGCCGTCATCGAGGCCGGGGCCCCGGTGCGCGCCGCGGCGGACGAGCGGTGGTGCGAGAAGGTGACCGTGGAGTTCCGCAACACCGGCGGCTCACCCGCGCGTTCGGGAACCGTCACCTTCGCCACGCACATCATCGGCGGGCTGGGGATCGACTGGGCGACCCGGGAATCGACAGCGCCGCTGCCCGTGCCCATCGGCGCGGGAGCGGCGCGGAAGATGACGTACACCGTCTGTGTGGACGCCTGGCGGGTGCCCCTGGGCATGCATGTCGAGACCCGGGACGTGACCGCCGTCTGGAAGTGACGGGGGGACTACGCGATGTCAGCCGAGCGCGAGCCAGGCGACCGCGCCGAGCACGACGATCACCGCGACGACGGCGGCGATCAGCCCGGTCCTCGGTCCGGAGGACACGGCGGCGGGCTGCTGCCGGCGCTGCGGCTCACCCTCGTCGACGAAGGCGCGGAACATCTGGGTGTTGCCTGCCGGGTCGCTGTTGCCCTCGGGACCCTGCGGAGCGTGGGGATTGTGTGCCATGTCGCAGGACCCTAGCGAACTCGGCGGAACCGCCCAACCCCCGGGCGGTGAAGGGGCAGGGCCATAACCGGGGAACCGGTGAAGGCCGGGTGGCAGAGCCGGCCGGACCCCGGCACGCCGTACGGGGCCGTTGACGACGGGCGACCCCCAACCTGCGTATCGAGGCAGCCAGTTGGGAATCGCGGCGCGCTGCCGTCCGCACGCTCCCGTATATGTGCGCGAACGGTGGCCCTCAGCCGGCGCCGGAAGCCGAGAGGACGGGAGAGGCCGCCCCCGAGCTCGCCGGGACCCGCCTCCGGAGTGGCACAGGACACATCCGCCCCTTGCGCACCCCACACGCTGGGCGTTTGACCCGCGCCCTACGGAGCCTTTTGTTTTCCTTTACTTCTGCAAGCCCCTTTTCGTTTGCCTGCAGCAACCAACGGCTTCTATGGTTGCCCTAAGCAACAAGATGACGTGAATGTCTGGGGGTCCCGTGGCCGCGCGGAGTCAGTACGAAGAACTGGCCCGGCAGCTCAGCGCAGTCGGCGCCGTCAAACGGGGCCTGGCCCGCATCCTCCCCGCCGAATGCCCCGCCGGCTCGGCGGCCGTACTGGCTCTGCTGAGCCGGCACGGCGAGATGCGGATCAGCAGACTGGCCGAGCTCCTCGCCGTCGACATGTCGGTGACCAGCCGACACGTCGCCCATGTGGCGGAACGCGGCTGGATAGAGCGTTCCCCGGACCCGGCGGACAAGCGCTCCCGCATCCTGCGGCTGACCCCCGCGGGCGAGGGAGTGCTCAACGATCTGAACTGCCGGACGACCGAGATGTTCGCCCACAACCTTCAGGATTGGTCCGACGACGAGGTCGGACAGCTCAACACGTTGCTGGCCCGGCTGCGCGACAGCTTCTCCTGTCGCAGCTCCGGCGGGTGCGCCCCCGGAAAGCACAGCGGCGACTGCCGCTCCCGGTCCACCGGCAGTCACGACGGCTCGTACACCCGTACACCCGTGTAACAGAAGCAAAGACAAGGATTTAAATGGCTACGACCACACCAACCGGTGTGCGGGGCGGCCACGCCAAGCACGGAGGGAACGAACCCTCCAACGGCGTGCCGATGACACACCGGCAGATCATGGAAGCGCTCACCGGGCTGCTGCTCGGCATGTTCGTCGCGATTCTTTCGTCCACCGTCGTCACCAACGCCCTGCCGGAGATCATCTCCGACCTCGGCGGCGGCCAGAGCGCCTACACCTGGGTCGTCACGGCCTCGCTGCTGGCCATGACGGCGACCACCCCCCTGTGGGGCAAGCTCGCGGACCTGTTCAGCAAGAAGCTGCTGGTCCAGATAGCACTGGTCATCTACGTCGCCGGATCGGTGGTGGCCGGTCTGTCGAACAGCGCCGGCATGCTGATCGTCTGCCGTGTGGTGCAGGGCATCGGCGTCGGCGGCCTGTCCGCCCTCGCCCAGATCGTGATGGCCGCGATGATCGCCCCGCGTGAGCGCGGACGCTACAGCGGCTACCTCGGCGCGGTCTTCGCCGTCGCCACCGTCGGCGGCCCGCTGCTCGGCGGTGTCATCACCGACACCAGCTGGATGGGCTGGCGCTGGTGCTTCTACGTCGGCGTGCCGTTCGCGGCCATCGCCCTCGTGGTGCTCCAGAAGACCCTGAAGCTCCCGGTCGTCAAGCGCGACGTCAAGGTCGACTGGACCGGCGCCTTCTTCATCAGCGCCGCCGTCTCACTGCTGCTCCTCTGGGTGACCTTCGCGGGCGACAAGTACGACTGGATGTCCTGGCAGACCGGCGTGATGCTCGCGGGCTCCGTGCTCCTCGCGCTGCTCTTCGTCTTCACCGAGTCCCGCGCCAGTGAGCCGATCATCCCGCTGCGGCTGTTCCGTAACCGGACCATCACGCTGGCCTCGCTCGCCTCGCTGTTCGTCGGTATCGCGATGTTCGCGGGCACCGTCTTCTTCAGCCAGTACTTCCAGCTGGCGCGCGGCAAGTCGCCGACGATGTCCGGTGTGATGACGATCCCGATGATCGCGGGTCTGTTCCTCTCCTCGACCGTCTCGGGCCAGGTCATCACCAAGACGGGCCGGTGGAAGGCGTGGCTGGTCAGCGGTGGCTTCCTGATCACGGCGGGCCTCGGCCTGCTCGGCACCATCCGGTACGACACCCCCTACTGGCACATCGCGATCTACATGTTCCTCATGGGGCTCGGCGTCGGCATGATGATGCAGAACCTGGTCCTCGCCACGCAGAACCAGGTCGAGCCCCAGGACCTCGGCTCCGCCAGCTCCGTCGTCACGTTCTTCCGTTCCCTCGGTGGCGCGATCGGTGTCTCGGCACTGGGCGCCGTCATGGCGAACCGGGTCACGCACTACGTCAAGGACGGCCTGGCGGACCTCGGTCCCGAGGGCGCGGCCATGGGCCACGGCGGTACCGGCGGCGGGGGCATCCCCGACCTGGCAACGCTGCCCGCACCGTTCCGCACGGTGGTGGAGGCCGCCTACGGGCACGGCGTCGGTGACGTCTTCCTGTACGCCGCTCCGGCCGCACTGGTCGCCTTCCTGATCACGATCTTCATCAAGGAGGTCGCGCTGAAGACGAACGCGGCCAACGACGCCCCGGCTCCGGCCGAGGCCGTGGAGCTCGCCAAGGCCCCGTCCGGTACGGCGGCCCAGGTCTCCGAGGGAGCCGCCGGCGTCACCGCCGTCGACACCCTGGAGGCCGCACCGGTGGCCGCTCCGGTGGCGACCGTGCAGGGCACCGCGGTCCGCGGTGTGGTGCGCGGCGCCGAGGGCGCACCCGTCGACCGGGCCGCCGTCACGCTGATCTCGCTGGGCGGCCGGCAGCTGGGCATCTCGGTCGCACAGGCCGACGGCTCCTACGTCCTGGACGCCCCGGGCACCGGTTCCTACGTGCTGATCGCGTCGGCCGACGGCTTCCAGCCGCAGGCGTCGACCGTGGTCGTCGGCGACGAGCCGCTCACGTACGACATCCTGCTCGCCGGTACGAGCGGCCTGGCCGGGACCGTGCGGGCCGCCGAGGGCGGTACACCGGTCGAGGGCGCCATGGTCATCGTGACCGATGTGCGCGGCGACGTGCTGGCCACCGGCAAGTCCGGTGACGCGGGCGAGTTCACCTTCGGTGAGCTGGTCCCCGGTGCGGTGACCGTCGCGGTCAACGCGGCCGGCTACCGTCCGCTGGCGCTGCCGGTGGAGATCGGCGGCCAGGGTGTCACCCGGGTCGACGCCGCGCTCCAGTCCGGCGCGCTGGTCCAGGGCATCGTGCGGGCCGGTTCCGGCCGGCGGCCGCTGCCCGACGCCCGCGTCACGCTGGTCGACGCGGCCGGCAACGTGATCGCCACCTCGACGACCGGGGAGGACGGGGCGTACGCCTTCACCGACCTGGACGCGGGCGAGTACTCGGTCATCGCGACCGGCTACCCGCCGGTGGCCGGTTCCCTGACCGTGGCCGGTCACGGGGTCGACGGCCACGACATCGAGCTCGCCCACCCGGGCGAGTAACCCTCCGGGAAACCCCGGACGCAAGACCCCTGGCGGGACGGCACTTCGAGCGGAGAGTCTGTCCAGGCCGGCGGAAATGGGCCCCGGCGGTGGGGACGGCAGGCAGGGGACGGCCTGCCGTCCCCGCCCCGGGGCCCGACTCATTGAGTGACCCGTTCCTTGAAGGGGCGGGGCATTGAGCAAGGAGAGAAAACGGGATGGGACTTCGCGCACAGGTACGCACGCGGGACGGCTGGGCCGTCCAGCACGCGGTCGTGACGGTCACCGACATGACCGGGACGCAGGTGCTGCGCGCCGCCGCCGACGAGGACGGGACGGTGCGCACCGAGACACCGCTGTCCGCCGGCGCGTACACCGTGATCGTGACGGCGGTCGGGTACGCCCCCGCCGCCTCCACCGCCCTCGTCACGGCGAGCGGCCGCGTCGAGGCCGGCACGGTGGTACTGGCCCGCCAGGGCGGCGTGGAGCTGCCGCCCCCGGGCGCCTGGTCGCTGGATCCGGCGCACTCCTCGGTGGGCGCGGTCGCACAGCACCTGGGGATCTCCAGCGTGCACGGCCGGTTCACCGACTTCGGCGGCCGGATCGAGATCGCCGAGGACGTCCAGCAGTCGCGCGTGGACGCCGTCATCAACGCGGCCAGCATCGACACCGGCAACGGCATGCGGGACAAGCACCTGCGGTCGCCCGACTTCCTGGACACCGAGCGCTTCCCGGAGATCACCTACCGCTCCAGCGGGCTGACACCGGCAGGACCCGACCGCTGGACGGTGCACGGCGAACTGTCGCTGCACGGCGTGAACCGCCCGGTCGACCTGGACCTGAGCTACCTCGGCACCGGCCCGGATCCGTGGGGCGGCGTCCGCGCGGCGTTCAGCGCCACGGCGGAGCTGCGCCGCGACGACTTCGCCATGAACTACAACCAGGTCCTCCAGGCGGGCATCTCGGCGATCGGCACCACGCTGCGGATCGAACTCGACATCCAGGCGGTGCAGGGCGACTCCCTGCCCGCCGTCTGATCCCCGACGGTCGTAGGGTCGGTTCCATGGCATCGAACATCGCGACCAACACCGCCGTGGAACTCGACGACTTGCTGGAGTTCGTACGGCCCCGGCACCGGGCGATCCTGCTGACCACCCGGTCCGACGGGCGCCCGCAGGGCTCCCCGCTCACCTGCGGCGTCGACGACGCGGGCCGGATCGTCGTCTCGACGTACCCCGAACGGGCCAAGACCCGCAACGCGAAGCGGGACGAGCGCGTGAGCGTGATCGTCCTGTCGGACGAGTGGAACGGGCCCTGGGTGCAGATCGACGGTTCGGCCGAGGTGATCGACTCACCTGATTCGGTCGAGCCGCTCGTCGAGTATTTCCGGAACATCTCGGGGGAACACCCCGACTGGGACGAGTACCGGGCGGCGATGGTGAAGCAGGGCAAGTCGATCATCAGGATCACCCCCGAGCGGTGGAGCCCCGTCGCCACCGGCGGCTTCCCCGCGCACCTGGCCGCGGGCAGCTGACCGCGGTGCCGCTTCCGCCGCCCGAACTGCTCGCCCGGGCCCGGCTGCTGGCCGGGCCCGAGGTGGGCCCCGCTGTGGTGGAGGCCCTGGAGCGGACCACCGGGCGCACCGTCGAGCGCGGCTGCCCGGCCGGCGGCCCCTACGTGTACGTGGGGGCCACGCTGCCCGAGGCGCTGCGCGGGGACGGCCTGGTGTGGTTCCACAGCGTGAACGCCGGCACGGACGCCCTGCTGGGCGCCGGGCCGTGGCCGGACGGGGCCCTGCTCACCCGGACAGTGGGCCGGATGGGTGAACGGATCGCGCAGTACGTGCTGGCCTGGGTGCTGGCCGAGTGCCAGTCGGTCCCGGAGTTCGCCGCGCAGCACGACCGGGCCGAGTGGCGGCGTATCCCCTCGGAGCTCGCGGCCGGGCAGTCGGCCGTGGTGCACGGCACCGGCCGGATCGGGTCGGCCGTCGCCGGGCTGCTCCGGTCGTGCGGCATCCGGACGGTGGGCGTGGTCCGCTCCCCGCGCGAGGTCCCACCGGGCTTCGACGAGGTGGTCGCGGCGGACGAACCGGTGGCCGCCCGCTGGGTGGTGGCCGCTCTCCCGCTGACGGACGCGACGGCCGGGTACTTCGGGGCGGCCCGGTTCGCGGCGATGGGCGGTGCCACGTTCCTCAACGTGGGGCGGGGCGCGACCGTGGACCTGGCGGCGCTGGAGGCGGCCCTGCACACGGGCTCGGTGGGGCGCGCGGTGCTGGACGTGCTGCCCGACGAGCCGGCCGCACCCGGCGACGCCTGCTGGCGGCTGCCCCGTACGGTGATCACCTCGCACTCCGCGGGCATCACGGCGGACGACGACATCGTCACGGACTTCGCCGCCTGCCTGCGGGAACTGACGGCGGGACGGGTTCCGGCGCTCACCGTGGACACGGGGCGCGGCTACTGACGGGGGCGGGCGCGGTCCTCTCCGGCGCCCGAAGGAGCGCCCGAAGGAGCGCCCGAAGGGGCGTCCGATCGGGCGTCCGGGGTCACCTCCCGCTCGCGCATGGCCACGATGCCCGCGATCAGCAGGTCGAGCGCGAACGCGAAGTCCCGCTCGTGCATCTCGTGCACGGTGTCGGCGCCCCGGGCCGCGATGAGGTCCTGCGAGTTCTCCACGATCGGACCCATCTGCGGCTGTCCCTGCATGGCCGCCATCGCCTGCTGGAAGTACTCGTCCTGGGTGAGCCCCGCCTCGGCACTGCGCTGGGCGAACTGGCCCTCGACGGTGCTGAATCCGTACACGAACTGGAAGACCGCCGAGAGCGCACCGGTCTGCCTTCCCAGCGGGAGGCCGCTCGCGCGGATCACGTCCTGGATCGCGTACGCCATGAGCATCGCGTGCGGACCCACGTTGAGGAACTTCCCGACGAGCGGGGAGACCCACACGTGCCGGACCAGCAGTTCCCGGTACGCGCCCGCCAGCGCGCGCAGCCGGTCCTCCCAGGGCGCGTCCTCCCCGGGCGGGCGCATCTCGCTGTAGACCGAGTCGAGGGCCAGCTCCAGGAGGTCGTCCTTGGTGTCGACGTACCAGTAGAGGGACATCGCCGTGACGTTCAGCTCGGCGGCGAGCCGGCGCATGGAGAACTTCGCGAGGCCCTCGGCGTCCAGCAGCCGGACCGTCGCCGCGGTGATCCGGTCGCGGTCGAGCCCGGCGGGCTGGTCGGACTTCCGGGCGCGCGACGGTGGCCGGTGGTTCAGCCACACGCTGGTCCGGGCAGGGTCCTTCGTACGGTCGGCCGCGGACACCATGGCGCACTCCCTCGTCTCGCCGGCGGGCACACCGGACGCGTACCGTCTGCCCCGGAAGCGGAGCAATACGGTCCGGTAGGCCCCCGTCCGATGCTATGCCGCTGCCGCGGCCGGGTGGGACCGACCGTCACATGGCGGCGGCGTCACCCAGCTGACGGCCGGCCCGGTCGGCCCGGTCCGATTCTCCCCGCTCCGCGCGGCGCAGCAGTACCGCGGCCAGCAACCCGCCGGACAGCACCGCCACCGCCCCGACCAGCATGCTGGTCTCCAGGCCCGAGGAGAACGCGTCCGTGATCCGCTGCCGCTCCGCGTCACCGCTCGCGGCGGCCAGGGCGGCGGGCAGCGAGGCCGCGCCGACGGCCGACGGGACGAGCGCCGCGAACCGGGAGTTCAGGACCGCGCCGAGCACCGCGACCCCGAGGCCGTTGCCGCACTCGGCGAGGGTGCCGTTGACCCCGGCGCCGACACCGGCCTTCTCGGGCGGGATCGCGCTCATGATCGCGTTGGCCATGGCGGGCATGGCGAGCGCGATGCCGGCGCCCATCACGAGCAGGCCGAGCAGGGTCCCCGCGTAGCCGTCCCCGCCCAGCAGCGCGATCGCCCCCAGTCCAGCGGCGAGCAGCCCCATGCCGGACGCGATGGTGACGGGCGTGCCGAGCTTGGGCACCAGCCGTGCGCCGAGCCCCGTGAGGTTGAGCGCGACGACGCTCAGCGCCAGCGGAGCCGTACGCAGTCCGGCCTCCAGCGGCCCGTAGCCGAGCACGAACTGGAGCTGCTGGGTGAGCAGGAAGAGCGAGCCGCCCATCCCGAACGCGACCAGGATCGCGCCCGCGACCGCGCCGATGAACTTCTGGTTGCGGAAGAAGTGCATGTCCAGCATCGGGTACGGGATGTGCAGCTCCCACAGCACGAAACCGGTGAGGACGGCGACCCCGACGAAAGCGGTCAGCAGCACCTGGCCCGACGTCCAGCCGTCTCCGGGGCCGGAGATGATCGCGTACACGACGGCGGCCATGCCGATGGTGGAGAGCACGGCACCGAGAAGGTCGGGGCGCTCGCCGCTCGGGTTCTTCGACTCCGGGACCAGCCGCGCCACGGCCACCAGGCCGATCACCGCGACCGGGATGTTGATCAGGAAGATCGCGCCCCACCAGAAGTGGTCGAGCATGACGCCGCCGATCAGGGGGCCCACGGCGAAGCCGAGCGAGCTGACGGTCGACCAGATGCCGATCGCCTTCACGCGCTCGGTCTCGTCGAAGATCTGGACGACGACGGCGAGGGTCGTGGTCATCAGCAGTGCCCCGCCGACGCCCATGCCGGCCCGGGCGGCGATCAGTTGCGCGGACGACTGGGCCAGGCCGGCCACCAGCGAGCCGATACCGAACAGGGCGAGCCCGGTGATCAGCATCTTCTTGCGGCCGTAACGGTCGGCGGAGCTGCCCGCGGTCAGCAGCAGCCCTGACTGGACGAGCGAGTAGGCGTTGATCATCCACTGCACATCGGCGGTGGAGGCGTCCAGCTCCCGGGTGAGGGAGGGGATCGCGACGTTGAGGACGGTGTTGTCCAGCAGCACGGTGAGCTGGGCGAGGCAGATGACGCCGAGGATCAGCCAGCGCTGTGGATGGCTCGGCGCCGAGAGGCGGTTCGACTCGGCGGAGGTCGCCGTCATACGGACTCCCAGGCGTTCGGTCAGGGTCTTATACGGTGTACAGGGAAGCGCTGTACACCGTATAGGCGTGCAGGGGACACGTACAACCGACTTTCCCGCGATACGGTGCCGATCACTGATCCGACAAGGGCTGGAGTGGCATGTCACTGCGTCGTCGTACGGTGGAAGTCCTGTTGACCGCAGGCCTGTTGGGGACGGCGCTCGCGCCTCCCGCGGCAGCCGCGGGGCACGGCCGGGGGCAGCTGGTGCCGCTGCGTGTGGCCACGTACAACATCCATGCGGGGTCCGGCATGGACAACGTCTTCGATCTCGACCGGCAGGTGGCGGAGCTCCGCTCGCTGGACGCGGATGTGATCGGGCTCCAGGAGGTCGACGTCCACTGGGGCGACCGCAGTCAGGGCCGGGACCTGGCGGCCGAGCTCGCCGAGCGGCTGGGCATGCAGGTGTCGTTCGCCCCGATCTACAGCTTCGACCCGGCGGTTCCGGGCGCCCCCAGACGCGAGTTCGGCGTCGCGGTGCTGTCCCGGTACCGGATCGTCAGCGCCGAGAACCACGCCATCACCCGGCTCTCCACCCAGGACCCGAACCCGGTCCCGGCGCTCGCGCCCGGCTTCGGCGAGGTCGTGGTGCGGGTGAAGGGCGTCCCCGTGCACGTGTACGCGACGCACCTCGACTACCGCGGCGACCCGTCCGTCCGGATCGCCCAGGTGGCCGACACCCGCCGGATCATGGCCGAGGACCAGGAGTCGGAGCGGCGGCCGGTGCACCAGATCCTGCTCGGCGACTTCAACGCGGCCCCGGCCGCACCCGAGCTGGCCCCGCTGTGGGAGACGCTCACCGACGCTGAGCCCGGCGGCCCCACCTACCCGGCGCTGAACCCGGTGCAGCGGATCGACTACGTGGCGGTCTCCAAGGACACCGTGCGGGTACGCGACGCGGCGGTGGCCGAGACACTCGCCTCGGACCACCGCCCCGTCGTCGCCGACCTGTTGCTGCGGCGCTGAGCCGTCGGGCCTGCGGCCTCAGCTGCTCGTCGGCCGGGTCAGGTCGTAGAAGGTCGCGCTGCCGGCGGTCACCTTCTTGAAGCTCTTCTCGACCCAGGTGGAGATCTGCGACGAGGTGCCACTGCTGCCGCCCATGCCGCCACCGCCGCCCGTGCCACTGGAGACGAAATAGTGGATCCGGCCGTCCTCGACGTACTTCTTGAACTGCGAGAGCGTCGGGGACGGGTCGCTTCCGTTGAAGCCTCCGATCGCCATCACCGGGTCGCCGGTGGCGAGCTGGTAACTGGCGGCGTTCTGCGAGCCGATGGCCGCCGCGGCCCAGGTGAAGTCGTCCGCGTTCGCCGCCAGGAGCTTCTTCGCCGCGGTGTCGACGGTCGCGCCGTTGAGCAGTCCGCCCATGCCGCCACCGCCTCCGCCCCGGGTGCCTTCGCCCGTGCCGGGCATGGCGCCGGGCTGCTGTCCGTTCTGCGCGGTGCCGGGGCCGCCCGGGCCCTGCCGGCTGCCGGCCGGAGGCTGCCCGCCCCCGCCGGTCGGAGGCTGACCCATCCCACCCCCCTGCTGGTTGCCCTGCTGGGTGCCCTGCCCGGGCGGCTGCATTCCGCCACCGTCACCGCCGCCGGGACCACGGCCACCGCCGCCACCGCCGGGGCCGCCGCCCATTCCGCCGGAGGACGGGCCCGCTGTGACGATGGAGCCTTGGTGCCCGGTGCTCAGCGTGCTCACGGTGTACGCGGTGGGCCCGGCCAGTGAGGCGACGAAGCCCAGCCCCACGGCGGCGAGGGCCAGTCGGCGCCCCAGCCGGGACACGAGCAGCAGGCCCAGCGCGCCGATGATCCCGGCGACGAGCACCGTCGGCCGCAGCCACGACTGGTAGTCCGGGGTGCGCCCCAGCAGCACGTACGACCAGTACGCCGTCACGCCCACGGTGACCGCGAGCGCGGCGCCCGCCCACCAGCGGGACCGCTCCTCCCACAGGACCGTGGCGCCCATGCCGATCAGCGCCGCGAGGTAGGGGGCCAGGGCCACCGTGTAGTACTGGTGGAAGATGCCGGCCATGAAGCTGAACACGGCCGCGGTCATCAGCAGCGAGCTGCCCCAGGCGAGGAACGCCGCCCGCGCCGTGTCCGTCCTCTTCGCCCGCCAGGTCAGCCAGACACCCGCGACCAGCAGGATCAGCGCGGCGGGCAGCAGCCAGGAGATCTGGCCGCCGATCTCGGAGTTGAACATCCGGCCGATGCCGGTCTCGCCCCACTGACCGCCGCCACCGGCGCCGCCCCCGCCACCGCCGACGCTGCCGGTCTCCTCGCCGTTGATCCGGCCGAGCCCGTTGTAGCCGAAGGTCAGCTCCAGGAACGAGTTGTTCTGCGAGCCACCGATGTACGGGCGCGAGGAGGCGGGCCACAGTTCCACGACGGCCACCCACCAGCCGCCCGCGACGGTCATCGCCAGGGCCGAGAGGCCGAGCTGGCCGAACCTCCTGCGTACGGATACCGGCGCGAACACCGCGTACAGCACCGCCAGCGGCGGCAGGATCAGGAACGCCTGGAGGGTCTTGGACAGGAACGCCAGACCGACCGCGACGCCCGCCCACACCAGCCACGTGGTGCGGCCGTTCTCCATCGCGCGCAGCACGCAGTAGACGGTGACGGTCATCAGCAGCGCGAGCAGCGCGTCCGGGTTGTTGAACCGGAACATCAGCGCGGCGACGGGCGTGAGCGCGAACACCACCATGGTGATCAGCCCGGCCGCGGCGCTGAACCGGCGGCGTACGGAGGCGTAGAGCACCCCGGCCGTCGCCGCGGCCATCAGCACCTGCGGGGCCAGGATCGCCCAGGAGTGCAGTCCGAAGATCCGCACCGACAGCGCCATCGGCCAGAGCGTGGCCGGGGGCTTGTCGACGGTGATGGCGTTGGCCGAGTCCAGCGAACCGAAGAAGAAGGCCTTCCAGCTCCGGCTGCCGGCCTGCACGGCAGCGGAGTAGAAGGAGTTGGCGTAGCCGGAGGAGCTGAGGTTCCACAGGTAGGCCAGCGTGATGACCAGCAGCACGGCCAGGAAGGCCGGGCGCGCCCAGCGGGGGTCCTCGGGCCGGCCGCGCCACACGCGGTGCGGCAGTGCGGGGCCGGGGCGTGCGGGGCCCGCCGCGCCCTGGGGCGGCGCCGGGAGGTGGTCGAGCGTGGTCATCGGACGTTCCTCAGTTCGTGGTGGGTGTCGTCGGCCGGGACCACGGCAGGGCGGGATGCCTGCGCGGCCACCGGGCAGTCGGCCGGAACCGCGACCGGACGGGACGCCGGGGCGGCCACCGGGCGGGACGCGTCACCGCTCCGGTCGCGGTCCGGGAAGACCCAGGCGCGGAAGAGCAGGAACCGCAGCACCGTCGCCGCGAGGTTGGCCGCGATCAGCACGGCGAGTTCCGTGCCGTGCGAGGGCGAGCCGGAGGCGGCGCCCAGCGCGGCGAGCGAACCGCTGGTCAGCACCAGGCCGATGGCGAAGACCACCAGGCCCTGCGCCTGGTGGCGGACGGCTCCGCCCCGGCCGCGTACGCCGAAGGTGAGCCTCCGGTTCGCCGCGGTGTTGGCGACGGCGGACACGAGCAGCGCGCCGCCGTTGGCGATCTGCGGTCCGACGCCCTGCCGGAAGAGCGAGTACAGGAGCAGGTAGACGAGCGTCGAGAGGGCGCCCACCGCGCAGAACCCGACCAGCTGCCGGGCCAGTCCGCGCGGCACCCCGCCGATCCCGCGGTCGCGCGGGTCGTCACCGAAGGGCCGCGCCAGCCGGTCAAGCGGCAGCGCGCCGACGGCCAGCGCACGCCCCACCCGCCACACGCCTTTCAGGTCCTCGGTGGCGGTCCGCACGATGTGGACCGTCGAGTCCGGGTCGTCGACCCAGTCGACCGGCACCTCGTGGATGCGCAGCCCCGCCCGCTCGGCCAGCACCAGCAGCTCGGTGTCGAAGAACCAGCCGGTGTCCTCGACCATCGGCAGCAGCCGCTGCGCGACCTCGCGCCGGATCGCCTTGAACCCGCACTGGGCGTCGCTGAACCGGGCGGCCAGCGAGGACCTCAGGATGATGTTGTAGGCCCGCGAGATGAACTCCCGCTTCGTCCCCCGCACCACCCGCGAACTGCGCGCGAGACGCGAGCCGATGGCCAGGTCCGAATGACCGGAGATCAACGGCGCGACCAGCGGGAGCAGCGCGTTGAGGTCGGTGGACAGGTCCACGTCCATGTAGGCGAGGACCGGGGCGTCCGAGTGCGACCAGACGGTACGCAGCGCCCGCCCCCGGCCCTTCTGCTCCAGCCGGTACGCGCGCACCCCCGGCAGTGTGCGGGCCAGCCGCTGCGCCACCTCGGGCGTCCGGTCGGTGCTCGCGTTGTCCGCGACGGTGATCCGGAAGGCATAGGGGAAGGTACGTGCCAGATGGTCGTGCAGCCGCAGCACGCACGGCTCCAGGTCCTTCTCCTCGTTGTAGACGGGGACCACCACATCGAGTACGGGGGCACCGGCCGTATCGCCCGCGCCGGCCAGGAGGTGGTCCCGGGCCGGCAAGGTGCTCCAAGGAGTGTCGGTTCGCATGACGTCGACACTCGCCAACCGCGCTGTCACACCCGTGTGGTGCGCCTGTGGTCCTGCTGTGAGTGGGGTTCGGCCGGCCAGGGGGAGGCGGCGTCCGCCGGCAGATGGACGGCGAACACCGTGTCCCCCGGCACCGACCGCACCTCGACGACGCCGCCGTGCGCGACGACGACGGCCTGCACGATGGCGAGCCCGAGCCCCGTCGAACCGGCGTGCCGGGACCGCGAGGCGTCCCCGCGCGCGAACCGCTCGAAGACGTGCGGCAGCAGCTCCGGAGGGATGCCGGGCCCGTTGTCCCGGACCTCCACGGTCACCCACGGGTTCCCGGCCGCCGCGAGCACCCGGGTCGTGACCGTGGTCCCGGGCGGGGTGTGCGTACGGGCGTTGGCCAGCAGGTTGACCAGGACCTGCTGGATCCGGGTCGGGTCGGCCCGTACGGTCGCCGGAACCTCGGGAAGGTCCAGCCGCCAGTGGTGCGTGGGCCCCGGCCCCTCCGGCGAGGCGGGTCTGCCCGCGACCCGCGCGTCGCTGACCGCGTCTATGACGAGCGGAGAGAGATCGGTGCTCTCGTCACTGAGCGGGCGGCCCGCGTCCAGCCGGGCGAGCAGCAGCAGATCCTCCACCATGCCCGTCATGCGCTGCGCCTCGGACTCGATCCGTCCGAGTGCGTGACGGGTGTCGGGGCCGGTGTTCTCCCGGCCGCGCCGGGTGAGTTCGGCGTACCCGCGGATCGAGGCGAGGGGCGTGCGGAGCTCGTGGCTGGCGTCGGCGACGAACTGGCGTACCCGCATCTCGCTCTTCTGCCGCGCGTCCAGGGCCGAACCGACGTGTTCCAGCATCCGGTTGAGGGCCGCACCGACCTGACCGACCTCGGTGCGTGGGTCCGCCTCGGCGTCCGGGACCCTTTCGAAGAGGGTGACCTCGCCGCTGTGCAGCGGGAGTTCGGCGACGCGCGTCGCGGTGGCGGCCACCCGGCGCAGCGGCCGCAGGGCGACCCCGACCATGGCGGCACCGGCGATCCCGGCGGCGATCAGTCCGGCCCCGGTGACACAGACCTCGACGAGGATCAGGGTGTTGAGGGCGCCGCTCACCTCCGAGGTCGGGATGCCGACCAGGACGGTCGTGCCGTCCCTCGCGGGGGCCGCGGCCTGCACCCGGTAGCCGCCCAGTCCGGGCAGTTCGACGTCGTGCGCCTTGCCGTTCGCGGGGATGCGGGCCGCCTCCAGCGCGGCCGTCTGCGCGCCGGTCAGCGGTTCGGTGTTCTCCGAGGCGTCGAAGCCGCCGCCTGTGGCGACCGCCGAGTCGGTGACCTCTCCGTCCGCGGTGAGCGCGCCGAACGTCTTGAGGGGCTGGCCGCCGCCCATGCCGATGAAGCCGAGCGGCCCCTTGTCCTCGGGCCCTCCGGGCTCGGGCGTGCCCGGCATGCGGGCGGCCCGGATGCTGATGTCGCGCAACTGGCCGTCCAGCTTGCCGTACATGTAGGTGTGGAACGCGATGGCGGTGACCGTGCCGATCACGGCCGCGACGACCGCGATCAGCATCACCGAGGACACGGCGAGCCGGGTCCGCAGCGTCCACGGCCCCTTGCCCAGCCGCTTCAGGCGGCTACTCACCGGGCTTGATGAGATACCCGGCACCACGCCGGGTATGGATCATCGGCATCCGTCCGGCGTCGATCTTCTTGCGCAGGTACGAGATGTAGAGCTCGACGACGTTGGCCTGCCCGCCGAAGTCGTAGTTCCAGACCCGGTCCAGGATCTGCGCCTTGCTCAGCACCCGACGCGGATTGCGCATCAGGAAGCGCAGCAGCTCGAACTCGGTCGCGGTGAGGTGGATGTTCGTGCCGCCCCGGCTGACCTCGTGGCTGTCCTCGTCCAGTGTCAGGTCACCGACGACGAGCGTCGACTCGCTGCGTACCGCCGCCGTGCCGGACCGCCGGATCAGGCCGCGCAGCCGGGCGACGACCTCCTCCAGGCTGAACGGCTTGGTGACGTAGTCGTCCCCGCCGGCCGTGAGCCCGGCGATCCGGTCCTCCACGGAGTCCCGCGCGGTCAGGAACAGCACGGGCACCTCGGACAGCTCCCGGCGCAGCCGGCCGAGGACGGCGAGCCCGTCCGTGTCGGGGAGCATCACGTCGAGGATCACCGCGTCGGGCCGGAACTCCCGGGCCGTACGCAGGGCGCCGGCACCGTCGCCCGCGCTGCGGACCTCCCAGCCCTCGTAGCGAAGCGCCATGGAGAGCAGCTCGGCCAGCGGAGCCTCGTCGTCCACGACCAGCACCCGGACGGGGGTCCGGTCCGGCCTGAGCAGTTCGGTACGCCCCTGGGGCGAGGTCGTCGTCGTCATGTCCCCACCTTGTGAGGCGCCCCTGAGAGAGTTCTTTCCCGATTCTGTGAATTCCCTGAGAAAGCGTGCGGGCGCCCGGGCGAGCGCTCCTCAGCAGTCGAACAGCACCTTCGCGTTGTCGTGACAGACCGCACGCAGCCAGTCGTCCCCGAGCCCGAGCCGCTCCAGGGCGTGCAGCTGGTGGGCGTACGGGTACGGAATGTTCGGGAAGTCCGTCCCCAGCAGGATCCGGTCCCCGAGCGCCGCGAGGCGCCCGCGCTCCGCCACCGGGAACGGGGTGAAGTCCTCCACGAAGTCGGTGAACGCCATCGTCGTGTCGAGCCGCACCTCCGGGTACGTCTCCGCGAGCGTCAGGAACTCCGTGTACTCCGGCATGCCCATGTGCGCCACGACCAGCGGCAGCCGGGGGTGCCGGGCGAGCAGCCGACCGATCGGTTCCGGCCCGGTGTGCGTGCCGGGCGCCGGCCCGGACCCGCAGTGCATGACGACGGGGATCCCGGCCTCGGCGAGCAGCCCCCAGACCGGCTCCAGCAGCGGATCGTTCGGGTCGTACGAGCCGACCTGGATGTGCGACTTGAAGACCCGCGCCCTCGCCTCGACGGCCTCCGCCACGTACTTCTCGACGCCCTCCTCGGGGAAGAAGGTCGCGGTGTGCAGACAGTCGGGCACCCGGGCGGCGAAGTCGGCCGCCCAGCCGTTCAGCCAGGCTGCCATGCCCGCCTTGTGCGGGTAGATCATCGAGGTGAACCGGAGCACGCCGAACGAACGCAGCAGCGCGAGCCGCTCGTCCTCGTCGTGGCGATAGGCGATCGGCCAGTCCATCCCGGTCAGCGGCCCGACCGCGTCGAAGTACGCCCAGACCTTGCGCAGCACCCGTTCCGGCATGAAGTGCGTATGGACGTCCATGAGACCGGGCAGCCCGAGCCGCTCCCGGAACCGCACCACGTCCTCGCGCCCGTCACGTTCATCGCGCCCGACGTGTTCCTCGCGCTCGACACACATACAGCGCTCCCCTCGTTCGATCGCTCCCGTCGGTCTCAGAACAGCCCGGTCTGCAACGCGCCGCCCCCGACCACCACGGTCGGCACACTAACCCCGGCCCCTTCACCGGCCGCCGCCAGCGCCCAGCCGGTCATCAGCCGGGTGTCCACGACGACGACCCCGTCCCCTCCCGCGTCCAGCCGCAGATCCGGCCCGGCCGCCGCGATCAGCCGCCCGGCGACCACGCCCCCGTCCACCAGTCCGGTCACCGACCGCACCACCCCGCCCTGCCCCTCGTCGAGCGCGAAGATCCCCGCGTGATCGACCGCCTCGAACGGCAGCCGCTCCAGCGCCTCGGGCCAGCCGCGCCCGTCGAGCGCCGCCGCCCGCCCGTACAGCTCCGCCACCTCGGCGGCCCGTGCGGCAGGGTCCGGAAGGTCCGCCCGCACCGCCCGCTTGCGCGCGTACGGGATCCGGTCCGGCACCCCGAGCGCGGCCCGCAGCACTTCCTCGGCCCGCCGAGCCGCCATCAGCGGACCCCGTCCCAGCCAGCTGAAGACCACCGCCCCCTGCTCCCGCAGCCGGGCCGCGCCCCGCTCCTCGGCGGTGATCCCGACCTTGACCATCCCGGCCCCGAACCAGGCCAGGTACACGCGGTACGTCCGCGGATCATCGGGGATCGTGTCGGCCGCCACCGAATGCGCCCGGTCCAGCCGCCCGCACTCCGCGCACCGCGCGCCGGTACTGCGTTCCGGAACCGGGGCCGCCGTCGGGCAGGCGTTGCCCCGCGCACCGACACAGGTCCGCACCCCCGCGGCCCGGAACCCCAGCTCCGTCCCGTACGCCAGCACGCTGCCCCGCGTCTGCCGGCCCCTGCACCACCCGAGGACGGGCCCGCCCTGCGCGTCGGGCCAGCGGAGGCCGGTGCACTGCCATCCCATGGGCGAACTCCCGGACTCCTGGACGCGGATGCGGACGGACGAACCCGCAATGCTCCCACACATGGCCCACCAGTGTGATCTGCGTCACACTGGAAGGTGGTGGATTCGATTCCAGAGCCTTAGGTCCTCAGAGGTGTTCGACCATGACCAGCATCGACGGCACTGCACTCGACAGCCTGCGCACGAGCTTGCGGGGGACGGTCCTCGCGCCCGGGGACAAGGACTACGACGAGAGCCGCAGCCTCTACAACGCCATGATCGACCGCCGCCCCGCGGCCCTCGCCCGGTGCGTGGACGTCGCGGACGTACGGGCCACCCTCGCCTTCGCCCAGGACCAGGGCCTCGACCTGGCCGTACGCGGCGGCGGCCACAGCGGGCCGGGGCTGTGCCTGGTCGAGGACGGACTGACCCTCGACCTGTCCCCCATGCGCGGGGTACGCGTCGACCCCGAGGCGCGGACGGCGCAGGTGGGCGGGGGCGGTCAACTGGGCGATCTGGACCACGCCACACACACCTTCGGCCTCGGCGTACCGGCCGGGATCATGTCGACGACGGGCGTGGGCGGCCTCACGCTGGGCGGCGGGCACGGCTATCTGACCCGTGCCTACGGCCTCACCATCGACAGCCTGACCGCCGCGGATGTCGTCCTGGCCGACGGCACCTTCGTCACCGCGACGGAGACCGAGCACCCGGACCTGTTCTGGGCGCTGCGGGGCGGCGGTGGCAACTTCGGCGTGGTCACGTCGTTCACGTACCGGCTGCATCCGGTGGACACGGTCGGCGTCGGGGTGACCGTGTGGCCGGTCGACCGGACGGCCGAGGTGCTGCGCTGGTACCGCGACTTCCTGCCCGCCGCTCCGGACGACCTGTACGGCTTCTTCGCCCTCCTGGCCGTCCCGCCCGCGCCTCCGTTCCCGGAGGAGATCCACGGGCAGAAGATGTGCGGCGTCGTCTGGTGCCACACGGGCGACCCGGCGTCCGGCCGCATGGACGAGACGCTCTCGGCGGTCAACGACCCGGCGCCCCCGGCCTTCCACTTCACCAGCCCCATGCCCTACCCCGCCCTCCAGACCATGTTCGACGGTCTGATCCCGAAGGGACTCCAGTGGTACTGGCGCGGTGACTTCTTCGACGCCATCTCCGACGCGGCGATCGAGGTGCACGCCAAGTACGGCCGCAACCTCCCCACGGGCCTGTCGACGATGCACCTGTACCCGGTGGACGGAGCCGCCCACCGCGTCGCCCCCGACGCGACCCCGTGGGCCTACCGGGACGCCACGTGGTCCGGCGTCATCGCGGGCATCGACCCCGACCCCGCCAACGCCGGCCTGATCCGCCAGTGGTGCGTCGACTACTGGACCGAGCTGCACCCGCACTCGATGGGCGGCGCGTACGTCAACTTCCTCGGCGAGTCCGAGGAGCCGGACCGCGTCCGGTCCACGTACCGCGGCACGTACGACCGCCTGGCCGCGGCCAAGCACACGTACGACCCGGACAACTTCTTCCGCGCCAACCAGAACATCGCACCGGCCGCGGCAGCGTGAAACACCCGGCGGACCGCACCACTTCGGCCGGGCGGGCCCCCTGCGCGTTAGGATCCGGGCCATGCCACTGACCGTGCAGGACGTGGAGCGGTTCGAGGCCTCCCGGCCGCGCCTGGAGGCCATCGCCTACCGCCTTCTCGGCTCCGCGAGCGAGGCCGAGGACGCCGTGCAGGACACGTTCCTGCGCTGGCAGGCCACGGACGTGGACCGGATCGAGGTCCCCGAGGCCTGGCTGACGAAGGTCCTCACCAACCTGTGCCTCAACCAGCTCACCTCGGCCCGTGCCCGGCGCGAGATGTACGTGGGCCAGTGGCTCCCCGAACCGCTGCTCGCCGGAGACCCGATGCTCGGGCCCGCCGACACCGTGGAACAGCGCGACTCCGTCTCGTACGCGGTCCTCACCCTCATGGAACGGCTGTCCCCCAACGAGCGGGCGGTGTACGTGCTGCGGGAGGCCTTCGGCTACGCGCACCGTGAGATCGCGGAGATCCTCGACCTCACCGAGGCCGCCGCCCAGCAGATCTTCCACCGCGCCAAGAAGCACGTCGCGGACGGCAGGACCCGCACCGAGATCGACGAGGCGACCGCCCGGCGGATTGTCGAGGAGTTCCTCGCGGCCGCCACCAGCGGCCGCACCGAGCCACTCGTGCGACTGCTCACCGAGGACGCCGTCGCAATCGGCGACGGCGGCGGCAAGGTCCCGGCCCGCGCCAAGGCGTTCGAGGGCGCCCTCGCGGTCGCGAAGTTCATGCGCGGGCTGTTCAAGCCCGGCAAGGCCCAGCGCGCCCTCGCAGGCGGCCGGGTCGACGTGTACGCCACGCACGCCAACGGCTCCTCCGCGCTCCTGGCGGTCGTCGACGGCCGGATCATCGGCGTCATCTGCCCGGAGATCACCACGGAGGGCATCGCTGCGTTCCGCAGCCAGGTCAACCCCGACAAGCTCGAACGCGCGACCAGGCGTTGGGCGGCCTCCGACCACGGAGAACCCCTGTTCAGCGCCTTCTGATCGCTGTGTGACGTGGATCACACCCTCTCCCTGTCAGGAAACTGCGGGCTGCCCGGTTCAAGGGGCGAAACCGCGCGAGACAGGAGCAGGGAAATGCAGCAGCAGCACCGCATCATCGTCCTCGGCGCCGGATACTCGGGAGCCATCGCCGCCGGCCGCCTCGCCAAGCGGCTGCGCAGCGAAGACGTCGCCATCACCCTCGTCAACGCCGAGCCCGACTTCGTCGAGCGCGTCCGGATGCACCAGCTGGCGGTCGGCCAGGAACTGGCGCCGAGGCCGTTCAGCGAAATGTTCGCGGGCACCGGCGTCGCACTGAAGTACGCGAAGGTGACCGCGGTCGACGCCGACCGCAAGCGCGTCACGGTCGTGGACGTGAAGACGGACGCGGACGCGGACGGCGCCGAGGAACTGCCGTACGACACCCTCGTGTACGCCCTCGGCAGCGGCTGGAACAGCCAGGGCGTCCCCGGCACCGCCGAGCACGCCCATGAGATCGCTGGCCGCCCCGGCGCACTCCGGCTGCGCGAACGCCTCGCCGGCCTGGACGCCGGACAGCAGGTCGTCGTCATCGGCGGTGGACTGACCGGCGTGGAGGCCGCGACCGAGTTCGCCGAGGCCCGCCCGGACCTGGACATCGCCCTCGCCGTCCGCGGCGGCCTCGGCGACAACCTCTCCGCCAAGGGCCGTGGGCACCTGCGGAAGGTCTTCGGCAAGCTCGGCATCACGGTGCACGAGCACACAGCCGTGACCGAAGTGGCGGCCGGGTACGTGACAACGGCGGACGGCACCTCCATCCCCGCCGCCGTCACCGTCTGGACCGCCGGCTTCGCCGTCCACCCGATCGCGGAGGCCACCACCCTGGACATCTCCGACACCGGCCAGATCGTGGTCGACGCCACCATGCGCTCGCTCTCGCACCCGGACGTGTACGCCATCGGCGACGCGGCGCTGGTGGCCGGCCCCGGCGACAAGCCCCTGCGGATGTCGTGCGCCTCGGGCGTCCCCACCGCATGGCAGGCCGCCGACGCCATCGCGGCCCGCCTGACGGGCACGAAGCTGCCGAAGACCCCGCTCCGCTACTTCAACCAGTGCATCTCGCTGGGCCGCAAGGAAGGCCTCATCCAGTACGTCACCGCCGACGACCGCGCTGTGAGTGCGGCCCTGACCGGCCGCTTCGCCGCCGTCTACAAGGAACTGGTCTGCAAGGGCGCGGCCTGGGGCGTCGCCCACCCGACCCTCGGCGTTCCGGCCCGCCGCCGGCCGGTGGTCCGGGCCGAGCGGCAGCCCCAGGTCGCCGCCGCGAACGCCGAGGCCTGAACGCGGCGTTGTCCCTGTCCTGTTCCGGGCACAGCGGCTCAGCGCTTCTGTGCCCGGAAGGGGCCCTCCGAGCAGGCCGTTCATTCGCGCCAGGTGGCCACCAAGCGCGCCGCCAGAGCCAGTACCAGCGCGGCCCCGAGGAGATACATGCCAAGGCGCTCCTCGGTCACCGCCGACGACCACACCCGCCAGGCCGACGGGCTGTGGACCTCGGAACTCGAGGATCCGTACAGGAACAAACTGTCCGCCGAACTGTTCCGGCTGCGCAGCCACAGCAGGGCTCCTATGACGGCACTGGTCGCGGCTGTCGCGTACAGAGCCGTAGCGCTGTGCGGGGTCGGTCTCTTCATGGGTTCTTCCTCATCCATGTCGTTGCGGTGTGCGGGTCGTGGTGGTGTGCGGGTCGTGGTGGTGTGCGGGTCGTCGTGGTGTGCGGATCATCTCGCCTTCCGCACCGATCACATGAGGGTGGGGTGGCGCCCAATTCCGGTACGCCCACGGCGCACTCCGGTGAACTCGTACAGCAGCACCTCGTCCACGAGCCGGTTGGTGTACAGCCGACGGGTGTCCCGCTCGCCGAGGTTCTCCAGGGCGGCGATCACCAGGCCCGGGTCGTTCGCGGCGGCCGAGCGCAACTGGACGACCTCCCCACGGGTCAGCCCTCCGACGCCGTACGCCGGGCTGTCGGCACCCACCACGGACCACGCCTCCCGCGCATCGGTCACGGAGCGACGGAACGCCTCGGACGGGTCCGTACGCCCATGCCCCCTGGGCTCCCCCTCGCGCGACAGAACGGCGGTGATCCAGGCGGCCGGTCGGACCGGCCGCCATCCCGCAGCCAGGCCGCAGAGCTCGGCCGCGATGGCGAGGGCGTCGAGGCCCCGGTCGATGAGCGGACGCAGCGCGTACGCGAGACGGCGCAGCCCTTCACGCTGGGTCCAGCCGACGAGCGGGCGCACCTGCCGGGCGACGGCGATGTCCCGGGCGACCTGGAGCGGGGACCTGCGCGAGGTGTAGTTCCTCTTCCCCTCCACTTGAACTTGGCGTACGTCGTGGTGGCGCCCGGAAGAATGGGGCGCACGCCCGGCTGAACTGCGGTGATCCGCAGGCGGGTTATCCACAGGCCGGGACCTCGACTGCGCAGCCTCGACCGCACGCTCCCGGCCCTTGCCCGTCACCCCGCACACCCGCGCCCCGTAGCCGGAGCCCTCCAGGCGGTGGCCCATCGCCGCGTCGTACACGGCCGGAATCGTCGCGGCGTAGACCGTCGCCGTACCTGCGTAACGGCGGCCGGGCAGGCGCAGGTTGCGCTTCGTCCCGTGCCGCCGCCACACCAGCGCGCCCAACTCCCGTAACACCCGGACGTGCCGTTTCACCGTCGCCACGGAGACCCCGCACCGGGCAGCCGTGCCCTCCAGGTCGTACAGGACGAAGCCGAGCCGGTAGTCCATCCGCCCGGCCAGATCCCGCGCGACAGCGAGCGTCGTCGCCCCTGCCCGCGGGTGCAGCCCCGCCTCGACGAGCCATGCGACGGCCCGCAGCCACGCACGTGGTCGGGCGCGCCGGGATGCCGTCGCGTCGAGCTCCTGAAGGGGGCGGGGGACGGGAAGCCATGCCGTATCCGGGCATGACGGAGAAGCGCAGCACGAAGCCGCGCCGGTGGGAGGGCGCATCACTGTCCGTGGGGGTCGGGGGCGGCCGCCGGGGCCGCGGCAGGGATCTGTTTCCGGACGACTCAGGGCGCGGGAGTGGTCACCACGCGGGCACCGGACCTAGGATCGAGGACGAATCCTTCTCTTCAGGGTGGATTTCGGATCGGCGGGGTGATCACCCGCTGGTCATAACGGCCGGGCGGTCTCTACACCGCTCGGCCGTTCTGCTATTCGGCCGAGGTCTCGGTGTTCTTCTTGGGGCGGTTCTTCCCGGACCCGGAGTAGCCCCGCTCGATGTCCTGCACGGTTCCGATCGAGACCCCCAGGTTTTCGGCGATCTCGCGGTACGTCACCTTCTGCGACCGCAGGTGCAGCACGATCCTCCGGCGGTGCTCCTTCAGCCGCTTGGTGCGCTCGGTCTGATCTCTGAGCAGGCGGCTGATGATCTGCGCCTTCTCTAGCGAGTCCTCCATCGCCTCGACGGCGTCCAGGCCATCGAAAACACGCTGCACCTCCTCCCTCTCGACCGGCCCTTCACTTTCTGTCTCGGCCATCCCGTTCCTTCGGATCGGGCGTGCCGCTTGACTTGCATTATGGGACTCCCATAAATTTGCCGTCAAGTGGCGACGCCACCAGCAACAGAAAGGCTCCGGACCGGAGTTCGCACCTCCATATGGCCGGGGCCAGTCAGAACCCTGAGATCACCAGGAGACCGACCATGCGCCATCCTTCCACCCCGGCCCCCGAACCTGACAGGCGGCTCGTCACGCTGCCACCAGTCGTGACGCTCTCCGCCCAGCAGCAGCGAGGCGTGCACTGCGTCTACTGCGGTACGGCCCTGCACACCGGGGCGGTTGCGGTTCGCGACCTCGGCCCGCAGCTGACCGAGGCGCACGGATCGGAGGTCCGCTGGTTTCCGCGCAGCTGCCACTCCTGCCCGAAGGAACAGGCGTTGCCGATGACGTGCGACCGCTGCGACAGGCCGATCCCGGCCGGGGACGAGGAACGCGTAACGATCCACGGAGCGTCCGGGCCGGGCGGCACGATCACCGTGCACGCGGCGTACTGCCCTCCGCCACGGACCCGCCCGCCCGCTCCCGCAACGCCTCAGAACCCGGCCATGGACTTCGCAAGCACGCCGCCCACGGCGCCGTAGACGCTGCATCGGACCGAGTGCTCTGCTCTGCGGCGGAGCCCGAAGCCCACAGTGAACGACAACGTGAGGAGCCCACCGAGGGCGACGGCACCGGTGGGGCCGTACACGAAGTACACACAGCACGCGACGCCGGCCCAGACCAGGAGCGGCAGCATAGAGCCACGCAACACCGTCCGGAACGAGACCCGTTCGGGAGCGTTCGGCAGCACACGCCCGTGCCACACCTCTATGTGGTTCCGGGTCGCGCAGTTCTCACGTCGCATGAAGCCATGAGACCACTGCCCGTACAACCGGTCCTGTGCAGTCCCTTGTTGGACCGGCGCCAACGAGAATGTTCGAGCGAGCGGGGTGGTCCGAGGAGTAGCTCGACTCGCCGATAGCCTGCGCCCTCATGAAGCGCACCTGGATCCTGCCGACGCTGTTCGCACTCTGCGGCTCACTCGTCGCGACCGGGATGGTCCTCAGCGGGAGCCCCGGCGAAGCCGCAGCACTCCTGCTGATGTTCCTGCTGCTCGCGGGCATGCACTCGTCCCTGGTCTTCCCGAGATCGGTCGGCGCGCGGGAGGCACGACGCCGTAGCGCGGTCGACGGCCGGCCGATCGTCTACTGGCGTCCGGGCTGCAAGTACTGCCTTCGGCTGCGCATCCGGCTCGGCCGTCGCGCCCGCCAGTTGCACTGGGTCAACATCTGGCAGGACCCGGATGGAGCGGCAGCGGTGCGGGCGGCGAATGACGGCAACGAGACCGTGCCGACCGTCGTCGTGGCTGGTCGGCCGCACACCAACCCCGGTCCTTCGTGGGTGCGCGAGCAACTCTCCTCCGCCACGTGATCGAAGGCGTACCACTCAACTACCGGTGTGGAGAGCGGCACTGCCGACGACAGCCGCCAACTCTGCGGCGGCCTCGTCGGTCAGACGGTAGAAGCCCTGAAGGCTGATCGAGTTCTCGAGACGGCCATCCACCACGTACTTCAACGTACGAGTCCGGCCTCGGCGGTTGCGCCAGGTGAGCCGCCCGAGTAGTTCACCGGGTATGGGCACGTCGAAGCGTACGGGCGTCGCGTCCACATGCACCGCCTCGGCTCCGCAGCCCTCGGCGCCGAGCATCGACCAGTCTCCGTGACCGGGATACGCAGGGCCCTCCCAGGCCGCGGGAGCCGTGCCGCAGCAGTCGCGTCGCTCCACGTCGATCACGCGCATCCGGCTCACCACGAAGACCTCGCGCCGGTTGACGTGCAGCGCGTACACCTCGTCGTCGGCGCGGGCACCCGACCACGCCGGCAAGGACGAGTGAACGCCGCTGAAGGCGACCGGCGGCCGCTCGCCAGTGCGGCCTGCCTTGCGCAGCCCACGGCACGTGTCATGGGTCCACAGGACGGTGAAGGCGTCAGACATGCCGTGAGCCTATGGAGGGGGACTGACAACGCTCCCGCCGTGGACGCCACGACGCATGGTCGGCGGGCCTACGAAGCGGCCATCCTGCCCCCCGGAACCGGCGTACGCGTCCATCCGGACGAATCTCGCCTCATGAGCGCCCCGGATTCTTCGAAGACCGGCGATCCGGGGATGTCGAGAACGTGTCACCGGCTCCGTCCCAGGAGCAGCAGGGGCCGTCAGCGGCCACCAGAGGCCGTACAGGGAACAAGAAGGAGAAGCCAGCATGGCGATTCAGCGGATGGACAACGTCGGCATCGTCGTCGAGGACCTGGACGCCGCCGTCGCGTACTTCGTGGAGCTCGGTATGGAACTGGAGGGCAAGGCGACGGTCGAGGGCCTCGTCGCCGACCAGTGCACCGGACTCGACGGCGTCAGCTGCGACATCGCGATGGTCCGGACCCCGGACGGTCACAGCCGGCTCGAGCTGGCGAAGTACCGGACCCCCAAGGCGACCAGCGAAGGGCCACGCAACCGGCCGCACAACATCCTCGGTACGCACCGCGTCATGTTCGCCGTCGACGACCTCGAAGACACGGTCGCCCGCCTGCGTCCTCACGGCGCCGAACTCCTCGGCGAGATCGCCCGGTTCGAGGACAGCTATCTGCTCTGCTACGTCCGCGGGCCGGAGGGCATCATCGTCGGGCTGGCCGAGCAACTGGGCTGAACAGGGGTACTTCGCGGGCTACGCGCAAGACCCTCAGGGCTCTTCCTGAGGGCCCCGTGCGTGCCACCCTCAGGACGCGGGACAGAGCGTCTTGCGCAGCCCGATGTTGATGTGGCTGCCGTCGTCATCGGTCAGCGTGATGCCGTCGTAGGAGAACCGCTGCGCGGCACTGTGGTCCGTGTTCGCGGCGCCGCCGTCGAGGGCCGCGCACTGGTTGCGAGCCGCGTCGATGGCCTTGTCCTCGTCCTGGGTGAGCCTGCTGTTGACGTCCATGACGGCCGCAAGGACGGCGTCCCGCTCGGCGCCGGTGGGCTCGGGCGGAAGGCCGGTGTCCTTGGTTGCGGCGCTGCCGTCCGCAGCGGCGCCACTGCCGTCCGCGCTGCTCGAAGCCTCGGCCGCGCTGCTCGTGGCGGTCTCGGCCTTGCTGCCACTGTCACCGGTGCTGTCGCTGTCGCAGCCAACGGCGGCGAAGGCAAGTACGGCGGCGAAGGCCGCAGTGGTGGTACGGATGCGCATGGTCCCCCCTGGCGTGATGCGAGTAGGCACATGGTGGGGTCTGGATGGCACCCACGCCGCAGTAGTGACGGAGTCATGACACTCTGCGGACACATTTGGAACGGCACCGCCACGGCACGCCCGCCGCAATGCCCGCCGCAACGGGTGGAGCGATGGCGGCGAGTTGAGAGTGAAGTGGGTGTACCGCATGCGGTCGGGACCGCCTCCGGGGCGAGTGCGTGCACCCACATCGCTCTCAACCCGTGAGGGAGGCGCGTCGGCGGCCGAGCGCGCTTGGGCGCCCTATGGGCGGGCCGGCCCGTGAACGCCGTACGACGGACCGTCGGCCGCTCCGGCCCCACACCGCTGACGGTGCGGCCGCCACCTCCGGCGCATCGGCCACGACCTGAGCGGAGTGAGTCCTCACTCATTGACGGAGTGAGGACTCACTCCGTACCTTGGCATCATGACAGCACCCAAGGAAAGCCGGACCACCCGCCGTCGCGCCCCCGCCATGTCTCCGGAACAGCGCCGCGAAATGATCATCCGGACGGCGATCCCGCTGATCGCCGAGTACGGCGCCGCGGTGACGACCGCGAAGATCGCCCGCGCCGCGGGGATCGGGGAGGGCACGATCTTCCGGGTCTTCGCCGACAAGGACGAACTGATGCAGGCCTGCGTGGCCGAGGCACTCTCCCCCGACCACGCGGTCCGTGAACTCGACGCGATCGACGTGTCCCAGCCGCTGCCCGACCGGCTCGCGGAGGCGGCCGAGGCGCTGCAGGCGCACATGGCCAGGATGGGCGCGATCGCCGGCTCGCTGGGCCATCGCGGCGGCAAGCACCCCGGCACGGTCCGCGGCGCGGGCCGCGACGAGTCGACGACCCGCATCCGTGCGGCGCTCGCAGATCTGCTGGAGCCCGAAAGGGCCACCCTGCGGCGGCCGCCGGAACAGATCGCGGCTCTCTTCTTCGGACTGCTCTTCGTCCAGCCGCGTACGGACGACGAACCCGACCTGACCCCGCAGGAACTGGTGGAGGTCTTTCTGCACGGGGCCCTCTCGGGGACCACCAAGTGAGCCCGGGGCGGAGGCGCCTGGGAGTCACGGCTCTGACCGTCCTGGCCCCCGTTCTGGTGTGGCTGGTCACGGACCCACTGCTGGGACACCGGCTGCGGATGGCCGACGGCGACCAGACGCTCGACATCGGCGCCGCGCCCGTGGCGGTCGTCGCACTGTTCGCGTCGCTCGCCGGCTGGGGACTGCTGGCCGCCCTGGAGCGGTTCACGGCCGGGCGCGCCCGGACCATCTGGATCTGGGTGGCCGGAGCCGTACTGGTCGTCTCCTTCCTGCCGTTCATCGGCGACACCATGAACGGCGGCACCAGGGCCTCCCTCGCCCTCATGCACCTGGCGGTGGCGGCGGTGCTGATCCCCGGCCTGGTCGGCGGGCCCCCGGGGCGGACACCGGTGCCGCCGGGGACCGGCCGGCCTCCGACACCGAGCGGACCGACGCCCGACGTCACCCGCTGACGCCGAAGGCCCCCTGGACGATGTCCAGGGGGCCTTCGGTTTGTGTGCACTCGGCAGGATTCGAACCTGCAACCTTCTGATCCGTAGGCGGGTGCACCCACGGATCATTCGGTCTGCCACTGCCGTGGTGACCCGTTGACCACGCGACTCATGTACGCCGATGTATCCCCGTGTACGCCGACGTTGATGTCACGTGTTGATGTCAGACGGCAACGCCGACTGGCCACCGAGTGGGGGTCGCGCCCTTAGTTCGTACAGGACCAGGAAGGGCGCAGCGTAGTCCGAGGCCTCGGGTACTGATGCATGGCCGCTGACCACCAACGCTACGCCCGCCAGTGGGGCAGCCGCGCAGCATAAGATTGTCGCCCATCCGGGCCACGCGAAACCCTGGCCACGCGGCCTCTCTTCTTTCATACTGGGTAGTGCTCCAATCGGGATCGATCGGGGTCACGGCCACTCGCTTGTTTTCCGGCGCGCGAGTGGCCGCCCCGTTTTCTGGGCGCCAGATAAGTACCGCCACTGCCGCATCCTTTCGGACGCCAAGGGCGAGTGTCAAGCGCTACCTAAGCACCTCAGACAGAACTACCCACATTTCTATGGCACGTGCCATAGAAATGTGGGTAGCACTTTCGAATCACGTCCTGGAATCACTTCTGAATTACCCCTTCTGAATTACCCCTTCTGGAATCACACCGTCGAAGAGGTAATTGGGATGACGTAATCCGGTTGCAATACAAGGATGCAATGCAATTGCGGCGCGAATTGCTAGCAATGTTGCCCTGGCGCTACATGTCGCGTCTCGCGAGCCCGCGCCGCGACCGCCCGCTGAGCGAACCTCCCGAGCATCGATGGACAGGGCCCTCCACGTGCCCACACCTCTCGCATGCCGGTTATACGTCAGGTGGTGAGATCCTCGAAGCCATGTTCCATCGGCACGGCTCGCCGCTGCGCGAGCCAACCCGAGACGCGCGGCCCCCCATTAACCGCGCCGCCGACGCGGACTGTGCGCACGTGCTCGAACCCCCGCCTGAGGTAGTACTGCTGTAGGGCCGCATTCGTCGTCCACGCATCCAAACGCAGCCACTGCGCACCGTCGCGATACGCGCGGTCGCCCGCCCAGTCGAGAAGCCGACCACCGAGATTCTGCGCGGCATGAGTCCGGGCCACGGTCAGCTTGGTGACGAAAATCGATGGCTCGCTCAATTCCTCTTCGGTCCACAAACCATCTTCGACGTCCGCCGAGAGTGTGACGGTTGCTGCCGTCACATCGCCATCCATGACCATGAAGACGGAACCCGCCTGGATCGTGGCCAGCAGTCGGTCAGCCGGATAGGGGCGCTGCCACTGGTCAGTACCGAGACGCGTGAGCCAAGCCGCCGCCTCCTCGCGGAAGGCCAACAACTTGGTCACGTCGTCCGGGCACGCGTTGCTGATCTTCACTGGGGCTCGTTCTCGTTTCGCGCGGCCTGGTCGCCGATCTCGTAGTTCATCCGGTTCAGGTCACCCCGGAACGTCGTGACGGTGCAGCGAATGGGCCGCTCCGCCGAGTACCCCGTACGCATCCACAACAGAACAGGCACCCCTGCCCCGATCTCCAGCAACCGCGCCTCATCCGGGGTCGGCATGCGGGTCGAGATCTCGTCGAAGTATCCGATCTGCTCGGTGCCATGAGCGGCCAGGTATCGGGTGGTGCCCTCTTCGATGTCGCCGGGCTCAGCAAGGCGGGGAGCCTCATCGACTAGCCACGCCGGGTAGTAGGTGGCCTGAGTCGACCACGGCACGTCATCGACGTACCGATGGCAGAACCGCAGGACCGTACGGGATTCAGGGCCGACCTTGAGCCGGTCCGCCACATCGGCCGGCGCGGGCAGGATCTCGACCCTGAACGTCTGATGCGGACGGCGCCCTGCGGCCGTGACGTCCGTGCTGTAAGCGTCGCCGTTCTGCGGAAAGCTCAGGTTCTCGAACCGGGAGGCGTTCAGCTCGAACACCTCATGCTTTGCCACCTCGTATCCGAGGCCCTGGCTGGACGTGACAAGCCCCTGCGTAACCAGCAGGCCAAGCCCTGACCGCACGGTGTTCCGAGACGCGTCGAAGCGCGCGGACAACTCACTCTCCGAGGGGAGCCGCGACCCGGGTGGATACGTCCCGTTGTCGATTTCGCGGCGCAGAGCATCCGCGACTTGCCGGTACTTCGGCTGCTTGCTCATAGCCCCATCATGACGCACTCGCTCAACTTGTTGGTACATGTGGGCCCCGATCGCTTGACGCTTCACAGTCCGTTGGTGCACCATCACTGCATCAGCTTGTACCAACAAGTTGAGCAAGCGGTGCAGCTCCTTCAAGTGTGCTCGCTTGGGCGTTATTCCCGCTGGCTTCGGGCCGGTGGGCGGCACAACAGGAGGGGCCGGATGCGGCCGCTCTTGAGCTGAGGGCGGGGACGCTGCAATCCCGCTAAAGGCCAGGGGACAGGGCTTCGGCCCGACTGGCGAGGTGGCCCGGTGACCGCGAGCAACGGCCGGCGAGTGGGGACGTGATCCCCCTTGCAGTGATTGCCCTGATCCGAACACAAGAGAGGAACCCCATGAGTCAGCGAAGTACGTGGGCGCCGCCCGTGCTGGACCGGCCTGAGCGGTAAGCCCCTCGCGTCATCGCGTCGCCTGATCTGCCGCTCGCGCGGCCGGTTGCCTCCCCCGCCCGTCCAGACCGTCTAGCGCGGTGCTGTACGGGCGGGGCTGAGGGGAGCCGGAACACCTTTTCCCGCTTCACCCACGGACGGCGCGCGGCCCCGGTGCTGACACACCGGGGCCGCTGTTTGGGCCGTCGCACCTGCTAGGGAGACCACGACCCATGAAGACCATCGCTGCACTTCAGGCCACTGTTACGGCCGCCTCGCTCGACTTCGAGCCGTCGGCCGCCGAGCTGGACGCGATTGAGCTGGAGATGCCGCTCATCCGGGCGGAGGTCGAGTTGCTGGACGCGCAGATCATGACCATCGACCGGCCGGCGAACGAGCTGGACGTTCGGCGCGTGCGCCGGGCCCGCAACCGGGTCATGGCGGCGCGGCGGAACCTCACCAACCGCACCACGTCGACCCTGACGGGCGGTGCGGCATGAGCGTGACCCTTACCTCCGAGCGGGGCGCCCTGGTCGTCGTGTTCGTCGGCATCGCGCTGGCGCTGGCCGGGGCGGTTCTGGCGTCCCTGCTGGATGAGCCGTCCTTGCGGTGGCTGGCCACGGGCGGCGTGCTCGTCCAGGTCACCGGTTGGGTGCGCTACGGCCGCGCCCGGCGGGGCGGTGAGCGGTCGTGATGACGCTCCCCGCGCAGATGTCGAACAGCGGCGGCACGTGGCACCTGTACGTCCCGCTGATGAACACCCCGCATGCGTGGCCCGAGTACATCTGGCCCCGCACGGCCACGGTCCCGACCATCGCGGAGCGCGAGCGCGCCTTGAACGGTCTCGGCTACGAGAGCGTGCCGGGTGACGAGTGGTCCTGGATCGAGGACAGCGACATCCCCGGCGACCCCGCGTCGCCGGTCCGGCTGATCGCCTCGGTGCGGGTCCGGCCCATGCTGTGGGGCGGTAGCCGATGAGCACCTACAGCGAAGAGCGTCGCGCGGACCGGGCGGCCGATGCCGAGCAGCGTCGTATCGATCAGGCCGCCGCGGCTGAGCGTCGTGCGGAGCGGGAGAAGGTGGCCGACGAGCGGGCGGCCCGGCTTCGTGAGCAGCAGCTCGCGGAGAAGGGGCGGGCGAAGGATGCGCGAGCGCAGGCCCGTGCGGCCCGCCGGGCGGCCCGTGGGGCGTCGCTGACGGCGGGCAATGTGTACCGCAAGGGCACGCTCGGCCTGGTCACCGCGTCGGCCCTCGGTTCGCTGCCTGCTCAGGTTCTGCACTTCGCCGGTATCTCGCCGATGCTCCTGCCGTTGCCTCTGGCGATCGAGGGGGCGGCGTGGGTGATGGCGGCAGGTGTTGCCTACGCCGACGAACGCGGGCTGCCTGTCTGGGTGCGGTGGCTCCTGCGGTCGCTCGTGGTCGGCGCGGCAGGGTTCGCCGCGTCCATCAACTACACCTACGGCACCCACCTCTCCGGCCTGTCCCCTTCGGACGCACAGACCGCGGGGATCGGGCTTGCCGCGGTCACGCTGCTGGGCCCGCTTCTGTTCGAGGTACGGCAGTGGGTAACGACCTTGTCGGCCAAGACCGGCGACGCTCAGGACAAGGCCCGTCGCCGCCACGACCGCAAACGGCGCCGGCAGCACCGCTCCATCGCGATCCTGGCCGACCGGCTCGTATCCGCTGCCCCGTTCGGAGAGCTGTCCTTCGAGGACGCGTTCGCTCACGCATGGGAGATCGAGACAGGCACCACCACGCCCGGCATGACACCCAAGCTGCACCGCCGGGCCGCTCGATCGCTCGCCGCTCTCACCGACGCCCAGCACCCGTCAGACCGTACGCAGCAGCGCGGTGCCGGTTGGCTGCGGCGACGTCGACCGATCGAGCCCCTGGCCATTGAATCGGTCGATACATCAACAAATCGGTCTAGGGCTGACCTGGGAAAGTCGACTCCGGTCGCGATCACGACGGTCGAGCCGCGCCCGGCGCTGCCCGCCCCGGTGGTCATCGACCTGGTGAAGCCGGTCGAGTCGATCCCGGTCCGGGCGGTGGCCGCTGAGTCGGTTCGTCCCCGTCGGGCGACCGGCCGCGTACCGGCCGCTGCCCGATCGAGCCGACCGGCCCGCACCGCCGATCAGTTGCTCGATGAAGCCCGATCGGCCACCGCCGACTGGCCGGTCAAGGAACTGACGGCCGAGGGCATCCGCAAGGCCGTCCACACCTCACCCGCAAAGGCCCGCGTCCTGCGCGACACCCTGCGCGGCGAGCGTTCGGCCGCACCGGTCGACGCGGTCGCGTGATGGCCACGCTGCCCGAATACCGGTGGCGCCTGGCCCCGGACGGATATGCGACCCGCCGGCAGTTGCGGGCGTTGGGGTTGCGGCCCGGCGGACAGGACGTCGCGGCCGTACTCCACCGCCCCCGGCGTCGGCGGGAACCGCTGGTCGCCTACCTCTACCGCATCGACCTCGCCCGCCCGGTACGCCCCATGACCCCGGGCCGTGCCGCCGCGCTGGCCAAGGCCATGCGGGCCCGCCGCACCTGCCCGAACTGCCGCCGGGATGCCGGGTACTGCATCCCGCGCTCGCTCGGCATGTGCGTGCCCTGTCACGACTCCCCGCTGACTTCCTGACCTGGAAGGACTCGCATGGACCCCAACCTGCCCGCACCCCGGGCACTCACCGTGATTCAGCTCCCGGACGGCACGTACACCTACGCCGATGCCGCGAACCTGCCCGCACAGCAGGCGCCGCAGCAGATCGTCCAGCACATCCACCAGGCCCCGCCCGACCGCACGGTCCAGCGCCTCGCGCTCGGTTCCGGCATGGGTGCCGGGGCGGTCGCGGCTGGCGTCTACTTCGGCCCGCTCCTGGTCGGTGTCCTGACCGCCATCGCGGCGAACCTCGCGATGCTCGCGTTCCTCGCGGCCGTCATGGCGTGGGGCGTGGTCACCGTCGTGAAGTCGATCGGGGGCGGTGAGGGCAAGGCGGCCTCCAAGTCGGTGTCCCGGGCCCGGCGTGGCCGTGGCTGACGTGCCTGTGTCCGCCCGGACGTCGTTCCGGGCGGGTGCAGGACCGGACAGCCCGGCCCGACACCTGGGAGGACACCGTGGAGAGCTATACCCCCGCCGAGAAGCGTGAGCGTGCCCGGCTGTTCCGCAAGGGATTCCGCCAGGCCATGGCCGACTGCGTCGACCCCCGCCTTGAGGCCCGGATCGAGAAGATCGACCAGCGGGCCGCGGAGCGTGGCGCGCAGGAGCTGCGGGCCCTGCACCAGGTGCAGGCAGATGCCCGCCAGACCCTGGCCAACGCGAAGGCCGCCGAGCGCACCGCTCCCCGTTCCGACCGCCCCGCCGCCCGGCAGGCCCGCAAGGCCGCCGAGGACGCCGTGCGCCGCGCGGAGCGCGCCGTGCTGCGGGCCGAGCGCTGACCGCCTGCACGTCTTCCGCTCATCCGAAGTGAGACAGGAGTACAACCCGTCATGACCGAACTCGCCACCGAGGGGCCCGACATGGGCACCCTGCACCACCTGGACGACCACCGCCCCAGCCCCGACCCCCTGACCAAGACCGCCCCGGCATCCGACGACACCGCCACGGTGGTGGCGGGTGTCGAGGCGGTCGACCGTGCCGACAACCCGCTGTCGGACTGGCTGACCGTCCCGGACGCGCCGGTTCTGCCGGCGTGGGCCCGGTCGGCCGCGTCCATCAAAGCCAACGCCGCCGCCCTGGTGCGGCTCACGTGGTGGCACTCGCGCTATCACGCGGTCCGCACCCCGAAGTATCTGGTCAAGACTGTGCTGCTGGCCGCCCGCGGGTTCTTCCGCGCCACGGTGGGGATGTGGCCGACGCTGTCGGCGCAGGACCACACCGCCGCAGTGAAGGCGCTGCGGGCGCAGAGCAAGGCCCGGCCCGAGGACGTGGAACTCGCGGTGCGGTTGCAGATCGCGCATGCGGAGCGGACCCGGTCCCGTCGGTGGCGGTTCGGTGCCGCCGCCGTGGGTGTGGCCGCCGCCGCGATCGGCATCATGCTGGCCGACCCGCTGTTGCAGACCGGTATCGCCGGGGCGGTCGTGACGCCGCTCGCCTACCTGGGCAGGGGCAAGGACACCCAGTTCCTGGACCAGGGTGCGCCGCCGCTGCGGGTGGACATGTCCGCCCAGCAGCTCAACGACGCGTTGCGCGCTGCCGGCCTCCTGAAAAGCGGCCGGGGTGACGAGGAAGGCCCGCGTGTTTCTTGCTCGATGGGCCCGGTCCGTGACGGCCGTGGCTGGGCCGTGATCTTCGACCTTCCCCGGGGTGGCGGTAAGACCGCCTCGGACGTGCTGGCCAAGCGCGAGGTCATCGCGCAGGAACTCGGGGTCGATGAAATCCAGGTCATCATGTCCCGCGTCCGCGCCGCCAAGGGCGGCAACGCCGGCCGGGTGTCCATGTGGGTCGCCGACGATGACCCCTACCTCGGACCGCTGAACCCGTCGCCGTTCGAGACGGCCGAGCGGTTCTCCATCTGGGACCCGGTCCCCTTCGGCCAGGACGCCCGCGGCGTGCGGGTGAACATCCCCGTCATGTGGCAGTCGATGTTCTTCGGCGGCCTGCCCCGCCGCGGCAAGACGTTCTCCCAGCGGCTGCTGACCTCTGCCGGGCTGCTGGACCCGTTCGTGCGGCACTACGTCGCCGACGGGAAGGGCGGCGCGGACTGGATGCCCATGAAGGCCGTCGCGCACTGCCTGGTCATGGGCGCCGAGGACGACGCGATCGAAGCCTTGAAGGCGATGCTCGCCGAACTCCTGGTGGAGATGGAACGCCGGTTCGCCCTGCTGCGGGACCTCCCCACGTCCGTGTGCCCCGAAGGCAAGCTGACGCCGGAGATCGTGGCGAAGTACAACGTGCCGGTCATCTTCGTGACCATCGACGAACTGCAGGAGTACTTCACCGCGATGGAACGGGAGGACCGCGAGCAGGTCATCAACGACCTGTGCCGCATCGCCCGACGCGGCCCGGCTGCCGGGTTCGTGTCCAACTTCGCCTCCCAGCGCCCCGACGCCGACAGCGTCCCGACCAAGCTGCGCGAGATCATCACCATCCGCTACTCGACACAGGTCGTCGACCGGGCCAGCAGCGACATGGTCCTCGGCAAGGGCAAGGCCGCCCAAGGCGCCGACGCCTCCGTCCTGTCCGAGGAACACAAGGGTGTCGGTGTCCTGGTCACCGGACCCGCCTCGTACGTCACCGTGCGGGCCGACTACCTCGACGGCCCCTCATTCGCCGGACTGTGCCGCAAGGGCCGCGTCCTGCGCGAGCAGGCCGGACAGCTCACCGGACAGGCCGCAGGCGACGTGACCGCCGCCGCTGACGCGGCCGGCGTCACCGTCCCGCCGATCGTCTCGGACGCGCTCGAAGTCATGCGCCACAGCCCGCGCATGTTCACCACCGACCTGCTCAACGGTCTCGTGAACCTCGACGAGGACGTCTACGGCGACTTCAACGCCGAACAGCTCGCATCCGAACTCGAAGCCGCCGGGGTCAAGCGGACCAGCAAGCAGGTCAAGATCAGCGGCTCCAACGGTGCCGGATACCAGCGCCGCGACATCGAGGCCGCCGTGCCCGCCGAGATCCTGCTCAGCACCGGCAGGTAGAGGGGTCCCCCGCTACCTCACCCCCGCCGGACACTCCCGCCACGCCCCGTCCCGGCCCGTTCGGCAGGGGCTGCGGAGTAGAGGGGGCCCTTTACCCCGGTAGAGGGGGAGGTAAGGGCCCCTGACCTGCAAGGTAAGGCCGGTAAAGGGGGGCGCCCGCCACCTGCCCGCACCCCTCCACAGCCACATTCCCACCCGAGAGGAACACGCGTGACCAACACCCAGACCGACCACGACGACCACGACGCGGCCGAGGAACCCGAGTACCTCGACTGCGAACGGTGCGACCCCACCGACGGCACCGAGCCCTACTTCTACCCGCACTGCTGCGGATGCGGCGCGGACGGCAGCAGCGAATACCCCGACTGCACCTGCGACTAGCTACGCCGACGGCGGCCCCCGTCTCGGCAAAGTCCGGGGCCGCCGTCGTCCAGCCATCCACAACAGAGAACTGGAGACACCCAGCATGACCCACCACCGCACCACCACGCTGCTCGAAGCGGCGTTACGAGCAGCCGAACGCGGCTGGCACGTCTTCCCCCTCCGCCCTGACGACAAGCGCCCCGCCCTCCACGGAGAGACCGCCTGCCAGCGCCTCGCCGACTGTGCCGACGGGCACCGCAAGTGGGAGGACCGGGCCACGGTCGACCCGGACCGCATCCGCCGGGCCTGGGCCGACCGCCCGTTCAACATCGGGATCGCCACCGGCCCATCCGGGCTGGTCGTCGTCGACCTCGACATGCCCAAGCCCAACAGCAACACGGACACGCCTTCCGGCGTGACGACCTTTGGAGCGCTCTGCGAGCGCGCCGGACAGCCCGTCCCCACCACCTACCGCACCCGGACCGCGAGCAGCGGACACCACCTGTACTTCACCGCCCCGGACATGGTTCGGCTCGGGAACACCGCCGGAACCCTCGCACCCCTGGTCGACACCAGGGCATGGGGCGGGTACGTCGTCGCCGCAGGCAGCACCACAACCGCAGGCCCGTACGCGGTGGTTGACCCGGCGCCGGTCGCCCCTCTCCCCGGGTGGCTGCTGGCCCTGCTCCAACCGACCCGATCCACACCGGTCGTCTCGCTGGTTGTACCGGTTGTCAGTGGCAGTCGCGCCGGACGCGCCGCGCTGGAACGGGAGTGCAACCGCGTCGTCACCGCTCCGGAGAAGCAGGGCAACAACACGCTCAACCGGTGCGCGTTCAAAGTGGGGCGGTTCGTCGCGTGGGGCGACCTGGCCCGGCACGAGGTTGAAGCGGCCTTCCAAGGGGCGGGCGAGACCCGGGGGCTCACCCCGGCTGAGTGCCGCGCCACGATCCGCAGCGCCCTGGACAGCTCCATCCGCACCGCCCGGCCCCGGGAGACGGCATGAGTACCCGCCCTCGTCTCCGCTTGGAAGGCCTCCCGCCCCCCACCCACCGCAGCATCGCCGAACCGGCCCCGGGTGCATCCGGCAGTGGTGCGGCGAAGGTCGTCGCCGAAGGCGTCCGCATTGCTGTTCTCCCTGACCCGCGCACAGTCACCGTGTCCGGCATCCAGCCCGGTCTGACCGTGCGCGGGATCGGCCGCAACGAAATGCCCGTCGCCGACTGGCTGTGCACCTGCGGCCACCACGAACGGGCCCGGGGCCGAAAGGCCGTCACCGAACTCACCACCCGCGCACACGTCGGGCAGTGCCCCCACAACGCCCCCGACCAGTCCAGGAGGACCGCCGCATGAGTGCCACCGCACAGACCACGGCCCCCATCGACGGCGCTGCACTGCTCGCCGAAGTGGAGACGTTCCACCGCCGGTTCAACGTGTTCCCCCGCGAGGCCGCCTACGTGGCGGTCGTGTTGTGGGACGCGCACGCGCACCTCCTGGACGCGTTCGACTCCACGCCGCGTCTCGCGTTCCTCTCCCCGGAACCGGGCTCGGGTAAGTCCCGGGCCTTGGAGGTGGTGGAGACGCTGGTGCCGCGTCCGATGCTGGCGGTGAACGCGCGGGCCGCCGCGCTCTTCCGGTCGGTCTCCGATCCGGCTGGACGGCCCACGATCCTGTTCGACGAGATCGATACCGTCTTTGGTCCCAAGGCCGGGGACAACGAGGAGCTGCGCGGCTTTCTGAACGCCGGTCACCGCCGCTCTGGAGTCACCTACCGGTGCGTTGGTGACGGCGGTAATCAGACGGTGGTGGAGTTTCCTTCCTATACCGCCGTTGCCGTGGCCGGGCTCGGCTATCTGCCGGACACCATCACCACCCGTTCCGTCATCATCCGCATGCGGCGTCGGGCCAGGAACGAGAAGGCCGAGCCGTTCCGGGCTCGGCTCCATGAGGCCGAGGGACACGAACTGCGGGAGCGGCTCGCGCAGTGGGCCGAGCAGGTCCGCGAGGACATCGCCGGCCGGTGGCCGCAGATGCCCGAAGGCGTCACCGACCGGCCCGCGGATGTGTGGGAGCCCTTGCTCTCCGTCGCGGACGCGGCCGGTGGCGACTGGCCCGACCGGGCCCGCACCGCGTGCGTGGAGCTGGTCAACGCGGCCAGGGCCGACGACAAAGGCAGTCTGGGTATCCGCCTGCTGACCGACCTTCGTGATCACGTCATGGCGGGCATTGACCGGATGCCGACGGTCGCGATCCTGGATCGGCTGTGCGCGTTGGACGAAGCGCCGTGGGCGGACATGAGCGGCCGGCCGCTCGACTCCCGGGGCCTGGCCAAGATGCTCGGGGAGTACATGACCCTCGACAACACCCCGGTCAAGGCACGCAACATCAAGACCGCCGGGACCGTCCTGAAGGGCTACTACGCGCTCGATCTCCACGACGCGTGGGAGCGGTACTGCCCCCCACCCCCCTCAGGAGCCGCTACCTCCGCTACCTCCGCTACCTCGCAGGTCAGCGGCCCCGAAAAGGTAGCGGCAACGCTCTTCCCGTCCGCTACCTGAGCGCTACCCGCTACCCGCCGCGGCCCCAGCAGGGGCGGGGCCGGTAGCGGATTCCATCCGCTACCGCTACCTCATCCGCTACCTCGATCACGCCCCTGACCAGGGCGGTAGCGGAGGTAGCGGAGGTAGCGGACCTGACAGGAAGGGGCCCCGGGCCCCCGTATGCCCTGCCAAGGAGGCAGCGACCCGATGCGTACGCCACTCTCCACCGCGCCCGAAACCCTGACGGTCCCCGAGGTGATGAAGGCCCTGCGTCTGAGCCGCAGCAAGGTCTACGACCTCTTCCGCTCCAAGCAGCTCAAGAGCTTCACCGTCGGCCGCGCCCGCCGCGTCCCCGTCGACGCCCTGAACACCTACATCCAGCTCCAAGTCGAGGAGGCCGCCTGATGGCCAAGCGTCGCGCCAATGGCGAAGGAACGATCACGAAGCGCAAAGACGGTCGGTACCACGCAGCCGCTTACGTCTACCGCCCCGATGGCACCCGGGTACGAAAGTTCGTCTACGGGAAGACCCGAGACGAGGTGGCCGGCAAGCTCACCGAATTGCAGGAGAAGACGCGGCAAGGGATTCCGGCCGCGTCGTCCACGATGGCGTTCGGGGACTACCTCACCTACTGGCTGGCCACTGTCGCGCCTGAGCGGCTCAAGCCCGCGACGCTGAACAGCTATGAGGGGCTGTCACGCCTCTACATCCGCCCCGCGCTCGGAAAGAAGAAGCTCAATCGGCTGTCTCCGGCAGACGTGCGGCGGTTCCTCGCAGAGTTCAAGGTCTCGTGCCTCTGCTGCCTCCGCGGGGCGGACAAGGAGAGGCTGGAGGGCAAGCGCAACTGCTGCGCGGTCGGTCGCTGCTGTAAGCGCCGGCCGTCGGCCCGAACGGTGCAGTACATCCACGCGGTTCTCCGGTCCGCGCTCCAGCAGGCGATGCGCGAAGAACTGATCGCCCGGAACGTCGCACGGATCGTGGAGACACCGACAGTCGACGCCAAGGAGGTACGTCCATTGGACACCGGCGAAGTTCGCATGCTGCTCAAGACCGCCCAGTCCCACCGCCTGCACGCCTTGTGGCTGCTACTCATTTCCACTGGCCTACGTCGAGGAGAGGCCCTGGGGCTCACCTGGTCCGATGTTGACCTGGCGGGCGGTCAGCTACGTGTGCGGCGGAACGTGCAGCGCATCCGACGCGAGCTGATCTTCGGCACACCGAAGACCACACGGTCCGTGCGCACGGTCGCTCTGTCGAAGGGGTGCGTGCAGGCGCTCACCGAGCACCGCGACCGGCAGGAACGGGAGCGCAAGGTGGCCGGCCCGAAGTGGCAGCCGGTGCCCGAGCACCCGAAGGGCCTCATCTTCACCACGGTGACGGGCCGTGTCACCGACCCCCGCGGCCTGAACAGGATGCTCACCATCCTGTGCCGGGACGCCAAGGTCCGGCGGGTACGCGTGCACGACCTGCGCCACACCTGCGCGTCGCTGCTGCTGGCGCAAGGGGTCGACGCTCGCACGATCATGGAGACGCTCGGCCACAGCACCATCACCATGACCCTGGACACCTACGCGCACGTGATGGACACGACGCTGCGGGCAGCAGCAGAGAGCATGGACGACGCGTTGGAGTTCGGCAGCAAAGAAGATGAGGAGACGGAGTCCGACGACGACGCGTGATCCCGGATTCCGGGCGCGTTGATGTCACCCGCTGATGTCAAAGGCCCCCTGGACGATGTCCAGGGGGCCTTTGACCTGTGTGCACTCGGCAGGATTCGAACCTGCAACCTTCTGATCCGTAGTCAGATGCTCTATCCGTTAAGCTACGAGTGCTTGTGCTTTCCGGGGTTTTTTCTGCCCCGTCGGCGTTGCGAGAACAACATTACATGACCTGCGCCGTGACGCGAAATCCATTAGCCGCACCGTGGCTGAGCTGCGAGATCACTGGTTCGGGAGACCCCCTGATCGGACCGCCCCAGGCACCCTCCCGGCCCGACCCGACCCGGGAACGACCGAAGCCCCGTGCCAGTGGCACGGGGCTTCGGTGATCAAGCGGAGGCGGAGGGATTTGAACCCTCGATGGGCTTTAAGACCCAAACCGCATTAGCAGTGCGGCGCCATAGACCGGACTAGGCGACGCCTCCAGCACACCCCGCGCGAGCGCGAGTGGTGTGTGCAGATGATGACACAGCTGAGCGCTGCGTCACCAATCGCTGCCTACGGTACTAGGCAGTCGGCCGCGAGGGCAAAGTGCCTCCGGTTGCGCAACGCCGTGGCGTGCGGAGCGTTAGTCAGGGTGGGGCGTCCGCCCTTCGTTCTTCTTCGTCGTCGGCCGGTGCCGGCGACACGTACGACCACAGGAGTCCGCAATGATGCGTCGTCTCGCCCTCACCGCCGTCGTGTCACTGGCCGCACTGTCCGCCGCCGCCCCCGCGGCGACGGCCGTGGCCGGTCCCCTGCCGTTGCCGTTGCCGCTGCCCGTGCTGCAGAACGACACCGCCGGCACGCATCTCACCGTGGTCGTCTCCGGGTCGGGGGACCCGGAGGCCGACGGGACGTACGAGCTGGAGTGCGACCCGGCCGGCGGCAGCCACCCCGTGGCACAGCAGGCATGCGACCGGCTGGCGCAGCTGCCGGGGGAGAGCGCGGACCCGTTCGCACCGGTGTCCCGGAACGCGATGTGCACGCAGCAGTTCGGCGGAGGGGCCACCGCCCGGATCACCGGCACCTGGGAAGGGCGAAGCATCGACTCTGCGTTCGAGCGGACCAACGGGTGCGAGATCGGGCGCTGGAACAGTCTGCGGCCGGTGCTCCCCAACGTCCGGTGAGCTGCGGCTGCACCGGGTTCGGGGCGGCCCGCGGGGCACGTAATGGGCCAGAGTCGTACACCGTATGCACAGAACCTTGGTGAGAGCTCCCCCTCATCCGCCGCCCCTTGCCCCTCCCCTGCCTTTAGACTCCTCCAGTGACAGCCTGAGGCCCGAGGGGCAAGATGGGGCCCGCTGTCGGCAAGGTGCAGTAATCAGGGAGGAAGCGTCGTCGTGAGCAGCAGGCCATCTCGAGGCGCTGCTCGCCTCGCAGCCATACTCGACGCCCTTCCGGACGGGCTTCTGCTCGTCAACTGCAACGGTACGGTCGTCAACGCCAACACCATCGCCCTCGAAATGTTCGAGACGCCGGGCACCGCGCTCGTCGGTCGCGGACTGCTCGATCTGCTGCCGGAGTTCGACTCCAAGCTGATCCCGGGGTCGATGCGGAGGCCGGAGGCTGCGGACGAGCGGGGCCGGACCAAGCCCACGCGGATGACCGCGCGGCGCACCGACGGCAACGAGTACCCCGTCGAGGTGACGAGCGCCAGCCTGGAGGACGGGCAGGCGGCGTACACGGACGTCCAGAGCACCTACAGCGGCAGCTATACGGGTGACGAGCTGCTGATGCTCGTCGTGCGCGACCTCTCGGGCACCGTCGACACCGAGGCCGAGCTGGCCCGGTCCCAGCGCCAGACCGAGATGATCCTGCGGGCAGCGTCCGAGGGTGTCGTCGGTACCGACACGGACGGCCGTGTCGTGCTGGTCAATCCCGCCGCCGCACAGATCCTCGGCTTCCGCGCCACCGACCTGGGTGGCCAGGAGCTGCATCCGCTGATCCTGCACTCGCGAGCCGAGGGCGAGCCGTTCCCGTACGAGGAGTCGCCGCTCGCCGACACCCTCAAGTCGGGGCGCAAGCACCGGGTGCGCGGGCAGGTCCTGTGGTCCAAGAGCGGTGCGCAGGTACCCGTCGACCTGACCACCGCGCCCGTGCGGGACGGCGACCAGCTCGTCGGCGCGGTGATGACGTTCACCGACCGCCGGCCGTACGAGGACCTCGACGCGAAGCGCAGGACCGAGGTCGCCGAGCTGACCGCGAGCCACACCGCGGAGGTCACGGAACTCACCGAGCGGCACACCGCCGAGGTCACCGGACTGACGGAACAGCACGCGGCCGAACTCGCGGACCGCACCGAGCGCTACGCCTCCGAGCTGGAGGAGCAGGCCGAACGGCTGGCGGACCTGTCCGCCCGGCACACCCAGCTGACCGCCGTGCTCGGCGAGTCGCTGCGCGGGCCGCTGGAGGAACTGCGCGGTGAGCTGTCCGTGCTCGCCGCCGACCCGGCCGGCCAGCTGTGGCCCGAGGCCAACCAGATCCTGCACCACCTCGCCGCCGGCTATGCGCGGATGACGACGCTCGTCGACAACGTGCTGAGCTATCAGCGTCTGGACGGCGGCTCCGAGGCGCTCGTCAAGACGAACGTGCTGCTGGACGGCGTGGTGACGGCCGGTATCGACGCCGCCGTCGAACTGATCGGTCCCGGCCGTGCCCAGTTCGCCGTGCACGCGCCGCCGATCGAGGCCGAGGTCGACGCGGGACGGCTCGTGACCGCGCTCGCGCACCTGGTCGCGGACGTCGCCGGCGTCGACTCCACCGGCAAGGCCCGGCTGGTGCCGGGTGGCGGTTACGTCGACTCGACGGTCGTCGTGGCAGCGGCACAGCGTGGTGACGTCGTACGGATCGAGGTGCGCGGCCCGTTCGCCGGGGGAGACCCGGTGCACGAGCCGATCGTGCGCGGGATCGTACGGGCGCACGGTGGTGTGCTCCAGACGCATGAGATGCCGGGGATGAGCGGCAGCGCGTACGTGCTCGAAGTCCCGCTCGGCGCGGGTTCGGGGACCGTGATGCCGCCGATGGTGCCCGAGGCAGCCGTGGCTCCGCCGATGGTGCCCGAGCCGGCCCTGGCTGCGCCGATGGCCCCCGGGACCGCGGTGGTTGTGCCGGGGTCCGAGGCCCAGCACGGTTCCGGGACATCGTCGAGTGAGGTCGCGGTTCCCGACGGCGGCAGGCGTGGTCGCCGTGCACGCCGGAGCTCCACGGACGCGTTCCTGGAGAGCCCCGTGGGTGGCTCCGACGGCACGGGCGAGATCGGTGCCTCCGACACGGGGGCGGCCGAGCCCACCGGGCGCCGGCGTGCGCGCCGGGAAGCGGGCGCGAATTCCGCCCCGGAGTCCGTCGAAGCATCCGCGGACGCGCCCGCGCCCGATGCGGCGGGCCCGCACGAACTCGTTCCGGCCCCGCAGGCAAGCGGCTCCGGCCGTAGGCGCGGCCGGCCCAGCCCGGCGGAGACCGGCGCCCCGTCCGACGCCGTGCAGCAGGGCCCGGGGCAGGCGCTCGCACTGCCCGCGGCCGCGGCAGCCGCGCCTTCGGAGGGGTCCGTGGTGACGGCCGCCGAGGGCGCCCAGGGGGCCGGTGGCCGTCCGCAGCGCGGTCGGACCGTCCCACCGCAGGGTGTTCCGGCACAGGGCGTCCCGCCGCAGGGAGTGCCGGCCGAGGCGCCGATGCCGGTGCCGGCGGGCGGGCACCGGGCGCACCGGGGCGGCGGCGACCAACTGGCGCTTCCGGCCGCCGGCGCCGCCGTGGAGACCGCAGGCCCCGCGGCCTACCCCGGACACGACGACACCGCCCGGACGCACGGGCAGCCTCAGGGCGGACCGGATCAGGGCGGGCAGCCGGCATACGGGCAGGCGCAGGCCGGACAGGCAGGCGGCGTACAGGCAGGCGGCGTACGGGCGCAGGCCGGGGCGCCGGCGCAGCAGCCGACCGGGCGGCGTGCCCGTCGCGCCCTGTCGGCCGCCCAGGACCGGGCCGCCCAGGCCGAGGCGGGCCCGCGCGTCCCGTTCGCACTCCCGCCGGCGGATGCCGACCGGGTGCCGCCCACCGCCGGTGAGGCGGACGCCTCGCTGCCCGGGCGGCATGACGCGGTGTCCGGCGCGCCGGAGCACGACCACACCCCGCCGCAGGCCCACCCGCTCCCGACCGGGCGCCGCCGGGCCAGGCACGCCGAGGCACCTCCCGCACCTCAGGCACCTCACGCGCCTCAGGCTCCGCAGGCGCCTCACGCACCGCACGCACCGCACGCACCGCAGGAGGAGCAGGGCGGGCAGCCGGCCGGCCCCGGTCCCTCCGACCGGCCTTCGCCGCCTGTGCAGCCCGGTGGCTGGGACATGGACGACGCGTCGGGTCAGGGCCCCGCCGCCCAGGGCGGGCCCGAGGCCGACCCGAACCTGCCCGCCTCCGGGCCGACCACGCACACCACCGGGACGACCACCGCCGGCAACGCCCGCGGCGCCGCTCCCGAGGGCGCGGACGGCCCTGCGGAACCGGTCGGCCCCGCAGACCTGTCCGCCGCCCACGACGGCAGCCGGCCGCGGACGCTCTCGCCCGGTCCGGACGCGCGGCGGCAGCCGCTGCCCGCCGAGGCGCCCATGCCCGGGTCGCCGGACTCGACGCAGGGGCGCGCGTTCAGCGTGCGGACGCTGGGACAGGGCGTGCCGTTCGCCCAGCACATCGCCCACCAGCAGAACCAGACCCTCGGCGGCGGTGCGGGCGGCGCCGGCCGGCGCCGCAAGCTCGCCGCACCTCCCGAGGGCGACCGCGACGAACGCACCGCCCTGCCGCCCGCGGCCACCACCGCGCCCCACGCCCCCGCACCGCAGCCGCCCGCCGCGCAGACCGGCCCCGGCCCCGGCCCCGGCGGCACCGCCGGCACCGTGCAGGGCCAGGGCTCGGGGCAGTTGCTCGCCGCTCCGGCGGCAGAAGGACGTGCGTACGCGATAGGGGCGCCCGACGAGGGTGCCGTCGAGGGACCGGAACCACTGGACGGTCCCGGCGGCGCCGTCGAGGTCGCCAACCGCCCGTCCCCGCAGCCCGTCGACGACGAACTGCCCCCGGAACCGCTGGACAACCCGCGCCGGCTCCTCGTCTGGCCGGCCCCCGATGTCCCCACCCAGCAGGCGCTGAGCGACCGCGGCTACCGGCCGGTGATCGTGCACTCGCGCGAGGAGGTCGACGCGCAGATCGCGGCGTTCCCTGCCGCGCTCTTCGTGGACCCGCTGACCGGCCCCATCACCCGCAAGGCCCTGCAGTCGCTGCGTCAGGCGGCGGTGGCGGCCGAGGTGCCGGTGCTGGTGACCGCCGGTCTGGGACAGGCCTCGCGGGAGGCGGCGTACGGTGCCGACCCCGCCGTACTCCTGAAGGCCCTCGCCCCGCGCGACAGCGAACAGCATCCGCCGCGCGTCCTGCTGATCGAGGAGAGCCAGGAGATCTCGCTCGCGCTGACGCAGACCCTGGAGCGGCGGGGCATGCAGGTCGCCTGCGCCGCGACGGACAGCGAGGCGGTCTCGCTCGCGACCCGGATGCGGCCGAACCTGGTGGTGATGGACCTGATGCAGGTACGCCGCCGCCGCGCCGGGATCGTCGACTGGCTGCGCGCCAACGGCCAGCTGAACCGCACCCCGCTGGTCGTCTACACCTCGGCCGACATGAACCGCTCGGAGCTGCCGAAGCTGAGCTCGGGCGAGACGGTCCTCTTCCTGGCCGAGCGCTCGACGAGCGACGAGGTGCAGTCCCGCATCGTCGACCTGCTCGCGAAGATCGGCACGAACTGACCGCGGACGGTCTTCGGCACACACGGACGAGGGCGGTACGGGATCACTCCCGTACCGCCCTCGTCGTCTTCGCGTTCCGCCGCACCGCCCGGCTCAGAGCTGGGTGATGTCCAGCTCGCCCGCCGCGTACTGCTTGCGGATCACCTTCTTGTCGAACTTCCCGACGCTCGTCTTCGGCACGGACGCGATGACCGACCAGCGCTCCGGCAGCTGCCACCTGGCGATGCCCGACTCGGCGAGGAACGCCTTCAGCGCCTCGTAGTCGGCGGTGGCGGCCTCCTTGAGGACGACGGTCGCGAGCGGACGCTCGCCCCACTTGTCGTCGGGGACGGCCACGACCGCGGCCTCGGCGACATCCGGGTGCGCCATCAGCGCGTTCTCCAGCTCGACGCTGGAGATCCATTCGCCACCGGACTTGATGACGTCCTTGGCCCGGTCCGTGAGCGTGAGGAAGCCGTCCTCACTGATCACACCGACATCGCCGGTCTTCAGCCAGCCGTCCTCGCTGAACTTGTCCTCGGGCCGCAGCGCCTGGCCGTCGGCGCCGCCGTAGTACGCGCCGGCGATCCAGGCACCGCGTACCTCCAGCTCACCGGCCGACTCGCCGTCCCAGGGCAGGTGCTCGCCGGTGGGGCCGGTCAGCCGCGCCTCCACGCCTGCCGGGAAGCGGCCCTGCGTGACGCGGTAGGGCCACTCCTCCTCCTCGGTCAGCCCGGCGGGCGGGTTGGCCATGGTGCCGAGCGGCGAGGTCTCCGTCATGCCCCAGGCGTGGCAGAGCCGGACGCCGAGCTTGTCGTACGCCTCCATGAGAGCGGGCGGACAGGCGGCGCCGCCGATGGTGACGTTGGCCATCGAGGTGAGGTCGCGGGGGTTCGCGGTGACCTCGGCCAGCAGGCCCTGCCAGATGGTGGGGACGGCGGCGGCGTGGGTCGGACGCTCGCGCTCGATCATGTCCGCGAGCGGGGCGGGCTGCAGGAAGCGGTCCGGCATCAGCATGTTGACGCCGGACATGAACGTGGCGTGCGGCAGGCCCCAGGCGTTGACGTGGAACTGCGGCACGACCACCAGGCTGGTGTCCCTGTCCGTCAGTCCCATCGACTCGGACATGTTGACCTGCATGGAGTGCAGGTAGATCGAACGGTGGGAGTAGACGACGCCCTTGGGGTCCCCCGTGGTGCCGGAGGTGTAGCACATGGCGGCGGCCTGGCGTTCGTCCAGCTCGGGCCAGTCGTAGGTGGTGGGACGGCCGGCGATCAGCTCCTCGTAGTCGTGCACCCGTACCGCGGCCCCGTCCAGGACGGAGCGGTCACCGGGGCCCGAGACGACCACGTGCTCCAGCGACGTCAGCTGGGGGAGCAGCGGGGCGAGGAGCGGCAGCAGGGAGCCGTTGACGAGGACGACCTTGTCGTCGGCGTGCTTGACGATCCAGACCAGCTGCTCGGCGGGGAGCCGGAGGTTGAGGGTGTGGAGGACGGCGCCCATCGACGGGATGGCGAGGTACGCCTCCACGTGCTCCGAGTTGTTCCACATGAGGGTCGCGACCCTCTGGTCCCCGTCGATGCCGAGCTCGTCGTGCAGGGCGTGGGCGAGCTGGGTGGCCCTCCGGCCGATCTCGGCGAAGCTGCGCCGGTGCGGCTCGGGCTCTCCGGTCCAGGTCGTGACCTGCGACTTCCCGTGGATGGTCATCCCATGGGTCAGGATGCGGGTGACAGTCAGCGGTACGTCCTGCATGGTGCTGAGCACGGCGTCCTCCCGGTGGGCGCTACGCGGCAGTAAGGGTCCGCTGATTCTGCGCACATACCAAGCGGTATGTCACTACTCCCGAGGGAACGAATCGGTGTCGCCGGGCAATTTCACTCCAGCCGGACAGGCCGACGGACGCTTCTCGGCATGCTCGCTGCGTGCATGCTCGCCGCACGCATGGTCGTGGCATGCATGGTCGTGGCGTGCTGGTCGTGGCGTGCTGGTCGTGGCACTCACGACGCCTGTGGCATTTGGCCTGTGACGCCATGCCCGGGGGCGGGCAGCCCGGGGGCGGGCGTGCAGCCCAAGGGGCGGGCGTGCAACCCCGGCGACGGACCTGCGCGTCACCGGACGCGTCACCGGACGGGGGCCAGCTCCGGGTCCTCGCGCAGCTTGCCGAGCGCCCGGGACACCGCGCTCTTGACCGTGCCGATGGACACCCCGAGCACCTCGGCGGTCTGGGCCTCGCTGAGGTCCTCGTAGTAGCGCAGGACGACCATGGCCCGCTGGCGGTCGGGGAGCTTCAGCACGGCGCGCCACATCGCGTCGTGCAGCGTCTGCCGCTCGGCCGGGTCGGGCCCCGGTACGGCCTCCTGCTCCGGCAGTTCGTCGCAGGCGAACTCGTCGACCTTGCGCTTGCGCCACTGCGAGGTCCGGGTGTTCAGCAGAGCTCTGCGGACATAGCCGTCGAGTGCCCGGTGGTCCTCAATCCGCTCCCAGGCGACGTACGTCTTGGTCAGCGCGGTCTGCAGCAGGTCCTCGGCGTCGCTGGGATTCGCGGTGAGCGAGCGGGCGGCCCGCAGCAGCACCGGCCCGCGGGCCTTCACGAAGGACGTGAACGACGGATACGGAACGTGCGGTGCACGCGCGCCGTACGTCGGTCGCGCGGTGGCCGGGGTGCGCATGGCAGCGTGGGCGCGCGGGACGGCCTGGCTCCGCGGGACGGCCTGGGTGGTGGCAGCGGCTCCCCTGGAGGCGACCGTGCAGACTGGCGTGGTCATAACTCCACGCTAGGAGCGGACGCCGCCGCGGGGATCGCCCCCAGGTCCCGAAACGACGTCCGCCTCAGGGTGTAGGACTGGGGCCACCTCCACCTCCTGTAGGTGGAGGTGGCGCTCCTTCTGAGCTCAGGGTCCCCCCGAGACCACCCGGCCGGCCCCGGCCTTCCCACGGTGGGGCAGGGCCGGAGCAGGGTCGGAGCCCTTCACCCTGCCTGGCCCAGCACGAGGCCCGAGGTCGGCACCCCCGTGCCTGCCGTGACCAGGGAGGTGGCCGCTCCGGGTATCTGGTTCACCGACGTACCCCGGATCTGGCGGACCGCCTCCGCGATGCCGTTCATCCCGTGCAGGTACGCCTCGCCCAGCTGACCGCCATGGGTGTTCAGAGGCAGGGCGTCGGCGGCCACGAAGTCCGCGGCTTCACCCGGTCCGCAGAAGCCGAACTCCTCCAGTTGCATCAGCACGAACGGGGTGAAGTGGTCGTACAGGATCGCCACGTCGATGTCCGAGGGGGCCAGCCCCGAGTTGCGCCACAGCTGGCGGGCGACGACGCCCATCTCCGGCAGCCCCGTCAGATCGTCGCGGTAGAAGCTCGTCATCTGCTCCTGTGCCCGTCCGGCGCCCTGGGCCGCCGCGACGATCACCGCGGGCGGCTGCCGCAGGTCTCGGGCCCGTTCGGCGCTGGTGACGACGATCGCCTGCCCGCCGTCGGTCTCCTGACAACAGTCGAGCAGCCGCAGGGGCTCGACGATCCACCGGGAGGCGGCATGGTCGGCGAGGGTGATCGGCTTCCCGTAGAAGTACGCCGCCGGGTTGTTGGCGGCATGGCGCCGGTCGGTGACCGCGACATGGCCGAAGGCCTCCGGCGTCAGCCCGTACGCGTGCAGATAGCGCTGAGCCGCCATGGCCACCCAGGAGGCGGGGGTGAGCAGCCCGAAGGGCAGGTTCCAGCCGAGCGCGGTCCCCTCGGCCGTGGGCTCCCGCTGCTGCACGCCGGAACCGAAGCGGCGCCCCGACCGCTCGTTGAACGCCCGGTAACAGACGACCACGTCCGCTACCCCGCAGGCGACGGCGAGAGCCGCCTGCTGGACGGTGGCGCAGGCCGCCCCGCCGCCGTAGTGGATGCGCGAGAAGAACGACAGCTCACCGATGCCGGCCGCCTGGGCGACGGTGATCTCGGGGCTGGTGTCCATGGTGAAGGTGACCAGTCCGTCGACGTCGGCGGGCGCGAGACCCGCGTCGTCGAGCGCGGCGTGCACCGCCTCGACGGCCAGTTTGAGTTCGCTGCGGCCGGAGTCCTTGGAGAACTCGGTCGCCCCGATCCCGGCCACCGCCGCCTTCCCACCGAGCGAATCGGCTCTGCGCACGCTCATGCGGCCCCCTCCGGAACGGCGACGGTCACCGTGCCCGTCACGTGTCTGCCGATCCCGTTGACGCCGACAACCGCCACCTCGGCCGTACCGTCGTCGCCCACTGCGGTGACCGTGCCGCTCAGCACCATGGTGTCGCCCGGGTAGTTGGGGGCGCCGAGCCTGATGGCGACCCGCCTGAGCACGGCCGAGGGCCCGAACCGGTCGGTGACGTACCGCCCGACCAGGCCGTTGGTCGTCAGGATGTTCATGAAGATGTCCGGGGACCCCTTCTCCCGTGCCAGTTCCGCGTCGTGGTGGACGTCCTGGTAGTCGCGGGAGGCGAGCGCGCCTGCCACGATCAGCGTGCGGGTCACCGCGATCTCCAGCGGCGCAAGTTCCTCACCGGCCCTCACTCCGGTCCCTCCTTCACCAGCAGTTCGCCGAGTTCCTGAAGTACCGCGCCGCTGCCGCCGAGATGGGCGTCGAGCTGACGCCCCCAGAGGAAGTGGCGGTGCACGGGATGGTCGAGATCGGCGCCCGTGCCGCCGTGCAGATGCTGACCTGCGTGGACGACCCGCCTTCCGGCCTCGGACGCCCACCACGCGCTCGTCAGCGCCTGTTCCGCGTAGGGCAGCCCTTCATCGTGCCGCCATGCCGCCTCGTACGCCGTGACGCGTATCGCCTCGGTGTCCATGTACGCGTCGGCGGCCCGCAACAGCACCGCCTGATTCGTCGAGAGCGGACGCCCGAACTGCTCGCGGGCTCCGGTGTGTTCGACCGCGCGGGCCAGCGAACCGGCGCACACCCCTGCCTGCACTCCGGCGAACGCCGTCCGGGCGCCGGCCAGCACCTCCTCGTACGCCCCCGAGCCGCCCAGCCGCTCCGCGGGCGCCCCGTCCAGGGCGAGCCGCCCCGCCGACCATGGGGCCGTGGTCTCCACGGATTCCGTCACCACTCCCGGGCCCGCGGTCCGCACGATCCACAGGCTCCGGTCCGCAGCCGCGACCAGGACATGGGTGGCGTCCCGCAGCCACGGAACCAGCGGGACACTGCCGTTCAGCCGGCCGCCCGCCTCGGCGTCCGCGCCCGTGTCCGCCACCGCGTGCACCGTGCCGCCGGCCGGGAACGCCCCTGCCGCCACCGCCGTCCCGTCCCGGAACGAGGGCAGCAGGCGCTCGCGCTGTTCGTCCGTACCGTGCTCGGCGACGGCGAGGATCCCGTACACACAGCTCGCCACGAACGGCACCTGCGCGGTCGTCCGGCCCTGCTCCTCCGCGAGCAGCACCAGCCCGAGGAGCCCGGTCTCCTCCGCTGCGCCGGGCAGTCCGGCCGCGCAGATCTCCTTCCAGAGCCCGGCGTCCGTACCGCTGCCGGCCTGGACCAGGCGTTCATGCGTGGACAGATCACCGAAGATCCGGGCCGCCAGCCCCTGCGCCGCGGCCTGTTCCTCGCTCGGCGTGAAATCCATGTCAGCCCTCACTTCCCCGGAAGACCGGAAGGACCAGCTCAGGGTCCGTACGAAGGAACTCCAGCCGCACCGGCATGCCCACCCGCACCTTGTCGCAGGGCACCCCGATGACGTTGCTGACCATCCGGACCCCCTCCGCGAGCTCGATCAGCGCCACGGCATACGGCCCGCCCTCCCCGTCTTCGCTGAAGGCGGGGAAGGACGGGTGGTGCATCACGACATGGCTGAAGACGGTGCCCTCACCCAATGCCTCGACCGTGTCCCAGTCGGGCGACCCACAGGCGTTGCATCCGGGCAGCCAGGGGAAGCGGAGTGCCTCGCACGCGGTGCAACGCTGGATCAGCAGCCGGTGGGAGGCGACGCCCTCCCAGAATCCGGCGTTGTCCCGGTTGATCACCGGCCTGGAACGCAGCGCGTTCCCTTGCCCCTTTCCCCCTCCCGTTTCCGTTTCCGTTCCCGTTTCCGTTCCCGCGGTTTCGCTCCCGGGCTCGGGGGTGGTCTTCTGCCTCGGCTTCGGCTTGGCGGGCCGGTATTTGAGGATGCGGAAGCGATGCGTCCCGGCGAGTTCTTCCTGCGCCCTGACGTCCATGCGTGTGGTGACGAAATAGCCCGTCCCCAGTTTCGTCGTCTTGCGCTCCGACACCGCCTCTATCACCGCGTCGAAGGTGATCCGGTCCCCGGGTCGCAGGGGCCGCAGATACTCCTGCTCGCAGTCGGTCGCGACCACGGAGGTGTATCCGGCCCCGTCGAGGAGCCCGAGGAGTTCGTCGTAGGCCCCGCTCCGGTCCGTGTGCCCGGACAGTCCGCCCATCGTCCACGCCTGGAGCATCGTCGGCGGGGCGACGGCATCGGGTCCGCCGTAGGCGGGGTGCGTGTCCCCCATCGCCTCGCACCAGTGCCTGATCATCGGCTCGTTCACCCGGTCCTTGCCGATGCCCGCAGTGGCCGCCGCCCGGCCCTCGTACGCCCTGAGCCGCTCGTACAGCTCGTCCGGAACGCCCTGCCCGGCCGTCACCGTTTCCCCCTCTTCATTCCGAGCCGCATCGTCGCGACGATCTCCCGCTGCACCTCGCTCACCCCGCCCCCGAAGGTGTTGATCTGCGCCGCCCTGTTCATCCGCTCCAGCTCCCCGTCCCCGAAGGCGCCGGGCGAACCGCTGCGGACCGACCCGGCATCGCCCGTGACCTCCTGGCACATGCGATACACCTCCACAGCGCTTTCGGTCCCGGCGAACTTCACGCCGCTCGCATCGCCGGGGGCCAGCGCTCCCGCTCCCACGGCCCCCACCAGGCGCCAGTTGAGTAGGCGCGTCGCCGCGAGCCGGGCATGCGCCTCGGCCAGCCGCGAGCGGACCCACGGCTCGTCGGCCGGCCGCCTCCCCGTCATGGGATCGGGAGTACGGGCGAAGGCGAGCGCCGCTTCGTAGAAGTCCTCGGCCTGCATGCCGATCGCGGCGAGCGCCACCCGTTCATGGTTCAGCTGGTTGGTGATCAACCCCCAGCCGCCGTTCTCCGCGCCAACGAGCGCGGTCACGGGCACGCGCACACCGTCGTAGTAGGTGGCGGTCGTGGTCAGCCCGCCCACCGTGTCGATGGGCGTCCAGCTGAAGCCGGGCGCGTCCGTGGGCACGAGAACGATCGAGATGCCCCGGTGCTTGGGCGCGTCCGGATCCGTACGGCAGGCAAGCCATATCCAGTCCGCGTTCTGCGCGTTGCTGGTGAAGATCTTCTGCCCGTCGATGACCCAGGAGTCGCCGTCGCGTACGGCCCGGGTGCGCAGCGCAGCGAGGTCGGTACCGGCCTCCGGCTCGCTGTAGCCGATGGCGAAGACGAGCTCGCCCGCCAGGATGCGCGGCAGGAAGTACTCCTTCTGGGCCTCCGTTCCGTACTTCATGAGTGTCGGACCGACCGTGTTCAGGGTGACCATGGAGACCGGGGCGCCGGCCCGGTAGGCCTCGTCGAAGAACACGAACTGTTCGTCCGCGCCGCGCCCCTGCCCCCCGTACTCGACGGGCCAGCCGAGACCGAGCATCCCGTCGGCCCCGATGCGACGCAGCAGCCGCCGCTGCGCGTCCGGGCCCGGATCCGGGGAGGCGGGGCCGGCGTGCCCGCCGCCTGCGGGCATGACTTCACCGAAGTAGGCACGGAGTTCGGCGCGCAGCTCCTGCTGGCGCTCGGTCGGGGCCAGATGCACGTCGACTGCCTCCCGGGAACGGGCACGAGGATCAGGGTTTCTGACTGTCCGTCAGATTCCGTTCCCCTGTCAAGGCACCGGACGGCCGGACCCGCGCCCGGATTCCCCACCCACCTCCGCTCCCGCCCCCTCAACACCAGCCCCGGCCTCCCCGGACTCCTGCTCGGCCCCCATTCCTCACCCGGTCCCGAAGGTCCAACGGCCCGCGTCCGCCACCGCAGTGGCGACACGCAGGCCGTCGCTCCCCCAACCGCGGCCCGACCCCCCGACCGGACCGCGGCAGGCACCGGATCACCAGAGGTTGGTGAAGTTCACCGCCAGGTTGTGCGTGGACTGGTCGATGTCGGTGAACGTCGAGCCGTTGACCTGGGCGGAGTTGCTCTGGTTCGACGCCCCGGAGCCGGTGGCCTGCTGCTGCGAGGTGGACGCGTTACCGAAGTTGTCCCCACCGACCCCGCTGCCGCTGATCGTGGCCACTCCCGCGTTCGATCCGTCGTTCGCGAACGAGCCGTTGTCGGCCTGGGCCACACCGCCGAGGAGAACGGCGGCAAGAGGCAGGGCGGCAACAACGGCGAGGGCACGAGCGGTACGGATGCTTGCCATGTCTATTCCTCCAGGAACCGAAAGTAAGGCTGAACCCGGGCAGTTGGCCGACCGCCCCGGCGATGGTCACGACGTCGCGAGATCAAAGTTGCCCAGCACCGCACCGGCGAACCACCCACGCGATCCGATTCCCTCGCAAGCATGAGGAAGCGAAGATAAACGCCCAGATCACACAAACTCCCAGGTCAGCCCGGTTCATGAAGCGAGCCCGCGCCCCACGGGAGGAGAAGCGTTCCGCCACCGAGTCCCGACCACCCCCTCACACCCCCACCCTCTTCCCTTATTCGAACATCCGTACGAACATGGAACCATGGCCACCATCGACCGGCGAACCGCCACCCTGGCCCTGGCCCACGCGCTCTCCGCCGCCGAGCACGGGCTCCCCGTCATCCCGCTGTCCGCCGCCAAACTCCCCGCCCTGCGCTCCCCGCACCGCGACGAGAACCCTTCGTCCGGCTGCCGGGGCGCCTGCGGCCGTCCCGGACACGGCGTCCACGACGCCACCACCGACCCCACCGCCGTCCGCGCCCTCTTCGCCGCCGCCCCCTGGGCCACCGGCTACGGCATCGCCTGCGGACGCGCCCCGCACCACCTCATCGGCATCGACCTCGACATCGATGCCGCCGGCCGGACCGACTCCGTGGCGGCCCTGCGACAACTGGCCCTGCAGCACCTGTTCACCCTCCCGCCGACCGTCACGGTGCTCACCCCCTCGGGCGGCCACCACCTCTGGCTGTCCGGCCCGCCCGGCGTGGCCGTACCGAACTCCGCCGGCCGCCTCGCCCCCGGCATCGACATCCGCGGCTCCGGCGGCTACCTGGTCGGCCCCGGCTCGGTCACCGCCCACGGCACCTACCGCCTCGTACCCGGCACCGGCAGCCTCCCGCCCGCACCCTGCCCGAGCGCCCTGCTCCACCTGCTGACGCCTCCGGCCCGCCCACGGCACCACCACGGCCGTCCCGACGGAACCCGTTCCGATCACGGCCATCGCGACCAGGGCCGCGGACTGGTCCAGTTCGTCCTGGCCGCGGACGAGGGCCAGCGCAACACCCGGCTCTTCTGGGCGGCCTGCCGCGCCTACGAACACGGCTTCGGCGACACGTTGGCCGACGCCCTCACCCGGGCCGCCATCGGCACCGGCCTCCCCGAACACGAGGCCCGGGCCACCATCGCCTCCGCCGCCCGCCTCACCCGCACCCGCACCCGCTGCGAGCCCCCACGATGAGTACCGTTCACCCGTGGAACCACCCGCACAGGGTCCAGCCTCTGTCGCCACGCCGTTTCCGATGAGCGCGGTCCCCTGCTCGTGGCCCGCCACCGGCCCCGGTGGCGGGCGGAGTTCGAGTCGTCGGCCGGGGGGAGCGAGTCCGCCGTGGCGGATGATTCCGGTCCGCTCATGCCCGTACCGCAGGTCAACACCGCCCGCAGGCACCCGCAGCACACGCACAGGGCGGGCCTCCGAACCGGAGACCCGCCCTGTGACCTGCTGTTTCTCTGACCTGGCGGTGGGTGTGGGATTTGAACCCACGGTGACATCGCTGCCACGACGGTTTTCAAGACCTTTTGGCGGTTCGGCCCCTTCTAGCCTCCGCCGCAGGTCAGGCCTGTACGGGCGCCCCGAGGGAGTCACCATCAAGGTTGTCGTGCCCTCTGCGTGCCCCTTCGACGACACCCTCAGAGCTCCGGAAGCCTCCCGTCGCCCAACGCTTCCGACATCCCTTCCGCGAATCAACGCGCGGGCACTCCTATGCGAGCGTCAATGACTAGTGCTCTGACCGGGAAGGTTCGCCGGGTCTGGATAGGTGAAACTCCGTACAGACGCCTCTGCTGGCGGATAGCGTCATGCTCACGATGAAGGGGGATTCGTGATCATGGCAGAGCGTGCGGTTCCGCCTCACGTGGTGGCCGCGGAGCGGGTCGCCTCCGAGGCGGGCTTCAAGAAGAGTTGCGTCCCGGAGGTGGGCAGGTTGCTCAGGCTGGCCGCTGCTGCGAAACCCCACGGAGTCATTGCGGAGAGCGGCACCGGCTCAGGCGTGGGTACCGCCTGGCTGCACAGTGGGCTTGCCGCCGGTGCCCGCCTAATTACCGCAGAGCGTGACGAGGAGCTGGCCCGTCGAGCGGCTGGTGTCTTCGCGGACGACGACCGCGTCAGCGTCCTCACTGGGGACTGGAGGCTGCTTGAGCAGCACGCCCCCTTCGATGTCTTCTTCTGCGACGGCGGAGGCAAGCGTGACGACCCCGAGGGGGTCGTCGAACTGCTTGCTCCCGGTGGCCTTCTCATCCTGGACGACTTCACCCCATCGCCCCATTGGCCGCCTCGTTTCGGCGGCGAAGTGGATGAACTCCGCCTGTTCTACCTCACTCATCCAGCCCTGGACGCCACTGAAGTGCTCACAACTCCCACCAGTTCAGCGGTTGTTGCGGCACGCCACCTATAGCCAAGAAGGTTTGAACCGTTCCTGATTTACGCCGCGAGGGCTGGTCTGCCGCCCCAGCGAACGCTCTTCTCGCTGCGAATGCGGGCGCGTTCCTTGCGTTGCGCAGCGAGGACTTGAGGATGTCGGGCGTTGGCGTTGCGCCAGCGCAGGTAGGCATGCAGGGCCCGGGTCTGCGCGGGGTGGCTCCGGTGGTTCGAATTCGCCAGGGTGAACTGCCGCAGCGGGCCGAAGTGCGCCTCGATCGGGTTGGCCCAGGACGCGTAGGTCGGGGTGAAGCACAGCTCGACCTTGTTCTTCATCGCCCACCGGCGGATGTCCGCGCCGGTGTGGGCGGAAAGGTTGTCCAGGATGATGTAGATCGGGGCGCCGTCAGGTCGGGCGGCACGGATCGACTTCAGCGCGGCCAGCGAGTTGATGGTGCCTTTGCGGCGGCGGTTGACGCCCCACAACCGGTCGTCGCCAACGGAGTAGCAGCCGTGGAAGTAGGTCACGCCGTGGGTGCGACGGTAGGTCGCCGGCAAACGGTTGGGTTTGCCCTGCTTCGCCCAGCAGGAGCCTCCGATCGGCCTAATCCCGAGGGGCCCGAACTCGTCGAAGGCGAAGGCTCGGTCCGGGAAGTGCTTCAGCACGTGCTCGATGCGGTCGAGCTTGGCGTCGCGCTCGGGGTCGGGCGACTCCTTCCAGGTCTTGGTGCGCTGGAAAGTGACGCCACGGCGCAAGAGCAGGCACCGTAAGGCTTCACGGCCGATGCGGATGACGCGTCCGTGCACGCGGCGCAGGTAGGCGGCGAGTTTACGGAGCGACCAGCGAGTGAAGGGCTGGCCTAGCTTGGCGGGTCGGGTGGTGGCCGTCTGGACGACGAAGTCCTCGTCGTCAGAGGCGAGCAGGCGGGGACGGCCTCCCGCCCATCGAGGGTCCAGGCAGGCCAGGCCGATCTCGTTGAACCGGTGGATCACGTTCCGCACCGTGTCCTCGTCGGCCTGGACCAGCTGGGCAATCACCGGGACACGGTTCCCGCCGGCGGACGCGAGCAGCATCATCGCCCGCCGATAGCGCACCGAACTTGTACTTCCCCGGCGCACGATCTGCTGCAGCTTCTGCCCCTCCTGGTCGGTCAGTCTGCGCGTCCGCACAGGCTCAGCCACCACACCTCCAGGGATCGGAACGGACGTCACCGCCTATCCAACCGTTCCAACCGCCAACCCGGCGAACCTTCCCGGTCAGAGCACTAGTGTGATGCGCCAGAAGTTCTGAGAGTTAGTAAGTACCCTGTTGTCATGTCGCATTCGGGGCCTTCTGCTGTGGCGATCGCGTTGTCCGAGGCCGAGCGTGCCGAGTTGTTGCGTCGGACAGAGGTGCCGCACCGGCGCTCGGCTGAGAAGGCTCGCATCATCCTGGCGTGTGCTGACGGCATGTCGAACGCGGGTGTCGCACGGCTCGTGGGTGTCCAGGCCAAGACGGTCGGCAAGTGGCGTCGGGCTTTCGCGGCGGAGCGGATGGCCGGTCTTGAGGACGCCGGCTGGATTGGCCGGCCGAAGGCCGACCTGATCCTCGACGATGCTGAGCGCAGGCAGCTACAGCAGTGGGCGCGGCGGGCCAAGACCGCCCAGTTCCTCGCGTTGCGAGCCAAGATCGTGCTGCGCTGTGCGGAGGGCGGTACGAACCAGCAGGCTGCGGCCGACCTCGGCATCGACAGGTCGACCGTGGACCGCTGGCGGGCCCGGTTCATCGCGAAGCGCCTCGATGGTCTGCATGACGAGCCGCGCTCGGGCCGGCCGCCTTCGATCCTCCTCGACCAGGTCGAGGAGGTCGTCGTGGCCACCCTGGAGTCGGCCCCGGGCCAGGACACGCACTGGTCGCGGGCCTCGATGGCCCAGCGCACCGGCCTGTCGAAGTCGACGATCGGGCGAATCTGGAAACGGTTCGACCTCAAGCCCCACCTGCAGGACTCCTTCAAGCTGTCCACCGATCCGCAGTTCGTCGCGAAGGTCGTCGACGTTGTCGGCCTGTACCACCACCCGCCCGAAAAGGCGGTCGTGCTCTGCGTGGACGAGAAGAGCCAGATCCAGGCGCTGGACCGGTCCCAGCCGGTGCTGCCGATGATGCCGGGCATGCCCGAACGCCGCACCCACGACTACTACCGGCACGGCATCACCAGCCTGTTCGCCGCCTTCAACATCGCCGACGGCACCGTCATATCGGCACTGCACCGCCGCCACCGGGCGATCGAGTTCAAGAAGTTTTTGATACGGATCGACAAGGCGGTGCCCGCCGGACTCGACGTGCATCTCGTCTGTGACAACTACGCCACCCACAACACCGCCGAGGTCCGGACATGGCTCGGCAAACACCCCCGCTTCCACGTCCATTTCACCCCCACCGGCTCCTCTTGGATGAACCAGGTGGAGCGGTGGTTCGGCCTGCTGACCGACAAACTCATCCGCCGCGGCGTCCACAGGTCCGTGAAAGCCCTGGAGGACGACATCACTGCGTGGATTGATACCTGGAACGAGAACCCGCGGCCCTTCACCTGGACCAAGACAGCCGACGAGATCCTCAACTCTCTCGCCGACTACCTCACCAAGGTCGGAACCACCGGCCAGAAGACAGAGCAGAACTAACCCTCAGAATTTCTGGCGCATCACACTAGCGACCTGGGCAGGCGCTACACCTCCGAAGACTCAGCCGAAGCGGCAGTACACCACGCCCCAACGCGAACGTTGAGATTCCTACAAACCGTAGGTCTGGAGCTGGAATCGCCGCCACAACGAAGCCCAACCAGAACACTGAAGCGCCATACAGAAGGCATACGTAAGTCCGTACGGGCATCGGCAGGCGGAAGCGGCACAACACCAGCACGAATCAAGGCACTAGGCCATCGCAACCTGAGAAGCAACGATTGTGACCCGATAGATATCGTGGAATCAAAAAAAACTTTCCAGAAGGGTTTGTATCCGCCCGCAGGAAGCGGTCTACTTCTCCATACGCGACGACGAACGACCCTCCGAGAGCAGCTAGTTGGCTCTCAGCGGGCCGTGTCACTACGTGGCGAACGCAAAGAGAGCCCCTGTATCGACCCGGGCGTCCAAACCATAGGTCGGTGGGGCTCTCCGCGCGTGCTTCCCTCATCCGCTAGCTGGGAACGGAGAAATCACGATTCATGAATGATAGGCAGCCCAGGCGGGTCCCGTATAGGCGTGCCGCCGAGTCGGCACGACGAGTACTGCACTGGATCACTCGGCACCGCAGGATTGCCGCGCTGCAGGTCCTCCGAGGAGCGTCCTACGGTGCGGGAACCACCGTCGTAAGTCTGATCGCACTGTGGATCAAGACCCGCTAGTGATCGCATCGTTCGCCAAACCTGAGGCGAGGTAGAGGAACCGAGGGAAGGGGTGTCTCCCCATGGAGGCGCCCCTTCCACTTGCTGTCAGCCCTTGTAAAGCCACTCGTCCGCAGCAGCAGCAACCTGGTCATCACGACCGGCGACCGGCCGGGCGTAGTGCCGAGTGGTCACGCTCGCGTTCGAGTGCCCGAGCCGGTGAGCGGCGGTCATCACGCCGTACCGGTCGGCCACCCACGTCCCGTGCGAGGCGCGGAGATCGTGCGGCGTGACGTCAGTGAGCCCGGCCGCCGCCACGGCGGGATCGAAGTACGCCTTGCGCCACTGGTTGTAACGCAGGGGCTTGCCGCCAGGCGTGACGAAGAGGAGAGCGTCCTCCCCGCCAGGCAGCGTCTCCAGGTGCCGGCCGATCCGCGCCGCGAGTGACGGCCCGATCCGCAGGACCCGCTTCTGATGGGACTTGGGGGTGTCGAAGACGAGGGTGCCATTCGCTTCGGCCAGGTTCTCGTCGACGACCAGGCCGCCGGACACATCGATGTCCGCTCGCCGCAACGCGAACGCCTCACCGACCCGCAGACCCGCGTAGGCGAGCAAGGAGATCAGCAGGTCATGCGGTTTCGTCGCGCTCCGCACAATTCGTGAGGCTTCCAGCGGGGTGAGGATGTGCGGCTCGGTCTGCGGCATCCGAGGCAGCTTCACGCCCCTGCACGGGGTCTGCCCGATCATCTCGTTGTCGACGGCCGCCCGCATGATCTGCGAGAGCACCCGGTAGGCCTGCCTGATCCGCGATGCGCTGAGACCACGGGTCTTCATCGCGCCGACCCATTCCACGACGGTGATCGGCCGAAGGCTGGACAGCTCACGATCACCGAGAGCCGGAACGATCAGCGAGTTGATCAGAGACCGGTACGACGCCTGTGTCTTGTGCTTGAGCTGCGGGGAGACAGCGGTAAGCCATCGTGCCGACCAGTCGCGGACGGTGGTCTTCCCCTCGGTGGGGTCGAGCCAGCGGCCCTCCTCCATCTCGATTCGCTTCCGTGCCAGCCAGCGATCGGCGTCCGTCGTTGTCGCGAACGTCTGATCGGCGGCACGCAGCACGCCGTCAGGCCCCGGATACCGAGCCTGGAACCGGCCGGACGGCAGCTTCCGGATCCGACCGAAGGCGCGTCGGGACTTACGCTTCGCGGCCATCAGGCAGCCCTCCGGTACGGGTACGCCGAGGCGGGCCGCAAGACGATCGGCGCCACCGTGTGCGCACTGACGTACTCCTCCACGGCACTTTCGGGGATGCGGACGTGTCGGCCGACCTTGACGAACGTGATGCGGCGTTCCTCGATGAGCCGGCGAGGGAAGCGGAGGCCGGTGCCGAGGCGTTCGGCGACCTGATTCACGGTGAGCAGGCGGTCCGGCACGGTCACCACTCCCTCTCGTCGGCAGTGCGCTCCTTCAGTGCGTCGCGGGCGGTCTCACGGTTGCTCTGAAGGTCACGGGCGATGGTGGCGGCGAGAGCTCCTTCGCCGGGGGTGTGCCCGTGGCCGACGTACTGCCAGTCCGCCAGGACGAGGACGGTGTCCGGTTCACGGTCGGCCAGGCCGAGGACGGTCGCTTCCTGTGAAGCCCGGTAGTCGGCGCGTTCCTGGCGGAGGGCGCCGAGGGTGGTGGAGTAGGTGCGGGACTTGGACGAGAAGTGGCCGCGAAAGCCGAGCATGTGCGCCCAGGCCCAGAGGCGCCGGTCCGGATAGAGGCTGTCCAGCTCACGGCATGCGGTGATGAGTCGACGGGTGTGATCGGGAACGCGGTGGCGTTCGAGTTCGGCGAGTTCGCCGATGCGGCGGTCCAGGGTGCCGGTGTTCTCGGCGGCTTTGGTGGCGTACTTGGCCACGTACGAGGCGACTGCCTGTTCGGTGACGTCGGAACCGTCGCCGAAGGCTTTGACCGGGCGGACGTCGAGCTGTCGGCCCCAACGGAACGTCCGGGACGGCTGGTCACCGGCAGCCGGGACCGAGACCGAGGTGTACGAGTGCGCGGCGGCGGCTCGTATCGCGTCGGTGAGGGCGTCGACCGTGGCCCAGGCGGGCGGCGGTGTGCCGGGGCCCGCCGGGCCGTCGAGGCGTATGACGGAGTGGAAGTGGAGGGCCCCACGCTTCTGAAATTCGGCGACCTTGCCGAAGGAGACGCGGAGATGATCACCCAGCTCACGGCGTGGGATGCCGGCGTGGATGGCGAGTTCGCGGCGGAGTCGGGTGGTGAAGCGCTGCCAGAGCTGACCGGCCTGGTTGTTGAAGAGCACGGCGCCCGCGTAGTCGTAGGAGTCCGGATCGAGGGCGGTGCCGAGGTCCGGGGCGTCGGTGGCGTGCGGGGTTCCGCAGCGGCAGGTGCCACGGTCGGGGCGGTTGTGGACCGGGCCAAACGATGGGGCGGTGAGGGTCGCGAAGACGCGCGGGTGGTCGCGGACGGTGGCGGGGATGTCGCGGCGGTCGTCTCCGGCGAGGCCGGCGCGGATCAGGTGGTAGGTGTCGCCCGCGTAGGTCCAGGCGCAGGAGGGGCAGCGGGAGGCGCGGCGGTTGCCGCAGGCGATACGGAGGCGTCCACCCGGCTCGTACGCGGTGGAGTAGCGGTGCAGGGTCTCGCCGCTGGTCTTGTCCTTGTGGGTTACCCAGCCGCTCAGGTGGACGGGGTCGGCGCAGCCGCCAGTGCGGCGGATCTGGTCTTCCCAGCGGGTGTAGTCGGAGGCCGAGGCCACGCGGAGGACGTCCCCGAGGACGGCCGGGTCGAGCGTTGGAGCGGGCATGGACGGTTTCTGTGTCGAGGCTGAGGCCCGGTGGGCCATGCTGGGGGTTCCTTCCGGTTGCGAGTTCGATCGGTGGGGATGGCTCCCAGGCGGCGGATGCTTGGCGGTATCGAGGCCGCCCGGGGGCCGGTCAGCGGCGTTTGGCGTCCGAGGCGATCAGGGAGCGCAGGACGACCGCGCAGACGGCGACCGATGCGCTGGTGACGGCGACCGCCAGGAGCAGCGAGACCAGGACGGCGCCCACGACCAGGACGACGGCGGTGCCGGCGCCGACGAGCGCGAGCGCGGTGCCGGGGGCGAGCTGGAAGACCGACCGGGAAGGCGCCGGGGCGGCAGCGGGTACCGGGCCAGGCGTACCCGGGGTGATGGTGGTCGGCTGGATGACGGCGGGCGGGGTGACCAGGCCGGTGGGCTGGGGCATGGTCGGGATCTTGGGCTGGAACATGGTTGGTTCTCCTCTCCCGGGTGCGGGTTACTTGACGGCGGTATCGATGACGGAGGCGAAAAGGCTGTCGGCGAGGAGGTAGCCGCCAAGGAGGAGCACGCAGATCAGCCACAGCGGCGGGCGGAAGAGCTTGATACCGAGGTAGCCGACGGCCAGCAGGGCGAACCAGAGGGGGACGTCCATGGACGCTGTCTCCTAACGGACGGTGCAGCGGTGGGTGCGGGCGGCGAGTTGGGCGGCGGTCCGGCTGGAGTAGTCGGCGGACCAGCCGCAGCGGTCGGCGGTGCAGACGGCGGCGTGGGCGGTGCGGCCGGTGCGGTCGCGGTGGGTGCCGATCTGCACGGGGCCGATACGCATCACGGAGTGGAAGCTGTCGCGGGCGGGCATGCCGGTCAGTCCCTGTCGGTCGCGGGATCGGGGTACTGGGCGCGGATGCTGCGGGCGGTGGCCGGGGCGTCGACGCGTCGTGCGGCTTCCTCGGCGAGCAGGTGGGCGAGGAAGGGGCGTCCGGCCGCGGCCATGTCCCGCGCTCCGTCGAGGTAGTCGGCCACGGTCAGGTCGGCGGGGTGGTTGGTCATCTCGGTTCTCCTTTGCGGTCAGTTGAGGTGGGCGGCGATGGCGTCGGCGAGGTGGGGCGGGACGCCGAGGCGTGAGCGGAGGGTGTCGGTGTCGATCGGAGAGCCGGTGCGCGTGCGGTACTCGTCGGCGACCTTGCGGGCGTGGTCGACCAGTGCGGCGGGGACCTGCGGAGCCGGGGGCGAGGGCAGGGCCGGAGGCGTACTGGCTTCCTCATCCGGGGGCGGGGCCGGGACGGCGTCAGGCGCAGGGACGGGCCCGATGTCCTGCGCGTCCGCGACGGTGGCCGGCGGAACCGGCTCCGACTTCCCCGACGAGTGCGCGAGGAGGGTGCCGCCGAGGAAGGCGAGCGCAGGCCATCCGGCGATGCCGAGGCGGAGCGGGGCGGGCGGGTCGGCCAGGTCGAGAAACCCGGCGGTGGCGACGTTGGCACCGAGCGAGGCGAACAGGGCGACCAGGAACCAGCACCAGGCCAGCCGGGACGGTCCCTCACTGCGCAGTCGACGCCAGGCGGCGACAAGGAGGAGGTCGACGCTGACCGGGTAGGCCCATGCCTTCCAGCCGTCCTGTCCGGCTGCGGCGGCGAGGTCGTGCAGGTGGGCGAAGGAGAGGGCTCCGGCGATGACCGCCTGGATCAACACCGCGTCGATCCGGGGACCGTGCCGGGTGCCCATCAGGAGTCCTCAGCGGGGTCGGAGTCATCCGGGAACGTGCCCTGCGGCGGCTCCGGCAGCGACGCGGCGAGCGACGAGCTGACGGCGTCCGCGAAGTCGAGGTCGGCGCCGGCCATGTCGGCGTACAGGGCGAGTTGACCGAGGAGGAGCACGGTCCGGGCGAAGTCCTCGCAGTCCGGGCACATGGCGGTTCTCCCTTCTTTGGGCATGGAGGGGGTAGGGACCCGGCGCGAAGGCGGTCGCGCCTACCGGGTGGATCGGGGAGGAATCAGGCGGTGGCCGGAGAGGCCTTCGCCGAAGGCACGAGAGCGGTGGCGGGAGCAGTCACGGCAGGCCGGAAGGGGGCCAGCTCAGGCAGGTCCGGGGTGCGGTCGGCGTACCGGTTGCAGAGGTTCACGGCCTGGCGGAGCGAGGTGTGTGGAGCGCGGATGCGGTGCCACCCGCCGGACGAGTCGCCAGCGATGGCGAGGCCCCGCATGTCGGCGGGAATCTGGATGGCGGCGAGGACCGCGTCCGGGGCGATGTCGCCGAAGGCCATGTTGGCGGAGGTCTCGTCGTTGAGGCGGTGGGCGGTGCGGCCGGTGAGTTGGGCGCGGAGCATGGTGATGCCCTTGCCGAGTTCGGAGCCGAAGCGCTGTCCGCAGATTTCGAGGTAGATGCCGGCCGCGCGGCCGAGCTGTGCGAGACGGACCAGGGCAGTGATGATGCGGTCCCGCCGCCTCTCCTCCTCCTTCGTTGCGTACAGGGCGAGTTCGGCCACCTCATCGACCAGGACGACAACCGGGGTCGGGCGGAGTTCATCCGGCAGGTCCCAGATGTCGGCGGCGATCTCCGCGTCCGACACATCGACCGTGATGCGCTGCTGGGTACGGATGAGTCGGTAGACGTCTGCCATCCGGGCCACAAGTGCGTCGAGGAGTTCGGCGGCGGTGTCCGGGCTGTCGGCCAGCGCGGAGAACCGGCGGGCGAGCGGGAAGAGTTCGACTCCCTGCTTGCAGTCGATGCCGACGAGGGCGAGGTCCATGGGAGCGAGGCCGGCGACCAGGTTGCGTTGGTAGACGGACTTGCCGGACTCCGTGGCGCCGAGGGTGAGGGCGTGGGGTATCGCCCGGTAGTCGCGGTAGTGCACCGCCCCGTCCTCCCGAAGGGCGACCGGTACCCGCATCGGCCGGGTCTCTGTCTCAGCGGGCATCTGCACCCGCTTGAGCACGTCGTATCCGGTCATCCGGACTTCGACGACGCCGGACCGCACTTCACGCGAGGTGACGCCGAACATCGAGAACGAGTGCCGGAGCCGGTCCGAGGCCGCGGCGATGTCGAAGGCGTCCTGTCCGGGACGGAGCTTGAGCCGCAGGACCAGGCCGGTGCGCGTCGGCCGCAGCCGCCGGATGCGCGGCGGGCGGGGCTCAGGTATCGGCCGGTTTGCGGCCCGAGCCAGGGCTAACCGCCACCGTGCCGGCGGAACGGTCAACCCGCACGCGTCCATGACCGAGCGGTACCGGACCAGGACCCGCAACGCGGCCAGAGTGACCCCGAAGGCCAGCCAGTACCAGGCGGGGCGCCGCCACCGCAGGAGACCCGTAGCGGCGACGACCAACACAAGAGCGACCGTGAAGGCGGTCATGATCAGGCCGCCTTCGACCCAGCGGCGGCAACGTCGGCGAGCGAGGTGACCGCGACCGCGCGGAACGCGATGCCATGCCGCCGCTGACCGTTGAAGTCGTTCTCCCAGGGCCGGGCGACCAAGCCGGTGAGCGCGACCGGCGTACCCATGGACAGCTCACCGCTGATCCCGGGCTCCGGAACGGTGACGGACAGGATCTCCACCTCCTCGTTCGCCGCGAACATCACGTCCACCGTCATGAGCTGTGCACCGGTCTCCATGTCGGTGGCGATCTCACCGGTACGACGGTCACGCACCTTGACCTGCGGAGTCTTGGCGACCATTACGACCGCGCTGGAGGTGTCGACGGGAATCTGACGCACAGCAGATCACTCCTCTATAGATGCTGAACTCCGCCACTCATGTATATGAGTGACATGAAGAAGAGTGCATCACTCCTGTACATGAGTCAACCCGCCGCGAAGAAGAACTCGCGACGGGCTGCGGGGAGTTGAGCGTGCGTCAGTCGCCGGCAGGGATCCGGTACTCGAAAACGAACTGGTCAGCGGCCATGAGCGTGTCGCACACCTCGACCACGCGCCCCGCGGTCGTACGGGCCTCCCGGATCAGGTGAACCACGGGCGCACCAGGGCTGAGCGCCAGCTCCGACGCTTCCGACTTCGAGGCCGGACGCGCTTGCAGCGTCTCGACGAACTCCGCGAACTCATGCCCGTGGTCTTCGAGTCGGGCGTAGATGCCGCCGCCCCCGGGGTTCTCGGCGAACAGTTCCGGGATCTCCTTCACCACGTCCCAGGGCAGGTAGGACGAGGCGGTCTCGACCGGGGTGCCGTTACGGAAGTAGAGGCGCCGACGGGCCAGCACCTGCGTACCGGCGGGGACGCCCATGCGCTCGGCGGCATCCTCGGGCGCGTCCATGGGGCCGATGTAGAGGACGCTGACCTTCGCGGTGGCGCCGGACTGCGCGGACTCCGCGAGGTATGCGGCCTGGCCACTCTGCCGGAGCGAGCGCCGGAAGCGATCGGAGGAGCGGTGCCGCACGGGGGGCCGGTTCTTCACGATCGAGCCCTTGCCGTGCCGGGTCTCGACGAGCCCACTCGCCCGCACCTCGACCATGGCCTTACGGATCGTCCCGCCGGAGACTCCGTAGCGGTCCACCAGCTCGGATTCACTCGGCACCATGTCGCCGGCCTTGAGAACCCCCGTCCGGATCTGCTGCACGAGGTCATCAGCGATCTGCACATACCGAGGCCCGGAACCGGCCCCTCCCGCCGCAGTTCCCATAGTCCTTCCCTGCCTCCTATGCTCCTCTACATGAGTCAACCACAGGAAGCGACACCCCCTCCCCTGCACTCCGTCTCCGTAGCCGGAGTAGTGGTGCGCGAGGACGGCCGCCTCCTGGCGATCCGCCGAGCCGACAACGGCACCTGGGAGCTCCCCGGCGGCATCCTCGAACTCAACGAGACACCCGAGGCCGGCGTTGCCCGCGAGGTCTGGGAAGAGACAGGCATCCACGTCGAGGTGGACCATCTCACCGGCGTCTACAAGAACACGACCCGAGGCATCGTCGCCCTGGTCTTCCGCTGCAAACCCTCCGGCGGCACCGAGCGCACATCAAGCGAGTCGACAGCCGTCTCCTGGCTCACGCCCGACGAGGTCACCGAGCGCATGTCCGAGGTCTACGCGATCAGACTCCTGGACGCCCTGGACGACAAGGGCCCCCACGTGCGGAGCCACGACGGCAAGCAACTCACCACAGCGGGATAAGACTTTCTCTACTTCATCAAGGCCCGCGCACGGCGCGGGCGCGCGCCGCCGGGCGCGGCCTGCCTCCTGTCTCCGCCCCGGCTGGCCGCGCCCGGCGGCGCGCTCGGGGGCTGCGGGCATGAAGTGGGAGACACCCCTCTGTGGCTGGGGCGGTCGGCTCCACGGCTTTAGGCAGCCACTTTGGGGCGAGCCTCTAAGATCATGGCCCCAACGTCGTGCTTTAACGGGCAGGTCCACAGACTGCCCGACTCGCCGGAAGCTTAAGGGGCCATGATCACTCGCCACAAAGCAGCTCCAGCCCAAAGCCGCTCCGCCGACCTTGCCAGGCAGCTACGATTCACTTCCACACGATATGTCCGATTGGTGGCTGCCAAACGACCTACGCGCGGCTGCGCCCCAACCGTCGCCCTCCCCAGGGCACCACTTTCGCAACGCAGCGTCGTTGTCTGTCACAGCTCGCAGTCGTAAGATCCATACATGGCGAAGCCCTTGTCCCTGAACGAGATCCGCATTCGCGCCGCAAGGTTTTTTGGTGAGTGGAAAAACTCGCCCGGCGATGAGCGGCAAGATGCCCAGTCGTTCGTGCGTGATCTTCTGAAGGTCTACGGCGTGACCGAGACCCGCGCTGCGTTCTACGAGAAGCGCGTCAAGAAGGCCTCTTCAGGTGGTCAGGGGTACATCGACGCCCTCATACCAGGCTTGGCCCTGATCGAGATGAAGTCAGCGGGCAAGAATCTCGTCGTTGCCGAACAGCAAGCTTTGGACTACGTGAACGGCCTGACCGAGGTCGAGTCCCCGCGCTGGATACTCACTAGCGATTTCAAGAAGTTCCGCCTTCTGGACCTGACCGCCCCTAAAGGCGAAGACATCACTGAATGGAACATCGAGGATTTTCCGAAGAACTCGGATCGCTTGGCGTTTTTCGCCGGTTACGGGGTGCGGCAGTTCGCTTCGCCCACACAGGAGCAGGCCTCCATCTCGGCCGCGCAACTCATGGCCGGCCTCTACGAGAGCCTTGAAGGCTCAGGGTACGACGATCACTCTGCCAGTGTCTTCCTGGTGCGCACACTGTTTGCCCTATACGCCGATGACTCCGGCGTATGGGAGCGCGACTTGTTCCTGCAGTTCCTGACCGACCGCACTAGCGAGGACGGCTCCGACCTCGGGGCGCAGCTATCGATGCTTTATCAGGTCATGGCTACCCCGGTCGGGAAGCGGCAGAACAACCTCGACGAGCTAATGTCCCGCTTCCCGTATGTCAACGGCGGCGTGTTCGAGGAACCGCTAACAATCCCAGCGTTCAACGCCGAGATGCGCGGCAAGCTCATGGACGCCGCCATGTACAACTGGTCATCCATCAGTCCCGCCATTTTCGGCTCTCTTTTCCAGGCCGTGAAAGACAAGAAGGCCCGGCGCGAGCTCGGCGAGCACTACACGACCGAGACAAACATTTTGAAGGTCATCGGTCCGATGTTCCTCGACGACTTGCGTCAGCGCTTCGCCGACCACCAGCATGACATCAAGAAGCTGGAAGGCCTCCGCGAGCACATGGGGAGAATGCGCTTCCTCGACCCCGCTTGTGGGTGTGGCAATTTTCTGGTCGTCGCCTACCGTGAAATGCGGGCTCTGGATTTGGCGGTCCTCGAACGACTGCAGGCACTCAGAGGAAAAGGCTGGCAAGAAGGAACCATGTTCTTCGATGAGACGCTCCTGCCAGTGCGTCTGGAGAACTTCCACGGAATCGAGCTCGAAGAATGGCCGGCCCGCATCGCTGCGACCGCACTGCATCTGGTCGAGCACCAAGCCAACCAGGCCCTTGAACTCACGCTCGGCATGGGTCCTGACCCTCTGCCTCTGAATAAAATCCACACCATCCAGGCCGGCAACGCCCTCCACATGGACTGGAACTCTGTGCTGCCTGCGAGCAATGACGTCTATGTGCTGGGCAACCCACCCTTCATCGGCATGAACCGCATGACCCCGGAACAGCATAAGGACAACCGCCTGGTGTTCACCAAGGTCGATGCGAAGGGACTGCGAACGGGACGTCTGGACTACGTGGCCTGCTGGTACGCCAAGGCGATGGACTACCTGCGCCATGCAGGAGAAGCACGGGTGGCGTTTGTGTCCACGAATTCCATCACCCAAGGTGAACAAGCGCGCACCATGGTTCCCCTTCTAGACCGCAACGGCTTCGCCGTGGACTTTGCCCACCAGACCTTCAAGTGGACCTCCGAGGCCCCTGCAGCAGCTGTTGTTCACTGCATTGTCGTCGGCTTTTCCGGCAAGGCTCGACGCGCCCGAAACACCCGCCTGTTCTCCTATAAGGACATTGCCCGAGAACCCATTGAGAAGCCGACGAGCCGTCTCAACTTTTATTTGTCTGACGGCCCTGATTTGGTGCCAGCAAAACTGACAGCACCTGCAGTTCAAGGCATGCCTAATGCCCACAAGGGCAGCCAACCCACCGACGGCGGACACCTACTGGTCACCGAAGCGGAGTATCCGAACGTCGCAGCCGACCCTAACGCAGCCCCTTATCTGCGTCGCTTTGTCCAAGGTAAGGACATGTTGCAGGGCAAACCACTGCGCTGGTGCCTGTGGCTCAGAGACGCCAACCCAGCCCACATCAAAGCGTCGGCGCTGCTTCACACTCGGCTGGATGGCGTAAAGGAAGCACGTCTGGAGTCTCCGACTGAATCGGTGCAGGAGTACGCAAACCAACCGGGCCTGTTCACGCAGGATCGTCAACCCAGCACAGACTACTTCGCCCTTCCAGAGGTTTCCTCAGAGAACCGCCGGTGGATTCCTGGGCGTTTCTTCACGCCTGAGACTGTAGCTGGTAATAAGCTCATCATTTTTCCCGAGGCTGATCCCTGGCATGCAGCACTTCTCCAGTCCTCCATGTTTATGGCCTGGGTTGAAACCTTCGCCGGACGCCTTAAGTCCGACATCTCCCTGTCTCCTGGACTGGCCTATTTTCCGATCCCCTGGCCGATCCCAACCAAGAAACAGAGGACGTCACTGGCCGAGGCTTGGCAAAAGGTCGAGGAGGCACGAGCGGCTTATCCCACATCGACTCTTTCCGACCTCTACGACAAATACGCAATGCCGGACCGCATTTTGAGTGCACATCAGAGCCTGGATGTCGCAGTTGATAGCTTGTTTAGTGGACGGAAAAAGCTCTTGGATAACACAGAGCGTTTGACTGTGCTGCTGACAGCCTACGAACGAATTACAACCGCCGGACAGCTCGCAATGCCGAAAGCTCGCCGCCGGGCAAGAAATTGAGAGGCCGCCGGTAGGCGAGGTCGCGATCTAGCGGATCCTCCATACTGGTAGACACTGACGTCAAGGGGCGGTGACTGCTCCCAGCCGAGATGGCAGGCCTTTGGACCATTCGTGGACGAGATGACAATGGCCAGAAGCCCATGGCGCCTGAGCTGGTCAGAGCCATGGGCCTCTCTCTCGCTGTGCTACTCAGCGGGACCGTAGATCAATAGGCGGACTCACGCGGATCGCTCGTTGCCCGGAGGTGGCCGCGGCTCGTTGCGACGCGGTAGACGTCCCGCAGAGCCCCAGTCAGCCCTTTGGCCAGGCACCGCATCTCGTCAAGAGTCGTGTCCCGGCTGTCAAGAACTTCGGTGGCCTCTTCCAGCAGTGCGCCTGCCGTGCCGAGTTGGATGGCTTCGATGCTGTCTGCGAGGCGGGACATGTAGCCGTCCGGGTCGTCAGTGCTCAGGTAGCAGGGCTTGTTCTCCGGGCCTGACCACGGAAGCAACCGCATTTCGTCCTGTGCCGTCATCCTTGAGTCTGCCTTTCGTCGAGCACGTGGTGGGCGGTGAAGACCGCATCAACGCGGGCTCCCGGGAAAGCCAGAAGCGCAGCCTCGACGACGCGGCCGGTGGAGTCGGTGGCGATGCGGGTAATCGCGAGGATGGCCGTAGCGGATCCGATCCGGAGGGCCGAGGCTTCGTCCGGAGTCGGAGAGCGGGCGCAGACCGTCTCGCGGACGGTGGCCGGCGACGGGCCGAGGACGGCGAATCTCGTGGCGGCCTCCCGGCACACGGAGTCGTCGTCGAGTACTCCGGCCGGGGCCAGGTCGCGCGGGATGTAGATGCGGGCCAGGCCGTGCGGCGACCCTTGTTCGAGGCCGAGGCAGGTGTACTCGGCGAGAGGGGTGGCCGTCGGCACCTTCAGCAAGGTTGTCAGGTACACGGAGGCCGGAACCGTAGTGCTGCGAACCGTGACGCGCACCGTTGGCTCGGCGGCGGTCCAGGGGTCCAGCGTGCCCCAACCGCCGACGTACATGATCTTGCGGCGGGGGCGACGGACGTAGTTGCCCTTGCCGTGGATCTTCTCGACGAGCCCTTCGCCCTGGAGTACGGCGAGAGCACGGCGCAGGGTCACTGTGCTGACCTTGTACCGGGTGGCCAGGCCGACTTCGGACGGTAGGCGCTCACCAAGCTTGATGCGGCCAGTCGTGATCTCGTGGCGAAGATCGTCGGCGATGTCGTGGTGACGAGAGGGCACGGAGCCGGTCACCGCCTTCTCAGCAGTCGCACGGCAACGAGCCGAGTACGCGTGTGTATGGCCAGCAGCTCGCCCGACTCGAAGACCAGTTGTTTGGCCCCTTGGGGGAGTTGAAAGAGGTTTCTCACCCGGCATGCCTGGCCGCCGAGTTGAATGATGTCGCCGCGCTGCACGGTGGCCGCGGTGACCTCAATATGGGAAACCAGCGCACCGACGGGGACTTGAGGCCTCACAGCGCCACCTCCACGACCGCGGACAGCTCGGGCGTCGAGTGGCACGGGCAATCGCACGCCTCATAGATCACGGGGACGTCGACCGGTGCCAAGAACGGGGAGGACTCAACGCAGGAGGAGTGTGTGCCGATCCGGCACGCGATCGAGCGGTAGGGGACGGAGGTGGTGTCCGCACCGCACGGCTGTTGACGAGGTGGCATCAGCGAACCCCCGCGAGGGTCGACCAGGCATCGGCCGGCAGACGAGGCGCGACGACCACCGCTCGCGTCCGTACACGCGCTTCCCACGCCACCAGGTACGGACGGACAAGCGCGACGTCCTCACCCCTCAAGGGGCGACGGTGGACTGCACCAGCCGAAGCCTGGCCCAGGAAGACGGTCGCAGCGTCAGCCGACGCGGCGGGGGTCGGAGGGGCCAGCGGCCGGGAGGGCGTTAAGGGGCGGCGGTGCCGGCCCTTGGGGAAGTACCGCTCCCTGGTGAGCGAGGCGGCACGGCGGATACGGTTGAGCATGCTGTTCAGCTCCTATCGCTGATAGCCCGGTCCCCCGACATCGCCCGTCGTGGGGACCGTTTTGCGTACGACCGCCCATAAGGTGCGGCCGTTCAAGCTGGTGGCCAGGAGTCCGAATCGATCGGCATCGGCCACCACGTCCAGGACCTCCCGCCATGACTCGGCGGAGAGCGTTTCCGGTACTTCTGCCTCGACCGTCGTGAACCGGTTGTGCTCCTCCACGCGCGTGGGGAGCCCGACGGCGGACAGCCGGGCGGCGATGGCCGCCGCACTCATTCCCGAAGCGGACACAGGGCAGCCTCCGTCACCAGCAATCACGTTCAGTGACGCTAGTTAACTAGATTAGAGCTAGTGGACTAGATTTTCCATATGTCTGAGCAACCGCCGTATCTCCGCATCGCCGACGAACTCCGGCAGCGCATCGCGGAGCACGTCTGGGAACCGGGGGACCGCCTTCCCTCCCGCGCGCAGATCGGCCAGGAGTGCGGCGTGGGCGAGAACGTGGTGCGCCGGGCACAGGAGTTGCTGATCTCCCAGGGAGTGCTGGAAGGCCGAGCCGGATCGGGCACCTACGTCGCCGAAGCCCGGCAACGGGTTCGAGTCGTGCGGTCGTCCGCACGCGAACAGCCCACGGGGTCCCCGTTCCGCCAGGACATGAAGGCTCTCGGCAGACAGAGCGACTGGGAGAGCCGGACCGAGGCGAAGGTGCCGGCCCCGACAGAGATCGCCGCGCGGCTGGGGATCGCCGAGGGCGAGTTGTGTGTGCGGACGACGTACGAGTTCCTGGCTGACGGCAGGCCAGTGCAGTTGTCGACGAGTTGGGAGCCGTACGACCTCACCGCCGGCACACTCGTCGTCCTCCCCGAAGGAGGGCCGCACGCCGGGGCAGGTGTCGTGAACCGCATGGCCGAGATCGGCGTCACCGTCAGCCATGCGGTGGAGCAGCCGGAGCCACGGCAGGCGACCGCCGAGGAGGCGTCGCTACTCGGCATCCAGAAGGCCGCACTCGTGACGCACATCCGGCGGACGTACTACAGCGACCAGGGCCGCCCCGTGGAGACAGCCGACATCGTGGTGCCCGCAGCGCACTGCGAGATCGTCTACGAGATCCCGATCAGTCGCTGACGGGTCGGCCCCAGCAGCTACGAAGAGCAGCCCTCAGCCGTGCCCCCCGCGTGCCCCTTCCGTGCCCGATAGACCGGGAAACCAGGGGGAACAGCGGTGATAGGCAGGGACCGGGCATGGCAACGGCCCCCGACCATACGTACTGGTCAGGGGCCGTTCACCTGCGGTGGGTGTGGGATTTGAACCCACGGTGACATCGCTGCCACGACGGTTTTCAAGACCGTTCCCTTAGGCCGCTCGGGCAACCCACCCCGCGTCGGCAACCGGTGAGGACCGGTTTCGACGCGGAGGACAGCCTAGCCGGTCAGCTGTCGCCCTTGCGCTCGCCCAGGGTGACTTCCACCGTGGACGTCTTGCCGTCGCGCTTGTACGTCAGCGTGACCTTGTCGCCCGGCTTGTGCGTCCAGATCTCACCGATCAGGGTCGGGCCGCTGTCGACGACGGTGTCGTTGAACTTCGTGATGACATCGCCCGCCCGGAGGCCGGCCCGGGCCGCGGGGCCGTCCTTCGAGACCGCTTCCGTGCCACCGGCGCCCTGGTCCGAGATGACCGCACCACCGGTCTTCTCGTCCATCGTCACCGTGGCGCCGATGACCGGGTAGACCGGCTGGCCGGTCTTGATCAGCTGCTGGGCGACGTTCTTCGCCTGGTTGATCGGGATCGCGAAGCCGAGGCCGATGGAACCGGCCTGGCTCTGGCCGGTGCTTCCGGTCGACTGGATCGCGGAGTTGATGCCGATGACCGCACCGCCGGCGCTCAGCAGCGGGCCGCCGGAGTTGCCCGGGTTGATCGAGGCGTCGGTCTGCAGCGCGCTCATGTACGAGTTGCTGCCTCCGGAGCCGTCGCCGGAGGCGACCGGGCGGTTCTTCGCACTGATGATGCCCGTGGTCACCGTGTTGGACAGACCGAACGGGGCACCGATCGCGATCGTCGAGTCGCCGACCGCCACCTGGTCCGAGTTGCCCAGCGGCAGCGGGGTGAGCCCCTGCGGCGGGTTCTTGAGCTTCAGGACGGCCACGTCGTAACCCTGGGCCCGGCCGACCACCTCGGCGTCGTACTTCTTGCCGTTGGAGAACGTCGCCGTGAGCTGGCCGCTGTCCGCCGCGGAGGCCACCACGTGGTTGTTCGTGAGGATGTGGCCTTCCTTGTCGTACACGAAGCCGGTGCCGGTACCGCCCTCGCCGTCACCGCCCTGCGCGTCGATCGTGACCACGCTGGGGAGCGCCTTGGCCGCGACACCCGCGACCGTGCCCGGGTCGCGCTTGAGGTCCTGGGGGGTGCCCGACGCGGCGACCGTGGTCGAACCGGAGGAGCCGGAGTCGTTGTTGCTGTCGGCGGCCCAGAAGCCGAGGGCTCCGCCGACTCCGCCCGCGACGAGTGCCGCGACGACCACCGCGGCCACCAGGCCGCCCGCGCCCCGTTTGCGCGGCGCGTCGGGTGTCTGCGGCTGGGCGGGCGCGCCCCACACGGGGCCGCCGCCCTGCGCCCCGTGGGCGTACGACGGGACCGCAGGCGGGGGCGGGGGCCAACCGGCATCGGCCGCGGACTGCGGTGCGGCCGGGGGTGCGTACTGCGGCGCGGCCGGCGGAACCGGGGCCATGGGCGTGGTCGCCGGGTTCTGGGCGGGGGAGGGCGGCTGCTGCTGTGTGGTCATCGCGTCCGGGTGCGGCGGGGCGGCGGGCGCGCTCTCGGGGGGACCCTGGGGAGCGTCGGCCGGCACTGGAGGTGCGGACGGAACGGACGGGGCGGCCTCGGCCGCGTTGCCCTCGTTGCCCTCGTTCTCTGTGCTCACAGCTCTTTACTCCTCGGTTCCACATCATCATTCGGCAAGAGATCCGCTGTGTACGTGTCTGGAGTCAGCTTTTCCCACGGCACGTCAGGCCACTGTAAGCAGGACCTGTGCATCTGCGCACGGCCCTTTACATCGGACAAAACGACCTCGTGTCACCAGGTGTACGCGTCCGTGGTCTCCCGGTGACACCATGATGCGGGTGACCCAAGCACGGCAGCAGCCCCCGAGCCAGCATCCCATCCAGGTCATCGCACACCGGGGTGCGTCCGACGACGCTCCCGAGCACACCCTGGCCGCGTACCGGAAGGCGATCGAGGACGGCGCCGACGCCCTGGAGTGCGACGTACGGCTCACGGCCGACGGCCATCTCGTATGCGTACACGACCGACGGGTGAACCGCACGTCCAACGGCCGGGGCGCGGTCTCGGCCCTGGAGCTCAACGAACTCGCGGCCCTCGACTTCGGCTCGTGGAAGGACCGCGAGGAGGCGGAGTCCCCGGACTGGGACCCGGTGCCCGGTGAGCTCACCTCCGTACTCACCCTGGAACGGCTCCTCGAGCTCCTCGTCGAGACGAGGGCCGCCGGCCGGCCGCTGCAACTGGCCATCGAGACCAAGCACCCGACGCGCTGGGCGGGCCAGGTCGAGGAGCGGCTGCTGCACCTGCTGAAGCGCTTCGAGCTCGACGTGCCGCCGTCCGACGCCCCTTCGCCGGTCCGCATCATGAGCTTCTCGGCCCGCTCGCTGCACCGCGTCAAGGACGCCGCGCCCCAGCTGCCCACCGTCTACCTGATGCAGTTCGTCTCTCCGCGGCTGCGTGACGGACGACTGCCGGCCGGTGCCCGGATCGCCGGTCCGGGGATGCGGATCGTACGCAGCCACCCGGGGTACATCGACCGTCTGCACCGCGCCGGTCATCGGGCGCACGTCTGGACGGTCAACGAACCGGAGGACGTCGAGCTCTGCATCCGGCTCGGGGTCGAAGCGATCATCACGAACCGTCCGAAGCAGGTTCTGGCCCAGCTGGGGCGCGCGTAGCGGGAACGGCGAGGGAGGCGGGAACGGCGAGGGTAGTGCGACCGGTGGAGTCGGCACCCGCGAGGGCGCCGTCCGGGAGCGGTGACGGAGAGCGGTCACCGGGACCGGTGACACGCCGCAGGCACCGGGAGCGGTGGCTGCGGAACAACCGGGGAGGCACCCCCGCACTATCGGTCACAGGGAGTACACCGGCGCATTCGCCGCGTACCCGATCGTTACGAGTGCGTCACTCGCAGGCCATTGGCCGGTTTCCGGTCCAGTCCAGGGGGGCATCCACTCCGTGGCGTGGGGCAAAGGAGGTCTCGGGGGTGGCGTTGGTGGTGGCACAGGAAGTGCCCACGTCGTCGAGCATGGCCGTACCCCATGGCCCTGCGGGCGTGGGTCAGGCACGGCACCGGATGCGTGAGCAGTTGCGCAGCCACGGGGTGTCGGATTCGGTCGTCGACGATGCTGTATTGATTCTTTCCGAACTGCTCAGCAACGCCTGCCGGCACGGCAGGCCGCTGGGTCGGCACACCGATGTGGGAGACGGCGATGTGCGCGCCGCCTGGCGCGTCGACAGAACGGGCGGGCTGACCGTCGAGGTGACGGACGGAGGCGGCCCGACGCGGCCGGTTCCGGCCACTCCTTCGGTGACCGCTCGCGGCGGCCGGGGCCTCAACATCATCAGCGCCCTCGCCGAGGAGTGGGGTGTGCGGGACAACGCGTCGGGCGAGGTCACGGTCTGGGTGCTGGTCAACGAGGGGCACGGAGATTCCGACGGACGGCCTGCCGCACGGGGCACCGGGCGGGGCCCAGGCACGGCAGGGGCAGGGGCAGGGGCAGGGCTATCAGACCGCGGCTCGGGGGTGAACGGTGCGGCGGGTCTCGACGGGCTGGATTTCGCCGGCGCGTTCGACGACGTGGGCTGAACCGGGGTGGCGCACCACGGTGGCGGCGCCGGGACCGCCGGAAGACCGAAACGCCGGGACCGGAAGGCCGGGACCGGAAGGCCGCGGCAACAGGACCGGGTGGCCGGAGCACCAGGACCGGGTGGCACGGATGCCCAGGTGCCGGAACACCAGGACCGCCGGGACCGCCGGAAGACCGGGACCGCCGAACGCCCGGAGCACCGGGAGACCTGTCCCCCCGGGGGGCCTGCTGCCGGGTCGGCTGTGCCCCGTGCGGCGCACGGGCGGCTAGGCTCGCGGCCCAGACCGCACTGTCGCAATCGGGAGAAAGCCCACCATGGCGAAGAAGCGCCCTCAGACCAAGGCCGGGAAGCAGCAGCTTGACGACGGCGAGATCCCGGTGGTCGGGGCTCGCGAGCCCTGCCCGTGCGGTTCGGGCCGCCGTTACAAGGCCTGTCACGGCCGCGCCGCCGCCCAGGCCGTGGCCGAACTCGTCCAGCGCCCCTTCGAGGGCCTGCCCGGCGAATGCGACTGGGTCGCGCTGCGCGAGCTGGTGCCCGCGGCCACGGTCGAACTGACGCTGAAGGGCGGACTTCCCGAGGGTGTGCCGTCGGTGACGCTCGCGACCGTCCTCCCGATGGCGTGGCCCGCACTGCGGCGCGACGACGGTTCGGTGCTGCTCGCCCTGCAGAACGACACCTCTTCCGGCGACCTCAGCCGCGACCTCGCCGACACGCTCCAGCGGGCGCTGGAGGCCGAGCCCGGCTCGCCCGTCGCCGCCCGGCGCGTACCGGCCGAAGGGCCGCGCCTCCAGGACCTCCTGGACGCCGACGCCCCGTTCGCGCCCGTCGTGCACTCGGGTTTCGAGTTCTGGGTGCCCGACGCGGAGAACGCCACCGCCGAGGTGTCCGCTTCCCTGGAGCGCGCCAACGACGCGGCGCTCCCGACCGTCCTGCTTTCCGGGGTGGACGCCGCCTACTGGTGCGAGACCCCGGAGAAGAACCACCTGCGCTGGGTCATGCCGCACCCCGAGGAGCGGCTCCTGGACGCGCTCGCCCGGCTGCACGCCGCCGGCACCTCCTCGCTCGGCGAGGGGACCCGGCTGGTCGGCTCCTTCCGCGCGCACGGCCTGATGGTCCCGGTCTGGGACCTGCCGAGCTCGATGGGTGCCGAGGAGTGCGAGAAGCCCGCCGTCGCGTTCGCTGAGCGGCTCGCGACGGCGCTCGCGTCGGACGCGCCGCTCAGCGCCGAGGAGCGTCGGGCCCGTGGCGGGCTCACCAACCGCCAAGTGACCCTCAGCTGACAGTGACCATCACCCGGAGCGTACGGTGACGCCCGTCACAACTCCCCGTACTCACAGGTAAATCGCTGTCCGAATACGCGAGATCGAATTTGCGAACAGCAGATCTCTTGTTACCGTTCTGGAAGCCCGGTCGCTGGTGCATCCCCCGTCGCCAGCGATCGGGCATCCTCATGTCCGGGCACGGCGCACCACCCGGCGCACGAACCGCGCACAGGCCCTGCACAGACACCGGCCGCGCCCCCGGCTTCCCCGCCCGCCCCGCACCTCGGCCCGGCCGCCCTTCCGACAGCCTTGATGCGTCTGCCATGTGGCCCGGCGTCAACCCGCCACCGTGGGCGCCTCGTTGGATCCCGCGTCGACAACGACTCCGTGCGGTCACCGGACCACTCAGAATCGGACAGAAGCCGTCGGACGCGCCCCTTTCCGATTTCGCCGCGAAACATGTCCCGAAGAGATCTTCGAAGGGAGATCGAACGGTTTTCGGAAAGCGCATCAGAAAGCCGACCACCGACGGACTTTGCACCGGCAGACTTTGCATGACCGAAACGGCCCGCACGGAATGACCGAAACGGACCCTGCCGATCGCCTCGCCCCGAAGTGATACGCCAGGGAGCCGACAGCGCTCGGTAATGACGGCGCGCGAAGAAACGGGCGAAGCAGCGGACGAGGAAACGGACGAAGAACGGGCGAAGAAGCCCACCGCCCGGCAGCCCGCAGCTCAGTAGGCGAGCCGGCTTCCGCCGTCCGGGGCGCTGTTGCTCGCCTCGACCAGCGCGTCCAGAAGCGCCCCCACCTCCGGCAGCCACGGCGACGCCACCGCCCGGACCTGCGCCCCGCCACCGGAGCCCTGCCGGGACACCCGCTCCGGCGCCCGCTCCCAGCGCACCTGCCCCGTGCCGATCTCCGACGGCGGAAGGACGAGATAGCCACCCTCGCCGTGGAAACGCAACGAACTGGGCACCCAGTCCTGCGCGTGCAGCAGTTCACCGAGCCGTTCGAGCGTGTACGGAGCGACCAACAGCGACCACCGGGTCGGCGTCGCCACCACGGGGCCCAGCCTCATGCCCATCCGGTCGAGTTCCGCCAGTGCGCGGGCCCCGGCCACCGCCGGCAGGCTCAGCGCACACGGCGCACGCCCGCCCGTGGCCAGCAGGAGCGGCGCGGTGGGGCGGTTCGTCCACCACCAGCGCACCATCCGGGCGTCGGTGGTAGCGGCGAGCAGTCCGGGATCGAAGGGGTGCGCGCCGGGAACGGCGCACTCGGGGTCGGGACAGGCGCAGCCACGGCCGCGCTCACCACGGCCGCCGGCCGCCTGGAGGCCCACCCCCGGGAGCACGGGCCACTGCCATGCGGTGGCACAAGTCAGGGCTGCGTCGAGCCGGGCGGTCCCGCCCCTGCGTCCCAGCCGGAGCCTGCGTCGCCTTCCGAGGATCTCGCGCATGAGCGCTCGTTCCTTTCCGTTGAACGCCGAGGGTCCACATCACACCACGCGCGCGTCACAACACGTGTGCGGAACTTCACTGTGTGTACATGCTCGTCGAGCCTGCGGTACGGGTTGGTCGTCGATACCGAGCCTGAGCTGTGCTGAGCCGAATCGAGCCGGTTCCAGTCGAGAATGTCGCGAGGTGCAGGGCGCGCGCCGCGCCTGCCGTCCGTCGTACGACCCCGCCACTCGGGGGTGGGGCGTGGCCGTCACAGGTGAGGACGTCCGGGCCCGCTGCCAGGTTCCGGAGGCGGTCGGAACCGTCTCCTGCCATCTACCGATTTACGTACCCAGCATGCCCGGAATGACGCTCCCCCTGGCACTTCACCCGGGGGCAACCCCCGGTCGAGCACCCTCAGTCGACCGCAAATGACTGCCGCATGGTGCATTTTTTGGCCAAGTTACTCACCCCACGGACACCACAAATCCCGTGGGGACAATGCTGGACATCGCCTTACTTGTGCGTGTACATGTGGATGCACTGATAGCGGCGCAGAATGACATGGGGGTTTGCGATGCTATTCGACGAAACAAACCAGTCGGAAAGCCGGCGACCATGAGCGCCCCACACCTGCCGAAAGTGGCTGGAATCGATCCCACAGTTCAGGTTTCGGCGCACACTGCCGGGCCTCTCTCCGAGGTGCCGGCCGCGCCCGGCGCCTTCATCCAGGACCGTCTGGCGGGCTGGGTCTCCGACCTCACGACGCTGCACGAGCTCACCGAACGGCTGGCCAGAACCAGCACCCTCGACGACGCCCTGCACGAGCTGCTCGACGCCGGGGCCGCGCTCGTCGGCGCCCGTCGCGGGCTGATCGCCTTCGAGCCGTCCGACCGCCGCGGCCCCGTCAGCACCATCGGTCTCGGGCTGGCCCACGCGGAGCTCGGCCAGATCGAGACGGTTCCGCGGAGTGCCACCTCCTACGGCCGCATCCTTGAAGGTCTGCCGAACGCCGACGGCCCGCTGACCACCCCTGATCTGCTCGGCGACACCAGCCTGGACCCCCGCAGGCGCGAGGTCGCCGCCCGCCTGGGCTACGCCGCCAGTTACGCGCTGCCGCTCACCACCGAGCGGACCGGCCGGCTCGCCGCCGCGGTCTGGCTCTACGACGAACCCGCCGAGCCGCTCGAACGCCAGCGCCACCTCGTCGGCCTGTACGCCGGGTACGCCTCCGAACACCTGGCCCGGCTGCTGGAACTGGAGCGGGCCAGGACCGACGTCGCCACCATCGCCGAGGAACTCCTGCCCAGCCGGCTGCCCCGCGTCCCCGGCGTACAGCTGGCCGTGCGCCATCACGCCGCGGCGCAGAGCGGCAGCGACTGGTACGACGCGCTGGCGCTGCCGGAAGGAGCGCTCGGTCTCTCCGTGGGTTCGGTCGGCGGCTCCGGGCCCAGCGCCCTGGCCGCCATGGGCCGGCTGCGCGCAGGCCTGCGGGCGTACGCGGTGATGGAGGGCGAGGATCCGGTCGCCGTGCTCTCCGATCTCGAACTCCTGATGCGGCTGACCGAGCCGGCCCGTTCCGCGACCGCGCTCTTCGCCTACTGCGAGCCCGCGCGCCGCAAGATCCTGCTGGCCGGTGCCGGGCACACTCCGCCGCTGATCGTCGGCGACCGGCGCACCGAGTTCGTCGAGACGACCCTCTCCGCTCCCCTCGGCATGCTCGCGTGCTGGGAGGCGCCGAGCGTGGAGATCGCCCCGGCGCCCGGCGAGACGGTCCTGCTGTACACCGACGGTCTGCTGCGTCGCGCCGGTGACTCGATGGACCGGGCGTTCGCACGGCTCCATTCGGCCGCGGCGAGCGTCCCGAGGGCGCTGCGGCACGACGCCGGATCGGTCGCCGACCATGTGGTGCGCACCGTGCTGCCCGACGGGATCGACCGGGGCGACTGCACCGAGGACGTGGTCCTGCTCGCGGCACGCTTCGACTGAGCCGCCCCGCGCCCGCCGGTAGCGGGCGGACCATCCTGTGTAAGAGGTCTTCCGGCCCTGGGCCCCCTTCCGTACGCCCGTACGATGGAGGGGGTCCAGTGTCGTATCAAGGAGAGACAAGTCGTGTCTGAGGAGCTCACCCCGGAGAACCCGGAGACCGAAGAGGCAGAGCCGGTCAAGCAGCGGAAGAACGGCCTGTACCCGGGCGTCTCCGATGAGCTCGCCGCGAGCATGAAGTCCGGTTGGGCCGACACCGAGCTGCACGGCCTGGAGCCGATCGCCCAGGCCGCGCACACCGCCGACCGCCGCGCCGCGCTCTCGGCGCGCTTCCCGGGCGAGCGGCTGGTCATCCCGGCCGGCCGGCTGAAGACGCGGTCCAATGACACCGAGTACGCCTTCCGTGCCTCCACCGAGTACGCGTATCTCACCGGCGACCAGACGCAGGACGGCGTCCTCGTCCTGGAGCCGAAGGGCGACGGCCACGAGGCGACCGTCTACCTGCTGCCGCGTTCCGACCGGGAGAACGGCGAGTTCTGGCTCGACGGCCAGGGCGAGCTGTGGGTCGGCCGCCGTCACTCCCTCACCGAGGCCGAGAAGCTGCTCGGCATTCCGGCGAAGGACGTCCGCGAGCTGCCCGCCGCGCTGGCCGAGGCCACGGGCCCGGTCCGCAACGTCCGCGGGCACGACGCCGGCATCGAGGCCGCGCTCACCGACAAGGTCACCGCGGAGCGCGACGAGGAACTGCGTGTCTTCGTCTCCGAGGCACGTCTGGTCAAGGACGCCTTCGAGATCGCGGAGCTGCAGAAGGCCTGCGACATCACCGCGCGCGGCTTCGAGGACGTCGTGAAGGTCCTCGACAAGGCCGAGGCGACGAGCGAACGCTACATCGAGGGAACGTTCTTCCTCCGCGCCCGTATCGAGGGCAACGACATCGGCTACGGCTCGATCTGCGCCGCCGGCCCGCACGCCACCACCCTGCACTGGGTACGCAACGACGGCGCGGTTCGCTCGGGCGAACTGCTGCTGCTCGACGCCGGCGTGGAGACCAACGACCTCTACACCGCCGACGTGACCCGCACGCTTCCCATCAACGGCACGTTCACGCCGCTGCAGCGGAAGATCTACGACGCGGTGTACGAGGCGCAGGAGGCCGGCATCGCCGCGGTGAAGCCCGGCGCGGGCTTCCGCGACTTCCACGACGCCGCTCAGCGCGTGCTCGCCGAGAAGCTCGTCGAGTGGGGCCTGCTCGGCGACCGGACCGTGGACGAGGTCCTGGAGCTGGGGCTCCAGCGCCGCTGGACGCTGCACGGCACCGGTCACATGCTCGGCATGGACGTCCACGACTGCGCCGCCGCGCGGACCGAGTCGTACGTCGACGGGACGCTGGAGCCCGGCGTCTGCCTCACCGTGGAGCCCGGTCTCTACTTCCAGGCCGACGACCTGACCGTGCCCGAGGAGTACCGCGGCATCGGCGTCCGGATCGAGGACGACATCCTCGTCACCGAGGACGGCAACCGGAACCTCTCGGACAAGCTGCCGCGGCAGGCCGACGAGGTCGAGGCGTGGATGGCCCGGCTCAAGGGCTGACCGCCCGCCCCGTACCGCGCGCCGGAGGGCGCCCTGCTCAGGAGGCCATGAGCAGGGCGCCCTCCCGCCATTTCAGGACCTTGTCGAAACTCACCACCGCCCCGCCGTGCCCCGGCCGGTTGCCGAAGTGAACGTGATCGGCGAGCTGCTCGATGAGACACAGCCCCCGCCCGTCCTCAGCGGTGAGCGGCGGGTGCTCGGCGTACTGCGGTGGGTACTGCTGCTTGGCTGTGTACGGCTGCGGTGCGTCGTGCAGCTCCGGCTCGTGGTGCTGCTCTGCTTCGTGTTGCTGTGCGGCAGTGCGAAGTGCGCGCCTCGCGGGGAACCCCGGTCCGGAATCGGCGACTTCGATACGGCATTTCTCGCCGTCCAGATACGCGGTGACCCGGTACTGCCCGCTGGCAGTACCGGACGGCTCCTCCCAGGCTTCCCAGGTCTCCGCCCCATCGCCCGGGTCTCCGTGTGTCCCGCCGTGTTCGACGGCGTTGGCACAGGCTTCGCTCAGGGCGAGCGACAGGTCGAAGGAGATGTCCGGGTCCACGCCCGCTGATTCCATCGTGCCCAGCAGGAACCGTCGGGCGAGCGGAACGCTCGCAGCTTCGCGCCGCAAATGGAGTGACCACCAGATGCTCATGCTCCAGCCTCCTGGCTGCGGCTCGACATACCGATACGTATTGCCGCCCGAGGCCGTTCGTAAGCACGGGCGGGGTGTGAGACCGCTCATTCGGCGGATACCCGTATTCGCCACACCTGTGCATCCCCGGCCCACACGACCGTTCTGCCCCGTCCGTAACCGGTCCGAACGGCCCGGCTCCCGCCCATTCGGGCGGAAGACGACCTTCCGGACCTGCCGTACGGGGGCGGGGGGTGCAGTGGGATGATGTCTCGGCCATGACTACGTCTGTGGGACGCGCCGGAGCCGGTATGCGGCTGTCGAGGGCCGCGGTGTTCGCCGCGGTCTGTGTCGCGTTGTCCGCGGCCGGGCACGCGCTGGCGGCCTGTGCGACGGTCCCCTGGTGGACGCTGCTCGCCGGATTCCTCGGGATCCTCGCGGTGACGGCCCCCCTCGCCGGACGCGAACGCTCACTGCCGTCCATCGCCGCCGCCCTGGCCGGCGGACAGCTGGTCCTGCACACGCTCTTCGGCGTGGGTACGCACACCGCCTCGCCCCGGGTACCGGCCGGCGAGGACGCGCTGATCCGGTTCGCGGCGAACCTCGTCTGCGGCGCCGGGCCCGAACGGTTGAACGCCGCCGACGCCCACCACATCGTCACCACCGCGGGCATCGACCCGGCATCGGTGACCGGCCAGGCCCATCAGCACCTGGCGGCCGCCCCTTCCACCGGTCCGGCCGGCTTTGCCGGGATGCTGCCGGACCTTCCCATGGTGCTCGGCCATCTGCTGGCCGCGCTGGCCGCCGGCTGGCTGCTGCGGCGCGGCGAGGTCGCTCTCTTCCGCCTCGCCCGGCTGTCGCTCCACGGCGCCCAGCAGGTGGCGGCCGGGGCACGGCTGCGGGCGTTGCGCGCCGCGCTCGTCCTCGTGGCCGCGCTGCGCGCGGGGCTTCCCGGCGGGCCGACGACCGGGCCGCGTATCTCCCGTACCGCGGCGGACGCACCGCCCCCGGCCACCGGGGATCCCTTGCAGCACATGGTGATCAGGCGCGGGCCGCCCTCCGTATTCACCCTCGCAGCCTGACGCGACGCCCTCCAAGCGATGCCCGCGCGCCCCTGCCACGCACCCTCGCGGTGCCGGTACGGGTTCTCGTACGCACGCCGCTCGTGAGGAAGAGGTGTCGCGACCCGTCGCGCACCCGCGCGCCGGAGCACCCTTCCTTCGTGCATCTGTGGAGTGATCCCTGCCATGAACGTTTCCCGCATCGCTCTCGCCGGCGGCGTCGCCGCGTCCACCGTGCTGATCCTCGCCGGTACGGCCTCGGCCCACGTCAGCGTCCAGCCGCAGGGCGAGGCCGCCAAGGGCGGTTACGCCGTCATCAACTTCAAGGTCCCCAACGAGCGCGACGACTCCGCGACGACCAAGCTCGAAGTCAACTTCCCCACCGACCACCCGCTGGCATCCGTCATGCCGCAGCCCGTGCCCGGCTGGGACATCAAGGTGACCACCAGCAAGCTGGCCAAGCCGCTCGACATGCACGGCAAGAAGATCAACGAAGCCGTGTCCAAGGTCACCTGGACCGCGGCCGGCAGCAAGATCGAGCCCGGCCGCTTCCAGCAGTTCCCGCTCTCGGTCGGGCAGCTCCCGGAGGATGCCGACCAGCTGGTGTTCAAGGCCATCCAGACGTACGACAACAAGGAAGTCGTGCGCTGGATCGAGGAGCAGAAGGAGGGCGCGGAGGAGCCCGAGAGCCCCGCCCCGGTCCTCAAGCTGACCGCGGCCGCCGAGGACGCGCACGGCGCCACCGCCGCCTCCGGCTCGGACTCCGCCGACAAGAACGCCACGGACGACCACGCGAAGGACGAGCAGACGGCGGCCTCGGCGGCCTCCTCCAGTGACACCACGGCCCGTGTGCTCGGCATCGTCGGCATCGTCATCGGCGTCGCGGGCGTCGCCTTCGGCGTCCTGGCCGGCCGTCGCCGTACCGCCTGAACGTCCGTGCACCAGTCCCACGCACACGTCCCATCCGCCAGTCCCACCCGCTCCACCGACCCATCAGGAACAGTGCTCCATGGTTAAGAAGTCTGTGCTGGCCGCGGCGCTCGTCGCCGCGGCCGCGCTCACCCTGTCCGCCTGTGGCGGCAGTGACAACGACAGCAAGAAGCCCATCGCCGATGTGTCGGTGGAGGCGAAGACGCAGGCCGCGACGGTGCTCGACCAGCCGTTCACCAAGCCGAATCTCGTCCTGACCGACACTCACGGCAAGAAGTACGACCTGCGCGAGCAGACCAAGGGCAAGCCGACACTCATCTACTTCGGCTACACCAACTGCCCCGACGTCTGCCCGCTCATCATGAGCAACATCGCGATCGCCAAGAAGTCCCTCCCCAAGGCCGACCAGGAGAAGCTCCAGGTCGTCTTCGTCACCACCGACCCGGAGCGGGACACCCCGGCCTCGCTGGGCTCCTGGCTCAAGGCCCAGGACCCGTCCTTCATCGGTCTCACCGGCGACTTCCCGACCATCCAGGCGGGCGCCCGGCAGATCGGCATCGGTATCGACGCTCCGAAGAAGGAGAAGGACGGCACGGTCGTCTCGATGCACGGCTCCCAGGTCATCGCCTTCTCCCCGAAGACCGACCAGGGTTACGTGCTGTACAGCGAGGACACGACTCCCGACGACTACACCAAGGATCTCCCCAAACTGGTCAAGGGGGACAAGCCGTGAACCGCCGCACCACCCTCGCCGGCGTCCTGGCCCTCTCCACCGGGCTGGCGCTGACGGGGTGTTCCTCGGACGGCAAACCGGAGCTGAAGGTCATGGGCGCGTTCATGCCGCAGCCCGTCAACGACATGGCCGCGGCCTTCCTCGTCGTACGGAACGACGGCGGCAGCTCCGACCGCCTCACCTCGGTCACCAGTCCGCTCTCGGACGACGTCACGATCCACGAGACGAAGAACCAGGCCATGCGCATGGTGACGTCCTTCGACGTACCCGCGGGCGGTGAGCTGGATCTGGAACGCGGTGGAAACCACATCATGTTCATGAAGCTCAAGCAGCAGCCCAAGCAGGGCGAGACCGTGTCCGTGGAACTGCACTTCGAGAAGGCCGGCCCCATGAAGGTCGACCTTCCCGTGAAGGAGACCACCCACAACCCGAAGAAGCAGTGAGGGACTGACACACCATGACAGCCACCGCCCCGCCCTTCGGGCGCTCCCCGTCCGCATCCGCCCCGCGTCGGCCGCTCGCCGTCGCCGGGCTCCTCGCCGCCCTGGCCGGCGTGGTGTTCGGTCTGCTGCTGGCCGTCGCGGGCCCCGCGTCGGCGCACGCCGCGCTCACCGGGAGCGACCCGCAGGACGGGGCGGTGGTCGCTACCGCGCCCAAGGCCGTCACGCTCACCTTCTCCGAGCAAGTTGCCATGGGCGAGGGGTCCATCCGGGTCCTGGACCCGGACGGCAAGCGCGCGGACACCGAGGACGCCCCGCGCGACCTGCACAGCGGCTCGACCGTGAAGTACGGCGTCGCCCTGCACACCGGGCTGCCCGACGGCACGTACACCGTCGCCTGGCAGGCCGTCTCCGCCGACAGCCACCCCGTCTCCGGAGCATTCACCTTCTCCATCGGTGCGCCCTCCGAGACGGCCGTCGCCCTCCCGGACAGCGAGGCCGGCGGCGGCCTGGTCGGCACGCTCTACGGCATCGCCCGCTACGCCGCGTACGCCGGATTCATCGTGCTGGCGGGCGGCGCCGCGTTCGTGCTGGCCTGCTGGCAGCGCGGAGCGGGCGCCCGTCCGCTGCAGCGCCTCGTGGTCCGCGGCTGGATGACCCTCACCGCGGCCACACTCGCGATGCTGCTGCTGCGCAGCCCGTACACCGGCTCGGGGAAACTCGGCGACGCGTTCGACCTCGACGGCCTCAAGGCGGTGCTGGACACCAAGCCCGGCGCCGCTCTGGTCTCGCGGCTGCTGCTGCTCGGTGCCAGTGCGTTGTTCATCGCGGTGCTGTTCGGGGCGTACGCGAAGCGCGAGGACGAACGCGAGAAGAAGGACCTCACCTTCGGTCTCGCCATCGGTGGTGCGGTCATCGCCGCCGGGATCGCCGGGACCTGGGCCCTGGCCGAACACGCGTCGACCGGGATCCAGCCCGGTATCGCGATGCCTGTCGACGTGCTCCACCTGCTGGCCGTCGCGGCCTGGCTGGGCGGGCTGACCGCCCTGCTGATCGCGCTGTACCGCACCCCCGACATCACCGCGGGCGCGGTACGCCGGTTCTCACGGATCGCGTTCATCAGCGTGCTCGTCCTCACCGCGACCGGGATCTACCAGTCCTGGCGCCAGGTCGGCTCCTGGTCCGCGCTGACCGGCACCGGATACGGGCAGTTGCTGCTGGTGAAGGTGGGTCTCGTCGCCGTCCTCGTCGGGATCGCCGGGATCTCGCGCCGGTGGACCGCCCGGCTGGCGACGGGCGGGGTCACGAACGCGGACACATCTGAGGCGAGCCCCACGGCCGTCGACGCGGAGACCCCGCAGGCGGCGGCCTCCGAGGATCCCGCGCGCGCCGCCCAGCTCGCGCGGCAGCAGGCGGCCGTGGCGACCGCGGAGAAGAAGCGGATACGTGACGCCGACCCCGACCGGTCCGGCCTGCGCCGCTCGGTGCTGGCCGAGGTCGGGGTCGCGGTGGCGCTGCTGGCGGTGACCACCATCCTGACCTCCACCGAGCCCGGTCGCACCGAGGAGGAGGCGGCGCGCTCGTCCGCACCGGCCGCCGCGCCGGTGGCGAGCGGCCCCGTCAACCTCACCCTGCCCTTCGACACCGGCGGCGAGAACGGCAAGGGCACGGTCCGCATGGACCTGGACCCCGGGCACGTCGGAGCCAACGTGGTGCACCTCTGGATCGACGGCATCGACGGGAAGGCCATGGACGTCCCCGAGGTGAAGCTCGCCTTCACCCTGAAGTCCAAGGACATCGGGCCCCTGCCGGCCGTCCCCGTGCGGCTGACCGAGGGCCACTGGACCTCCACCGGAATCCAGATCCCGATCGCGGGCGACTGGAACGTCGCGGTCACCGTACGAACCTCGGACATCGACCAGATCACGGTCGACAAGAACGTCAAGATCGGCTGAGCAGGACCGTGAGCGGACACCGGACAGACAGCACAGACAGCACGGCCACGTCGAGTGGCGCGGACGGCCGGAACAGGCGCACCGGAAGCGATTCCGGTGCCCGGGCGACCGGCGCGATCTCCCGGCGGCGGCTGCTCGGAACCGCGGGAGCGGCCGGGGCCACCGGCCTGGTCCTCGGGGCGGCCGGCGGCGCCACCGGCTACGCCGCGACCCAGGACGACGCACCGGCGGCATTGACCACGGTGGGCTCCACCGAAGTGATGTTTCACGGGAAACATCAACCGGGGATCACCACTCCGCTTCAGGCCCGCGGCCACCTCATCGCCTTCGACCTGGCCCCCGGGGCAGGACGCAGGGAGGCGGCAGCCCTGATGCGCCGCTGGTCGGCCACGGCCGAGCGGCTGATGGCCGGCGCACCCGTCACCGGCGGCTCGGCGGACGGCACCGGGCACGACACCGGCATCGCACTGGACGCCGGACCGTCCTCGCTGACCGTCACCTTCGGCTTCGGCGCCACCTTCTTCGAACGGACGGGCCTGAAGGCTCACCGTCCGCCGGGACTCGACCCACTGCCACCGTTCTCCGCCGACCGCCTCGACGCCGGCCGGTCCAACGGCGACCTCTGGGTGCAGATCGGGGCCGACGACGCGCTCGTCGCCTTTCACGCGTTGCGGGCCGTACAGAAGGAGGCCGCTACGACGGCCACCGTCCGCTGGCAGATGGACGGCTTCAACCGCACCCCCGGCGCCACCGCGAAACCGATGACCGCCCGCAACCTCATGGGCCAGATCGACGGCACCGGCAACCCGAAGCCCGCCGACAGCGACTTCGACCAGCGTGTCTTCGTTGCGGCGAGCACCCAGGACGCCGCGTACGACTGGCTGACGGGTGGCTCGTACGCGGTGGTCCGACGGATCAGGATGCTGCTCGACGACTGGGAGAAGCTCCCGGTGGAACGTCAGGAACGGGTCATCGGGCGGCGCAAGGCGGACGGCGCCCCGCTCAGCGGCGGCACCGAGACCACCGAGATGGACCTCGACAAGGCGGGCCCGGACGGCAAGCTGCTGATCCCCGACAACGCTCACGCCCGCATCTCCTCCCCCGACCGCAACAGCGGCGCCGCCATGCTGCGGCGCCCGTTCTCGTACCACGACGGCATCTCCCCGGACGGCAGCCCCGACGCCGGGCTGCTGTTCATCTGCTGGCAGGCGGACCCCCTGCGCGGATTCGTCCCCGTGCAGCGCAAACTCGACCGGGGTGACGCGCTGTCGCCCTTCCTCCGCCACGAGGCGAGCGGGCTGTTCGCCGTGCCGGGCGGTGCGGCGCAGGGGGAGTACGTGGGTCAGCGGCTCCTGGAGTCGTAAACACACTGCGGGGTGGGCGCACGCGCGTGGACCGCGTCCGCTGCCGGACGGGTCGGCACGTACGGGGACGCCGTGCCGACCCGGCGCATTAGGGTGACGGTATGTCCGCCACGCGCTACGCCTATCTCGGCCCCGAAGGCACCTTCACCGAGGTCGCCCTCCGTACGCTCCCGGAGGCCGCCACCCGCGAACTCGTACCGATGGTCTCCGTACCGGCGGCGCTGGACGCGGTGCGCAACGGCACGGCCGCCGCGGCGCTCGTACCGATCGAGAACTCCGTCGAGGGCGGCATCACCACCACGCTCGACCAGCTGACCAGCGGTGAGCCGCTGATGATCTACCGCGAAGTGCTGCTCTCCATCACCTTCGCCCTGCTCGTACGTCCCGGCACCAAGCTGTCCGACGTCAAGACGGTCACCGCGCACCCGGCCGCGCAGCCGCAGGTACGCAACTGGATGGCGGACCATCTCCCCCAGGCCGTATGGGAGTCGGCGGCGTCCAACGCGGACGGCGCCCGGCTCGTGCAGGAGGGGCGCTACGACGCCGCCTTCGCCGGGGAGTTCGCGGCGGCGACCTATGGGCTCGAACCGCTGGTGACCGAGATCCACGACGCGGAGAACGCCCAGACCCGCTTCGTTCTGGTGGGGCGCCCGGCCCGCCCGTCGGCGCCGACCGGTGCGGACAAGACCTCCGTGGTCATCTGGCTCGGGGACGACCACCCCGGCGCGCTGCTCGAACTGCTCCAGGAGTTCGCGGTGCGCGGGGTGAACCTGATGCTGATCCAGTCCCGGCCGACAGGTGCGGGGATCGGGAACTACTGCTTCGCGCTGGACGCCGAAGGCCATATCTCCGACCGCAGGGTCGGCGAGGCGCTGATGGGGCTGAAGCGGATCTGCCCGAACGTCCGGTTCCTCGGCTCCTATCCGCGGGCCGGCGTGACCACGGCGGACGTACGCCCTCTGCGGGCGGGCACATCGGACGCGGACTTCACCGAGGCCTCCGACTGGCTGGCCCGGAACCAGGACGGCCGGGCCTGACCTCCCCGGTCAGCCCGTCTCCCACCCCATCCACCCTTCGGCCACCCCGTCCGTCCTACGGTCGTCGCGTTGCCCGGATGAGCGGTGCGATCAGCCGATAGTCACCGACGGGAAAGTTATCCACAGGTGCGCGCCTCGACCTGGGGACAAGTCGACACCGCAACGCGACATGGTCGACAAATCTGCCCACCTCACTCAGATCGGTCCACAGGTCGACGGGTCATGCGTTGTCAGCTCAATTCCAATGATCAACTCTTTAGGGCGAGGAATTCCCACCCGAACGAGCGTCTGAAGTGGGTTTGAACCGTGAATCCACGAGCCGGTGTGCGGCTTTCGGAATGATCTCCTCCATGTCCACAGAGCTTCCTCACAGCCTGTGGATAACTTTGACCGACCGTGCATTCCTGTGGACAAGCGGCGCCCAACTCCCCGCTCACGCAAGGCTGATACGTCAAGGCGCACAACCCTTCTGCCCCATTTAGGGGAATAGGGGTCCTTTCCTTGATCCCGCCACCTCGCACCCCCTGCGGATTCCGCCCCCAGCATTACCAATACCGGCAATTCGGGCAAAGTGACACGCTTGGCAATATCGGTTCGGACTACCGAAGCCGACACCGGTAGCCTGGAGGGGTGATTGACCTTCGCCTGCTTCGTGAGGACCCCGACCGTGTTCGCGCCTCCCAGCGCGCCCGTGGAGAGGACGTCGCCCTCGTCGACGCCCTGCTCTCCGCCGACGAACGGCGCAGGTCGTCCGGGGTCCGGTTCGACGAGCTCCGTTCCGAGCAGAAAGCGCTCGGCAAGCTCATCCCCAAGGCCTCCCCCGAGGAACGTGCCGAACTCCTGAAGAAGGCCGAGCAGCTCAAGGCAGACGTCAAGGCGGCCGACGCGGCGCAGGACGAGGCCGACGAGGAGACCAAGAGCCTGCTGCTGCGGCTCGGCAACATCGTCCACACGGACGTGCCGGTCGGCGGCGAGGAGGACTTCGTCGTCCTGGAGACGCACGGCACCATCCGCGACTTCGGCGCCGAGGGCTTCGAGCCCAAGGACCACCTGGAGCTCGGCGAGGCGCTCGGCGCGATCGACATGGAGCGCGGCGCCAAGGTGTCCGGGTCGCGTTTCTACTACCTGACGGGCGTCGGCGCGCTCCTGGAACTCGCCCTCGTCAACGCGGCGATCGCCCAGGCCACCGAGGCCGGCTTCATCCCGATGCTCACCCCGGCGCTGGTCCGTCCGCGCGCCATGGAGGGCACCGGCTTCCTCGGCCAGGCCGCGGAGAACGTGTACCACCTGGAGAAGGACGACTTCTACCTGGTCGGCACCTCCGAGGTACCGCTCGCCGCGTACCACATGGACGAGATCATCGAAGCGGACAAGCTGCCCCTGCGGTACGCGGGCTTCTCGCCGTGCTTCCGCCGTGAGGCGGGTACGTACGGCAAGGACACCCGTGGCATCTTCCGGGTCCACCAGTTCGACAAGGTCGAGATGTTCTCGTACGTCGACCCGGCGGACGCCGAGGCGGAGCACCAGCGCCTCCTCGACTGGGAGAAGCAGTGGCTCACCGCGCTCGGGCTGCCCTTCCAGGTGATCGACGTCGCCACCGGCGACCTGGGCGCCTCGGCCTCCAGGAAGTTCGACTGCGAGGCCTGGATCCCGACCCAGGGCAAGTACCGCGAGCTGACCTCCGCCTCCAACTGCGACGGCTTCCAGGCGCGCCGGCTGTCCGTCCGGATGCGGGACAACCGCGACGGCAAGAAGGTCCTGAAGCCGCTGGCCACGCTCAACGGCACGCTCTGCGCCGTACCGCGGACCATCGTGGCGATCCTGGAGAACCACCAGCTCCCCGACGGTTCGGTACGGGTGCCCGAGGTACTCCGTCCGTACCTGGGCGGGCGCGAGCTGCTGGAGCCGGTCGCCAAGTGACCTTTCCCTACAAGCTCGTCGCGACCGACCTCGACGGCACGCTGCTGCGCGGCGACGACACGGTCTCCGGGCGCACGCGCGAGGCACTGGCCGCGGTCACCGCGGCCGGTGCGGCGCACATCATCGTCACCGGCCGCGCCGTCCCGTGGACCCGGCACATCCTGGACGACCTGGGCTACGAGGGCCTCGCGGTCTGCGGCCAGGGAGCGCAGGTCTACCACGCGGGCGAGCACAAGCTGCTGACGTCGCTGACGCTGGACCGGCAGCTGGCCGGTCTCGCGCTCTCCAAGGTGGAGGCCGAGGTCGGTCCGCTGGCACTGGCCGCGAGCCGCGACGGGCTCGACGGGGAAGTGCTCGTCGGCCCCGGGTACCGCGTACAGGAAGGCCCGCTGCCGGCCGTCCTGGTCGAGGACCCGGCCGAAATGTGGTCCGCCCCGCTGAACAAGGTCTACATACAGCATCCGGAGCTGGACGACGACACGCTGGCGAAGGCCGCGCGGGCCGCGGTCGGCAACCTGGTGGACGTGGTCATGGCGGGTCCGGGCGTGGTGGAGATCCTTCCGCTGGGACTCAGCAAGGCCACCGGCCTCTCGCTGGCCGCGCGTCGGCTGGGCGTGAAGGCGGCGGACACGATCGCCTTCGGTGACATGCCGAACGACATCCCGATGTTCGCCTGGGCACGGCACGGTGTGGCCATGGCCAACGCGCACGAGGACCTGAAGGCCGTGGCCCAGGAGGTCACCGCGTCGAACGAGGACGACGGCATTGCCGTGGTGCTGGAGCAGTTGCTCTAGACATCGGCGCCGGGTCTTCTGCGAGGCGGAGGATGCGCGGATCGAACGCGCGCGGGGTCAGGCCCCGACGACGGCTTAGCAAGCCGCTGCCTTACCACTCGGCCAATCCTCCGGGAGGACGGCCGCGCGCGGTGCGCAGCGACGGCCGCCCGGGCGTGCTGCTCGGAGCGGCGCGGCGGAGCAGTCGCTGACTACTCCGGTGCCGGCTCGGGCACGCCCTGCTGGGAGCTCGACGGACTCGGACTCTCGGTCATCGCCGCACTCCTCTCCCGGTCTGTGGTGCCGTTCCCGGCGGGTGCCGTCTCACCTACTGTGCCGTGGCCCCGTTGCCCGGCGCCACCCGATTACGGCGGCGCCGGGCAACGGGACTTCGGCAGGACCCTTCGTCAGCGGTTCCTGTTGCGGCGGCTCAGGTCCTTCAGGTTCCGCGCGAGCTCGTCCATGCGTCCGTCCAGCCGCACGATGTCCTCGGACACTCCGCCCAGCCGCACGCTCATGGCACCGACCACCTGGTGCGTGACCTCCATCCTGCGGTCGAGGCTGTCGAGGCGGTGCGACATCCGGTTGAGGACCGGCCCGAGTTCCTGCAGGGCGCTGCCGACTCCGGCCAGGCAGCTTTCGACCCGGGTGACGCGGTGTTCGAGCGAGGCGTATCCCGCGCGCAGGTCCTGCTCGGCGTCGAGAAGATACGTACGGACGCATCGGGCGATGTCGCTGTCGCGAAGAAGCATGGCGACGTTGAGGACGGTCCTGCGGGTGTGGAGGCGGAGCTGAGTTGCCGCCTGTGGATAACTCCCGGCGCCCTCGTCACCCCATAGCGACACCATGTCGCTATGGAATGTCCGCAGTTCAGAGCCACGGAGCACCCGCATCCCATTCTGCGTGAGCTCGTCCTGATGGCGATCGGTCAGCCTTCTGACAGCACCTGTGGATACTTCGAAGTAGCGGGCCACGTCCTCGGTGCGAACGTGAACTCCGTCAGGGAGCATGACAAGGCTCTTCACCTTGTCCAGGGCGTCGACGCGCCCCATCTGTTCGACGCGCAACGCGCGTGATTCGAGCAGGGCGACTTCCGTGGGCATGAGCGTGCCTTCCGATCACGGATGCAACGGGCGGACAGCCCTCTCCCCGGGCTTCAGGGGCGGAGGACGCTCACGGTTGCCACTCACTCATGGACCGACCGACGGTGCTTCCCGCCGTATCGGCTATCCGGATTCACGAACGCTCGACGCCACAGATTCCAGTTGCCTCCACGCAGAGTGGACAACGAGCCGATATCCGTACAGTTACGCGTATGACTGTCCGATATGCGACAACCCCCGTCCATCGGACGGGGATTGTCGCCATCGCAAGCCGCCTGTGCTCACTCCTCGCCGGCGAGCTTCAGCGTCCGCAGCTTCTGACCGGCGTACCAGGTCGCCACCACGGTGACCGCCAGCAGCAGCACCGTCGCGACCGGGAGGCCGACATCGGAGGTGATCGCGCCGCCCCCGCCCACCTTCTCCGCCAGAGCCAGTGACCACTGCTGCACGCTGAGCGTGCGGGCGCCGGGTACGAGGCTGCCGAAGAGGGCCTCCCACACGAGCGCGTAGACGAGACCGAGCACCACCGCGTGCCGGCTGACCGTGCCCAGCAGCAGGAACAGCGCGCTGTAGGCGATCGAGGCGACCAGCGCGGCGATCGTGTACGCCACCGCGATCTGCTGGCCGTTCCCGTTGAGGATCAGACCGGCGATCAGGGTCGGCACCGCCGAGAACACCATCGTCACCGCGATCGCCACGACCAGCTTGGTCAAGATGATCCTCGGCCGCTTCACCGGCTTGGCCAGCAGATAGACGATCGATCCGTCGTCGATCTCCGGCCCGATGGCTCCCGTACCGGCGATCACACCGATCAGCGGCACCATGGTGGCGATGGCGAATCCACCGAGCACGTCCGAGGCCACCTGGTCGTCCGCCCCGGCGAACATGCGTACCGCCACCGCGATGACGATCAGGAGCGCCGGCAGGACGAAGAGGATGGCGGCCCGGCGCCGGCCGAGCAGGGCCCGGTAGGTGAGCCGGGCGACTGTGGGGTCGTACATGACGTCACAGCTCCTTTCAGGCCACTACTCAGGCCGCTACGAGATAGGAAAAGACCGATTCGAGGGACTCGTCGGACGGCGAAACGGTCAGCAGCCGAATGCCCTGATCACGTGCCACCTTCGGCAGCAGCGTGGTGAAGCGTGCGAAGTCGACGGCCTGGATGCGCAGCGCGTTCTCGCCGAGGTCGACCTCGATGCCGGCCGTCGACGGGTCGGCGATGAGCGCGGCCGCGAGGGCACGGTCGTCACTGGACCGTACGAGATAGCGGTGCGGCCGGTCCGTCATCAGCCGGCGGATCCTGCGGAAGTCACCGGACGCGGCGTGCCGCCCCGCCACGATCACCTCGATGTGCGAAGCGAGCTGCTCGACCTCTTCGAGGATGTGGGAGGAGAAGAGAACCGTGCGCCCCTCGGCCCCCATCCGTCGCAGCAGTTCCATCAGCTGCATCCGCTGGCGCGGGTCCATTCCGTTGAACGGCTCGTCCAGCAGCAGCACGGACGGATTGTGGACCAGCGCGGACGCCATCTTCACGCGCTGGCGCATGCCCTTGCTGTACGTGGAGATCTTCCGGTCCTGCGCGTACTCCATCTGGACCGTGGCCAGCGCGGCAGCCGCCTCGGCATCGCCGAGGCCCTGCAGTTCGGCGTTGGCCACGACGAACTCCCGGCCGGTCAGGAAGTCGTACATCCCCTCCCGCTCCGGCACGATGCCGATCTGCCGGTAGACGGCCTCGTTGCGCCAGATCGGCGAGCCGTCGAGCGTGACCGTGCCCGTCGACGGGGCGAGGAACCCGGCCATCATGTTGATCAGCGTGGACTTGCCGGCGCCATTGGGCCCCAGCAGACCGGTGACCCCGGGGCCCACGGTCATGCTCACGTCGTTGACGGCGACCACATTGCCGAACCAGCGGGAGGTGTGGTCGATCTCGATGGTGGTCACAGGCCGACCCTCCGGTAGCGGCGCATCAGTACGGCGTACGAGCCGGCGACGAGCGCGAGAACAACGATCAGATAGACCACACCGGCCCCGGCCCCCGGGCCTTCCCCTCCGGGGAAGGCGGAGTCCGCTCCGAGGAACGCGGTCTGCACACCGTCGATGAGCGTGATCGGGGAGAAGAGCCCCAGCCAGGGCACGGCGCCGGTGGACCCCGTGTCCCAGGCGATGCCCTGGATCGTGCTGACCGCGCCGTACGTGATCGTCAGCACGGCGATCACCGCTGCGACACCGAATCCGCGCCGCGGCGTGAGTGCGGCCATCACCAGGCCGAGACCTGCGAAGAGCACGGACAGCAGCGCCACCGACACCATCCCCTGAGCGAACCACTTGGTCTGGTCGGCGAAGTCGAACTTCCCCAGCAGAGCGCCCGCGTACAGGATGACGAGCGGCGCCGCGGTGAGGACGAAGAGCGCCGATGCCATGGCGGCGAACTTCGCGAGGACGTAGTCGCCCCGCTCGATCGGCCGGGAGAAGTAGAGCGGGATGCTCTTGAACCGGAGATCCCTGGAGACCGACTGCGGTGCCTGCGCGGCGATGAACAGGCCGATGACCGCCTGCAGATAGATCGCGAACCGGGTGTACTTGATCGGCAGCTGCGTCGTGTTGGGAGTCGCGACCGCGACTGCCACGAGAACCGCCGCGACCAGGCACATCACGCCGAACAGCAGCATGGGCAGCACCTTGGACTTGGTCGAACGACCGAGCCCGAAGGAACCGCGCAGGGACTGCGAGTAGAGCGACCGGCGGGCGTAGGCGCGGCCGAGGCGCGGGCCGTCGTAGGCGCGGTAGCCGATGTTGTGGATCCGGGAGGTCTCGCTCCCGGTCGCGGCGCCGGTCTCAGTGCTCATCGCGACCGCTCCCCTTCTGCTGTACGGCCCCGGCGGACACGGGCGCGGTCCGCGCCTCGGGGTGTGCTGCCGGTGCCTCTTCGGTACGGAAGACCTCGGAGATGTGATGGCGGCGCTGTTCCATCCGGACGAGGCCGAGACCGAGACCGGCGACGCTGTCGCGAACGAGGTCGTACGTCTCCTCGCCGGACGCCTCGATCAGCAGGATGTGGCCCGCTCCCGGCAGCCCCTCGGCGTCGAGCCCGTTGAGCCCCACCAGCTTGATCCCCGCACCGGTGAGGACCTCGCGCAGTGCGTCGGTCCCATCGGGGTGGGTGTCGCTGTCGGTGACCTCGACCGCGAGTGTCGTGGTGGTCTGGGTGAAGTCGCTGGTGGAGCTGGAGCGCAGCAGTGCTCCGCCGTCGATGACGACGACGTGGTCGCAGGTGCGCTCCAGTTCGCCCAGGAGGTGCGAGGTGACGAGGACCGAGATGCCGAAGTCCGTGTGGATCCGCCGGATCAGGCCGAGCATCTCGTCGCGGCCCACCGGGTCCAGCCCGTTGGTCGGCTCGTCGAGGAGGACCAGCTGCGGGTCGTGGACCAGCGCCTGGGCCAGTTTCACCCGCTGCTTCATGCCGGTCGAGTAGCCGCCGATGGGGCGGTAGCGCTCCTCGTACAGGCCGACGTGCCGCAGCGTGTCCGCGGTGCGTTCACGGGCCGCGGTCGGCGGGAGTCCGGACATCCGCGCCATGTGGACGACGAACTCGGTGGCCGAGATGTCGGGCGGCAGACAGTCGTGTTCGGGCATGTAGCCGACCCGTTCCCGGATGGCGGCGCCGCTGGTCGACACGTCGAGCCCGAGCACTGCGGCCCGGCCCTCGGTCGCGGGGGACAGACCCAGCAGGATCTTGATCAACGTGGACTTGCCGGCTCCGTTGGCGCCCACCAGCCCGGTCACACCGGGGCCGATGTCCAACGAGAGCCGGTCAAGCGCGGTCACCCTGGGGAACCGCTTGCTCAGGCCTTCGGTCGCAATGACAGTCACGTCGTCGACGTTAGTGGCGCGGGCCACACCGGTCGTCAGACCTGACGGCTGGATTCCCGTCAGACTCCAGATGTACGGACCCGTAGGGGGACCCCTCGGAGGAGGACCGGCCGCCACAGGGACGGGGAGCGCCACCCGGCGTCGCGTCCGGGGCGGGCAGCTGCGTCGTGTCCGGAGCGGCCGGCTGCGGAGTTGTCCACAGGCCGGGCGCACCCCTTGACGTAGCCGCCGGACATTGTCACATTCATCAGTGTCACGTTACGGACACGTACCGCACACGGCAGGGAACGGACGGTGGCATGGCCTCGCGCGTCAAGGACGAACGGGCCCCGGAACTGCAGGGGTTCAGGGAAGTGCAACGTCTCGCGTACGACTGCGCGGAAGCGGTCGCAGCCCGCCTGAGACCGGGGGTGACGGAGCGCGAGGCGGCCCGTATGCAGCGCGAGTGGCTGCGTGAGCGCGGGGTGCGCGACTGGTTCCATCTCCCGTTCGCCTGGTTCGGGGACCGTACGGCGTTCGCCGGGTTCAGGGTGCCGCTGCAGTTCTTCCCGACCGACCGGCGGCTGGAGCCGGGGATGCCGTTCATCCTCGACATGGCCCCGGTCCACAAGGGGTTCACGGCAGACATCGGGTACTCCGGCTGCCTCGGTCTCCACCCTCTCCACGACCGGCTGCTGGCCGATCTCGAGGCGCACCGCGGGCTGATCCTGAGCGAGGTGCGGGAGCGGCGTCCACTGCGCGAGATCTACGAGGACGTCGAACGCCTCATGATCAGACAGGGGTACGCCAACCGGCACCGCGCCTACCCGTTCGGGGTCATCGCCCACAAGGTCGACCGGGTCGCCGAACGGCGTTGGTCGCCCCATGTGTTCGGGTTCGGGACGCAGTCGCTCAAGGGGCTGCTGAGCGATGCGGTGCACGGACACCGGGACGGCTGGTCGCCGCTCTGGAGTCCGTACCGCTTCTCCGACCATCCTCCGCAACCGGGGCTGTGGGCGGTCGAGCCGCACCTCGGATTCCGGGGTACGGGTGCGAAGTTCGAGGAGATCCTGGTCGTCACCGACTCACGCGATCCCGAGCAGAGTGCCTTCTGGCTGGACGATGATCTGCCGCATGTGCGGCGCTGGGCCGAGGAGAGGGTGGCGGCGTGAGTCTGCGAGATCTGCCGGGGGCGCGCGAGCGCCGGGTGGCCACGGGAGGTATCGAGCTGTGTGTCGTGGAGCTCGGTGACGCGGCCCGGCCCACGATCGTGCTGGTGCACGGCTATCCGGACAGCAAGGAGGTCTGGACGCAGGTCGCCCGGCAGCTCGCCGAGCAGTGGCATGTCGTGCTGTACGACGTGCGGGGGCACGGCAGGTCGACGGCTCCGGTGCCGCTGCGCGGCGGGTTCACGCTGGAGAAGCTGACCGACGACTTCCTGGCCGTCGCCGACGCGGTGAGTCCGGACCGGCCGGTTCACGTGGTCGGGCACGACTGGGGTTCGGTGCAGGCCTGGGAGTTCGCCACGGTCAGCCGCACCGAGGGGCGGATCGCCTCCTTCACCTCGATGTCCGGCCCGTCGCTGGATCACTTCGGGCACTGGATCAAGCAGCGGATGGCCCGTCCCACCCCGCGCCGGGTCGGCCAGCTGCTCGGGCAGGGCGCCAAGTCCTGGTACGTGTACATGCTGCACACTCCCGTGCTGCCCGAGCTCGCCTGGCGCGGACCGCTCGGCAAACGGTGGCCGCGCATCCTGGAACGGCTGGAGAAGGTGCCTCCGGGCGACTACCCGACGCCGTCCCTGCCCGACGATGCGGCCCGTGGGGCCTGGCTCTACCGGGACAACGTCCGTTCCCGGCTGCGCCGGCCGCGCGCCGACGCCTTCGCGCACGTACCGGTCCAGCTGATCACCCCGACCGGCGACATATTCCTCTCGGAACAGCTCTACGACGGACTCGACGCATGGGTACCGCAGTTGACGCGACGCTCGCTGCCGGCCAAGCACTGGGTGCCGCGTACCAGGCCGGACCAGCTGGCTTCCTGGATCGGCGAGTTCGCCGCTGCCAACGAGGCAGCCGCGCAAGGCGGTGTGCCGGTGCAGGACACCGCGCCCAAGGGTGCCTACGCGGAGCGGTTCGGCGGGCAGCTGGTCCTGGTGACGGGTGCGGCCGCCGGGATCGGGCGGGCCACGGCCTTCGCGTTCGCCGAGGCCGGCGCACGCGTGGTGGCCGTGGACCGGGACGAGGAGGGAGCCGCCCGGACCGCGGAACTGGCCCGGCTGATCGGCGCCCCGGCCGCCTGGGCCGAAACCGTCGACGTCAGCGACGAACAGGCCATGGAGAAGCTCGCCGAGAAGGTTGCCGCCGAGTACGGCATCGTCGATGTCCTGGTCAACAACGCCGGTATCGGGGTCTCGGGTTCGTTCCTGGAGACGAGCGCCGAGGAGTGGCGGCGCGTACTCGACGTGAACCTCTGGGGCGTCATCCATGGCTGCCGGCTCTTCGGCAAGCAGATGGCCGACCGCGGGCAGGGCGGCCACATCGTCAACACGGCTTCCGCCGCCGCGTATCAGCCGTCCCGTGCGCTGCCCGCGTACAGCACGTCGAAGGCCGCCGTGCTGATGCTCAGCGAGTGTCTGCGTGCCGAACTCGCGGAGAAGTCGATCGGGGTCAGCGCCATCTGCCCCGGGATCGTGAACACGAACATCACCGCCACCACCCGCTTCGCCGGAGCGGACGCGGCCGAGGAACAGCGGCTGCGGAAGCGGACGGGCAAGCTGTACGGGATGCGCAACTATCCGCCGGAGAAGGTCGCCGACGCGATTCTCAGGGCGGTCGTCCGCAACCAGGCCGTCGTCCCGGTGACGCCCGAGTCGCATGCCGCCCGGTTCCTGTCCCGGCTCAGCCCGGGAGCGCTGCGCGCGGTCGCCCGGCTGAAGCCTCCGCTGTGAGTGCCGCCGGGCCGCCGGCGGCCGGCCGGACAGTCGCCGAGTACCGGATCGAGGACCTCGCGCACGCCAGTGGCGCCACGGTCCGCACCATCCGCGCCTATCAGGACCGGGGGCTGCTGCCGACCCCGGAACGGCGCGGCCGGGCCAATGTGTACCGGGACACCCATCTCGCCCGGCTCCGGCAGATCGCGGACCTGCTGGACCGGGGCTACACCCTGGCCAGCATCAAGGAGTTGCTGGAGGCCTGGGACACGGGGCGCGGCCTGGGCGGCGTGCTGGGGCTCGTCGCCGAGGTGCACGGGCCGTGGACGGACGAGCGGGCCGACCGCATCACCCGCGCGGACCTGGCAGAGAGGTTCGGCGGGCACCCCGACGACGAGGCGGTCGCCGAAGCCGTGGGGCTCGGAGTGCTCGAACGTATTCCGGGGCGCGACGACGAGTTCCTTGTCCCGAGTCCGCAAGAGCTCGCGGTGGCGGTCGAGTTGTACGCCGCCGGCGTACCGCTGAGCGCAATCTCCGGTCATCTGCGGGAGCTTCGCGGGCAGGTCGAGCAGATAGCGTCCCGTTTCCTGGAGTTCACGACGGAACACGTCTTCGCCCGATATCTCGGCCACCGGCCCCCGTCCGACGCGGACGCGTCCGCGGCGGCTTCGATGGTGCGGCGCCTCCGTCCGCTGGCACAGCAGACAGTGGACGCCGAACTCGCCAGGGCCATGCGGACGTTCGCCACCAGACATCTGGAGCAGCATCTCTCCGCCGTCGGCCCCTTCGCCTCGCCGTCCACCACTCCGCCGCCGATACCGGTCGCGCTCCCCACCGGGACGATCAACGCTGTGGAACGCCTGGTTGGCCGGGAGAAGGCCGCAGCCTTCATCGCGGCAGCCGCCGAACGTGAGGTACAGACAAGGATATTGGACACACTAGCCCCACCTTCGGCCAATTCACCCATAGTTGATCAAAGCGGCTAATTGGTAAGTGAGTTGTCCACAGAATCGCCAAATTACCTGTGGATAACTGGAGTTGGCTGTGGATCAAACCTGTGGGCGAAAATTTGCTGAGCGAACTCGGGAGCCAAATCCGGATGCGCCGGAGAGGGCCCGGCAGGCAGGCTGTCCGGATGGATGACAGACGCACCGTCAAGGTGTCCAAATACCTCTCGAAACACCTCCGGCATCAGCCCGAACGGATCGGTCTCACGCTGGACGCCAACGGCTGGGTGGCGATCGACGAGCTGCTACGGGCCGTTGCCCGCCACCACTTCCCGCTCACCCGCGCCGAACTCGACCATGTCGTCGCGTCCAACGACAAGCAGCGCTTCGCCATCGAGGGCGACCGCATCCGGGCGAGCCAGGGCCACACCGTCGAGGTGGACCTGGACCTGCCGCCGGCCGAGCCGCCCGCGTACCTGTACCACGGCACGGTCGCCCGGTCCCTGGACGCGATCCGCGGCGAGGGGCTGCGTCCGATGAATCGCACGCATGTCCACCTCTCGCCCGACCGCGAGACGGCGACCCGCGTCGGAGCACGGCGCGGCCGTCCTGTCGTCCTGTCCGTGGACGCGGGTGCCATGCACCGGGCCGGACACGTCTTCTACGTCAGCGCCAACGGGGTCTGGCTCAGCGCCGCCGTACCCCCGGAATTCCTGCGCCTGCCCGGCTGACGGGGCGCTCGCCCCGGCCACCGCGCCCGTTCGGGCGCTGACCCGGTACCGCCCGCTACCCCGCGAGCTGGTCCAGCCCCTGCGTCACGATCCGCTCGAAGAGCTTCTCGTCCGCCACCACAGCGGGGAACTCCGGGCTGCCGTCCGGCACCGGTGCGTGGATCACGATCTCGGTGAAACCGAGCTCCGCGTACCTGCCCGCGAAGTCCACGAACGCGTCCACGGAAGCGAAAGGTCCGACCCGGCCGCCGACGAGATCCGGGTTGAACTCCGGCGTGAAGCCGGTGAGGAGGATCTTGTCGAGCTCGTCCACGTCCCGGCCGCCCTCGGCACAGGCCTTACCCAGCCTGGCGACCTGGCCCCGGACGGCATCGACCGACTCCGCCGCACTGCCCGCCTCGTACATCTTCGGATCACCCGTGGTCACCCACGCCTGTCCGTACCGCGCGGCCAGCGCGAGCCCGCGCGGTCCCGTCGCGGCGACGGCCAACGGCAGCCGCGGGAGTTGCGCGCAGCCCGGGATGTTCCGGGCCTCGGTGGCCGAGTAGAACGCTCCCTCACGCGTCAGCCCGGCCGGCTCGCGGAGCAGTCCGTCCAGCAGCGCCACGAACTCACCGAACCGGTCCGCCCGCTCGCGCGGGGTCCACGGCGATTCGTCGCCCCGCAGGAGCGTCGTCGCGTCGAAGCCGTTGCCACCGGCCCCGATGCCCAGCGTCACCCGGCCACCCGAGATGTCGTCGAGCGAGATGAGCTCCTTGGCCAGGGTCACCGGATGCCGGAAGTTCGGTGAGGTCACGAGCGTTCCCAGCCGCAGCCGCGAGGTGGCACAGGCTGCCGCTGTCAGGGTGGGAAGGGCGCCGAACCACGGCCGGTCGCGGAAAGCCCGCCAGGCCAGGTGGTCGTAGGTGTACGCGGCGTGCAGACCCAGCTCCTCGGCGCGCTCCCACTGCGTCCGGCCGCCCTCGTGCCAGCGGCGGACGGGCAGGATGACGGTGCTCAGGCGCAGGGGGGTGCTCATGGCCCAGAGTTTACGGTGGGCCGCCCGGCCCCACCTTTCCCGCAGGCTTCCGTGCGGGACGGCACGGGGACACCGGCATGCGGGATCCGCAGAGAACGCCGGAAATCCGCAGACATATGCCAGAGGAATGTTCCCCTGCTCAGCGGCGTGCGCACTCAAATGTGCGCCCCTGCGCACGCCCGTGCACCCTCGTACGCGAGAATGGACCGGTGACCTCAGCTACCGAACCGCCCGTTCCTGCCGCTCCCCGGCTGATCGCCACCGACCTGGACGGCACCCTCCTGCGCGACGACAAGACCGTCTCGGACCGCACGGTCGCGGCACTCGCCGCTGCCGAGGAGGCCGGCATCGAGGTCTTCTTCGTCACCGGACGTCCCGCCCGCTGGATGGACGTCGTCAGCGATCACGTGCACGGCCACGGTCTGGCCATCTGCGCCAACGGAGCCGCAGTCGCCGACCTGCACGCCGGCGGCAGGCTGCTGAAGGTGCGGGGACTGGAGCGGCCGATCGCCCTCGATGTCGTGCACCTGCTGCGCGCGGCCGCCCCCGGCACGTCGTTCGCCGTCGAGCTGGCCACCGGTATCCACTACGAACCGGCCTACCCGCCCTTCCACCTCGACCCGGGCGCGACGGTGGCCGTGGCCGAGAAGCTGCTCCACGAGGAGACGCCGGGCGCCGGTGCCCCGGTGCTGAAGGTCCTGGCCCACCACGGCGAAATGACCCCGGACGCATTCCTCGCCCTGGCGCGCAGCATCGCCGGCGACCGGGCATCGTTCACCCGGTCCAGCCCCACGGCGCTCCTGGAGATCAGCGGCCCCGGTGTCTCCAAGGCCAGCACGCTGGAGCTGTGCTGTGCCGAGCGCGGCATCTCCGCCGCCGAGGTCGTCGCCTTCGGCGACATGCCGAACGACGTGGAGATGCTGAGCTGGGCGGGCACCTCGTACGCGATGGGCAACGCGCACCCGGCCGCTCTGGCCGCGGCCTCCGGCCGTACGGTCACCAACAACGAGGACGGTGTCGCGGTGGTCATCGAGCGGATCATCGCCGAACGCGCCCGTCTTCGCGTGGAGCGCTGAGGGGCGGACCCAGCCCGTCTCCGCGTGGAGCGCGTGGAGCGCAGGGAGGGCGGCCCCTGCCCGTCCCCGCGCGCAGCGCAGAGAGCGCGGACCCAGCCCGTCCCCGCGCGCAGCGCAGAGAGCGCGGACCCAGCCCGTCCCCGCGCGCAGCGCAGAGAGCGCGGACCGCACCCGCTGCGGTGCCCACCGGGGGATCGGAGAGGTGCCTGCCCATCAGAGAGGCGCCTGCCACACCACCGTCGTACCCGCGCCGTCCTCCCCGATCCCCGGTCCGAACCAACTGGCCCCGCCGAGTGATTCCGCCCGGCGGGCCAGGTTCCGCAGCCCGCTGCGCCGGCCGCCCGCCGGGATGCCCACCCCGTCGTCGGCGACCGAGAGCCGGACCGCGTCCCGTCCGTCGGGCAGCGTCACGGTCGCGTCGACGACCACATCGATCCGCGCCGCATCGGCATGCCGGAAGGCGTTGGACAGCGCCTCCCGGAGCGCAGCGATCAGGTTCTTGCCGGTCAGCTCACCGACCAGGGAGTCGACCGCACCGAGGAAGCGGTGGGACGGTTTGAAGCCCAGCGGGACGGCGGCCATGTTGATCTCGCGCAGCACACGGGTACGCAGCCCGGAGGGCGCCTCCGCCGGCTCCTGCTGGAGCGCGAAGATCGCGGTACGGATCTCCTGAATGGTCACGTCGAGTTCGTCGACCGCCCTGCCGACCCCGGTCTGCACCTCCGGCACGTCCGACCGGCGCTGTGCGCTCTCCAGCATCATCCCGGTGGCGAACAGCCGCTGGATGACCAGGTCGTGCAGGTCCCGGGCGATGCGGTCGCGGTCCTCGTAGACCGCGAGCCGCTCCCGGTCACGCTGCGCCTCGGCCATCATGAGCGCCAGGGCCGCCTGCGAGGCGAACTGGGTGGCGAGGGTCCGCTCCGTCTCCGTGAACGGCCGCCCGCCCCTGGCACGTGGTGTGGCGAGCGCGCCGAGCACCCGGCCCCCGCTGTGCAGCGGGAGCATCATGCTCGGGCCGAAACGGTCCGCCAGCCTGGTGATCATGCGGGAGTCGGTGGCCGAGTCGGCGACGAAGACCGCCTCCCCGTTCAACAGTCTCGCCACCACCGGACTGTGCGCGGGAATGATCACCCCGAGCGAGGCGGACGGGTCGTCCGCGGAGACGGCGACGATCTCCAGGCCCCCGTCCTCGGCCGGCAACAGCACGATGCCTGCCGCGGATCCGGCGAGATGGCGGGCCTGTTCGGCCACGACGGAGAGCGCGTCGTCGGCGTCTCCGCCGGACAGCAGAGCGGTGGTCACGGCCACCGACCCGTCGATCCAGCGCTCGCGCTGCCTGGCCGCCTCGTACAGCCGTGCGTTACCGATGGCGATGCCTGCCTCGGTGGCCAGCACACGGACCATGTGCAGGTCGTAGTCGTTGAACTCGCCGCCGTCGGCCTTCTCCGCCAGATACAGGTTGCCGAAGATCTCGCCCTGGACCCGGATCGGGACGCCGAGGAACGTGCGCATCGGCGGGTGGCCCGGCGGGAAGCCGGCGAACCTCGGGTCGGACGTCAGGTCGGCCAGCCGCAGGGGGTGCGGTTCGTGGATGAGGGCGCCGAGCAGTCCCCGCTGTCCGTCCGGCCGGCGCCCGATGGCGCGCTCCACACTCTCGGAGACTCCGTACGTGACGAAGTCGGACAGCCCTTTGCCCTCCTCGTCCACGACACCGATGGCGGCATAGTGGGCGTGCGCCAGCTCGGCAGCCGTCTCGCAGATCCGGTCGAGCGTGGAGTGGAGTTCCAGGCCCGTACCCACCGACCTCATGGCTTCCAGCAGCCGTGGAACGCGAGCGGTGAGTTCGGTCGACAGACCCTGCAGGCTGCGGGTCGCCTCCGTCGCCGCGTCGAGCGAGTCCAGTGAATCCTGTGGATTCAGGGGCTTCGGTGCCTTCGGCGGCCTGGACGGCTGCAGGGGCTCCAACGGTTGATCGGAATGATGCGCATGCTCCGGGTGGCTCGGGTCCTGCTCTGACATACCCAGAGCGTAGTTAGTCCTTTTTGAGGGGGAAAGTCGAGAGATGGAGCCGATCCATACGTCTCAGACACCCGCACCCACCGGCTCGCCGGGACCGGCCGTCGTCTCCTGCTCGCGCTTCAGCATCCGGCTCAGCGGCCCGTCCACCGCTGCGAGGCCGTTGTACGGGCCACGCTGTACGACTGAGCCCTCCTCCAGGACCACCACCTCGTCCACGGCGTCCAGCCCTTCGAGCCGGTGGGTGATCAGTACGGTCGTACGCCCCTGAGTCGCCGCCAGCAGGTCCGCGGTCAGTGCATCGGCCGTCGGCAGGTCGAGGTGCTCGGCCGGCTCGTCCAGGACCAGCACGGGGAAGTCCGCGAGCAGCGCCCGGGCCAGGGCGAGACGCTGGCGCTGACCGCCGGAGAGGCGGGCTCCGTGCTCACCGACGAGCGTGTCCAGACCGTCCGGCAGCGCCAGTGCCCAGTCGAGCAGCCTGGCCCGGCCGAGGGCGTCGCGCAGTTCCGCGTCCGTCGCGCCGGGGCGGGCCAGCCGCAGGTTCTCCCGGATGGAACTGTCGAAGACGTGGGCGTCCTGCGCACAGAGGCCGACGAACCGCCGGACCGTGTCCCCGTCCAGCGCGGACGCGTCCACCCCGCCGATCCGGTACGTGCCCGTCCGCGCGTCCAGGAAGCGGAGCAGGACCTGGGCCAGCGTGGTCTTCCCGGAACCGGACCGGCCCACGACCGCGATGCGCCGGCCCGCCTCCAACGTGAGGTCGAAGGAGTCCAGCGCATCGTGCCCGGCTCCCGCGTAACGGGCCGACAGGCCCCGTACCTCCAGCGGGAACGGTGACGCGGGAGCCTCGGCGGGGACGGCGGGTTCCCGTACCGGCACCGGGGCGTCCAGCACCTCGAACACCCGCTCCGCACTCCGCTTGACCCGCTGCCGGTACTGCACGGCGAGCGGCAGACCGGTCACGGCTTCGAAGGCGGCCAGCGGGGTGAGGACGACGACGGCGAGTTCCACCCCGGCCAGCCGGCCGTCGGCCACTGCGGGAAGGGCGACGAGGGCGGCGGCGACCACGGTGAGGCCGGCGACCAGGGCGCCGAGACCGCCGCCGAGCGCGGTGGCCTTAGCCGCCCTGGCGGCGATCCGGGTCAGCACTCCGTCGGCCTCCCGGGTCCGGGCCAGGCGGGCCGGAAGCGCGCCGGCGACGGTCAGTTCGGCGGTTCCGCCGAGCATATCGGTGATCCCGGTGGCCAGGTCCGCCCGCGCGGGCGCCAGGCGGCGCTCCGCGTGCCGGGCACAGGCTCCGCTGACGAGCGGAACCCCGACCCCGGCCAGCAGCAGTCCGGCAGCCAGTACGGCGCCTGCCTCGGGCAGCAGCCACGCGGTGAAACCGACGGCACCCGCGCCCACGACGACCGCGGTGCAGGCAGGCAGCAGCCATCGCAGCCAGTAGTCCTGGAGGGCGTCCACATCGGCGACGAGCCGCGAGAGCAGGTCTCCCCGCCGGGTCCGGCGCAGGCCCGCGGGCGCGATGCGCTCCAGGCTCCGGTAGACGCTCACACGAAGCTCCGCGAGCATCCGGAGCACAGCGTCGTGCGAGACGAGGCGCTCGGCGTAGCGGAAGACCGCCCGACCGATCCCGAACGCCCGGGTCGCCGTCACCGCCACCATGAGATAGAGCACCGGGGGCTGTTCGGAGGCACGGGAGATCAGCCAGCCGGAGACGGCCATGAGGCCGACGGCCGAGCCCAGTGCGAGGCTTCCCAGCAACAGAGCCAGCAGCAGCCGGCCGCGCTGTGCGCCGGCGGCCTCCCTCACCCGGGCGAGCACATGCCCGGTCCACGCCGTCGTGTCCCGCAGCGTGCTGGATTCCTTCGGCGTATCGGTCGCGACGCCCGCTTCCCGGGCCTCCACCTGTCCCGGCACCACAGCGGCTGTCTGTTCCCCCGCCCGCTCAGCCGCCGCACCGGGCGCCTGCGCGGCCACTCCGGGAGGTGACAGGGCGACCACCCGGTCTGCCACGGACAGAAGCGCCGGCCGGTGGACGACCAGCAGCACGGTCCGGCCCACCGCCAGCCGTCGTACCGCCTCGACGATGCCCGCCTCCGTCTCGCCGTCCAGGCTCGCGGTCGGTTCGTCGAGCAGCAGGACCGGCCGGTCAGCGAGGAACGCACGGGCGAGTGCGAGCCGCTGGCGCTGTCCGGCGGAGAGACCCGCGCCGTCCTCGCCGAGGAGCGTGCCGGCACCGTCCGGCAGCGCGGCCACGAAGTCGTACGCCCCGGCCTCGCGCAGCGCGGCCGTCACCGCGCTGTCGTCCGCCCCGGGCCGGGCCAGCCGGACGTTCTCCGCGATGCTGCCCGCGAAGAGGTGCGGGCGCTGCGGCACCCAGGCGATCCGCTCGCGCCAGCGCTCGGGGGAGAGAGCCGCCAGATCGGTCCCGCCGACCCGCACCCGGCCCTCGTCGGGTGTCACGAATCCCAGCACCACGTTCAGGAGGGTGGACTTGCCGACGCCGCTCGGACCGACCAGCGCGACGGTCTCCCCCTCGTCCACCACCAGCGAGGCCGCGGCGAGCGAGGGTTCAGGGCGCCCGGCGTGCCGGACGGTCACTTCCTCCACTTCCAGCCGCAGCGAGCCGGGAACATCCTGCGTACCGCTTGTGCGCGGCTCGGTCTCCAGGACGGCGAAGATCTCCTCCGCGGCCGAGAGCCCCTCGGCCGCCGCGTGGTACTGCGCGCCTACCTGCCGGATCGGCAGGTAGGCCTCGGGGGCGAGGATCAGCACGACCAGACCGGTGTAGAGGTCGAGCTCCCCGTGCACGAGCCGCATGCCGATGGTGACCGCGACGAGCGCCACCGAAAGCGTCGCCAGGAGTTCCAGGGCGAAGGACGACAGGAACGCGATCCGCAGGGTCTTCAGCGTGGCCTGCCGGTACTGCGAGGTGATGGTGCGGATGGATTCGGCCTGGGCCTTGGCCCGGCCGAAGACCTTCAGCGTCGGCAGTCCCGCGACCACGTCGAGGAAGTGCCCCGAAAGCCGGGAGAGCAGGCGCCACTGCCGGTCCATCCGCGACTGGGTGGCCCAGCCGATCAGAATCATGAAGAGCGGGATGAGCGGCAGCGTGACGACGATGATCGCGGCCGAGACCCAGTCCTCGGTGACGACTCTGGCCAGCACGGCCACCGGCACCACCACCGCGAGTCCGAGCTGCGGGAGGTAGCGCGCGAAGTAGTCGTCGAGCGCGTCGATCCCCCGCGTGGCGAGAGCCACCAGTGAGCCGGTGCGCTGCCCGCTCAGCCAGTCCGGCCCCAGCTCTGCCGCCCGGGCGAGAAGGCGTCCGCGCAGCTCGGACTTGACGGCCGCGCCGGCCCGGTAGGCGGCCAGTTCGGTGAGCCACGCGACCAGGGCCCGGCCGAGTGCGACCGCGGCCAGCAGCAGGAGCGGAGTGCGCAGGTCCCCGCCCGAGAGCCCGTCCTCGAAGCCGCCCACCACCACTTCGGCGACGAGCGTGGCCTGGGCGATGACCAGCGCCGCTCCGGCCACTCCGAGTGCCACGACTGCTGCCAGGAACAGGCGGGTGGCACGGGCGTGGCGGAGCAGACGCGGATCGATCGGTTTCACGTGAAACACCCCATGGAGCTCGGCTCGGTCAAGGCACTCACTGCTTCAGTGCGCGTCGGCGATGTGCTGCGTACCGATCCGCTTGCGGAACACCCAGTACGTCCAGCCCTGATAGAGCAGAACGACAGGGGTGGCGATCCCCGCACACCAGGTCATGATCTTCAGCGTGTACGGACTGGACGAGGCATTGGTGACCGTGAGGCTCCAGGCGTCGTTCAGCGAGGACGGCATGACGTTCGGGAAGAGCGTCAGGAACAACATGCTGACCGCAGCCGCGATGGTCACCCCGGAGAAGGCGAAGGACCAGCCCTCACGCCCGGCCGCGATGGCCCCGATCGCCGCGACCAGGGCCACCACGGCGACGAGCATCGCGATCAGGCTCCAGCCGTCCCCGTTGTCGGCCTGGGTCCAGATCAGGAACCCGAGAGCGAGAACGGCGGTGGCCGCCCCCAGCTTCAGTGCCAGCCTGCGCGCCCGGGCCCGGATGTCCCCGACCGTCTTGAGTCCGGCGAACACCGCTCCGTGGAAGGTGAAGAGGAAGAGGGTGACCAGCCCGCCGAGGATCGCGTACGGGTTGAGCAGATCCCAGAAGTTGCCCACGTACTCCATGTCCGCGTCGATCTTCACGCCGCGGACGATGTTGCCGAAGGCGACGCCCCAGAGCAGGGCCGGGATCAGCGAGGTCCAGAAGATCGCGTGTTCCCAGTTGGTCTGCCACTTCGCCTCGGGCCGCTTCGCCCGGTACTCGAAGGCCACTCCCCGCACGATCAGGCAGAGCAGGATGATCAGCAACGGCAGGTAGAAACCGGAGAACAGGGTGGCGTACCACTCGGGAAACGCGGCGAAGGTCGCTCCGCCGGCGCTGAGCAGCCAGACCTCGTTGCCGTCCCACACGGGCCCGATCGTATTGATCAGGACCCGTCGTTCCTTACGGTCCCGCGCCAGCAGCTTGGTCAGGACACCGATCCCGAAGTCGAATCCCTCCAGGAAGAAGTAGCCGGTCCAGAGAACGGCGATGAGCACGAACCAGACGTCGTGGAGTTCCATCTCTCGGCTCCCTGTGCTCTCAGTAGGAGAAGGCCATGGGCCGGTCGGCGTCGTCGTGGTCGCCGCCGATCCTGGTGGGCGGGTTGAGGTCGGCGTCGGTCAGCTCCGGCGGCCCGGCCTTGATGTACTTCACGAGCAGCTTGACCTCGATCACGGCGAGCACGGCGTACAGCACCGTGAACAAGATCATCGAGGTGAGCACCTCGCCCTGCGAGACGCCGGGGGAGACCGCGTCACGGGTCTGCAGGACGCCGTAGACGACCCAGGGCTGACGCCCCATCTCGGTGAAGATCCAGCCCCAGGAGTTGGCGATCAGCGGGAAGAGAAGGGTCCAGAGCGCGACGATCCAGTAGCACTTGGCGAGCTTCGGGCTGAGCGCCTTGTTCTTGAACAGGACCAGATGCGGCACCTCGTCCTCGCCGGTGCGCATCCCCGGCGGCAGCATGAACTTCTTCCGGGTCAGCCACAGGCCGAGGATCCCGAGACCGAAGGACGCCATGCCGAAGCCGATCATCCACCGGAAGCTCCAGAAGGCGACGGGGATGTTGGGCCGGTAGTCGCCGGGACCGAACCGCTCCTGCTCGGCCTTGTTGATGTCGTTGATGCCGGGGACGTACGAGTTGAAGTCGTCGTCGGCGAGGAAGGACAGTATCCCGGGGATCGAGATCTCGACGGAGTTGTGGCCCTTGCTGACGTCTCCGTACGCGAAGATCGAGAAGGGTGCGGAGTTCTGCCCGTCCCACAGCGCCTCGGCCGCGGCCATCTTCATCGGCTGCTGCTTGAACATCACCTTGCCGAGCTGGTCTCCGCTGACGGCGGTGAGCAGCCCCGAGATCACGATGGTGATCAGGCCCAGCCGCAGCGAGGTCCGCATCACCGGGATGTGCTTCTTGCGCGCGAGGTGGAAGGCGGCGATGCCGACCATGAACGCGCCGCCGACCAGGAAGGCCGCCGTGATGGTGTGGAAGAACTGGGCGAGCGCGGTGTTCTGCGTGAGCACGTGCCAGAAGTCGGTGAGCTCGGCGCGTCCGCGTTCCTTGTTGATGCGGTAGCCGACCGGGTGCTGCATCCAGGAGTTGGCGGCCAGGATGAAGTACGCGGAGAGGATGGTGCCGATCGACACCATCCAGATGCAGGCGAGGTGGATCTTCTTGGGCAGCTTGTCCCAGCCGAAGATCCACAGACCGATGAACGTGGACTCGAAGAAGAACGCGATCAGCGCCTCGAACGCGAGCGGGGCGCCGAAGATGTCACCGACGAACCGTGAGTAGTCGGACCAGTTCATTCCGAACTGGAACTCCTGGACGATGCCCGTGACGACACCCATCGCGATGTTGATCAGGAAGAGCTTGCCCCAGAACTTGGTGGCCCTGAGGTACTTCTCCTTGTTGGTCCGCACCCAGGCGGTCTGCAGGCCGGCAGTGAGCGCGGCGAGAGAGATCGTCAGTGGAACGAACAGGAAGTGGTAGACGGTCGTCGTTCCGAACTGCCATCGCGCCAGGGTCTCCGGCGCCAGAGCCAGCTCCACGTCGTCTTCTCCTTACGTCGCCGCCGATACGTCGGCAGTTTGTCCTTTAAATCCGACTGATCACGGGAGGAAGCAGGACACGCTTGTGAACGCGTTCACATTCACAAGCAATTATGGCGCACAGGCATCCGGGGGGTGCGACCGGGGTACCCCTCCGGGACGTAGCGATCATTCCCCCCGAAGCAGACATCCCCGGGCCCTCGTCCGCCCATGCGAAAGGCCCCGCACCTCGCGAACGAGATACGGGGCCGCCGACCGGAGTCCGGGAGGGCTACAGCTCCTTGCGGTACGACTCCGTGACCTTCAGGAACAGGTCGTTGGCCTCGTCCTCGCCGATGGAGACCCGCACGCCCTCGCCCGCGAACGGCCTGACCACCACACCGGCCTTTTCGCAGACCGCGGCGAAGTCGGCGGTACGGTCCCCCAGGCGCAGCCAGACGAAGTTCGCCTGGGACTCGGGCACCGTCCACCCCTGCCGCACCAGTGCCTCGTGCACCCGCTGGCGCTCGCACACCAGGGAACCCACCCGGCCCAGGAGTTCGTCCTCGGCCCGGAGCGAGGCCACCGCCGCGTCCTGGGCGAGCTGGCTGACGCCGAAGGGCACCGCCGTCTTGCGCAGCGCGGCCGCCACCGGCTCATGGGCCACGGCGAAGCCGACCCGCAGTCCCGCCAGGCCGTAGGCCTTGGAGAAGGTCCGCAGCACCGCCACATTGGGCCGGTCGCGGTAGATCTCGATGCCGTCGGGAACCTCGGGGTCGCGGATGAACTCCTTGTACGCCTCGTCGAGCACCACGAGCACATCGCCCGGCACCCGGTCCAGGAACCGCTCCAGCTCCGCCCGGCGCACCACGGTGCCGGTCGGGTTGTTCGGGTTGCAGACGAAGATCATCCGGGTCCGGTCGGTGATCGCGTCCGCCATCGCGTCCAGATCGTGCACCTCACCGTCGGTCAGCGGAACCTTCACCGACGTGGCGCCGCTGACCTGGGTGATGATCGGGTACGCCTCGAAGGAACGCCAGGCGTAGATGACCTCGTCGCCCGGACCCGAAGTGGCCTGGAGCAGCTGCTGGGCCACGCCGACCGAACCCGTTCCGGTGGCCAGGTGCGAGAGCGGCACACCGAAACGGTCCGACAGCTCGTTCATCAGAGCGGTGCAGGCCATGTCCGGGTACCGGTTGAAGTTCGCGGCCGCGGCCAGCGCGGACTCCATCACCCCGGGCAGCGGCGGATACGGGTTCTCGTTGGAGGACAACTTGAACGCGACCGGTCCGCCCGCCGCGGCCGGCTTGCCCGGCACGTATGCGGGAACGCCATCCAGTTCGGCACGCAGCTTGGGGCTCGTCTCGCTCACCGCAGGTCCTCCTCGACCGTCCGTACACATCAATACTGCTCACCTTATGAGGATTGGGCGCCACTGCGAATGGGCGGCCGTGGATTCGCCGGATGAGCCCCGGAATGAGGGGGAGCGCTCCGCACCGTGGCGCGCGCCGGTGGCTCACGCCGTGGCGCGCATCCCCCGAAGAGGTGAGTTGAGACCTCTTCGAGACCTCCACCTATCGCCAGGCCCATCCGGCCCGACGCGTGACACATGATGGCCCGACCCCATAACACCCTTGATTAGCAAGGCGATTGCTCGTTGATGACCATGCAGAAACGTGCCTGTCAACGAGTGAATATGCGACCGGGCCAAGTGGCCGCCCGCGCCCTACTATCGGCTCGCCATGACAGCAGCAGGGAAGCACCAGGTGAGCCGGACGGAGACCCCCCGGCGCGGCGGCCGACAGGGACGAGCGGGAATCCGGGACGTGGCCGCCGCCGCCGGGGTCTCCATCACGACCGTCTCCGACGCGCTCAACGGCAAGGGCAGGCTCCCGGACGCCACCCGCCGCCATGTCCGCGAGGTCGCCGAGCGTCTGGGCTACCGCCCGTCCGCCGCGGCCCGAACCCTCCGTACCGGAAAGTCCGGCCTCATCGGCCTGACCGTGACGACCTACGGGGATGAACCTTTCACCTTCACCGAATTCGCGTACTTCGCCGAGATGGCCCGAGCCGCTACCTCCGCCGCACTCGCCCGCGGCTACGCCCTCGTCATCCTCCCCGCCACCTCACGCCACGACGTCTGGTCGAACGTCGCGCTCGACGGCACCGTCGTCATCGACCCCTCCGACCAGGACCCGGTCGTCACCGAACTCGTACGCCAAGGGCTGCCCGTCGTGTCCGACGGCCGGCCGGCCGGGACCCTTCCGGTCACCGCATGGGTGGACAACGACCACCGGGCCGCCGTCCTCGACCTCCTCGACCACCTCGCCGCCGCAGGGGCACGCCGCATCGGACTGCTCACCGGCACCACCACCGACACGTACACCCGGCTCTCGACCACCGCGTACCTCCACTGGTGCGAGCGCGTCGGCCAGGACCCCGTGTACGAGTCGTACCCCGCCCACGACCCGTGCGCGGGCGCGGTGGCAGCCGACCGCCTGCTGGCCCGTCCGGACCGCCCTGACGCCGTGTACGGCCTCTTCGACCCCAACGGCACCGATCTGCTGGCGGCCGCCCGCCGGTACGGCCTGCGCGTCCCGGAGGACCTGCTGCTGGTCTGCTGCAGCGAGTCCACCGTGTACGCGACGACCGAGCCGCCCATCACGACGCTCTCGCTCAAACCGCGCCGCATCGGCACCGCGGTCGTCCAGTTGCTCATCGACGCCATCGAAGGCGTCGACCAGGACGGACCGGTGGAACAGGTCATACCCACGGAACTCATCGTCCGGACCTCCTCGCAACGCCGTCCACCCCGCACGACGGTCAGTGCTCCGCGCTCCCCGGCAGGGGATTGATCAGGCGAATTGGGACCAATCGACCGACGAACCTGGCGTGCGCGCGGATTCACCACCCCTGGTGCGTCACAGAGCACGATCCTCATTCCTATGATGGGCGCACGACACCGCGGACCACCCCGACCAGCAGGGCCCGTCAGGTGTACGGCGGCGCGACGGTGGTGGAGGGGTCGATGACACAGGGGGCCGGTCAGGAACCCGTGGTGCGGACGGCGACGTTGCGCGACTTCCGCGTACCGCCCTATGCGCAGTCCCCTGCGCCGCCCGCCCCACCGCACCCGGGCAACGGATTCCCGGGGGGCGAGCCGCCGGAGGGGTACACCCCGACCGCGCGCGACCTCCCCGTGATCAGCCGCGAGGACACCGTCCAGGTGAGGGCCGTGCCCGAGCCGCGTCCCGCACAGGAGTCGGGACTCGGCCCGCTGTACGTCGTCGGTGACGTCCACGGCTATCTCGACGAGCTCGTCGCCGCCCTCACCGAGCAGGACCTCATCGACTCCGAGGGCAGCTGGTCCGCGGGCAACGCACGGCTCTGGTTCCTCGGCGACTTCACCGACCGGGGACCCGACGGAATCGGCGTCATCGACCTCGTGATGCGGCTCTCCGCCGAGGCCGCGGCCGCCGGCGGCTACTGCAAGGCCCTGATGGGCAACCACGAACTGCTCCTGATCGGCGCCAAGCGCTTCGGCGACACCCCCGTCAACTCCGGCGCCGGCACCGCCACCTTCCAGGCCGCCTGGCTGCTGAACGGCGGCCAGAAGACGGACATGGAACGGCTCCAGGACGTCCACCTCCAGTGGATGTCCCGGCTCGACGCCGTGGTCGAGGAGGACGAGCACCTCCTGATGCACTCGGACACGACGGCGTACCTCGATTACGGCTCCACCATCGAGGACGTCAATGACACAGTGCACGCCATTCTCACGCGGAACGACGCCGATGAGTGCTGGGACCTCTTCCGCAAGCTGACCAAGCGGTTCGCCTTCCGCGACGAAGCGGGTCCGCAGGCCGTGCAGGAGCTCATGGCGGCCTACGGCGGCCGACGCGTCGTCCATGGTCACAGCCCCATTCCCTACCTGCTCGGCGAGGTCGGCTCCGAGGACGGCGAGGACCGGTCGGGACCGCTGGTGGACGGTCCGCACGTGTACGCGGACGGGCTCGCCATCGCCATGGACGGCGGAGTGACCATGGCCGGAAAGCTACTGGTCGTTCAGCTCCCGCTGCATGACTGACGTTCTTCGGGGAAGACGCACCCCGACCTGAACACGCGGACCACTGGGCCTATTTCCGGAAACCCCCTGTCACCCCGTGCCGTGGGCGCTCTACCATCGGCGTATCAGTAGCAGGCTCTCCTCCGTTTCCGCCCGACTGCCCGGTTCGAGCGGGCAACCAGGCCCTACGGAGCATCGGGGGATGCACATGAACAGCGCTCCGCACCTGCTGACCGAGGACCGGCCCGAGTACGAGCGGATCCTCGACGACGCACTGCGTCACGCCCATGAACGACCGGATCTGGCCGCTGTCGGCGAACGGCTCAATCCCGTGCAGCTGCGCACCATGGCCATGGCGGCCACCGCGCTGATCACCGCCGCGGCGGCCACCGAGTACGAGCACTACGTGAAGGCCCGCGACGAGATCCGTGCTGCGGCCACGGGAACGGACGAGGACGGTGGCCCTGACACCGGCGCGCACGGCGCCCGGGAGTCGGGCGCCGGCGTGGGGGTCGTCATCACCGTCCTGGCACCGGTGCTGGCAGGCACCGCCGCGGTGATCTTCCTGCTCATCGGCTACATCCTGAAGGCGCTCGACCCGCCCCCGGCGTTCGCGCGCACCATGGTCGGCGCGGGCTGGTTCTTCGCGGCTGCGATGGCGGCCGCCATCCTCGTCGCCGGCGTCGGCCTTCTCGTCACGGCTCTGCGCAACGGCTCGACCTCGGTGGCCGCCGAGGAGCACGGCGAGGAGCTGCCGGAGGACGTGGCCCGCGCCAGGGAGGCCTGGCGCCACGCCCTGCTGGAGCGCGGCATACTGCCGTTCCTGCGGGACGCCCTCGCCGACCCCGGGGCCGCCCCGGCCGCGCGCATCCCGCACCGCTCGCCCAACCGCATCCCGAAGATCGGCTACAGCCGGCCCGACTTCACCAGCCCCGACGGCGGCCCGGCTGCCGCGCCCCGCCCGACGTTCACGAGTCCGGACTTCACCAGCCCCGACTTCGGCGGGCCCGAGCACGAGCTGGAGTAGCCGGCCCCGGTGCACGAGAGGTCCTCGCACCGCGCCGTTTCCCAAGGGGTCGGTCCTCGCACCGGGACCGGATCCCGAGGGGTCGATCCGCGACGGGCCCCGGGTGCCGGCCCGGGTCGATTCCGGATCTACAGGGCCGCCAGGCTGCCGACCAGGTCATCGAGACCCAACGAGCCCTGGGACAGGGCCTTCATGTGCCAGGCCTTGAGGTCGAAGGCCGCACCATGACGCCGTTTCGCCTCCGCACGGCCCTGGAGCCAGGCGCGTTCGCCGAGCTTGTAGCCGATGGCCTGGCCGGGCCAGCCGAGGTAGCGGTCGATCTCCGCGTCACGCCGGGCAGCGGGGCTGCCGTTGTAGGTGGCCATGAACTCCGCTGCGAGGGCACCCGTCCACCGCTCGCCCGGGTGGAAGCCCGAGTCGGCGGGGACGGCGAGGCCGAGGTGCATGCCGATGTCGACGATCACCCGGATGGTGCGCAGCATCTGCCCGTCCAGGAAGCCGAGCCGGCGCGCGGGATCGGAGAAGTGGCCCAGATCGTCCATGAAGCGTTCGGCGTACAGCGCCCAGCCTTCGATGTTGGCGCTGACGATGCCCTCGGTGACCTGGTAGCGGCTGAGGCGGTCGGCGACCGTGACCCACTGGGCGAACTGGAGGTGATGGCCGGGGACGCCCTCGTGGTACCAGATGCTGACGAGCTGCCAGGTCGGATAGGTGCCCTGTTCCAGGGTCGGCAGGAAGGTACGTCCCGGGCGACTGAAGTCGAGGCTGGGGCCCTGGTAGTAGGGCCCGGAGGCGCTGCCGGCCGGCGCGATGCGGGACTCGACCTTGCGGAGCGGGCCGGAGAGGTCGAAGTGACTGCCGTCGAGTGCACTGATCGCCTCGTCCATCAGCTGCTGCAGCCAGTCGCGGGCGGCCTCCTCGCCCTTGACCGCGTGGCCGTGCTCCTCCAGGTGGTGCATGGTCTCGAGGAGGCCGGCGCCGGGCAGGACGCGTTCGGCTTCGACGCGCATGTCGGCGAGCGTCCGGTGGAACTCGTCCCAGGCCCAGCTGTAGGCCTCGTCCAGGTCGAGTTCCGCGCCGGTGTTGTGCCGGGCGGCCCGCAGATAGCGCTCCCGGCCCACCGCGTCCGGAGTGCCGGCCGCAGCGGGGAGGTAGGTGTTGCGCAGCCACGCACGGAACTCGGATACGGCGCGGGTGGCCCGGAGGGCCGCGGCGTCCAGTACGGGCCGCATCCGCTCGGTGCCGTCCGCGACGAAGCCGGCGAACCATCCCGCGCTCCTGCCCGCGCCCTGTCCGGCGGACTCCCCGGTCCAGTCGGCGAGCTGGCCGATCACCCCGGTGACCTGCCGGGGAGCAGCGAGCAGGCCGCGGGCCATGCCCTCGGTGAGGGTGCGCCGGTAGCCGTCCAGCGCCCCAGGGAGGTTGCGCAGCCGGCCAGCCACCGCCGCCCAGTCCTCATCGGTGTCCGTGGGCATGAGGGTGAAGATCGACCGCACCTGCTCGACGTGCGCGCCCACCGTGCGCAGCTGTCGGTAGTTCTCGCCGGTGTCGTGCATCGCGAGTTCGGCGGTCAGTCGTTCCCGCAGCAGCCGGGCGCACGCCTGCTCGGCGGGGTCGCCGGGCACAGGAACGGCGTCGAGCGCGGTGAGACTGCGCCGGGCCAGCTCGGCGTGGGCCTCGAAACCATCCGGGGAGAGGTCCGGCTGCCGGTCGTCGCCCGGGTTCAGGCCCAGCCATGCGGAGGTCATCGGATCGTGTGCCGCCACCTGATCGAGGTGGCTGTCGGCGATGCTGCGCGGGGTGACCGATTCGTTTGCCATGAACACATCTTGACGTGCCGTCGGATCCTTCCTCCAGGCTCCCGAGCGCTGTTCCGGACGACCCCCGGCCCGTCCGGAACAGCGTCTGCTCAGCCGGACGTCAGTCCGTCAGCGGGAGGTACACCCGGCTGCCCCGGGCGGCGAACTCCGCGGACTTCACCGCCATCCCGGCCAGCGCCTCCGCGTCGAACTCGGTACGGACGGCCGTGGACCCGTCGCCGTGCTCGTCACGGATCTTCTGGGAGATCTTCATCGAGCAGAACTTGGGACCGCACATGGAGCAGAAGTGCGCCGTCTTCGCCGGTTCGGCGGGCAGCGTCTCGTCGTGGAACTCCCGTGCCGTGTCCGGGTCGAGGGCCAGATTGAACTGGTCCTCCCAGCGGAACTCGAACCGGGCGTCCGACAGTGCGTCGTCCCATTCCTGCGCCCCCGGGTGCCCCTTGGCGAGGTCCGCCGCATGGGCCGCGATCTTGTACGTGATGACCCCGGTCTTCACGTCGTCCCGGTTGGGCAGGCCGAGGTGTTCCTTGGGCGTCACGTAGCAGAGCATCGCCGTCCCCCACCAGGCGATCATCGCGGCTCCGATGCCCGAGGTGATGTGGTCGTACGCGGGCGCCACATCGGTCGTCAGCGGACCGAGCGTGTAGAACGGCGCCTCCTCGCAGATCTCCTGCTGGAGGTCGATGTTCTCCTTGATCTTGTGCATCGGGACGTGGCCCGGCCCTTCGATCATGGTCTGGACCCCGAACCGCTTGGCGATCGTGTTCAGTTCGCCGAGCGTACGCAGCTCCGCGAACTGGGCCTCGTCGTTGGCGTCCGCGATCGACCCGGGGCGCAGCCCGTCGCCCAGCGAGTACGTCACGTCGTACGAGGCGAGGATCTCGCAGAGCTCCTCGAAGTTCTCGTAGAGGAACGACTCCTTGTGGTGCGCGAGGCACCACGCCGCCATGATCGAGCCGCCCCGGGAGACGATGCCGGTCTTGCGGCGGGCCGTCAGCGGTACGTACGGCAGGCGCACGCCGGCGTGCACCGTCATGTAGTCGACGCCCTGCTCGGCCTGTTCGATGACGGTGTCCTTGTAGACCTCCCAGGTCAGCTCCTCCGCCCTGCCGTCGACCTTCTCCAGGGCCTGGTAGAGCGGCACGGTGCCGATCGGCACGGGGGAGTTGCGAAGAACCCACTCACGGGTGGTGTGGATGTTGCGGCCGGTGGACAGATCCATGACGGTATCGGCGCCCCACTTGGTCGCCCAGGTCATCTTGTCCACCTCCTCCTCGATGGAGGACGAGACCGCGGAGTTGCCGATGTTGGCGTTCACCTTCACCAGGAACCGCTTGCCGATGATCATCGGCTCGATCTCCGGGTGGTTCACGTTCGCCGGCAGAACGGCCCGGCCGGCGGCGATCTCCTCGCGCACCACCTCCGGATCGACGTTCTCCCGGATCGCCACGTACTCCATCTCCGGCGTGACCTCGCCCCGGCGGGCGTACGCGAGCTGGGTGACGGGGCGGCCGTCCCGGCTGCGTCGCGGCTGGCGGGGGCGGCCGGGGAAGACCGCGTCCAGGTTGCGCAGCCCACCGCGCGGTGAGGTGTGCTTGAGCCCGTCGTCCTCGGGGCGTCCGGGACGTCCCGTGTACTCCTCGGTGTCGCCGCGGGCGATGATCCAGTTCTCCCGCAGAGGTGCCAGTCCGCGGCGGACGTCGGTCTCGGTGGTGGGGTCGGTGTACGGCCCCGACGTGTCGTACAGCGTCACGTCGTTGCCGTTGGTGAGGTGCACCTGACGGACCGGCACCCGAAGGTCCGGACGTGAGCCCTGGACATAACCCTTGTGCCAGCCGATGGACTTCCCGGCCTCGTCACTCTGGTCGGAGGCAGGCGTGCGTGTGTCCGATGTGGTCATGAGACCTACTCCCTACGCCGGCATTACCCGGTAACAGGTTCGGCGGTCGGCGCAGCCTGTCCCGTACGGACGTACGGAGATCAGCGCCCTCTCAGCCCGGTGCTCCGAGCTCCCGCGTGTGCAAAGGTGCCACCACGCTAGCGCCCCTCTTGGCGAGCTGACCAGAGGGCCCCTTCTCTTCTTGCGATGATCGGCCGGTGACGTCCCCTCATAACGATCCCGAACCGCAGGGTCATCAGCACACGCACTCCCACAGCCACGGACCCGCCGCTCCCGTCTCCGGCCATCTGCGCAAAGTGATCGCCGCCGTGCTGATCCCGTTCGCGGCCGCGGTCGTCGTCGGGCTCGCGGTGCTCTGGCCCGGTGGTGCGCCGGCGCACGAGCGAACCGGCGTCGGATTCGACCGGCAGACCCAGCAGGGAAAGGTGGTGAACATCGACAAGGTCGACTGCAAGGACGTGAACGCCTCCCAGTTGCCCGTCAGCGGCGAGACCGCACCGCCCACGGGCGAGGGGGGCGGCGGGGCCGCTCTCTGCAAGAAGGCGACCGTCGAGATCACGAGCGGACAGGACAAGGGCCGGAAGTTCATCGAGGTCGTCCAGCCCGACGCGCCCCGGCAGCTACGGGACGGACAGGGGGTGGTCGTCGCGTACGCCCCCGACGCTCCCCATGACCTCCAGTACTCCGTGACCGACGTGAACCGGAAGTTCCCGTTGATGCTGCTGGCCGGAATCTTCGCGCTGGTGGTGGTGGCCGTGGGCAGAATGCGCGGGGTGATGGCCCTGGTGGCGCTCGCCCTGTCCTTCGCCGTCCTGACCCTGTTCATCCTTCCGGCCATCCTGCAGGGCTCGAACCCCCTGGTCGTGGCGGTCGTCGGGGCGAGCGCCATCATGCTGATCGCGCTCTACATCTGCCACGGGCTGACGGCCCGCACCTCGGTCGCCGTCATCGGCACCCTGGTCTCACTGCTGCTCATCGGGCTGCTCGGCTCGCTCTTCATCGGCTGGGCGAGTCTGAGCGGGAACACCGACGACAACACCGGCCTCATCCACGGCCTGTATCCGGACATCGACATGAGCGGTCTGCTGCTGGCCGGCGTCATCATCGGTTCCCTGGGGGTGCTCGACGATGTGACGGTCACCCAGACCTCGGCGGTCTGGGAACTGCACCAGGCGGACCCGACGATGAGTGCGAAGAAGCTCTACCGGGCAGGGATCAGGATCGGACGTGACCACATCGCCTCGGTGGTCAACACCCTGGTCCTCGCCTATGCGGGCGCCGCACTTCCCTTGCTGCTGCTGTTCTCGATCGCCCAGAGCAGTGTGGGGACGGTGGCCAACAGCGAACTGGTGGCGGCGGAGATCGTGCGCACACTGATCGGCTCGATCGGGCTGGTCGCCTCGGTGCCGGTGACCACCGCGCTCGCGGCGCTGGTCGTCTCCGCAGACCGCGCCGGGCCCGCCGCGGGTTCCGGAACTCCGGCCCTCGTACGGAGCGGCAGGGGACGCCGTCGTCGGGCGAAGTCCTGAGTGCCCGGACACGGAGAGCGATTCACCCGTTCGGCAGGTGTGCTGTTCGACCGTCATGCAGGCCAGGGACACGGGCTTCCTCAGCCGGCGTTCTGTTCCTCGGCCAGAATCCGCCCCAGCGCCTCTTCCAGATTGCCCTCGAAGTCACCCAGCGTGCACTCCTGCCCGAGCGGCACGAGCTTGTCCGTCCGGTCGAGGAACGCCACGAGAGGCGCCGTTCCGGCCCGGAAGAGCGCACGGTCGGCCCCCACCTGGAGGCGGATGTGAACGTCGGACAGCCCTTCGGGCTCGGTCGGCCCGATGTGCACATCGCCGTCACCGCTGGGGCTGTTGAGACCGTCGAGCAGCAGCTCGCGGCCGAAAGCCCAGGTGACGGGGGCGTCGCCGGGCAGATGGAAGGTCATCCGGATCGCGTACGGATCGCACACTTCGTACCGGAGCTCCACCGGGATACGGAAAGAGAGCTCCTCGGAGACGAGGAAGCTCATCATGACCTCAGCTTGAACCGACTCGCGCATCGTTCAACCCCGCAGTAGATGAATCTGGCCAGGAATGATCCCCCATGGCCCTATTGACGCCATCGTGGTGCACGCGATAGCAGATCACAAGGAGTGATTTTTCAGATACTGATAGAGAACACGAACGAACGCAAGAGGCTGGCCACTTCGCCACGTAGTCGTTCGACTGCGGGGAGCAACCGTTCTTCCTGGTCGAGGGGGACCGAAATGGCCATCGCGGCGGCCGTGAATCCGGCCGCGATCGGGATGGCCGCGCAGACCGTTCCGAGCGCGTACTCCTGTCGTTCGATGACAGGTTCCGTGCGCTCGATCGACCGCAGCCGTTCAAGAAGTGCCGGCCGATCGCGCACGGAGTAGCGCGTCAGCGGGCGCACCGGATGCCGGTCCAGGTGATCCTCGCGGGCCTGCTCGTCGAGCTGGCTCAGCAGACACTGACCGATCGCGTGGGCGTGCCCCGTCTCACCGAAGGCCGCCCACTCCTCCACCGCAGGCGCCGCCGGGGTGTCCGCGACCGCGACGAGCTCGATCTCGCCGTCGCGGTACACGGCGCAGTACACCGGGGCACCGATGATGTCCCGCCACCGCCCCAGGGACTGGGTCATTCTGCTGCGACGATTCTGCAGCGCTCCGTCGTCCACCAGCCGCTCCGCTGCGGCGCCGAAGAGGAAGACGCCGTTCTCCCTGCGCAGATATCCCTCATGGGTCAGCGTGCGCAGCAGGTGGTAGGCGGTGGGAAGGGGAAGCCCCGCTTCCCGTGCGAGCTGTTTGGCCGGTGCCCCGTCGCGATGGGTGCCCACAGCCTCCAGCAGCCTCAACGCCCGCTGCACCGATCCGATCAGCGTCGGAACGGCGGTACTCGATGCCGTGGTCAACGGTCACCCCCAGGCATGGTGACGGGCGGTCAGCCCGCCTGTGGGGGCCGCCCCCACAGATCTGCCGCAGGCCTGGGGTCCAGAAGGCCGGATGCCGTACAAACCACTGGTCAGGGTGGCGACTGACGGTGTTTTCCCAGGTGGCGGCAGCGGACTGCCACTGTATCGGGAGCATCCTGGCCGAGTGCCGTTTCGCCTTCCGCTTAGCTCAGCTGGGCTAATCGCCCGGCTGCCCGTGCGGTTACCAGTCGCCTCGCGAGGAGGAGGACGACATGAACTTCCGCACGACGAAGACGAGCCCGCCGATCAGGATCACGAAGAGCAGGATCTTGAACAGCAGACCGATCACGAAGCCGACGATGCTGGCGATCAGACCGCCGAACACGACGATCGCGATGACGGGCACCGCGATCCACTTCACCCACCAGGGCATTCCCGCGAATATCTCCCGCACGGCCATCGTCGTACCTCGTCTCTGTGAGTTCCTGCTTCGATGCTAGAGGGGTCACGGTCGGCTGCGGGGGCTCCGATCCCTTGAACTCCCCTGATCGATCCCCTAGGGATCCCCGAGACGCGGCCCTGCCCCAGGCCGCGTGCGGCTCAGCCCTCGGGCGGCGAGAAGACCACCATCACGCGCAGGTCCTCCGTGATGTGATGGAACTTGTGGGCGGTGCCGGCAGGTACATACACGACACTTCCTCTGCCCACCTGCGTCGTTTCCATGCCCACGGTGATCGAAGCGCGCCCGCTGACGATGAAGTAGACCTCGTCCTGGTTGTGCGGTTGCTGCGGGTCGAGCTCACCGGCGTCCAGTGCGTACAGACCGACAGACATGTTCCGTTCGCGGACGAACTGGAGATAGGCGCCGTCGTTGGCGGCCCGTTCCGCCTCCAGTTCGTCCAGTCTGAATGCCTTCATGGCCCGTCCGCCCCTTGCCTCTGTCCAGCCGGTGTCCGCCACCGATCATGTCTGCCACGATCAGACACATGAAGAATTTCGTAGTCAAGACGATCGCCAACGCGGGTGCGCTGGCCGTAGCCATCTGGCTGCTCCACGACATCACGCTGACCGGTGGCAGCACGGGCCGCAAGGTACTGACCCTGATCGTGGTCGCGCTGATCTTCGGGCTGGTCAACTTCCTGGTCAAGCCGGTGGTGAAGCTGCTCACGCTGCCACTCTTCATCCTCACCCTGGGGCTGATCACCCTCGTGGTGAACGCCCTGATGCTGCTGCTGACCTCGTGGCTGGCCGATGTGCTGGATCTGAGTTTCCATGTGGACGGCTTCTGGACCGCCGTCCTCGGCGGTCTGATCATTTCGATCGTGTCCTGGGCGCTGAACGTCGTCCTGCCCGACGAGGACTGATCCACCGGGTGCCTGAGACAGTGGCGGCAGGACCGGTGACAGACCGGGGAGAGAAGCGAGGACACATAAATGAGCGCGATGGGCGACGGAACCCGGGCGGTACGTGCGGGTCTGCCGGAACCGCAGCAGTACGAGCCCACTCTCCCCGGTCCGGTCTTCGCGGCCCACTTCCACCTCTCCGGCGAGCCGACCGGGCCGTACACCTACGGCCGTGACACCAACCCGACCTGGACCCACCTGGAGCGGGCCATCGGCGAGCTCGAAGCGCCGGGCGAGAACGTCGAGACCACGGTCTTCGCATCCGGCATGGCTGCGATCTCCGCGGTCCTGCTGTCCCAGGTGCGCACCGGCGATGTCGTCGTGCTGCCGGACGACGGTTACCAGGCTCTCCCGCTGGTACGTGCGCAGCTGGAGGCCTACGGCGTCGAGGTGCGCACGGCTCCGACCGGAGGCGATGCCCAGCTGGCCCTTCTGGAAGGGGCGCGGCTGCTGTGGCTCGAGACCCCGTCGAACCCCGGGCTCGACGTATGTGACGTGCGCCGGCTCGTCGAGGCGGCGCACGCGGGCGGCACGCTCGTAGCCGTCGACAACACCCTCGCCACCCCGCTCGGCCAGCGCCCGCTGGAACTCGGCGCCGACTTCTCGGTGGCCAGCGACACCAAGGGCATGACCGGTCACGGCGACATCCTGCTGGGCCATGTGACCTGCCGGGATTCCGAGCTGGCAGCGGGGGTGCGGCGCTGGCGCAAGGTCGTGGGCGCCATCCCGGGGCCCATGGAGGCCTGGCTCGCACACCGCTCACTGGCCACGCTGGAGCTGCGGATCGAGCGGCAGTGCGCGAACGCCCTCCTGCTGGCCGAGACCCTCGCCAAGCACCCCGAGGTGAGCGGGCTGCGCTACCCCGGGCTGCCGGCCGACCCCTCGTATCCGAACGCGGTGCGGCAGATGCGGCGCTTCGGATCCGTGGTGTCGTTCGTGCTCGCGGACCGCGGCACGGCCGAGCGGTTCCTGTCGGCGCTGCGTCTCGCCGAGGACGCCACGAGCTTCGGCGGCGTGCGTTCCACCGCCGAACGCCGGGCCCGCTGGGGCGGCGACGCCGTGCCGGAAGGCTTCATCCGCTTCTCCGTCGGAGCCGAGAACGCCGCGGACCTGGTGGCCGACGTGGAGCGCGCGCTTTCCGAGGCCGTCACCGGGAGCTGAGGACCGCACCGGTGCGGTACGGACGGTCCGAGCCTCCCCCCTCGTGGCTCGGACCGTCCCGGTTCCCGCCTTCTCCTTGCGAAGAACCGCCTCGACAAGGCTAGTTGACTCTGCGTCAGTGTCCAATCACAGTAGCGGCAGCGACCTATCGACATATTTATAGTTGCCGGAGTCCGACGGGCCGCACGGTGAGAGGGAACGGACATGGACCTGGCCCTGCTGCGCACCTTCGTCACCGTGCACCGCGCGGGCTCGTTCACCCGCGCCGCCGCGCTCCTCGGCCTCTCCCAGCCCGCCGTGACCTCGCAGATCCGCACCTTGGAACGGCAGCTGGGCCGCCCGCTCTTCCTCCGCCGGGCCCGCGGCGTGACACCCACCACCATCGGCGACGAACTCGCGCACCGGGCCGCTCCCCACCTGGACGCACTGGTCGAGATCACCGAGACCGAACTCGACGAGGAGTCGGGCGTGCGGACGCTCCATCTGGCGGGCCCGCCGGAGTTCACCTCGCTGCGGGCCCTGCCGGCGCTCACCCCGCTCATCGCCCAGGGGCTGGCACTGCGCAGCTCGTTCTCCGCCGACACCGACGAGACGCTCGACGGTCTGGCCGCCGGCCATCACGACCTGGCCATCGTGACGGCCCGGCCGCGCGGCGGCCTGCTGACCGCGGCCCCGCTCTGCGACGAGGAACACATCCTGGTCGCAGCACCACGGTGGGCGGGGCGTCTGGGGCCGGGAACGCTGCGGCGCAACGGCCCGGTGGTCCTGGAACAGCTGCCGGTGGTGGAGGTGCACGAGAGCCTGCCCCTCGTCTCCCGGTACTGGGCTTCGGTCTTCGACAGCAGGCCCGCGGCGGCGGGGGCCGTCATCACGCCCGATCTGCGGGCGGTCCTGGAATGCGCGGTGGCCGGGGCAGGGCTGGCCGTGCTGCCCCGGTACCTGTGCGAGGACGCGTTGGAGCGGGGCGAGCTGGTGGCGCTCCTCGATCCACCGGTGCCTCCTCTGCGCACGTACTTCCTGGCCGCACGGACCGGCACGCTCGCACTGCCGCATCTCGCACGGG